>NZ_FOAG01000012.1 GCF_900109455.1 Roseovarius azorensis | reverse complement strand
CGTTGAATCGGCAGCCGGGCCACCGAGTTGTGAGGAAGGCATGATCCGAATGGGCACATGATCGACATGATCCGGGTCGGGCAAACCAGAAACCTTCTCCGAGCCTCGAGCTCGCCGTTGGAGATTTGGACCCGGTCCGCGCATCACCATCCCGGCCAGCGGCGCCATGTCAGCCGCACGAACAGGCCTGACAAAAGTACGCACTCGATCACAAGTCCAGAAGATCAGAATTTCCTTGCAAACCGAGCGGCATCCACAAAAGAAGGTTCGACGTCAGTCTCATCCCCCCGCCACTTGCCCTAACAAAGGGTGTCGCCTGATCCGGCTGCGATCGCTTTTTTCAATCTTCACAAGGGCTCTGCGGAAGGGACTGTTCCCTGACCGACTGCCCGTGCGATCTGCAAGTATTTTCTCTCCGGGACGATCGTCTCAGGGTCCGTTGAGACGGTGTGGTTCTGATGGAGTCTCTGAATTATGGCCGGGATGCCGCAACGGACCTCCGTGCAGGCGTGCCGGGCCTTGCGCGACGAGCCATGCCAGAACCGGCCCTGACACAAAAAGCGAGGAGGCCGTGGCGATAACCACCCCCGCGATCATCGGCAATGCAAATCCGGCAACCGTTGACCCGCCCCAGATCGCCATGGGCAGGAGCGCCGCCAGCGTGGTACCCGAGGTGAAGATGCAGCGCGCCAGAACCTGATTAAGACTGCGGTCGATCACATCCGCCAGCGGCGCGTCATCGCCGCCGCGCAGGTGCTCGCGGATGCGGTCATAGACCACCACCTTGTCGTTTACCGAATAGCCGATCAGGGTCAGCAGGGCGACGATGGTGGTCAGGTTCACCTCCCACCCGGTCACGGCGATGACACCGAAGGTCTTGGTGACGTCGAGAAACAGCACCACGATGGCCCCGGCCGCGAAGTGCCACTCGAACCGGATCCAGATGTAGGCCAGCATGGCCAGCACCGCGAGCGACAGCGCGATCAGCCCGGTCGTGGCAAGTTCGCCGCTGATAGTGGGGCCGACGAGGTCGATCTGGTCGAAGACCGCGCCCGGAACGACCTTCGCGGCGGCGGTTTCCACCGCAGCAACCGTGGCCTGCCCGGCCTCGCCCTGCAGGCGGATCAACGCCTCGTTCGGGTCGCCGAAGGCCTGCAGGCTGACATCACCCGGCACACCGGCCGCGAGCGCCGCGCGCAGTTCGGCCAGCGGCACCGGCGCGTCGGACCGCAGCACCATCTGCACGCCCCCGGTGAAGTCGATACCGAGGTTCGGCCCCGGCCAGACCAGCGCGCCCACCGCCCCCAACGACAGCGCGGCCGAGACCGCCAGCGTCAGCCGCCCGCACCGCATGAAGGAGAGCGCACCGGGCGCGGGCACGCCCCCGACCAGCGGGGCGATGGCAAGCCGCGCGGGTTTGCTGCGGCGCACCAGCGCCTCCATCATCATCCGCATCAGCACCACCGCTGTGAACATGGAGATCACGATGCCGAGGCTCATGGTGACGGCAAAGCCGCGGATCGCGCCCGCGCCGAACAGGAACAGCAGCACCATCGCAAGCAACGTCGTGATGTTGGCGTCAAGGATGGTCGCCCAGGCCCGCGCATAGCCCTGCGTCAACGCCTTGATCGCGATTGCGCCCTTCGCCGTCTCCTCTCGAATGCGGCTGAAGATCAGGATGTTGCTGTCCACCGCAATACCAAGACAGAGGATGATCCCGGCTATCCCCGGCAGGGTCAACGTGGCCCCCAGCAGTCCAAGGGCGGCCAAGGTTAGCATGACGTTGAGCCCCAGAACCGTGCTGGCCAGCAGCCCCCAGCCACCGTAGAGCCCGACCATCATAGCCACCACCAGCGTTAAGCCGATCACACCAGTGACGAGACCGGCCTTGATCGAATCCGCGCCAAGCGCCGCGCCGACGCTGCGTTCCTCGATCACATCAAGCGAGGCTGGCAGCGCGCCCGAGGTCAGCAGCACCGCCAGTGTCTGCGCCTCTTCCAGAGTGAAATCGCCGGTGATCTGACCCTTGCCGCCGGGAATGGCCGACTGAATGACCGGTGCGGTCAGCACGCGGCCATCCAGCACAACGGCAAAGCGCTGGCCGATATTGGTTGCCGTGATCTCGGCAAAGGTCACCGCCCCCTGCCTGTCGAAGGCGAATGTGACCATCGGACGCCCGGTATCGGGGTCGAAGGCAGATGCCGCCCGGTCCAGCCGGTCGCCCGAGAGCGCGACGCGATCCTCGACCGGGATCGCCCCGGAGCCGTCTCGCATTTCCAGCATCGACACGCCGGGCCCGGGCCCGGGGGCGACCATCTGGAAGCTCATCTTCGCGGTGGAGCCCAGCAGTTCGCGCAACTGCGCCGGGTTTTCGACGCCCGGCATCTGGACCAGGATACGATCGCTCCCGACCCGGCTGATGACAGGTTCGGACACGCCTGCCTGATCAACCCGGTGACGGATCACCTCGAGACTTCGGTTGGCGGCGTCGGTCGCCGCGCGGTCCAACCCTGCTTCGGTCAGCGCCAGTTGCAAGATGTCACCAGTCTGATCCACGGTGAAATCCGACGGGCTGCCGGGTTGGACGGCCGTACTGGTAATCCCCTGCATGGCGCTGAACAGCGCGTCGTCTGCGGGGGCTGACAGGGACAGTCCTTCGATCCGGATGGCCGCCGGATTGATGTTCTGAGCACGCATTTCGGCAACGAGGGTTTCGTGCAAGGCCTGCAACCGCGCCTGTGCAAGGTCATCGCGATTGACCGCCAGCAGCAGATGCGCGCCCCCCTGAAGGTCGAGGCCAAGAGAGACAGTCTGGCGCGTCGTCCAGTCGGGCAGTGCGTTGCGGATGGTAGGGGGAAGAAAGTTCGGGAGGGCCATCGCCACTGCCAGAAGCAGGAGGAGGGTATAGGTCATCACGACCCATGCTGGGCGGCGCATCTTGAGGATCCTTTGTGCCTGAGATTTCAGTCTGACGGACGGCGCGCGTCAGGCTGCAGGCGGACCCCGGACCGAAGGCAGGATATGGAGGCTAACGGGATGGAGACCCCGCTGTGGCAGAGACGAGATTCGTGTCGCACGTGGCATACGCTGCGCGAGGGGTGTGGTGGCCGGTTCTGCCAGATCGGGTCTGTCGTCGCCGGGCAGGGGTGCAGCCACCCAATCCCGCTGCGCCGACAGGATGCCATGGGGATGGTCGATCTGGTTCGCGGCAACAGGACCGACCTGTGCCGCCCTTGTGTCCGTACCACCCTGCGACACGCCGAAAAGCGCCAGCACCAGCACGACGACAAGGCGCGACAGGATCGCGCCCAGTTTCCCGCCACCCTGTCGCAGCGTTTGTGTCATCCTTGTGCCGCCCAGACATAGACGGCATAGCCCGCCAGCATGCCAGCGCCTGTTCCGCGCCCGATCACCGGACGGGCGAGCAAGAGGCCGGTCAGCACCAGCGAGACGGCGATCATGACCGGCAGGTCGAAGGTCAGGAACCGCGAGGCCACCGGGATCGGAGCAATCAGTGCCGTCACGCCCAGAATGCACAGAACATTGAAGATGTTGGAGCCCACGATATTGCCGATAGCGATCTCCGACTGCCGCCGAAAGGCTGCGATCACCGAAGTGGCAAGTTCGGGCAGCGAGGTGCCGACCGCGACAATGGTAAGGCCGATGAAGGCTTCGGATATGCCGTAACTGCGGGCAATCGAGACCGCGCCATCCACCAGCAGCCGCGCGCCGACCATCAGCGCAATCAGACCACCGATCACCCAGAGACCCGAGACGAGCACAGAGGCCGGTGCAGGCAGGCCCGCATCGTCCGGTATCGCATCGCCCGACTGGCGATAGGCCCAGATCAGATAGGTCATCAGACCGGCAAGCAGAATGACCCCCGACAGCCGGTTCATCTGCCCCATGGCAAAGATCGGCACCAGCGCCAGCGCCGCCGCCATCATCACGGTTGTGTCGCGGCGCAGCGTTGCACCCATCACCCTGATCGGCCAGACCAGCGCCGACAGGCCGATGATCAGCAGGATATTGGCGATGTTCGAGCCCACGATATTGCCGAGCGCGATATCGGGCACACCGCGCCACGCGGCGTCGACCGAGACCAGAAGTTCGGGCGTCGAGGTGCCAAAACCCACGACGGTTAGTCCGATTAGCAGCGGCGAAATCGCCATGCGACGGGCGATGCCTACGCTGCCGCGCACGAGCGCCTCACCACCGAAAAACAGACCGAACAAACCAGCCAGAAGAAAGAGATAATCCAAATCAAGTACCCTCACGGGCAGTTTATCCACCCCGGCTGCAATTGTGCATTCCACAGTGGGCCTGCAAGGTGTTGATCAAACTATATTCATGCACCGAAAATCTGCAAAAGCCGCGTCGTGCCCCTTGAAATATCCTGGCTTTGCGCACTCACCTCAGGGCTGTGCGTCTTGAATTCCATTGCTTGCAACGGCCTATGCTGCCACAGAGATATCTCACGCGTCCTCGAGCATGAGATCAGCGGCGCGCCATGCCAGCATCATTGTCGGCGCATTGGTATTGCCCGACGTGACATTGGGAAAGACCGAGGCATCCACCACCCGCAACCCCGCCATCCCATGCACCCGCAGGCGGGGGTCGACCACCGACTGATCCGCCTCCACCCCCATCCGGCAGGTGCCCACCGGATGAAATACCGTGCCGCAGCGCTGCCGGAAATCCTCGAGAATGGCCGCGTCATCCATCTGGCGCAGGTCGTCCCCCATGGCGCTCTCGATCAGCCGGTTTAGCGCAGCTGTGGTGATCAGCCTCTGGCAGAGTCGCCCGCCCGCGATCACCTGCGCGCGATCCTCTTCTGTGGCAAGCGAATTGGGCCGGATGAGGGGCGGCGCACCGGAATCGGCACCGCTTATGTCGACCCGCCCGCGGCTGGTCGGGCGCGAGGGCTGAAAGCCCAGGATGAAACCCGCAAACGGGTCAGGCCGGATGACCGAACGCTTGCCGGCTGGCGTGGTCGTATAGGTGACCGGGTTGAAATAGATCTGCTGGTCCGGGTGGTTCTGGCCGGGCCGCGAGCGAAAATAGCCGCCGCACTGATTGACCGACAGCGCCAGCGGCCCCCGCCGCGTCAGCGCATAGCGCAGCGCCGCGCGCATCTTGCCCCAAAGGGGCGCCAGTTCGTTGTTGAGCGTGCGTTCCGTGGCGCGGAAATAATAGTTGACCCCCAGATGATCCTGTAGATTGCCGCCCACATGCGGCGCATCCATAAGCGGTACGATTCCGTGGCTGCGCAGCAGGTCTGCCGGTCCGATGCCCGACAGTTGCAGGAGACGCGGCGAGGTCACGCTCCCCGCGCTCAGCACGATCTCGCGACCCGCTCGGACGGTATGCTGTCTGTCGCCCCGCCGGAATTGCACCGCCACCGCGCGGCTACCCTCGAATACCACCCGTTCGACCAGCGCGCCGGTGATCAGCCTGACATTGGCGCGTCTCAGCGCCGGGTTCAGACAGGCCCGCGCCGAGGAATTGCGCATGCCCCCCGCCGTGTTGATTCTGTAGACCGTGCCGCCCTCGCCGGAGGGATCATTGATATCCTCGGTACGGGGCAGGCCCATTTCGTCAACCGCAGCAAAGAAATACCGGTTGACCGGGTGTATCTGGTCCGAGACATCCTGCACCGTGATCGGCCCCGCGCCGCGTCGCGCGCCATCGGATGCAACTTGCGTCTCCAGCGCCTCGTAGGCGCGGCGAACGTTTTGCCAGCCCCAGCCGGTGGCACCCGCCGCCTCCCAGTCGTCGAAATCATGCGGCAGACCGCGCGCATAGACCAGGGCGTTGATCGCCCCCGATCCGCCCACCCCCTTGCCGCGCGGCCAGTAGCCACGCCGCCCGGCAAGGGTCTCTTCGGTGTCGCTTTCGTATTTCCAGTTCACCCGAGCGTCAAAGAAGGTCTTGCCATAGCCAAGGGGCAGGGCGATCCATGGGCTGCGTCCGCGTCCGCCCGCCTCGAGGATCAGCACCTGGTGCCGCCCGCTGGCGCTCAGACGCTCGGCCAGCACACAGCCTGCCGAACCGGCACCGACGATGATGTAGTCATATTCTGTCACAGCGGTTCAGCGCCTCTTGCCCGGATTGCCTGCGCAAGCGATACAAAGAGATTTTTGCGCCGGAAAGCGGAATCGCCGGACGGAGGGCCGAAATTCGCAAGTCGGGTTTGCGGGTCTGAAACGAAAAGTTGTTGCGCCGGAGAGCAAACTGACAGAACGCCGCCCCTGGTATTGCCAGAATAGGTCGACCAGTGTTTCGCGATCCTGTATTCAGACGGACGGCATTCCTTTCTTTGTCTCAACTGAATGTGATGCGCAGGGTGCAACCTTGCTGACCGACCCGGATCGGAATAGATTTCAACGTGAAATGAAGTGAGGTGCGCCCCTGCGGAGCGTGCCGGATTTGAAAGGGGGCTGAAATGTTCCAAGGATTTCGAAAAACCTGCTTTGCCGTCGCCTTGACGCTCGTTCCACTGACAGCTCATGCCGGATTGGGCCCGCTGATCGACGCCGAGGATCTGAAGACCGCGCTGGAGAACGAACAACCCATCGTGCTCGATATACGCACCGGGGCTGCTTATGAGGCCGGGCATATTCCCGGATCGCGGCCCGCGCCCTATGGGCTGTTCCGGGGAGGGCCGGACAATCCCGGAGAGCTGGTGCCCGAAGACCAGTTGACCGAGGTGCTGCGCGAGTTGGGCATTACCACCGACCAGCCTGTCGTCATTGTCCATCAGGGCAGCGACCAGACAGATTTTGGTGCGGCAGCCCGGGTATACTGGACGCTGAAATCCAGCGGAGTCAGCGATCTGGCGATCCTGAACGGCGGTATGAACGGCTGGCAACAGGCGGGGCAGAGCGTCGACACGGGCAGTGGCCCCACGGTTGCGCCAAGCACGATCACGGCGCGCTATGACCCGACATGGCTGGCCACGCGCGAGGATGTCAAGGCGATCATCGACGGTGAGGATAGTGCCGAGTTGATCGACGCGCGCCCCGAGGCATTCTGGAAGGGCGAGACAAAACATGGCGCGGCGGAGCGTCCGGGCACCCTGCCGCAATCGCGTTATTTCACCCACGACCGCTGGTTTGGCGGTGATGAGCCGGCGTTGATCAAGCCTGACCTGGTTCGTCAGCTGGCGGCGGAAAACGGGTTCGAGCAGGGCGACCGGCTGGTGTCCTTCTGCAACACCGGACACTGGGCTGCGACAAACTGGTTCGCGCTCAGCGAGATTGCGGGGATAGAGGGCGTTCGCCTCTACCCGGAATCGATGGTCGGCTGGTCGCAGTCCGGCTATGAGATGGCCAATGTGCCAGGGCTGTTCCGGAACATGCTGAACAAGATCACCGGCAAATACTGAGCAGGGCAGCATGACCACATCCACAGCCGCGCCGCTGTCCTCCGGCCCCAGCGCGGTCTCGCGCGGGGGCGTTATCCTTTGCGTGGCGCTGATCGTGCTCGTCGTGGCGCTGCTGGCCGGTCCGCGTTATGGCGCGATCCTGCTGATCGGGCTTGGTTTTGGCCTGACGCTGGAAGGGTTCCGTTTCGGCTTTACCGGGCCGTGGCGGCGGATGATTCTGGAGCGAGACGCCTCTGGCCTCATCGCGCAGTTCATCTGTATCGCCATCGTCGCCGTCGCGGCGTTTCCGCTGCTGGCGGCGAATGGCGCGGAACTCAAGGGCGCGCATGCCCCGATCGGGATAGCGATGATCGGCGGCGCGTTCCTCTTTGGGGCGGCAATGCAGATCGTGCTGGGCTGTGGCTCGGGCACATTGGTGAACGCCGGCAGCGGCAATGTCATCGGGGCGGTGGCGCTGCCGTTCTTCGCCATCGGCAGTTTCGCCGGGGCCTATCACCTGACGTGGTGGACCGATCTGGGCAGCCTGCCTGTGCTGGCGATGAGCGGCACGCGCGGATTGCTGATCACGCTGGCGGGGCTTGCGGCATTGGCAGTTCTGGCACTGATGTTCGGGACAAAGGGCAGCCACCGCCTGCCTGCGCGCATCTGGGGCGCGGTGCTGGTGCTGGCGGTGCTGGCAATCCTGCATCTGGTCGTGGCGGGCCAGCCCTGGGGCGTGGTCTATGGTCTCGGTCTCTGGGTGGCCAAGGGGGTCGTGGCGGCGGGGGGAGACCTCTCTGGCTCGACCTTCTGGGCGGCGCCCGCGAATGCAGCGCAGGTCGAGGCAAGCCTGCTGACCGATGTGACCTCGCTCACCAATCTGGGCCTGATCGGGGGAGCGGCGCTGATGACATGGTGGCGGGCGGGATTTTTCTCAGCCCTGCCAAGGTTGCCGGTGCGGGCATGGGTGGCGGTCGTGATTGCCGGGCTAATGCTGGGGTATACCTCGCGGCTGGCGTTTGGCTGCAATATCGGGGCATTTTTCAGTGGAATCGGCACCGGATCGCTGCATGGCTGGGTCTGGTTTGTCGCCGCCTTTGCCGGATCGTGGCTGGGTATTCGCCTGCGCCCGATGCTGGGGCTGGAGGCACGGCGATGACGCGCGGGCATGTAGGACTTCTGCTGGCGCTCGGGATGCTGGGCCTGATGGCTCTGGATTTCACTCAATCACGATCGCTAAATCCCTATACCGCACCGCCGATGCTGGCGCTTGGCTCAGGGCTGGCGGCGACGGGCGGGCATTGTGCCGCGCCACCGCCAAAATAGCCCTCAGGACGGGTTGAGATAAGTCATCGGATCGACGCTGTCGAAACCGTCACGCACCTCGAAGTGTAGCGCTGCCGTGCCCTCGCGCCGGATTTCCGCCAGTTTCTGACCGCGCCTGACGTTGTCACCCTTGGCCACCGCGAGCCCGCCGACATTCGAATAGACCGTCAGAATATTGCCGGAATGCTTGACCACGATGATCGGGATGCCGTTCGTATCCTCGGTGATTGCGGCGACAACGCCGTCGTCAGCCGCATTCACCGCCGTCCCCGGTGCGGCGGCAATGTCGATCCCGTCATTGCGACCCTTGGCATAATCACGGATGATGTCGCCCGTGACCGGAAAAGCCATGCGTGCACCTGTGCGGGTGGTTTCGCTTGCGCTCAGGTCGGGCGCCGCCGTGGTCTCGACCGGGGCTGCCGCAGGCGTGGTATCCTCGGGCGGCAGCGGTTTGGAGGCGCTCGGCGGTGTCGGCGTGGGCGATCCGGCGCCGGGGGCTGTCACTGCGGCGATCTCGGTTGCGTCGAAAGGATCTGTATTCTCGCCCGGCATGGCGACGGGGATCAGAAGATACTGGCCTTCGCGCACGGCAAAATCCGCCCCCAGACCGTTCCAGTCGGCAAGACTGCGGATCGAAACATCATAGAGCCGCGCGATGCTGAAGGCCGTCTCGCCGCGTTCGACCTTGTGACGCACCGGCTCGACCCCGACCTGCGCGGCGGGTGCAAGCGTCGTAGTCTGCACCTGTTGTTCATCAGCCCGGCGGATCGCGCCATCGGCAAGCGTGGTGATATCGACTCCGCCCGGAGGCTGAATCGGCCCGCCGGTTGGTTCGGCCACGCGACCGGGCAGGGCGATCACCTCCCCCTGACGCAGTGGGTCGCCGGTCTGAATGCCGTTGAACCGCGCCAGTTCCTGCGGATCGGCGCCGATCCGGCGGGCCAGCGTCGCCAGTGTGTCGCCGCGCTCGGCAACGGCGACCTGATAGCCAGGATAGGAAATTATCCCGCGCGCGTCGGGCGCAGGCCGGTTGGTCGTGGCGTTGCGGGCGGCATCGGCGGTGCTGGGCGCATTGCCGAACAGGCCGCGCATATCCATGTCGAGCGGCTGCTCGCAGGCTGCGAGGGTCAGCATCAGGGTGGTCAGTATCGGCATGGAACGCGGAAAACTGGGCATCTCGATCATCCTCATATCCTGCCCCTTGTTGGCCGGGGTCTTGGTTCACCTGCACCGCCGGCGGTGTCAGACATCGCGCCCCAGCCCTTCGACCAGCGGCACAAAGCGCACCGGGCGCAACTCGTCATAATCGAACCCGGACTCGTTCCGGGTCACACGGATCAATCGCTGCACCGCATCGGACTGACCCACGGGCAACACCATGATACCCCCGATTTTCAATTGGGCCAATAGGGGGCCAGGCGGATCCTCTGCCGCCGCTGTCACGATGATCCGGTCAAAGGGAGCCTGATCGGGCAAGCCAAAGCTTCCATCGGCCGTCAGCGTGGTGACATTCGTTAGGTTCAGGCTGCGAAAAACCTCATGAGCCTCTCGCACCAGTCGCTTGTGACGGTCCACCGTATAGACGCGGCGCGCCAGTTGGCTGAGGATCGCCGCCTGATAGCCCGAGCCGGTGCCGACCTCGAGCACCGTGTCGCGGTTTGTCACCTTGAGCGCCTGTGTCATCAACCCGACCACCGAAGGCTGGCTGATCGTCTGGCCACAGGCAATCGGCAGCGGCATGTCCTCGTAGGCGCGTTCCGCAAAATAGCCCCGGATGAACGGGCCACGGTCGATCCGCTCCATCGCGGTCAGCACGCGCGCATCCGTCACCCCCTTGGAGCGAAGCGCAAAGAGGAACTGCATCTTGCGTTCGGCGATCTTGTCAGCCTCGTCACTCATTCGATGGCTTTCAGCGCCTCCAGGGCGTCATGCGCGGTCAGGTCGGCACGCATCGGCGTGACCGAGATATAGCCTTGCAGGTTCACGTCCGCGTCCGAACCGGGGCTGGTCGGCTGCTGCTGTGGCGCGCCGGTGACCCAGAGAAAACGCCGTCCCGAGGGTGAGACATGCGGCTGAACACCATAGCCCATGTCGCGGCGAAACCCCTGCCGCGCGGCGCGCAGGCCCCTGACCTCCGCCGCGGACACGGGAGGGAAGTTGATGTTGTAGAAGATGCCGTAATCGTCTCTGGTCCAGACACCCTTGTCGAGCAGACGTCGCAAGGTGGGCAATCCATGGACGCGCGCCGCCTCGAACGTATCCGCGAGGTCGCGGTTGCCAGGTCCGTAATACTGGCTGAGCGCCACGGCGGGCACGCCCTGCAATGCGGCCTCCATCGCCGCACCCACGGTGCCGGAATAGACGGCGTTTTCGGCAGCGTTGTTGCCCCGGTTGACCCCCGACAGAACCAGATCGGGGCGGCAATCCTTCATCACGTCGTGCAGGCCGGCCAGCACGCAGTCTGCGGGGCTACCCTCGGCGGCATAGCGCCGTTCTGCCATTTTTGAGACCATCATCGGCCGGGTGTAGGAAATGCAATGCCCCACGCCCGACTGCTCGAACGCAGGGGCGACGCTCCAGACCTCGCCCGCATTCCCGGCGAGGGCAGTGGCGATCTCGTGCAGAACTTCCAGCCCCGGTGCGTTGATGCCGTCGTCATTGGTTATGAGGATGCGCAAAGCCTTGCTCCCGTGTTGGTTCCGGTCCTGTCTAGCGCCCCCCGGCGCAGGCAACAAGCCGCGCAGTCGCGGCTAATGCAAAAGAGCCAGCAGGCGCTGCGCCTCGTCGCGCGGATGGGCGAGGGGGGTCTTGTTCTCGCCCGGGAAAAAGCGGGCGCGGGTGGCGGTCGGCATCGGGGCAGGGGTCAGGATATGCACCGTTGGCCCGGTGCGAACGCTCTCGGCCTGCCAACTGCGGGCCAGGGCGATCTGCGCCGCCTTGGTCGCGCCGTAGATGCCAAAGAATTTCTCGCCCGCGCGCGGATCTTCAAGGAACACCGCCTGACCCTCTTCGCCCAGCAGCGGCGCGATGAAGGGAATGAGAATACCGGTGGCCGTCACGTTACAGGCCACGGATTTGATCCAGTCACCCTCGGCCAGATGCGCCGCAGGCATGAGGGGCGCGGCATGCACCGCCGCGTGAACCCAGATCGCCACGCTGCCCCAGCGGTCATGGATCGAGCGGCAAAGCTGCGCCATCGCCTCAGTCTTTGTGATGTCCATGGGCGCGAGCGTCGCGCTGCCGCCCGCCGCCTGAATGCGGTCGTCCAGCTCTTCGAGCGCGCCGGTGGTGCGGGCAACGGCAACGACATGATGAGTTCGGGCCAACGACTCGGCCATGGCGGCCCCAAGACCGCGCGACGCGCCGGTCACAAGGGCAATGCGGGGAGGAATATCGGTGTTCATATGCGGCAAATCCCACCAGACGGCGCGCAAATCAAGGGCTATCGCTTGACTTTCTCGCGCATGCAGCGAAAAAGTCGATGAACGCACGCATAACAGAGGGACGCGAAAACATGCGCGATACAGTTTTCACCAAGGCCGTGATCGGCCAGCATACCCTGCTCCGCAAGGCGGGCCTTGTTCTGGGCGGCTCGCTTTTCATTGCTCTGGCCGCTCAGGTCAGCGTCCCGTTCTATCCGGTGCCGCTGACCCTGCAGACGCTGGCCATTCTGATCGTCGGGCTGACCTTCGGCTCGCGCCTCGGGGCTGTGACGCTGCTGGCCTATCTCGCCGAGGGGGCGTTGGGGCTGCCGGTCTTTGCAAACGGCATGAACGGCGCGGCGCTTATGGGGCCGACGGCGGGTTTCCTTTTTGGCTTTGTCGGCATGGCCTGGCTCGCCGGTCTGGCGGTGGAAAAGGGGCTTGCGCGCGGCGTGGTTTCGACAGCTCTTAGCGGCATTGGCATCTCGGCTCTGCTCTATCTGCCTGGCCTGGCCTGGCCGGCAGCGATGATGGGCAAGAGTTGGGATGCTCTCTGGAGCGGCTGGATGGCCCCCTTCCTGCTGGGCGATACCGTCAAGGCCGTTCTGGCCGCGATGATCGTGGCCGGAGCTTGGGCGATTGTGAAATCGCGCAAGGCCTGATTGCCGCGTTATCGACTGCAAGGCGCCGCCTGTTTCTGGCGGCGCTTTTTAATTCAAAAGCTTGCGTCGCGTTCTTCATCTGAGTGCAATCGCAGCAGAGCAGCCTCACACAGCCCCAGGTCAAGCCATTGGCAGCCTGCGCAGAGCGTGGCCAGCGATCCGGGCGGCACAGAGGATTTCATGCGGACCTGCGCCGCCCCCCATGTCAGCCTATCCCCGGCGCACAGCCCGAGCGCCAACGCATGGCGGGCGTCAAGCGTGACAATCCTGTCTTGGGTTTCACAGAGCAGGCCGCGCCGCTTGGGGCAGGGCGCGCAGATGTCATCCGCGGCATCCACCACCTCTACAAGCGTCTGATCGCCACCTTCTGCCCGTAACCTGTCCACAACAATATGCACCAGATTAGCGGTGAAGACGTCGGAATACCCCTTGCCCGCGAATCCGAGGGCGCAAAGAAAATGGTGCGGGCGAAATCGGAGCGGTGCGTCGGGCATGTCCCGATCCAAGCGCAAAGCCGCGCGGCGATCAAGCGTTATGCCGCTGGCAGGCTCAACCGTTCCGTCCGGCCGCCACGCGACAGCACGATCACGCCTTCGCCGATCGCGGCCACCGTTGCACCGCTGATCGGATCGCCAACCGAAACCGTTGTGTACCTGTCGTGTCCCCGCCGCACCAGAGCGCGCGCGCGTTCCGGTCCGTGCATCGTACCCACCAAGGTCAGGCGGGCATCGGGCAAAGCATTGCGCGTGGTGGCGGCGTCGAGCGTGGCATCCGGGGTCTTGGTCGTATCTGTCATGTCATCCTCGACAGTTGGGATCGAAGCCTGCTCCTATCTGCTCTGCACATGCTGGAACAGGCCTCGTGCCACTGTCGGCGGAATTTCGCTGCAACGCGGCATGAGGATGCCGGTTTCCGACCGGGATCGACGGATGCGCCTATTCAGCGGCTTTCAGCTCGAATCCCTTTTCGATCATGTCGGAAGGGGCGACGGGATATTCGCCGGAAAAACAGGCGTCGCAATATTGCGGGCATTTGGCGTTACGACCACCGGCCTCGCCGACAGCCCGGTAGAGGCCGTCCAGCGAAATGAATCGCAGGCTGTCCACGGCCAGATGTTCCCGCATCTCATCCTCGGACATGGTCGCCGCCAGCAGTTTTTCGCGTTGCGGCGTGTCCACGCCGTAAAAGCAGGGCCAGGCCGTCGGCGGGCTGGCAATGCGGAAATGCACCTCGCGCGCCCCCGCGTCGAGGATCATTTCCTTGATCTTGCGGCTGGTCGTGCCGCGCACCACGCTGTCATCCACCAGAATGACGCGCTTGCCTTTGATCAGAGCGCGGTTGACGTTCAGCTTGAGCCGCACGCCCATATTGCGAATCTGTTCGGTCGGCTCGATGAAGGTGCGGCCCATATATTGATTGCGGATGATGCCCATTGCGTATGGAATGCCGGATTCGTGGCTGTAGCCGATGGCGGCGGGGGTGCCGCTGTCGGGAACGGGGCAGACGAGATCGGCCTCGACAGGGGCCTCGCGCGCCAGTTCCACGCCGATTTGATGGCGGGTTTCATAAACGCTGCGCCCGCCGATGATGCTGTCGGGGCGCGAAAAATAGACATGCTCGAAGATGCAGAAACGCGGCTGCTGACGGCGGAATGGAAAATGGCTCTCGACGCCATGTCTGGCGGAGATCACCACCATCTCGCCCGGTTCGATCTCTCGCACGAAGGTCGCCCCGATGATGTCGAGTGCGCAGGTCTCGGACGACAGGACCCAACCTTCGCCCAACTGCCCCAGTACCAGGGGACGCACGCCCAGAGGATCACGCACGCCGATCAGCTCGCTCCGGGTCATGGCGACCACTGAAAAGGCACCCTCGACCCGGCGCAGGGCATCCTCCATCCGTTCGGGGATGTTGCGTTGCAGCGACCGCGCCATGAGGTGAATGATGCATTCGCTGTCCGACCCCGACTGAAAGATCGATCCGCGCTCGATCAGTTCCCGGCGCAGGGCATTGGCGTTGGTGATATTGCCGTTATGGGCAATCGCGGCGCCGCCCATGGAGAACTCACCGAAAAAGGGCTGGACGTCGCGGATCGCGGCCCCCTTGGCCCCGGCGGTGGAATAGCGCACATGGCCGATGGCCAGCGGGCCGGGCAGCGTTTCCATCAGGGACTGACGGGTGAAGTTGTCACGCACATAGCCAAACCGACGCACGGAGTTGAAGCCGAGTTCGGGGTCGTGGCTGACGATACCGCCAGCCTCTTGCCCGCGATGTTGCAGGGCGTGCAGGCCGAGGGCCACGAAGTTCGCGGCATCGGTCAGCCCGATCACGCCGAAAATTCCGCATTCCTCCTTGAGCTTGTCATCATCGAACGGGTGAGCGGGGGGCATTTCTCTGGACAATGCGGGCAACTCCGAATCCGGTTATCGCACTTGCGCCTCTCATACGCGCTCAGCCTCTCGATGTCACGAAACTATCACAGTGCAGGGCAAAACGAGGCGTTTGCGCGATTATGCCCGAGGTTTACTGCTGTGGCGCGTCGCAGCTGCCGATAAGTTCCTCGTATTTCCGGGTGACCCAACCGAGCACCTGCTCGGGATTGCCGTCCTGAACCTTGTCAGTGAGTTGCGAGAAAATCCGTGCCGAGCGGCTATCGTCGATGATCTGGATGGATTGGGAGGTCACAACCGTCTGATAGACGAAATAGGCGATCGCCACCAGAAGCACGCCGCGTGCCACGCCAAAGACAAATCCCAGCCCCTGGTCCAGCCCGCCCAGCACCGAGCGCTGCGCCAGCGAGGAAAACAGCGGTGTGATCAGTGAGGCGACGATCAGCCCCACGGCAAACACCGCCGCGAAGGCCCCGATCATGCTGAGTTCGCAACTGTCGGCGATGAATTCACCCACCACCGGAATTTCCTTGACGAGCGGCTCGACCTGCGGGGCGAAAATGAAGGCGAGTATCCCCGCCACAACCCAGCCTGCAATTGCCAGCGCCTCGCGGACGAAGCCGCGTGAATAGGCCAGTAGTGCCGACAAGACGATGAACAGCGCCACAACGCCGTCAATGATGGTGAAACCTTCCATGCTCTCTTCCTGTCCCTCAGGCCCTAACCTGCGCCAAATATATCGCCTACAAATGCGGTCAGATCGCCCATTCGGGTCAGTTTGAGCCCGCTGTCGCCCCCCGTCTTGCCACCTGACGGGGTTATCGCCGCTGTGAAACCAAGTTTTTGCGCCTCTTTCAACCTGTTTTCTGTCTGACCCACCGGGCGCAGCGCCCCCGACAGGCTGATTTCGCCGAAAACCACCGTGTTGGCGGGCAGTGCGGTATCCTCGCGCGCGCTCAGCAGCGCCGCCGCCACTGCAAGATCTGCTGCCGGTTCGCTGATCTTGAGGCCACCCGCGACATTGAGATAGACATCAAGTCCGGCAAAGGGGATGCCGCAGCGCGCCTCGAGCACGGCAAGTATCATCGCAAGGCGCGCGCCGTCCCAGCCGACCACGGCGCGGCGGGGCTGGGCATGGGGCGTGGGGGCTACCAGCGCCTGCAATTCCACCAGCAGCGGTCGTGTTCCCTCGATTCCGGAGAACACCACCGAGCCGGGCGCGGGTGTACCGCGCCCCGAGAGAAAGAGCGCCGAGGGGTTGGCCACCTCGGCCAGACCGCCGCCAGTCATTTCGAACACGCCGATTTCGTCGGCGGGGCCAAAGCGGTTCTTGACGCTGCGCAGGATGCGGAACTGATGGCCGCGCTCGCCCTCGAAATAGAGCACGCAATCGACCATGTGTTCGACCACGCGGGGGCCGGCGATCTGACCGTCCTTGGTAACATGGCCGACAAGGATCACGCTGGTGCCTGTACGCTTGGCGAAACTTGTCAGTTCATGCGCAGCTGCCCGCACCTGGCTCACGCTGCCGGGGGCTGCCTCGACGATATCGGACCACATGGTCTGGATCGAATCTATGATGACGAGATCGGGCCGTTCGGCCTCCAGCGTGGTCAGGATGTCGCGCAGCGCCGTGGCGGTGGCCAGTTTGACCGGAGCCTTTGCCAGCCCCAAACGCTGTGCACGCATCCGCACCTGCGCGCTTGCCTCTTCTCCCGAGACGTAGAATGTCTTCAGCCCGGCACGGGCGAACTGCGCCGCCGCCTGCAACAGGAGGGTGGATTTACCGATACCCGGATCCCCCCCCACCAGAACGGCACTGGCGGGCACGAGACCGCCGCCCAGAACACGGTCAAGCTCGCCGATGCCCGAGAGGGTGCGTGGCGGCGGAACCTCTTCGGTGACCAGATCCGTCAGGGCCAGATGTGCGCCGCGCCTGCCGCCGAGGCTCTTGCCCTTTGGACCGGCGGACAATGGTGCCTCCTCCACTATGGAATTCCACTCACCGCATGCCTCGCAGCGGCCCGACCAGCGCGTATGCACCGCGCCACAGGCTGTGCAGGAGAATGAGGTGAGCTTTGCCATAGCTGCGTGATGCCCCAACCAGTACCCGTGGTCAAACCAGAAAGCGCAGGTAGCGCAAATCCGCAATCACGGCGGCCTTCTTTCGGACAGCCGGCCAATGACCATCGACGCAAGGATGCAGGCGGTGAACAGGTAAAGCCCCCAGGCCACCTCGATCCGCGTGAGGGCGATGCCCTTGGCCACCACGATATAGAGCGCGATCAGAAAGATGTCGGCCATCGCCAGCTTGCCCAGCACCTGCACGATGGGCAGCACCCGGCGTCGCATCAGGCCGAAATGGATGAGCGCAAGGGCGATGGTTTTCAGATAGGGCGCGAAGAGGGCGAAGAAGGTGACAAGGAGGGCCAGGAACACATCGGTGCGCCAGAGTTCCTGCAGGCCAGAGATGACGCTGATTTCCGAGAGGCCAAAGAGCGGCAGCGCGATCCCGGCGCGCAGCAGCGGTGCGAACCAGGCAAGCGGAAACAGGATGAGCAAGGCAAGGTTGGCGTATCGGAGCGCCGCGCTCACCGCACCGCCTCGATCGGCCCATCAGCCCTGCCGTGAATGAACTGATCGAGATAAGGATCGCCCGATGCGTCCATCTCGTCCACCGGACCGGTCCATTTGATCACCCCGTCATGCAACATGGCGACGTTGTCGGCGATGGCGCGTACGCTGGTCATGTCATGGGTGATGGTCATGGCCGTCGCCCCCATCTCGACCACGATCTCGCGGATCAGATCGTTGATGACACCCGCCATGATCGGATCGAGGCCAGTAGTCGGCTCGTCGAAAAAGATGATCTCGGGTTCGGCGGCGATGGCGCGGGCAAGGCCAACGCGCTTTTGCATCCCGCCCGACAGTTCGGCCGGAAACTTGTCGGCCACATCCGGTTTGAGCCCGACACGGCGCAGTTTCTCGATGGCGATCTCGCGGGCCTCTGCCATGGGGCGCTTGAGCGACCCGCGCAGCAGACGAAAGGCGACGTTCTGCCAGACGGGCAGGGAGTCGAAAAGCGCGCCGCCTTGAAAGAGCATGCCGAAACGGGCCAGAAACGCATCCCGATCGCCCTTGGTCACATCCAGCCCGTCGAGGGTGATGCTGCCGCTGTCGGGGCGGATCAGGCCGAGGATACATTTCAGCGCCACGGATTTGCCCGTGCCCGACCCGCCGATGATCACCATTGAGGTGCCCGACGCGATGGTCAGGTTGACGCCTTGCAGAACGCGGTTGTTGCCAAAGGCTTTGTGAACGTCGGATAGCTCTATCATGCCGAGAAAAACAACTCTGTCAGAAGGTAATTGGAGGCGAGGATCAGCACGCTGGCCGCCACCACCGCGGATTTTGTCGCCCGGCCCACACCCTGTGCGCCACGCCCCGAATTCATGCCGTGATAGCACCCCATCAGCGCGACGATGAACCCAAATACCGCACCCTTGATGAGTCCAGAGAGCACATCCCATGTCTCGAGGAAATCAATCGTGTTGTGCAGATAGGTCGCCGCCCCGAAATCAAGCCGCCCGACACCCACCAGAAATCCGCCCATGATCCCGATCGCATCGCCCACGCCGACCAGAACCGGCACGGCAAGGGTGGCGGCCAGAACGCGGGGCAGGGTGAGGTATTTCATCGGATTCGTCGAAAGCGTGGTCAGCGCGTCGATCTGCTCGGTCACCTTCATGGTGCCGATTTCGGCGGCGATGGACGACGCCACCCGCGCCGCCACCATGAGGCCGCCCAGAACCGGCCCGAGTTCGCGTGTGAGGCCGATGGCGACAATTGATGGCACCACGGTTTCCGCGTTGAACCGCGCGCCGCCCGCATAGATCTGTAGCGCCAGTGCGCCGCCGGTGAAAAGCGCGGTCATGCCCACCACGGGCAGCGAGAGCCAGCCGATCTGAATCAGCGCATGCAGGAATTCGCGTGCATAGAACGGCGGTCGGGCCAGGTGGCTGACCGTGTCGCTCGCGAAGATCGCGATCCTCCCCACCGCGGCCAGTGCCGTCAGGACATAGCGCCCGATGCCGGCCAGAAAGCCCAGGAAAAATGTCATCCGCCGATATATCGCCGCATGTAGCGCGCCCCCAGTGATGTCAGGATTTCATAGGCGATGGTGCCTGCATTGTCAGCCAGCGTGTCGATACCCTGATGCGGCCCGAGAAGTTGCAGGCTCTTGGGGTCGTGGCCCATATCGGTGATGTCCACGCCGATGAGATCCATCGAGATACGACCCGCGATGGGGCAGGGGATATCCTCGGCCCAGAGGCTGGTTTTCGGCCCCATGGTCCGCAGGATGCCGTCGGCATAACCCGCCGCGATGGTGGCGATGCGCGTCGCACGCGCGGCGGTGAAATCGTTGCCGTAGCCCACGGTTTCGCCTGGCGCGAGATTACGGCACTGAATCACGGGGATATCGAGTGTGACCACCGGACGCGCCTCGGCAAAGGGTCGTCCGCCATAAATCCCGATGCCGGGCCGCGCGAGATCGAAATGATAGTCCTCGCCCAGCAGGATCCCTCCGGTGCTGGCCAGGCTGCGCGGCACACCCGTGCCATCGGTCATCTCGCGGAACGTCGTCAGTTGCTGCGCATTCATCGCATCATCCGGCTCGTCGGCGCAGGCCAGGTGGCTCATGATCAGATGTGGTTCCTGTGCAAGCGCGAGATCGCGCACCGCGGCCCATTCCGCAGGCTCCATCCCCAGCCGGTTCATGCCGCTGTCAAGCTGGATGCCGAAGGGTCGTCCGGGCAGCGCCTCGAAATGGCGGATCATCTGGTCTACCGTGTTGATCATCGGGATCAGATCCATGTCACCGATCATGTCGGCATCGCCTGGCATATGGCCGGAAAAGACATGGATCGCCGGACCAGGGCCAAGCGTCTGGCGCAGGGCAGCCCCTTCTTCGGCGATGGCGACGAAAAAATGCCGCGCTCCCGCGCGCGCCAAGCTGCGCGCGACACGATCCGCCCCGAGACCGTAGGCATCAGCCTTGACCACGGCGCCGGTCCTGCCCGCACACAGGGCATCCAGTGCGCGCCAGTTTGCGGTCAGGGCGTCGAGGTCGATGGTCAGGGTAGCGGTGCTCATGGCCGCGGTTTTGACAGGACTGTCGCCGGGGTCAAGAGGAAACGAGGACAGCAGCCCGGCGTTAACCTGCAACTCCGGGGGGGGGCGACTGTGCCCGCCGCCTGTGGCAAAATGCCGACCTGCGAGGGCTTCAGAACCAGCTCCGGACGCCGCGCGCGGCCCCGGAAATATCCTGACCCGCGCCCTCAACCGTGGCGCATGCGGCCATCAGGGTGATGAGAGCGAGCACAAACAGTTTTCGCATGCTCTTGCCTCTTGGTTGTTGCCTGTTCTCAGTCTTTTGCCTTGTGCCACCATACCTCGGGCAGAAATCCGATGCCATCCCCGTAGATCGGCAGCCTGTCCTCAGGATATTTCAACTCTGCCCGGTGGGCAATACGGCCCACGCTGTATTGATGTATCGGGATTACATAGCGCCCCGCCGTCAGAACCCGGTCGAGCGCTCGGGTGGCGGCGATGAATTCCTCGCGGTTCCGCGCCTGCAGCATATACGCGATCATCGCCTCGGCGGCGGCGGATTTCATCCCCATGAGGTTCCGGCTGCCGGGCTGATCCGCGCCCGCAGACCCCCAGTAGAACAGCTGTTCATTGCCGGGGCTGAGCGAGAGCGAGCGGCGCATCAGCGTCAGGTCGAAATCATACTGCGCCTCGCGCTCGGCATATTGCGCCTTGTCGGTCATCTCCACGTCCAGCACGATGCCCAGCCGTTCGAGCGCGCGGGCATATATGTCCATCATGGCACTTGCCTGCCCGATCAGGCCATCCTGCTGCAAAAGCACATTCAGTCGAAGCGCTGTGCCCGAGGCATTGACCAGACGCCCCTCCTGCACGCTCCAGCCCGCCTCGTTCAGCAGGTCCATCGCGCGGCGAAGATTGACACGGTTGCGGGCGGTGCCGTCGCCCACCGGCAGCGCATAGCCCTCCAGCGTGCCCGGGAGGAGGGTGTCGGCGAAGGGTTCCAGCAATTCACGCACCCGGCCTGTGGCGGGGCCATGATCCATGCCAAGTTCCGAGTTCGAGAAATACGAGGTGATGCGCGGTTGCCGCCCGCCGGTCAGCGTGTCGTTGATATATTCAAAATTGAACGCCGTGATCAGCGCCTCGCGCACGCGCCAGTCATCCAGCGGTGCGCGGCGGGTGTTCATCACAAAGCCGGTCATGCCCGAAGGTCTGCGATGCGGAATTTCCGACAGCACGATTTCTCCACGCTGGACGGCCGGAAAATCGTATTGCGTGGCCCAGGCCTCGGCATTGAATTCTCGCACATAGCTGATCAGACCGCCCTTGAATGCCTCTTTCAGAACGGTGTCGTCGCCGTAGAATTCGATGCGGATCTCGTCGAAATTGCCTGTGCCGCGTCGAAAGGGCAGATCACGGCCCCAATAATCCGGGTTGCGGTGCAAGACGACGGAGCGGTTAATCTCGTAGGATTCTACCATATAGGGGCCGGTGCCGATGGGGATGTCCGCGATCCCCGCCTCGGTGATGTCGCGCCCCTCCCACTGCGCCTTTTGCAGCACCGGGCGCAGGCCTGCCAGCAACGCCAGTTCGCGATCCACCTCGTTGAAGGTCAGGCGCAAGGAGCGCGGGCCGGTCTGCTCTATCGTGGCGACCTTTTCCCAGAAACCTCGATAACGGGGATGCCCACGGGTGCCGAGTTCCCGATAGGACCAGATCACGTCCTCGACCGTCACCGGCGTGCCATCCGAGAAACGGGCCTCGGGGCGCAGGGTGAATTCGACCCATTTCCGGTCCGGTCCGGTCTCGACCGATTCGGCCAACAGACCGTATAGCGTGAAGGCTTCGTCCCAGGATCGTCCCATCAGCGTCTCGTGCGTGAGGTGGGCCAGTTCCCATGGCGGCGTGCCGCGCAGGATGAAGGGATTGAGCGAATCGAATCCGCCGACATTACCCGTCACCACGCGCCCGCCTTTGGGCGCTTCAGGATTTGCGTAGGGCAGCGACACAAAATCAGGTGGAAGGGCCGGGTCGCCATACATAGCTATGCCATGCGCTGGTTCCGACTGCGCCATCGCGGTCATTCCTGCGAGGCTCAGTGCAAGCAATCCGGGTCGGAGGCTGCAGAAGAAAACTGATCTCATTTTGCTGAAAATCCCTGATGATCCATGTTCATCTGACCCGGACCCTAGAGACGGATTCATGGGTTTTCAAACTTTTAGCTTGGACTGCGGCGCGGGATTGCTTATAAAGAGAGCACTGCTCGATAGGTTTCTTGCCTGTATGAAACCTGCCTCAATAACTTGACGCCCGCCTCGTGCGGGCGTTTTTTTGCGCCTCGCGGCACCGTGATGCCTATTCCCCGTGCAATTCGCAGATGCAGCACTTATGCTGCGTCTGCACTACCAACGGGGAGAGTGGACATGAGCGTCAAAGGCAAAACAGCCGTTATCACAGGGTCGAATTCGGGAATCGGCCTGGGAATCGCACAGGAACTGGCGCGTGCCGGGGCGAATGTCGTGCTGAATTCATTTACCGATTCGAAAGAGGATCACGCGCTGGCCGCCAGAATCGCGCAGGAGACCGGCGTGGAGGCGCGTTATATTCAGGCGGACATGTCAAACGGCGAGCAATGCCGCGCCCTAATCGAAAAGGCGGGGCGCTGTGATGTTCTGGTGAACAATGCGGGTATCCAGCATGTTTGCCCGATCGACGAGTTTCCGGCGGGCAAATGGGATGCGATCATCGCCATCAACCTGACCTCGGCGTTCCATACCACCGCTGCCGCCTTGCCGATGATGCGCAAGGCAGGCTGGGGCCGGGTGATCAACATCGCCTCGGCGCATGGGCTCACGGCGAGTCCCTACAAATCGGCCTATGTCGCGGCAAAGCACGGGATTGTCGGGCTGACCAAGGTCACCGCGCTGGAGACCGCGCAGGAACCGATCACTGCCAACGCGATCTGTCCGGGCTACGTGCTGACCCCGCTGGTCGAGGCGCAGATCCCCGATACGATGGAGAAATACGGCATGAGCCGCGAGGACGTGATCAAGAAGGTCATGCTGGAACGGCAGCCCTCCAAGGAATTCGCCACCACTGAACAGATGGGCGGCACGGCGTTATTCCTGTGCTCGGATGCTGCGGCGCAGATCACCGGAACGACGATCAGTGTCGACGGCGGCTGGACGGCACTCTGATCCATGGCGTATTCCCGCCAATCAGGGCCATACGAGATTTAGGTGCGCTTGCCGTTTGGCGCATCCGGTTTGGTCTGGCCGGGATAGACGAGACCGGCCGAGATCACCAGCTTGGCCGCATCCTCGATCGACATGTTCAATTCGACCACGTCCTCGCGCGGAAAATAGAGCAGAAAGCCGGAGGTCGGGTTGGGCGTGGTGGGCACGAAAACGCTGAGCAGATCGCTGTCGGTTTCTGCCTTTTCATTAATTTCACCCCTGGCCTCGGTCGAGATGAAACCGATGGCCCAGATGCCCTTGCGGGGATACTGGATCAGGCAGGCCTTTTCAAAGCTCCGCTCGGACTGGGCAAAGACCGTCTCGGCGATCTGTTTCACCCCCGAATAAATCGAGCGGACCACCGGCATGCGATTGACCAGCGACTCGGCGAACAGGATCAGCGAGCGGCCGATCAGCCCCTTGGCGATCCAGCCCACCAGCACCGTGAAGATCAGAAAGATGATCACGCCGACGCCGCGCAGGTTGATGCCGATATACTGCTCGGGCTGGTATCTGTCCGGGATGAGCGGCAGGACGAATCCGTCCACCCATCCGATCACCGTCCACATCAGCCAGATTGTCAGGCCGACCGGAGCGATCACCACCAGGCCGGTCAGGAAACTGGCCCGCAGTCCAGCGAAACGACCGGGCTTCTTGGGGACAAGGGGTGGTTCGTCAAATGGCGTGTTCATCGGTCATCCAGGATCGGGCCATGGCGTTATCTAGGCATAATCCGTTTGCGCCACAATGGCCCATCTGTGTGTGCGCGCCTTGTGTCGTTCGAAATTGCGGGGCAGGGGTTGCACCCGCACCAAGAGGCGGCTATATGCGCGCCATTGAAATCCGCAGGCATGGGCGGGCGCATGGGGGAGACATCCCCGTCTGTCCACCGGTTGAAGCATCCGCTTCTCATCCCGTGCCAAGGCGAAAACCGGAAAAGGAAAACGACGATGGCTCTTCCTGAGTTCACTATGCGTCAGCTGTTGGAAGCTGGCGTTCACTTTGGCCACCAGACGCAGCGTTGGAATCCCCGCATGGGCGAGTTCATCTATGGTGCGCGCAATGGCATCCACATCATGGACCTGACGCAGACCGTGCCGCTGCTCGACGCGGCGCTCAACGCGATCCGCGAGACCGTCGCCAAGGGCGGTCGCATCCTCTTTGTCGGCACCAAGCGGCAGGCGTCTCAACCGATCGCCGAGGCGGCAGAGAAATGCGCGCAGTATTACATGAACCACCGCTGGCTTGGTGGCACACTGACCAACTGGCAGACCGTGTCGAAATCCATTCAGCGCCTCAATCAGATCGACGAGGTGATCGAGGGCGGCGCCGAGGGGCTGACCAAGAAAGAGCGTCTCGGGATGGAACGGGATCAGACAAAACTGCAGGCCAGCCTTGGCGGGATCCGCGAAATGGGCGGTGTGCCGGACATGCTGTTCGTGATTGACGTCAAGAAAGAAGCGCTTGCCGTGGCCGAAGCCAACAAGCTGGGTATTCCCGTTGTGGCGGTGGTTGACACCAACTGCTCGCCCGAGGGTGTCGATTATATCATTCCGGGCAATGACGACGCGGCGCGGGCGATTGCTCTCTATTGCGATCTGGTCAGCCGCGCCGCGCTGGACGGAATGTCGGCGCAGATGGGGGCCGCAGGTGTCGATCTGGGCGCGCTGGAAGAGGCCCCGGCCGAGGAGGTTCTGACCGAAGCGCCCGCTGCTGCCGAAACCGCAGAGGCTGAGAGCTGAGCGCCGTCACGAAACTGACATGGGGCGCGGGATATGCCGCCCCCGATCCACGACTGAATTTGAGGAGAGCCGATATGGCGATCACTGCTGCTATGGTGAAGGAACTGCGCGACAGCACGGGCGCAGGCATGATGGATGCGAAGAAGGCATTGACCGAGACGGCTGGCGACATGGATGCGGCCGTGGACTGGCTGCGCACCAAGGGTCTGGCCAAGGCGGCCAAGAAAGCGGATCGCGTCGCCGCAGAAGGTCTTGTCGGGGTTGCCGTCAAGGGTGGCGTCGGCGTTGCTGTCGAGGTGAATTCGGAAACCGATTTCGTCGCCAAGAACGCAGATTTCCAGAAACTCGTGTCAACGATCTCGGGTGCGGCCCTCGGCGTGTCCGATATCGAGGCGCTCAACGCGGCGCCGGTCGCGGGCAAGCCGGTGTCCGAGGCGCTGACCGACGCGATCGCCGTGATCGGCGAGAACATGGCTCTGCGCCGCATGGCCCGCGTCGAAGGCGACGTGGTGGTCTCTTATGTCCACAACGCCGCCGCCCCCGACATGGGCAAGATCGGCGTCCTCGTGGCGCTGAAGGGCACTGACGCCGGGATCGGCAAGCAGATCGCCATGCACATTGCCGCCACCGCGCCGATGTCGCTGGACGAGGCCAGCCTTGATCCCGCGGTGCTGGAGCGCGAACTGACCGTCCAGACCCAGAAAGCGCTGGAAGAAAACGCGCAGTCGGCCAAACCCAAGCCGGAAGCGGTGATCCAGAACAACATCATCCCGGGGCGGATGAAAAAGTTTCTCGAGGAAATCACGCTGCTGAACCAGAAATTCGTGATGAACCCGGATATCACCGTCGCCGAGGCCGCACGGCAGGCTGGCGTTGAAATCCTGTCCTTCGCCCGTGTCGAAGTGGGCGAGGGGATCGAGAAGAAGGAAGAGGATTTTGCGGCCGAAGTCGCCAAGGTCGCTCAGGGATAAAGCTTCGCCTCAGCGGATCGAAGAAGGGTGGCCTCGGGCCGCCCTTTTTTATGTCGGGAGAGATACGACACAAAAAGCGGTGCCGCCTTTCAAGGCAACACCGCCGATCTGGTCGACAGTCTGATGGGGATGAAACGCCGACCACGATAGGGTCGGTCGCCCACTCCGACTATAAGAGCCAACGACCGACTTCCGGCAGAACCGGAGAGAACAGCATCATCCCTTGAAATAAAAGGCAACACGGTCCCCATGTTCCCGGGCTACAAAGCCACCACTCACGGAACATGAAGATCATTATATCTTACGTAAGGTAAGGAAAGTAGGGAATTCCATACCAGAATTAAAAAGTCTGAAAACTGTCGCTATTTTTCCAGAATGAACATCTGGTTCTGAAGCGCGGCCTTGAGAACCGCCTGGGCGGTCGTTTCAACGGACAGGGCCTGACGTGCCAGGCGCAGATGCTTTTCCACCGTTGCCGGGGTTAGCCCCATGAGCAGGGCAATATCCTGCACCGTCTTGCCATCGCCAACCCATCCGAGCACCTCTCTTTGCCGCTGCGTCAGCGCACGGCTGGGGGCGGTGTAGGGCAGGCAGAGGATACGAAGATGCACAACATTGTTGAGCGCCATGATATGCTCTCCCGCACGCTGCCAGATGGCATCCACCTCGCCCTGGGCCATGCCTGGGCGGGCCGTCAGTGCAATCGCACCCTTGGTGCGCGGGGACAGGGACTTGAAGCTGATGGAATAGCCCGCGGTGACGTTCTGGGATCGGTTGAATTCGAAAACCTTGCGTTCCTGCGGGCTAAGGGTGCCGCTTGCAATCATCTCGCCCAGAATCGACCAGGAACAGGCCCCGTCATGTTCGAGCGCCCAACGCACCATGGGCGCGTGAAAATACAGGCCTTCACCGATGAAGACATCCGTGTAGCTCGGGCTGTGATTGGTCAGCAGAACGAAATCATCGGGATCGCCCAGTGAGGTGGCGGTGCGATAGCGGGTATAGCCATAGATCAACCTGTCAAATCCGAACTCCGCCATGTTCCGGGTGTGGAGATCCCACAGTTCCTCGACCGACGTGGCATTCGCAAGCGTATTGATCTTGCTGGCTTCTATCACCCGCCATCCTCCAGATGCCCGCAGATTGCATCGAGTGCCAGCAGATAGCCACGGGCGCCGAAACCGCAGATGATGCCAACCACCACTTTTGCGATATAGGACTGATGGCGGAACGGCTCGCGTGCATGCACATTCGACAGATGCAGCTCGATGGCGGGCAGGGCAGCAGAACTGATTGCATCCATCAGCGCCACGGACGTATGCGTATAGGCCCCGGCATTCAGGATAATCCCGTCATGCCGTCCACGCGCGGCGTGGATCGCGTCGATCAGCGCGCCTTCGTGGTTGCTCTGCTCAAAGCTGAGATCCACACCAAGGTCCGCCGCTTTCGCCCGACACATGGCCTCGATATCGGCAAGTGTCGTATGTCCGTAAACCTCGGGCTGACGTGTGCCGAGCAGATTGAGGTTCGGGCCGTTCAATATTAGGATACTGGTCATGTTCTTGCTCCCGAACTCTCTCATAGACCGTGAATCCTTGGCCTGTCGAGACCTGCATTGGTTGCATCGGAGTTATACTGGCGACTGCGCTCTCTGCACGATTGGTTAGCACTGTCCGCTTGATCAGATTTCAGGCAGGAGTGCGGCACAGCTTTGCCTGGGAAATGCGACGTAAAGCAATGTAATATATGTTGAAACAAGATGGTATGCTCAGGGTTTTTCTATATGTAATTTACATAATACTGATTATGCGCATTAGCGACCAGTCCGGTTCGTGACCACCTGCATCCGTTGATCCGGGCATTTGTAATGCAGTTTGAGCGGATCACGACACGGCGCCGCGATCACGCGCAGGCCCAGCCAGACCGCCACGGCGGCAAAGATCGCACCGCCAACCGCCTGTCCGATCAGCACGCCATGCGCCCCCCAGACCGCGCCGAAGGCGATCGCGAAAGGCCATGTGCCAAGCGTATGCCGCGCCCAGTTCACCCCGGTCGAATATGACGGATGGCCAAGATTGTTGAACGAGGCATTGGAGACAAAAATCGCACCGTTGAAAAACGACGCCAGCGCCAGCGGTCCGAGATAAAGGTAGAGCAAGGAGCGCATCATCCCCGTCGCCTCGAAGAGATCGGCCAGCGGATCGCGCAGCACAAACAGAAGCCCGGACATGACCACCACATAAAGCGCGAGAAATTTCAACCCGTCCGAGAACGTCTCTTGCACCCGGTCCATGCGCCCTGCCCCGAAGTTCTGGCCAAAGATCGGTCCGATCGCGCCCGACAGCGCCAGCACGACGGAAAAGACCACCGGAATCATCCGGTTGATCACTGCCAGTGCCGCCACCGCGTCTGAGCCGTATTTCGCCATTTCGCGGGTCACGATGGCCGTGCCGACCGGCGTGGCGACTGTGCCCAGCACCGCGGGCAACGCAATCATTGCCGTTTCACGGAAATCACGGGCGACACATTGCGGTCGTGGTCGGGCAAACGCCCGATAGCGGTGGATGGCGAGTCCCATGGCCAGCCCCACAGTTGCAAGGCGAGCCAGCACGGTGGCCATGGCAGCGCCTTGCAATTCGAGGCCGAGCGTGAAGATCAGGATCGGATCAAGCACCGCATTGACCCCCGCCCCCAGCAGCGCCGGATACATCGCCCCGCGCGCATCCCCATAGGCCCTCAGCACGGCCACTGTGACCATCGACAGGCCCGACATGAATGTTGTCGGCAGGATGATCCAGAGATAGCCAGCCGCCATCTCGGCCACCGGCCCGTCGGCCCCGGCAAGACCGAGCAAAAACGCCATGTTGGGCAGCGCCAGAAGCGGCAGGACAAGCCCGACACCAACCGCGATCACTGCGGAGCTGCTGGCGAATTCACGGGCATCGACATGGTTGTTCTCGCCGAGCGCACGCGCGACCAGGGCGCCGGCCGCTATCGACAGGCCGATATTGATGGCGCTGGCAAAGAACATGATGACGCTGGCATAGCCCGCTGCTGCCGCCAGTTCCTCGCGCCCCAGCATGGAAATGAACACGATATCAAGCAGATCGACCGCAAATATCGCCATCAGCCCGATGCTTGATGTCAGAGACATCACCGAGACATGCCGGAAGAGATTGCCGGTCGTGAAATGTGCGCCGGTCTCGGAAAGTGCCATGTCATGCTCCTGTTACATGCTGGCTGAGCAGGTAAACCTTTTCTGCGGGCGCACAATGGTCCAGCACTCACAATGTCTGTGCAATTTTGTCAGGGTCGTGCGGCGGCCAGATGCACAAGCCGTGCTCCGGTTTCGTAATAGAGCGATCTGAGCGCAGCGAATCGCTCGTGATGCGCCTCGACCGCCGGGACCGGCAGGCCCGCTTCACTATCCTGCAACAGCGCCTCGGCCACGGCCTTGCCAAAGACCGTGCCGGGGCCGATACCGCGCCCGGAATAGCCGTAGATCGCATAGGCCCCCGGCCCCATGCGCTGAATACGCGGCAGATGATCATGGGTCATGGCGATCCGGCCCGCCCAGGCGTGCTCGATCCCTGCCCCCTTGAGCCGTGGAAACAGTTGCGTCAGCTTGCGCCGCGCCCAGTCGGCATGTGGGCGTGCATTGCCGCCCATGCCCCCGAGGATCACGCGCCCCGCGCGATCCCGCCGGATCGAGGTCATGACCAGCCCGGTATCCCATGCCCCCTCACCGCCTGCCAGAATGTCACCCGCCAGATTGTCCCCCAGCGGAGTCGTGGCGAGCTGAAAATACTGCACCACGGGAACGCTTGGCAGTCTGATATGCGCAACGGGCTGATGATAGGCGTTGGTGGCGATGAGCAGGCGGCGCGCCTGCAATTTGCCGCCCCGCGTGGAAATCAGCCATTGTCCGCCGCGCCGCTCGGCGCTGGTGACGGGGCTCTGTTCGTGCAGGCGCGCACCCTGTTCGGTCGCGGCGCGCGCCAGCCCGCGCGCATAGGCCAGCGGCTGGATCGTGCCTGCGCGGGAATCGTGCAGGGCACCGTGAAACCGCGCCGTGCCAAGTCGCGCCGCGGTTTCCTGTGCGTCGAGCAGCCGCACCGGCGCGCCGCGCGCCTGCGTTTGGGTTAGACGCATCTGCAACTGCTCCATCCCGCCCGGCGCATGCGCCAGATGCAGCGTGCCCGCGCGTACCGGCTCGCAGGCGATGGCGTGGTGTTCGATCAGGTCGAACACCAGGTCAGGGGCTGTCGCCAGAACGCTGTTGAGATGCTCACCCGCCTGATTTCCAAGGGTTTTGCAGACATCATCGGGCGGCAGCCACAGCCCTGCATTGACCAGTCCGACATTGCGCCCGGAACCGCCATGACCGATGGTTTCAGCTTCAAGCAGGGTTACCTCTGCCCCCTGCTCCGCGGCATGCAGCGCAGCCGACAGCCCGGTGAACCCGCCGCCGATGATGGCGAGATCGGTGTTGCGGTTGCCCTGAAACTGCGGGGCCGAGAGATGTTCGGCGGCGCTATCGCGCCAGAGGTTCCCCAGACCTGCGGTCATCACGGCTCCTGTTGCGTGTTCTGGCCGACCCTGCCCTGTCAGAAGAACGCCTGCAAGCCGGTTTGTGCGCGCCCCAGGATCAGCGCATGGACATCATGGGTGCCTTCGTAGGTGTTGACGGTCTCGAGGTTGACCATATGTCTAATAACTTGAAATTCCTCTGAAATTCCGTTTCCGCCATGCATGTCGCGGGCGTGGCGTGCGATTTCCAGCGCCTTGCCACAGTTGTTGCGTTTTATCAGGCTGATCATCTCGGGGGCGGCGTTGGCCTCGTCCATCAGGCGGCCGACGCGCAGGGCGGCCTGAAGGCCGAGCGCGATTTCGGTCTGCATGTTGGCCAGTTTCAACTGGAAAAGCTGGGTCTGGGCCAGCGGGCGGTTGAATTGCCGCCGGTCAAGGCCGTATTGACGGGCGGCGTGCCAACAGAACTCGGCCGCCCCCATGACGCCCCAGGCGATCCCGAATCGAGCGCGGTTGAGACATCCGAAAGGCCCCTTAAGCCCTTGAACATTAGGCAAAAGTGCGTCCTCTGATACCTCTACATTGTCCATCACGATTTCGCCGGTCACCGAGGCGCGAAGGCTGAGTTTGCCACCCACTTTCGGCGCGCTGAGGCCCTTCATGCCCTTTTCGAGAATGAAGCCGCGGATCTTGCCGTCATGCGCCTCGGACTTGGCCCAGATGACGAAGACATCGGCGATGGGGCTGTTGGATATCCACATCTTGGTGCCGGTGATGCGATATCCACTATCTGTGCGAATGGCGCGGGTTTTCATGCCGGCCGGATCGCTACCGGCGTCGGGTTCCGTCAGGCCGAAACAGCCGATCAACTCGCCGCTGGCCAGACCCGGCAGGTATTTGCGGCGCTGATCCTTGGAGCCATAGGCATAGATCGGATACATCACGAGAGAGGATTGCACGCTCATCATCGAGCGATAGCCCGAATCGACGCGCTCGATCTCGCGGGCGACGAGGCCATAGCTGACATAGCCCGCGCCAAGCCCGCCGTATTCCTCGGGGATGGTGGTGCCGAGAAGGCCCATCCTGCCCATTTCATTGAAGATTCCAGGCTCTACCCGTTCTTCGCGATAGGCAGCGATGACACGGGGTTGCAGGGTCTCCTGCGCGAATGTGCGGGCGCTTTCGGCGATCATCCGTTCCTCTTCGGACAACTGATCGGCAAGGCGGAAGGGGTCGGCCCAATCGAATGTGTTAAGATCCGGTGCATCCTTGGCGCGCAGCGTCGGCGTCTTGGCGGTCATGGCGGAGTCCTTATGCGTTTTTTAACGGGTTTCGGACAGGTTACACTGGTCAAACCCCAAAGAATAACGATATTTCCACATCAACCCATGAGTAAACCGCAAGCATGACCCTGCCTCGCCGCTTTCTACCCTCGATCTCTGCCCTGCGCGCGCTGGAGGCGTTGGATCGGCTGGGCAGCGCCACGGCAGCGGCGGAAGAATTGTCGCAGACCCAGAGTGCTATCAGCAGGCAGTTGAAAACACTGGAGGGTCAGCTTGGCGTGACGCTGTTCCTGCGGCAGGGGCGCAGCCTGGTCCTGACTCCGCAGGCGGCGGAGTATGCCGACAGGATTCGCAGCGCGCTGCAACAGATCGCGCAGGCGTCGGTCAAGCTGACGGTCAATCCGGTGGGCGGCAGCCTGAGCCTTGCGATCCTGCCCAGCTTTGGCATGCGGTGGCTGGTGCCACGGCTGGCGGATTTCGCGCGGCTGCACCCGGAGGTGACGATCAACCTGTCAACCCGTCTAAAACCATTCAACTTTGCCTCTGAACCATTTGATGCAGCGATACATTTCGGCAAACCGGATTGGCTGGGAACAGAGGCGCTGCGGCTGAAAACCGAGGCTGTCCTGCCGGTGGCGTCACCTGATTTCCTCGCGTCGCACCCGCCGGTACGAGCGGCGCGGGATCTGCTGGACCTGCCGCTTCTGCATATCGAGACACGACCAAATGCCTGGGCGGCATGGCTGGCGGCGCATGGGGTTGAGGGGGCAAAGGTTAACGGCACGATCTATGACCAGTTTTCAACCATAACGCAGGCCGCACTGCACGGGTTGGGCGTCGCGCTGTTGCCCGACTACCTGGCCGAGCAGGATCTGGCGACCGGGCGGCTGACCTGCGTCTGGGGCGACAAGACCATGATTTCCGGCGCTTATTACCTGGTCTGGCCGGTCCAGAACGGGCGCGATCCGGCGCTGACGACATTCCGCGACTGGCTGGCGGGTCAGGCGGAGGACGAGGATTTGCTGCCACGATGAGGGTGCGGTTCTGGAATGGATTAAGATAGGGTTTATTTTGACAGGCTGTACGGTTTTCGCGGAAAACCATACGGTTGATTGGACTTGCCGTAGGCGTGTCGCGGTGCGCCGAGCATTGTCGCGCGTGGCGCAGGCGTCTGATGCGTTTAGGCGGCGGCGCCCCCCTACTCCGGCATGAATTTGCGGCGCGGAACAGTTAATGCCGGGTGGGGGCCGGTTTTGACCTGAGGTGGAAAGGTCGAGCCGAGCAATGAGCCACGCGGTGCTCGGCCCCTGCGATTAGCCCAAGGCATACCCCGCCCCGCGCACGGTGCGCAGCGGATCAGCACCGCCGTGTTGGCAGAGCGCCTTGCGCAGCCGGCCGATATGCACATCGACGGTGCGGGTGTCGACATAGATGTCGCGGCCCCAGACGCGATCTAGCAACTGCTCGCGCGACCAGACGCGACCGGGTTTTTCCATGAACGTGGACAGCAGGCGAAATTCGGTCGGCCCGAGTTTCAGCGGCTTTTCCGCGCGGGTCACGCGGTGGGTTTCCGCATCGAGCACGATGTCGAGATATTCCAGCCGCTCGCCCACCGAGGCGGGCCGGGTGCGGCGCAGTTGCGCACGCACCCGCGCCATCAGTTCCACTAGCGAATAGGGCTTGATCACATAATCGTCCGCCCCGGTTTCCAGCCCGCGCACGCGGTCCACCTCTTCCGAGCGGGCTGAGAGCATGATGATGGGAATGCTGCGGGTCTCGGAGCGCGTCTTGAGCTGGCGGCAGACCTCTATCCCCGAGACATTGGGCATCATCCAGTCGAGCACGATGATGTCGGGCGGCATTTCCGATACCATCAGCAGCGCCTCTTCGCCATTGCTGGCAGTAAGGACGCGAAACCCGTCGGCCTCCAGGTTGTAGCCCAGCACCTCGCGCTGTGCTGGTTCGTCCTCGACCAGAAGGACGGTGGGCTGATCGGCGGACATGGTGCGCTGCTCCTGTTTCAGGCCCGGATGTCGGGGGCGATGGACGGATCGACCGAGGTCTGATCGCCCTTGGGGCGGGGCTCGTCAGGCATCTCGCCGGAGACCAGATAGACCACCTGTTCGGCGATGGCGGTGACCAGATCGCCCATTCGTTCGGTGTTCTTGGCGATGAAATGCAGGTGCATGCAGGCGGTGATGTTGCGCGGATCCTCCATCATGAAGGTCAGGAATTCGCGGAAGATCGCGTTATACATCTGATCTACATCCTGATCGCGCTGCATCACCTCGCGGGCGAGATCCTGATCGCGCTGGATATAGGCGTCGAGCACGTCCTTGAGCATTTCCTCGACCTCGCGCGCCATGCGGCGCAGCGCCGCCGGAGAGCCGTTGACCGGCGACATCCGGGTCAGGACAGAGGTGCGCTTGGCCATGTTCTTGGCGTAGTCGCCGATGCGTTCGAGGCTGGCCGAGATCTTGATCACGGTGAGGATGAGGCGCAGGTCGCGCGCCGTGGGCGCGCGCAGGGCGAGGACGCGGGCGGCCTCCTGGTTGATCTGCTCTTCGAGGGCGTCGATCGCCTTGTCGCGCCCCCTGACCTCTTCGGCCAGTTCGTCGTCGCGGGTTTCGAGCGAGCGGGCGGCATCCGAGATCGCGCGCTCGACCATGCCGCCCATCTTCATGATATGGGCCTGGATGGTTTCGAGATCGCGATCGAAGGAGGACACGATATGCTGGTGGTCGGACATCTGGGAAATCCTTAGCCGATACGCCCGGTGATGTAGCTCTCGGTGCGCTCATCGTGGGGGTTGGTGAAAATCTGACCGGTATCGCCGAATTCGACAAGGTGGCCGAGGTGAAAGAACGCGGTCTTCTGGCTGACGCGCGCGGCCTGCTGCATCGAGTGGGTCACGATCACGACCGAATAGTCCTGGCGCAGTTCGTCGATCAGTTCCTCGACCTGCGCCGTTGCGATCGGGTCGAGCGCCGAGCAGGGTTCGTCCATCAAGAGCACCTCGGGCGAGGTGGCAACGGCGCGGGCGATGCAGAGCCGCTGCTGCTGGCCGCCGGAGAGGCCGGTGCCGGGCTGGTCGAGCCGGTCCTTGGCCTCGTCCCAGAGGGCGGCGCGGCGCAGGGATTGCTCGACGATGGCGTCGAGATCGGCCCTGGTGCGGGCCAGACCGTGAATGCGGGGGCCGTAGGCAACGTTGTCATAGATCGACTTGGGGAAAGGGTTGGGTTTCTGGAACACCATGCCGACCTTGGCGCGCAGTTGCACCGGGTCGACCGACCTGTCGTAGATGTCGTGCCCGTCAAGCCTGATGTCGCCGGTCACGCGGCAGATGTCGATGGTGTCGTTCATCCGGTTGAGGCAGCGCAGAAAGGTGGATTTGCCACAACCCGACGGCCCGATAAAGGCGGTGACGGTATTGTCGAGGATATCGACATCCACGCCCTTGATCGCCTCTGTCTCGCCGTAAAAGACATGCACGTTGCGGGCGGAAAATTTGATAGTCCTGTCGTCCACGTTTCTCTCCAGCTTGGGCGCGTCATACATGGGAATGTCCTTTCTTACCATTTGCGCTCGAATTTGCTGCGCAGATAGATGGCGATGGCGTTCATCGTGATCAGGAAGGTCAGAAGCACGAGGATGGCGGCGGAGGTGCGGCTGACGAAGCCGCGTTCGGGGCTGTCGGCCCAGATGAAGATCTGCGTGGGCAGCGCGGTGGCGCTGTCGAGCGGCGAGCCGGGGGCCGAGGTGATAAAGGCATTCATGCCGATCAGCAGGAGAGGTGCGGTTTCGCCAAGCGCCTGCGCCAGACCGATGATCGTGCCGGTGAGGATGCCGGGCATGGCAAGCGGCAGGACATGGCCGAACACGACCTGATGTTTGGAGGCCCCTACCCCAAGGGCCGCCTCGCGGATCGAGGGCGGCACGGCCTTGAGAGCGGCGCGGGTGGCGATGATGATCGTCGGCATCGTCATCAGCGCCAGTGTCATCCCACCCACCAGCGGGGCCGAGCGCGGCAGGCCGAACCACCCGATGAACACCGCAAGCGCCAGCAGGCCGAACACCACCGAGGGCACGGCGGCGAGGTTGTTGATATTGACCTCGATAAGATCGCTCCAGCGGTTTTTGGGCGCGAATTCCTCTAGATAGATGGCCGCGCCGATGCCCAGCGGGAACGAGATCAGAAAGCAGACCAGAAGCGCCCAGAAGCTGCCGACAAGCGCGCCCTTGAGGCCCGCCAGCTCGGGAAAGCGCGAATCGGCATTGGTCAGCAGACCCCAGTTCAGCGGCTGGGTGATCATGCCGGCCTGATCCAGCCGGTCGAACCAGGCGATTTCCTGATCGGTCACGCGGCGCTGCGCCTCGGGCGTGTCGCGCTTGACGAGGCCCTTGGCGAGTTGGTCGAAGGGATCGGACATCGGCACCCTGAGGGTGACGGTCTGACCGATCAGCGAGGGATCCGCGACGATCATGTCGCGCAGCCTGAATTGCGCGCCGTTGGAAAAGAGGCCCTCGAGCCTGCGCAGATCGGCGCGTTCGCTCACCTCGGGCAGTTGGGCCTGCAGGCTGGCCTGCAGCACATCCCTGAACCCGCCGCGCGGCAATTTTTCCACGGACACCTCTTCGGGATCGACAAAGACCTCGACCTGGATATGGGTCTGGGTAAAGGCCTTGTAACCGGTGCCGACGAGCGAGGACACGAGGATGAACAACATCAGCGCGGCAAAGCTGATGGCGGCGATGCCAAAGCCCTGCAGCATGAGCTGATGGCGATTGCGGCGCCTGAGGTGGTTGCGCTGAGCGGCCCCGAGTGGGGCGGAGTTCGCGGAAAGATCGGTCATCGCCGGGCGTCCTTAATCGTAGGCTTCGCGGTATTTGCGCACGATGCGCAGGGCGAAGACGTTGATGATCAGCGTCACCAGAAACAGCATCATGCCAAGCGCGAAGGCCGCGAGAGTCTTGGGGTTGTCAAAGGAGGTGTCACCGATCAGCAGGGTCACGATCTGCACCGTGACGGTGGTGACGCTGTCGAGCGGATTGATGGTCATCTTGGCGATCAGGCCCGCCGCCATGACCACAATCATGGTTTCGCCGATGGCTCGGCTGACCGCCAGAAGGATACCGCCGACGATGCCGGGAATGGCCGCCGGAAAGAGAACCGAGGTCATCATCTCGGCCCGCGTCGCACCAAGGCCGAGCGCGCCGTCGCGCAGGGATTGTGGCACCGCCGAGAGCGCGTCATCGGCAAAGGACGAGATGAAGGGGATCAGCATGATGCCCATCACGCTGCCCGCCGCGAGGGCGATATTGGGCGAGACATCGAGGCCGATCGACTGCCCGAAACCGCGCATCGCGGGGGCCACGACGAGGATGGCGAAAAAGCCGTAGACCACCGTGGGCACGCCCGCGAGAATTTCGAGAAAAGGCTTGGCAACGGCGCGGAACCTGCGGGGGGCGAATTCGTTGAGATAGATGGCCGACATCAGCCCCACCGGCACCGCAACGACCAGCGCGATGACGGTGATGACCAGCGTGCCCAACATCACCGGCAGCCAGCCGAAGGCGCCCTCGGCGGCAACCTGATCCTCGCGCAGGGGGATCTGCGGCTCCCAGTTGGTGCCAAAGAGGAATTCGGTGACCGGCACCTTGGCAAAGAACTTGCCGGTCTCGAACATCAGCGAGGCGACGATACCGATGGTGACAAAGATCGCCACCACCGAGCAAAAGATCATCAGGCCGGAGATGATATGTTCAACCCCGTGGCGGGCGCGGAAATCGGCCGCGACCTTGCGGCGGCTGAAGAGCATCAGGCCAAGCGCCAAGGCCGTGACAACCACCAGCATCAGCTGTCCGCTGCGGACATTGAGCGCCAGATAGCGGTCGGCGGCGGCCAGTTTCCAGTCCTCGGGCGTACCAAAGATCGTGCCGCCGGCGATGGACTTGATTTCGGCGATGATCAGTTGCACCTCGCCGGTGCCCAACCCTTCGAGACGCGCGGCAATGCCGGATTTGAGGATGCTGTCAATCACATGGCCCTGCAACACCAGCCAGAGCAGGATCACCACCAGCACCGGCACCAGCACCATGAGCAGAGAGAAGGCGCCGTGAAATCCGACCAGCGAATGCAGCCGCGCCCCGTCGCGTCTGATCGCGGTTGCGGCCTGTCTGTTCCAGACGTAGCCGATGATCGCCAGCGCGAAGAGGCAGAGAAAGGCAGCGGTGGTCATGGCGTCCCCGTTCAAGGATAGAGAAGCCGCCCGGCCTTGGTCAACCGGGCGGCGAGGTCATGTCAGCCGGTCAGGACTTGGGGTCCATGTTGGCGGCACCGATCACGGCCTCCTGGGTCTTGGCCCGCAGATCGTCCGGCAGGGCGACCATGCCGCGCTCGGTCAGGTAACCGCCCGGCTCCATCGCGTCATCGGACATGTATTCCTCGATGAATTCCTGCAGGTTCGGGATCACGCCGCGATGCGCGTTCTTGACGTAGAAGAACAGCGGGCGCGAGATCGGATAGGAGAAATCCACGATGGTCTCTGCCGACGGCTCGACGCCCGCGATGGTCACCGGCTTGAGCGTGTCGAGGTTCTCGTAGAGGAACGAATAGCCGAAGATGCCCACAGCATTGGCGTCGGCATTCAGGCGCTGAACGATCAGGTTGTCGTTTTCGCCCGCCTCGACAAACGGCCCGTCCTGACGCATGCGCGAACAGTTTTCCTTGATCGCGGCGTCGTGTGCCTCCTTGTCGGATTCCTTCAGCGCCTTCATGAAATCGGTGGCTTCGCAACCGGCGTGCATCGCCAGTTCGACAAAGGCGTCACGGGTGCCCGAGGTCGGCGGCGGGCCATAGGCGAGGATCTCGACATCTGGCAGGCTTGCGTCGATATCCGACCACTTCTTGTAGGGGTTGGCGATCCAGCCGCCGTCGCCCGGCACTTCGGCGGCGAGGGCGAGGTAGACCTGCTCGAGCGTCAGATCCCAGTCAGCGGGGGCGCTGCGTGAAATGGCGATCGACAGGCCGTCATAGCCGATCATCGCCTCGGTGATGTCTGTGACGCCGTTTTCGGTGCAGAGGGCGTATTCAGAGGCTTTCATCGCCCGCGATGCGCCGGTGATGTCGGGGTGGCTCTCGCCGATGCCGCCGCAAAAAATCTTCATGCCGCCGCCGGTGCCGGTCGATTCGACGATGGGCGACGGTGCGCCGGTGTTGTTCGAGAACTGCTCGGCCACGGCCTGCGTGTAGGGAAACACGGTGGACGAGCCGACGATACGGATCTCGTCACGGGCGTGGGCAGCGCCAGCAGCCAGCGCAGCGAGGGCCGCGGCGGAAACGGTGGTTTTGAAAAGAGACATGGATAGCTCCCTGAGTTGGGTTTCACGAGGCCACCTGGCAGGCGACCTTGGGGGCTGTGCTAGGGTCTTTGCACGAACCTTTTGTTACACTTGTGTAACGGTTTTATGACGCTGGCGGATTCATGCGGATTTTTCCGGCAGGCCGGGCGGCGTTCAGCCCTGGGATGCGGTCCAGCGCGGCAGGATTACCATGAATTCGCTGCCCTCGCCCGGAGTCGAAGAGATTCGCAGTCGCCCGCGATGACGGTTGACGATGTGTTTCACTATGGCCAACCCAAGGCCGGTGCCGCCCATCTCGCGCGAGCGGTGGGTGTCGACGCGGTAGAACCGCTCGGTCAGGCGCGGGATATGCAGCGGGTCGATCCCCGGGCCGCGGTCGCGCACGCGCACGGCCACGCCAGGGGCGCGCAGGGTAACGTCTTTGTCTAGGGTCTCGATCGTGATGGTGATGTGATTCCCGGCCCCGCCGTATTTGATCGCGTTCTCCACGAGATTGGTGAACACCTGCTGCAACTGATCTGCATTGCCCGGCACCTCGATGCCCTCGACCGGATCGAAGGCGATCTCACAACCACGTTCGCGCGCCATCGGGCGCAGCATGTAGAGTACCGAACCGATGGTGCCCGAGAGGTCCACCGGCTCGCGCGGGCGCACGCGCTCTTCGCTCTCGACGCGACTGAGCGACAGCAGGTCGCGCACCAGGCGTTCCATGCGCGCCGCCTCGGTCTGCATGATCCCGAGAAATCGGTCTATCGCCTTGTCGTCACGCCGCGCCGGTCCCTGCAGGGTCTCGATGAATCCCATCAGCGCGGTGAGTGGCGTGCGCAGTTCGTGGCTGACATTGGCGACGAAATCGCGGCGCATCTGCGCGGCCTGTTCGCGTTCTGTCATGTCCTCGAAACAGACCAGCACGCCGTGGCTTTCGGGCGTGTCGATATAGGCCACATGCACCACAAAACTGCTGTCGCGCCCCGAGTCGGAGGCCTGATAGCCGGTTCTGCGGGGCGCGTGGTCGCGCAGCGTCGATTCGATGGCGGTCAGAACGTCCGGCTGGCGCAGCGCGGTCAGGAAATGCCGTCCGCCGATCCCCTGCCCCAGAAGGTCGAGCGCCGCCGGGTTGGTCGCGGCTATACGCTGGTCGGGTCCGATCAGCAGCGCGGCCAGCGGGATGCCCGCGAGAACAGAGGCCAACCCCTGCATCGCCGTTCAGAGCGCCCGCAGACCGGTGCGGAACCGGCGCATGTTCTGCTGGTAATGCAGTGCACTGGCGCGCAGACCCGCGATGGCCGCCGCATCAAGGCTGCGCACCAGCCGGCCCGGCGCGCCCATCACGAGGCTGCCGTCGGGAATGTCCTTGCCTTCGGTGATCAGCGCGCCCGCGCCGATCAGGCAATCGCGCCCGATGCGCGCGCCGTTCAGCACCGTGGCCCCCATCCCGATCAGGGAATTTTCGCCGATGGTGCAGCCATGCAGCATCGCCTTGTGCCCGATGGTACAGCCCGCGCCGATGACCAGCGGATAGCCCATGTCGGTATGCAGGACGCAGTTTTCCTGCAGATTGCTGCCCGCGCCGACATGAATCACCTCGTTGTCGCCGCGCAGCGTTGCGCCGAACCAGACCGAGGCTCCTTCTTCCAGCACCACCCTGCCGATGATGTTAGCGTCGGGTGCCACCCAGGTGTCCGCCGCGATTTTCGGGCTGTGCTTGTCCAATGCGTAAAGCGTCATCTGCTGTCCTCGAATTCGCTGTGGAGGGCGCGCACATGGCTGGTGAGCCAGGGCTGCTGGCTGCGGCGCAGGCGCGTGGCCTCGATGATGGTTTTCAGTCGCGCCTCGGTTGCATCAAGGTCGTCATTGACCAGCACGAAATCATAGCCGTCCCAGTGGCTGATCTCGTCCCAGCTTTTCTGCATGCGCTTGGCGATCACCTCTTTGCTGTCCTGCCCGCGAATTTCCAGACGGCGATGCAATTCACGGATCGAGGGCGGCAGCAGAAAGATCGAGAGCGTATGCGCGCCAAGCGCGGAGTTACGGATCTGCTGTGCCCCCTGCCAGTCGATATCAAAGAGCACATCGCGCCCTTCATCAATCGCGGCCTGCACCGGGCCTTTGGGCGAGCCGTAGAAATGGCCGAAGACATGCGCATGTTCCAGCATTCCGCCCGCCGTCACCTCGCGTTTGAAGGCATCGGGGGTCAGGAAGTGATAATCTTGGCCGTCCACCTCGCCGGCGCGCGGGGTGCGGGTCGTGGCCGAGACCGAAAAGGCGATGGTCGGATCCCAATCGCGCAGCCGTCGCGACAGCGTAGACTTGCCAGCGCCCGATGGTGAGGACAGGATGATCAGCAGGCCACGGCGTTTCTCATTCATGTGGTTTTTCTTTCATTTTCCGTAAGCTGTATGTCGTTTTTCATCTTATGAAAATGCTGGTCCCGCCGATGTGCCGCAGATCCGGCACGACGGCGCTATTCCACATTCTGCACCTGTTCGCGCATCTGGTCGATCACCGTTTTCAGCGCGAGGCCGATCATCGTGAGTCCCGCGTGCTGGGCCTTGGAGCACAGCGTGTTGGCCTCGCGGTTGAATTCCTGGGTGAGGAAATCGAGCTTGCGCCCCACCGGCGAGCCGTTGGCGATCAGATCGCGCGCGGCGCCGATATGGGCGCGCAGGCGGTCAATTTCCTCGGTCACGTCGAGTTTCACCGCCAGCAGCGCCAGTTCCTGCGCGATGCGGTCGGGATCGACGCCATCCGCCGCCTCGATCACGCGACCAAGTGCGGCGCGGTGGGTACGGGCGATGTCTTCGGACCGGGTGGCGATCAGTGCGGCCGCCTCGTCGGTCAGGCGGGCGATTTCGTCGATCTGGCCGCTCAGCACTGCCGCGAGGGTGGCGCCCTCGCTCTGGCGCATGGCGATGAAACCGGCCAGTACGGTCTCGAAATCGGCCAGCAGGGCGCGGGCGAGATCGCCGGTGTCGGCATCCCCTGCCCCGGTGTCCAGCACGCCGCGCAGCGCCAGAATGTCGGCGGCATTGGCGGGGGCCAGCGACACACCCGCCGCCATTGCGCGGCTTTCGACCTCGGTCATGGCGTGCAGCACGGTGTCGAGGGAGGCGCGATCGAGGGTGATCGCGCCTCCCGGCGCATCGCTCTGGAGTTTGAGCGTCAGGCTGACGTTGCCGCGCGTCAGGGCACGATCAAGCCGTGCGCGAAGGCCCGATTCCAGCCCCTCGATCCAGTCCGGCAGCCGCAGCCGCAAATCGAATCCCTTGCCATTGACGCCGCGCATTTCCCAGACCCAGGCCTGGTCCGCATGGCCGCCTCTGGCGGTGGCGAAGGCGGTCATCGACTGGATCATGCGGGTCTGCTCCTCTGGCGGGTCATGCCCTGTCCTAGCCACTGCCAGGGAGGCTGGCAAGCGCGGGCTGGACGCGGCGGCGCGATCAGTGGTTAACCAATCGTCTCGATTTTTAGACAAATGCGATCAGCCCTGTGGCAGATTACCCCTGCCGCACAGTGGTTTTGCGTGGTTTCGCGATCTCGCGCGGACCCTTGGTGGCCGCAGTAAAGGTTAACGCATCAGCAGTCGTGAAGGGGTGAGAATATGCAGGACGATATCACGCAATCGCGCCGGGGCGCGCCCGCGACAGGGCATGACGACCGGCAGGTCGCCCATCTGCGCGCCTTTCGCGCCTATTGGGAAAGCCTGCGCAAGGGGCATGATCTGCCCCGCCGTTCCGACATAGACCCGCGCCGAATCGAGCCGTTGCTGCACAATGCCTTTGTGGTCGAGCGTATCGCGCCGGGAGCGACGCGGCTGCGGGTCGCGGGAACGCATCTGGGCGACCTGATGGGCATGGAGGTGCGCGGCATGCCGCTGAGCTGCCTCGTGGCACCCGATGGGCGGGACGATTTCGCACTGCGACTGGTGGAGCTGTTCGACGCGCCGGCGGCGCTCAGGCTTGATCTGCGCAGTCCGGGCGGGCTGGGACGGCCCGAGATGACCGGCACGCTGATCCTGTTGCCGCTGCGCAGTGACCTGGGGGACGTATCGCGGGCGCTGGGATGTCTGGTTACGCGAGGCGGGATCGGTCGTCCGTCGCGCCGGTTCGGGATTGTCGCCGCGCGGGCAGAGCCGCTGGGCCGGCATCAGGCGACGGGGCTGCGCGCGCTTGGTGGTGGCATCGCCGTTCTGGCGGATGGCGCGGCTGTGCGCAGCCGCGCGCATCTGCGGGTGGTCAGGTAGCCCACGCGCGGATCAGACCGCCTCGGCCTGCTGGCGGTTCATGCGTAGCGCCGACAGTTCCTCGGCCACGAGAAAGGCGAGTTCGAGCGACTGGCTGGCGTTGAGGCGCGGGTCGCAGGCGGTGTGGTAACGGTCGGACAGGTTTTCCTCAGACAGCGAGCGCATGCCGCCGATGCATTCGGTCACGTCCTGGCCGGTCATCTCGAAATGCACGCCGCCGGGGATGGTGCCCTCGGCCTTGTGGATGGCGAAGAATTCGCGCACCTCGCGCAGCACCAGATCAAAGGGCCGGGTCTTGTAGCCGCTGGCGGATTTGATCGTGTTGCCGTGCATCGGATCGCAGACCCAGAGCACGTTGGCCCCCTCGGCCTGCACGGTGCGGATGAGGCGCGGCAGGTTGTCCGCGACCTTGCCCGCGCCGAAACGCGCAATGAGGGTGAGCCGCCCGGCCTCGTTTTTCGGGTTGAGGGTGGCGAGCAGGCGCTTGAGATCGTCGCCGGTCATCGTCGGGCCGCATTTGAGGCCGATGGGATTGAGCACGCCGCGCAGGAATTCCACATGCGCGCCGTCCGGCTGACGTGTGCGGTCGCCGATCCAGAGCATGTGCCCGGACCCCGCCAGCCATTTGCCGGATGTCGAATCGAGGCGGCAAAGCGCCTCTTCGTATTCCAGTAGCAACCCCTCGTGCGAGGTGTAGAAATCCACCGTGCGCAGCGTGTGGGAGTTGTCGCTGTCAATGCCCGCCGCCTTCATGAAGTCGAGCGCATCGCTGATATGGTTGGCCATGTCGCGGTATTTCGCGGCCTTCTCGCTCTCGGTAAATCCCAGCGTCCAGGCGTGGACCTGATGGACATCCGCATAGCCGCCGGTGGAAAAGGCGCGCAGGAGGTTCAGTGTCGCCGCCGCCTGGGTATAGGCCTGCAGCATCTTTTCTGGGTTCGGGATGCGCGCCGCAGGCGTGAAGGCCAGATCGTTGATGATGTCGCCGCGGTAGCTGGGCAGTTCCACGCCCTCCACCACCTCGGTCGGGGCCGAACGCGGCTTGGCGAATTGCCCGGCCATGCGGCCGACCTTGACCACCGGCACCTTGGCGCCATAGGTCAGCACCATCGCCATCTGCAGCATGACCTTGAACGTGTCGCGGATCGCGTCGGCGGAGAACTGATCGAACGCTTCGGCGCAGTCGCCACCCTGAAGCAGGAACGCCTCGCCGCGCGAGGCGGCGCCCAGTTGCGATTTCAGCCGCCGCGCCTCACCGGCAAAGACCAGCGGCGGGTATTGCATCAGACGGGTCTCGACACCCCTCAGGGCGGTGGCATCGGGATAGTCGGGCATTTGCACCCGCGGCTTTGCCCGCCAGTCCGATTTGTGCCATTCCGTCATGGTCTTTCTCCGCTTTGTCGAATTCTGAGGACCGTCTATACTAAAGCAACCATCAAGAGACCATATGGGTATTGCAGGAAATCCCTGCAAATTAACCCGCATGTCTTGTCAATCGCAACGGTTTCGTGACAGACGCGACATGAGGCCCCTGTGGTCAGGGATTCGGAGTGCCATGAAGTCTGAGACCGCGAAAATAGAAGTCAGCGCACCCAGGGTGCCCAGGCGCTTTGTCTTTGTGCTGCTGGAGAATTTCACGCTGCTGAGCTTTGCCTCGGCGGTGGAATGCCTGCGCATCGCCAACCGGATGGCGGAGCGCGAGCTATACAGCTGGGCGCTGACCGGGGATTCGGAGGATGTGATCACCTGCTCTGCCGGGGTGCGGTTCAATCTCGATTTTCCGCTGAGCGAGTTGAGCCGCGAAGATGTCGTGATGGTCTGCGGTGGGGTCGATGTGCAGGCGGCGGCGACCAAGCGGATGCTCAACTGGCTGCGCCGCGAGGCGCGCAAGGGGATGCGGATGGGCGGGCTGTGCACCGCCGCCTATGTGCTGGCGCGCGCCGGTCTGCTGGACGGCAAGCGCGCGACGATCCATTGGGAAAACCACGATGCGTTTCTCGAAGAATTCGAGGACGTGCAACTGACCAAATCGGTTTTCGTCATCGACGGCAACCGGATGACCACGGCGGGCGGCACATCCTCGATCGACCTGATGCTGAACATCATCGCCGACGATCACGGTGAAAAGCTGGCCAATGCGGTGGCCGATCAGCAGATCTATTCGTCGATCCGCACCGATCAGGACACGCAGCGCCTGTCCGTGCCCACGCGCATCGGCGTGCGCCACCCCAAGCTGAGCCAGGTCATCCAGATGATGGAGAGCAACATCGAGGAACCGATCAGCCCTTCGGTTCTGGCGCGCGATGTGGGTATGTCCACCCGGCAACTGGAGCGGCTGTTTCGCCGCTATCTCAGCCGCAGCCCGAAGCGCTATTACATGGAACTGCGCCTGCAAAAGGCGCGCAACCTGCTGATGCAGACCGACATGACGGTGATCAACGTGGCGCTGGCCTGCGGTTTTGCCTCGCCCTCGCATTTTTCCAAATGCTACCGCGCGCATTATGACACCACGCCCTACCGCGAGCGTGGCGCGCATACCTCGCGTCTGTCGGTCTGAGGCACGGTTGGTTTTCCGAGTACTTTCAGAACGATGAAAGATCAGCCCGGCGTGATCCGGTAGGCCGCGCCCTGCCCGACGCTGAGGAACCAGATGCTGCCATCGGGGGCCTCGCGGATGTCGCGGACGCGCTGCGTCTCGGGGGATTGCAGGCGTTCGGCCTCTGTCAGCGGCGTACCGCTGAGGCGCGAGATCATGTCGAATTTCAGGCTTCCGACAAAGATATGCCCGCGCCACTCGGGCCAGAGCGCGCCGGAATAGATCATCATGCCCGAGGGTGCGATGGAGGGATCCCAGTAGAAATCGGGCTGTTCCATGCCGTCCTTGTGGGTGCCTTGTCCGATCTTTGCGCCCGAGTAATGGCGACCGTAGGAAATCACCGGCCAGCCGTAGTTGGCCCCCTTGCGTATGCTGTTGATTTCGTCGCCGCCTCTGGCACCGTGTTCGACAACCCAGAGATTTCCCGACAGATCAAGCGTGGCGCCCTGCGGGTTGCGGTGGCCATAGGACCAGATCGCGGGGCGCGCGCCGGGAGTCTGGGCAAAGGGGTTGTCGGCGGGGATGCTGCCGTCGCGGGCGATGCGGATTACAGACCCGTTCTCGCGCGACAGATCCTGCGCCGAGGGTTGGTCGCCGCGTTCACCGATGGTGGCGTAGAGCATCCCGTCCGGTCCTTCGACCAGCCGCGAGCCGAAATGCTGGCCGCCGGATGAGCCGGGGGTCAGCTCGAATATCTCGGTCCAGTTGGTGAGGCTGGTCGCGCCGGGGGCGAGAACGGCATGGGCGACAGCCGTACCCTCGCCGTTCGGCTGGCGCTTGGCATAGGTGAAATAGATCTGGCGGGATTGGGTGAAATCGCGCGGCACGAGGATATCGAGCAGCCCGCCCTGTCCGCGCGCGGCGACGCGCGGCAGGCCGCCGATGGTCTGGCGTGCACCGTCCCGAAAGAGCAGCAGACGTCCGCCGCGTTCGGTGACAAGTACCCCATCCTCCGGCAGAAAGCCGAGCGCCCAGGGTTCGTCGAGCCGGTCGATGACCCTGGTGACGGTAAGTTTGCCTGCGCTCGACTCGATCGCATGGGCCGGGGTGAAGACAAGGCCAAGGGCCAGAACAAGGATGAGGATCAGGACAAGAACGAGACGGGCGAGGCGGGGCATGGCTTTGCTTTCTCCTTTGCTGCCCCTCCCAGATAGGCAATTCAGGCGCGTTTGCCAGTGATCTGCGCGATTCCCAGCACATCGAGCACCCGCGCCTCGATATCAGCGGAATTGAGACGAGCCACGGCATACATGTCCTCGGGGCTGGCCTGGTCGATGAACGTGTCTGGCAGGACCATCGAGCGAAACCTGAAGCCCTGATCGAACACCTGGGATTCGGCCAGCAAGTGACTGACATGGCTGGCAAAGCCGCCTATTGCCCCCTCCTCGATGGTGATCAGCGCCTCGTGACTCGCGACCAGATCGAGGATCAGCGCCTCGTCCAGCGGCTTGGCAAAGCGGGCGTCGGCGATGGTGGGTGTGATGCCGCGCGCGCGCAGCGATTCAGCAGCCTTGAGCACCTCTGCGAGCCGTGTCCCGTAGGACAGGATCGCAACGCGGCTGCCCTGCTGGACGATACGCCCCTTGCCGATCTCGAGGGGCTGGCCGCGTTCGGGCATGGTGACGCCTGCCCCCTCGCCGCGCGGGTAGCGAAAGGCGATGGGGCCGGTATCATGCGCCGCTGCGGTGGCAACCATGTGGACCAGTTCTGCCTCGTCGGCGGCGGCCATGACCACAAATCCCGGCAGATTGGCGAGAAAGGCGGTGTCGAAGGCCCCCGCATGGGTGGCCCCGTCCGCGCCGACCAGACCGGCGCGGTCGATGGCGAAACGCACCGGGAGGCGCTGGATCGCCACGTCATGCACCACCTGATCGTAGCCGCGTTGCAGGAATGTGGAATAGAGCGCGCAAAAGGGTTTCAGTCCGCCCGCCGCCATTCCGGCGGCAAAGGTCACCGCGTGCTGTTCGGCGATACCCACGTCGAACAGTCGCGACGGATAGCGTTCGGCAAAGAGGTTGAGGCCGGTGCCGTCGGGCATGGCGGCGGTGACGGCGCAGATACGCGCGTCGCGCGCAGCCTCGTCCAGCAGCGCCCGGGCGAAGACGGATGTATAGCTGGGGGCGTTCGAGGGGGATTTTTTCTGCTCGCCGGTCAGCACGTCGAATTTGGCGGTGGCATGGCCGCCATCGCGGGCGCGCTCTGCCGGGCCGTAACCCTTGCCCTTTTTGGTCAGCACATGGATCAGGATCGGCCCCGTGGCGCGGGCCTTGACGGTACGCAGCACCGGCAGAAGCTGGTTCATGTCATGGCCGTCGATGGGGCCGACATAGCTGAACCCCAGTTCCTCGAACAGCGTGCCGCCGACGGTGAGGCCCTTGAGCATGTCCCGGGCGCGGCGCGCGCCCTCCTGCAAGGGCGGTGGCAGAAGCGAGATCGCGCCCTTGGCGGCGGCCTTGAAATCCTGAAACGGCGCGCCCGCGTAAAGCCGCGACAGATAGGACGACAGCGCGCCGACGGGCGGTGCGATGGACATTTCATTATCGTTGAGGATGACGATCAGGCGCTTTTTCAGGTGGCCCGCGTTGTTCATCGCCTCGAACGCCATGCCCGCCGACATCGCCCCGTCGCCGATGACCGCAATCGCATCGCCGTGGCCGGTCGGGCAGTTACCGCCCAGATCGCGGGCCACGGCAAAGCCGAGCGCCGCGCTGATCGAGGTCGAGCTATGCGCCGCGCCGAACGGGTCATAGGGCGATTCCGCGCGTTTGGTGAAACCGCTGAGCCCGTCCTTTTGCCGCAGCGTGCGGATCCGGTCGCGCCGCCCGGTCAGGATCTTGTGCGGGTAGCACTGGTGCGAAACATCCCAGATGATCTTGTCACGCGGTGCGTCGAAGACGTGGTGCAGCGCGACGGTGAGTTCGACCACACCCAGTCCCGCGCCCAGGTGCCCGCCGGTTTCCGAGACCGCCGAAATCGTCTCGTTGCGCAACTCGTGCGTCAGTTGGATCAACTGCGCATCCGAGAACCGCTTGAGATCGGCGGGGCTGGCGACCTGATCGAGCAGCGGTGTTTTCGGGTGGTCGGACATGGTGCCCCTCCGTGGGGTCATTGAGTCAGTTCTGGCGCGAGATAACGAAGCGGGCGAGCCCGCGCAAGGTATCGGCCCGCGCCCCGTAACAAGATAGGGCGTTGCAGGCATCGTCAACAAGGGTTGCGGCGCGCGCGCGCGCGCCGTCGAGGCCAAGGAGCGAAACAAAGGTCGCCTTGCCCGCCGCTGCATCCTTGCCCACCGCCTTGCCCGCCGCCGCCGCATCGCCGGTCACGTCGATCACGTCGTCCTGGATCTGGAAGGCGAGGCCAAGCGCGCGGGCATAGGCCGAAAGCGGGGCAAGATCCGCGCCCGCCATCCGCGCGCCCGCCGTCGCCGCCCAGAGAATGAGCGCGCCGGTCTTGGCCTGTTGCAGCGTGGTGATCTGGTCAAGGCTGAGCGGAGTGGCCGTGCTCTCGGCGGCGATATCGAGCGCCTGCCCCAGCACCATCCCCTGCCCTCCCGCCGCCCGCGCAAGGCTGAGCGTCAGGTCGGCGCGGGTTGCGGGAGGGCCGCAATCGGGATGGCTGATCAACTCGAAGGCCAGCGATTGCAGCGCGTCGCCGACGAGAATCGCGGTCGCCTCGTCCCATTTGACATGCACCGTGGGCTGGCCCCGGCGCAGCGCGTCGTTGTCCATGGCGGGCAGGTCGTCATGGACGAGGGAATAGGCATGCAGCGCCTCGATGGCGGTGGCGGGCCAGAGTGCGGCGGCCCCATCCACGTCATGCAGGCGCGCGCCCTCCAGCACCAGAAAGCCGCGGATGCATTTGCCACCGCGCGTGGCATAGCGCATGGCCTCAGCCACCGGGTCCTCGCCGAAATCGCGCAGTACCTGATCGAGATGGGTCTGGATGGCGCCTGCGTCGGCGGCGAGCCGGTCCTGCATAGGGGTCAGAGATCCTCGACGGGTCTGGTGCCGGTGGGCTGGCCGTCGCCGTCGAGGGTGATGGCCGCAACCTTTTCCTCGGCCTCTTTCAGTTTGGTCTCGCAGCGTTTCTTGAGTTCCGCGCCGCGTGCATAGAGCGCGATCGATTCCTCGAGCGCCACATCGCCGCGTTCCAGCCGCCCGACGACCTGTTCCAGCTCTTTCATCGCCTGTTCAAAGGACATCTCGGAGGGGGGGGTATCGGGCATTGCGGGTGTCCTGTTGCTGAGTTTTGCTGCGATTTCAGGCAGCAGCATAGCCGCCGTGGCGCGGCGGTGCAATTCGGTTGACGTGGCAATGGGGCTGGGGGAAGTTGACACCATGCCCGAGACGAACCCACCCGCCCCCCTGCCCGATCCGGAGGTGCTCTGCGAGGTGCAGGCAAGGCTGGACAAGGCGCGCGCCGCACATCCCGTTCTGGAATCGGCGGTGATCGACGAGGTGTTGCGGATCGTGCCGGGCAAACGGGCCATCCTCTCGGGGCAATGGCAGGGCCGCGGGGTCGTGTTCCGGCTGGCAGAGCGCCACGACGCAGAACGGCAAGCCCGTGAGTGGCAGGAACTGGTGCGGATATGGCCCGTCATGCAGACCGGGCGGTACCGCGTTGCCGAGCCGATGCTCTTTCTGCCCGTGGCGGGTGTGATGGTGGTGGAACGGGTCGCGGGTCAGCCCCTGCTGGAGCATTTCTGGCGCAGCGATCCGAACCGGCGGGCACAGCATCTGCGGCCCGCCGCCGAATGGCTGCGGCTTTATACCGAGGGCACGGAAAGCTGGCGTGCGGGCAATGCGGCAGGGTGGCTGGCGCGAGCCGAGCGCTCGGCCGCGCAGCAGCCCTTTGCCCGGTTGCGCGCCGTGGAGGGTGAGATTCTGCGTCATCTGCACACGCTCGCGGGATCGCTGAAGGAGGCGGAATGGCGGGTGGCGATCTGTCATGGCGACTTTCATCCCAACAACCTGATTCTGGGTCGGGACCGGCTGACCGGAATCGACACCGGCGGTTCGGCGCGGTTGCCGATCTGCAAGGATATCGCGCGGTTCCTGGTGCATATGGGGCGGCGCGGCATGATCCCCTCGGGGCAGCGCTGGCTGGGGGTGGACGGTCAGGGCATCGAGACTTTCGTCGGGGTCTTTGCGCTGACCGAGACCGAGCGGCGGCTCTGGCTGCCGTTCTTCATCGGGGTCGAGGCTCTGATCCGGGTCGAGCGCAAGGGCATGAAAAAAGGCCGCCTGCGGCATGCCGAAGAGATGTATGCAGCGTTGGCCGGGGATCTGGCGGGGCTGCCGGGCTGAAGCCCGGCTTGCGGGGTTCCGGTTCTCAGCGCCCCTTGAAAAGACTGCCAAGAATGCCGCGAACCAGGCGGCGGCCGGTGGTGCCCTGCAATTCCTTGAGCACCGCCGTGGTTAGCGCGCCACCCAGGCTGTCGGGCTGGCTGCTGCGGCGGGATCGGGCGGGGCTGTTGCCGGAAGCCGTCCCGCCGGAATAGCGACGCGCGGTTTTGAACTCGCGCTCCTGTTCGATGGCGGCCTCACGAGCCTCTGCCTCTTCGGCCTCTTTTGCGGTCGCGGCGGCGCGGGCCGCGAGAATCTCATGCGCGGATTTGCGGTCAAACAGCGCCTCGTACTTGCCGGCCAGCGGTGATGTCTCGATCACATGGCGGCGGGTGGCGGTGTCGCAGGGGGCCAGCCGCGTCGCCGGCGGGCGGATCAGCGTGCGCTCTACCACACCCGGCACGCCCTTGGCCTGCATAAGCGAGGTCACCGCCTCGCCGGTGCCGACATCGCGGATCGCCTCGACGGTGTCGAAGCGCGGATTGGGGCGATAGGTCTCGGCGGCGCGTTTCAGCGCCTTTTGATCGCGCGCGGTAAAGGCGCGCAGCGCGTGCTGGATGCGGTTGCCAAGTTGACCCAGAACGGTCTCGGGCACATCGTCGGGGTTCTGGGTGATGAAATAGACCCCTACCCCCTTGGACCGGATGAGCCGTGCGACCTGTTCGACCTTGTCGATCAGCGCCTTGGGCGCATCGTCAAACAGCAGATGCGCCTCGTCGAAGAAGAACACCAGACGTGGTTTTTCGGGATTGCCCACCTCGGGCAGGGTTTCGAAGAGCTCGCTCAGCAGCCACAGCAGGAAGGTGGCGTAAAGGCGCGGCGAATTCACCAGCCGGTCGGCGGCGAGGATGTTGATATGGCCGCGCCCCTCGGGAGTGACCTGCATCAGATCCTCGAGCGCCAGCGCCGGTTCGCCAAAGAAATGCGCACCGCCCTGATTTTCCAGCACCAGCAGCGCGCGTTGGATGGCACCCACCGAGGAGGCGCCGACATTGCCGTAGCGCAGCGACAGATCGCCCGCGTTCTGCCCCACCCATGTCAGCAGCGCCTGCAGATCCTTGAGATCGAGAAGCGGCAACCCCTCTTCATCCGAAACCCGAAAGGCGATGTTGAGCACACCCTCTTGTGCGTCGGTCAGACCCATGAGCCGTGACAGAAGAAGCGGGCCCATGTCGGCCAGGGTGGTGCGCACCGGATGGCCCTGTTCGCCGAAGAGATCCCAGAACACCACCGGAAAGCTGTCATAGCGAAAGCCGTCAAAGCCGATCCTTGCGGCGCGTTCGCTGAACGGTTTGTGCAGCTTGTCCTGCGGGCTGCCCGGCACCGCCATGCCCGACACGTCGCCCTTGATGTCCGACAGGATCACCGGCACGCCCGCATCCGAAAACCCCTCGGCCAGAATTTGCAGCGTCACCGTCTTGCCGGTGCCGGTGGCCCCCGCGATGAGACCGTGGCGATTGGCGTAGCCGAGCAGCAATTCCTGCGGTTCGGCATAGTCCGGCCCGCCGCCGCCCACGAAAATTGATGTCTGCACGCCAATACTCCTGTCCAGAAAATGCCACGTCTAGAACATACAAAGTTAACCTTTTTCCGCCAGTCTGATTTCATGCCCGAGGCGGATTGTCCTCTGGTCTCGGGTGACTTCCTCCCTGTTGGACTGGCCGCGCCCTCGAGGTGCGGCCTTTTTTGTCAAAAATGCGACATAAGCTGTTGACGCAAAGCGACTTGTGGCCTAGCGTCCGGGTCAATGACTAAGTCGGCCGGTCCGACGGGGAGAACAATACCGAAAGAGGCCGCCTGGCCTCTTTCTTTTTGACCGGGCGGGCGATGCGCGCCCTGATGGGCGCAACCTCGCCGAGGTGACGGAAACTTGTGCGGTTTTGCCCCTGACAGTTCTCTCGCGCCGTGATAGATCGCCCTGAACAGTCAAGCCTATCATGGGGTACCGATGCCTAAATTTCTTTCCAGCCTGTCCCTTGCCGCCCTGTTGGCCATGGGCACCACGCTGAGCGCTCAAGACACCAGCAGCGAAACCGCACCGACCGAAGAGGCCGCTCCGGCCCAGGAACCGGCCCAGAGCGAAGCTCCCGCGCCGGGTGCAGGCCTTGATACCGGACGCGAGGTTCAGGAAGAGCCCTCATATATCCGCGAAGAGCATGGCGACTGGCAGATCAAGTGTTTCCGCACCGGCGGCGAGGAAGATCTCTGCCAGATGTATCAGTTGCTGACCGAAGAGGCCGGCAATCCGGTCGCCGAATTCAGCCTCTATCGCCTGCCCGCCGACGGTCAGATCGTTGCGGGGGCGACGCTCGCGGTGCCGCTTGGCACGCTGCTGACCGAAGAGATCAAGCTGTCGATTGATGGCGGCAAGGCCAAGAGCTATGCCTATTCCTTCTGCACGATGGGCGGTTGCTTTGCACGGATCGGCCTGTCGCAGGCGGATGTGGATGCGATGAAGAGCGGCGTGAAGGCGACGCTCGAAATCGTGCCGGCGCAAGCCCCCGATCAGAAAGTGCGCATCGACGCCTCGCTCAAGGGCTTTACCGCGGCATTCGCGGCGTCCTCGGAATTGCAGAACTGATATCGTTCGGATATCGCGCAGGATCGCAACGCCGTCCCTGATCCGGGGCGGCGTTTTCTTGTGAGCTCAGGCGAACCGGCGCAGCGCCAGAACGGCGTTGAGCCCGCCAAAGGCGAAGGCGTTGGACAGCGCCACCTCGACCCGCGCCTCGCGCGCCACGTTGGGCACCACGTCGAGCGCGCATTCGGGATCCGGTTCCTCATAGCCGATGGTGGGTGCGACGATGCCGTCGCGCAGCGCCATGATGCAGGCCAGCAATTCGACGGCACCCGTGCCGCCGATCAGATGCGCATGCATCGACTTGGTGGACGAGATCATCAGCTTGTCGGCATGCGGGCCAAAGACATCGGCCACTGCGGCGCATTCGGTCTTGTCATTGGCGGCGGTGCCGGTGCCGTGGGCATTGATATAGCCGACTTGGTCGCGGTTGATGCGGGCGTCGCGCAGCGCGCCGGTGATCGCGCGGGCGGCCCCCTGTTTGGACGGCATGACGATGTCGGAGGCGTCCGAGGTCATCGCAAACCCCGCCACCTCGGCCATGATCGCGGCCCCGCGTTTGCGGGCATGTTCCAGTTCCTCGAAGACAAAGATCGCTGCCCCCTCGCCCTGCACCATGCCGTTGCGGTTGGCAGAGAACGGGCGGCAGGCGTCGCGCGACATCACGCGCAGCCCCTCCCACGCCTTGACCCCGCCGAAACAAAGCATCGATTCAGAGCCGCCGGTCACCATCACCGGGGTGATTCCGCCATGCACCATCTGGAACGCCTGAGCCATGGCGTGATTGGACGAGGCGCAGGCGGTCGAGACGGTAAAGGCGGGGCCCTTGAGGTTGAATTCCATCGACAGATGCGAGGCGGCGGCGTTGTTCATCAGCTTGGGCACGACGAAGGGGTGCACCCGGTTCTTGCCCTCTTCGTAGACCGAGCGATAATTTTCATCGAGCGTGGTCATCCCGCCGCCGGAATTGCCCAGCACCACCCCCGCCCGCGCCGCCAGATCGTCATCGAAGCTGAGCCCCGATTGCGCGATGGCCTCGCGCGCGGCGATCAGCGTGAACTGGGTAAAACGGTCATAGAGCGCGAGTTGCTGGCGGTTGAACTGCGATTCGGGATCGTAATTTCTGACCTGCCCACCGATGCGGATCGACAGGCGCTCGACATCGCGGATGTTCAGCTCGGAAATGCCGCAGCGTCCCTCTCGCATGGCCTCGAGCGTTTCGGGCACATTGGTGCCGAGCGCGTTGATCGTGCCCGCGCCGGTAATGACGACGCGCTTCACGCCTGCTCCGCGATCAGCTTTTCGATGCCCATGATGATCGCGCGCACCGAGGAGATGTCGAAATCGCTGTCTTCGGGGGTGTTGGCGTTGAAGGGCACGGAGATGTCGAACGCCTCTTCGATGGCAAAGATGCTCTCGACCAGTCCGAGGCTGTCGATGCCCAGATCCTCGAGCGTACTGTCGAGGGTGATATCGGAGGGTTCCAATACCGCCTGTTCGGCGATGATTGCGATTACGCGGTCCTGAGTGCTGCTCATGATGCGGTCTTTCCTCTGGTCGCCCATATAGTGCGGTGTCAGGTCTTATGGTTCGATTGCGTAACGGTTTTCTTAAGCTCACTCACATCTTCGAACAACCTTTTCAGACGGCGAAAGCCCTTGAACACCTCGACGGTGGTTTCCATCTTCATCGCCGGGTAGCCCAGCATCATGCGCCCCGAGGGGATGTTGGACAGGACGATCGTGCCGCCGCCGGTGATCACGTTGTCGCCGATGAAGATGTTGTCGCTGACCCCGGTCTTGCCCGCCAGTACCACGTTGTTGCCGATCCGGGTGGAACCCGCGATGCCGACCAGGCCGCAGAGCAGACAATCGTTACCGATGATCACATTGTGACCGATCATCACCAGGTTGTCGATCTTGGTGCCGTGGCCGATGCGGGTGTCGCGGATCGTGCCGCGGTCGACGGTGCAGTTGGCGCCCAGTTCGACATCGTCGCCGATGCTGACGCTGCCCAGGCTGTGAATGCGCGTCCAGCTTTGCGCCGATGTGTCGCCCATGTCGCCCAGCGTGGCGCGGGCCTGTTCCACGTTCGAGGTTTCGGGCGTGACATAGGAAAATCCGTCGCCGCCCACGACCGATCCGGGCTGGGCGATGAAGCGGTCGCCGATCTGCACGCGCGCGCCGATGCGCACACCCTCGCGCAGGAATGCGCCCGCGCCGATCCGCGCATCGGCGCCGACGAAACATTGCGGTCCGATGGTCGAGCCGGCCCCGATCCGCGCGCCCCGGCCGATCACCGCCAGAGGCCCCACGCTGACGTCTGGGGCCAGATCTGCGGTGGCGTGAATGACGGCGGAGGGGTGGATGCCTGCGTCCCACCCCTGACCGGGATCGAGCAGCGCGGTCAGGCCCGACATCACGTAGCGCGGGCGCGGGGCGACGATCGCGGCCTCCAAGCCGAGCGCCTGCCAGTCGGCGCCATCCCAGACCACGGCGGCGCGGGCCGCGCCCTGTGCCAGGCCGGCGGCGTATTCGGGTTTCATCGCCAGCGCCAGATCCTGCGGCCCGGCATCGGCAGGCTCTGCGACGCCGGAAATTTCCAGCGTGGTCTCGCCAAAAGCTCTTGCCCCAAGCGATGCTGCGATCTGCTCTATCGTGTAGGCCATGGTTTCCCCCGAATATCTGGGGGTGTATTTAGCCCTGAACCGCGGTCAGCGAAACCCCCGCCTTGTCGAGCGCCTCCCAGATCCTTGCGTCACGCCCGTAGACGTCGCCGCGATACTGCGTGCGGCCCTGCGCCAGGGTAAAGGCGGTGCGATAGATGATATGCACCGGCACATGCGCCTTGAGGTTCACATAGGTTTCGCGCCCCGTGCCAAGCACCGAATGGAAATAGCCCATCGGGTCGCTTTCCTGTCTGGACAGCAGTTCGTAGGCGAATTCAAACGGCTGTTGCAGACGGATGCAGCCGTGGCTGAAATCGCGCTTTTCCCGGTCGAAAAGCGATTTATGCGGGGTGTCGTGCAGGTAGATGTTGTACTTGTTCGGAAACATGAACTTGACCAGTCCGAGCGCATTGGAATTCGACGGCGGCTGCTTGATCGCAAAGGGAAATGTGCGCGCGTTATAGGCCCCGAAATTGACCGCGCCCCGGCTGACCTCGCGGCCGCGGCTGTCGTAGAGGCGCAGATGCGAGACCGCGTTGGGATTGGCCTGCATCTGCGGCAGATATTCCTGAACGGCGATCGAGCGCGGGACGTGCCAGGTCGGATTGATGACCATGTATTCCATCGCGTCGGAAAATTCCGGACTGCGGCGACCGCTGGCATTCATCCCGACGACCGCCCGCGTGCGGAAGGTGACGATGTCATTGTCCAGGATGCGCGCGCTGAAATCGGTGAGGTTGACCAGGATATGGCGCGCACCGCGGTCGCCGTTCAGCCAGCGTTCACGTTCCATCGCCACAATCACCGATTTCAGGCGTTCGCTGGCCGGGATGTTGAGCGCGGCCAGCGTGCTGGCTCCGGCCACGCCGTCGGGTTCCAGCCCGTGATCGGCCTGAAACGCCTGCACCGCCTGTTGCAGCCGCGCGTCATAGCTGCGGCTGGCGCTGCGGTCGAGATATCCCATGGCGATCAACCGATCGCGCAGCGCGATCACCGCGCCACTTTCCTGCCCGGGCTTGAGCACGTCGGCGGGCACCGCGGGCCCCCAGCCGCCCTGCGCGATCAGGTGTTCAAGGTGCAGCTTTTCCTTCATCAGCCGGGCGTATTCCTGGCTTTGCGGTGGCAACGCGCGCAGCACGTCGCGCGGGCTCTTTTCTTTCATGTCAATGAGGTAGGCCGTGCGGTCCCGATAGGACACCTCGCGCTTGATGCCCTCGTCGATCTGCGAGGGGATCAGGATCCCCGATTGCAGGTCGCGGGCATATTGCAGATAGGTCCGGCTCAGTTCCACCTCGATCAGGCCCAGATCGCGCATCGAGCGCGCATCGCCCATCCGCGCCATCAGCCCGCCAAGATCATAGCGCGCGACGGGCAGCCCGTGCGCATCGGCCTGCGACAGCGCGCGGATCAGGGCCTGACGACGGGCCGCGTCGCCGGCACCTTCGCCGGTCCAGATCGCGCGATAGCCGTTGGCGCGGTAGAATTCGGCGATGTCCCGGTCGCTTGCCGCCGCCTCGGCGACCGCCTGACGAAAGGCGGTGCTTTGCGCGGCAGCGGGTGCTGCGCCGAGAACGCCTGTCACGAAAAGAGCGGCGCCTGCCAGAAGCGGGCCAAACTCGCGGCGGGAGATTGCCGGTTTCATCATTTTACCCCTGTTTCACACATGTCCTACCTCATAAGTATAGGCGGAAAACCATCAGACCCTCAAATTTTTACTGCCGGAGTCAGGTCAACTCTGCCAACATCTGCGTGACTGCGGCAAAATCGCCGCAGCGCCACAAAAATCGGTAGCCGCCCGATAATTTGCGCGGGATTTTGCCGATAACTCTTGCCGCTCACGATTCATGTCAAGTTTTGGCTTGGTGGACGATTCTCGTTATGTCATAAAGCGCGTGCATCTGGGGATGACAATCAAAGGCGGCGAGACAGCCGCCGCAGTTAGGCGACGGGACAGGCGCTTGAAATGATGACAGAATCCAGCTCGACAGGAATCTCACGGCGTGGGATTTTAAAGGCCTTTGCGGCCACGGCCATCACCGCGGCACCGACATTCGCGAACGCAGCGGGCTTTTTGAGGGGTGCCGGCGACATCCGCCGCATCCGCATGGTGTCGCCCCGAACTGGTGAGCGGCTCGATACAATCTACTGGATCGAGGGCGATTATATCAAGGAAGCGCTCAGGGAAATCTCGCTCTTCATGCGTGACTGGCGCACCAATGACATCAGGGCCATCGACATTCGCACCGTCGACATCCTCGCCGCCAGCCACAACCTGCTGGACGCAAGCGAACCCTACATGCTGCTGAGCGGCTATCGCAGCCCGCAAACCAATGCGATGCTGCGCAGCCGGTCACGCGGCGTGGCAAAGAATTCGCGCCATCTGATCGGCGAGGCGGCGGATCTGCGGCTGGGCAGTCGGTCGGTCAATCAGATCTACAGCGCCGGGGTGGCCTGTGGCGGCGGCGGTGTGGGCCGCTATTCGGGCAGCAATTTCGTGCATATGGACTGTGGTCCGGTGCGCACCTGGGGGCGTTGATCTCGCAATTTCGGCAAGGCTGCCGCCAACGGTCCGTCTGACGAAAGAACGCCGGTTGATCGCAGCCGGCGTTTGCACGTTGTCGCGCTGCTTTCTTCGCGGTTCAGTTGTCGCGGCTCAGGGTGTTCAGGCAAATCTGGCGTTGCGCGCGGCCTGAAGGCGCGCGAAATCGTCGCCCGCGTGATAGCTGGACCGCGTGAGCGGCGAGGCCGAGACCATCAGGAACCCCTTGCCATAGGCGGCCTTTTCATAGGCGGCGAATTCGTCGGGATGCACGAAACGGTCGACCGCGTGGTGTTTCGGCGTCGGTTGCAGATATTGCCCGATGGTCAGGAAATCGACCCCCGCCGCGCGCATGTCATCCATCACCTGATGCACGCCCTGCCGGTCTTCGCCCAAGCCCACCATGATGCCGGATTTGGTGAACATCGTGGGGTCCAGTTCCTTGACCCGTTGCAGCAGGCGCAGCGAATGGAAATAGCGCGCGCCGGGGCGCACCGACAGATAGAGACCCGGCACGGTCTCCAGGTTGTGGTTGAACACATCCGGTTTCGCCGCCACCACGGTTTCCAGAACACTGCTATCGCAATGCAGGAAATCGGGCGTCAGGATCTCTATGGTGGTTGCCGGGCTGCGGTGCCGGATCGCGCGGATGGTCTGGGCGAAATGCTCGGCACCGCCATCCTCGAGATCGTCGCGGTCCACCGAGGTGACGACAACGTGGTTCAGCCCCAGTTTCTGCACCGCATCCGCGACGCGCCCCGGTTCGAACACATCGAGCGCCTGCGGTTTGCCGGTGGCGACGTTGCAGAAGGTGCAGCCGCGCGTGCAGATCTCGCCCATGATCATCATGGTGGCGTGGCCCTGCGACCAGCATTCACCCGCGTTGGGACATCCCGCCTCTTCGCAGACGGTCACCAGCCGGTGCTCGCGCATGATCCGGTGGGTCTCGAAATAGCCCTTGCTGGTCGGCGCCTTGACGCGAATCCAGTCGGGTTTTCGGGGCTGGGCATTGTCGGGGCGATGCGCCTTTTCGGGGTGGCGCTGGCCGGGCAGTCTGAGATCGCGCACGAATTTTCCCCGCGAATGGATTGGTAACACTTGTCTACTATATGTCATGCCGATGGGAAGTGCCAGTAACGCAAACCTGCATCCCGGTGTTTGCAATCCGTTAACCAGTGCCCATCGCAGGCACCGGATCTTCCGGTGTCTTGCGGTCCGCGTCGAGATCGGTGCGGGCCGCATCCAACAGCCCCTGCCCGACCCGTTGCAGCACCCCGGCCAGGGTGTCGAACCAGGCATCGTTGCGGCCGCTGCGGCGGCGGATCAAGGCGATCCGGCGCGCCGGTTCCGGCGGATCAAAGCGCCGCAGCTGCATGCCGGGTGCCGCGCGGATCTCGGTGGCGGCGGCTATTTCGGGCATCAGCGTCAGGCCAAAGCCCGCCGCCACCAGCCGCGACAGCGTGCCCAGCGAGGAGGCCCCCATGTCGATCTGCGCATGTCCGCGCCCGCGCCCGCAGACCTCGAGCGCCTGGTCGGTCAGGCAATGACCGTCCTCCAGCAGCAGGAGCGGGCTGTGCGCCAGCAGGGTGGGGCGCAGCGTCTCGGCCCCCTGCCCCAGTGCCTCCAGCCGCGCGGCGGTGCCCGCGAGCAGAAAACGATCCTCGAAGAGCGCGCGCGCCTCAAGCCCCTCGTCACCCACCGGCAGGGCCATGATGGCGGCGTCAAGCTGGCCGCCACGGACCTCGGTCAGCAACTGATCGGTGCGCGCCTCGCGCACCTGCACGTCGAGCATGATGTCGCCGCTACGCAGCGCCTCAAGTGCGCCGGGCAGAATATAGGGCGCAATCGTCGGGATGATCCCGAGCGACAGTCGCCCGATCAGCCCGCCCTGCCAGCGCGCCGCTTCGGTCAGCGCCTGCATCTCGTCCAGCACCCGCCCCGCATGATCGAGAATGAGGCGTCCGAACGGCGTGAGCACCACATCGCGCGCGCGCCGCTCGACCAGCGGCGCGCCCAGCGTCGTCTCCATCTCGCGGATCTGCACCGAGAGCGCGGGTTGCGAAATATTCACCATCCCGGCGGCGCGGCCGAAATTGCGCTGTTCGGCCAGCGCCTTGAAATAGGTCAGTTGCCGCAGGGTGATGTTCATAGCTGGAGGTTATACAGGAGCGCCTGGCCTGCAAGGAAAAATTATAACCTGACCGGCATGCGGCGCTATCCGATCATGCCGCCCGCATCGCCAAGCGTCTCGTAATGCCGCCTGAGCCGTTGCAGGGCGATACGCAGCACGATCTTGCCCGAGCGCGCCGACCAGCCCATTTTCTGCTCTGCGCGTTCCAGACCTTCGAGATAGCAGCAACAGCGCAGCGCCACATCACCCAGACCCGGCCCCAGTTCACGCAGGGCGCCGATCACGCGCGCGCGAGCCGCCTCGGCGCCATAGCGACCAGAGGGCGCAGCGCCGCCCTGCGTGTCAACATGGCTGAGGAAATGATCCCAGTTCTGGGTCACGCGCGGCCCCATCCGGGCCAGTTCGAAATCCTCGCGCAGCCGTTCACCCGCGCGCACCAGCTCGACGCTGATGAAGCGTGCGCCGTCCTTATCGCGCCGCCGCGCCAGCGCCGCGAGCGGCGATTCGGCGGGGCCATAGCGCAACGGGCGCGCGGAATTGTCCCCGGCCTCGCCGTGGTCGGCATGCTGCGCCGGGGCCTCACGCAGACCCGTGGCCTGATTCTCCGCCGCTGCCAGCAGCCCGCTCAGCGCGCCGCGCCCAGCCGCGGTGATGTGATAGCGCGCGATTCGGCCCGGCCGGTCGCAGGCGATCCAGCCCTTGAGCGCCAGTGCTTCAGCCACTTCGCGCTCGACGACGGCGGTGCGCATGGGCTGACCGTTGCCGGTGTCACGCACCACTACCGATTTGTCCATTTCAACCGAGACGGCCAGCAGCGCGCCGCTTTCGCTCATCCGGCGCAGAATGCGACGGGCCTCGGAGGTCAGGCGGGTATCGGTCAGGGGGGCAGAGGGGGATGTCATCGGGTTCTCCTTGGCATCCGAACCGGTCGTCATCGTGCAGTGAACTCTCTGGCCCAGACGACGCAGCGCCTCGTCGACAAGCAGATCGTCGCGCCGCGTCTCGAAAGCGCGGATCTGGCGCAGCACGGTCGAGGCATGCCGCCCCGCCCGCCGCGCCAGCGCCCTGATCGGCATGCCATTCTCGGTATGCGCGAGATAATGCAGCGCTGCCTCGGGCACCCAGGATGGCACCTGTTGCAAATCCGTCAGTGTCGCATGTCCCTCGTGCATCACCCGTTCCCTCGCCTTCTTGCCGTTGCGACAGCGGGCACTGCCCGGTGTCTTATCCACAGAGTTATCCACAACTTAAACGTGTAAATGTTACCGGTTCGTTAATTGTTTCCAGAAATGCAACCTTCATTGACAAGTCGTAAATAATTTAAGGACGCAGCGTGCGCAGGGCCGGCCGAATGCGCAACACCGACCCGGCCCGTGCAAGGACTGGGGCAGCCAACAACAAGGAGGTCCCGATGCAAGATATCCTCAGCACCATGAACGCGCTGCGTCGCCCGCCGCTTCTGATCCGCGCGGCGCGGATCGGCGTGTCGGACTATCGCCGCGATGCGCATTTGCGGCGGCATCTGGGTGATGGCCCGCTGCCCTGCTGCGTCACCGCCCTTGCTCGGTTGATCGAGATTGAAATGCAACTTGAACGTGCAAGACAGGAAGGCGCTGCGGAATATTCCGCAGCGCGCCATGTCGATATCCTGATCGCGATGCTGGGCGAGGCGCGGCTGATCCGCGCCGCCCTTGAGATGCCGGTTTCTTAGCTGAAGGCGTCGGGCATCTCTGACTTGCGCCGTGCCACATAGGCGGTCAGCGCCTCGGCGATGCCGGGGTCGAGCGCGGGCTGCCGGTAATCGTTCAGCAGTTTCCTGACCCGTGCATTGGCCAGCATCATCGTGTCGCGCGCACCATCCTCGGACCATGTCTCGAACGGTTTGTAGTCAAACAGATCCGATCGCCAGAAGGCGGTCTTGAAATTCGCCTGGGTATGCGCGCAGCCCAGGTAATGCCCGCCCGGACCCACCTCGCGGATCGCATCCATGGCCTGGGCGTTGGTGTCGATCTCGACGCCACGCGCCAGATGATGCAGCGTGCCCAGCTGGTCGGCATCCATCACGAATTTCTCGAACGAGGACACCAGCCCGCCCTCCAGCCAGCCACAGGAATGCAGCATGAAATTGACCCCCGCCAGAAGCCCGACATTGAGGCTGTTGGCGGTTTCATAGGCGGCCTGCGCATCGGGCAGTTTCGAGCCGTTGAACGAACCCGACGAGCGATAGGGCAATCCCATGCGCCGCGCCAGCTGACCAGCGCCATAGGTGATATGCGCGGCCTCTGGCGTGCCGAAGGTAGGCGCGCCGGAATTCATGTCGATCGAGGTGACGAAGGCGCCAAAGATCATCGGCGCGCCGGGGCGCACCAACTGGCTGTAGGCGATGCCCGCCAGCACCTCGGCCAGCACCTGCGTCAGCGTGCCGGCCACGCTGACCGGCGCCATCGCGCCGCCGACGATGAAGGGCGACAGGATACAGGCCTGGTTGTTGGCGGCATATACCTCGAGCGAGCCCATCATCACATCGTCGAAGGTCATCGGCGAGTTGACGTTGATGAGGCTGGTCATCACCGTGTTCTGCTGCACGAAATCCGCGCCGAACAGGATATTGCACATATCCACGCTGTCCTGCGCGCGGCTGGGTTCGGTGACGGAACCCATGAACGGCTTGTCCGAGAGCGTCATATGGGCGTGCAGCATGTCGAGATGGCGCTTGTTCACCGGAATGTCGGTCGGCTCGCAGACCGTGCCGCCGGAATGGTGCAGCCATTTCGACATGTAGCCGAGCCGCACGAAATTGCGGAAATCCTCCATCGTCGCGTAGCGCCGTCCGCCTTCCATGTCGCGCACGAAGGGCGGGCCGTAGACCGGGGCCAGCACAAGGGATTTGCCGCCGATTTCGACGGTCCGTTCGGGGTTGCGGGCGTGCTGAACGATCCGCGAGGGTGCGGTGGCGCAGAGCTTGCGCGCAAGGCCGCGCGGGATGCGCACGCGCTCGCCCTCGACATCGGCGCCTGCCGCGCGCCAGCGGTCGAGCGCCGCCGGGTTCTGCACGAAATTCACCCCGACCTCTTCGAGGATCGTTTCGGCATTGGTCTCGATGATTTCCAGCGCCTCTTCGGTCAGCACTTCGAAATTGGGGATGTTGCGCTCGATATAGCGCGCGGTCTCGATGCTGACGGCGGTGCGTTCGGCGCGGCGCACTGCCCCGCCGCCACCCCGGACCCGCCTGCTGCGCGCTTCTGCTTCTGACATGGGGGAATCCTCTGTTGTGGTCGATTGCGACTGCCAAGTCACCCGGCTTGCGACGGGTGTTTTCCCCCTCATACCTGCTTGGTCAGCCGCGGCAGGCAAGGATTCCGGCGATTGCGGGGGAAAAGCGACATGCGCCGCCCCCGCGCGGCTTTCTCTTGCGCAGGGCAGGCCCGCGTTCTACTAGGCGGGCATGAGCCAGATAACCCATGACCGCCTGTTGATCATCGACTTTGGCAGCCAGGTGACGCAGCTGATCGCGCGCCGCCTGCGCGAGCTGAATGTCTATTGCGAGATCCACCCCTATCAGCGCGTGACCGATGCGTTCCTGCAAGAAATGGCGCCGCGCGCGATCATCTTTTCCGGCGGTCCCGACAGTGTGATGCGCGAGGGGTCGCCCCGCCCGCCGCAGGCGGCCTATGACCTGGGCGTGCCGATTCTGGGCATCTGCTATGGCCAGCAGGTGATGATGCAGGATCTGGGCGGCAGGGTCGAGGCGGGCGAACATGCCACGGCCGAGTTTGGCCGCGCCTACGTGACGGCGACAGGCGTCGAGAGCGATCTGCTGACCGGCTGGTTCGACGATGGCACGCGCGAGCAGGTCTGGATGAGCCATGGCGATCATGTCTCTGAAATCGCACCCGGATTCGAGGTTCTGGGCACCTCGCCCGGCGCGCCCTTTGCGATCACCGCCGACCGGGCACGACGGTTCTACGCGGTGCAGTTCCACCCCGAGGTGCATCACACCCCGAACGGCGCGCGGCTCTATGAGAATTTCGTGCGTCTTGCCGGATTCACCGGCGACTGGACGATGGGGGCCTACCGCGAGGAGGCGATTGCGAAAATCCGCGCTCAGGTGGGCGACCGGCGGGTAATCTGCGGGCTGTCGGGCGGCGTCGATTCCTCTGTTGCCGCCGTGCTGATCCATGAGGCGATCGGCGATCAACTGACCTGCGTTTTCGTCGATCACGGCCTCTTGCGGCAGAACGAGGCCGAGGAAGTGGTCACGATGTTCCGCGATCACTACAACATCCCGCTGATCCATGCCGATGAATCCGATCTGTTCCTGGGTGAGCTTTACGGCGTAAGTGACCCGGAAACCAAGAGAAAGATCATCGGCCGCCTGTTCATCGACGTGTTCCAGAAACATGCCAACGCCATCGAGGGGGCCGAGTTTCTGGCGCAGGGCACGCTATACCCGGATGTGATCGAGAGCGTTTCGTTCTCGGGCGGGCCATCGGTCACGATCAAGTCGCATCACAACGTCGGTGGCCTGCCGGAAAAGATGGGGCTGAGGCTGGTCGAGCCGCTGCGCGAGCTGTTCAAGGACGAGGTGCGCGCGTTGGGCCGCAAACTGGGCCTGCCGCAGAGCTTTATCGGGCGGCACCCGTTTCCCGGCCCCGGCCTTGCCATCCGCTGCCCCGGCGAGATCACGCGCGAGAAACTGGCGATCCTGCGCCGGGCGGATGCGGTCTTTATCGACCAGATCCGTCGTCATGGCCTCTATGACGAGATATGGCAGGCATTTGTCGCCATCCTGCCGGTGCGCACCGTGGGCGTGATGGGCGACGGGCGCACCTACGATTTCGCCTGCGCCCTGCGCGCGGTCACATCCGTGGACGGGATGACGGCGGATTACTATCCCTTCTCCCACGATTTCCTGGGCGAGACCGCGACGCGGATCATCAACGAGGTCAAGGGCATCAACCGCGTGACCTATGACATAACGTCCAAGCCGCCGGGGACGATTGAATGGGAGTGAGATCGGGTTTGCCGGATGACCCGGAACTCCAAGTAGGCTATGCTGATCACATTCACGTGAACGTGGAATGAAATCCTCCCAAGGAGACCGGGCAGTTATGAGGCGCGAATTGCTGGAGTTCGTTCAGTCAAATCTGACCAGGAAGAACAGGAAAAACTGCGTTTCAAACATTCAGTTCTCAAACGATTTTTATGTTGTCGAATTTCCCAAATCGGGGATCACGTGGTTTACCGTTCTTCTGGCAAATACATTTCTGGCCAACCAGGGATCGCGGGACAAGGCAACTTTCTCTTCCGTCAGATCCTATATCCCGGACCTTGAAGCGAACCCCAATCTGCAAGCCTTTGAGTTCACCTGTCCGCAGGTCCGGCTCTACAAATCACATTCCGAGTTTTCGGCGGACTATGTGAACATCGTATACATCGCCCGCAATCCCGTGGACGTGATGAACAGCTATTACCGGTATCAAAAAGGTATGGGAAGTTTCGACGGAAGCTTCGAGGAATTCTGTTTCGGGTCGCCTTTCGGGATTGATGCGTGGAGAAGGCACGTAAACTCCTGGTTCGTCGATAACGTCAACTATGCCAACCGTTTCATTCATCTGGTTCGCTACGAGGATCTTGTTCGGGAGACTGCCGGGGAAATTCAACAGCTTGCCGAGAATTTCGGTTGGAATATCGACGCGGATGCGATCACGCAGGCCGTCGATCTTTCGTCCCGAGGGGCGATGCGCGAACAGGAAGAACTGGCGCGCCGCAGAAACCCCGGCTACAAGTTTGAATTCGTATCCGCAGGTCGGTCCGGCACGACGGATGACGAACTCGCACGGCGGCTAGAAGACATGCGCAAAGACGAGTGCATTCTTTTGGGATATTAGGGTTTGGAATTATGATTTCCGGGGCGAAATGCGGTTTGATGGCCGGACAGGATGAAGGACTGTTGTAAGACACGATGATTGATCTGAATTCCGTGAAACGCACGCTAAATGAAAGGCTCCTGCGAAACGGTCTGATCAGACGCCGCGCCGTATCGAGCGCAGAGGTTGCCTCTGTTGCCGCCGATTTTCGCGCCGCCTGCGTCAAGACCCCCCTTATCCGCATCGGCGGGGATGGAGACGGCGGCTATCTGGTGCCGAACGATCTGGCGGGGGTCCGGCATTGCTTTTCACCCGGTGTCTCGGTGACGGCGGATTTCGAGGAACAGATTGCGCGCGACTACGGGATCAAATCATTCCTGGCGGATGCGAGTGTTGATAAACCGCCATTCGATAACCCCTTGTTCGAGTTTGATAAAAAGTTTCTCGGAGCGTGCTGCAACGATAAATTTACTACGCTAGGCCGATGGGTTGACGGCAAGCTCGGAACAGAACCCGACGACGATCTAATATTGCAGATGGACATCGAGGGTGCGGAATTCGACGTGCTGATCGAAAGCTCGACGGAATTGCTGCGCAGGTTCCGCGTCATGGTGATCGAATTTCACAGCATGGAGCGGATTTTCGAGCGCCACAGCCTGCCGCTGATCAAGGCCATCTTCGCGAAGCTGCATCGCGATTTCGCCATCGTTCACATGCATGCCAACAACTGCTGCGGGATCGCCGAATGCAACGGCATGGGCATCCCGCGTGTGTTCGAAGTGACCTATCTGCGACGCGACCGTCTGGCGGGGCGAGTCGAAGGCGGTGCGTTCACGCTGCCGCATCCGCTGGACAGAGTGAATGTGCCCGAAAATGCCGATATCCTCATGCCCCCCCTCTGGTGGCGCGGCTGAATGACGCTTGCCCCTGCCCCGCCGCGCAGTGATCCTGCCGCCGTGCTGCGCGCCGCCCTGTGGATGCTGGGCGCGGTGCTGGCGTTCTCCTCAATGGCAGTGGCCGGACGTGCGGTCAGTTTCGAGCTGGATACGTTCGAGATCATGCTCTATCGCAGCGTCGTGGGGTTCGTGATCGTGGTCGCGGCGGCGCGGCTGAGCGGGCAGTGGCGCACCATCACCACGCGCAGTCCGGGCACGCATCTGCTGCGCAATCTCAGCCATTTCACCGGCCAGAACCTGTGGTTTTACGCGATCACCGTGATCCCGCTGGCGCAGGTCTTTGCGCTGGAATTCACCGCGCCCTTGTGGGTGCTGGTGCTCTCTCCGCTGGTGCTGGGCGAGCGGCTGACGCGGGTGCGGACGCTGGCGGCGGTGATCGGATTCACCGGCATCCTGATCGTCGCGCGGCCCAGCCCCGAGACGCTGAACGCGGGCACGCTGGCGGCGGCGGCGGCGGCCGTGGGCTTTGCCGGGTCGATCCTGATGACCAAGCGGCTGACGCGCACCGAAACGCTGACCTGCATCCTGTTCTGGATGACGCTGACGCAGATCGTGTTCGGCCTGATCGCGGCGGGGTTCGATGGCGATATCGCCCTGCCCTCCGCCGTGTCGCTGCCGTGGCTGGCGGTGATCGGCTGTGCCGGGCTGGTGGCGCATTACTGCCTGACCACGGCGCTGTCGATCGCCCCCGCCACGCTGGTCACACCCGTCGATTTCCTGCGCCTGCCGCTGATCGCGGTGATCGGGCTGATGGCCTATGGCGAGCGGATCGAGATGGCGGTGATCCTGGGCGCGGCGGTGATCTTTGGCGCGAATTACCTCAATCTGTGGGCCGAGACCCGCGGCAGGGATTGAACCGCACGCGCCTTGCGGCGGTGTGTCGGTGAAAGCACCGCTGCGGACCTAATTCGTCGTGACGCAGCGTCCGACATTGACCGATCGTTCTGTAACAGTAATGTGCCGGGAAATAACTCTGGAGGAGAGAGAGGGACGAAATGAAAAAATACTTGCTGGCATGCACGGCGCTGACCCTGATCGCGGGTGCGGCATCGGCGGGCGGGATCCAGCGGACCGGGGACCGGTCGCAGATTCTGTTCGAAAAAGGCGAGAACTACCTGGAATTTTCGGTGTCCTCGGTTCACCCGAAGGTCAGCGGCAGCCTGTTTGGCGGCGTTCTGACGTCGGGCAACATCCAGAAGGATTACCGGACCTTCGAGATTGGCTACAAGCGCGAGATCAACGACAAGCTGACGCTCGCCATCTATGCGAACGAGCCGGTCGGCGCCGATGTGGATTATACGGCGGCCAACGTCTATCCGTTTGCCGGATCGAACGCCGAGGTGGAGTCTCTGGCGGTGACGGGACTGCTCAAGTATCAGTTCACCGATCGCGTCAGCGCCTACGGCGGGCCGCGTATCCAGAGCCTGAGCGGGAATGTGACCATCCTGACCGCTGGTCTGCCGCTTCCTCCGGCCTATACGCTGAATGTCGACAAGGATTACAAGGCGGGGTTCGTCCTGGGTGCAGCCTATCAGATCCCGGAAATCGCGCTCAAGGTTGCTTTGACCTACGAATCCGAAATCGAGCACGATTTCAACGACAACACCGGCACCGAATTCAAGGTCAAGATTCCGCAGGCGGTCACGCTGCATGCGCAATCGGGAGTGGCCAAGGACACGATCGTGTTCGGCTCGATCCGCTGGCAGGAATGGACCGAATTCGAGATCCGACCGATGGATTTCGTCGGGGGCTTGGTGCCGATCGCCAGCGAGCCTTCGGATATCTGGACCTATGAGCTGGGTGTGGGGCGGCGTTTTTCTGAGCACTGGTCGGGTGCCCTGACGCTTGGATACGAAGAGGATCTGGGCGATATCGTTGGTAACCTCTCCGGCAAGGATGGGTTCATAAGCTATGGCGTCGCGGCCAAGTATCAGACCGAAGCCTGGGATCTGACCGCCGGTGTCCGCTATATCGACATCGGCAGCGCCACCACGTCGATCGGGGCACAGTTCGCTGACAACGATGCCATCGCCGCCGGTCTGAAGCTCGGCTTCCGTTTCTGATCCGCAACGACAGTATGACCACAGCCCGCCCCCACCGGGGCGGGTTTTTCGCGGGGCGATCCGCGTTTGCCATTTGACCCCGCCGCGCGCAGTTTGTAGCAGAAGGCCAGAGGGGACAGGCGATGATCTACCAATCGGCACAGGACTGGCAGGAGGCCTGCGAGAAGCGGGTTCTGTTCTATGGCATGTCGGGACTGGGCAAGACGCATCTGGCGAACCTGCTGCGCGCCGCGGGGGGCTGGTTTCACTATTCGATAGATTACCGCATCGGCACCCGTTACATGGGCGAGCTGATCGCCGACAATGCCAAGGCACATGCCATGCAGGTGCCGTTCCTGCGCGATCTTCTGCTGAGCGATTCGATCTATATCGGCTCGAACATCACCTTCAACAACCTTACCCCGGTCTCGACCTATCTGGGCAAGCCGGGCGATCCGGCGCGGGGTGGCATGCCGATCGCCGAATACCGCCGGCGGCAGGAACAGTTCCGCCAGGCCGAGATCAGCGCGCTGCTCGACACCGGCTATTTCATCGAACGCAGCCAGAGGCTGTATGGCTATCCTCATTTCATCTGCGACAGCGGCGGGTCGATCTGTGAATGGGTAGATGGAAACGATCCCGCCGACCCGATCCTGACCGAGCTGTCGCGCCACTGTCTTCTCGTCTATATCGAAGGATCCGAGACGCATACGCAGGAACTGATCCGCCGGTTCGACCGCGCACCCAAGCCGATGGCCTATCAGCCCGAATTCCTGGATCGGGTATGGAACGAATACCTGAAACAAAACAAATGTATGGAAGGTGAGGTTGATCCAGATGACTTTATCCGCCGTACCTATGCCCGCGCGCTGGCGCATCGCCAGCCGCGCTATCAGGCGATGGTGCCCTGGGGCGTTTCGGTGACGGCAGACGAGGTGGCGCAACTGCGCGACGCCGCCGATTTCGACCGGCTGATCGCCGCCGCCCTTGCGCGCCGCGCCCCCGCGCCTATCTGAACCCGACACCACGAGGATCCCCGCCCGATGCCGATCAAGATTCCATCCAGCCTGCCTGCCTATGACGTGCTCAGGGGCGAGGGCGTGATGGTGATGGACCCCGATCAGGCGGCGCGGCAGGATATCCGGCCTCTGCGTATCGGATTGCTCAACCTGATGCCCAAGAAGATCCAGACCGAGAATCAGTTCGCCCGGCTGATCGGGGCGACACCGCTGCAGATCGAGTTCGACCTGATCCGCATGACCGAACACCAGACCAAGACCACCGCCGCCGAGCATATGGAGAGTTTCTACCGGCCCTTCGACGAGGTTGCTGCATCGGGCGACAAATACGACGGCCTTATCATCACCGGCGCGCCGATCGAGCATCTGGAGTTTGATGCCGTCACCTATTGGCAGGAACTGTCCCGCGTCTTTGACTGGACGCAGAGCCATGTGCATTCCACCTTTGGCGTTTGCTGGGGCGGGATGGCGATGATCAACCATTTCCACGGGGTGAAAAAACATCTGCTGGGGGCCAAGGCATTCGGCTGCTTCCGGCATCGCAACATGGATCCCTCCTCGCCCTTGCTGCGAGGATTTTCAGATGATTGCGTCATTCCGGTCAGCCGCTGGACCGAGATGAAGCGCGCAGAGATCGAGGCCGTATCGGGGTTGCGCATCCTGCTGGACAGCGACGAGGTCGGCCCCTGCCTGGTCGAGGATCCGGGTCGCCGCGCGCTCTATATCTTCAACCATTTCGAATATGACAGCGACACGCTGAAACAGGAATATGACCGCGACGTGGCCAATGGCACGCCGATCAACGTGCCCTGCAACTATTACCCCGGTGACGATCCCGCGCGCGCGCCGCAGAACCGATGGCGCAGCCATGCGCATCTGCTCTATGGCAACTGGGTGTCGGAGATCTATGAAACCACGCCCTATGACATAACCAGGATCGGGATCGAGACCACCGATCTGCGGGGCTGAGCGGTGAAACTGCTTGTGGCTCTTGTCGCGCTCGCCGCCTGTGTTGCGATCCTTGTGCTGTGGAAGGCGCGCGCGCATGAGGCCCGCGCCGAGGCGGCGTTTCCCCCCGAAGGACAGTTTCTGACGGTGGACGGCAATCGCGTCCATGCGGTGGTGATGGGACCGCGGGACGGTTCGGTTCCCGATCTGGTTCTGATTCACGGAGCTTCGGGCAATACCCGCGACATGACCTTTGACCTCGCACCACGTCTGGCGCGGAACTATCGCGTGATCGTTTTGGACCGGCCCGGACTGGGCTATACCGCGCGCCTCAACCGCAGCGGGGCGACGATCACGGAGCAGGCGGATCTGCTGCAACGGGCCGCCGCAGAGCTTGGTGCCGAGCGCCCCATCGTGCTGGGCCACAGTTATGGTGGCGCGGTGGCGCTGGCCTGGGCGGTGACGCGGCCCGATCGCATCGCGGCGCTGGTCATGGTTGCCGGGGCCGCAAAGCCCTGGGATACTGGCTTGTCCGCCTATTACCGGGTTCTGTCCCATCCGGTGCTGGGGCCGTTGGCGATCCCGTTCCTTACGGCATTTGTACGCGACGAGCGCGTGGAACAGGCGGTGGGTGAAATCTTTGCCCCGCAAGAGCCGCCCGAGGGCTATCTGGAACATATCGGCGCGGGGCTGACCCTGCGCCGGCACTCGTTGCGCGCCAATGCGCTGCAACGCGCCAATCTTCTGGGCGAGATCGAGGCGCTGCACCGGCGTTATGACGAGATCAGTGTGCCCACCGAGATCGTGCATGGCCGCGCCGATACCACCGTGGGTCTGACCATCCATTCCGAACCGCTCAGCCGACAGATCGCCGGAGCCAATTTGACCACGTTGGACGGAATCGGGCATATGCCGCATCACAGCGCGCCCGAGGAGGTGATTGCCGCCATTCGCCGCGCCGCCGTCCGCGCCGGATTGCGCCGCGCCGATTGAGCGGCCATACTGCCCGGGCAGCAGCAAGAGGCCCCCGATGAATCTGCCCTTTGACGGCGCGATCAGCGCGTTTTTCGAGACCGAAGCTCCCGCCGAAATCCGCAACGAGATCCGCCGCGCGGACAAGGATGACATACTGGGCCATGCCTATCCCTATTCCGAGCGGATGGCGAAAAAGACCTATGACAGGGAACTGGAAAAGTTGCAGGTCGAACTGGTCAGGATGCAGCACTGGACCAAGGAGAGCGGCGCGCGCATCGCCATCGTCTTCGAGGGGCGCGACGCGGCGGGCAAGGGCGGCACGATCACGCGGTTCCGCGAGTATCTCAACCCGCGCGGCGCGCGGGTGGTGGCGCTGGCCAAACCCTCTGATGTCGAGGCGACGCAATGGTATTTCCAGCGCTATATCGACCATCTGCCCGCCGGTGGCGAGATCGTGTTCTACGACCGCAGCTGGTACAATCGCGGCGTGGTCGAAAAGGTATTCGGCTTTTGCAGCGACGCGCAGCGCGAGCATTTCTTTGCCCAGGTGCCGGATTTCGAACGCATGCTGGTGGATGAGGGGATCCATCTCTTCAAGTTCTGGCTCAACGTCGGTCGCGCCGAACAGTTGCGCCGCTTTCTGGAGCGCGAATCCGACCCGTTGAAACAGTGGAAACTGAGCTGGATCGACGTTGAGGGTCTGAAGAAATGGGACGACTACAGCACCGCGATTGTCGAGACTCTCACCCGCAGCCACACCGATCACGCGCCATGGACCGTGGTCCGGTCCGACGACAAGCGCCGTGCGCGGCTGGAGGCGATCCGCCATGTTCTGAGCGCGCTCGATTACGCCCGCAAGGACGCCCACGCCGTCGGGGTCTGCGATCCGCTGATCGCCGCCGGACCCGAGATATGGAATGGGTAAGCAGGGCTATCACCACGGCAACCTGCGGCAGGCGCTGGTCGAGGCGGTGCTGACGCTGATCGCCGAGCGCGGGCCGCAGGGATTCACCATGGCCGAGGCGGCAAAGCTGGCAGGCGTGTCACCGGCGGCGCCCTATCGGCATTTTTCAGGTCGCGAAGCGCTGATTGCAGAGGCCGCGCGCCAGGGCTATGAGATTTTCGCAACCCGGATGGAGGCGGCGTTCGATCAGGGGCGGCCCAGCCCACTGGCGGCGTTTCAGGCCACGGGGCGGGCCTATCTCGGCTTTGCACGGTCGAACCCGGGGCATTATGTCGCGATGTTCGAATCGGGCCTGTCGGTCACTGCCAGCCCGGAACTGGCCGATGCGGTCGTGCGGGCGCAGGCGGTGCTGACCCGCGCGGCCGGGATGCTGTCGGCGCATCTGCCGCCCGGACGCCGCCCACCGGCCGCGATGTTCGCCGCCCATGTCTGGGCTATGAGTCACGGCGTGGTGGAATTGTTCACCCACGGCGCGTCCGGCGCGCACACGCCGTTTCCGCCCGAGAAATTGCTGGAAACGGGTATCGGCATCTATCTGCGCGGTCTGGGCCTCTTGCCCCCTGACGATGCGGCCTGAAACGGTCAGACAAGAAGAAAGGGCCGCCCTCGGGCCGCCCTTTGCAGAAGCATGATGTTTGGTCCCGCTTAACGCTTGGAGAACTGGAAGCTCTTGCGCGCCTTGGCCTTGCCGTATTTCTTGCGTTCCACCACGCGGCTGTCGCGGGTCAGGAAACCGGCGGCCTTGAGCGCGGGGCGCAAGCTGGGATCGTAGAGTTGCAACGCCTTGGACACGCCGTGCTTGACCGCACCGGCCTGGCCCGAGAGACCGCCACCGGCGACCGTCGCCATCACGTCGAACTGGTCCTCGGTGCCCGACACGGTAAAGGGCTGCTTGAGGATCATCTGCAGCACGGGGCGCGCGAAATACTCTTTCATCGGCTTGCCGTTGACCACAACCTTGCCCGAGCCAGGCTTGATCCAGACGCGGGCGACCGCATCCTTGCGTTTGCCGGTGGCATAGGAGCGGCCCAGGCTGTCACGCACGGGTTCGCGCGGGGGGGCCACGGCCACGGCGGCGGCGGTATCGCCGGCGACGGCTTCGAGACCTTCGAGGGATTTGATTTCTTCAGCCATCAGTATGCCACCCGCGTATTCTTGGAATTCATGGATTTGACGTCCAGCACCTCGGGGCTTTGGGCCGCATGAGGGTGTTCGCCACCTGCATAGACGCGCAGATTGGTCATCTGCGTACGCGCCAGCCGGTTGCCCGGCAGCATCCGCTTGACCGCCTGCGTGACGACGCGCTCGGGGAACTTGCCCTCGAGGATCTCGGCCGTCGTTCGCGATTTGATCCCGCCGGGGTGGCCGGTATGCCAGTAGTTGGGTTTGTTGCGCTTGTTGCCGGTCAGTTGCACCTTGTCGGCATTGATGACGATCACGTTGTCACCCATGTCCATGTGGGGGGTGTAGCTGGCCTTGTGCTTGCCGCGCAGGCGCATGGCGATGATCGAGGCAAGACGGCCCAGAACGACGCCTTCGGCATCAATCAGGATCCATTTCTTGTCGATATCTGCAGGCGTTGCAGAAAATGTTTTCATGTCAGGCAGAACCTTGTGCTTGATCGGTGGTCTTGATCAGTCTCGGCCACCTGATTGGTGGCGCTGATACGATGTGCGGGTTATAGTGAGATAGCGAAGCGGGTCAATAGTGCATGACCGGTAATATTGATTGTAAAACAGTATGTTATAAAATAGGTATTATTATACCCCATCGCGTGCGGAGATTCATGCGGGGATTCTCGCCCCGCGCGATGCCGGCACCCGCGTCACTTGGGCGGGATCGAATAGGTCAGACTCGCGCGGGCCACGGGCGCCTGCATCCCATCGGAAAAGACCAGCACCTCGCCCACCGCCAGCACGCGGCCCAGTTTCAGCAGGCGGCATTCGGCGATCAGATCGGTGCGTGCCGCCGGCTTGCGCATGAAATCCAGGCTGCAACTGGTGGTCACCGCCAGCCCCTGTGGTCCGATCATCGCCAGCACCGCGAGGTAGACCGAGACATCGGCCAGCGCAAAGATCGACGGGCCGGATACCGTGCCGCCGGGCCGCAGGTGCCGCTCGGCGACCAGCAGCCGCACGCGGATGCGGCTGTCGCCCACCTCCTCGATGGCGAATTCGCCGTTCACCTGCGGAAATTCCCCGTCGAGGAATTCCATCAGCTCTTCGGCAGTCATCTTTACGGTCATGCTTTCCCTCCTGCGCAATCGCGCGTTAGAATGGCCATAACGCAAAAGGGGATACAAGATGCCAATTCTCGACCGCTCAGACGAGGGCGCAATCGCGCGCCTCACGCTCAATTCGCCGGGCAATCTGAATGCGCTGTCCGACGCGATGCTGGCAGCACTCAGGGCCGAATTCGACCGGCTGGGGGGGGACCGGACGATCCGCGTCGTGACGATCGCGGGTGCTGGCAAGGCGTTCTGCGCTGGCCACGATCTCAGGGAAATGCAGGCCGGACGTCAGGCCGAAGATGGCGGGCGCGCTTATTTCGCCGATCTCTTCGCCCGCTGCAGCGCCGTGATGACGGCGGTCCGCGACCTGCCGCAACCGGTCATCGCAGCACCGCACGGCATCGCCACCGCCGCCGGCTGTCAACTGGTGGCCTCCTGCGACATGGCGGTGGCGGCGCATGGCACGCGGTTCGGCGTCAACGGCGTCAATATCGGGCTGTTCTGCTCAACCCCGATGGTGGCGCTCAGCCGCAATATCCCGCGCAAGCAGGCGTTCGAGATGCTGACCACGGGGGAATTCATCGACACCGCGCGCGCCGCTGAACTGGGCCTGATCAACCGCGCGGTGCCACACGAGGATCTGGATGGCGAGGTCATGCGCCTCGCCGAAACCGTCGCGGCGAAACTCGGCAGCGCGGTGCGTATCGGCAAGCGCGCCTTTTACGAACAGCTCGAACTGGGTCTCGACGACGCCTATGCCCATACCGGCGCAGTGATGGTCGAGAACATGCTCGACCGCGATACAAACGAGGGGATCAGCGCCTTTCTCGACAAGCGCCCCCCCGACTGGCAACGGTGACAACCCTTTCCAAACGCGGCGCAATCGCCTAGATCGCATCCCATGAGCGAGACATTGCATATCGTCGGCGGCGGCATGGCCGGGTCAGAGGCGGCCTGGCAGGCGGCCAACATGGGTGTTGACGTGGTGATCCACGAAATGCGCCCCCATGTCGGGACATTTGCACATCGCACAGGCGATCTGGCCGAGATGGTGTGTTCCAACTCTTTCCGCTCTGACGATGACGAGCAGAACGCGGTGGGTCTGTTGCACTGGGAAATGCGCGCGGCGGGCGGTCTCATCATGGCGATGGCCGACCGTCACCGCCTGCCCGCCGGTGGCGCGCTTGCGGTGGATCGCGATCCCTTTGCCCGCTCGGTAACGGCGCATCTGATGAATCACCCGAAGATCATCGTGCAACATACTGAAATCACGTCTCTTCCAGAGGGCGGTCATTGGATCATCGCCACCGGCCCGCTGACCTCGGAGGGGTTGGGACAGGCGATTGCCGCCGAGACCGGGGCGCAGGCGCTGGCGTTCTTCGACGCCATCGCGCCGATTGTCTATCATGACAGCATCGACATGTCGCGCGCCTGGATGCAGTCGCGCTATGACAAGGGCGACACCGAAGAGGAACGCACCGCCTATCTCAACTGTCCGATGGACCGTGATCAGTACGAGGCGTTCATCGACGCGCTGCTGGTGGCGGAAAAGACCGAGTTTCACGAAGGCGAGACCGCCGGGTATTTCGACGGCTGCCTGCCCATCGAGGTGATGGCCGAACGCGGCCGCGAAACCCTGCGCCACGGCCCGATGAAGCCGGTGGGCCTGACCAATCCGCATCAGCCGGAGATCAAGCCATGGGCCGTGGTACAACTGCGCCGCGACAATGCGCTTGGCACGCTCTATAATATCGTGGGCTTTCAGACCAAGATGAAATACGGCGCACAAACATCTGTTTTCAGGATGATTCCCGGTCTGGAGAACGCGCAGTTTGCCCGCCTTGGCGGGATTCACCGCAATACGTTCATCAACTCGCCGACGCTGCTGGACGCGCAGATGCGCCTGCGCACACGCCCGCACGTCCGCTTTGCCGGGCAGATCACCGGCGTCGAGGGCTATGTGGAATCGGCGGCCATGGGACTGTTGGCGGGGCGGCTGGCGGCGGCGGAAATCCTTGGGCGCGCCCTGCCGCGGGTGCCGCAGGACAGTGCGATGGGTGCGCTGATCCACCACATCACCGGCGGCGCGGAGGCCAGAACCTTTCAGCCGATGAACGTCAATTTCGGCCTGTTTCGTCCTGTCGAGGGGTTCAAGGGCGGGCGGCGCGGACGCATCGACCGCTACAGGGCCTATACCGACCGCGCCAAGGCGGCGTGGTCCGGATGGCTGGAGGCGCAGATAGCGGACGACATGAGCTTTGCGCCATAACCAGCCAAAATCATGTTCATAACGCGCTTTGCCCCCTCGCCCACTGGTCCGCTGCATCTGGGGCATGCCTATTCGGCGATGCTGGCGCATGATCGCGCAGAGGCAGAGCGCGGTACGTTCCTGCTGCGCATCGACGATCTGGACCGGTCACGCTGCCGCGCCGAATGGGAGGTGCAGATATTCGACGATCTGGCATGGCTCGGCCTGACCTGGCCCAAGCCCGTAATGCGCCAGTCCGAGCGGCTGCCGGTCTACCGAAGCGCCCTCGCCGGATTGTGGGAAATGGGCCTGCTCTACCCCTGCCATTGCAGCCGCGCGGATATCCGCGCCGCTGCCTATGCCCCGCAGGAGGGTGCGGCGCTGCATGGCCCCGACGGTTTGATCTATCCCGGCACCTGCCGCCCCGCGACGCCGCCCGCCGGCCCCGTCCCCGACCACGCCGCGCTGCGGCTCGACATGGCGCGCGCCCTGGCCACGCTTGACGAACCACCAGAGTTTTTCGAGCAGGGACGGAAAATCATACCGGACAACATGGTGCAGACCGTGGGTGACGTGGTGCTGGCACGGCGCGACATGGGGGCGTCCTATCACCTCGCGGTGGTGCTCGACGACGCCGAACAGAAGATCAGCCATGTGATTCGAGGCGCGGATCTGCTGGAGGCCACGCAGATCCATGTGCTCCTGCAACGGCTGCTGCGTCTGCCCACGCCTGTCTATCATCATCACGTCCTCATCCGCGACGAGAACGGCAAACGCCTTGCCAAGCGCGACGATGCCCGCGCCATCGCCACCTATCGCGCCGAGGGGCGCAGCCCACGGGATATCCGCAGGATGGTCGGGCTATGATTCCCGCCTGATCCTTGCCCGGACACTCATTCCCCTGCCGCCATTGGCGCCATGATCTCGGTCTCCTGCGCGTCGCGCACAGCCGTGTAGAAACACGACCGCCGGTTGGTGTGACAGGCAGGCCCGGTCTGGCGCACGAGCACGAGCAGGCAGTCGCGGTCGCAGTCCACCCGCATCTCAATGAGATCCTGCACATGCCCCGAGGTTTCGCCCTTGATCCAGAATGCCGACCGCGACCTGCTCCAGTAGGTCACGCGCCCGGTGTCCAGCGTGCGCGCCACCGCATCCGCGTTCATCCAGGCCATCATCAGCACCTCGCCGCTGGCCGCGTCCTGGGCGATCGCAGGGATCAACCCCGCCGCGTCATATTTCAGTGTCGCCGGATCGAATGTCATGGCGGAAAACCTTTTGCATCTGCGCGTTGTGGGCCTATTTATGGGGCAACAGACGAAAGGGAAAGCCATGAGTGGCGAAACCGACCTGATCAAGCTCTATTCGGCGCGTATTCTGGAACTGGCCGCCGATATCCCGCATCATGGGCGGTTGGCCGCGCCCGATGCCACCGTCAAGCGCCGCGCGCCGCTCTGCGGCTCTACGGTGACGGTGGATATAACCTGCGCGGACGGGCGGATCACCGACTATGCCGCCGAGGTCAAGGCCTGTGCTCTGGGGCAGGCGGCGGCAAGCGTGGTTGGCGCGGGCATCATCGGCTGTGATCTGCCGCAGGTGCGCGCCGCGCGCGACGCGCTGCGCGACATGCTCAAATCCGACGGCCCGACCCCGCCCGCCCCGTTTGACGGGCTGGAAGTGCTGCGGCCCGCGCGCGATTACAAGAACCGTCATGCGTCGATCCTGCTGACGCTCGAAGCGACGGTCGAGGCGATGGAAGAGGCCTGCGCCCGGACCTCCTGCGCCTGACCACCCCTGATGAAAAAACCGCCGCGCACCCGGTCGGGCGGCGGCGGCAGGCGGGCTGGATCCGGCACCCTGTCGCGATCATCGGGAGGAATGAGGTAAACCCCGAAACGCTTGGACAGGCAGTCTTGGCGATCCCCGCTTGGGACAGTGGAATCGTCAAGCCGACAGGGGCGGACCCGCCAGGCAGGAACAGCAGATGTCAGACAAGGCCGGGCAGATAAAGCGCGCCAACCAGCGTGACCAACAGCGCGAGCGCGCCGATCGCATCACCGACAATCGTATCCTGAGCGCGCCGGGCGGCGGCGGTGATCTGGTGCAACATCGGGCGTATCCTCTCGAAAGCCATGTGTTGCCTTTTTGTTCTCATTTTTCATTAACAAAGTAAAGAACTTTTTAAGAACATTTAAGAACAAACAATGACTTTTCGCCTAACCCACTGAAATCAAACGAATCGCCTGATCGTGTTCCATCAACCACAACAGCACCCGCGCCGCCTGTCCGCGCGCGCCCTTCATGTCGGGGTCGTCATTCAGCAGCTTGCGCGCATCCGATTGCGCCACGGCCATCAGCGCCGACTGCGACTCGAGATCGGCCACCCGGAATTTCGGCAGGCCCGATTGCGCCGTGCCGATCAGATCGCCCGCGCCGCGCATCTCCAGATCGACCTCTGCAATGCGAAACCCGTCCTCGGTATCGCGAATCGTGGTGAGCCGCCGTTCACCGCCCTCGCCGAGCGGCGGCTGGTACATCAGCAGACAGGTCGAGGCCAGTGACCCGCGCCCCACCCGCCCGCGCAGCTGATGCAACTGCGCAAGGCCGAAACTCTCGGCTCGCTCGATTACCATGATCGTGGCGTTGGGCACGTCAACGCCGACCTCGATCACCGTCGTGGCCACCAGCACACTGGTCTCGCCACGCTGGAACGCGGTCATGGCGGCGTCCTTGTCCTCGGGCGGCATCTGGCCGTGAACAAGCCCCACCCGCCCCTCACCGAGGGCCGCGCGCAGGCGGCTGAACCGTTCCTCGGCGCTGGAGAGATCGACGACCTCGCTTTCCTCGACCAGCGGGCAGACCCAATAGGCCTGACGCCCCTCTGCAATCGCGCGGCGCAGGTGATCGACCACCTCGTCGATCCGGCCCATGCTGACCAGCGCGGTTTTGATCGGCAGGCGTCCGGGCGGTTTCTCGTCCAGCACGCTGACATCCATATCGCCATATTGCGCCAGCGCAAGGCTGCGCGGAATCGGCGTGGCGGTCATCACCAGCATATCGGCCTGCGCGCCCTTGCGGCCCAGTTCCAGCCGCTGGCGCACGCCAAAGCGGTGCTGTTCATCGACAATGGCCAGCCGCAGATCGGCGAATTCCACATCCTTCTGAAATACCGCATGGGTGCCCACGAGGATCTGGATATTGCCGCGTTCGAGCGCCGCCAGCTTGGCGCGCCGTTCGGCCCCCTTGTCGCGACCGGTGAGGATTTCCAGCACCACGCCCGCGCTTTCGGCCAGTGGGCGCAGCCCCTGCAGATGCTGGCGCGCGAGGATCTCGGTGGGAGCCATCATCACTCCCTGCCCACCCGCCTCGACCGCGATCAGGAGCGCCTTGAACGCCACCAGCGTCTTGCCCGCGCCGACATCGCCCTGCAACAGCCGGTTCATCCGCTGCGGTGCGGCCATGTCCGCCGCTATCTCTGCAATGGCACGGGTCTGCGCGCCGGTGAGCGCATAGGGAAGTGCGTCGAGCACGCGCGCCTGCAATACGCCGGTGCCCACCGTCTCCCGCCCCTTGGCCCGGCGCAACCTGCTGCGTGCCAGCGCCAGCGTCAGCTGATGCGCCATCAACTCGTCATAGGCCAGCCGCTCGCGCGCCGGATGGGCGGGCGAGAGATCCTGCGGTGCGCCGGGCGCATGCGCCCGGCGCACGGCCTCGGCCCAGTCGGGCCAGCCGGCCTGCGCCTTTTGCACCGGGTCTATCCATTCCGCCAGGTCCGGCATCCGCGTCAGCGCCGCCTGCGCTGCTCTGGTCATCACCCGCAGGGTCACGCCCGCGGTCAGCGGATAGACCGGCTCGAATTCCGGGATGTCGCCCGCCTCCTCAATCGACAGCACATGATCGGGATGCACCATCTGCGCGATCCCGTCGAAAAGCTCTGCCTTGCCGGATACCACGCGCCGCGCGCCGGTCGGCAACAGGCGGCGCAGGTATTCGTCGCGCGCGTGGAAATAGACCAACTGGAAACTGGTCGCCGCATCCTCGACGACCACGCGATAGGCTCCACCCCGGCGGGCGGGCGCGCGGTGCTGGCCGACGGTGACCTCGACGGTGACGACACCGGGCAGATCGGCCCCCTGCACGGTGGTCCGGCGGCGGCGGTCCACGCCGGAATAGGGCAGCGTAAAGATCAGATCGCGCGGGCGGGTGATATCCAGCCCGGAGAGCGCCTTTGCGATCTTTGGGCCGACCCCTTCGAGCGTTTCCACCCCGGCAAAGAGCGGAAAGAGGATTTCCGGCCGCCCGCTCATGTGCCGCCGACGAGCCGCAGCCAGCCCTCCTCGTCCAGCGTCTCGATGCCGAGTTCGGCGGCCTTTTTCGCCTTGGACCCTGCCCCCGGCCCCGCCACCAGCAGATCGGTCCTGGCGCTGACAGATCCGGCCACCTTGGCGCCCAATGCCTCGGCGCGGGCCTTGGCCTCGGCGCGCGTCATTTTTTCCAGCGTGCCTGTGAACACCACCGTCTTGCCTGCCACCGGGCTGCCCGAGGTGTCGGGGCGCGCGGCCTCTTCCACCGTCAGATGCGCCACCAGCCGGTCGATCCCGGCGCGCTCATGGGGTTCAGCAAAGGCCCCGACCAGCGCGCGCGCCATGACCTCGCCCACTCCGTCGATGCCCAGCAGCCGCTCCCATTCGGGGTTGTCGGGATCGCGGGCGGCGTCCATCGCGGCGATGAAATCCTCCCAGCGGCCATAATGGCGCGCGATGAGGTTGCTGGCCTGTTCGCCCACATGCCGGATGCCGAGCGCGAACAGGAGCCGCGCAAAGGGGATTTTTCTTTTTTCCTCAATCGCGTCAAACAGGTTCGTCGCGCTCTTCTCGCCCCAGCCCTCGCGGTTCTTCAACTGTTGCAGGCCGCGGCCATAACGCTCTTGCAGGGTGAAGATGTCCGCCGGTTCCCTGATCCAGCCATCGCGATGGAACTGTTCGACCTGTTTCGCCCCCAACCCCTCGATGTCAAAGGCCGCGCGGCTGACAAAATGCCTGAGCTTTTCCACCGCCTGCGCCGGGCAGACCAGCCCACCGATGCAGCGGCGCACTGCATCGCCCGGCTCGCGCACCGCGTCAGAGCCGCATTCGGGGCAGGCTGTGGGGAATTCATAGGGTATCGCGTCCGCGGGCCGCTGCGCGAGGTCCACATCGGCCAGTTTGGGGATCACGTCGCCCGCGCGGTAAACCTGCACCCAGTCACCGACGCGGATATCCTTGGCCCCGCCGTTTTCATCGGGACGGATCACCCCGCCTTTACTGTCGCGGCCGACGATGTAATCCTCGTTGTGCAGGGTTGCGTTGCGCACCACGACGCCGCCCACCGTGACCGGGGTAAGCCGCGCAACCGGGCTGAGCGCGCCGGTGCGCCCGACCTGAATGTCGATCGCCTCGAGGCGGGTCCAGGCCAGTTCGGCGGGGAACTTATGCGCGATCGCCCAGCGGGGTGTGGTGCTGCGAAACCCGAGCCGCGCCTGAAGCGCCAGATCGTTTACCTTGTAGACCACCCCGTCGATGTCATAGCCCAGCGTCGCGCGCGCCTGTTCGATCCGGGCGTAATGCGCCAGGAGCGCCTCTGGCCCGTCGCAGAGCACCGTCAGCGGATTGGTCTGGAACCCGAGCGCCGCCAAACGTTCGATCGCCGCCATCTGTGTCTGGCCGAGTGCCTCGCTCACCTCGCCCCAGCCATAGGCAAAGAACCGCAACGGCCGCGCGGCGGTGATCCTGGCATCCAGTTGCCGCAGCGATCCGGCGGCGGCATTGCGCGGATTGGCGAACACCTTGTCGCCGCGCGCCGCCTGCTGCGCGTTCAGCGTCTCGAAATCGGCATGGCTCATGTAGACCTCGCCGCGCACCTCCAGCACCTCGGGCGCATCCGTCAGGGTTTGCGGAATATCCGTGATGGTACGGGCATTGGCGGTCACGTTCTCGCCGGTCTCGCCATCGCCGCGCGTTGCGGCCTGCACCAGGTGGCCCGCCTCGTAGCGCAGGCTCAGGCTCAGCCCGTCGATCTTGGGTTCCGACGTATAGATCAGGGGGGCGCTGTCATCCATCCCCAGATAGCGGCGGATGCGATTGTCAAACTCGGCCACCTCGTCGGCCTCGAACGCATTGCCCAGGCTCAGCATCCGCACCCGATGCGCCACCTTGGCAAAGCCATCGGCAAGGAGCGCGCCCACCCGGTCGGAGGGGCTGTCGGCGCGTTTCAGGTTGGGAAACCGTGCCTCGATGGCGGCATTGCGCGCCTTGAGGGCGTCATAATCCGCATCCGATATTTCTGGCGCATCATGGGTGTGATAGGCCAGATCGGCTGCCGCCAGCGCCTCTGCCAGGCGCGTCAGTTCGCGGCGCGCCTCGGCCTCGTTCAGATCCTCGACGGCGATCCTGTCGGTCATTGTCCCCTCTCTGATCGGAGGTCAGAGACCGTTTGCCCGGCCCTGACCGCTGTTTCAGAGTGATAGGGCCCCGCCCGACCGGCGTCCAGACATCACGCGCCGATGGCCAGCCGCGCGCCATCCATTTCGCGCGGTTCGGGATCGCGCAGCACATAGCCGCGCCCCCAGACCGTTTCGATGTAATTGTCGCCGTCGGTAGCCTCGGACAGTTTCTTGCGCAGCTTGCAGATGAATACGTCGATGATTTTCAGTTCGGGCTCGTCCATGCCGCCGTAGAGATGGTTGAGAAACATCTCCTTGGTCAGGGTCGTACCCTTGCGCAGGCTCAGCAGTTCGAGCATCTGGTACTCCTTGCCGGTGAGGTGCACCGACTTGCCGGCGGCATCCACCGTTTTGGCGTCGAGATTGACATTGATCTTGCCGGTGCGGATCACCGATTGCGAATGTCCCTTGGAGCGGCGGATGATCGCATGGATGCGCGCCACAAGTTCCTCGCGGTGGAAGGGTTTGGTCAGGTAATCGTCGGCACCGAATCCGAAGCTGCGGATCTTGTTCTCGGTATCGTCCGCGCCGGACAGGATCAGGATCGGCGTGGCGATCCGCGCCAGGCGCAGCTGGCGCAGCACCTCGTGCCCGTTCATGTCCGGCAATCCCAGATCCAGCAGGATCAGATCATAGTCATAGAGCTTGGCCAGATCGATCCCTTCCTCGCCCAGGTCGGTGGTGTAGACGTTGAGATTGGCATGGGTCAGCATCAGTTCGATGCTTTTCGAGGTCGTCGGGTCGTCCTCGACCAGTAGGATTCGCATGAATTTTCTCCGCAGCTGGTTGCTTCATTGACCTCGACAGTGGGCAAAAATGGTTAACTACAGGTTACCGTTGCAAGAACAATCTGATAACTCTCGTCAAGGTTGTCTATAGCTCTTCAATGACGTTACCTTGAGCGCTGCCTCTCCATGCCTGCTCGCGGCTCTTATCCATGTGTCAAACTCTTCGTCGCTCAGCGCATAGAGTTCCAGCGCCTCGGCCCGCGAGATCAGCCCGTAAGCCACCCCGCGCACCACCGCGAGCTTGCGCGAGGCCACCCACCGGCTGGTATCCTGCGGCGGCAGATCGCTGCGGCTCAGAATCGTGCCGTCAGGCAGTTGAACCGCCCTTGGCCCGTCAACTTTCTTGAGATACATCACGCTCACCCCTCTTTCCGACTGGCATCGAAAATGACCGGATCAGGCTTAATGGCGGATGAAGGCGGGGCTTGAGAGTGATTAGGATTTTCTTATATTCTGCAAGACCACTGCGGAGGCCGGCATGGCACTGGACATCGACAGACCGCTCAATTCCCTCGGCTTCGCGAAGGCGCCGGGCGAGACGCGCGTGGTCGTGGCGATGTCGGGCGGCGTCGACAGCTCGGTCGTGGCCGCCAAACTGGCCGAAGAAGGCTACGATGTGGTGGGCGTCACCCTGCAACTCTATGACCATGGCGCGGCACTGGCAAAAAAGGGGGCCTGCTGCGCGGGCATCGACATCCACGACGCCCGCCGGGTGGCCGAGGACATGGGGTTTCCGCATTATGTCCTCGATTATGAGAACATCTTTCGCGATGCGGTGATCGACGAGTTCGCCGACAGCTATCTTGCGGGAGCGACGCCGGTGCCCTGCATCCGCTGCAACGAGCGGGTGAAATTCAAGGATCTGTTGCAGACCGCCCGCGATCTCGATGCCGATTGCATGGCGACCGGCCACTATATCCAGCGCCGGATCGGCGCGCGGGGGCCGGAGTTGCATTGCGCCGCCGATCCGGCGCGCGATCAGTCCTATTTTCTGTTCTCGACCACCCCGGAGCAGCTTGAATTCCTGCGCTTTCCGCTGGGCCATCTGCCGTCAAAGGAAGCCACCCGCGTTCTGGCTGCGCAATATGGCCTGCAGGTGGCCGACAAGCCCGACAGCCAGGACATCTGCTTTGTCCCGAACGGCAATTATGCCAGCGTGATCGAGAAACTGCGCCCCGGCGCCGCCGAACCGGGCGAGATCGTGCATGCCGACGGGCGTGTTCTGGGGCGGCATGAGGGCGTCATCCACTACACTGTCGGCCAGCGGCGCGGTCTGGGCATCGGCGGGCTGAACGAGCCGCTTTACGTGGTGCGGCTGGATGTGGACGCCCGCCGCGTCATTGTCGGCCCCAAGGAAATGCTCTCGACCCGCACCGTGCCCCTGCGCGAAATCAACTGGCTGGGCGATGTCGCGCTCGATACACGTGACGAATGGCCCGTATCGGTCAAGGTCCGCTCGACCCGTCCGCCGCGCGAGGCAATACTGCGACCGCTCTCCGCAACCGAGGCCGAAGTCGAGCTGCTGACCCCGGAAGAAGGTGTGTCGCCGGGTCAGGCCTGCGTGTTCTACGAGACCGGCGGCACGCGGGTGCTGGGCGGCGGCTGGATCTGGCGCGGGGCCTGAACGATCCACGCCACGTCCCCCGCCGCACACTGCCCATCACGTTTTGCGGAGCGCCATGGCGCGGCGCGGGACCCTGTGGCAAGCTCGGATCGTGAGCCACGAAAGGATCGCCTCATGCCCCGCCTGCTGCTTCTCATCGCCAGCCTCCTGTTTCTGCCCGTCAGCCTCTCCGCGCAGGCCACGGTGCCCGAATCCGAAGCCCCGCCGACACCCGAATACGACGCCGCACCCGAGGCCCCCATGACCCTCGCCCGGCTCGACGAGATCATCCGCGCGCTTGACGCTGAGGCACAGAGCAACGGAACCATGTGGCAAATCACCATCAACGATGTTCAGATCCTCATCGTCACCGACGCGGCCGCCGACCGCATGCGCGCCATCACCCCGGTTCTGAAAACCGAGGAAATGACGCCCGAGGACATCACCCGCGTCCTGCAGGCCAATTTCGACACCGCTCTAGATGCGCGCTATGCCATCGCCAACGAGATTCTCTGGTCCGCCTTCATCCATCCGCTCAAGCCGCTGGAAAAGGACCAGTTGATCTCGGGTCTGGGGCAGGTGGTCAACCTCGCGCAGAGCTATGGCACCCTCTACTCGGGTGGCGCGCTGCAATATGGCGGCGGCGACAGCGGCGCGCTGCAACGGCAACTGATCGACGACCTGCTCAAGAAGGGCGAGGAGATTTGAGACCGATCGCGCCCCTGATCCGCGCCGCTCTCTTGCGCTCGGTCGGTCGGCGCTCTACATCTCGGGCAGGACCTGAAAAGGAGAAGCCCCGATGGCCATGCTCGCCTCTGATCTCGAAGCCCTGATCCGCGAGGCCCTGCCCAATGCGAAAATCACCGTCGAAGGCGATGACGGCGTGCATTTCGCCGCCGAAGTGATCGACGAGAGCTTTCGCGACATGAACCGGGTGCAGCAGCAGCGCGTGGTCTATGCCGCGCTCAAGGGCAAAATGGACGGACCCAACGGCGCCGTGCATGCACTGGCACTGACCACAAAAGCCCCCGACTGAGCCATGGAACCCCGGCTTCTTGTCGCGCTGATTCTGCTGCCCTTCGTCGTGATCTTCGGCTACACGATGTGGCATGAACTCCGGCGGTTCAAGCGCGACGGACGCGCCGAATACGGTCTGAGTTACGACGCCGAGACAGACACCACCCATGTGACCCTTTTGGGCGAGGATGAGACGGGGTATGATCCCCGGGAAACCGACAGCCCGGCCAAGGCCGGTTGACAGAACGATAGGACACCAGATGACCGACACCAGAACCCGTATCGAAGAGCTCGTGAAATCCGCCGACGTCGTGCTCTACATGAAGGGCACCAAGGACATGCCGCAATGCGGTTTTTCCTCCCGCGTGGCGGGTGTGCTCAACTTCATGGGCGTGGATTTCAAGGATGTGAACGTGCTCGCCGACGAGGAAATCCGTCAGGGCATCAAGGATTATTCCGACTGGCCCACCATTCCACAGCTTTACGTCAAGGGCGAGTTCGTGGGCGGCTGCGACATCATCACCGAAATGACCCTTTCGGGCGAACTGGACGCGCTCTTCGACAAATCCGGCGTCGCCTATGACAAGGACGCCGCCGCCAGAATTCGTGAAGCAAACGCCTGAACGGGCACCGATCAGGCCAACGGCTGTGCCCGCTCGACAAGTCGGGCAAAGAATGACGCGCCCACGGGCGCCACTGCATCGTTGAAATCGAAACCCGGATGATGCAGGCCGGGACCGGCACCCTGACCGAGAAAGAGATAGGCGCCGGGCCGCTCTTGCAGCATGTAGGAAAAATCTTCGGCCCCCATTTCACGCAGGCGGTCGGTGACGACCGCTCCGTCACCCGCCACCTCGCGCGCCACCCGGGCCGCGAAATCCACCTTTGCGGCATCGTTGAACGTCGCCGGATAGCCCGGATCAATCCGGACCTCGGCGCGCACGCCATGGGCTGTCGCCGTGCCCTCGGCCACCTCGCGCAGGCGGCGGTGCACCATCTCCTGCACCTGCGGCGTGAATGTGCGGATCGTGGCATTGATATAGGCGGTTTCGGGGATCACGTTATCGACCGTGCCGGTGTGGATCTGCGTGACCGAAATCACCAGATCATCCAACGGATTGCGGTTGCGGCTGACGATCGTCTGTATCGCCTGCACGATGGCCACAGCCGCGACCACCGGATCGCGGGTCTCATGCGGCATGGCGCCATGCCCGCCCTGACCGATCACCTCGATATGCAGCGTATCGACCGCCGCCATGATCGGCCCCGGCGTGGTTTCGAACGTCGCCTCCGGCGCGCCCGGCAGGGTATGGAGCGCGTAGACCTGATCAATCCCGTAACGTTCCAATATGCCCTCCTCGACCATCACCCGGCCGCCGCCCGGCCCCTCCTCGGCGGGCTGAAAGATCAACGCCACGCGGCCCCTGAAATTGCGCGTCTCGGCCAGATACCGCGCCGCGCCCAGCAGCATCGTGGTGTGCCCGTCATGGCCACAGGCATGCATCTTGCCGGGAACCTGGCTGGCATAGTCGAGCCCCGTCACCTCGGACATCGGCAGCGCGTCCATATCGGCGCGCAACCCGATGCAGGGGCCATCGCCCTGCCCCTCGATCACCGCCACCACGCCGCTTGTCGCAATGCCCGTCTCGATCTCGGTAATGCCGAACTCGCGCAGCCGCGCCACGACGAAATCCGCCGTTGCGTGGCAGTCGAACCCGATCTCGGGGTTGGCATGCAGATGCCTGCGCCACGCGGTCATCTCATCGGCAAATCCGGCAATGCGGTTGATCACGGCCATCTCTGGACATCCCTTTCCTGACAGGTCAGGGTCCACTCAACCCCAAAGACGAGACCACCGCAATGCCCGACGATACCCTCATTCACGACCCGCGCGGCGGGCTGCCCCGCCTCATTGCGATAATGGCCCGGCTGCGCGATCCCGAAACCGGCTGTCCCTGGGATATCGAACAGGATTTCGCCAGCATCGCCCCCTATACCATAGAAGAGGCCTACGAGGTCGCCGATGCCATCGAACACGCGGATTGGCAGGAACTGCGCGGCGAGTTGGGCGATCTGCTGTTGCAGGTCGTCTTCCACGCGCAGATCGCACAGGATCGCGGCCTCTTTGACATCGAGGACGTGGCCAACGCCATTTCCGACAAGATGGTTGCGCGGCATCCGCATGTCTTTGGCGACGAGAGCCGCGACAAGAGCGCCGAACAGCAGACCCGCGACTGGGAAGAGGTCAAGGCCGCCGAGCGCGTCTCGCAGGCCAGAACCGGCACGCTAGACGGCGTGGCGCTTGGCCTGCCCGCATTGCTGCGCGCGGTCAAGCTGCAGAAGCGCGCGGCGCGGGTGGGATTCGACTGGCCGGATTCCTCGCATGTTCTCGACAAGATACGCGAAGAGGTTGAGGAACTGCACGAGGCCGCCGGCCATCTGAGCCACGACCGGATCGAGGATGAATTCGGCGATCTTCTGTTTGTCATGGCCAACCTGGCACGGCATATGAAGATCTGCCCCGAATCGGCCCTGCGCCGCGCCAATGCGAAATTCACCCGCCGGTTCGAACGGATCGAGGCGCTGCTTGAAGATACGGGCAAGACCCCCGGCGATTCGGATCTGGCCGAGATGGACGCTCTCTGGAACCGCGCCAAGGCCGAAGAGCGCCAGTAGCGGCCCGCTGTCGGATGCACTCCGCGCAAGCGGGTATTTGCACCAGGAAGAAACATGCCTGCTTCTTCCTGGCTCAATATCCATTATCCGACGTCGTGGACCGTCCCCGCCTCAGCTCAGCGCCGCATCGCAGCGCTTGCAGGTGCCCGGATGCCGGTGCTGTCCCACATCGGGCAGGATTTTCCAGCAGCGCTGGCATTTCTGCCCCTCGGCCTTCTCGAACACCACGCCGACCGTCTCGACCTCGGGCAGGCGGAATGCCTCGTCGGGGCGCGGATTGGCGGTCAGCACCAGATCAGAGGTGATGCAGATATCGGCGAAATCGACCGATTTCAGCGCCTTGAGCATTTCGGGATTGCGCACATGTACCACGGGCGCTGCCTCCAGACTGGCGCCGATCACCTTGTCGGTGCGCTGCACCTCAAGCGCGGCGGTCACGACCCGACGCGCTTGCCGCACCTGCGCCCATTTCGCCGCCAGCGGCTCGTCCAGCCAATCGGCGGGCGTGGCGGGAATATCCGTGAGGTGAACGGAACTCTGATCACCGGGGAACCGCTCCAGCCAGACCTCTTCCATGGTAAAGACCAGCACCGGCGCCAGCCATGTGGTCAGCCGGTGGAACAGCAGATCAAGCACGGTGCGCGCCGCGCGGCGGCGAGGCGTGTCACCATCGCAATAGAGCGCGTCCTTGCGGATATCGAAGTAAAAGGCGGAGAGGTCCACCGTGGCAAAGTTGAACAGTTGCTGGAAAACACCTTGGAAATCATATGTTTCGTAGCCCTTCCTCACTCTGTGATCGAGTTCCGCCAGACGGTGCAGCACCCAGCGTTCAAGCTCTGGCATTTCTGCCGGCGACACCCGGTCACCTTCGGAGAAATGCGCCAGCGCGCCCAGCATGAAGCGCATCGTGTTGCGCAACCGGCGATAGCTGTCGGCGACGCCCTTGAGGATTTCGGGTCCGATGCGCAGGTCGGCGGTATAGTCCGCCTGCGCCACCCAGAGACGCAGGATATCCGCGCCGTATTGTTTGACCACCTCCTCGGGGGCGACGGTATTGCCGAGCGATTTGGACATCTTGTTGCCCTTCTCGTCCAGCGTGAAGCCATGCGTCAGCACCCCCCGATAGGGCGCGCGTCCGCGCGTGCCGCAGGCCTGCAGCATCGAGGAATGGAACCAGCCGCGGTGTTGATCGGTGCCTTCGAGGTAAAGATCCGCCAGCCCGTCCCCAGACCCGTCCGCCCGGTCGCGCAGCACAAAGGCATGGGTCGAGCCGGAATCGAACCACACGTCGAGAATGTCATCGACCTTGATCCAGTCGTCGGGGTTGACGATGCCCGAGAGGAACCGTTGCTTGGCGCCCTCCTTGTACCACGCGTCCGCGCCTTCCTCCTCGAACGCCGCAAGGATGCGGGCGTTCACCTCTTCATTCCGCAAAAGATAATCAGGATCGGTCGGTTGCGCGCCGTTTTTGACAAAACAAGTGAGCGGCACGCCCCATGCCCGCTGACGGCTCAGCACCCAGTCGGGCCGCGCCTCGATCATCGAATAGAGCCGGTTGCGCCCGGTTTTCGGCGTCCATGTCACCAGTTCGTCAATCGAGCGCAGCGCGCGCTCGCGGATGGTGGTGCCATAGGTGTCCTGCCCGTCGCCCACGGGGCGGTCGATGGCGGCGAACCATTGCGGTGTGTTGCGATAGATGACGGGCGCCTTGGAGCGCCAGGAATGCGGATAGCTGTGCCTGATCTTGCCCCGCGCGAGCAGTCCGCCCACCTCGGCCAGCTTGTCGATCACGGCCTTGTTTGCATTGCCCTCCTTGCCCTTGCGGTCAAGGATATAGGTGCCGCCAAAGAACGGAAGGTCCGGGCGGAAAGAGCCGTCTTCGAGCACGTTATAGGTGATCACCTGCTCCAGCATGCCCAGATCACGGTATAGCTCGAATTCCTCCATCCCGTGCGAGGGGGCGCAATGCACGAATCCGGTGCCTTCCTCGTCGGTGACGAAATCGGCGGCGCGAAAGTCGCGGGGGGCGTCCCATTCGCCGTTGGAGCCTGGGGCTCCGGCGAGTGGGTGTTGCAGCGAGAGCCCCGAGAGTTCCTCGGCGCTCACGTCGCGAACGCGGGTATACATCGACAGCTCCAGCCGCGCGCGGGTCATCACATCTTCGGCGCGGGTGTCCGCGAGGATGAATTTCTCCCCTACAGAAGCCCAGCATTCCTCGGGCGTCGCGGTCACCTCATAAAGGCCATAGGAAATGTCCTCGCCATAGACCACCGCCTTGTTCGAGGGCATGGTCCAGGGCGTCGTGGTCCAGATGACTACTGACGCATCCATCAAGTCAGTGGGCATCGGACCGATGGGCTCATCACCCTGACTTCCCACCTGCGGAGACGAAATCCCAGAAACCTTAAACTTCACCCAGACCGTAAAACTCTCCTTGTCGTGATATTCCACCTCCGCTTCGGCCAGCGCGGTCTGCTCCACCGGCGACCACATCACGGGTTTTGATCCCTGATAGAGCACGCCGGTCATCAGGAATTTCTGGAATTCCTCCGCAATGATCCGTTCGGCGCGGAAATCCATCGTCAGATAGGGGCGATCCCAGCAACCGGTGATCCCCAGCCGCTTGAATTCCGCGCGCTGGATGTCGATCCAACCTTCGGCGAACTTGCGGCATTCCTGACGGAAATCGACGACGTCCACCTTGTCCTTGTCCATGCCCTTGGCACGGTACTGTTCCTCGATCTTCCACTCGATCGGCAGGCCGTGACAATCCCAGCCGGGGATGTAGCGCGCGTCGCGTCCCATCATCTGCTGGGAACGCACAACCATGTCCTTGAGGATCTTGTTCAGCGCGTGACCGATATGCAGATGCCCGTTGGCATAGGGCGGGCCGTCATGCAGGGTGAACGGCGCGCGGCCCTCGGCGTTCTCGCGCAGCCGCTCGTAGACCCCGATCCGTTCCCAGCGGTCCAGCCACGCGGGCTCGCGCTGCGGCAGGCCCGCGCGCATCGGGAAATCGGTCACTGGCAGGTTCAGCGTGTCTTTGTAATCAGGCGTCTGGATCGTATCGGCGCACATTTCGGGCGTCCTTTGTCAACTGGTCGTCTCAGGATGTCAGGGGGCGGCGCGGTCGTCCATACGCCTTGTCCCGGCGGCTCGACTTGGTCAGAGCGCCGGGCATGTAATTCGAATAATGATCGCAGGGCGTCTCATCATGGCCTGCCTTATAGGACCGGGGGTGCGCCGCGTCCAGAGGGGGGATTGCCATGGCCCGCGCCCCGCGCCACATAGAAGGCATGAGCATCGCCCTGCCCCCGCGTTTTGACATCACCCGCCCGGATATCGAACGGGTCGTCGCGGCCTTCTATGCCGCGGTGCGGGATCATCCGGGCCTTGGGCCGGTCTTTGCGGTGCATGTCACCGACTGGCCCGCGCATGAGGCGAAGGTGGCGGATTTCTGGGCCAACTCCATCCTGCACGAGCGCTGCTATGACGGCAGCCCGATGGAGGCGCATGTCAATGCCCGCAATGTGCAGCCGGGGATGTTCTCGACCTGGCTCGCGCTGTTTGACGGGGTCCTCGCGCGCGAACTGCGCCCCGAACAGGCCGCCGCTTGGTCGGCGCTGGCGCATCGCATCGGGCGCAGCCTGCGCGCGGGCGTGGTGGACCGTTCGACCCATCCGGGAGGCGTACCGAAACTGCGCTGAAACCGGCCAGTTCATGCCAAAACACCCGTTTTCGCTACGCCGAAAAATGCCGAAGGCGGCATTCTGCCTGCCGGATCCGCATTTCAGGCAGGATCGTGCCCGGAATTGCATGACTGTTTGATCGGCGTCTACAGCGCACCCACCTGTGGTGTAGCCTCAAACGGCATGAAAGGAGGGTCCAATGTACACCCCTAACGACGACATCAGGCGGCAATCGCAGCGCGATCTGCAACGTTATGGTCCGCCCGGCTATGAAAGCAGCGGATCGACCCGTGGTGGCCTTGTGGCACTGCTGGTTCTGGTGGTGCTGCTGGGTGGGCTGATTGCCTACAGCAGCCTGAGCGGCGCGCCGGTGGATGAGAACGGAAACCTGACCGACACCACCGCACCGCAGAGCATCACCAACGGCACGACAGCACCCGCAGCCCCGGCCGAATGACCCCCGGCCGGCCTGACCGCGCCTCCGGGCCAACCTGTCCCCGCTCCGGGGGCGCGGCGTCTTTCATCGCGGGTCGGCGTTGCCCATATGCGCCGCAATCCGGGCATTGAGCCAGGCAAGACCCGCCAGCGACAAGCCGAGCCCGAGGAAGGATGCAACGCGCACCAGCCCCGCCAGCCCGGACATGTCGATCAGAAACACCTTGGCCACGGTCAACGCAACCCCGGCCATCGCCAGTCGGCGCAGCATCTCGGACCGGCGCAGCAGCGCCAGAACCAGCAACCCGACCGACACCGCGATCAGCGCCAGCGTATAGCTGTAAAGCTCTCCATCGCTCACCCCCGGCACGCTCAGATCCCGCCCCTGCCAGAGCCGCCGGATCTCCAGCCCCAGATACCACGCCGCATAGGCGCTCGCCGCGACGGCGAAGCCCGCCCGCAGAAGGCGTGGCAGATGCCTCAGCTTCCACGCGCCTGCCGCCAGGACCGCCGCCACCGGCAGATAGGCCGCCGCCAGACTGTCGAGGATCACCGGCCCGATGACCAATTCCTTGCGCCACATGAACGGGATCAGCGGGTTGGTGATCACCGTCTGCGCCACAAGAATCACCAGCGCCACCGCCCCGGTCACCACCGCCAGAGCCATGCGAATGGCCCGCATCACCGCGCCGCCCGGCCTGAGCCGGTAAAGTTGCGCCATCATCGTGGCCAGCCACACCACCGCCATCAGGCCAAGGCCCGCATGTCCCATCGCCCCCGGCTTGCCCAGCCAGCGCTGCAACAGAACGCTGGCAAAAATCGCGGCGATGGACCACAGCGCGCTCTCGATCACGACCCGCGTGGCCCCGCCCGCACGCGCCGCCATCACGCCCCAGGCCACCCCCAGCAGCACAAGCGGCCCGCCATGCGCGAGCAGCACATCGGCCCATCCTGCCTCGTTCACCGCCCAGCCGGGGCCGGGGTCGATCACCAGGCGATATCCGATCACCGCCACGCCCAGCTGCGCCAGCCCGCCCAGGATCGGCAAATCGAACCGCCGGTCGATCGCCGCCGTGGCCAGCACCATCACCGCCAGCGCCAGCGTCAGCGCCGCCTTGCTGAGCATCACGAACAGCGCCAGCGTGATCAGCACGATCGCCGCCCCGGCAAAGATCGCCGCGACCAGCCGCGCCTCGACGCCACCCGCGCGCGTCGCCCACCACACCATCAGCCCCGCCAGCGCCATCAGATGCAGTGCCCAGGCGTAGGATCCGATCACCCCGCCGGGCAGCCACAACAGCTCTAGAATCAGCGCCAGCGCGGGCCCGGTCACGGCGGCGGCCAGCGCCCAGAGGATCACCGGCACCTGCGTCCCCGCCACGCGCATCCGCCCGTGAAACAGCCACGACGCCACCGCCCCGCCGGTCATCAGCAGCGTCGCCGCCAGCGGCATCGGTGTTTCGGGCAGACGCTCCGCCGCAGCCTGAAACCCGGCCCAGACCGGCCCGTGCTCCAGCGCCTCGAGCGCCACCAGCACGAGCGCCGCCAGCGCGGGGATCAGCGCCGCATCCTCCAGTCCGGGGGCCTGCGTCGTGCCCAGAACCAACGCCGCCAGCATCACGGCCAACAGGCCAACCGCCAGCCAGACCAGAAGCGGATCGTACGTCTCGAGCGTCACGTTGATCGCCGCGAGGCTGGCCAGCGCCACCATCGCCAGCGCCAGCCGCACCGGAAATCCGGGATACTCGCCACCTGCCACGATCCGGCGCAACGGCGAATTTCCCGCATGGCGCGGCACCAGCTGGCCCTCCGGCACCAGCACCGCCAGCGGGACCGCCAGCGCCCAGAATCCCAGATAATGCAGCGCCCCGGCCCCGCCCTGATAAAGCAGCGTCGCGCCAAGGGCGGAAACCGCCAGCGCCAATACCGAAATCCACGCCCAGCGGCGCTGTGCATCCACCGCCAGTCCGACCCCGGCGATCACCGCGAAGTAGTAGTAAAACAACCACGCCGCATCCGAGGCCCCCCCCACCAGGAACGGCGCGGCACCCGCCCCGACAAGCCCGAGCGCGGTCAGCGCCGGGCCATAGAACCAGCCCAGCACGATCGCCACGCCCCCCACACCTACCAGCCCGGTCAGCGCCATCCCCGGTCCGACTAACCCGTAGAGCGCGCGCGCCGCCAGCACCCCGGCGAACAGCGTGACGATCCCCGCCCCCGACAGAACCGAGGGCACGCCCGCCGCCCGGCCCTCGTCGCCATGACGGCGGCGAATGACCTCGCCCGCAGCGATCAGCACGGCCCCCAGAAGCAGCGCGCCGACAACCCGCGCGAAGGGCGTGAGCAACCCCTGCTCGACGCCGTATTGCACCATGAATACGCCCGCCAGCGCCAACGATACCCCGGCCACCGCCAGAGCCCAGTTGCTCCTGAGCCAGCGCAGGACCGTCGCCAGACGATCGGCGCGCAGCACGAAGGCACGCGGCGGTGTGCTGCTCTCGGGCGCGGTCCCGACTGGCAATGGTCGCTCCCACGGGCCGGTCAACCCGACCTCCGGCACCACATCGACCGCGGCCTCCGGCACGACATCGTCCGCCACCTCTGGCGCAGACGCCGCCGCCAGCCCTGCCTCCAGCCGCGCCACCCGCGCCCTCAGCCGCGCGTGCGACACCAGCAGATAGGGCACCCCGACCAGCAAGAGCGCCACAGCCCCCAATCCCAACAGCGCAAGGATCGCCTCCATACCGATCATCCCTGTCCGAAAAGTCCGCTCAGCGCACGCCGGACCAGCCATGTCACCGATGGCCTGCGCGCGCGGATGTAAGGCATCGGGCGGCAGACCTCGATCGTGGCCACACCCACCCGCGCGGTCAGCGCGCCGTTGACCACCCCCTCGCCAAACCGGCGCGAGATCTTGGACAGTACGCCGCCCCCCGCCACGCTGCCGATCAGGTCATCGCCGACCGCCACCGCCCCGGTCGCGACCAGATGCGCCATTACTGCGCGCGCCAGCCGCCAGCCGCCCAGAACGCCGGCGCGCCCGCCATAAATCTCGGCCACCCTGCGGATCATCCGCAGATTGGCCACCAGCGCGCCCGCCACGTCCGCCAGCGCCAGCGGCACCAGAGCGGTGATCATCGCCACCTGCCGCGCCGCCAGTTCCACCTCGCGCCGCGCCAGCGCATCGAGCGGGGCCAGAACCTCGGCCTCGGCCAGTCCCAGCAGGGCCTCGGCGTCGAACTGCTCGGCCTCGCGCCCGGCCAGCCGATCCAGCCCCCAGCGAACCTCACCGCGCCCGGAATAGAGCGTCTTCAGCTGCCCCACGACCGCGCGCGCGCCCTCCAGATCCGCCTCGCGCAACGCCGTCGCTGCCTGACGCTGCAGCGCATCGAGCCGCCCCAGTCGGGCAAAACCCGCCGCCTCGCGCAGTGCGATCACCAACGCCACGCCCAGCAGGGCCAGCCCCATCGCCGCCACCACGTAGCCCAGCGTCGGCGCCCGCGCGATCAGGCCGGTGGCGAAATCCCAGGCCGCCACCGACACCACCACGCCGAGAAGCCCAAGCGCCAGCCCCCAGAAGAGTCGCGCCAGCCGTGACGGACGCCGCGCCACGCCCGTCATCACGCCCTGCATCGCCTGCCCCTCGGGCACGACCGTATCGGGCACCGGCGGCGCACGATCCGGCCCGGCGTGCGCCGGGCCTTCCATCTCGATCAGAACCGGTCTCTTGCTCATGCTGCGCCCCCTTGCCCACGCCAGACCATCAGGATATCCGGCAGGCCCTCGTCATTTCCAGCCCCATGACCGCGCGCGACCTCTTCGAAACCTTCGCGGACATAGAACAGCCGGGCGGCGTGATTGGCCTCGAGCACCCATAATTGCAAGGCGTCCGCCTCGGTCTTGGCCTGCATCAGCAGGAGCCGGCCCAGGCCCTGTCCCCGGCGCGCGGGATCAATGTAGAGCGCATGCAGGACCGTCCCGTCGCGCACAATGAACCCGACCACGCCCTGCCCGTCGCGGATCACCCGGACCCACCCGCGCCGGATCACCACGATCAGCGCCCGCAGATCCGCCCGCCTGCTGCGCACCAGCGGCAGCCAGGGCGTCGCACGGGTGAACGCCCAGAGGATCAGCGCAAGACGCGGCAGATGCCAGATCTGTCCGCGCGCTACCCTCACAGCCGGTCCCCGATCAGGAACTGCGCCGCCCGGTCCAGCCGGATATGCGGCGGCCCCTCGCCGGGGCGCAGGCTGAGCGGGGCGGGTGCGAACCGCATCACGCTGTAATCCGCATCCAGCCAGGCCTCGGCGCCGGCGCGGGCCGGGCCGATCAGTTGCGCCGGATCCTCGGGCAACTCGCCAGCGTGGAACGCCGCCTGCCTGCCGCTGTCCAGAAGCTGCCCGCGCACACAGTCCAGATCGCGCCCGCCGTGCGCCACGCGCTCCTCGGTCGTGGCGCGCAGCGCGGCCAGCGCCATCGCCTGCACCTCGGCCCCGGAAAATTCCGCCCGGTCGCGCGCCTCGCGCAGAAGTGCCGCCATGATCGCGCTCAGCCGCCCGTGCTGGCTGTGATGCAGATGATCCGCCTTGGTCGCGGCAAACAGGATTCTCTCCACCCGTCGGCCCAGCAGAAGACGCGCCAGAAACGCATTGCGCCCCGGCCGGAACGCGCCAAGGATCTCGGCCATCGCGCGGCGCATGTCCTCAAGCGCCTGCGGTCCCTTGTGGATAGCATCCAGCGCGTCAACCAGCACCACCTGCCGGTCGATGCGCGCGAAATGATCGCGGAAGAATGGACGCACCACCATGTGCTTGTAAGCCTCGTAGCGGCGCGCCATCTCGGCGCGCAGGCTACCGCGCCCGGCCCCTGGAACCTGCGGCAGCGGCGCGAATGTCACCACCGGCGACCCCGCCAGATCGCCGGGCAACAGAAACCGCCCAGGCGTGCAGTCATAGAACCCGGCGGCGCGCGCGTCCTCCAGATAGGCGGTAAAACCACGTGCCAGCGTCTGCGCCGTCGGCTCTGCCAGCCGCGCCGCGCCATCGACCTGCGCCACCTGCGCCAGATAGCCTGCCGCCTCCGCACGCGTCGCGATCCGTCCCAGAACCTCGGCCGACCAGACGTCATAACTCTTGTCCAGAAGTGCGAGATCCAGCAGCCATTCGCCCGGATAATCCACGATATCGAGATGCACCACTCGTGGCCCGGTGACCCCGGCCAGCAGACCCGCAGGCCGCACCCGCAGCGACAGGCGCAATTCGGACACGGCGCGCGTGCTCTCGGGCCAGTGCGGCGCGGGGCCGGTCAGCGCCGCCAGATGCGTCTCGTAATCGAACCGCGGCAGCGTGACATCGGGCTGCGGTTGCAGATAGGCCGCCACGATCCGCCCCTCGGCCGCCGCCATTAGGCCCGGCATCCGTGCCCGGTCCAGCAGATTGGCCACCAGTGAGGTGATGAAGACCGTCTTGCCCGCCCGCGCAAGGCCGGTGACGCCCAGCCGGATCACCGGCTCGAAAAACGCCTGTCCCACCCGGTCGCCCAGGCCCTCGATCCCGCGCGTCAGCCCCTCTGCCAGCCCTGCAATCGCCAAACACTGCCCCTTTCATATTCCGGCGCAGGATAGACCCGCCACGCCGTGCTTGCTAGGGGCCTTTGCGCCGGAAAGAAGCCTCTGCGCCCCAATGGTCAAAGCGGATTTTCCACGCTATGAGAGGCGAAATTCAACTGGAGTGCCCGCAATGGCCGACGCCGAGCAGCCGCAAATCTATCTCATCACCCCGCCCGATTTCGAACTGAGCAGCTTTCCCGGCATGCTCGCGGCGGTGCTCGATGCGCATCCCGTCGCCTGCGTGCGACTCTGGCTTGCCACGCGCGACGAGGACCGCATCGCACGCGCCGCCGACGCCTGCCGCGAGGTAACCCATGCCCGCGACGTGGCGCTGGTGCTCGACAGCCATGTCGGCATGGTCGAACGGATGGGTCTGGACGGCGTGCATCTGCCCGACGCCGGGCGCTCGGTCAGGGTCGCACGCAAGAATCTGGGTGAGGATGCCATCATCGGGTCGTTCTGCGGCACCTCTCGCCATGACGGCATGACCGCCGGCGAGGCGGGCGCGGATTACGTGGCCTTCGGCCCGGTCGGCGGCGCGAACCTCGGGGACGGACGCCATGCAGAGGCCGGGCTGTTCGAGTGGTGGAGCGCGATGATCGAACTGCCCGTGGTGGCCGAAGGCGCGCTTGACGAGGATCTGATCCGGCAACTCGCGCCGCTCACGGATTTTTTCGCGATAGGTGAAGAGATCTGGCATGCGCCGGATCCGTCAGCGGCGCTGGGCCGTCTCATCGCCGCGATGGGCTGAGGCGGCGCGGCGGTGCCCCGCTGGCATACCCGCCCTTACCTGCGCCTCCACCGCGGCGGCCAACGCCTTGCGATCGGCAAATTCATCCACCTTTACAGGCGGGTGATAGATGACCCTGACAGCACCCTGCCGCCTTGCGCCCAACACCTGAACAAGGTGCGCGCCAAAGTTCATGTCGCCCCACCACCCATAGAACCGGGGATCGGCACCTGGCGGGGCCTCGTAAATCACGCTGACCGGCTGAATGCGCAACCGGTGCCGTAGCGGCTGGCTAAAGAATGCCTGAAAGAGTGTTGATTTGAATGGCAGAACCCGCATCCCGTCGGTCGAGCTTCCCTCGGGGAAAAAGAGCAGTTTGTGTCCGATCAGCAGGCGCTTCTCGAACAGCTTTGTCTGTGCCCGCGCCTCTCTGGGATCGCGGTTGATGAACACGGTTCCGGTGACCTTCGCCAGCGTTCCGATTCCAGGCCAGTCCGCCACCTCGGATTTCGAGACGAAATAAACCCGCTTGCACGCATTGAGCGCAAAGATATCCAGCCATGACGAATGGTTGGCGACGACTGCGCCGGATTCGATCATCGGGGTGCCCTGCACGTCGTGCCGCATCCCCAGGATCAGGAAAGCCGTCCGGCAAACCCATTGCGTGATGAACGGCGTCCAGGGTCGGTGCAGCTTGAAAACAGGTCTTTCGATCATCCGCAGAACGACGGTTGCCAGCACGCCAAGAAGCAGAATTCCAACCAGCGGCACACCCCGCAGGACCACTCGCAGCAGTTGCCCCGCGCCCAACCTGATCTCGGGCGGCGGATCGACCGATCTCCAGGTGAAGGTCACTCTTCAAGATCCTTTGAGTAAATGGATTTTTGTGATTCCGTCAGATTGGCCGTATCGAGAATCAGGCAGACATCCGTGGTGTTGAACGCATGATCGAGATAGGCCCCCTCGCCGACATGGCCGCCCAGCCTGAGATAGGCCTTGATCAGCGCGGGCACCTGAACCATCGCCGCGCGCCGGTCCAGATCCTCCTCGGCAATCAGATCCATGCGCTGACGATGATCGGGCCGCGCCCGCACCCGCAGACCCTCGGGCGCAAGATGCCGATGATGCAACAGCGACAGGGGTTGCGCCAGATTCGCCACGTCGGTGCCGTGAAAACTCGCCACGCCGAACAGGATCTCGATATCGTGGTCCGCGACATAGCGCGCCAGCGCGTTCCAGAGATGATACATGCCCCGCCCGCCGCGATAGGGCCGGGCCAGACAGGAGCGCCCCAGTTCCATCAGTCTGCGCCCGCTGCGCCTGAGCGCCGTCAGATCGTATTCATCCTCGGAATAGAACTGTCCGGCGCGTGCCGCCTGATCGTCGCGCAGCACCCGATAGACACCCACGACCTCGGCGTTGCTGGCATCGTCGATCAGCAGAAGATGATCGAAATACGGATCGAAACGGTCCCGCTCCAGACGCGCGGTGTGATCCACCAACACGCCATCGCCGCCCAGTTCCTCGACAAATACCTCATAGCGCAACCGTTGGGCTGCCTGCAGCTCTTCGGGGGTGCTGGCGAGCCTGACGCGGAATATGGGTGTTCTGGGGGTCATAGGCCTCGTCTTTGCGCTGTCTCGCGCCTTCTAGGCAAGCCCGGTCAAAAGTGCAACGACCACGCTGGCGCGGGCAACCTGCCGCTGTTAACGCTTTGCTAACCCGGATCAGGGATCAAGAACAGGTAACAGTTCGACCCTTGTGCCATCAATCAGCACCTTGCCCACTTCACGAAAGTTGACGGTGATGCGCCCAGCGACGTTTGACTGCACCTGTCCCACGCCCCAATCGGGCCGGTCTGGGTGCCGCACCAGCATCCCCGGCTCCAGTATCGAATTCAGATCGCCCATATCGCGCCCCGCCGGAGAAGTACCATGCCGCAAGACCGCCTTACGCTCGCAACCCTGACAGGCTCGCGCATCTGTCACGATCTGGCAAGCCCTCTCGGCTCTGTCGTCAACGGTCTCGAATTGCTGGAGCTTTCGGGCATGCGTGACAGCCCGGAACTGGCCCTGATCCGCGAGAGCATCGCCGGGGCGCGGGCGACGCTCGAATTGCAACGTCTGGCCTTTGGCAATCCCTCTTCGGATCATGGCCTTGGCACCGAGGTGCTGCATCAGATACTGGTCGCGCATTACCGCGCCAGACCGCGCCTGACGGTGGAATGGTTCGCCCAAGGCACGATCAGCCGCGTGATGACCCAGATCCTGCTGCTGGCGGTTCTCGCCGCCGAACAGGCGTTGCCGCGCGGCGGCATGCTGACGATCCGGCAAACCGGCAAGACCTGGCAGATTATCGCGCGCGGCGAGAGCGTGAGCCCTGACATGACCCTGTGGGAGGCGATGGAAGGGCGCGCGCCCATGCCATCTCCCGATCCGCGGACCTGTCATTTTTTCATTCTGAAAGAGTGTCTTGAAGCAAACAACTCATTCATCTCAATCACACGGGACGAGGCGGAATTCCGTCTCATGCTCTAGCTGCGCACGGTTCCGTCGCCCTCGACCAAATACTTGAAGCTGGTCAACTGCGCCGCCCCGACCGGACCGCGCGCATGCATCTTGCCGGTTGCGATTCCGATCTCGGCCCCCATGCCGAACTCGCCGCCATCGGCAAACTGGGTCGAGGCGTTTCGCATCAGAATCGCGCTGTCGAGCCGGGCAAAGAACCGCGCGCCCGCCGCGTCATCCTCGGTCACGATGCAATCGGTGTGGTTCGAGCCGTAGCGCCGGATGTGGCCTATCGCATCGTCGATGTCGTCGACCACCTTGACCGCGATGATGCTGTCCAGATACTCCCGCCCCCAATCGCCGTCAGCGGCCGCAACCGTGCCCGCGATGCCCCGCAACGCCGCATCGGCGCGCACCTCGACCCCGGCCCCGATCAGCCCGCGGATCACGCCCTGCCCGATGGTGTCGGCGATGTCGCGATGCACCAGCAGGCATTCGGCGGCCCCGCAAACGCCCGTCCGCCGCGTCTTGGCGTTGAGCACGACGCGCAGCGCCTTTTCCGGGTCCGCCGCGCGGTCAATGTAGATATGCACGATCCCCTCAAGATGGGCAAAGACCGGCACCCGCGCCTCGCGCTGCACCAGCCCCACCAGCCCCTTGCCGCCACGCGGCACGATCACGTCGATCGTGTCGGTCATCGTCAGCATGGCCTGCACCGCGGCCCGGTCGCGCGTCGGCACCAGTTGAATCGCGTCCTCCGGCAATCCCGCCGCGCGCAGCCCCGCCACAAGGCAGGCATGGATCGCCGCCGAGGAATGAAAGCTCTCGGAGCCACCGCGCAGGATCACCGCGTTGCCCGACTTGAGGCAGAGCGCGCCTGCGTCAGCCGTCACGTTGGGGCGGCTCTCGTATATCACGCCGACCACGCCCAGCGGCGTGCGCACCCGCCGGATATGCAGCCCCGAAGGCTGGTCCCATTCGGCCAGAACCTCGCCTACCGGATCATCCTGCGCCGCCACCGCACGCAGTCCAGCGACGATCCCCGCGAGCCGCGCCTCATCGAGTGCCAGACGGTCCATCATCGCCGCCGACAGCCCCTTGTTGCGGCCATAGGCGAGATCCTCGGCATTGGCCGCCAGAATATTCGCGCGCGCAGCAAGCACCGCATCCGCCGCCGCCTCGAGCGCGCGTCGCTTGCTTTCGGCGCTGGCCACCGCCAGATCCGCCGCCGCCGCCCTGGCGCGCGCGCCGATGTCGGCCATCAGGCTGACGATGTCGGTGTGATCTTTCATGCCCTGCCCTCCGGACCTCGGTTCAGAATGCCATATCGTCGCGATGCATCAAGGGTCCGCGTGGCGGATAGCCCAGCACCGGCTCTATCTGTTCCGAACGCAGCCCCCTGATCCGCACCGCATCCGGCGCATCATACCGCACCAGCCCTTGCCCCAGAACCCGTCCCGACTGATCCGCCACCTCGACCGGATCGCCGCGGCCAAACCGGCCCTCGACTCCTGTCACTCCGGCAGGCAGCAGGCTGCTGCCTGCGGCAAGCGCGCGCGCCGCACCCGCATCGACCGTGACCCGCCCCTTGGGCTTCATCGCCGCTATCCAGGCCTTGCGTTTCTGCTGTGGATCGCCCTGGGCCAGAAACCATGTCGCGGGGGCACCCTCTTCCAGTGCCCGGATGGGATGCAGCACCGCGCCCTGGGTGATCGCCATGTCGCACCCGCCCGCGGTGGCGGTCCGCGCCGCCATCAGCTTGGTCTTCATGCCGCCCTTGCTCAGCCCCGATCCCGCATCGCCCGCCATCGCCTCGATCTCGGGCGTGATCGCCTCGATCACGTCGAAACGGCGCGCGGTCGGATCCTGCGCCGGATTGGCTGTGTAGAACCCGTCCACATCCGACAACAGGATCAACTGATCGGCCCCAGCCGTCACCGCCACCTGCGCCGCCATCCGGTCGTTGTCGCCATAGCGGATTTCGTCGGTCGCCACGGTGTCGTTCTCGTTCACGATGGGCACCGCGCCCAGGCGCAGCAACTGCTCCAGCGTGGCGCGGGAATTGAGATAGCGCCGCCGGTCGGCGCTGTCCTCGAGCGTGACCAGAACCTGCGCCGCGGTGATGCCATGCGCGCCCAGTGCGGCGTCATAGGCCCCGGCAAGACGGATCTGCCCCACCGCCGCCGCCGCCTGCGACTGTTCCAGAGACAGTTCCGTCATCGGCAGGCCCAGCACCCCGCGCCCGAGCGCGATCGACCCCGACGAGACGAGAATCACATCGGTCCTTCGCGCGCGCAGACGCACCACGTCCTCGGCCAGTGCGGCCAGCCATTCGGCGCGCAACGCGCCGCTGGCCCGGTCCACCAGAAGGGCCGAACCGACCTTGATCACCAGCCGCCTTGCCTTGCCTACGGTTGCCACGGCGCGTCGTCATCCTCTGCTGCCACCTTGTGACGCAACCTGTCATGGTCGATCCGACCGCGCAGCGCGCGCAGGACATCCGTCAGCCCCTCACGGGTGACCCCCGACATCATCATCACCGGCCCGCCCGCCGCCTCTTCCAGTTCGGCCCGCGCCATGGCGCGTTCTTCGTCGTCCAGCGCGTCGATCTTGTTCAATGCCGTCAGGCGCGGTTTGTCGGCAAGATCGTCGCCATACATCTCCAGTTCGGTGATGATCGTCTGATAATCCTCTGCAATCGTCGCCGAAGTGCCATCGACCAGATGCAAAAGCACCGCGCAACGCTCGACATGGCCGAGGAACAGATCGCCCAACCCCTTGCCCTCATGCGCGCCGCCGATCAGGCCGGGAATATCGGCAACGACGAATTCCACCTCGTCCACACCGACAACCCCCAGATTGGGATGCAGCGTGGTGAACGGGTAATCGGCGATCTTGGGCCGCGCGTTGGAACAGGCCGCAAGAAAGGTGGACTTGCCCGCATTGGGCAGACCCAGCAACCCCACATCGGCAATCAGTTTCAATCGCAGCCAGATCGTGCGCTCGATCCCCTCCTGCCCCGGGTTGGCACGACGCGGGGCCTGATTGGTCGAGGTCTTGAACCGCAGGTTGCCCCAGCCGCCATTCCCCCCCTGCGCCAGCAGCACCCGCTGCCCCACCTGGGTCATGTCGGCGATCACCGTCTCCATGTCCTCGTCCAGGATCTCGGTGCCCACGGGCACGCGCAGCACGATGTCGTCGCCGCTCGCGCCGGTCCGCTGCCGCCCCATGCCGGGCTGACCGCTCCGGGCAAAGAAATGCTGCTGATATCGGAAATCAATCAGGGTGTTCAGCCCATCGACCGCCTCGGCCCAGACCGAGCCGCCATTGCCGCCATCGCCGCCATCGGGTCCGCCGAATTCGATGAACTTCTCTCGCCGGAAACTGACCGCGCCCGCCCCGCCGCCACCCGAACGGATATAGACCTTTGCGAGATCGAGAAATTTCATGCACTGTCCTCTCGCAAAGATCGGCGTCGCCTCACTTTGCCTTTCTGCTGTAGGTCCATGTCGGCACGGTCGCGTTGCGCGCCACACAAAAGGCTTCGGCATCTCCCAGATACTGAAACCCGCAATTCGTCAAGACCCGCGCCGAGGCGGTGTTGTCCTGAAACACGGAGGCAAAGATCGTGCGCGCACCATGCGGATTGGCCGCAAGCAATGCCTCGACCGCCGCCGAGGCGACGCCAGCGTTCCAGTAGGCGGGGGCCACCCAATAGGAGATCTCCGATTGTCCCTCATCCACGCGCATGAGGCTGATCAGCCCCATCACCTCGGACGCGCCGGATCGCGAACCGTCGATCGCCCAGACATCCTCGGCCCGGTCCTCGGCATGCGCACGCGCGATCAGCGCCTCTGTCGCGCCGGGCGGCAGGGGGTGCGGAATGCTGCTGGTGCAACGCGCCACCCGGACGTCACCCGCGTTGAGCGCGATCAGCCCCGCGTCGGAATTGCGCAGCGGGCGCAGATCGAACCGCTCCGCCGCAATCACCGGCTGATTGACGATGGTTTCGTATTTCATGCGCTTTCTCCTCCGGTCAGCGCCTTGGCCATGGCAGAAACATGGGAATCCCCTGACAAAGCACAACCGGCATATCGCGAGATTGTGCAGTCATTCGGGCAGGGATGTGCCAACCCCCGCCCCGGAATTAAAAAAGGACCGGCGATGTCGCCGATCCCCTTGTTGTTCAAAAACCTTAAGGTCGGCTTACTCTGCGGCCTCCGCCACTGGCAGAACCGAAATGAAGGTGCGCCCCTTGAGGCCCTTGTGGAATTTCACGGCGCCTTCCGCCACGGCGAACAGCGTGTGATCCTTGCCTTCGCCGACATTCAGGCCCGGCCAGAACTTGTTGCCGCGCTGACGCACGATAATATTGCCTGGGATCACGGCCTCGCCGCCATATTTCTTGACGCCAAGACGGCGGCCGTCAGAGTCGCGCCCGTTGCGGGATGAACCGCCTGCTTTCTTGTGTGCCATTGGGTCTCTCCTTAGCCTTTTGTCAGTTCTTTGGCCTGTTCGATCCAGCCTTCACGCTCGATCCGGCCCTTGAACGACAGTTTCTCGTCCATAGCAGCAACATCCGCCTCAGTCCATGCCGCGATCTGGGCAAAGGAGGTGACACCGGCCTCGAGCAGCTTTTTCTCCAGCGCAGGGCCGACGCCGCTGAGCTGTTTGAGGTCATCGGTATCCTTGGCGGGCGCCGCCGCCTTCTTTGCCGCTTTCGGTGCCGCAGCCGCAGTCACAGCCGCCCCGGAGACAGCACCGGTTGCCGCCCGCACGCCGGTTTTCTCGGCGCCGCTGGCAAGGATCTCGGTCACCCGCAGCAGCGTCAGCTTCTGACGGTGGCCGCGTGTGCGTTGCGAGCCATGCTTGCGGCGGCGCTTGATGAAACTGATGACCTTGTCAGCCTTGACCTGGTCGATCACCTCGGCCTGCACCGCGGCACCGGCCACAAAGGGCGCGCCCACGACCGGCGCGTCGCCGCCCAGCATCAGAATCTCGTTGAACTGAACTTTCTCGCCGGCATCCGCCGCAAGCTTTTCGACACGGAGCATGTCACCCGACTGCACCCTGTACTGCTTGCCGCCGGTCTTGAGAACCGCAAACATCGTATTTCCTTTTCGTTTCCGCGCTCTGTGGTCCCCGCGTCACGGGCGTTTGCGGCCACATTGGCCACCTCGAACAGCGCACCCTCATGGGTGTCATTCAAACACAAACCCGGCAAGATCATCCCGCCGGGTTGCGCGCATATGAGCCAATGACAGGCCAAAGTCAAGAGGCCGCGCACCCGCAGCCCGGTCAGGACCTACAGATCCTCACCCCGCATCTGCAACGCCACGGCCAGTCCCAGACGATAGGACAGATCCTCATACATCGCGTCATAGGCGGTAAAGAGCGCGCGGTTCAGGTCACGCCCCTCGGCGCTGCGCCAAAGGTCCGCGTAATCCGCAAGCGTCTCAGCGCCGAGTGGCTCGTAGGCCATCACCAGATAGGCGTGCAGCCAGTCGCCGGTCTGCTGGCGCATCTCATCTTCCTGCGCCCAGATCTCGGCCAGCATCTCGTCTTCGCCCAGATCAAGCCCACCACCATCGGCAAGCCCGCGGTAGAACGACAGATTGGAATTGAGCGCGGCCGCCACATTGCGCTCTGTCAGATCGCTGTCCGCGATGATCTCGCTGACCTGATCCACCAGCGGTGCACCCTCCGCGGCCATCCGCGCATATACAGCCTCTGCCGCCGCCTCCGCCGCATCGTCGAGCAAGGCCCGGCGCGCGGCAAGTTCCAGCGCCACGATTTCGGCCCCCGGTCCCTCGAAAAACGCCAGCAGCGTCGCCACATCCACGCCCGCCATCGCCTCGGAGAACCGCGCGCTGACCTTTGCCAGCATCGCCTCGTCATCATAGACCTTGTCCACCACCCGGCCCCAGCGGGCGCGCTCTGCGTCGCCCAGCATCTCCTTGCCGACATCACCGCCATAGCGCAGCCCCTCGGCGCGCATGATCCCGACAGTCTCTTCAAACCGCAACGCCTGCATGAGCCGTGCGATCTCATCCGCCCGCACCGGCAGCACCATCACCGCCACCGCCAGACAAGCCGCCGCAAGCGCCCGCATACTCAGAGTTCCTGCACCGGGTGCATTTCGGCCATGCGCACCGCCAGCACCTCGAACCGGTTGGCCATGATCTCGTATTGCACCGCGTTCATCAGTTCATAGACCTGCTGCATCACCGGATGTTCCAGCGCATCGACATAGGCGCGCAGATCTTCTGTCGAGAGCGCCTGGTAGGTATAGGCCGAATTGGCCAGCGCCGCGGCGTCCAGCGCCTCGCGCAGCGAATCCTCTCCCTGCGCCAGCACGGATCGCAGCGCGTCCTCGTCAACCTCATAGCCCAGCACCCCGGCATAGGACGCCGCCAGCAGGAACCGCAGCTGTATCTCCTGCACCGCGCGCACACCGGTATCGGCACTGTCAATCGCCTCGCGCATGTTCTCCAGAACCTCGATGCGCCCGGTCTCCATCTCCGCCAGCAGCGCCTCGCCCTCCGCCCGCCGCGCGGCGTCGTCCTCATGCAGATGCGAGGCGTTCTCGACCTCGACCAGCCGCTGACCCAGTTCCGAGGCGTAGAACTCTGCCGCATGGCCCAGCATCTCGTCGCTCAGCGTGCCCGCCAGAATATCAAGCCCCATCGTCCGCATCCGTTCGGTATCAAACACCTCACCCGCCACGCGAGCCCAGTCCGCGCCGAAATCGCTGGTGGTCAGGCCCAGCATCGCGGGCGCATCCGCCGCCGCCAGCGCGATGCTGTCCAGCGCCACGCCAAACCCCGTCACCTCCAGAAACGCCTCCAGCCGCTCGCGATCCGCCGCTCGCGCAGCCCCCGCCGCGATGGCCAGCAGGATGAACCCGGCACACAGGGTCAGAACAAGGCGTGCGGGGGCACGCGAACGGGGCATGGGCATGTAGACGATCCTTCGTGGCGCACCAGGCATGAGGCGGGCAAATCACCCTTGTTCCCAACCTAGGCAAATTATCCCGCAAAACAATGCAAAACCCCTTGCTCCCCCAGTCAAACGCGATTACACGCCCCACCAGATCCCCGCGGAGAGGTGCCGGAGTGGTCGAACGGGGCGGTCTCGAAAACCGTTGTGGGGGCAACCCCACCCAGGGTTCGAATCCCTGTCTCTCCGCCAAATTTCTCAGGCAATCCAGAGAATTTTTCCATTAAAAACAGGATATTAGGCAACAGCATGGGAAACCAGCGGTTGACAATGATCCACTTTTTTGTCCACATTTTTGCTACATCGTCCGCCACTGAGGTGTAGCCATGACGCTCAAGAAGATCGGGAAGACCTACCATCTGCGCCGCCGGGTGCCCAAGCGGTTCGCGGCCATAGAGCCGCGCGAACTGGTCTCCCAGAGCCTTCACACCGACTCGGAGCAACTGGCCAAGCTGAAGGCAGACGCCGCATGGGCGGAACTGATAGAGGGCTGGGAAGCCCGTCTGGCGGGCGACACGGACGATGCGGAGCGACGTTTCGAGGCTGCCCGCGAACTGGCGGAGCGCCGGGGCTTCCGCTACCTGCCCGTCGCCAAGGTGACTTCCCTGCCCGAGACGGACCTTCTGGAACGTATAGAGGCCGTGCCAGAGCACAAGGGCGAGCCGAACATGGCAGAGGCTGCCGCGCTCTTGGGCGGCGTCTCCGAGCCGCCTGTGACCGTCTCGCGGGCGCTGGCGCTCTATTGGGGCTTGGCCAAGGACAAGACGCTGGGCAAGAGCGAAGACCAACTTCGCCGCTGGGAGAATCCGCGAAAGAAGGCCGTGGCGAACTTCATCGCCGTTGTCGGCGACAAGCCCCTGCCCGAGATAACCGGCGACGACATGCTGACCTTCCGGGACTGGTGGATTGACCGCATCGCGGACGAAGACCTGACTCCGAACAGCGCCAACAAGGACCTGATTCATCTGGGCGACGTGCTGAAGACCGTGAACCGCATGAAGCGCCTCGGGCTGGTGCTGCCCCTGTCCGACCTGTCCTTGAAAGAGGGCGAGGCAGCCAAGCGCCCGCCCTTCTCTGTCGCATGGATACGCGACCACTTGTTGAAGCCGGGGGCGCTGGACGGCCTCAACGAAGAGGCCAGAGCGATCTTGCTCGTGATGGTGAACACGGGATGCAGGCCATCCGAGATTGCGGCGCTGACGCCCGAGACCATCCACCTGAGCGCCAACGTCCCGCACATCTCGATTGAGCCTGTAGGCCGCCAACTCAAGAGCCGCCGCGCCCGGCGCAAGATTGCCCTGACCGGCGTCAGCTTGGAGGCCATGCGCCGCTTCCCCAACGGCTTCCCCCGCTACCGCGACAAGTCGGGGCTGTCTGGCGCGGTGAACAAGTTCCTGCGCGAGAACGGGTTGTTGGAGACGGACAGTCATTCGCTCTATTCGCTACGACACTCGTTTGAAGACCGGCTGATGGCAGCCAAGGTGGATGAACGGCTGCGGCGCGACCTGATGGGGCACCGGCTGACCCGCGAAGAGTATGGCGACGGGGCGTCACTGGCCCATCAGCAAGAAGAGTTGCTGCGGATAGCGTTCTGAGCCACCACGGCGCGTGCGCGAGCCACCACATCGCCAGCCGTTTCGGCTTCGGCGATCAGGGCGTCAAGGCGCTGGAAGATCGGCGCATAGACAGCATCGGCCACTACCATCAACGCCACCTTGTCACGCGCCCGGTGCATGCGCGCTAGGCGGGAGTCAATGGTAGTGGCCGCGCCCATCAGCTTAGATGCTGCCGTTCAGGCGCACATTCACGGCGCTGGACGGGTTCCCGGCGGCGGTGACGGCAACGCCGATCAGGTTGTTGTTGCCGGTGTCGTCGTCGGACGTGGCCAGCCCGGCGCTGTCGTCCCAATAAACCGGGTCGCCCACGGCCAGCACGTCGGTTGAGGGCTTGGGCATCTCGAAGACGCCCGTGGTGGCGAGAGTCAGCATGTCGCCGATCTCGGCGTCCCCGAAGGCGATGCCGAAGAGGCTGCCGATCAGGACGCCGTCGCCGGAACTGGCGGCGGCTGCGGCGGTCACGGTGAATCGCTCCGGGTTTGTCGGAGACCATCAACTTAAGTAAGGATGATGGTTATGACGAAAAGCAAAATGGCAAATCGCTACTCGCCCGAGGTCC
>NZ_FOAG01000011.1 GCF_900109455.1 Roseovarius azorensis | reverse complement strand
GGTTTGCCCATGATCCACCTCCAAACAGAAGTGAATCAGACAAAAATCCTCCTGTGAATCCCCATTCGATTCAGATCAAACGCAAACCGCTTTAGCCCATAATCCAGAGGAGGGTGCGTTCCAGGAGCGCCATGACCAGAGCGCGGAATTCCGGCAGCACGAGCCCCGCGAAGAACGTCAGGTGCAGCACCGCGATGGCGTTGAGCGAGGTGCGGAACGGCTCCTTGCGGGTCTTGTGGCGAAAGATGCCCTGTCCGGTCTTGGCCCCGAGCGATCCGCCGACCAGGCACAGGGTGAGCAGCGTGCTTTCGGGTACCCGCCAGCGCCGGGTGATGGCGCAGCGTTTGTCCCACCAGAACAGGCCGAGGGTCAGCAGGTTGAGCACCAGCAGGTAAATCAGGAAGAGGGAGATAGGGGTCATCACGTCTTGATCGCGTCCGTTCTGGCCGGGGGTGGTGACGGTGGGGTGTTCAGAGGCTCTTGCGCGCCGCGAGTGCCGCGCTGATCGTGCCATCGTCCAGATAATCCAACTCGCCGCCGATGGGAACACCCTGCGCGAGCGAAGTGAGCATGACGCGCCCGTCGAGCTGATCGGCGATGTAATGGGCGGTTGTCTGCCCGTCCACGGTGACGTTGAGGGCCAGGATCACCTCGGTGATCCCTTCCTCGGCGACCCGTGTGATCAACTGCGGGATGCGCAGCGATTCGGGGCCGATCTGGTCAAGCGCCGAGAGCGTGCCGCCCAGAACGTGATAGCGCCCCCTGAAGGCCTGCCCGCGTTCCATCGCCCAGAGATCGGCCACGTCCTCGACCACGCAGATCTGGCCATTGGCGCGTTTCGGCGCGGTGCAGATATCGCAGATCTCGGTGGTGCCGATATTGCCGCATATGGTGCATTCGCGCGCGGTGGCGGCGACACTCTGCATCAGGTCGGCCAGAGGCGTGAGCAGCAGCGCGCGCTTGCGGATCATGTGCAGCACCGCGCGCCGGGCCGAGCGGGGGCCAAGGCCGGGCAGGCGTGCCATCATGTCGATCAGGGCGTCGATATCGCGGGTGCTGCTCAATCTGGGTGTCCGTTCAGGGCGCAGGTGCCGGAGCCGTGGGTATTTTCGGCAGGATGAAACCCGCCGTTCAGAACGGCAGCTTCATGTCCTTGGGCAGGCCCATGCCTTCGGTGAGCTTGCTCATTTCCTCTTGCGCGCGGGCGCTGGCCTTGGCCTGTGCGTCCTTGATCGCGGCGAGGATCAGATCCTCGACCACTTCCTTGTCGTCGGAGTTGAAGATCGACGGGTCGATATCCAGACCTTTCAGCTCGCCCTTGGCGGTGCAGGTGGCCTTGACCAGACCGGCGCCGGATTGGCCCTCGACCATGAGGCTGTGCATCTCTTCCTGAAGGGCCGCCATCTTTTGCTGCATTTCCTGCGCGGCCTTCATCATCTTGGCCATGTCGCCCATGGCGCCGAGCCCTTTGAACATGATCTTGTCTCCTGTGATCGGAATGGATTTGCGGCCTTTAAGCATATCTGCATGTGAAAGGCGACAGGCAAGGGGGGCGGCGGCGGGGATCAGTCTTCTTCGAAGGGATCCCATTCTTCCTCGACCTCGGGCAGGGCCTCGGCCCCGGCATGGGTGGCGATCTCTTCGGGGGTTCGAATCGTGGTGATGCGGGCCTTGGGAAACGTCGCCATGACCGCCTGAACGAGAGGGTGCCCGGCGGCGCTGGCCCTGAGCGCGCCCTGGGTGGCATCGCGCGTCTCGCGTATCGTGGGGGCGGTGCCGGAGTTCACCAGGCTGACCGCCCAGCGATTGCCGGTCCAGCGTTGCAGGGCGCTGCCAAGCCGCTGCGCAAGATCCGCAGGCGCGTCCGGTGTCGGGGTGAATTCTATTCGGCCGGGGCGATAAGCGGCAAGGCGCAGGTGGCCCTCGACCTCGACCAGCAGTTTCACGTCGCGATTGGCGCGGATCAGTTCGATCACATGCTCAAAGGTCGGATAACGCGCCAGCGCCTCTTGCGGGTCATGGGCGAGTGCGACCGCCTGCTGCGTGCCAGAGGCTGTGGTGCCCGAGGGGCTGGCATGCGTGGGCGCTGGCAGGCTGCTCTGTGCGTTGGTGGTCTGGGGCTGGGGTGCGGCGGTTCTGACGCCGCCGCCGCCCGGCCCGGTGGGTGGATTGTCCTGCAACCGGCGCACCAGATCCTCGGGGGTGGGCAGATCGGCCACATGGGTGAGACGGATCACCGCCATTTCGGCGGCCATCATCGCATTGGGGGCCAGCGTCACCTCGTCCAGCGCCTTGAGCAGCATCTGCCACATGCGGGTGAGCACGCGCATCGGCAGCGCCTCGGCCATCTGTCCGCCACGGGCGCGCTCATCCGGGCCGATGGTCGGGTCGTTGGCGGCATCGGGCGTGATCTTGACCACGGAAATCCAGTGCGTGATTTCGGCCAGGTCGCGCAGCACGGCCAGCGGATCGGCGCCTTCGGCATATTGCGCGCCGAGTTCTGCCAGCGCGCCCGCCGCGTCGCCCCGCATGATCATGTCGAAGAGGTCGAGCACGCGGCCCCGGTCCGCCAACCCCAGCATCGCGCGCACCTGATCGGCGGTCGTCTCGCCCGCGCCGTGGCTGATCGCCTGATCGAGCAGCGATGTGGCGTCGCGCGCCGATCCTTCGGCGGCGCGGGTGATGAGGGCGAGCGCGTCGTCGGTGATGTCGGCGCCCTCGGCGGTGGCGATGCGGCGCAGCAGGGCGATCATCACCTCGGGTTCGATCCGGCGCAGGTCGAAGCGTTGACAGCGCGACAGAACCGTGACCGGCACCTTGCGGATTTCGGTGGTGGCGAAGATGAATTTCACATGCGCCGGCGGTTCTTCCAAGGTCTTGAGGAGCGCGTTGAAGGCGCTCGTCGAGAGCATGTGAACCTCGTCGATGATGAAGATCTTGTAGCGCGCGCTGGCGGCCCGGTAGGAGACGGTTTCGATGATCGCGTCGCGGATGTTCTGCACGCCGGTATGGCTGGCCGCGTCCATTTCGATCACGTCGACATGGCGGCCTTCCATGATCGCGCGGCAATGTTCGCACTGGCCGCAGGGCTCGGTCGTGGGGCCGCCCTGACCATCCGCGCCGATGCAGTTCATGCCCTTGGCGATGATCCGCGCGGTGGTGGTCTTGCCGGTGCCGCGAATGCCGGTCATGATGAAGGCCTGCGCGATGCGATCCGCCTGAAAGGCGTTTTTCAGCGTGCGCACCATGGCGTCCTGCCCGACGAGATCGGCAAAAGTCTCGGGCCGGTATTTGCGGGCCAGAACCTGATAGCCGGGCTGGGCAGTGTCGGACATGCGCGGACCTTTCGGGATTCGTATGCCCGGACAGGGTAGAGCGGGGCGCGCAGGGCGTCCACCTTGCTTTTCAGGCGCAATGCGGCAAATCTGTGGGGATCGTGTCGGAGAGCGGCGATGAGGTTCCAGGCTGTTGTTTTCGTTGCCCTATGGTGCCCGGGATGAGCGGGTTCGTGATCCATGCGCTGCGGGTCGGTGGCGGCACGCTGGCGCTTGCGCCGCTGCCGGGGGGCGGCGGGGACTATGCCGGGGACATGACGCATCTGTGCGACTGGCGGCCGGCGCTGGTGATCTCGATGACCACGCCGGCGGAGATGGTCGAGGTGGGCGCGGCGGCGCTCGGGGCTGATGTCCAGGAGGCGGGAACGCGGTGGATTTCCTTTCCTGTCAGGGACTTCGGCATCCCTGCGCCGGATCAGGCAGAGGCGTGGCGCGGCGCGAGCGCCGTGGCGCGCGCGGCGCTCGCGGGGGGCGGTCGAGTGCTGATCCACTGCCGGGGCGGCTGTGGCCGGTCCGGGATGGCGATGCTGCGGCTGATGGTGGAGACCGGAGAAAACGCCGATGACGCGCTGAAAAGGCTGCGCGCCCTGCGCCCCTGCGCCGTCGAGACACAGGCGCAGATGGCCTGGGCGATGCGCCGTCGATAGGGACGGGCCAAAGGGTTCAGGCGAGGGCGTGAATCTCGCCCGCCGCCGCCTCGGCGTCGGAATGATCGTGCGTGACCTGCAGCACTGGCAGCGCGCGGTTGCGCGCGGTCTCGAACACCAGCGCGCGGATCTGCGCGCGCAGGCCGGTGTCGAGTTTGGAAAACGCCTCGTCCAGCAGAAGCGCGCGGGGTTCCGACAGGAGCATGCGTTGCAGCGCCACCCGCGCCCGTTGCCCGCCCGACAGCGTGGCCGGGTCGCGATCGGCGAACCCGGCCAGCCCCACCTCGGCCAGAGCCGCCTCGATCCGGGCGCGGCGCTCGGCGCGGCCCCGGAGCGACGGTTTCAGGCCAAAGGCCAGATTGGCCCCGACGGAAAGATGCGGAAAGAGGTATTCGTCCTGAAAGAGGATGCCGATCTGCCGCGCCTCTGTCGGCAGGTCCGACAGGTCGCGCCCGTCCAGCCGGATGCGCCCTGTCATCGTGAATGCCGGGTCGAGCGTGCCGGTGATCGCCGCCAGCAGCGTCGATTTGCCCGAGCCGGAGGGCCCCATCACGGTCAGCACCTCGCCTGGCGCGATGGTGCAGTCGAGCGAGATCAGCCGGGTCTGCCCCAGCGAGATCGTCAGCTTTTCGAACCGCAGGCCGGGTCGAATTGTGTTGCCGTCAGCCATCGAGCAATCCCTTTCGGTTGCGCCACAAGAGGCGTGGCAGAAGCACGGCGAGGGCAAAGGGCGCAAAGGCCGCCGCCATCTGCGCCAGCGCATAGACCCCGATCACCCGCCGGTCCCCGCCCGAGGCAAGCGCCACCGCCTCGGTCGTCAGGGTCGGCACCCGGCCCGCACCCACCAGCAGGGTCGGCAGATATTGCCCCACCGATACGGCAAAACCCACGGCGGCGGCGGTCAGCACCGGGCGCAGCAGCATCGGCAGGCGCACCGCCCAGAGCACCCGGTCAGGGCCTGCGCCCAAGGCGCGGGCGATGGTGTCCTGATTGCGGTCCCAGGCCCGCCAGGGGTCGGCGAGCGCGAGGAACACGTAGGGCAGCACGAAAACCAGATGCGCGAGGATCACCGCCACGCGTCCGCCATCTATTCCGGCGCTGATCGAGAATGTCTGGAACCCGGCCAGAAACGCCACCTGCGGCACGATGAGCGGGATATAGAGCAGCCACAGCGCGCGCGTCGCGGGACGCAGCCCGTGGCGGTGTTCGGCCTCGAGACAGGCGAGCGTGAGCAGTAGCGCAAGGCAGGTGGAACAGGCGGCGATGGTCCCGGTTTCCAGCGCCGGGCCGCTCAGGCGCGGGCCGAAACGCTGCCAGTTGCGCAGGGTAAGGCCATCGGGCAGCAGGTCGGGGAATTGCCAGAGTCCGGCAAGGGACCAGATCGCCTGACAAGCGAGACCCGCGATGACGGCGAGGGCCGCCGTGGCGCCGAGGATCAGGGCGGCGATCCGCAGGGCGTGTTCGGCGCTCGCCCGCCCGCGCGCGCCCGAGGCGATCCAGGCGCGCCCGATGCGGGCGACCGCCAGTTCCATCAGGCGCCAGAGGGCGAGGCCCGTCAGCACCAGCCCGAGTTGCAACACCGCCCCCGCCGCCGCCTGAAAGCGCAGGCCAAGGTCGGGATCGTTCATCCAGCGTACCACCTGCACCGCCAGCGTGGGCGGCGTGTTGGGGCCAAGGATGATCGCCACATCCACCACCGACATCGAAAACGCCAGCACCGCATAGACTGGCAGGCGGATCTGACGATAGACCGGGGGAAAGACCGTCTTGAGCCAGCCGGTGACGCGCGCATAGCCAAGCGCCTGCGCGATGCGCAGGCTGGGGCCGGGCCGTGTCTGGGTGAGTGCTGCGAGCGTCATCAGCAAGAGGAACGGCACCTCCTTTGTCACCAGCCCGAAGATCAGGCTCAGCCCCGCCGGATCCTGAAGGATCAACAGATCGGGCGGGCGGTCCCAGCCGGTTGCCCAGGGCGAGAGCGCCCGCGCGATCCAGCCCGAGGGGGCGATGAGAAAGGCAAGGCCAAAGGCCGCCGCCGCGTGCGGCACCGACAGCAGCGGCGACAGGAGCCGCTCGATCACGCCAAAGGGCCGCGTGCCCGCCCAGCCCGCGCAGATCAGGATCACCAGCGCCAGCGACAGCGCGGTGGCGGCAAAGCCCACCCCGAGGCTGAGGGCCACGGCGCGCGGCAGGCCGGGCCAGTCAAAGAGCGCCTGCCACGGCGCGAGGCCGGGTGTGGTGCCGCCCAGCGCGGGCATCACGCCGAACGCGGGCGCCAGCGTGCCCGCAAGCCCCGCCAGCACCGGCCCCAGCATCACGACGAGGGTGAGCGTGGGCGCCCAGGGCAGGAACCGCGCCCGCCGCGCGGGGCGCGGGGGGGCGGATTCTGCTATGCTGATGTCGGCGGGCATCGGCCGGCGTTACTGGCCGACGCCGTAACGCGCGGTCCAGTCCTGCTCTAGCCGCACCATCCAGGACGGGTGCGGTTCCGGCAGAGCCTGCCCCAGGTCGGCGGGGCCGAGGGTGGCGACGCCCAGTTCGATTGCATCGAAGCGCGCGCGGTCCTCTTTGCCCAGCTTGTCCATCGCCAGCACGGTGCCGCTGCCCCAGACGGCCGGATCCTGCTTGCGAGCCTGCGCCTCGGGTGACATCAGGAAATTGGCCAGCACCAGCGCGCCCGCCTTGGCGTTGGCGTTATAGGGAATCGCCACGAAGCTGGCATTGCCTATGGTGCCGCCGTCCAGCACATAGGTGCGCACCGTGTCGGGCAGTTCGTGATTCGCTATGGCGTTCGACGGCTCGTTTGGGTTGAAGCTGAGCGCAAGGTCGATCTCGCCATCGGCCATCATTTGAATGAGGCGCGGGCCCGATTGCGGATAGGCCGCACCGCTGCGCCAGAGGTTCGGGGTGAGATCGTCGAGATAGGCCCAGAGCGGGGCGGTGGCGGTCTGATAGCTGGCCTCGCTCACCGGCGCCAGCAGAACGGACGGATCGGGAGTGAGTTCGATCACCGCCTGTTTCAGAAAGGTGGAGCCGAGAAAATCGGGCGGCTGCGGATAGGCAAAGCGTCCCGGATTGGCGCGCGCCCAGTCGGCGAGGGCCGCGATGGAACGTGGCGGTTCGGTCAGCCGGGCGGTGTCGTGGTAAAAGATGATCTGGGCCATGCCCCAGGGCGCCTCCAGCCCCTCGGTCGGCACGGTGAAATCGGCGGAGACGGCGGGCTTGCCCTCGACATCCACGAATTGCCAGTTGGGCAGATCCTCGGCCCAGGGACCAAAGAGCAGGCCCTGTTCCTTCATCGCGGCGAAATTCTCGCCGTTGATCCAGATGAGATCGACCGCGCCGCCCGCATCCTTGCCCGCCGATTTCTCGGCGACCACACGGCTGACGGCATCGGCGGTGTCCTTGAGCTTTACATGTTCGACGGTGACGCCGTGGCGGTCTTTGACCGTGCGACCGGCCCAGGCGATATAATCGTTGATCGCGTTCGAGCCGCCCCAGGCGTGCCAATAGACGGTCTGGCCATTTGCGGCCTCTGTCACGGTCTGCCAGTCGCCGGGGTCGGGCGCGGCCTCTTGCGCCGCGAGGGGTGCGGCGAGGGCAAGTGCTGCCAGCGAAGTAAGCATCTGTCGGATCATCCGGGTATCTCCCTGTTCGTGAGTGGTGTTACAGAAGATCGGTCAGCAGGCCGAACTCTTTGTCAATACGGGCGGCGGTCCGGCTGTCGAGATAGTGATCGACGCGGCCCCGCACATGGGTCACCAGCGCGGCCTCGCTGTTGGACGCGGCCCAGTCCTCGCCCTGTGCGTCCGGTCTGGCGGTCTGACCCGACAGCACCCGCCATTTGGCGCACCATGTCATGGACCAGAGCCACATCGCGCGGCGCATCGGCAGGATCCACGGGGCGAGCGCGGCGCGGTCCTCGGCGGGCAGATGATCCAGCCATTTACGGCAGGCGGTGGCGGTTTCCTCCGGGGTGAGGATGGCGTGGCTGGCCATATCCCATGTGGTCGAGGTGTAGAGCGTGGCATGCGCCAGATCGAGCGGCGGGGCGCTGTAGCGGGCCTTTTCGAGATCGACAAGGATGGCACGGCCCGAGGTGTCGATCAGGAAATTACCGGGATGGGCGTCGAAGGAAATCAGCCGTTTGGGCGGGCGGGCGTCCGCCGCGGCCAGATCGCGCAGGGCGGTCAGGTGGCGGTCGAGGATGGCGCGGGTTTCGGGCGCAATGGCGGCGGCGTCGAGATACGCAGCCTGCGCGCCGATCTCCTCCAGCAATCCCGCCAGAGGATCGGGCGGGTTCAGGAGCGGCGCGCGGTCTTGCGCGTCGGGCACCGGCAGCGCGTGGATCGCCGCGAGGGCCGCCACGATGGCGGGCAGGTCGCCGGGCAGGCGGGCGGGGCGACCGATGATGTCCTCGACGATCAGCCCGCCGCGTGGCAAGGCGTCCGAGGGGGGCAGCACGGCAAAGAGGCGCGGGGCATGGCCGCTGACGCTGGCGCGGGTGAAACAGGCGGCCTGATAGGCGAGGTTTTCGACCGCGCCAAGCTGCATCTGGCTCTGCTTGGGCAGGCGGGCGATGCGTCCGGTGCCGGTCAGGCGGATATGATCATGCGCGAGCCCGGTGTCGGGCATGAGCGCGGGCGCGCCGGGGGCAATGCCCGCGCCGCGCAGGGCGTCGGCAAGGGCGGGGATCAGGGCGGCGCGACGGTTGGCGGCCTGGATCGCGTTCATTCCGCCGCCCGCTTTGCCGCCAGACGCGCCTCGCGCAGGCGCGCCAGTTCCGGCCCCAATACCTTTTCGAAATAGCGGTCGCAGCCGATGCAGAGATTGCGATAGGGCTGTCCGTCGGGGCGTGTGGTGCGCGATTCCTCAAGAAAACGGTTCAGATCCCAGCCCTGCGCCAGCCCCATCCGTTCGGGGTGGCCCATGGAAATCGCCTCAAACGCGGGGTGGCCCGTGAGGCTGTCAAGGATGTCGGCCAGCCGTTCCTCGCAAAGATTGCCCAGGGGTGCTGCGGTTTTCAGGCAGCAGGGAAAGACATCGCCATTGGGGTCGATCGACACCTCTGATCCCGAATAGCCACGGTTGAGAAAGCCAAGCCCCCCCGACCAGGCATTGCAGAAATTGTCGGTGATCGTGGCCTTGCTGAGCGAGTTTTCCCAGGCTCGCCCGCGCGGCCAGATCTTGCCGATCCAGGCATCCTCGGTCGCGCCGAAGAAGGAATAGACCGGCTGATCCTGCGTCTGTTCGTTCCAGTTGCGCGTGGTCGATGCCAGCGCGCTGTCGCGCATTCCCGCCGCCTCGAACATCTCGCGCAGGCGATCCTGAAGCGGCAGGCGCTTGTCGCCCTCCATGCCGACATGGAAATCGTCCATCCCCGCGCAGGAGATCATCCACGCCCCGCGCGCCAGCAGATCCTCGACGATCTGCGGCGTCACCAGATCGCCGGTGGTCTGCACGATCACCCGCACGCCCTGCGCGCCGTATTTCTCGCGGATGGCGTCCAGCGCGGGATAGAGCACCTCTTCGCGCACCGGATCAACCAGCACCTCGCCGCCCGCAAGAATGATCCGGCTGGCGCGGTGCTCGTAGCCGCCCGGCGCGGTTTCAGAGGGCGCGTTCAGGTCGAGATAGCTCAGCTCGTCGGGCAGGTTGGCGATGACCTTGGGAAAGGTGGCCTTTGCCTCGTCCACAACCTTTTGCAGCGCGCCGCGCACATAGGGGCGAAAGCGGGATTCGTAGCAATGCTTGCAGCGCCGGTGACAGGCCCAACTGAGAACGTAATAGAGGCTTTCCATGTCGAACGTGATCCAATGCGGTTTGTGTCCTGGCCCTGCATGCCCGAGCCGCGCCGCCGGTGAAAGGGGCGCATGCCCGACCTCACAGGATTGTCAGCGCATTGACGCTGTCTGCGGACAGATCAGGGGGCTTTGGGAGGCCATCAATCCGGAACCATCTGACCGAACGGGAAATCGATTGTTTCAGAACCCTGCCAGAGAAACCTCTTCGGTGGTATGGTATCATCTGAAATTGTCGGTCATCTGTTCTTTGACTGATGATCCGAAGTGACGCAAATTACCTGAGGCTTACATGAAAATTCTGGCTGTTGACGATGATCTCTTCATACTCGAGCTCCTGAGCAAGATCTCCGCAAGGGTTGGGTTTGAGGATGTTTCTACTGCGGCCTCCGGTGAGATCGCGCTGGAACTGCTGCGCGGCGGCGATGTGGTTTTCGACTGCTTTCTGTTTGATATCAACATGCCGGAAATGGACGGTATCGAACTCTGTCACCACGTTCGCCAGATATCGGCCTACCGAAAGACGCCGATCATCATGTTGACCGCGATGACGGAAAAAACCTATGTCGATGACGCGTTCAGGGCCGGTGCGACGGATTTCGTGACAAAACCCTTTGATATCAGCGAACTTGGAGCACGTCTGCGCACAGCGCAGGAGCTTGTCGTCGCGCGACAGGAGGCGGCGGCGGCACTGGAGTCAGCCGGACAGCAAAGGCTGGCCACAGGGTCTGTTCATTCCTTCAACCTTTCCGATGAGTTACAGATCGGGGCAGACAACGATCTGATCAGTTACACGGCCTTGTGCAATTACCTGGCGCAGTTGTCACGTTCGGGGCTTGCCGGCTCGCAGGTCCTGGCTGTCAAGATCGACCGGATCGAAGCGATCTACATCAAGGCGACGTCCGATGAATTCCACTATGTTCTAACTGAAGTGGCCGACGCGATCGGCCTTGTGTTCAGACCGCTTGGTTACATCATGGCCTATGCCGGAAACGGGCTTTTCCTGCTGGTTTCAAGTAAGGCGCACCTGGAGCCGTCGATTCGGCTGGAGATGGCAGTTCAGAACATTCTCGACGAAATGGGCGCTGAATATGATGATGGCGATCCGCTCGACCTCGAAGTTTCGATAGGAAATCCCATCCGTCCCAACACCGGGAAACTCCAGCGCATCCGAAAGACCTTTGACCGGGCGATTGCCAGAGCAGAGAACCGGACGCTCAAGAAGCAAGGCGCACCAGGGGCTGTCAATATCCGCGCGACCCGCAGGTAGAGAATATGTTTCTGCATACCTGAAAGCCCTAAGCAGGGCCGCGGAAGGTATCACCGGGTCGTGCCCTGCATCGGTTCTTCGGTCGGGACGGTAAACCAGAACGTCGTGACGCCGTTCTGGTCGCTCTCGAAGCCGATGGTGCCTCCGGACTGTTCGACGATCTGCCTGGTGATGCTCAGCCCCAGACCTGTTCCGCCCCGTTTGCGTGTGGATGAACGGGCAGCTTGGGAAAAGGGTTTGAAAATCTGACTGCGAAAGGAATCGGGGATGACGCAGCCCCGATTGGTGACAGAAACGCGGACCGCTTTCTCATGGTTCTCGACGGTGATGTCGACCGTGCTTCCCGTGTCAGCGAATTTCGCAGCGTTTGATAACAGATTGGCCATGACCTGCTGAAACCGTTTGTCGTCGACATATCCGCTCACGCTCCGGTCCGGGCAGATGATATTGAAGCGTACGCCAAACTGATCGGACAAAGCCAGGTTGGAGAGAGTGGAGCTCTCGACCAGGTTGATAATGCGCTGCCTGGACAGGCTGAAGTCAATCTGCCGGGCCGAAAACTTCTCGAAGTCCAGAATGTCGTTGATCAGGGCATGCAGGCGATCGCCGTTCTGTTGGGCAATGAAAAGCAGTCGCTTCGCCTCGTCCGACAGCGGCTCGGCGTCCATGAAGGACAAAAGCGACAGGGAGCCGAGGATGGATGTCAGGGGCGTTCTGAGTTCGTGGCTTACGGTCGCCACGAATTCGTTTTTCATCTCGTCCAGCCGCCGTCGCTCTGTCACATCCACGATCTGCGAGACAAAGTGATCCGGTTTCCCGCGTGCATTTCTGACCACGTTCACACTCAGCAGTCCCCATACGATCGCGCCGTCTGAACGGATATAGCGCTTTTCGACCCGAAAGTCCGAGATCGTGCCAGCCTTCAACTGCTCGAGCCGATGCAGATCGCCGTGCAGATCGTCGGGGTGTGTGAGCGACTGGAAGTCGGTCTTCAGCAGATCGTCCTCCGAATAGCCAAGTAGATCGCAGAGTGCCGGGTTGACACGCATCCACCTGCCATCCAGGCCAACGATCGCCTTGCCGATCGGGGCGTGTTCGAAGGCCAGCCTCAACTGTTCTTCACTTCTGCGAAGTTCGCTCTCGACCTTCTTGCGCTCGGTGATTTCCCTGATTGCTCCGATCAGGCGGGTAACGGTTCTGGCCTTATCCCGTTTGGCAACGGCCACATCCATTCGTATCCAGCGCCATCCAGCGCCGTTCTTCTCGCGCAGCCGATACTCACAACTGGCCCGCTCTCTCAGACCCTTCTGGCAGAGCCGGATCGGTTCGAGCGCGATATCAAGATCATATGGATGCACACGCGCGCGCCACTCCTGCTGGACATCCGCAGTATCCATGGGATCAAGTTCCATCAGCTCTCGCAAGATGTCCGACACGATGACGGACTGCGCAGACGGATCGTACTCGAAGACGCCGATGCGGGCGCCTCTGATCGCGTTGTTGGCACGTTTCAACTCGTCCCTGGTGGCCTTCTCCGCCTCCGATTCATAGGTGATATCGCGAAGCGCGAGCGCATGCTGGAGACCGTGTTCCGCGTCAACCCAGGCCGTGATCTGGACGGCGAGCAGGATCGGCGCACCGTTGCATTTTCGCCCGATCATGCCCTTGACGACGGCGTCGATGGCAGGAGGCTTGATATGGGCATTCAGTTCTGAAACCGAGGTCACCGGCAGCAAGTCAAACACCGCCCGGCCTATCAGGACATCCGGATCGTAACCGAACAAACCATGGGTCGCAGCGTTGCAATGCAGGATCCGACCGTCGGATCCCACGATCATCAGCGGTACCGGCATTCGCTTGAAGGCGTTTACAATCGGAAGATCGTTCATCGCGCCGCCGACAGGGCACCTCTCAGCTGGATCGGCGTCTTTCTGAACCACGGTCTCGCTCCATGCCGGACAAGTATTAGTGGTCACGTAAATATGACCCGCCTCTTCGTTATGCTTTCTGCGTCATGATGTGGTCAATGCTGCTGTTTTATTTTATTTCTTTGCCGCCATCCCGGATGTCGCCCGATCACGCCCGGTCCGAGACGCGTTTGCCAGTCCGGAGTGGTGCAAGGGGTCAGTCCACTGCGCGAAGCGCTGTGCGGATCACCGCCTGTGGCAGCATGTTTTCCCGTTTTGCCCAGCGGATGAAGATGATTGCGGGATTGTCGATCCTGCCGTCGCCCATTGCCTGCGCAAGGGCGGACAGGGTGCAGCGCGTGATGGTCTCGCGCGCGGTCGAGGCATGGCTGACGATCTCGACCTCCAGCCCCATGGGAACGCCGGCGTTGCGCAGTTGCCGTGTGAACTCTGGGGCCTTGCGAACACCCATGTAGATCGCCAGTGTCGTGCCGGGCTTCAGCATGGTCGCCCAGTCCGGGTCGGGGTCGCCCGGTCTGCAGGTCGCAGTCGCCAGCAGCAGCCGATCCGTGGCGCCCCGTTCGGTCAGCCCGCGGCCAAGGCTTGCGGCGGCGGCGCTGGCGGCAGTAACGCCGGGCACGATCTCGACGGTGATGCCTGCGGCACGGGCGGCGTCCAGCTCTTCGGTCGCGCGACCGAAGATGCCGGGATCACCCGATTTCAGGCGCACGACCCTGCGCCCCTGACGGGCAGCAGCAAGGATCACGGCATTGATCCGGTCTTGCGGCCAGGTGCAGGCGCCTACCTCTTTTCCGACGAATACGCGCTCGGCCTCGCGGCGCGCCAGTTCCAGAACGGCGGGTTCCACCAGTCGGTCATGATAGATCACATCGGCCTCTTGCAACAGGCGCAGCGCGCGCAGGGTAAGCAGGTCTGCCGCACCCGGTCCTGCGCCGACCAGCGCGATGGATCCTTGCACCGGATCCGTACCGCCCGCGGCAGGTGTGTTGTTGACCACCTGATTCCGGAAACAGCGTCCATCGCGCCAGGAGGGGCACCGGGTCACTTCCAGATGCAGGCGGTCGGCCAACACGGCCAGATCACTCAGCCCCAGCTTCGGCAAGGTTCCCATGGCGGTCCGGATTCGCCTTGCGAGCCCTGACGCCATGCCCCTGGTCGGGATTTCCGCCATCGCGGGGTCACGGTTCACACCGGGCGGGGCGAGAGCGTTGCAAAGCGCGGGGCGATCCATGACGTTGACCCCTGCGGTCGCTTCCCTTGTCATGGCAGGAGCGGTCTGTTCGCCGCCCCCCACGACGATGACATGACGCCCGGCCATTTGCAGGAACATGTGAAAGGTATTCATGGTGTGGTTCCTTCTGGCAATCAGGCGGTGAGGAACAACGTGCAGTTGCTCGACTCCGGCTGGTGATCGCGCGCGTTCCCACCGCCGGCCGGCCGGTGACGTGGATGCGGGCCGCGAAGATCATTCTGCAGCCTCCAGCCGTGCAGCAAGCAGGGTTGCCAGTTCCGGTCGGCATGATCCGCAAGATGTTCCTGCCTGCAAGGCAGCGCCAATCTGCTCAACCGTGGTCAGGTTCTGCATCGCAATCGCAGCCGTGATCGTGTTCAGCCCCACATTCAGGCAGGCACAGACAGTTGGACCGGGGTCGGTCTGTCCGGCACCGGGGCGGCCAGCCAGCAGTGTCGCGCCCGCCCGACCGACCTGCGCGGCCAGATGCCCGCGCGCCAGTTGCATCGGTTCCGATGCTGCAAAGAGCGCCGCCAATGTGCGCCCGCCCTCCATGAAGGCCAGTCGATGCGTACCGCGCACGCGGTCCTCGACACTCAGGCAGGTGGCATCGGGCAGGTCAAAGAGCGCACGGGCATATCCCTCCCAATCCTCGGGGGCATCCATTCCGGCCAGTTCGCCGCGCCATCCGCCTGCATGGCGCGCGCGCGCCCAGTAAGTGGCGTCCGGCGTCAGCGGCCCGACCGACACGGCAAATCCGTACCAGGCCGGGTTCAAAGGCGCGATGTCCACGACCGAGGCCTTGCTTTCGGGTTGGCCTGATACCGGATCGGTCACGGCAGCGACCAGGGCATCGACGCGGCCCGTGGGTGCGGTCTCGCCTGTCCAGTGCATCGGTGCGAAGACCTGCCCGCATTGAACGCGGTCCGTGATCGCGATGCGCAGGATGGCCTGGCCACGGGGGCTGATGACACGCGCCAGACACGCGGGCGCAAGACCAAGATCCGCCGCATCCCTGGGGTGGATTTCCAGAAACGGCTCGGCGGTATGCTGGTTCAGGCGCGGTGCAAGAGCGGTGCGTGTCATCGTATGCCACTGGTCGCGCACCCTGCCGGTGTTCAACCGGAACGGATAGCGCCGCCCGGTTACGGCAACCGGCAGCCGCGGGGCGATCGGCAACATCCGCGCGCGGGCATCCGGGGTAAAGAACCCCCCCGCGCCAAAGAACCGTCCGCCCTGCCGGCGCGCGCTGACCGGCCAGCGTGTGGGTGGCAACGCGTCGTAATCGGCCCCGGCCAGACCCGAGATGTCAAAATCCCGCCCAAGATCGCCCGCAAGGCGGGAAAGCTGCGCATACTCGGCAAAGATCTGCGCCGGACTGTCCCAGCCAAAGGCGTCGCCCCAGCCCATGCGCCCGGCCACATCTGCAATCATCCGCCAATCGTCGCGCGCGTGCCCCGGTGTGGGCAGGAAGGGCCGCTGGCGGCTGATGGTGCGGTCGGAATTGGTGACAGTGCCTGATTTCTCGCCCCATGCGGTCGCGGGCATGATCACATCCGCCAGTGCAGTGGTATCGGTCTGCGTCACATCGCTCACCACCACGAAATCGCAACCTTCGATTGCGCGTGCCACGGCATCTGCATCGGGCATCGACGCGGCCGGGTTGGTGTGGATGATCCAGAGCGCCCTGATCCGCCCCTGGGCCACGGCCTGAAACATCTCGACCGCTTTCAGGCCCGGTTTCTCCGGCATGGTCGGGCTGTCCCAGAAGCCTTGCACGGCGGCGCGGTGATCGGGGTTTTCTATATCCAGATGGCAGGCCAACATATTTGCCAGCCCGCCCACCTCTCGCCCGCCCATCGCGTTGGGCTGGCCGGTGACGGAGAACGGACCCATGCCAGGGCGACCGATGCGGCCTGTCGCCAGATGGCAATTCAGGATCGCGTTGACCTTGTCGGTGCCGCTTTCGGACTGGTTGATTCCCTGGGAATAGATCGTGACCACCCGCTCGGTCGTCACATACCAGTCAAGAAAGTCCGCCAGATCGTCCGGCGCCAGTCCTGTCATCGACCCATCAGAGGCGCGGGCGGCGGCCAATGCGTCCTCGAATCCACTGAGATGCTGCGCGATATAGGCATCGTCCACCGCGCCACGATCAGCCAGCGCCACAAGGGCCGCGTTGAACAGCGCGGCATCCGACCCCGGCGCAAGGGCCAGATGCAGATCGGCAATGTCACAGGTTGTCGTGCGGCGCGGATCAACCACGACAATCCGTGTGCCGCGCGCCGCCTTTGCCGCCATCAGTCGCTGAAAGAGCACCGGGTGGCACCAGGCGAGATTCGATCCCACCAGAACGACCAGATCGGCCTGATCCAGATCCTCATAGGTGCCGGGCACCGTATCCGTGCCAAAGGCTCGGCTGTGCCCCGCTACGCTGGACGCCATGCAGAGGCGTGAATTGGTGTCCACATTGGCGGTGCCGATATAGCCCTTGATCAGTTTGTTGGCGACGTAATAATCCTCGGTCAGCATCTGACCGGAAAGGTAGAGGGCCACGCTGTCGGGACCATGATCCCGGATCGCGGCAAGAAAGCGATCCGCCACCAGATCGAGCGCCGCGTCCCATGTGGCAACCTGGCCGCCAATCCGCGGAGTCAGGATGCGCCCGGCGAGGCGCAGGGTTTCACCCAGTGCCGTACCCTTGGAACACAGCCGCCCGAAATTCGCCGGGTGGTCCGGGTCGCCCTCGATCCGCGCCCCGCCCTTTCCGTCCGGCGTGACCAGCACACCGCAGCCCACACCGCAATAGGGGCAGGTGGTGCGCACGGCGGTCATGCAGCACGCCCTCGCAGCAGGCGCCGGGCGTCGAGCAGAATGCGCCCGCCCTCGATCCGTGCGGGATAGGTGGTCACTGCCCCGGCATCCGCACCCTGCGCCAGCCCGGTTTCCAGAGCGAACACCCGGTTGTGCAGCGGACAGGTCACCATATGGCCATGCACGATCCCTTCGGACAGCGGTCCGCCCTTGTGCGGGCAACGGTCGTCGATGGCGAACACCCGGTCATCGCCGGTGCGGAATATCGCCACACAGCCATGCGCGGTTTTCACCACGCGCGCCCCGCGTCGGGGGATGTCATCCAGCGCGCCGATATCCAGCCAGTTCATTCGGCGGCCTCCTGTGTCAGATCTGCCATCGGCGCGAATTCGGCCTGCGCCTTGGGTGTTGCGCGATCCGCCCAAGGGTCGCGCTGATAGAGGGATTGCGACAGATCGAACCGTTCGATCAGCGCGGCGCGGTTTTCCGGATCGTCCACGACCTGCGCGCGCACCCAGTCGAGTCCTACCTTGGCCAGCCATTTGTAGGGCCGGTCGAGGTATTTCGCATGCTCGCGGTAAAGCTGGAAAAAAGCCACGGTCAGGTCGATCGCTTCAGCCTCGGTCGCGACCTTGGCAAGGCGTTCGACCTCTTTCAGATCCATGCCCGCAGCACCGCCGACGCCGATCTCGAAACCGGAATCGACACAGACAATGCCGATATCCTTGCAGGTGGCCTCAGCGCAGTTGCGCGGACAGCCCGATACCGCCAGCTTGACCTTGTGCGGTGTCCATGATCCCCAAAGGCGTTTTTCCAGCCTGATGCCCAGCCCGGTCGAATCCTGTGTCCCGAAGCGGCAGAAATCGGTGCCGACGCAGGTCTTGACGGTGCGCAGACCCTTGGAATAGGCGTGCCCTGAGACCAGCCCGGCAGCGTTCAGGTCGGCCCAGACGTTAGGCAGATCCTCTTTCCTGACGCCCAACAGGTCAATCCGCTGACCACCCGTCACCTTGACCGCAGGGATTGCGTATTTGTCGGCGGCATCGGCAATGGCGCGCAACTCGCGGGGATTGGTCATGCCGCCCCACATCCGCGGGACCACCGAATAGGTCCCGTCCTTCTGGATATTGGCATGGTTGCGCTCGTTCACGAACCGGCTTTGCGGATCGTCCGTGTAATCCAGCGGCCAGTCGGCCAGCAGGTAGAAATTCAGCGCGGGGCGGCAGATGTGGCATCCGCAGGATGTTTTCCAACCCAGTTCCTGCATGACCGCAGGCATGGATGTCAGGATGCGCGCCTTGATCAGGCGGCGGGTGTCCTCGTGGGTCAGGTCAGTGCAGCCGCAGATTGGTTGCGCGGCGGGTAACTGGAACGCATCGCCCAGGGTGCAGGCCAGAATCTGCTCCACCAGCCCTGCGCAGGTGCCGCAAGACGCGCTGGCCGTGGTGGTGGCACGAATCCTGGCGAGTGTCGTATCCCCGCCCTCGATAGCGGTGACAATGGCGCCTTTGCAGATGCCGTTGCAGCCACAGATTTCCGCGTCAGACGGCAAGGCTGCAACGGCTGCCAGAGGATCCGTGCCGGTTTCCCCCTGATAGGCGGGGCCAAAGATCAGCGTGTCACGCATGGGCGCGATATCGGTGCCGTCCCTGATCAGGCCAGAGAACCATGACCCATCGACGGTGTCGCCATACATGACCGCGCCGATCAGCCGGTCATTTTCTATGACCAGTCGTTTGTAGACCCCGCGCGCCGGATCACGGAACACGATATCCTCGCGCTCTGGCCCATCGGCGAAATCGCCCGCGCTGAACAGATCAACACCCGTAACCTTCAGCCTGGTCGCCGTTTGCACGGGTCGGAACGCCGCCTCCTGACCAGTCAGCGTGTTTGCCACAACCCTGGCCTGATCATAGAGCGGTGCGACAAGGCCAAAAAGCTGCCCGTCATGTTCCACGCATTCACCCACGGCAAGAATGTCGGGATCGGATGTCAGCATCTGATCGTTGACTGTGATCCCGCGACCGACATCCAGCGCCGCATCGGTTGCAAGCCGGGTTTCGGGCCGGATACCGACGGCGATGCAGACCAGATCGGCGTCATATACGGTGCCATCCTCCAGCAGCACCGCCTCGGCCCGGTCCTTGCCGAGGATTGCCTTGGTCGCGCCCTTGCAATGAACCCTGAGGCCACGCGCCTCCAGATCCTTTTGCAGAAGATAACCGGCGGCGGGGTCAAGTTGGCGCTCCATCAGGTGACCCATCAGATGAATGACCGTGACCTCCATTCCGCGCAGCCTCAGACCGGCCGCCGCCTCCAGCCCCAGCAGACCGCCGCCGATGACCACGGCCTTGCCGCCGGACCTGGCCGAGGCGTCTATCATCGCCTGCGTGTCGTCCATGTCGCGATAGGTCACGACGCCCTGCAGATCCTTGCCGGCCACCGGAATGATGAACGGGGCCGACCCCGTGGCGATCAGCAGCTTGTCATAGGGAGCGCTGCCTTTGCTGGAATGGACGACCTTGTTGTGACGATCGATCCGCACGACGCTTTCGCCGAAGCGGCAGGTGATATTCCGCCGCGCATACCAATTGTCGTCATGGGTGACGATTTCAGCATAGGTTTTCTCGCCCGACAGAACCGGCGAGAGCATGATGCGGTTATAGTTCCCGCGTGGTTCAGCGTTGAACAGCGTGACGTCCCAGCTCTGCGGGTCGACGCTCAGCAGATGCTCCAGAGCCCGGCCAGAGGCCATGCCCGCGCCGATAATGACGAGCTTCTTTTTCATCAGGCGGCTTCCTTCTTCTTGTGTGCGTCGTGTTTGCAATCTTCGAGAAACCGGAGAACTTCGGTGCGGTAGCTGTAGTAATCGGGATGTTCGAGCAGCGCTTTTCGGGTGCGAGGGCGCGGCAGGTCCACATCGACGATCTTGCCGATGCGCGCGCGCGGGCCGTTGGTCATCATCACCACACGGTCTGCCAGCAGGATGGCCTCGTCCACATCATGCGTGACACAGATCGCGGTCACCCTAGTACGTGACCAGACCTCCATAAGCACTTCCTGCAGTTCCCAGCGCGTCAGGCTGTCGAGCATCCCGAAGGGTTCGTCCAGAAGCAGCAGTCTGGGATTCAGGGCAAAGGCTCGGGCGATTCCCGCGCGCTGTTTCATGCCATTCGACATGTCCTGCGCCATGCGGTCCATGGCGCCACCAAGGCCCACACGTTCGAGATAGTATTCCACCACCTCCTGCCGCTCGGCCCGGCTTGCGCGCGGGTAAACCCGGTCCACCCCGATGGCGACGTTTTCTCTGGCGGTCAGCCAGGGAAACAGGCTGGGCGACTGAAACACGACGGCGCGTTCGGGATCAGCACCCACGATCGCGCGTCCGTCCAGCTTGATTGCGCCACCCGAAATGTCGTTCAGCCCGGCCGCCATGGTCAGGACCGTGGACTTGCCGCAGCCCGAATGACCGATCAGGCTGACAAATTCACCCTTCTTCATCTTCAGGTCGAACCGGTCCACCACGGTCAGCGGGCCTTCGGGCGTGGGATAGATCCTGGACAGTTGGGAGAATTCCAGATACCTGTCCTCGATCGGGCTCTTCGCGGCCTCGACATAGGCCCTGGGCGCCCCGTGAATGGGCGTGACCTGCGGCAAGGCGCGGGTTTCCGCCACCTTGGCGGCGACCCCCGCATCCATCAGGTATCTGGTGACATCCGCGCGCAGTTTCTTGAAGACGGGATCGCCATTCATCACGGTACGGGCGCGCGGCCGGGTGATAGATACCTTGAAGTGTTTGCCCAGTGTCCCGTCAGGATTCAGCGGGATGATCCGGTCAGCCAGCAGGATCGCCTCGTCCACATCATTGGTGATCAGCACCACGGTTTTCTGGTCAGCCTGCCAGATTTGCGTGATCTCGTCCTGCAAATTGGCGCGCGTCAGCGCGTCCAGCGCCGAAAGCGGTTCATCCAGCAGCAAGACTTCGGGGTTCATGGCAAGCGCACGGGCGACCGAGACGCGCTGCCGCATGCCGCCGGACAGTTCCGCGGGGCGTCGCCCCCTGGCGTGGGACAGGCCGACCATGGCGATGAACTTGTCCACCATCGCCGCGCGCGCGGTCCGGCTGACCGATTTATGTACCGCATCCACTGCCAGCGCGATATTGCCCGCGACCGTCAGCCAGGGCATCAGCGAATAGGACTGGAACACCATCCCCCGTTCCGGCCCCGGCCCGGTGATCGGCCTGCCTCTGAACAGAACCTCGCCGCTGTCCGGCCGGGCAAGACCTGCCATCTGGTTGATCAGCGTGGTCTTGCCCGTCCCGGAGAAGCCAAGGATTGCCAGAAATTCGCCCTGTTCGACCGACAGGGTGATGTTTTTCAGTACCTCCTTGCGGTCCAGCCCCGTGCCAAAGCCCTTGCAGACATCTTTGAATTCAAGAATGGCCATGGCGATCACCGGTTGTTCGAGAAGGTGAAGAGCGATTGCAGCGCATACATGAGCCGATCCAGCAGGAAGCCGATGATCCCGATGGTCAAAACCGCAACCATGATCCTGGCGAGGCTCGTGGAAGACCCGTTCTGAAACTCGTCCCAGACGAATTTGCCAAGACCGGGATTCTGCGCCAGCATTTCGGCCGCGATCAGCACCATCCAGCCCACGCCCAGCGACAGGCGCAGGCCGGTAAAGATCAGCGGCAGCGCCGAGGGCAGCACCAGCCGTGTGATCTTGGTCCAGGTGTTCAGCTTCAGTACCCGGCTGACCGAAATCAGGTCGCGGTCAATGCTGGCAACGCCAAGGGCGGTGTTGATCAGCGTCGGCCAGAGAGAGCAGAGCGTCACCGTGATGGCCGATGTCAGGAAAGAGCGCGAGAACATCCCGTCCTGGGTGACATAGACGGCTGACACTACCATCGTGACGATGGGCAGCCATGCCAGTGGGCTGACCGGCTTGAAAATCTGGATCAGCGGGTTCAGGGCGGCATTCGCCGTGGGCGACAGCCCCGCCATAATGCCCAGCGGCACGGCCACGGCGGTGGCGATCAGAAAGCCGAGGAACACGGTCTGCACGGAGGTCCATATCTGCGCGTAATAGGTCGGCGAGCCGGTATAGGGGCGTTCACGCACCCGGTCGGCCTGTCCCGCAGCGATCAGATCGGCGTTGCGGGCGGCTTGCCGATCCAGAAACTCCGCTTTGCGGGCCTGCTCGGCGATATGTTCGCCATGCAGCACGGCGGCCTGTTCCCAGACCTGCGCCGGGCCGGGAATTGCCCCGAGCGAGGTTTCCACCCGTGGCGCCAGATTGCCCCAGAGCAGCAGGAACCCGATGACGGCCAGCACGGGTACGCCCAGAAGCTGCCAGATCTGTCTTGCCTGCGCTCCGGGGTTCTCGCCTGCCATGGCTCTCAGCAAGGGCGTGACAAAGGACAGGCCCAGCACCTTGAACCAGCCATCCAGCCTGTTGATGCGGGTGAACAGCCGGGCGCGGCGTTCGGATTGCATTCGGGTCGGGTCGATTGCGGTCATGTCATTCATTCCTTGTCACGGCGGGGGGTTAGCCCTGCACCTCGGTGCCCACGACACGCTGATCGCCCTTCAGGCCAATCGGCAGGGTGTCGATATAGGCGTTGGGTCTGCGGGCATCGAACGGAACACCGTCTATGGCGTGATCCACCACGTCGCGGTAGCCATCGCTGTCAAAGGGAAAGGCATCGACCGGGGCCAGCCCGTCCTTGACCAGCGATTGAGCGGCCTCGAGGAACAGGTCCGACAGAAAGACGCTCTGCGCGACATCTGCATACCAGTCATCGGTCTGCGCTTCGGTGATCTGCCCCCAGCGGCGCATCTGGGTCAGATACCAGACCGCATCCGATATGTAGGGATAGTTCGCATTATACCGGAAGAAGACGTTGAAATCCGGCACCGGGCGCACATCGCCCTTTTCATACTCGAACGTGCCGGTCATGGAGTTGCGCAGCACATCAACGTCCGCCCCCACATAGGCCGGGCGGCTGATGATCCGGACGGCCTCTTCACGGTTGGCGTTGTCGTTCTCGTCCAGCCACATGGCGGCGCGGATGAGTGCCCGGGTCAGGGCCTGGACCGTGTTGGGGTTCTCTGCAACGAAATCTGCGCGCAGGCCCAGCACCTTTTCGGCCCGCATCGGGAACACATCAAGGTCTGTCGCCACTGGCACGCCGATGCCCATCGCCACTGCCTGCTGGTTCCACGGCTCGCCCACGGTGTAGCCGGAGATCGTGCCGGCCTCCAGCGTGGCAGGCATCTGCGGGGGCGGCGTTACCGACAAGAGCACCTCGGCGCCGATCTGGCCGGTGATGTTTTCTGCGGAATAGTAACCGGGATGAATGCCGCCCGCCGCCAGCCAGTAACGCAGTTCGAAATTGTGGGTCGAGACAGGAAAGACCATGCCCATGTTGAACGCACGACCCTGATCCGCGAAAGCCTCCAGCGCCGGGCGGAGGGCTCTGGCGGAAATGGGGTGGATCGGTTTGCCGTCGGCATCTGACGGGATGGCGGGGCGCATCAGATCCCAGACCTCGTTTGAAACGGTCGTGGCGTTGCCGTTCAGATCCATAACGAAGGGTGTGACGATATGTGCCTCGGTGCCAAAGCCGATGGTGGCGGCAAGCGCCTGCCCCGAAAGCATATGGGCGCCGTGCAGGTTGCCGTCGATCACCCCGTCCAGCAGAACTTTCCAGTTGGCTTGCGCTTCGAGGGTGACGAACAGGCCTTCATCCTCGAAATATCCGCGCTCATAAGCCACGGCAAGCGGGGCCATGTCGGTCAACTTGATGAAACCCAGCGTCAGTTCTTCAATTTCCGGGAAAGTGTCGGCGCGCAGGGCTGTCGTGGCAAGTGTCGCGATGAGGGTGGTGGAAGCGAGCAGCTTATGGATCATGATTATATCCTCTGGCTGTGGACCGGGTAGTGCGGTCCGGAAAATGAAAAAGCCGCCGACCACAGCGCGCGGGATTGGCGCATCATGGTCAGGCGGCTGTGCCCGGAAGGGTTCGGCGTTGAACCCCGATATCGACAGAAACGACCACATGGCCGGTTCGCTTGGTCCAAGGCTGTCGTGCGGCGTGCGGTCTCACAAGCGTTTCGGGCGGGTAAGCCAGTCTTTTTGCAGTTGCAGCATCCGGATGCTGCTTTTTTCAGCGCTACGGTCCGTCCGGGTCGAAAATCTGACCATCAAAAAAAGCATCCGGGGACAGAATCACCGTGCCGCGCTCAGAAGCAACGGCGGTTGGATGATGCAGGCTGCCTTCCAGCTTTTCCGAGGCCCCGGGCAGGTCGGCCCCGGCGCTGCGCAGATGGGCGCGGTAAAGATCGGTCCGGCAGACGGTCTTGGCCGAGGCGATGCTTGCGGCAATGTCGAGGCCGTGGCGCTGTGCCAGTCGCGCGCCAAACCATGCCGCCTGCGACCGCCATGGAAAGCTGGCCGCGCCATCGAAGAAACGGATCATGTCAGGCACCTTGCGCAGTTCGCCACGCGGGGAGACGACCATCTCGCCGCGCATGGCGCGATCCAGCAATTCGGCAGTGGCATTTGTATACTCGGGCCGGGCAAGGATCTCTGATGCAGTGATCCGGTTCGCGGGCGCGCTCAGCCACCGGGCCGCTCGCCAGACCGCCCGCATCAGGCGACCGATCAGATCCGGGTTCCCGACGGTCCAGTCATGGCGCGCGGCCAATACCTTTTCCGGGGCCACTGCCCAGATTGCCCTGCCGGGCAGAAGCAGCGATCCTGCGCCTTGTTCAACCGCGACCGAACCCCAGGGTTCGCCCACGCAAAAGGCATCCACCTCGCCTGCGGCCAGTGCATCGGCCATACGCGGAGGCGGGATGGTGCAAGGCTCATACTCGACCGCCGAATCGCGCAGCCAGTAGCTGACAAGCTCGACATGGGTCGAAAAGGGAAACGGCACACCGATGCGAAGCGGGCGCGGAGCGACCTGCGCCAGATGCCGCGCGGTCTGAGCCGCGTCTTCAAAGTTGAAGTCATGCCCCGACTCGCGCAAGCGATCAGCCAGTGCCGAGGATACCCCCACAACATCGCCATTGACTGACAAGACCTGCAGAATATCCAGCCGCGCCACTGCCCCGCCCAGGCCAAGCGCCATCGCAACCGGCACAGGGGCCAGCATTTGCGCCGCCTCGACCTGCCCCCAGAGCAGCATGTCGCGCAGGCTGGACCACGACGGTGCGCGCTGCAGGTCCAGCGTCAGCCCCTCATCGGCGGCAAAGCCCATCTCATGCGCAATGGCCAGGGGCGCCATGTCCAGCAACGGCACGAAACCCACACGCAGGGTCGTCATGTTCATGACAAGAGCCCCGCTGCCGTGACCAGGGCGCTGGCAACTTCCGCCACTTTGCGGCCCTGATCCATCGCGGTTTTGCGCAGAAGGGCATAGGCGTCCTCTTCGCTGATTCCCCGTGCTTTCATCAGAATGCCTTTTGCGCGGTCGATCAGCTTGCGCTCTTCCAGTGCGCGTCGCGTGGTTTCCAATTCGGTGCGCATGCGCCGAAACATCTGAAACCGGGCAATCGCCGCATCCATCACGGTGGCCACGCGGTCGGGTTGCAAGCCGTCCACGACATAGGCGGATACGCCCGCCTCGATGGCCTGTTGAGTCAGGTCGCGGTCGGTGCGATCCACGAAGAACGCGACCGGGCGGTCCAGCGGACCAGAGGCAAGCGCCATCTCCTCGAGTGTGTCGCGCGAGGGGTTGGCCATGTCGATCAGCACGATATCCGGCGCAATGCCGCGCACGCGCCGCGCCAGCCCCGCCGCCTCACCAATCACTGTCACCTGATGACCAAGGGGGTGCAGGCTGTCGATGACCAGCTTTGCACGGGTCTCATCCTGCTCGACAATGACAATGTGCAGTTTCATGGATATCCACGGCCTCGGCTGGGTGGATGGATAGGTGAGGCTTGCGGAGATACGAAGTAGGTAACTGAGCGGGCCTCTTCGTTTGCCGGGGATAAGAGCAAATTTTGAGCACCTGGCTCCCGTGCCTGCGATAATTTGGGCGCCGCAGCGACCGTATGCGCATGCCGGAACCCGCGACAGGCAACTTTCGCAGGACGTGCCCGGCGCCGCGCGGCAATTCCGGGCTGGCGGACGCATTGCGATTGCCAGGATCGGCAACGGGCCGATCACAATCAGGAGGATATCGGGTATCGCGACGGGCCGGTCCTGCCGACAGACTGGCGGTGTCGGCGACCTGGTGATGACGGATATGTATGGGTCCTGAGGGCCTTACAGTATTTTTTGGTGTGCGGATGGACTGTCGCGTGATAGACTTGCACCATCCGGCGTGCGACCGGCGTGCGGTTCGGTCGACCGGCATCTACCTTCTTGCGTGGAGGTTTTTGGCAATGACGAAGCCGATCAAGACAATCGGAAATCCCGCATCCTGGCTGTTGCGTGCCTTTGGCGATGCTTCACATTACGCAATGGATGCGGCTCATGAAATCGGAGGTGATGCGCTTGCGCATCCCACGGTCAGGCAGATCGGCATCGAGGATATCAGGATCGCGCTCCGGAAGGGTACGCAGGATTTTGCGGCGCTTCGCACGGATGTGCTGTTCATCGTCATCCTCTACCCGATCATCGGGCTATGCCTTGCGGCATTCGCCTTTCAGCGCGATCTGCTGCCTCTTCTGTTTCCCCTGATGTCGGGTTTCGCCCTGCTCGGACCAATCGCGGCGGTCGGTCTCTACGAGATGAGCCGTCGCCTCGAGAAAGGCGAACCCGCAGGCATTCGCGCGGCGTTCGAGGTGATCGGGTCGCCGGCCATCGCGGCGGTCCTGACGATCGGTCTTGGGCTGGTGATGACGTTCATCGTCTGGCTGCTGACGGCCTATACGATCTTCATGCTGACACTGGGGCCTGAAACGCCTGCATCGCTGGCATCGTTCCTGCGGGATATCTTTACCACGGGTGCCGGCTGGACGATGCTGATCATCGGCTGCGCGGTGGGGTTCGTGTTTGCCGCCGCCACCCTTGCGATGACGGTTGTTTCGATACCGCTGCTGCTGCATCGGCATGTCGGCGTGCGGGTGGCGATTGCGACCTCGCTGGAACTGACGAGAAAGAACCCGGTGACGGTGGCCGCGTGGGGATTTGTCGTCGCCGCGTTCCTGATCGTCGGGACGATCCCGCTTTTTCTCGGATTGGTGTTCGCGTTTCCGATCCTCGGGCATGCCACATGGCACTTGTACAGGAGGGCGGTTGACTGACGGGCCGAACGCTCAGGCCTTGTTTTCAAGGGCCAGGGGGTTCCGAACTGTGTTCTGGAATAGGCCGGTTTCCTGTGTCTTGCCGTCCTGAGATACCAAGAAATCCCGATCCGTGATATGATCGGGGCCAGTTACAGCGGCAGAAAGCCTGCCAGATTGTTCGCGATAGAGTAAGGAAAGGCGAATTCATGGTCGTCGTGGTTGCTCTGGTTGTCGTCGTAGTCGGGTCCGTCGTGTTCCATATGGTCAGCCCCTGGTGGTGGACGCCGATTGCGTCCAACTGGGCCTATATCGACACGACGCTGGTCATCACCTTCTGGATCACGGGCGTTGTGTTTGCCGCAGTGGTTCTGTTCATGGCCTATTGCGTGTGGAAGTTCCGTCATCAACCCGGACGTGTCGCGACATTCGACCCCGAGAACCGGCGGCTGGAGATCTGGCTGACCGCAGTCACAGCCCTGGGCGTGGCCGCGATGCTGGCCCCCGGACTGGTGGTCTGGAAACAGTTTGTCACCGTCCCCGACGAGGCCACCGATGTCGAGGTGTTCGCCCAGCAATGGTCATGGGGGTTTCGTCTGCCGGGTGAGGATGGCCGGCTGGGGACATCGGACGCACGGCTCGTCAGTGCCGATAATCCGCTCGGCATCAATCCCCATGACCGCTTTGGGCAGGATGACGTGATCGTTGCATCCGGTGATCTGCACCTGCCGGTCGGCAAGCCGGTCAAGATGGTCCTGCGGTCCATCGACGTGCTGCACAATTTTTACGTGCCGGAGTTTCGCGCCAAGATGGACATGGTGCCGGGCATGGTGACCTATTTCTGGTTCACGCCGACGCGGACGGGTGAATTCGAGATACTATGCGCCGAATTGTGCGGCGTGGGGCACGGTTACATGCGCGGCTATGTCCTGATCGACGAGGAAACCGATTATCAGGCCTGGCTGCAGGAGCAGTCGACCTTTGCCGAGCAATATGCGGGACGCGGTGTGAGGGCCGCCAGCGTTTCACCATGAGACCGAGGTGCTCTCAAACCTGCGCCGCCGCACAGATACGCCGACCGTTTCACCCGGAAGGAGGATAGATGGCTAACATCACGCATCGTCCCGATGAACATATCCCGCCGGCAGAAGTGCCGGACGTGCATCCGCCGCACCCGCACACCTGGATAGGCAGGTGGGTCTTTTCGCAGGATGCCAAGTATATCGCGATCCAGTATTCCGGCACCGCCATTGCGATCGGGCTGGTTGCCCTGGTGCTGTCATGGCTGATGCGGTTGCAACTCGGTTTTCCCGAGGTGTTCTCGTTCTCATCCGAGGCTTACTATCAGTTCATCACGATGCACGGCATGATCATGGTGATCTACCTGCTGACCGCGATCTTCCTCGGCGGGTTCGGCAACTACCTGATCCCGCTGATGGTCGGCGCCCGTGACATGGTGTTTCCCTTCGTGAACATGCTCAGTTTCTGGGTTTACCTGCTGGCCGTTCTGGTGCTGGTCGCCAGCTTTTTCGTGCCCGGCGGCCCAACCGGCGCGGGCTGGACGCTCTATCCGCCGCAGGCGATCCTGAGCGGCACGCCCGGCGGGCAGGATGCGGGCATCATCCTGATGCTGCTCTCGCTGATCCTATTCATCATCGGCTTTACGATGGGTGGTCTGAACTATGTCGTGACGGTGCTGCAGGCCCGCACCCGTGGCATGACCCTGATGCGCATGCCCTTGACGGTCTGGGGTATCTTCACGGCGACGGTCATGGCGCTGCTGGCCTTTCCGGCGCTGTTCGTTGCCTGCGTGATGATGCTGTTCGACCGCCTGCTCGGCACCAGTTTCTTCATGCCGACGCTGGTGGAGATGGGCGAGCAGCTGTCCTATGGCGGCGGCAGCCCGATCGTGTTCCAGCACCTGTTCTGGTTCTTTGGCCACCCGGAGGTCTATATCGTGGCGCTGCCCGCCTTTGGCATCGTGTCGGACCTGATCAGCGTGCATGCCCGCAAGAATGTATTTGGATACCGCATGATGGTCTGGGCCATTGTCATCATCGGTGCGCTGTCGTTCATCGTCTGGGCGCATCACATGTATGTCTCCGGCATGCATCCCTATTTCGGCTTTTTCTTCGCCACGACGACGCTGATCATCGCGGTGCCGACGGCGATCAAGGTCTACAACTGGCTGCTGACCCTGTGGCGCGGCGACATCCACCTCACGCTGCCGATGCTGTTCGCGCTTGGCTTTGTCGTGACCTTCGTGAACGGCGGGCTGACCGGGCTGTTTCTTGGAAACGTGGTGGTCGATGTTCCGCTGTCCGACACGATGTTCGTTGTGGCGCATTTCCATATGGTGATGGGGGTCGCGCCGCTGATGGTGATATTCGGGGCGATCTACCACTGGTACCCGCTGATCACGGGGCGGATGCTGAACGAAGCGATGGGACAGATCCATTTCTGGGTGACCTTCGTCGGAACCTATGCGATCTTCTTTCCGATGCATTACGTCGGTCTTGTCGGGGTGCCGCGCCGCTATCCCGAGATTGGCGACCCGGCCTTCATGACGTTTGCAGTGGATGGCCTGAACGCCTTTATCAGCATCGCGGCCTTCATCGTCGGTGCCGCGCAGGTCCTGTTCCTGTTCAATATCGCCTGGAGCGCGCGACATGGCCGGGATGCCGGACGCAACCCGTGGCGCGCGGCATCGCTGGAATGGCAGACCCCGCAGGTGCCACCGCGCCACGGCAACTGGGGCGATGACCTGCCGGTGGTCTATCGCTGGGCCTATGACTACAGCGTGCCGGACGCGCCCGAGGATTTCATTGCACAGGACGATCCATGGACACCGCAAAAGGTGCCGGCATGACGGTCATACTGGTCTTCATCCTGTCGATCATCGCGCTGTCGTTCTGGTGGCTGTTGCGTCAGGGCGTGATGTCAAAACCCTGGCTGGAGACCGGGGCAATCGCAGACGTGGCGCCCAAGGCTCCCTTTCCCGTCGAACGTGTCGGGCTTGGCATCTTTCTTGTTGTCGTCGGCTCGCTGTTCGCGCTTTTTGGCAGCGCCTTTGTCATGCGGATGGATCTTGAGACATGGTCATCGCTGACTCTGCCGGGGGCCGTCTGGCTGAATACATCGCTGCTTTTGCTGGCCAGCGTCTTTTTCCATCTGGGCAAACGGTCCGCCCTTCGGGGGGACTTGTCGGGCGCCAGGCGCGACATGACGGGGGCCGGGCTGGCCACGCTTGGCTTTCTGATCGGTCAGTTGCTGGTCTGGCGCATGTTGCAGACCGGGGGCGACGGTCTCACATCCGGCCCCGCGGCAAGTTTTTTCTACCTGCTGAGCGGGTTGCACGGGTTGCACATCCTGGGCGGCATCGTGGCCCTGGGCGCCGTGCTGGCCCAGAACGGCATCGACCCCCGCCGGATCAGGCTGAGAGTGGGCCTTTGCGCCGCATACTGGGATTTCCTGCTGATCGTCTGGCTGGGGCTGCTGATCCTGTTCATGGGCTGGGCCAACCGGCTGATCGACATCTGTCGCACCATTCTGACATGAGGGACCGTCATGGCTGAACACACCCTGCACGCAGACCGCGCCCAAGGCCTCGACGGCTTTGTGAAGGACTGGAGCTCCGACCAGCGCGCCTTCAAGCGCGTTTCGTGGGGCAAGGCGATGATGTGGATTTTCCTGCTGAGCGACACCTTCGTGTTCAGCATCTTCCTGCTGGGATACATGTCGGCCCGGATGTCGACGCAATCCGAATGGCCGAATGCAAGCGAGGTGTTCGCCCTGCATGTCGGCGGCGTGGAACTGCCGCTGCTGCTGATCGCGATCATGACATTCGTTCTGATTTCCTCAAGCGGCACGATGGCGATGGCTGTCCGCTGCGGCTATGCCCGCGCGCGCAAGGCGACGGCGGGGCTGATGTATCTGACCGCGTTCCTTGGTGCGACCTTTGTCGGCATGCAGGCCTTTGAGTGGACCAAGCTGATCCAGGAAGGGGTGCGGCCCTGGGAAAATCCCTTTGGCGCGGAACAGTTCGGCGCCAGCTTCTTCATGATCACCGGGTTCCACGGCACCCATGTCTCGTTCGGCGTGCTTTTCCTGATCATCATCGCGACAAAGATCTGGCGCGGCAGCTTTGACCGGCCGGGCCGCACATGGCTGAAATCGGGGGCGGGCGATTACGAGGCGGTCGAGATCATGGGGCTTTACTGGCACTTCGTCGACCTCGTATGGGTCTTCATCTTCGCGTTTTTCTATCTCTGGTGAGGGGCAGTCATGACAGACACGATGACGGGTAAACCGGCCACCGCCCACATTGAGGGGCAACAACATCCGCTCAAGCTGTATTTCCTCGTGTGGGGGCTGCTTTTCGTGCTGAGCGCGTTTTCCTACATGGTCGACTACGCCGAGTTGCAGGGGATGCTGCGCTGGTCGCTGATCCTGATCTTCATGTTGATGAAGGCTGGCCTGATCGTCGCCGTCTTCATGCACATGGCGTGGGAGCGTCTGGCGCTGATCTACGCCATCCTGCTGCCACCGGCTGCGGTACTGGCCTTTCTGGCGATCATGACGGTAGAGTCGGATTACACCTTTGCGACCCGCGCGGTGGTCTTTTCGGGGCCCTGAGGCGGCCCTGCCAGCCAGGGGATCCGGCCCCCGCGCGGGGCGTGTCAGGTCCGGTCCGCGCGACAGTCGCGCGCATCTGCGGCGGGAACCGGCACATCGGGAATTCCCCGCTCGCGCCAGACCGCAGCATCCCGAACCGTGGAGCGTCCGGCGCCTCTCAGACTCGCGGCCTCCGGCCACCTACCCCCATGACATGTCATACAAGACATGTCTTGCGTGACAGGTCATAACCGACCCCGTCCTGCCGGCTTCGGGCTGACCGGACCGAACCCGCCTCACACGCCCGCGTCGAGCAGCAGCGCCGAGAAGATGGCGTAAAGATAGACGATCGAAAAGGCGAACAACCCCCGCGCAGGCCCGCGCGAGACGTCGATCGGCGTCCTCATCAGCCGCCAGCCCCGGCGCAGCAGTTCGGCGCCCAGCGCCATCGCCAGGCCGCCATAGACCACCCCGGCCATGCCCGCGAACCATGGCACGGCGGCAAACGGGGCGAGCACGACGATATATGCCAGAATCTGCCTTTTGGTCGCGGTCTCACCTGCGACGACGGGCAGCATCGGTATCCGGGCGGCGCTGTAATCGGCCGACTTGAGCAAGGCGAGCGCCCAGAAATGCGGCGGCGTCCAGAGAAAGACGATCCCGAACAGCACCAGCGCCTGCCAGTCCGGCGAACCTGTCGCCGCCGTCCAGCCGATCACCGGCGGCAATGCACCGGCCGCGCCCCCGATCACGATGTTCTGCGGCGTTACGTATTTCAACCACATCGTGTAAAGGACGCTGTAAAAGGCAATCGTCCCGGCCAGCAGCCCCGCCGCAAGCGGGTTCGCCGCAAGCGCAAGCGCGATCACACCCACGACGGCCAGCACAAGGCCGAAGACCAGCGCCTCGACAGACGAAACCTCCCCCGCCGGCAAGGGCCGGTTCGCCGTGCGTGCCATCCTTGCGTCGATCGGGGCGTCATACCACATGTTCAACGCCCCCGCGCCTCCCGCGCCTGCCGCGATCGCCGCGATCGAAATGACGGTTTTCCCCCAGGACATCTCTCCCGGCGCGACAACCATGCCGACGAACGCCGTAAAGATCGCAAGCGACATGACCCGTGGCTTTGTCAGGGCGATGAAATGTGCCACCCGGCTTGACCGGAACACCAGCGCGGTACGCGCGACCAGGCCGTTTGCAATAGGCATACCGTGGCTCCTTCCTGGGTTGGCTCACCTTAGCGCAATTTCAGACAAAGTTGACAGATTTTTTCAGCTCGAAATTGCGATAAATCAATAACCTGCGGCGTTTCACCCGAGCCGGTCCAAAGCCGGAGCGCCGGAGCGCATCTGCATCTGGACAGTAACTTTCCTGCGTCGGCTATGCCGCCGCGCGGATCGGGGGATCTGTCGCCACAAGCGATGGATGAGAGCCGTTTGCGTCTGCTTCAGCCAACTCGGAACCATCGCGCATGCAACCACACGGAGCCCGGAGCGGGTCACGGTGAACCCGGATCGACGCAACGGGTCCAAAATGGTGCCCGGGGGCGGAATCGAACCACCGACACGAGGATTTTCAATCCACTGCTCTACCCCTGAGCTACCCGGGCATGGGGAACGGCGGGGCCGTTCGGGTGGATGCGTTCTAGGCGAGCGTGGGCGGGGTGTCCAGAGGCTTTGCGCAAAAATCAGTGGGGTTTTTGTGTCGCTCTGGTGGCCGCCTCGACCGCCTCTTCGATATCGGCCGGATCGTCCGAGGGCACGGCATAATCGCCGCCGAACCATTTGCCCAGATCGACATCGGCGCAGCGTTTCGAGCAGAACGGGCGATAGCGGGGGTCGGCGGGTTTACGGCAGATCGGGCAGGTCATTCCAGCACCATCGACAGTGGCAGGCGGTCGCGTTTGCGTTGCAGTTCAAAATGCCCCAGCGGCGTCCAGCCGGCAAGGGCGGTTTCGGTCATGTCGTGGCGGAACGCGGCGCGCAGCGAGGTCTCGAACTGGCGGCGGTCCTTTTTCGGCATGGGTGCCAGATCGAGGGTGATCTGCCCGCCCAGCCCCCGCAGGCGCAACTGCCGCGGCAGGTCGCGCGCCATGGCGAGGTTGGCCTTGAGCCCGGCGGCGAGGCTGGCGTCGCCGCCGGTGTTGACGTCGATAGCGGTCAGCGCACGGGTGGGTTCGACGAAATAGGACCCGCCACCGGGCAGGGGCACCTGCGGGTCGCGCAGGGCGTCGATCTGGTCGAGCACGCCAAGCGTGACGAAACACCCCGGATCGGTCAGCACATCGCCGGGTTCCGTCCAGTCGCGCCAGGCGAGGGCATGCGGCCCGTCGCCTTCGGTCAGTTTCTCGGGGTCGCCGCCTGTGGCATCGGCCAGAACGGCGTGGGCGAGATCCAGCATCGCCTGAATATCCCCGGCGATATCGGCGTTGTCCGCCTGCGCGCAGGCCGAGCGCAGGATCAGGCCCATCGGGCTGTCGCCCATTTCCGCATGGGCGGTTTCCAGCAACCGGTCGCGCAGGTCGTCATCCCTGATGCTGCGTGACACGTTCAGGCCCGGCGCGTCGGGGGTGACGATCGCGTAGCGGCTCTTGAACAGCAATTTCGTCGTCACCGGCAGGGCCTTGCCCGTCTCTGCATGGCCGGTAACCTGCACCAGCAGCGGCTGGCCGGGGGCCAGCCCCTTGACCTGACGCAGAAAGGCGGGGCCGTCGGGCGTGCGCAGGAACATGCCCCCCTGTCCCTTGACGGGCCGGTCGGCGATGGCGCGGTAGATCGCGCCGGGCCGGGGGTGATCCGAATCGATCAGCAGGTCATCGAGACGCCCCCCCACCATGAGCGCCGCCGCCTCTGCGCCGTTCAGGTGATCGAGGGCGATGGTGCGCGGCGTCATGGCGTGTCCTTCCACAGCGGATAGCCTGCCGCCTGCAACAGCCCGGCGGTTTCACTCAGCGGCAGGCCGACAACGGCGGTGAACGATCCCTCAATCCACGGGATCAGCGCCCCGGCGGGCCCCTGAATGCCGTAGCCGCCCGCCTTGCCCTGCCAGTCGTTCGAGGCGAGATAGGCGTTCAGTTCCTCGTCCGAGAGGCGTTTCATCCTGACGGCGGTCACCACGTCCCGCACCCACAGGCGTTCGCCCCGGCGCACCGCGACGGCGGTGATCACCCGGTGGCGGCGGCCGGAGAGCATCAGGAGGAATGTGGCGGCCTCGGCGGCGGTCTCGGGCTTGCCAAGGATTCGGCGGCCAAGCGCCACGGTGGTGTCGGCGGTAAGCACGATGTCATCCGCACCCGCCACGACCGCCCGCGCCTTGTCGCGGGCCATGCGGGTGCAGTAGGGGCGGGGCAACTCGCCCTTCAGCGGCGTCTCGTCGATCTCCGGCGGGCGGATGTCATCCGCCACGACCCCGATCTGCGCCAACAGATCGCGGCGGCGCGGGCTGCCCGATCCGAGAATGAATTTCATCCGAAAATCAGGCGCTTACTTGAAGCGATAGTTGATCCGACCCTTGGTCAGATCGTAAGGTGTCATTTCCACCTGCACCTTGTCGCCCGCCAGAACGCGGATGCGGTTCTTGCGCATCTTGCCTGCCGTATGCGCGATGATCTCATGGCCGTTTTCAAGCTCGACCCTGAATGTCGCGTTGGGCAGGAGTTCCTTGACGACACCGGGAAATTCGAGCGTGTCTTCCTTGGCCATGGTCTCTCCTTGCTTTGGCATCCCGCCAGAATGCGGAACGCGCTAGTAAATGCGCCCGTTTCGCGGGTTTTTCAAGGGTCTAATCAGCGTAAAGCGACAGAAGTGACCGGCGTGTCGCGGCCCGTCTGATCGTGCCAGTGGCGGCGGTTGAGCACGACGCCATCGGCGCGCACATGCGCGATGCGGGCCGGATCGACCTCGGCCACGGTCCAGCCGGGGCGGTTCAATGTGCCCTCGGCGATCACGCCGGTGGGCGGAAATCCGGTATCGGGCGGGCCAAAGATGCCGCCCATGCCGGTGTTGGCATCGACCGCCGGCGACCAGTCCGCCGCGCCCACGGTCGAGGCCATGACGGTGACGCATTGCGCCTCGAGCGCGCGGGCCATCGCACCGATGCGGACGCGGGAATAGCCGGTCAGCGCCTCGGTGCAGGAGGGCACGAGGATCAGGTCGGCCTCGGCCAATGCCCGGCCCAGCAGGGGGAATTCGCTGTCATAGCAGATCAGGATGCCGATTTTTCCGAGTGCGGTTTCAAAGAGTTTGAGCGGCCCGCCGGGGGCGACGTGCCAGTCCTCGCGCTCGAACCGGGTCATGATCTGCTTGTCCTGATGCCCGCGTGCGCCGGTGGGGGTGAAGAGGCGGGCGCGATTGACCGGGCGCGCGCCCAGGTCGGGATCGAATACCGGGGCCGAGGCGGCAAGGATATGCAGGCCATGTTTTGCCGCCAGATCGGCATGCAGGTCGTCGGCCTCCGTGATCCGCTCGGAAACCGCATGCAGCGAACGCTCCAGATCGCCCGCCGCCTCGGGTCCGGCCAGCGTGGCCAGTTCCATCGCGCCGTACTCGGGGAAAACCGCCAGATCGACCCCCTGACCGGCGGCATCGGCCACCCAGTCGCCGAGTTTGCGGGCATAGTCGGCCCAGGAGCCGAGCATGTCGAGCGGGTAGGCGGCGGTGGCGATCTTCATGGGCGTTTCTCCTCTGGCCCCCTGTCTCGCGCCTCTGCCCGCCGTCGTCAAGCCGCGCGGCTCAGCGTGCCGCGGCGCGATACCAGGCCACCAGCGCCTGCCGCTCGGCGGGTTCCATCCATGTCAGGTTGGCGGGCGGCATGGCATGGCTGAGCCCGGCCTGAAGGTATAGCGGCCGGGCATGACGGGCGATGTCGGCGGGGGATTCGAGGATCACGTTGCCGGGCGCATGGGCAAGACCGGGCCAGAGCGGCTCTGCCGCGTGGCACATGGAGCAGCGGATCGCCACGATCTCCTGCACCGCGTCGAAACCGGGGGCCTCGGTCAGGCGGGTCTGCGCGGGGGTCAGCGTGGCCTCCTGCGCGGCCTCGGGCGAGAGCGCCGAGAGCCAGACGATCACCGCAAAGATCAGCGCGGTCAGCCCCCATGTCCACCATGGCCGCCCCTGCCGGGCATGCATGGAATTGAAGAAATGCCGGATCGTCACCCCCATGAGAAAGACCAGCGCGGCGATCACCCAGTTCCATTCGGTCGCAAAGGCCAGCGGGTAATGGTTCGACAGCATCAGGAAAATGACCGGCAGGGTGAGGTAATTGTTATGCGTCGAGCGCAGTTTCGCGATGCGCCCGTATTTCGCGTCCGCCTCACGCCCGGCCTGAAGATCGGCGACCACGATGCGCTGGTTGGGCATGATGATGAAAAATACATTGGCGGTCATGATCGTCGCGGTGAATGCGCCCAGATGCAGCATCATCGCGCGGCCCGTGAAGACCTGCGTATAGGCCCAGCCCATCGCCGTCAGCAGCACGAACAACAGCAGCATCAGCAGCGTCGGTCGCTCTGCCATCCCGGATTTGCACAGCCGGTCATAGATCAGCCAGCCGATGGCCAGCGAGCCGCCCGAGACCGCGATCCCCTGCCACAGGCCGAGCGGGCTGTCGGGCGCGAGCAGGTAAAGCTCTGCCCCTGCCCAGTAGACCAGGGCCAGCAGCGCCGCACCCGAGAGCCAGGTGGAATAGCTCTCCCATTTGAACCATGTCAGGTGCTCGGGCATCTGAGACGGGGCCACCAGATACTTGCGGATATGATAGAATCCGCCGCCATGCACCTGCCATTCCTCGCCATGCGCGCCCGGCGGCAGGTCCGGCGCGCGCCGGAGGCCAAGGTCGAGCGCGATGAAATAGAACGAACTGCCGATCCAGGCCATCGCGGTGATCACATGCAGCCAGCGGATCGCAAATCCGGCCCATTCCAGAATGATTGCCTGTTCCGGCATGTCCCCGTCTCCTGTTTCCTGCGGTCGCGAGGCTAGCGCCGGAGCCAATTTTCAGCTAGAGAGCGAAACGGCTCGACAGCTTCAATAAATTCCGAAAGATGCCCCGGCCATGGCCTATCTCGACAATATCCGAACCTTCGTGCGTGTCTATGAGTTGGGCAGCATGTCCGCCGCGGCGCGGGATCAGCGGATATCGGCGGCGGTCGCCTCGGCGCGGGTCTCGCATCTGGAGGACCATCTGGGGGTGCGGTTGTTTCAGCGCACGACGCGGGTGTTGCAACCCACCGAACAGGGGCGGATGTTCTATCCCGGCGCCTGCCGGATCCTCGAAGCGGTGGACGAGGCCGAGGCCGAGGTCAGCGAGATCACCCAGCACCCGCGCGGCACGCTGTTTGTCGCGGCGCCGCTCGGGCTGGGGCGGCGGCTGATCGCCCCGAATGTGCCGGGGTTTCACACCGCCTATCCCGAGGTCAACGTGCGGCTGCGCCTGTCGGACCGGGCGATAGACCTCACGCATGAGGGGCTGGATGTGGCGTTCTTTCTCGGGCGGCCCAAGGATTCGACCCTCAGGATGCGCAAGATCGCGGATTGCCCGCGTCTGCTGTGCGCCGCGCCATCCTATCTGGAACAGGCGGGTGCGCCCGTCGGCATCGAGGATCTCACGCGCAACCATGCCTGTCTCAACCTGCGCTATCCCGGCGTGGACGAATTCCAGTGGCCCCTGCAGGGCCGCGACGGGATCGAGCGGGTCAGCGTCACCGGCCCGTTCGAGAGCGATGACGGCGACATCCTGACCGACTGGGCGCTGGCCGGGCATGGCATCATCCTGAAACCGCGTTTCGAGGTGGCCGATCACCTGGCCGCCGGGCGTCTGGTGCCGGTGCTCGAGGACTGTCCGCCGGTGCCGGTGCAACTGGGGTGTCTCTACACCCACCGCCGCCATCAGGATCCCAAGGCACGTCTCTTTATCGACAGCATGGCCACGGCGATCCACAAGGCGCTGCACTGAGGGTCGCGCAAGAGAAGGCATTGCCTGGGCGCGCCTCGTCAGGCTATGGCTGTATGCGATGAATTTGGTATACCATGCCGAGGGCCATATGACCGACCATCTCATGAATGCCTTGCAGAAGGCGCGGATCGTCCCGGTGATCCGGCATCGGGAGACGCGCATTGCCGAAACCGCCTGTCATATCCTGGCCGAAGAGGGTGCGGGCGTGCTTGAGATCACCATGACGGTGCCCAATGCAGACGCGCTTCTGGAACGGCTTGGCGCTGCTCATCCCGATATCGTTCTCGGGGCGGGCACGGTTCTTGACGCCGCAGAGGCCCGCAGGGCGATCGCGGCGGGGGCGCGATTCATTGTCTCGCCTTGCTGGTGCGATGCGGTGGCAGCGGCCTGTGGTGTGGCGCAGATCCCCTATCTGCCTGGCGCGATGACCCCCGGCGAGGTGCTGCATCACGCACAGAATGGCGCGCATGTGGTCAAGGTCTTTCCCGCCGATGCGGCTGGTGGTCCGGGATTCCTCAAGGCGCTGCGCGCGGTTTTTCCTGATATTCCCCTGATGCCCACGGGTGGCGTCACGCCCGATAACGCCGCCGATTACCTCGCCGCCGGGGCGCTCTGCGTCGGCATGGGCGGCAATCTGCTGCCTGCCGCCGCGCTGGAGCAAGGCGACGAGGCCACAGCGCGCGATCTCATTCGCGCCGCTCTCACGGATGCGCGCTGATGGCTGTCGACATCCTCTGTCTTGGCGAGCCGATCCTCGAATTCAATCAGCAACCCGATGGGCGCTATCTGCCGGGCCATGGCGGGGATACCTCCAATTGCGCGATTGCCGCCGCGCGTCAGGGCGCGCGCGTCGGCTATCTCACCCATATCGGCGCGGACGCCTTTGGCCGGTCATTCATGGATCTGTGGCGGGCCGAGGGCGTCGATACCTCCACCGTGCGCGAGGTGGAGGGCGGCCAGACCGGCATCTATTTTGTCACCCACGGGCCGGAAGGGCACGAATTCAGCTATTTCCGGGCCGGATCGGCGGCCAGCCGGATGACCCCCGCCGACCTGCCGCGCGCGGCGCTGGAAGGCGCGCGGATCCTGCATGTATCAGGCATCAGCCAGGCGATATCCGAGAGCGCCGCCGATACCGTATTCGCCGCGATGCAAATCGTGCGCGCGGCGGGCGGGCGTGTGTCCTATGACAGCAATCTGCGGCTCAAGCTCTGGCCGCTCGCCCGCGCGCGGGCGGTCATTCACGCGGGCATGGCCATGGCCGATATCGCCCTTCCGGGGCTGGAGGATGCCGAATTGCTCACCGGGCTGAGCGATCCGGACACGATCGCCGATTTCTACCTGGCCCTAGGTGCGCGGATCGTCGCGCTGACGCTCGGCCCCCAAGGTACGCTGGTCGCCACGCCCGAGGCGCGCAAACGTGTGCCGGGACGGCCGGTGCAGGCGGTGGACGCCACCGGCGCGGGGGACACGTTCGACGGGGCGTTTCTGGCGCGGCTTGTCGCGGGCAACGATCCCTTTGCCGCCGCGCGCTATGCGAATGCGGCGGCGGCTCTGGCGGTGCAGGGCTACGGCGCGGTGGCCCCCATGCCCCGGCGCGCGGCGGTCGAGGCAGCCCTGGCCGGGGCCTGACTAATTGCCGGGCCGATCATCCTCGATGTAATAACGCACGTTCTCCTCGAAACTCGCATCCGCCGCCAGCCCGAGCGCAAGCGCCCGGTCGGCATGGATGTCGAACCGCCAGCCGGCCACGATGCTGCTGATCGCCTCGTCCGGCTGCCATGTGATCAGCCGCGCGGGCTCGGGTCCGGCGACGGCACTCATCGCGTCGATCATCTGCCGGATCGAGAGGGTGCGCCCCGGCATCTGCAGGATGCGGTTGCGCCCAAGGTCAGCGGCCGGGATTTCCGCCGTGCGAATCAGGTTTTCCACGCATTTGCGCGGGCTGAGATAATAATGCAGAAAATCCTCGCCGACCGGACAATTGGCCGCTTGCCCGTTCAGCGGCTCGCGCAGGATCGACGACATGAAGCTCGACGCCGCACGATTCGGCTTGCCCGGGCGGATCGAGATCGTCGGCAGGCGCACGCCGCGCCCGTCGACATAGCCCTTGCGCGAATAGTCATTGACCAGCAACTCGCCCGCCGCCTTCTGTGCGCCATATGAAGTCTGCGGGTTGAGCAGCGAGGTCTCGGTGATCGGGTCCGGCACCTCTCCGCCATAGACGGCGATCGACGAGGTGAAGACCATCAGCGGCGCGGTGCCCAGTTTTCGGCAGCGCTCCAGAATATTCAACGTTCCGAAGAGGTTGATCTGCATGCCGTCCTCGAATTCCTCCTCGGCATGGGCCGAGACGACAGCGGCGAGATGATAGATCACATCCGTTTCGCCGGTCACGACCCGCGCGACCGAGGCCGGATCGGTGATGTCACAGCGTGCCGTCTCCACCGGCAAGGATGCCCCCTCGATGCCTGCCGGATCGTTCACATCCGCCAGTGTGATGCGGCTGATGGCCGTGCCGTTCAGCGTGCCCCGTGCGACAAGCGCCCGTGCCAGCTTTTGCCCCAGAAATCCGCCGCCGCCGATAATGACGATATTCATGCTGTTCTTCCTTCTCCTGCGTGTTCAGTGGTCGGCGAGCAACCCGCGTGCCGCCAGATTGCGTATCAGCGCGCCGGTGCCGAATGTCCATTCCGGGCGCTTGCTGCAAAGAGGTTATGATTTGGCTTGCATTTTGGTATACCAAATTCGATGCTTGCTGCAAGCACCGCCCCGCAGGTTCGGGATATGCGGCCATCTGGAGGAGGACAGCATGAGCAACACCCGCGCCAACAAGCGTTTCCGCTCGCAGGAATGGTTCGACAACCCCAACAATCCGGGCATGACCGCGCTTTATCTTGAGCGCTATCAGAACCAGACCTTCACCCGCGAGGAACTGCAAAGCGATCGCCCCGTCATCGGCATCGCCAATACCGGTTCGGATCTCGCCCCCTGCAACAAGATCCACATCTTCCTGATGGACCGGATCAAGGCCGGCATCCGCGATGCGGGCGGCATCCCGATGGAATTTCCCATCCACCCCATTCAGGAAACCGGCAAACGGCCCACGGCGGCGCTCGACCGTAACCTCGCCTATCTGAGTCTTGTGGAGGTGTTGCACGGCTATCCCATCGACGGCGTGGTCCTGACCACCGGTTGCGACAAGACAACGCCGGCGCAGCTCATGGGGGCGGCGACGGTGGACATCCCGGCGATTGCCCTGAATGGCGGGCCGATGCTGGATGGCTGGTACAAGGGCAGGCGCGCCGGGTCCGGCATGGTGGTCTGGGAGGGGCGGCGCCTGCTGGCCGAGGGCAAGATCGACTACGAGGAATTCATCGAGCGTGCCTGCGCCTCCGCCCCCTCGCTGGGGCATTGTAACACGATGGGCACCGCCTCGACGATGAACGCCATGGCCGAGGCGCTTGGCATGACGCTTACCGGATCCTCGGCCATCCCGGCACCGTTTCGCGAACGGATGGAGATGGCCTTTGCCACCGGCAAGCGGATCGTCGGGATGGTGCTGGAGGATCTCAAACCCTCGGACATCCTGACGCGAGAGGCGTTCGAGAACGCGATCAGGACCAACACGGCGATTGGTGGCTCGACCAACGCGCCGCCGCATCTTCAGGCGATCGCGCGCCATGCGGGCGTGGACCTCAACGTCAAGGACTGGCAGACCATCGGATTCGAAGAGCCCCTTCTCGTCAACATGCAGCCCGCCGGGGAATATCTGGGCGAGAGTTTCCACCGCGCGGGCGGCGTGCCTGCGGTGATGGCCGAACTGCACAAGGCTGGCCGCCTGCATGCGGGCGTCATGACCGCCACGGGCAGGACCATGGGCGAGAATCTGGCGGGCCGCGAGAGTGTCGACCATGACGTGATCCGCCCCTATGACAATCCGCTGCGCAAGAACGCCGGATTCATCGTGCTGTCGGGCAATCTCTTTGACTCCGCGCTGATGAAAACCTCGGTCATCTCCGACGATTTCCGCAAGCGTTTCCTCTCCAGGCCCGGTGCAGAGGGGATATTCGAGGGGCGCGCGGTGGTCTTTGAGGGACCCGAGGACTACCACGACCGGATCAATGACCAGAGCCTCGGGATTGACGAGAAAACCATCCTCTTTATCCGCAACGTTGGGTGTGTCGGCTATCCCGGCGCTGCGGAGGTGGTGAACATGCAGCCGCCCGATGCAGTGCTTCGGGCAGGTGTCAACCACCTGCCGACTGTCGGTGACGGACGGCAATCGGGCACATCGGAAAGCCCCTCGATCCTGAACGCCTCGCCCGAATCCGTGGTAGGCGGCGGGCTTGCCTATCTGCAGACCGGGGACCGGGTGCGGCTCGACCTGAACACCGCCACGATGGAGGCGCTGGTAGAGCCTGACGAATGGGCGCGCCGCAAGGCTGACTGGACCCCGCCCGAGATCGAGAACCAGACCCCGTGGCAGGAAATTTATCGCCGCCATGTCGGGCAACTGGCCGAGGGTGGGTGCCTCGAACTGGCAACGGCCTATCAGCGCGTGGCGCGCAACCTGCCGCGCGACAATCACTGAGGGGTGCATATGAAACAAGGTATCATCATCACGGGTGCGGGCAGCGGCGTGGGGCGCGCTACCGCGCGGGCCTTTCTCGCGGCGGGCTGGAACGTGGGCCTCGTGGGGCGGCGCGAGGCTGCCCTGGCCGAGACGGCGGCGGGCCACGGGGCGGCGCTTGTCCTGCCCTGCGACGTGACCGACGCAGACGCCACCGACGCGATGGTCGCCAAGGCGTCAGGCGAATGGGGGCGGTTGGACGCGCTCTTCAACAATGCGGGCGTGGCGATGAAGGGTGCGACAATTGACGAACTGGATCTGGACGAGATCCGCACCCTCATCGAGGTCAACGTCATGGGGGCCTTCATCGCCGCGCGCGCCGCCTTTGCGCAGATGCGGCGGCAGGATCCGCAGGGCGGGCGGATCATCAATAACGGCTCTGTTTCGGCCTATGTGCCCCGGTGGGGCTCGTCGCCCTATACCGCGTCGAAACATGCCATCACCGGCCTCACCCGGAGCCTGTCCCTGGACGGGCGACCCTATGACATCGCCTGCGGGCAGATCGACATCGGCAATGCGCTGACCGAGATGGCGGAGGCGATGACCAGGGGCGTGCCGCAGGCAGACGGATCGCTCGCGGTCGAACCGGTGATGGACGTCGCCAATGTCGCACAATCGGTGCTGCACATGGCCTCGCTGCCGCTGGCTGCGAACGTGCAATTCATGACAGTGATGGCCACCGCAATGCCTTATGTCGGACGTGGCTGATCGCAGGCAGGAGGGATATACATGACAGAAGTTCTGGCGATCGGATCGTTCAGCGATGTGGACGCGGCCGCATTGCGCGACGATCTCGGCGCGCGGATCGTCGACAGCCTCGACAGCGCCGCAGCACTCCATGAAGAGACTCGCGCCACGGTTCGGGCCATCGCGTTCAAGGGGCACGCGACATTCGACGGCGCGCTGATGGATCTCTTTCCGGCGCTTGGGCTGATCGCCAATTACGGCGTGGGCTATGACGCGATCAAGGTGGCGGATGCGCAGACACGCAGCGTGGCGGTGACGAACACGCCCGATGTGCTCAACGATGATGTGGCCGATCTCGCCGTCGGCATGCTGATTGCGCAATGCCGCAGGATGGTTCAGGGCGATGATCACGCGCGTTCCGGTGCCTGGGCTGACGGGCAGGAGTTTCCGCTCAATCGCAAGATGTCGGGCGGGCGTGTGGGTATTCTCGGGCTGGGCCGGATCGGGCGCGAGATCGCGGATCGCCTCGCGGCCTTCAAGATGGAATTGCATTACTGGTCGCGCGGCGAGAAGCAGACGCCTGGCTGGACCTATCATGATGATCCTGTCGCGCTCGCCAACGCAGTCGATTACCTCGTCGTCGCCCTTGTCGGCGGGCCCGAAACCGAAGGCATGGTGTCGGCCGAGGTGCTTGACGCGCTGGGGGAAAACGGCGTTCTGGTGAACATCTCGCGCGGCTCCACCGTGGATGAGGTGGCGTTGATCGACCGGCTGGAGGATGGCCGTCTGGCGGGGGCCGCGCTCGACGTTTTCCGGTCTGAGCCGGGTATCGACCCGCGCTTTGCCGCGCTCGACAACGTGGTCCTGCAACCGCATCAAGGCTCTGGCACGCATGTCACACGCGCGGCCATGGGTCAGCTTCAACGCGACAATATCGCGGTATTCATGGCGGGCAGGCCGCTTTTGACGCAGGTCGCATGAACCGGATCAGGGAGGACGGGATATGACGGGCAAACCAAGGATCGGCTTTGTGGGTGTGGGCCATATGGGGCATGGCATGGCCAGCAACATTCTCAGGGGCGGCTATGATCTGATGATCAGGGGCAACCGGAACCGTGCGCCGATCGACAGCCTGACCGGCATGGGCGCGCATGAGGCGGACAGCCTTGCCGAGATGGCGGTGGCTTGTGACATCATCTTTCTGTGCCTCTCGAATTCGCCGCAGGTAGAGGCGGTGATCCGGGGCGCGGAGGGTCTGATGGCCAATGGCCGCCCCGGGCTGATCGTGGTCGACACCACCACCGCCAACCCGGTCTCGACCGAGGCGCTGGCTGCCGAACTCGAGGCCAGCGGCATGCACATGGTAGACGCGCCGCTGGGCCGCACGCCCAAAGAGGCCGAGGCCGGCACGCTCGACGCGATGGTCGGTGCCGCACCGGATATCTTCAGCAAGGTCAGGCCGGTGATAGAGTGCTGGGCCGGGTCGGTCACGCATCTTGGCCCCGTCGGTGCGGGGCACAAGATGAAACTGGTGATGAATTTCCTCGGCACCGGCTATGCCGCGCTTTATGCCGAGGCCTTCACCATGGGAGCCAGGGTGGGGCTTGCGCCGCAGCTTATCCGCGAGGTCATTGGCGGGAGCCGCATGGGCTGTGGGTTCTTCGACACCTATACACAATGGGTCTGCGACCGGAACCGCGATGCGCATGTCTTCAGCCTGGACAATGCCGCCAAGGATATCGGCTATGTCTGCCTGATGGCGCAGGCGGCGGGCATGGCCAACCCGATGTCAGCCAGCATCCGCAACGCCTTTGCAAGCGCGGTCGCTCAGGGCAAGGGTGCAGACTACATGCCGATGCTGGCCGATCACGTGGCCTCGCTGAACGGTGTGGATCTGGGCGAAGAGGTGAAGAGGGGTCGTGGTTGACGGCCTGTTCGGTTGAAAACTTCTGCTGTTTCGTCGTCCGGGGTCTGATCCGCTTTTGCCGGGTCGGTGGCGTCGGTCCTCACCTCCGCCGCTCGCGCCACCAGATATAAAGACCGGCCCCGGCGATGATCAGCCCGCCGCCCAATGTCCAGACCGTCGGATAGACATTGAACACGATGATGCTGGCGGCTGCCGCCAGAACGATCTGGATATAGACGATCGGCGCCAGGATCGAGGCATCCGCCATGCGATGCGCATGGGTGGCAAAGATATGCCCGACCCCACCGAACGCACCGATCAGCAGGAAAGGCGCCCAGTCGACTCCGGCGTCGGGCCACTGCCAGACGCGGATCGCGAAAGGCCCAAGACAGAAGGTCGCCAGACCCGAAGCCCAGATCTGGCTGGTGGCGTTGCTCTCGATCCCGGCCAGCATGCGCGTCATGATGAAATACAGAGAGGCGACAACCATCGCCACGAGGTTGAGCAGCATGGCGGGGTGAAATCCGGTGCCCCAGGGCTGCATCACGACCAGAACGCCGGCGAATCCCACACAAACCGCCGCCAGGCGGTGCAGGCCAACCCTTTCATTCAGAATCGGTATGGCCAGCAAGGTCACCGCGATCGGTCCGGCGAACATGATTGTCGTGGTCACGGTGATCGGCAGGAACTGCAGCGCGGTGAAGTTGCAGATCGTGCTGCCGAAGAGGAAGGTCGAGCGCAGGAATTGCCGCCCCGGCGCGTTGGAGCGGATCGCGGCGCGCCCCTCGCGCGGCAGAAAGAGCACGAGCGCCAGAAGAAAATGCACCGCATAGCGCACAAAGACCACCTGGATCGCCGCGATCCCGGCGGTCACCAGCCATTTCGCCGATGTGTCGATACAGGTGAAGAAAAGCACCGCAAGCGCCATCATCGCCACCCCGAACGCGGTGCGGTTCTCGCGCTGAGCCACCGTGCGATGAGGCTCTCCGACAGGCATCAGGCGGCGGCCCAGCCACCGTCGATCACATGCGCCTGGCCGGTGGTGAAACTCGACTCGTCCGATCCCAGATAGACTGCGAGATGCGCGATCTCTTCCGGTTGCCCGATCCGCCCCATCGGCTGACGCGCCACGAATGCGGCGCGTGCGGCCTCGTAATCGCCGGTGGCGTGCAGACGGTTCTGCAGGGACGGGCTCTCGACCGTGCCGGGGCAGATGCAGTTCACCCGCACGCCGTGCGTGACGTAATCGACCGCCACGGATTTCGTCAGGCCGATGATCGCCGCCTTGGAGGTGCCGTAGACGCAGCGACCGGGTGCGGCGATGATCGAGGAGGCCACCGAGGCGATGTTGACGATCGCGCCGCCGCCACGCCTGACCATGCCCGGCACGGCGGCCTGCATGGCGTGAAACTGCGACCTGACGTTGAGCGTCATGGCGAAATCGAAATCCTCATCGCTCGCCTCGAGCAACGTCCCGGCATGCACGAAACCCGCGCAGTTCACCAGGATATCGGGACTTGCCGCATGGATCGCGGCCTGAAGCGCCGCCTTGTTGGTCACGTCAAGTGCGAAGGTCTCGGCCTCCAATCCCTTGAGCAACGTGCCGTCGAGGTCGGTCGCCGTGACCGCTGCGCCCTCGCGGACGTAAGCCTCGGCAATCGCGCGCCCGATCCCCTGACCGGCGGCGGTGACAAAGGCGCGCTTGCCTTGCAATCTCATGCGTTTCTCCCCAGGTGCCTGACCATCCAGTCGACCATCTGCGGCACCATGATGTCGCCGTCGCCACCGTCGCGCGCGGTGCTCAGCGTTGCGTCGGCAGCGCCCGACATGCGGCTGGTCAGGCCCAGATCCTCGGCCATCTGCCGGTAATAGCCCACATCCTTGGCGGCATTGGCCACCGAGAAGGCAAGGTCGATCCTGCCCTCTACCGCGTAGTTGCGGATGAAATCCATCATCCCCGAATGGTTCGGTCCGGCGGCCATGACGCCATATAGCGCATCGCGGTCGATTCCTGCGGTATCGGCAAGCGCGAAGGCCTCGGACATGGCGCAGACAGTGGTCATGGCGTAGAAATTGTTGATCAGCTTGATCGTATGCCCGTTGCCCAGCTTGCCAAGGTGAAAGACGTTTTCGCCAAGCGTGTCGAGCACCGGGCGCACGCCGTCGAAGGCGTCCCTGTCGCCCGCGCACATGATGTTGAGCCTGCCTTCCCTGGCATGGGCGGGCGTGCGGCCAAGAGGCGCATCGAGATAGATCGCGCCCTTCCCGGCAAGTGCCTCGCCTATCCGAAGAGTCGAGGCCGGTAGCGAGGTGCCGAAGTCGATCACCACCTGACCGGATTTTGCAGCTGCCAACACGCCGTCCTCTGCGAAGATGCGCGATTCCACCTGATCCGAGGTGCCGACGCAGAGCATGACGATATCCGCCCGCTCCGTCAGATCGCGCGCCGATTTCGCCTCCTGCCCGCCGCGTGCGATGGCCTCTTCCATGCCGGTGCGGTCGCGATTGCCCAGCACGATCACGGGATATCCCGCCCCCTGAAGACAGTCGACCATGGCCCGGCCCATCAGGCCGAGGCCGATGAATCCGATGGCTTGCTTGCTCATTTCATGCTCCTTTCATGGAATGGCGCGGGCCGGGGTGCGCGTTGCATTCCGGCCTTGTGTCACAGAAACAGCGTCACGATGGGTGGCCAGATCAAAAGAACGGAAAGCGCCAGAAGCTGCAAGACGATGAACGGCAGGAAGCCGCGGAAGATATCCGTGATAGAGATTTCCGGCGGGGCCACCGACTTGAGATAGAACGCGGCCGGGCCGAAGGGTGGCGACAGAAAGCTCACCTGCATATTCATGGTAAAGACCACGCCGAACCAGATCGGGATATAGCGCGCATCGACGGAACCGAGCCAGCCGATCTCTTCGGGCGGCAGCTTGACCACGATGGGCAGAAAAACCGGCATGATCAGAAGCACGATGCCGACCCAGTCCATGAACATGCCCATGACCAGAAAGATCACCATCATCACGAGAATGATCCCCATGGTCGGCATGTCCGCGCCGACGATCATGTTGGCCACATAGGCAGGGCCGCCCACCAGCGTATACGCGGCGGCAAGCGCAGCGGCGCCGATGGTGACCCAGATGATCGTGCCGGTGGATTTCAGTGTCCGCATCAGGCTGTCCCACACGATGGCAAAGGTCATCTCGCGGCGCAGCAGGCCAATCACGAAAACCGCGATAGCCCCCATGCCCGCCGCCTCGGTGATGCCGGTGATCCCGCCATAGATGGAGCCCAGCACGACGCCGATCACCACGATGGGTGCGACAAGGCCCTTGCCCATTTCCCAGCCCCTAGCAGTGCGTTCTCGCCCGACAACAAGAAAGATGACCGCCAGCGAGATCGCAAAGGCCCCGATGAGCCACGGCAGGTTCGAGACCATGCCAAGCGGGATCGGATCGGTGCCCTCGCGCACCGCATTGTCACCGGTAACGGTAAAGAACAGCGCGCGCAGAACAAGAACGCCCGTGATCCATGCGATCATCCGCCCCAGAAAGCCCAGAAACATCAGGCCCTTTTCCGAGCCTTTGGGATCGTCCGGGTCGTCCGGCGGCAGCGGCGCGAGCGACGGATTGAGCTGTGTGCGCACGATGATGTAGATCAGGATGAACGAGGCCAGCATGAAGCCGGGCAGGAACGACGCCGTGAACAGCGCCTTGATCGAGGTCTCGGTCACCAACCCGTAGAAGATCAGCACGATGGACGGCGGGATCATCGTGCCAAGACTGCCCGAGGCACAGATCGTGCCGATCGCAAGGTTGCGGTCATACCCGAGCCGCAGCATCTGCGGCAGGGCAATCAGGCCAAGCAGAACCACCTCGCCACCGATGATGCCCGACATCGCCGCCATGATCACCGCCATGATCGAGGTCACGATGGCGATTCCGCCGCGCGTCCGGCTGAGCCATTGGTTGAGCGAGCCGTACATGTCGCGCGCAATACCGGATCGCTCCAGCAGCGCGGCCATGAAGATGAAAAGCGGCACCGAGATCAGCACATAGTTGGTCATCTGCCGATAGACCGCCTGCCCGAGTACCGACAGCGGGCCGCGTCCGAAGGTGCCGAACAGCAGGTCCATGTCGAATTTCAGGGTCAGCGTGACCACGGCCAGAAAGGCCGAGGCAAGGCCAAGCGGCATACCGATCGCCAGAAGGGCAAACATGCCGAACAGGAGGATCAGGCTGAGGGTGCCGATATCGACCATTAGTTATGTTCCTCCAGGGTGCGACGGATGTTTTCAATCTCGGTTTCATCGATTTCGTCGGCGTGCAGATCGGCGATTTCGCGGTTCCAGTCGGCGATCAGGTTGGAAATCGCCTGCACCGCCACGAGAACGATTGCGATCAGCAGGAAGGGTTTGATTGTGCCCGGAATGGGCGGATCCCACGCGGTGCCAAAGGTTTCCATGCGCAGGAATCGCGTCTTGGCATCGCTGTAACCTCCCCAGACAAGCGCAAAGGCGAACCCGGTGATGAGCAGGACCGAGATCGTGTCCGCCGTCTTGCGCATCCAGCGCGGCATGTGGTCATAAATCACGTAGATGCGAATATGGCTGCGCTGTTGCATGGCATATTGACCGGCCAGCAAGAACACGAAGGAGGCCAGCCACAGCGATAATTCATTCGCCCAGAGCGTAGGGCGGGAGAAGACGTAGCGCGAGACGACCTCGTAGAACATCACCAGCACGATCACCGCCACGAGGATCATCGCCGCGCGGCTCAGAACGAGGCTCACGATGTCGAAGAACCCCTTGCGCCCCGGTTCGATGTCGCCCTTGAAATCCGACAGGTAGAGCGACGCAAAAAACAGGGCGCCGATCAGGGCGAACATCATCAGCTTGACCATCGGACGGCCCTGGGGCCGGATCATCTCCTGCATGCCGATGGCTGTTTCCGGGTCCATCACGCGCGCCGACACCAGCCACACGTAGAGAACGAGCGCGAGGCCGCAAAAGCCGATCATCGCCAGTTTCACAGGTCCGCGCGCGCGGCCGAGCCAAACGCTTTTGCTCATCATGTCGGTCTCCCGCAGTCCCGCCGACAGGTCGGCCCGGTGGCAACATTGTAAAAGGCGGGCAACGGGTGCCCGCCTTTTGTGTCGGCGAAGATTATTTCAGCAGGCCAAGTTGCCGCAGATAGGTCTTGTGGCTTTCGAGAATGGCGCGGGCCTGCTCGTTCTTGTCGCCCCAGCGTTCCCAGGATACCTGCGCTGCATCGCGGAACACCTTGCGGTCTTCATCCGACCAGGCGTGCAGGGTCACGCCCTGTTCCTGAAGTTTGGCAGCCGCTTCGGAATTGGCGCGCTCGTTATAGAGCGCTATGTGGAACGCCAGCTTCTGCCAGGCGGTATCGATGATCCGGCGCTGCGAGTCCGTAAGCCCGTCCCAGACATCCTTGTTGCAGGCAAGGTGGTCCGACGGCATCGAGTGAAAGCCCGGATAAGTCGCATGTTTCACAATGTCATAGAGGCCAAGGCCCACATTGTTGGCAAGCCCCGAGGCATCCGCCCCGTCGATGATCCCTGTCTCCAGAGCGGTGAAAATCTCGGTAAAGTCCATCACGATGGGCGAGGCGCCAAGTTCGTCGAAGATCTCGGTTTCCATGCCCGGCGGCGAGCGGAATTTCCAGCCTTTCAGATCCGCAGGCCCGGCGATCGGCTTGGAGGAAGAGAGCGATTCCTGCCCGTAGATCGACCAGCCGACCAGCTGCATGTTCTGCTCGTTGTAAAGCTCTTGCGCCGCCTCCAGGCCACCCCCGTAGTAGAGCCAGGAATACTGCTGCCAGGGTGTGTCATAGCCGCCCATGAAGTCGCCGACGAACTGGAAGGCCGGGTTCTTGCCGGTCTGGTAGGCGCCGCCGGTGGCGTCGCAATCCAGAATGCCGTTGATTGCGGCATCGAAGGTCTCGGTCGTGGCGACCACGGCCGAGGAATAGAACATCTCGATCGAGATTTCGCCACCCGACATGGTTTGCACGTCGTCGATGAACCGCGCGAGCGCCTGACCGGTCGGGTGTTCGGTCGCGTAATGTGTCTGCATGCGCAGCGTCACCTCCTGTCCGAAGGCACTGGTAGCGAGCAGTGCGCCCGCCGCCACGGATGTCAGCAGTGTCTTGATGGTCATTTGTCTTTTCTCCCTGTTGCGGCTTTACGGCCGTCTCCTCTCACACAGGATCATCCTGCGTCCAAGATGGTATACCATCCTGGTCGGACGGTACCCAATGCGAATTTCACAATCAACTTGTTTTGGTATACCAAATCGAGAATTATGGACGGGCCTACCGGAACGGCATAACAAGTGCGTGACATGTACAAGTCGAAGGATTCCATTGCGATGACAGAGCCAGCGCTTGCCGATCGCATCGCCAACGAACTGCGACGCAGCATCCTGCGCGGAGAGTTGGTACCGGGCGCACCGATCAAGGAACGCGATCACGCGACGGTCATGGGTGTGAGCCGCACGCCAATGCGCGAGGCGATTCGCATTCTCGCCAAGGAAGGGTTGGTCGAACTCAGCCCAGCACGCAGTCCCATCGTCAGCAAACCAACGGCCAAGGATCTCTGCGATCAGGCAGCGGTTCTGGTGGCGCTCGAAAAGCTTTCCGGGGAACTGGCCTGCGATCACGCCACCGACACCGACCTCGGGCGTATCCGGGAGGCGGCACGCCGCATGGAAGAAACCTTCTACACCGCCGAGCGGATCGATTCCTTCGAGATGGACATGGCGTTTCACACCACCATCGCCGAGGCATCGCGCAATGCCGCGCTCGCCCGCACCCACAAGGCCTATCTCGCACGTCTGTGGCATGCCCGCTATCTCACCTCCCGCATGCGCATGAACCGCGAGCGCGTGTTGACCCAGCACAACGACATTCTCGATGCCATCCTGCACCGCGACAAACCGGCGCTGAGCGCCGCGTTCGATGCGCATCTCGGACATCTGCCGCAGGATCTCGAGAACCTGATGGCTTCGCAATCCCAGGACAAGACAACTCCGGCTCGGACCGGGGGGAAGGAGACCAATGAAACTGCTTAGAGTTGGCGCGCAAGGTGCGGAACGCCCTGCGATTCTGGATGCCGGGGGACGGGTGCGCGACCTGTCCGGGCAGGTGTCCGATTTCGCGGGTGACGGCGTGTCGCCGGACGCGCTCGCGCGGATTGCCGCGCTCGATATCGACCGCCTGCCGGTGATCGAGACGTCGGAGCGCATCGGTCCCTGTCTGGCATGGGTGCCCAATTTTCTCTGTATCGGGCTGAATTATGCCAGGCACGCCGCCGAAACCGGCGCGAAGGAACCGGCAGAGCCGATCCTCTTTTCCAAGACCACAAGCTGCCTGTCGGGCCCCAACGATCCGGTCATTATCCCCCGCACCTCGCTGAAAACCGATTGGGAGGTAGAGCTTGGCGTGATCATCGGACGTGATACGCTCTATGTCTCCGAGGCCGATGCGCTGGGTCATGTGGCGGGTTATTGCGTGATCAACGACGTGTCTGAGCGGTCGTTTCAGGCCGAACGCGGCGGCCAGTGGACAAAGGGCAAGTCGGCGCCCAGCTTTGGTCCCATCGGCCCCTGGCTGGTCACCGCCGACGAGGTGCCCGATCCGCAGACCCTCGATCTGTCGCTTGCGCTGAACGGCGAGACGGTGCAATCCTCCAACACCGACGACATGATCTTCAGCGTGCGTCAGATCGTTTCCTACCTCAGTCAGTTCATGCTGCTGCGCGCGGGCGATATCATCGCCACCGGCACACCCTCGGGCGTGGGTCTTGGCATGTCGCCGCAGCGGTTCCTGAAACCGGGTGACGTGATGGAACTGACCATCGAGGGGCTTGGCACGCAGCGCCAAGAGGTCGTCGCCGCGTCCTGATCCTGCGGACCGTGATGCCGATACGTGGCCGCGGACCCATCCCCGCAGTCATCCTGTGCAGATTCCCCCTGCGCTTCGCAGGCATGTGGGGCGTTCAGGACAAGAGTAGCACCTTGAACCTTCGTTTAGGCAGGCTTCATATCAGCAAAAGCATTCAAAATGGCTCCGAACTGCGCGGTGGGGCATGGTCGGGCAGAGACAAATCTTTCAGCCAGACCCGGAAAGGCCCCGATATGAACCTGTCCTCGATGCTCGCGGACCGTCACGCCAGCGACCGCCCTGTCCGCGTGGGCCTTGTCGGGGCGGGTAAATTCGGCTCCATGATCCTCGTGCGGTCCGGCGGGGAGGTCAAGTTTGGTATACCATTCCTAGAACCTGATGCCCCTCGTCCGCGTTGAGGATCGCATCAAGCGCCGGAAAGCGGCAGGGCGCGGGACATGGGCCGGATATCGGTCATCGCCCCGCCACTCAGAGAATGGCGCGAATGCGGTCGATGGCGGTCGTGATGTTCTCTGCCGAATTGGCATAGGAAAACCGCAGATAGCCCTCGCCATGGCTGCCAAAGGACGTGCCCGCCACCGTGGCGACGCCGGCCTCGTCAAGAAACCGATCCTGCGCCTCTGCCGCGCTCATGCCCGTGCCCTCGATATTGGGGAACGCGTAGAACGCCCCGCCCGGATCGGTGCAGCGCACGCCGGGCAGGCTGTTCAGCGCCTCCACGATCAGCCGTCGCCGCGCATCGAAATGCCGCATCATCTCATCCACCGCGTCCTGCGGCCCCGTGAGTGCGGCAAGCCCTGCGTATTGCGCGGCGGCGTTGACGCAGGAATGATCGTTGATGCACAGCCGCGTGGCATGATCCAGAGCGGCATCGGGCCAGACCGCATAGCCAAGACGCCAGCCGGTCATCGCATAGGTCTTGGACCAGCCATCGAGCATGATGAGCCGGTCGCGGATTTCGGGATATTGCAGCAGGCTCACATGTTCGCGCCCGTCATAGAGCATGCGGCTGTAGATCTCGTCTGACAGCACCGCCACATGCGGATGATCGGCGAGGCCAGCGACGAACCTGTCCACCTCCCTGCGCGGGGTGACGCCGCCCGTGGGGTTTGCAGGGCTGTTGATGATGATCAGCCGCGTGGCGGGCGTGATCTGTGCCAGCACCGTTTCCGCCTCGAAGGCAAAATCGTTTTCCTCGCGCAGCGCGATCGGCACCGGCGTCGCCCCGCTGTAGCGAATGACCGATTCGTAGATCGGAAAGCCGGGATTGGGATACATGATCTCTGCACCGGGCTGTCCGAACATCAGCACGGCAAAGAACATGGTCGGCTTGCCGCCCGGCACCACGACCACGTTGCCGGGGTTCACCTCTGCGCCGTGGCGGGTGTGCAGATCGGCGGCGACCGCCTCGCGCAGGGCGGGGATGCCGTTGGCGGGGGTATAGCCGTGATGCCCGTCGCGCAGCGCCTTGATCCCGGCCTCGACGATATGCGGCGGGGTCTGGAAATCGGGCTGACCGATGCCGAGATTGATGATGTCACGGCCCTGTGCCGTCAGGCCCTGCGCCCGCGCCAGCACGGTAAAGGCCGATTCAGTTCCCAGGCGCGACAGGCTGTCTGCGAATCTGAGCTGTGACATGTCCCCTCCTATATCCATTCCGGGCCACGCGCGGGCGCGCGGCCCTTGCCGGTGTTCTAACGCATCCGACAAGGGAATATCATTTAGTTTTGCTAATAAAGTTTTGCATTTTTAGTGAAATCCATTCCCGCCGCCCCTTGTTACCCTCCATCTCGTCAAACCTGGCCGGAGGAGCCTCATGATCGCCGAGACCCGACCTGCGCCGCGCGCCAACATGTCGCTTGCGTTGCGCGCCTGGAATATCCGCCGCAAGGCGCTTTTGATGGCAGAGGTGCAGGGCCAGGGCTATATCGGGCAGGCGCTCGGCGTGGCCGATGTGCTGGCTGCATCCTATTTCCACGCGCTCGATTATCGCCCCGAGGACCCCGAATGGGAGGGGCGCGACCGCTTCTATCTTTCCATCGGTCACTACGCCATCGCGCTTTACGCCGCGCTGATGGAGGCGGGGATACTGCCCGAGGAGGAACTGGCAACCTATGGCATGGACGACAGTCGCATGCCGATGTCGGGCATGGCTTCTTACACGCCGGGGATGGAAATCACCGGCGGTTCTCTGGGGCACGGTCTGGGCATCGCCGTGGGGGCGGCTCTGGGCCTCAAGCGCAAGGGCAACCCGGCCCTGGTCTACAACCTGATGTCGGATGGAGAGCTTGGCGAAGGCTCGACCTGGGAGGCGGTGATGTCGGCGACCCAATGGCAACTCGACAATCTCATCTGCCTTGTCGATTTCAACAACCAGCAGGCCGACGGACCCACCCGCGACGCGCTTGCCGTGGGTGCGGAGGCCCCGAAATGGGATGCCTTCGGCTGGCACGCGCAAACCGTGGACGGTAACGATCTGGATGCGCTCGTGGCCGCCTTGGACGCCGCGCGCGGGCTGACCGATGCGAAACCCCGCGTCATCATCTGCAACACGACCATGTGCAAAGGCGTCGATTTTCTGGAGGCCCGCGACAGCAATCATTTCGTGCGGGTCGAGGCCGATGAATGGGCCAGGGCGCTCGACGTTCTGGAAGAAGGAAAGCCGCAATGACCCGCGCCTCCATGATCCGCAAATACGAACCGCGCCGGATGTCCGACACCAGGGTCGCCACCTCCGCGATGATCGCCTCTCTGGCCGCCGAGGGCTATGACACCGTCGCCGCCCCCTTCGGCCATGCTCTAACCGATCTGGCGAAACGGGACGACCGCATCGTCGGGCTGTCGGCGGACCTGTCGAAATACACCGACCTGCATGTGTTTGCGCAGGCGATGCCGGATCGCTTCTATCAGATGGGCATGGCCGAACAATTGCTGTTCTCCGCTGCCGCCGGGCTGGCGCGCGAGGGGTTCATTCCCTTCGCCACCACCTATGCGGTCTTTGCTTCGCGCCGTGCCTATGACTTCATCGCGATGGCGATCGCCGAGGAGAACCTGCCGGTCAAGATCGTCTGTGCCCTGCCGGGCCTGACCACCGGATACGGTCCCAGCCATCAGGCGACCGAGGATCTGGCGATCTTTCGCGGTCTGCCCGGCATGGTGATCATTGATCCCTGCGATGCCGATGACGTGGCCGGAATGGTGCCCGCGATGGTGGCGCATGACGGGCCGGTCTATGCGCGTCTCCTGCGTGGCAAGGTGCCGTCGGTGCTGACCCGCCACAAGCCGGATTACCGATTTCAGCTTGGCCGCGCCCAGATGATCCGCGAGGGGGATGACGTGCTGGTGATCTCTTCGGGCATCATGACCATGCGTGCGCTCGACGCCGCCGAAAAGCTGATCGCCGACAAGGTCGATGTGGCCGTGCTGCATGTGCCGACGATCAAGCCGCTCGATATCGACACCATCCGCGCCGAGGCCGCGCGCGGCGGTCGCCTGGTGATCACCGCCGAGAACCACAGCGTCAACGGTGGCTTGGGCGAGGCTGTGGCAAGCGCCCTGCTGACTGCCGGGATCACGCCGCGGTTCCGGATGATCGGCCTGCCGGATGCGTTTCTCGAGGCGGGCGCGCTGCCCACCCTGCATGACATGTATGGCCTGTCGGTGGATAAGGTCGCGGACCAGATCAAAGGCTGGCTCTGAGCCAGATATAGTGAAAATCGGAGGAGACAGGGCAATGGGCCTACTCGACGGAAAAATCGCCATCGTCACCGGCGCGGCCAGCCCGCGCGGGCTGGGCAAGGCGACGGCGCGGCTTTTTGCCGAACACGGTGCAATCGTGGTGATCACCGATCTTGATCCGGCACAGGCCGAGGCCGCGGCAGCGGATCTGCCGGGCACGGGGCATATCGGACTGGCGGGTAATGTCGCGGACAAAGACGCCTGCATGACGGTTGCGCGCGCCGTGCTCGACATCTTCGGACGGATTGACATTCTGGTGAACAACGCCGGCATCACGCAGCCTCTGAAACTCATGGAGATTGGTCCGGAGAACTATGACGCCGTCACCGATGTGAACCTGCGGGGCACGCTCTACATGTCGCAGGCGGTAATCCCCGCCATGCGGGCACAGAAATCGGGCAGCATCGTCAACATGTCATCGGTTTCGGCACAGCGCGGCGGCGGTATCTTCGGCGGGCCGCATTATTCGGCGGCCAAGGCGGGGGTTCTGGGGCTGACCAAGGCCATGGCCCGCGAACTGGCCCCCGACAACGTGCGCTCCAACGCGATCTGCCCCGGCTTCATCGCCACCGACATCACTGCCGGAAAACTGACCGACGAGATGCGTGCGCAGGTGCTGGCGGGCATCCCGATGGGCCGTGCGGGCACGGCGGACGACGTGGCGGGGTGCGCGCTTTTCCTGGCCTCGGATCTCTCGGCCTATTGCACCGGCACCGAGGTGGATGTGAACGGCGGCTCGCTCATTCACTGATGCCCGGGACCACTGCCTCCGGGGTGTTCGCCTCGGGCGCGGTCATATCGCGAAAACCGCATCCCAGCCCGGCCAGGAAATCGCGCGTCTCGGCCTCGCTTCTACTTGCCGCGTCGATGATCCAGCCGGAAAACCGGTTCACGATCCGCCGGTTGAGATGCCGGGGCGGGCAGACGAACCAATAGGCGGCCAGCGTCAGCACCGGCACCTCGGGGACGAAGGGCACCAGCTCTCCGCGCCGCAGTTCCGGAAGACAGAGCGCGGCATTGTCGAGCGCCACACCGCCGCCCTGCTTGGCCATCTCGATGGACATCGACGAACGATCGAACCGGAACGGATAGCTGAGGCCGTTCAACTCTACCCGGTTGGCGGCCAGCCACACATCCCAGCGCAGCAGCGCCTTGGCGCTGTCAATCAGCCGCGCCTGTGACAGCCGTCCGGCCAGATCGGGCGCGGCGTCGCGCATCCGCGTCCGATACTCGGGGCTGCACAACGGCAGCACCAGATCCTGCATCACCGGCTCCACCGTCAGCCCGGCCCATCCGCCCGGACCATAGCGCAGATCGCAATCGACCGCCTCGGTCTCGAAGGCGGAAAAATCCGGGGTCGCGTCGATGCGGATGTTCCAGTCGGGATTGTCATTGGCAAATCCCGCGATCCGGGGGCCGAGCCAGCGCACCCCGAATGTCGGGCTGACGCGCACCGTCAGGCTCCGGGTGTGACGCTGGCGCCCGATGGCGCTCCGGGCGTTGCGGATCGCGCCAAAGGCCTGCGTCGTGGTCTGAAACAGGCGGTCGCCATCCAGCGTCAGCACGAGCCGCCGCTTTTCGCGGCGGAAAAGCCGAACGCCGAACTGATTCTCCAGAATCTTGATCTGCTGGCTCACCGCGGATGGCGACACGCCCAATTCCGCCGCCGCCTTGGTCACGGTGCCAAGACGGGCGACGGATTCGAAATATTCTGTGGCCTTGAGGTTTATATCGCGCATGGCGCGCAGGCTATCCGTTCGCCCACAGCACGCCAAGCGCAAAGCGCGTCAGGCTCTGGCGCATCGGGCGATCCCGGTCCGGTGCAGCAGGCCCTGAGACCCTGCCTGCGTCAGTGGCAAACCGGAGCGCCTACGCGCATTTGCTGTGTCCGCAACTGCCGCAGGTCATGCAGCCCTCGATCATCCGCATGTCATAGCTGCCGCAGGCCGGGCAGGCGGGGCCGCGGCGGCCGTTTTCCAGCCCCACCACCTGTGCCTGCGGGTCCGCCTTGAGGCCCATCCCCTCGCCTTCGAGAAATCCGATCTGGACCATGTGCTGCTCCAGCACCCCGCCGATCGCGGCAAGGATCGAGGGGATGTACTTGCCCCCCATCCAGGCACCGCCGCGCGGGTCGAATACTGCCTTCAGCTCCTCGACCACGAAACTCACATCGCCACCGCGCCGGAACACCGCCGAGATCATCCGCGTCAGCGCCACGGTCCAGGCGTAATGCTCCATGTTCTTCGAGTTGATGAACACCTCGAAGGGCCGCCTGCGCCCGTTCAGCACGATATCGTTCACCGTGACATAGATCGCATGGTTGCTGTCGGGCCATTTCAGCTTGTAGGTCGCCCCTTCCAGCTCTGTCGGGCGGTCCAGCGGTTCGGACATGTAGACGACTTCGCCGCCCTCGGCGGGAAAATCGCCCCGGACCTGATCCGGCGCCTCGCCGGGGGCCCTGTCGCTTTTCTCGCTGACGCTCAGCACTGATCCGGTGACATCGTTGGGCCGATAGGTCGTGCAGCCCTTGCAGCCCAGATCCCAGGCCTGCATGTAGACATCCTTGAACGCCTCGAACGAAATGTCGGCGGGGCAGTTGATCGTCTTGGAGATGCTGCTGTCCACCCATTTCTGCGCCGCGGCCTGCATGCGCACATGATCCTGCGGCGGCAGCGTCTGGGCGTTGACGAAATGGTCGGGCAGGGGGGCATCGCCCATCCTTTCGCGCCACATCTGTACCGCATAATCCACCACCTCTTCCTCGGTGCGGCTGCCGTCCGGCTGAAGCACCTTGCGGGTGTAGCTGTAGGCAAAGACCGGCTCGATCCCCGAGGACACGTTTCCGGCATAGAGGCTGATCGTGCCGGTGGGCGCGATCGAGGTCAGCAGCGCGTTGCGGATGCCGTGTTCGGCCACGGCGGCGCGCACGTCCTCGTCCATCGCCTGCATCGTGCCGCTGGCCAGAAATGCGTCGCGGTCAAAGAGTGGAAAGGCCCCCTTTTCCCGCGCCAGATCGACGCTTGCCAGATAGGCCGCGCGCGCGATGGCATGCAGCCAGTCCCCGGTTCGTTGCGCGGCCGCATCCGAGCCATAGCGCAGCCCGCACATCAGGAGCGCATCCGCCAGCCCCGTTACCCCCAGCCCGATCCGCCGCTTGGCCTGCGCCTCGGCGGCCTGCGCGGGCAGGGGAAAGCCGCTGGCGTCCACGACATTGTCCATCATCCGCACCGCCAGCGCCACCAGCCTTGCCAGTTCCGCGTCGTCGATGCCCGCATCCTTGCCGAACGGATCCCTGACCAGCCGCGCAAGGTTGATCGACCCCAGCAGGCACGCCCCGTAGGGCGGCAGAGGCTGTTCGCCGCAAGGATTCGTAGCGGATATTTTTTCTATATAATTCAGGTTGTTGGCCGCGTTGATCCGGTCGATGAAGATCACCCCCGGTTCGGCGTATTCATAGGTGGCCTGCATGATCCGGTTCCACAGGTCGCGCGCCTGCACCGTGTGGTAGACCTTGCCGTCGAACACCAGATCCCAGGATCCGTCCGCCTTGACCGCCGCCATGAAGGCATCGGTGACCAGCACGCTGAGATTGAACATCCGCAGGCGCGCGGGGTCGGACTTGGCGGCGATGAATGCCTCGATATCCGGGTGATCGCAGCGCATCGTCGCCATCATCGCGCCGCGCCTGCTGCCCGCCGACATGATCGTGCGGCACATCGCGTCCCAGACATCCATGAAACTGAGTGGTCCGCTGGCATCGGCAGAGACGCCCTTGACCACCGCCCCCTTGGGCCGGATCGTGCTGAAATCGTAACCGATCCCGCCGCCCTGCTGCATGGTCAGCGCCGCTTCGCGCAGGTTGTCGAAAATCCCGCCCATGTCATCGGGCACGGTGCCCATGACAAAGCAGTTGAACAGCGTGACCTTGCGCCCGGTGCCCGCGCCCGCGGTGATCCGTCCGGCGGGCAGGAACCGGAAATCCTCCAGCGCCTCGTAGAATCGATCTTCCCAGACCTCGGGTTCGGCCTCGACCGCCGCCAGCGCGCGGGCGATCCGGCGCCATGTGTCCTCGACGCTGGCATCGAGCGCAGCGCCGTTCCCGTCCTTGAGCCGGTATTTCATGTTCCAGATCTGTTCGGCGATCGGGGCAGCAAAACGGGTCATGGCGCGTCTCCAAAGTAAAACTGGCGTCGCGGCGGGAGTTGAACCCGCAGCCTCCTCGCATTAAGATGAAAGGGTGGCGGCAACCACTCCTTTCGCAAGGTGCTCTATCCATTGAGCTACGCGACGCTAGTTGTCCGACCGACACGTATCGGTCGGACAACCACAATAACTTGAAGTCGCCAGCATTTCCACTACCCTATCTGCCCGATGGGGAGATTCTTTGCAGTGACCTTGCACATGATCAAGCTGAGCGTCGGCACCACCTCGGTCGAGGATCTGGAGGCATGGCACAAGGATGCGCGGGCACAGGGGCCCGACGGTCTGCCGCGTCATGTGACCCGTATGTGGCCCCGGCGCGAGGCCGAATTGCTGGCGGGCGGCTCTATCTACTGGGTCATTCAGGGCCTCGTGCAATGCCGCCAGCGCGTCCTGCGGCTGGACGAGGTGACGGGCAGCGACGGCATCCGCCGCTGCGCCATCGTGCTGGAGCCCGGTCTGATTCGCACGGCCACCGCCCCGAAGCGCCCGTTCCAGGGCTGGCGCTATCTTGCGGAGCGCGACGCGCCGCCCGATCTCGGGACCGCGCGCGCCAGCGACGACCACCTGCCGCCCGCGCTGTCGGCGGCGCTGGCCGATATCGGCGTGCTCTGAACACGCGGCTCTCACCCGCTCTTGATCCTGCGCGATGGCATCGTTTCTTGAACGCAACGCCCCAGGGGCCGATCCTTGTTCCAGAGACCGATCACCCGAAAGGACCAGACCGATGCGCGCATTTTTTCCGATCCTGGCCGCTGTCGCCGTGGCCGCCCCGGCGATGGCCGAGACAACGCAAACTGCATTTCAAAACCCCACGCTGATCACATTCGACGCCCCTGCCGACGCGCCCGAGGCGCGGCTTTCGACGCAAAACCGCGCGCCGCTGGGCGGCTTCGCCGACTGGACCGGCTTTTACATCGGCGGACAGCTGGGTGTGGGCATTGTCGATCCCACGTTTTCCAGCAGCGATGAGGGTTTCATCGGCGGCATCACCCTTGGCTATGACCATGATTTCGGCCGCTGGGTGCTTGGCGGCGCGCTCGACTACGACTTTGCCGATATCGACGCGGGCCCGACCACCTCGGTCGAGGAGATTTTCCGCCTCAAGATCCGTGGCGGGCCAAAGATCGGCAATGGCCTGCTCTACGGTGCCGCCGGCTATGCCAATGCCGATACCAGCAACGCCGGCGATGACGATGGCTGGTTCATCGGCGGCGGCTATGAATACATGATCAGCCGCCAGTTTTCGGTGGGCGGCGAGGTGCTCTATCACGAGTTCGACAATTTCAACGGTACCGGCAACGATATCGAGGCCACCACGATCCAGATCCGCGCCACCTTTCGTTTCTGAGGAGGGGCGAGCGGGATCAAAGGCGGACGTGCCCCCGGCGCGCCCACCCGGGATCGGTAACAAGCGCCCTGCTGTCGCAAGCAGGGGGCTGGTGCGCCGATAGCCCGTTGCCTGGGCTCTGCCTGTTCGGACATGGACTCTGAGCCGTCCAGCGACTCCTGTCCGGACCGTGTGGGTTCTGCTCTCCGCCACCAGCCTGCTATGACATGTCATATATGACATGTCATCCGGGGGCGGTCACGATGTCCCCGCCGTTTCCGTCAGGGGGCCGGTGCGTCAGAGGTTCACGGCCTGAATTCTGCCTGTTTCCTCCCGGGTCATGAATCGTCCAATGACGCCCGCCCGGATCCCTTGGCCCCGACCCTTGCCAGCGGCCCCAAACGGACCTGTCCCGGCGCGCCCGCCCGCATCTCGTTCAAGAGGCGACTTCCGGTTTTCCCCATCTGGTTGCAGCGATACCACAGCAAGTTGCGGAATTCCGCCGGGGGCCGCCGCTTTATCAGCGCAATCCTGCGATTCACCGGGCCGTGATCGCCATAGCGTATTCCAGCCCTTGTCGACTCGTGCTTTCGCACCAATATCCCCCCCAACGGCACAGACCGTGCGCCCCGGGCCCTTCCTCCCCCCTTACCTCGGGCCCGGGGCGCGAACCAAGACGAAAGGACAAAACATGTTGAAAACAACGACAGCACTTATCGCGGCAACGGCGTTTTTTGCGGCTCCGGCCCTTGCCGGCAACATTTCCGAACCGGCGCCAGAGCCGGTGATCGCGACCCCGGTCGCCCCGCCGGCCCCGGCGACGCCCAACTGGACCGGCTTTTACGCCGGTGGTCAGCTTGGCTATGGCTGGGTTGATACCGATACTCCGGGAGTCGACGGCGATGACATCATCGGCGGTCTTATCCTGGGCTATGACTATGATCTGGGCAACAACTGGGTGATTGGTGCCGGCATCGACTATGACTTTGCCGATATCAATCTCAGCGGCGCAGGCAGCCTGGAAGAAGTGTTCCGCGCCAAGCTGCGCGGCGGCTACAAGATCGGCAACGGCCTGCTCTATGGGACCGGCGGCTATGCCTGGGCCGACACCGATGTGCTGGGCGATGACAGCGGCTATTTCATCGGCGGCGGTTATGAGCATATGGTGACGCAGAATATCTCGCTGGGTGGCGAATTGCTGTATCACCAGTTCGACAACTTCGGAAGCACGGGCGCCGATGTGGATGCCACCACGCTTCAGGCGCGCGCGGCCTTCCGCTTCTGATCCGCGTGACATGACCGAATGGCGGGCGGCCTGCGGGCCGCCCGTTTTCGCATCCCGACCTCAGTCCAGATCAAGCCGCGCCTTGAGCACCTCCAGCGTGCGCCGGTCCTCGGCCTCCATCGACGCCACCCGCGACTTGAAGAGCGTGGCCTGCGATTTCAGGATCATCCCGTCCTCGAGGATCTTCAGGTGGTTGGCGCGCAGCGTGTCGCCGCTCGACGTGATGTCGGCGATCGCCTCGGCGGTCTCGAACTTGACCGTGCCCTCGGTCGCGCCCTGACTGTCCACCAGCTGATAATCCGCGACACCGTTCTCGCGCAGGAAGTCGCGCACGAGGCGGTGGTATTTCGTTGCGATCCGCAGGCGAAACCCGTGCCGGGCACGAAACGCGGCGGCCGCGGCGTCGAGATCGTCGAGACAGTTCACATCGACCCAGGCCCGCGGCACCGCCAGCACCAGATCGGCCTGACCAAAGCCCAGTTCCGCCAGTTCCCGCACCCGTTGCTCCCATTGTCCCAGCCGGTCGCGCACCAGATCCGTGCCGGTAACACCCAGATGGATGCGCCCGGCGGCCAGTTCGCGCGGAATCTCTCCGGCAGAGAGCAGGATCAGCTCGACATTGTCGATGCCCTGCACGTAACCGGCATATTCCCGTTCTGATCCCGACCGCCCCAGCGTGATGCCGTGCCTGCCGAACCACTCGAATGTCTTGTCCATCAGCCGCCCCTTGGACGGCACGCCCAGTTTCAGCGTCATGCGCGCCCCCCAAGGCTCAGCACCAGACCGGGGCGGATCACGCCGCCGACCGCCGGGATTTCCCGCCCGCGCCCCAGGTGCCGGGTCAGGGCATCATAGCGCCCGCCCGAGGCCACGGGTGGCAGGTCGGGGCGCTCGGCGGCATAAAAGCCAAAGACGAAGCCGTCGTAATATTCCATCTGCGTGCGCCCATAGCTGGCCTCGAAATCCAGCGCCGTGATGTCGATGCCGCGCGCACCAAGCTCGTCGAGCCGCCGCGCCAGACGCTCTGTCGCGGGCTGGATCGCGGGCAGATCGACGGCGATGTCGCGCAGGTTTTCCAGCGCGTTGTCGCTGGTTTCGCGCACGGCGAGAATGGCGTCTATCAGCGCCACCTCCGAGGCCGAAATCGGCCCCAGTGCGGCATCCTCGCGTAACGCGGTGATCCGGGCGGCAATCTCGTCAGGGCCGCGCAGGCCGATGAACGGCCCGGCCCCGGCCATCGGGTCGGTGGTCGCCAGCAGGGCGGCGCGTGCCTCCGGCATCGGCGCGCGGCCCGAAAACCGGTCGATCAGCGCGCGAAACCGTCTGGGCCGCCAGATATGCCGCAACAGTGCCGCCTTGCGCCGGTCAGAGGTCCGCAGCCCGGCGACAGCCGCCATCAGGATGCCGATGTCACCCGTGGCGGCGCGCAGGCCAAGCGGGCGCAGGATGTCGAAGAACAGCGCGAACACCTCGGCATCCGCCGCCTCGGGCGCGTCGCGCTCGAAGATCTCGAATCCCACCTGCGTGTATTCATTGGCGCGGCGCGCATCCTCTTCCTGCCGGCGGAACACCTCGCCGGAATAGGTGTAGCGCGCGGGTTCCGCGCCGTGTTCCATGTGCATCTGCACCACCGGCACGGTGAAATCCGGGCGCAGCATCTGCTCGCCGCGCAGCGCGTCCGAGGTCACATAGGCGCGCGCGCGGATATCCTCGCCATAAAGGTCAAGCAGCACCTCGGCAGGTTGCAGGACAGAGGTTTCGACCGGCAGCGCGCCCGCCGCCTCGAATATTGCGCGCAGGCGCGCCGCCTCGGCCCGGATCGCGGCGCGCTCGGGCATCAGCCTTGCCCCGCAAGGATTTCGCGCACCTTTTCAACAAGCTGCCCGCGCGGCACCTCGTATTGGCTGGGCCGTTCCTTCCATTCCTCAAGCGTCGCATTCTCGGCGATCTGCGCGCCAAGGATCAGGTCCTTGATCTGCACCACATCTTTGGCAAACTCATCGCCACCCGCGATGATCGCCACCGGGCTGCCGCGCCGGTCGGCGTATTTCATCTGGTTGCCGAAATTCTTCGGGTTGCCCAGATAGACCTCGGCGCGGATGCCCGCGCGGCGCAATTCGCCCACCATCGCCTGATACTCAGCCATCCGGTCGCGATCCATGACGGTGACGACCACGGGGCCTTGCGCCGTGCCGCCAATGCGCCCCTTGGCATGCAGCGCGGCCAACAGGCGGTCAACCCCGATGGAGACCCCCACGGCCGGCACCCGTTGCCCGGTAAAGCGCGCCACGAGGTCATCGTAGCGCCCGCCACCGGCGACAGAGCCGAACTGACGCGGACGGCCCTTTTCGTCAAGGATTTCAAAGGTCAGCTCCGCCTCGAACACCGGGCCGGTGTAATAGCCAAGGCCGCGCACGACGGAGGGGTCGATGACGATGCGGTCGGGACCGTAGCCTTGGGCGGCGAGGAGGGCGGCGATTTCTTCGAGTTCGGCTACGCCTTCGGTACCAATCGTGGATGATTTCACCAACGAACGAAGGAAAGATATAGCAGACTTGCTTGGATTCGATCCTCCCGCGAATGCCATAGGCCTGCCGGACATCGCTAAGCGTTGTGTCTGTTCCCTTGCTTTCAAGCTAAACATCATATCGCCAATATTTAAGAAGGATATAATCTTGGCGGCTTGTTCATTGTTTAGGTTGGCGCCCTTCGTAAAATCCCCACTCTCATCCTTCCGCCCTTCCCCAAGCAGGGCGCGCACCCCCTCAGGCCCCAAACGGTCCAGCTTGTCTATCGCGCGCAACACGATGCCGCGTTCCTCCGCAAAATGGTCAGGATTGGCCGGATCAAGGATACCAGCAACCTCCAGCACCCCATTCAAAACCTTCCGGTTGTTCACCCGCACCACGTAATCGCCGCGCTCGATGCCCACCTCTTCCAGACAATCCGCGAGCATCGCGCAGATCTCGGCATCCGCCGCCATGCTGCTCGTGCCCACCGTATCCGCATCGCATTGATAGAACTGCCGGAACCGCCCCGGTCCCGGCTTTTCATTGCGCCAAACCGGACCCATGGCGTAGCGGCGGTAGGGAGTAGGCAGATCGTTGCGGTGCTGGGCGTATACGCGGGCGAGAGGCGCCGTCAGGTCATAGCGCAGCGCCAGCCATTTCTCGTCCTCGTCCTGCCAGGCAAAGACCCCATCGTTGGGGCGGTCCACATCGGGCAGGAACTTGCCCAATGCCTCGACCGTCTCGACCGCACTCGACTCCAAAGCATCGAAACCATAGCGATGATAGACCCCCGCAATCTTGCCCAGCATCTCGGCGCGCGTCGTCACCTCTGCGCCGAAATAATCGCGGAACCCTTTTGGCGCCTCTGCCTTGGGGCGGGGCTGTTTGCTCGGCTTGGCCATGGCGTGTGTCCTTAACGGGCTTTGTCGTGGCGCGGCATAGCCCAAGGGCCGCGCCGGGGCAAGGCGGGCTGCACGATTGACCGGATGTCGCGGCCCGGCTAGAGCGGTGCCATGACAGAGCTTGAAGAAAAGATCGCCCATCTGACGCGCGCGCTTGACGACCTCTCGGATGTGGTCGCGCGGCAGGACCGCGAGATTGACCGCCTGCGCGCGCGTGTCGACATGCTGATCGCGCGCGAGGCGGCGCGGCAATCCGACAGCGACGGCGGCGTGATCCTGGGCGACGAGCGCCCGCCGCATTACTGACCGGCGCAACCCGTCACCCCGGACTTGATCCGGGGTCTCATGATACCGGAAGATCCCGGATCAAGTCCGGGATGACGGGGCGGACCCGTCAGATTTCCTCGACCATCACCACGCCGTTAAGACTCTTGATCGCGCCCTTGATCTGCGGCGTGACCGGGTATTCCATCCCGCTGTCGATCTCGACCTCGCCGGGCAGACCCTGACCCAGCAGGCAGAAATGGATCGGCCCCGGTGCGCCCGCGCGCACGGCTTTCGCCGCCCCCTCCAGCACCGTGGCGACCGAACCGATCGCGCCGGGCTGATCGACAAAGATCCGCAATCCCACAGCGCCCGCGCCCGCGACCATGCCGTCGATGGGCTGCACGTTGCGGCACAACAGCTTCAGCTGATCGCTTTCCAGCGTCGCCTCGGCGGTGATCACCACCTGCGCGCCGGTCTCCAGAAAATCGCGCGACTTCTCCAGCGTTTCCGAGAACAGCGTCACCTCGTAACCGCCCGTGGTGTCGGATAGCTGCACAAAGGCAAAGCGGTTGCCGCGCGCCGACTTGCGCTCCTGCCGCCCGGCCACGACCCCGGCCATCCTGACCAGCGCCGGGCCGCGTTCGGCCATTGCCGTAACCTCGTCCAGCGTTTTCACGTCCTGCCGCCGCAGCACGGTCATGTAATCGTCCAGCGGATGTCCCGAGAGGTAGAATCCCACGGCCTTGAATTCCTCGGTCAGCCGTTCGGCGGGCAGCCAGTCCTCGACCGTGGCAAGGCGTGGCTCGGGCAGATCGTCGCCCGCCTCGCCGAACAGCGAGACCTGGCTGGAATTGCGCTGTTCATGGGTGGCGGCGGAATAGTTCATCAGCGCCTCGATGCTCTCGAACACCCGGTGGCGGTTGCGGTCGAGCACGTCAAACGCCCCGGCGCGCGCCAGCATCTCCAGCGGGCGCTTGCCGATCCGCTTGAGATCGACCCGGCGGGCGAGATCATAGAGCGTGACGAACGGGCGCTCGCCCCGGCCCGCGACGATCAGCTTCATCGCCTCGACGCCCACGTTCTTGAGCGCGCCCAGCGCATAATGCAACGCGCCCTCGCGCACCACAAACGTGGCCTCGGACCGGTTCACGCAGGGCGCGGCCCATTTCAGGCCCAGTCCCTTTTTCACCTCTTCGAAATAGACTGCCAGCTTGTCGGTGAGGTGGATGTCGCAATTCATCACACCGGCCATGAATTCGACCGGGTGATTGGCCTTGAGCCATGCAGTCTGATAGCTGACGACCGCATAGGCGGCGGCGTGCGACTTGTTGAAACCGTAGTTGGCGAATTTCTCCAGCAGGTCGAAAACCTCGTTGGCCTTCTTCTTGTCCACGCCATTCGCCATAGCGCCCTGTTCGAATTTCGGGCGCTCCTTTGCCATCTCGGCGGCGATCTTCTTGCCCATGGCGCGGCGCAGCAGGTCCGCACCGCCAAGGCTGTAACCCGCCATCACCTGCGCGATCTGCATCACCTGTTCCTGATAGACGATGATGCCTTGGGTCTCTTCCAGAATGTGGTCGATCAGCGGATGGATGGATTCCAGCGCGCGCAGGCCGTTCTTGACCTCGCAATAGGTCGGGATGTTCTCCATCGGGCCGGGACGATAGAGCGCGACCAGCGCCACGATATCCTCGATACAGGTGGGTTTCATCCGCTTGAGGGCATCCATCATGCCCGAACTTTCCACCTGAAACACCGCCACGGTGCGCGCGCGGGCAAAGAGGTCATAGGTCTTTGCGTCGTCGAGCGGGATCTGCCCGATGTCGTTCTCGGCCCCCTCGAAGGGCTGGTAGATCACGCCGCCATCGGCGGCGACATGCAGATCGCGCCCCGAGGCGCGGATCTGCTCGATCGCGTTCTGGATGACGGTCAGGGTCTTGAGACCCAGAAAGTCGAACTTGACCAGCCCCGCCTGTTCCACCCATTTCATGTTGAACTGCGTCGCCGGCATGTCGCTGCGCGGATCGCGGTAGAGCGGCACCAGCTCGTCCAGCGGGCGGTCGCCGATCACCACCCCCGCCGCATGGGTCGAGGCATTGCGCAGCAATCCCTCGACCTGCATGCCGTAATCGAGCAGGCGCTGCACCACTTCCTCGGATCGCGCCGCCTCGCGCAGGCGATCCTCCTGCGCCAGCGCCTGCTCGATGCTGACCGGCTTGACCCCCTCGACCGGGATCAGCTTCGACAGGCGGTCCACCTGCCCGTAGGGCATCTGTAGCACCCGGCCGATGTCGCGCACCGCCGCCTTGCTGAGCAGCGCGCCAAAGGTGATGATCTGTCCCACCCGGTCGCGGCCGTATTTTTCCTGCACGTATTGAATCACCTCCTCGCGGCGATCCATGCAGAAGTCGATGTCGAAATCGGGCATGCTGACCCGTTCGGGGTTCAGGAACCGCTCGAACAGAAGGCTGTAGCGCAGCGGGTCAAGGTCGGTGATGGTCAGCGCATAGGCCACCAGACTGCCCGCGCCAGAGCCGCGTCCCGGCCCCACCGGGATGTCGTGATCCTTGGCCCATTTGATGAAATCGGCCACGATCAGGAAATACCCCGGAAACCCCATGCCCTCGATGATGCCCAGCTCGAATTCCAGCCGCTTCCGATACTCCTCGACCGGCGCGGCATGGGGGATGACCGCCAGCCGCTGTTCCAGCCCGGCGCGCGCCTGACGGCGCAGTTCCTCGACCTCGTCATCGGCAAAGCGCGGCAGGATCGGATCGCGCCGCGCGGCCCCGAAGGCGCAGCGCCTTGCAATCTCGACCGTGTTCTCCAGCGCCTCGGGCAGATCGGCGAAAAGCGTGGCCATTTCCTGCTGCGACTTGAAATAATGCTGCGGGGTCAGCCGGCGGCGCGGCGCGCTCTGATCGACATAGGCCCCCTCGGCCACGCACAAGAGGGCATCATGCGCCTCAAACATCCGCGCCTCGGGGAAATAGACGTCATTGGTGGCGACCAGCGGCAGATCCATCGCATAGGCCATCTCGACAAGGCCCTGCTCGGTCAGCCGTTCGGCCTCGGGTGCGCCGGTCTCGCCGGGGTGGCGCTGCAACTCGACATATAGCCGGTCGCCGAACATGTCCCGCAGCCCCGCCATCAGCGCCTCCGCCGCCGGGCGCTGCCCGCCCTGCAAGAGCCGCCCCACCGGCCCGTCCGGCCCGCCGGTCAGACAGATCACCCCCCCGGCATGGGTCTGCAATTCCTGCATCGTCACATGCGGCAGCGCCCCGTCGCCGCGCAGATAGAGGCAGGAATTGAGCTTCATCAGGTTGGCGTAACCGGCCTCGTTCTGCGCCAGCAGGACCACCGGCGCGGGCGGTCTGGCGCGTTCGCCCGGCGCGGTGGCCACATAGGCCAGATCGACCTGGCAACCCATGATCGGCTGTATCCCCGCCGCCTGCGCCGTGACGGAAAATTCGAGGGCGGCGAACATGTTGTTGGTGTCGGTGACCGCCACCGCGGGCATTGCGGCCGCGGCGCATGCCCCCGGCAGCTTCTTCAGCCGCACGGCCCCTTCGAGCAGGGAATATTCGGTATGCACGCGCAGGTGAATGAATCGGGGATGGCTGCTCATGCCGGCCACCCTAGCCGCCGGGCCGGACAAACAAAAGACTTGCCAAAGCGCATTTTGATCGCTTTCATCGAAACCCGACAGGACACGCCCGCCGCCTTCTACGCCGCATCGAAGGTCAGGCATGCAAGGGCAGGTATCGGTAACGCGGCGGGCTTCAGGAATGACAATCTCGTTTCTTCTGAACGGAGAGACCGTGGCGCTGCGCGATGTGGCGCCCACGCGCACGCTGCTCGACTGGCTGCGCGAGACGCGCGGCCTGACCGGCACCAAGGAGGGCTGCAACGAAGGCGACTGCGGGGCCTGCACGGTGATCGTCACCGATGACACCGGCAGCCGCGCGCTCAACGCCTGTATCCTCTTTCTGCCACAGCTTCAGGGCCGCGCGGTGCGCACCGTCGAGGGGATCAGCGGACCGGACGGGCAACTGCATCCGGTGCAGCAGGCGATGATCGAGCATCACGGCTCGCAATGCGGGTTCTGCACGCCGGGCTTCATCGCGGCCATGGCCTGCGCGCATCTGCGCGGCGACACCGATCACGACCGCAGCCTTGCGGGCAACCTGTGCCGCTGCACCGGCTATGCGCCGATCCTGCGCGCCGCGCGCGCCGCCGAGACCGCCCCGGTGCCGGACTGGATGCAAACCGATCGGGCGGCGCTGGCCGATCCCGGTTTCTGCTTGGGTGAAATACCCTCGGGGGGGCCCGCAGGGCGGGGGGTGGACAGCCCCCCTCGCGGCCAGCACCCGCAGAGCGCCGATGAACTGGCAGAGATCTATGCCGCAAACCCCGATGCCACGCTGATCGCCGGGGCAACCGATGTCGGCCTCTGGGTGACGAAACAGCTACGGGATCTCGACGGCCCGATCTTTCTCGGCGGATGCGCGGATCTGCAGGAGGTCGCGGTAACCGACAGCCATATCCGCATTGGCGCGGGCGTGACCGTCGCCCGGCTGATGCAGGCGATCGCGCCGCATCACCCCTCTTACGCCGCGATGCTGCGGCGCTACGGCTCCGATCAGGTGCGCTGTGCGGCGACGCTGGGCGGCAATATCGCCAATGGCTCGCCCATCGGTGACAATGCGCCTGCCCTCATCGCCCTTGGGGCCACGCTGCATCTGCGGCGGGGCGAGGTGCGGCGCAGCCTGCCGATCGGGGATTTCTTTCTCGATTACGGCAAGCAGGACCGTGCGCCGGGCGAGTTCGTCGAGGCGGTCACGATCCCGCGCCAGCCCGACCGCCTGCGCTGCTACAAGATTTCCAAGCGCTTCGATCAGGACATCTCGGCGCTGCTGGGGTGTTTCAGCATCACGGTAGAGGATGGGCGCGTTCAGGCCGCGCGCATCGCCTTTGGCGGCATGGCGGGCATCCCCAAACGCGCCGCCCATGTCGAGGCGGCACTCATCGGCCAGCCCTGGGAGGAGGCCAGCGTCCTAGCCGCTGGGGATGCCTGGGGGCGCGATTTCACGCCGCTGTCGGACATGCGCGCCTCGGACGCCTATCGTCTCGCGACCGCGCGCAACCTTCTGATGCGGTATCTGCTGGAGGATCAGGGCGCACCCGTCTCGGTGCTGGAGGTGCGGGCATGAGTGTCTCGGAGTCCCTGCCGCATGACGCCGCGCGCCTGCATGTGACGGGCGCCGCGCGCTATGTCGATGACATCCCCGTCCCCCGCGACACGCTGCATCTGGCCTTTGGCCTGAGCGATATCGCGCGCGGGCGGATCACCGCGATGGCTCTGGCAGAGGTGCGCCGCGCCCCCGGCGTCGTGGCGGTGCTGACCGCCGCCGATCTGCCGCATGACGCCGATTGCTCGCCCTCGGCGCATGACGAACCGCTGCTGAGCACCGGCGCGATCCATTACCACGGACAGCCGCTGTTTCTCGTCATCGCCACGGATCATCTCGCCGCGCGGCGCGCCGCGCACCTTGCGGTGCTGACCTGCGCGCAGGAACCGCCGATCCTCACCATCGACGAGGCGCTGGCCGCAGACAGCCGGTTCGAGGAGGGTCCGCGCCTCTGGCAAAAGGGCGACGCCGCCGCCGCCATCGCCGGCGCGCCGCATGTGGTGGAGGGCGTGATCGGAATCGGCGGGCAGGAGCATTTCTATCTCGAAGGCCAGGCCGCGCTCGCCCTGCCGCAGGAAAACGGCGACATGCTGGTCCACGCCTCGACGCAGCACCCCACCGAGGTGCAGCACAAGGTGGCCGATGCGCTGGGCCGGCCGATGCACGCGGTGCGGGTCGAGACGCGCCGCATGGGCGGCGGTTTCGGCGGCAAGGAGAGCCAGGCCAATGCGCTCGCCGTCGCCTGCGCGGTGGCCGCGCATGTGACGGGACGGCCCTGCAAGATGCGCTATGACCGCGACGACGACATGGCCATCACCGGCAAGCGCCACGATTTCCGCATCACCTATCGCGCGGGTTTCGACAACACGGGTCGGCTGACCGGGGTGGAGTTCGTGCAGTACGCCCGTTGCGGATGGTCCCAGGACCTGTCGCTGCCGGTGGCCGACCGCGCCATGCTGCATGCCGACAACGCCTATCATCTGCCCGCCGCGCGGATCGAGAGCCACCGGCTGCGCACCAACACCGCGTCGGCCACCGCATTCCGCGGATTCGGCGGGCCGCAGGGGATGGTCGGGATCGAACGGGTGATGGATCACATCGCGCATGTGCTGGGTCTGGACCCGCTCGCGGTGCGGCAGCGGAATTACTATGCGGCGGCCGCGGACGGGGGGCTGTCTGCCCCCCACGCGCCTGCGGCGCGCCCCCCCGAAGGTATTTCCCGCCAGATGAAGCCGCAGACCACGCCCTATGGACAGGTGGTCGAGGATTTCATCCTGCACGAGATGACCACGGCGCTGGTCGCATCGAGCGACTACCACGCGCGACGCGACGCCGTTGCCGCGTGGAACGCCGCCAACCCGGTGCTGAAGAAGGGCATCGCGCTCACCCCGGTCAAGTTCGGGATATCCTTCACGCTCACCCATCTCAATCAGGCGGGGGCGCTGGTGCATGTCTATCAGGACGGCTCGGTCGCGATCAATCACGGCGGCACCGAGATGGGGCAGGGGCTGTTCCAGAAGGTGGCGCAGGTGGCCGCCGCGCGTTTTGGCCTGTCGCAGGGTGCGATCCGCATCACCGCCACCGATACCGCCAAGGTGCCCAACACCTCTGCCACCGCCGCGAGTTCGGGCAGCGATCTCAACGGCATGGCGGTCCGGGCGGCCTGCGATACCATACGCGAGCGGATGGCGGAATTTCTGGCGGAATATCATCAGCAGCGACCGGATGAGGTTGTTTTTGCAGGCGGCGCGGTGCAGGCGGGCGCGCATCGCCTGAGTTTCGCCGAGGCGGCAAGGCTGTGCTACGAGCACCGGATCAGCCTGTCATCGACCGGGTTCTACAAGACGCCGGGGCTGGCCTGGGACCGGATCCGGGGTCAGGGGCGACCGTTTTTCTACTTTGCCTATGGCGCGGCGGTGACCGAGGTGGTGATCGACACGCTGAGCGGCGAGAACCGAATCCTGCGCGCCGATATCCTGCATGATTGCGGAACCTCGCTCAATCCCGCGCTCGATATCGGCCAGATCGAGGGCGGCTACGTGCAGGGCGCGGGCTGGCTTACGACCGAGGAACTGGTTTGGGACGCCGCCGGGCGGCTGCGGACGCATGCGCCCTCGACCTACAAGATCCCGGCCTTTTCCGACCGGCCCGAAGTGTTCAACGTGGCGCTCTGGGACGCCGGGAACCGGGCCGAGACGATCTATCGCTCCAAGGCGGTGGGCGAACCGCCGCTGATGCTGGGCATTTCGGCGCTGATGGCGCTGTCGGACGCGGTGGCGGCCTGCGGGCCGGGCTATCCCGCGCTTGACGCGCCCGCCACGCCAGAGCGTATCCTGCGGGCGGTCGAGCGGCAGAGGGGCTGTGGCGGTGTTTGATCTCGACGTCTTGCGCGCGGCGGTGGCGGCGGAGGGCCGCGTTGCGCGGGTCGTGATCGCGGAAACCCGCGGTTCGGCCCCGCGCGAGGCGGGCGCGGCGATGCTGGTCTGGAACGGCGGGCAATCCGGCACCATCGGCGGCGGGCGGCTGGAATTCGAAGCGGTCAGTGCGGCGCGCGATATGCTGGCGGGCGGCCCGGCGCAACGGCTGGTGCGGCAGGCGCTTGGCCCCGCGCTCGGACAATGCTGTGGCGGGGCGGTTACGCTGGTCACCGAAATCTATGACGCCGCACGACTGGACGAGGCGGCGGCGGCCATCGCCGCAACCGCAGTCTGGGCGCGCCCGGTGGCGGCGGGGGCGGGCGCCCCGCCCGCTGCCGCCCTGCGCCGCGCCGGTATGGTGCTGGCGGGCGGCTGGCTGATAGAGCGGCCCCATGCGCCCGCCTTGCCGGTGGTGATCCACGGCGCGGGCCATGTCGGGCGGGCGCTGGCGGGCGTCCTGGCGCCCCTGCCGGAGATCCGCGTCACGCTCGCCGATACCCGTCCCGACCGGCTGAACGATCTGCCCGCAGGTATCGGGGTCTGCACCGATCCGCTGACCGCGATGGACCATGCCCCCGATACGGCGGCGCATCTGATCATGACCCATGACCACGCGCTCGATCTGGCGCTTTGCCATCGTCTGCTGTCCCGCGACTTTGCCTTTGCCGGGCTGATCGGATCGGACAGCAAATGGGCGCGGTTCAGGCGGCGTCTGGCCGCGCTTGGCGATGCCGACGCGCAGGTGTCGCGGATCACCTGCCCGATCGGCGACCCGGCGCTGGGCAAACATCCGCAGGCGATCGCCATCGGCATCGCCGGACAGCTGCTGATACCTGCCCGAACGGGCAGCAGGAAATTCGGAAGCTCTTTCGCATGAAATTTGAAAGTCCCCGGCATCTTTTCAGATGCGAGGATAAAATCGAGCCCGGACAACAGGTTAAACGGGACCGGCCATGAACGATCACGAAAGCGTGAGCTGACCTAGGGACAACCCTTGCAGCGCGGCGCTTGTCACGAAGCAAAAGCGTTTCCTAAGATTTCGGAGATGACAACGAGGATCAGCAGAAAATCCCGGCTGCAATGCCGGATCCGATGCGAACCGATCCCATGAAGGACAGGGAAATGATCAGGACATTCGACAAGGGCCATGACAAGGCCACCCGCGCCGCCCGCCGGTTCCGTCTAGGCGGGCGCGCTTGAATACTGTTAGGATCGCGCCCATCCGGCAAGAGAACCCTGCGGAATGCGGCGCACCGGACGAGACGGCGGGCGCAGGGCCCGCCAAGGAACGAGAGGACAGCGTGTGACAGGGGAATTGCTGAGCGTCTCCGGCCTGACCAAGGCCTATCCCGGTGTTCTGGCCAATGACAAGGTTTCCTTTACCCTCCGCGAGGGCGAGGTGCATGCGCTGCTGGGCGAGAATGGCGCCGGCAAATCGACCATGGTCAAGATGATCTATGGCCTTGTCAAACCCGACAGCGGCACGATGGCCTTTCGCGGCGCACCCTATGCGCCGTCCGATCCGCATGCCGCGCGAGGCGCGGGCGTGGCGATGGTGTTTCAGCACTTCTCGCTCTTCGACGCGATGAGCGTGGCCGAGAACGTGGCCCTGGGGATGGAGAACCCGCCCGCCCTGCGCGACCTTGCCAGCCGGATCCGGCAGGTTTCGGAGAATTACGGCCTGCCGCTCGATCCGCACCGCACGGTAGGCGATCTGTCGGCGGGCGAACGCCAGCGGGTCGAGATCATCCGCTGCCTGCTGCAAGGACCGCGCCTGCTGATCATGGATGAACCGACCTCGGTGCTGACCCCGCAAGAGGTGGAAATCCTGTTTCAGACGCTACGCAAGCTGACCTCCGAGGGGGTGGCGATCCTCTATATCTCGCACAAGCTCGAGGAAATTCGCGCGCTCTGCGATCACGCGACCATCCTGCGGCTGGGGCGCAACGTCGGCACCTGCGTGCCGCGCGACACCTCGGCGCGCGAGATGGCGGAACTGATGGTGGGCGGAGCCTTTGCCGCGCCGGCCCGTGCAGGGGGCGACATGGGGCCGATCGCGCTCGATGTGACCGGGCTGTCGGTTGCGGCGCCGGGGCAGTTCGGCACCTCGCTCCGGAATATCCATTTTACCGTCCGCCAGGGCGAGGTTCTGGGGCTGGGCGGCGTGGCGGGCAACGGTCAGGACGAACTGCTGGCGGCGCTGTCCGGCGAGTTGCCGGTCGACGCCGAGGCGATCCGTCTGCATGGCGCGCCGGTCGGGCATCTGGATCCCGCCGCGCGCCGCGCGCTGGGCCTGCTGACCGCCCCCGAGGAACGCTTGGGCCATGCCGCCGCCCCGGACATGAGCCTGACGGAAAATACCGTGCTCACCGCCGTCCGGCGCGAGAACCTGATGCGGAACGGCTTTCTAAGGTGGGGCGCGGCAGAGGAGTTTGCCCGCCGGATCATCACCACATTCGATGTGCGCACCCCCGGACCGGCGACAGCGGCGCGGGCGCTGTCGGGGGGAAACCTGCAGAAATTCGTCATCGGCCGCGAGGTGCTGCAACGCCCCGGGGTTCTGGTCGTCAACCAGCCCACCTGGGGCGTCGATGCCGCCGCCGCCGCCGCCATCCGGCAGGCGCTGCTGGATCTGGCGGCGGGCGGCACGGCGGTGATCTGCATCAGTCAGGATCTTGACGAACTGATGGAAATCTCCGACCGCTTCGGCGCGCTGAACGAGGGGCGGCTGTCGGAAATCAAACCCACCAGAGGTCTTGGCGTCGAGGAAATCGGCCTGATGATGGGGGGCGCGCATGGCATGGAGGTGGCGCATGGCTGAGCCGTCGGATTCGGGTATTTTTCCCAAGAAGAAACCAGGGGGCGCGTCATGCTGAAGCTGGAAAAGCGGCCACAGCCGTCGCGGTTCTGGACCTGGCTGACGCCGCTGCTGGCGGTGCTGATCACGATGGTCGCGGGCGGGGCGCTGTTTGCGGCGCTGGGCAAGGATCCGGTCGAGGCGATCGCCACGATCTTCTGGCAGCCGCTGTTTGGCGAATTCGCATTCTATTACCGGCCGCAACTGCTGATCAAGGGCGCACCGCTGGTGCTGATCGCCATCGGCCTCAGCCTGGGATTTCGGGCGGGCATCTGGAACATCGGGGCAGAGGGCCAGTATATCGTGGGCGCGCTCACCGGCGCGGGCGTGGGGCTGGCATTCTATCCCGCCGAAAGCTGGGCGATCTTTCCGCTGATGGTGCTGGCGGGCGGCCTGGGCGGCTGGGCCTGGGCGATGATACCGGCGGTGTTGAAATTGCGGTTCGGCACCAACGAAATCCTCGTCTCGCTGATGCTGGTCTATGTCGCCGAGCAACTGCTGGCGGCGATGGCGCTCGGGCTGATGAAGAACCCCGAGGGCCACGGCTTTCCCGGTTCCCGCAACCTGCGGCAATACGAGAGCGCGCATAATGCCGAACTGATTGCCGGAACGGGCATGCATTGGGGCGTGGTGGCGGCGCTGATCGCGGTGATCCTTGCCTATATCCTGCTCAGCCGTCACATTCTGGGCTATCACATCCGCCTGATGGGCCAGGCGCCGCGCGCGGCGCGCTTTGCGGGCGTGCGCCCGGCGCGGCTGGTGCTCTTTTGTCTTGGCGCATCCGGCGCGCTGGCCGGGCTGGCGGGACTGTTCGAGGTGGCGGGACCAGCGGGACAGGTCAGCATTGATTTCAACGTGGGCTACGGGTTCACCGCGATCATCGTGGCCTTTCTGGGGCGGCTGCATCCTGTTGGCATCCTGCTTGCGGGTCTGCTGATGGCATTGACCTACATCGGTGGCGAGATCGCGCAATCCAACCTCGGCCTGCCCGCCGCCGCGATCCAGCTCTTTCAGGGCATGTTGCTGTTTTTCCTGCTGGCGGTCGATGTGCTGACCAATTACCGGATCCGGATGATCCGGCGGGAGGTGGCGTGATGGTATTCGGCTCGATTGATCCGACGCTGCTTCTGGCCTCGCTCATGGTGGCGGCGACGCCCATTCTGTTTGCCGCGCTGGGCGAACTGGTGGTCGAGCGCGCGGGCGTGCTCAATCTCGGCGTCGAGGGGATGATGATCACCGGCGCGATCTGTGGCTTTGCCGTCGCGGTGAATACCGGCTCGCCCCTGGTGGGTTTCGTCGCGGCGGCGGCGGGTGGCGCGGTGCTGGCGCTTCTGTTTGCGCTTCTTACCCAGTACGCGCTGGCCAACCAGGTGGCGTCGGGCCTTGCGCTCACGCTTTTCGGCCTTGGGCTGAGCGCGCTTCTGGGGCAGGGTTATGTGGGCATCAAGCCGCCCCGCACGCCCAAGCTGGACATTCCGCTGCTGAGCGACATCCCGTTTTTCGGGCGGGTGCTGTTTTCGCATGATCTGATGGTCTATCTGGGCCTTGCACTGGTGGTCGCGGTCTGGGCCATGCTGAAATACACGCGCGCCGGGCTGATCCTGCGGGCGGTGGGCGAAAACCACGAGGCGGCGCATGCGCTTGGCTACAAGGTGGTGCGCATCCGGGTGCTGGCGATCCTGTTCGGCGGGGCCTGCGCGGGGCTGGGCGGGGCCTATATCAGCCTCATTCGCGTGCCTCAATGGACCGAGGGCATGACGGCAGGCGCGGGCTGGATCGCGCTGGCGCTGGTGGTCTTTGCCTCGTGGAAGGCGGGCCGCGTCCTGCTGGGGGCCTGGCTCTTTGGCGGGGTCACGGTGCTGCAGCTCAATCTTCAGGCGGCGGGGCTTGCCATTCCGGTCGAATATCTTTCCATGTCGCCCTACTTGATCACCATCCTTGTGCTGGTCATCATGGCGCGCGACAAATCCCGCGCGCCCGCCTCGCTGGGCCGCAGTTTTCACGCTTCGCAATGAAACCATGTCAAAAACAGGGAGACCCCGAATGAGAATTACCCAACTGCTGACCACTGCCGCGCTTGCGCTTGGCCTTGCCACCGCCGCCGTGGCCCAGGACAAGACCAAGGTCGGCTTTATCTATGTCGGTCCCATCGGCGATGGCGGCTGGACCTATGAGCATGACAAGGGCCGTCTCGCCGTCGAGGAACATTTCGGCGATGCGGTCGAGACCGTCTACCAGGAGAGCGTGCCAGAGGGCGCGGATGCCGAACGCGCGATCACCCAGATGGCGCTGCAGGGGGCGGATCTGATCTTTACCACCTCCTTCGGCTTCATGGAGCCGACGCTGGCGGTGGCCGCGAAATTCCCCAACGTGAAATTCGAGCACGCCACCGGTTACAAGACCGCGCCGAATGTGTCGACCTATTCGGCGCGCTTTTACGAGGGGCGCGCGGTGCAGGGCCATATCGCGGGCCGCATGACCAAGTCGAACATCATCGGCTATATCGCCTCGTTCCCCATCCCCGAGGTGATCCGCGGCATCAATGCGGCCTATATCCACGCGAAGAAGGTAAATCCCGATGTCGAGTTCAAGATCATCTGGGCCTTTACCTGGTTCGATCCGGCCAAGGAGGCCGACGCCGCCACGGCGCTGATCGACCAGGGCGCGGACGTGATCCTGCAACATACCGATTCCACCGCGCCGCAGGCGGCTGCGGAAAAGGCGGGGAATGTGATCACCTTCGGTCAGGCATCCGACATGTCGGAATATGCGCCGCTGCCGCGGGTAAGCTCGATCATCGACAACTGGGCGCCCTATTACATCGCGCGCACGCAGGCGGTGATCGACGGCACATGGGAGAGCACGGAAACCTGGGACGGGATCGGCCCCGGCATGGTCGGCATCGGCGAGATTTCCGATGCCGTCCCGGCGGATGTCAAGGAAGAGGCGCTCGCGCTCAAGAACGCGATTGCGCAGGGGGCCTATCACCCCTTTACCGGCCCGCTTAAAAAGCAGGACGGCTCGGACTGGCTCGCCACCGGCGAGGTGGCGGATGACGGCACGTTGCTGGGCATGAATTTCTATGTCGAGGGAATCACCGGGCAGATCCCCAACTGATCCGCCGACAGGATGACCGCCCCGGCCCCGCACCGCGCGGGGCCGGGGTCATGTGTCCTCGCCCGCTGCGGGCGGGGTGTCCGTCATCGTTTCGAACGCCTGACCGCTGGCGACCAGACAGGTCATGCCGTTGGTGCCGGTCACGGTGATCGTCCAGCTGCCAGAGGTCTCCGAGGCAAAGACCTCGATCACCGCGTTATTCGCGCCCAGCCCCATCGAGCGCCGGGTCTCGCCATACCCCTCGGCCAGCCGTTGCACCACCGTCTCGCGCGGGGCGCAGTTGCGCGATTGCGCGAGGGCCGGGCCGGTCAACAGCGTCAGTGCGGCCAGCGCGGCCATCAGTCTCTTGATCATCGTCACACCCTTTCTTCTGCAAATCCCCTGCCGTCATGCCGGAAAGGATGCTGAGCGAGGCGTGAATACTTGGTTAACGCCGCGCGCCCCGGCGCACCGATGCGCGGGAACTTGATCGCGTGCTGCGTCGCGGCGGGAAAGAGCTTGAACATTTCCGCCGAAAAGTGCCATTCCAGCGCAAGTTTATTGCCGTCAATGGAATCCAGCGGAGGTCACACCATGAGCAGCATGCACCCCTATCGTTCCGTGCTCTATATTCCCGGCTCCAAGGAGCGCGCGCTGGAAAAGGCCCGCGATCTGCCGACCGACGCGATCATCTTCGATCTTGAGGATGCGGTGGCCCCCGACGCCAAGGCCGGCGCGCGCGCCACGCTGGCGGCAGCCCTGCGCGAGGGCGGTTTCGGCAAGCGTGCGAAAATCGTGCGGATCAACGCGCTGACCACCGAATGGGGGCTCGAGGATGCCCGCGCGCTGCGCGACGCCGGGGCCGATGCGATCCTGCTGCCCAAGGTGAACGCCGCCTCGGATATCGACAATCTTGTCGATGTGATCGGCACGGACCTGCCGATCTGGACGATGATGGAAACCCCGGTCAGCGTGTTCAACGCGCGCGAGATCGCCGCGCATGCGCAGGTGGCGGGGCTGGTGGCGGGCACCAACGACCTGACCAAGGATCTGGGCTGCCGGGTGCGCAGCGACCGGCTGCCGCTGATGACGGCGTTGCAGATGATCGTCATGGCGGCGCGCGCCGCGCGGATCGTGGCGGTCGACGGGGTCTATAACCGGTTCCGCGACGGCGACGGGCTCAAGGCCGAATGCGAACAGGGCCGCGATCTGGGTTTCGACGGCAAGACGCTGATCCATCCCGCGCAGATCGAGATCGCCAATACCGCCTTTGCCCCCACCAATTCCGAGATTGATCTGGCCGAACGCCAGATTGCCGCCTATGAAGAAAGCCGCGCCTCGGGTCAGGGGATAGCGGTGGTCGATGGACAGATCGTGGAAAATCTGCATGTGGTCGCCGCGCAGCGTATCCTCGCCAGGGCACAGGCGATACGGGAAATGACAGCGGAGTAGCGACCATGATTTACCTCATCCTCGGGCTGATCCTGTGGACCGTCGCGCATCTGTTCAAGCGCGTGGTGCCCGACCTGCGGGACCGGATGGGCAATGCTGGCAAGGGCCTTGTGGCGGTCGGTGTGCTGGCCGGCCTCGTGCTGATGGTGGTCGGCTACAGGCAGGCGGAATTCATCAACGTCTGGTTTCCGCCCGACTGGATGGTTCATGTCAATAACCTGATGATGCTGGGGGCCGTGTTCCTTTATGGCATGAGCGCCACCAGGGGCCGTTTGCGCGGCGCGATCCGGCATCCGCAACTTACGGCGATCAAGGTCTGGGCGGTGGCGCATCTGCTGGTCAACGGCGATCTTGCGTCGCTGGTGCTCTTTGGCGGACTTCTGAGCTGGGCGGTGCTGGAGGTGGTGGTGATCAACCTTGCCGAAGAATGGCAACGCCCCGAACCGGGCGAGGCGAAAAAGGATATCCTGCTGGCGGTGATCACCGTGGTGATGTTCCTTGCCATTACCTTTATCCACAACTGGCTGGGCGTCTGGCCATTTCCGGGGTGAAATCCATGAAACTCTATCGTTTTCTCAGCGCCGACGACACGTCGGAATTCTGTCACAAGGTCACCGCCGCGCTGAATGCGGGCTGGCAGCTTTATGGCGACCCGACCTATGCGTTCGACTCCGCCAATGGCGTGATGCGCTGCGGGCAGGCGGTGGTAAAGGAAAAAGAGGGCAGCTATGCGCCCGGCATGAAACTGGGCGAGCAGTAAGTCATGGCCAAGACCAATCCGGGCCGGTTCTTCGAGGATTACACGATCGGCCAGGTCATCGCCCACGCGGTGCCGCGCACCGTGTCGGGGGGCGAGCGCGCGCTCTATCACGCGCTCTACCCGGCGCGCCATGCGCTCTATTCCTCGGACGAATTCGCGCATGTCTGCGGCCTGCCCGCCAGCCCGCTGGACGATATGGCGGCGTTTCACATCGTCTTTGGCAAATCGGTGCCGGATATTTCGCTCAACGCCGTGGCCAATCTCGGCTATGCCGAGGCGCGCTGGCTGCGCCCGGTCTACGCGGGCGATACGCTGCGTGCGCAGTCCGAGGTGATCGGGCTCAAGGAAAACTCATCGGGCAAGACCGGGGTCGTCTATGTGCGCACCACCGGGTTCAACCAGCATGATCTGCCGGTGATGGAATTCGTCCGCTGGGTCATGGTGCGCAAACGCGACACGGCAGCCCCCGCACCCGCCGCCCATGTGCCGCAGACCGCCGCCGTGGTCGATCCTGCCGATCTGGTCATCCCGGCGGGGCTGGATTTCAGCCATTACGATTTCACCCTCGCGGGCGAACCGCATCGCTGGGGCGACTACGCGATTGGCGAACAGATCGACCATGTGGACGGCGTGACCATCGAAGAGGCCGAGCACATGATGGCCACCCGCCTCTGGCAGAACACCTCCAAGACGCATTTCGACGCCACGCCCCGCGCCGATGGCAAGCGGCTGATCTATGGCGGGCACGTCATCTCGATGGCCCGCGCGCTCTCGTTCAATGGCCTAGCCAATGCGCAGATGATCGTGGCGATCAACGCAGGCAGCCACGCCAACCCCTGCTTTGCCGGCGACACCGTGCGCGCCTGGTCAGAGGTGCTGGACCGCGCCGATACACCTGCACCCGGTGTCGGCGCGCTGCGTCTGCGGCTGGTGGCGACCAGTGGCGGAGAGCCCTTCACGCTGCGGGGAGAGGACGGCAGGTATCTGCCACATGTCCTTCTGGATCTGGATTACTGGGTGCTGATGCCGATCTGAGACCGCTCACAGCCTGCGCAGGATGTCCTGCAACTCCGGCTCATCCACCAGTTTGGCGGCCTTGCGCGGCGCGACCCAGATACGTTTGCGCTCATGCGCTTCGGGATAGCTGTCCTCGACATCCTCCATGCGCAGGCGCACCTTGTAAAGCTCGGCCCTGACCGGCAATTCCTTGCCGTTGTCCAGCACCTTGTCATAGCAGAACTGCCCGGCATAACGCGCCTTGTCGGCGTCACCGCGCACGCCCGCCTCCTCCCATGCCTCGCGCAGCGCGGATTGCGGCGCATTCAGCCCGTCGATCGGCCAGCCCTTTGGCACGACCCACCGGCCGGTGTCCCGGCTGGTGATCAGCAATACCTCTTTCCTGCCCTTGCGCTTGCGCCAGCACAGCGCCGCCACCTGCATGTCGGGCGGAAACGGTGGGACATGAACCGCGCCAGCGGCACGGGGGAAGTGTTGCGTCATTCGGATATACCCTGCTCGGAGTAACTCTTTGTTATCGCATCAAGTTAAGGCAGGAATGTGAAAATTGCAAATCACGGAGTGTTGCGTGGCTTTGCACGCAACGTCGGATCGGCCCTGGTGGGATCCTCGGGCCAGGGGTGCCGGGGATAACGCCCGCGCAGATCCTTGCGCACATCCGCATAGGACGTGGCCCAGAAACCCGGCAGATCCATGGTGGTCTGCACCGGGCGCTGACCGGGCGACAACAGCGTGACCCGCAGGGGCTTGCCCGCCACCGCCGGATGAGTCGTCTGGCCGAACATTTCCTGCAGCCGCAGGGTGATCTCCGGCGCGTCACCGCTGTAATCAATCGGGATCCTGCGGCCCAGCGGCGTGGTGAACTGCGCGGGCACTTCGGTGTCGAGCGCCTGCATCTGCGCCCATGTCAGCCGTGCCCGCAGCGCATCGGTCATGTCGAACCGCCGCCAGTCCTGTGCGGTCTTCACGCCGCTCAGACAGGGCAGCAGCCATTCCTCCAGACCGTCGAGCAGCGCCGTGTCGGTCATGTCGGGCAGGTCCGGCGCCTGCGCCCTCGCCAGCATCACCCGTGCCGCAAAGCGCCGCGCGGCATCGGTCCAGTTGAGGCCCAGATCGCGGACACCCTCCAGCATGGCGCGGGCGATGGCGTCGGGTGGCGCGTCCTTCCAGTGCCGGTCGTCGAGGATGAGCGCGCCAAGACACTCCTGCTGCCGGGCGATCACGCGTCGCTCGCGACGGTCCCAGGTGCAGAGGTCGCGCCACGCGATCTGATCGGCATATAGCGCGCGGATTTCGGCCTCGGTGATCTGGATCGCCTGTCGGATGCGCGCCTCGCGCGGGTCGCCATCCAGATCGGTTGCCACGATCAGCCGCGCCCCCGCCATCGGGTCGCCCTCGGGCAGCACCGCGCCCTTGCCCCCCGAGAGCACATGGCGCGGCGCATCGCCCTTACGGCGCAACCCTATCCGGTCAGGGTATGCCAGCGCGGCACATTGCGCGTCGCTCAGACCGGGCCGATCAGCGCGCCTTGCCTGCCTGCCCAGCCGTTTCGCCTCGGTCTTGATCCGCTCGATCGCGGCGCGATTGGCAGGATGCGCGTAACGCTCTGAATAGGCGCGAAAATCCCGCAGCGCCGCCAGCCGCAGCGCCAGATCGACCGGCGCTCCACGCCCCAGCGGATCACGATCCGCCAGCAGCGCCGCCAGCGGGGCCGTCTCTGGTCCCGCCAGCACCAGCATATGCGCCAGCCGCGGATGCAGCGGCAGGGCCGCCAGCACCCTGCCATGCGCGGTGATGCGCCCCTTCGCATCGAGCGCCCCCAGCATCGACAAGAGCGCCTGCGCCTCGGCATGGCTCGCGGGATTGGGCGGGGTGAGAAACGGCAGATCCTCGGGCACCGCCCCCCAGAGCGCCAGTTCCAGCGCCAGACCGCTCAGATCCGCCGCCTCGATCTCGGCCGGAGGAAAGGGCCGCAGCGCGCCCTCTTCGCCGCGCGTCCAGAGCCGGTAACAGACCCCCTCGGCCACGCGCCCCGCACGACCCGCGCGCTGCGCGGCCTCGGCGCGGGTCACCGGCTCTGTCACCAGCCGGGACATGCCCGATCCGGGATCGAACCGCGCCCGCCGCGCGCGCCCGCCATCCACCACCACGCGGATGTCCTCTATGGTCAGCGAGGTTTCGGCAATCGCGGTGGCCAGCACGATCTTGCGGCCCGAGGCCGCAGGCGCGATCGCGGCGCGTTGCGCGGCAAACTCCATCGCGCCAAAGAGCGGGCGGATGTGGCAATCGCCCGGCAACCTGCCCGATAACAACGCTTCGACACGGCGGATTTCGCCCTCGCCGGGCAGAAAGACAAGCACACCGCCCTGCGTCTCATCCACCGCCGCGCGCACCAGCCCGGCCAGCGCCGCCTCGAACCTCTGTCCCTTCGGCAGCGGTCGCGGCAGCCAGCGCGTCTCGACCGGATAACTGCGCCCCTGCGAGGTGATCACCGGCACATCGCCCATCAGCCGCGCCACAGGTTCGGCATCCAGCGTGGCCGACATCGCCAGAAGAATCAGATCCTCGCGCAGCGCGCCCGCCACTTCGAGGCAGAGCGCGAGACCCAGATCGGCATTGAGCGAACGCTCGTGAAACTCGTCAAAGATCACCGCGCCCACGCCCGGTAGATCCGGGTCGGACTGGATCATGCGGGTGAGAATCCCCTCGGTCACCACTTCGATGCGGGTGCGGGGCGTGACCTTTGCCTCGCCCCGGATGCGGTAGCCCACCGTTTCGCCGACGGCTTCGCCCAAGGTCTCGGCCATCCGTTCGGCAGCGGCGCGCGCGGCCAGACGGCGCGGCTCCAGCATCACGATGCGGCCCTCGGTCAGCCCCGCGCGCAGCATCTCAATCGGCACCACCGTGGTTTTGCCCGCACCGGGCGGCGCCTGCAGCACCGCGCGGCCCCGCCCGCGCAGCGCCTCGGTCAGGGCAGGGATCGTGTCATGGATGGGGAGGCGGGGCGTCATGGCCGCTTTATCGGGGATCGGGCGCGTCTTGACCAGTGGCGGGTGTCGTGATTCGAGTGTTCGGAGAACGATCAAGGGCAACGGGCTGGACATTTCCGCAACAGCCGGGGCATCTAGGGTCAGATCACCAGGGAACGAGGCCGCATGGATATTGCAGATCTGAGCGCAAGGATCACGGGCGGCGACCGGCGCGCGCTGGCGCGGGCGATCACCCTGATCGAAAGCACCCGCGCCGATCAGCGCGGGCAGGCGGCGGCCCTGATGGAGGCGCTGAAATCCGCCGGGCGCGAGGCCATCCGCATCGGCCTTTCGGGCACGCCCGGCGTGGGCAAATCGACCTTTATCGAGAATTTCGGCCTGATGCTGACCGGGCAGGGCCTGCGCGTCGCGGTGCTGGCGGTCGATCCCTCGTCGGCGCGCTCGGGCGGGTCCATTCTGGGCGACAAGACCCGGATGGAACGGCTCAGCCGCGACGCCCGCGCGTTCATCCGCCCCTCGCCCAGCCAGACCCATCTGGGCGGCGTGGCGCGGCGCACGCGCGAGGCGGTGGCGCTCTGCGAGGCCGCCGGTTTCGATGTGGTGCTGATCGAGACCGTGGGCGTGGGTCAGTCCGAAACCGTGGTGGCGGAAATGTCCGACCTCTTCGTGCTGCTGCTGGCCCCGGCAGGCGGCGATGAGTTGCAGGGGGTCAAGCGCGGGATCATGGAAATGGCCGATCTGATCCTCGTGAACAAGGCCGACGGCGATCTCAAACCGGCGGCCACACGCACCTGTTCGGACTATGCCGGGGCGCTGCGCCTGCTGCGCAGGCGACCGCAGGATCCGGAAGGGTTCCCCAAGGCGATGACCGTTTCGGCGCTGCATGATGACGGGCTGGTCCGCGCCTGGGCAGAGATGACCGCGCTTGTCGCGTGGCGGCGCGAGCAGGGCCATTTCGCCGCCCGCCGTGCGGAACAGGCGCGTTACTGGTTCGCCGAGGAGGTGCGGCACGGCCTTCTGGCGCGGCTAGATACCCCCGCCGCGCGGGCCTTGATGCAGGATCATGCGGCGCGCGTTGCGGCGGGCGACGTGACCCCCGCCGTGGCCGCGGCAGAGGTTCTGGCGCGGATCGGCGAATAGCTAGGGTTTCCCGGGGGCGTGGATATAGACCCCTTCGGGCAGGTCCAGCGCAGCGCCGAGATCGCGCAACTGCGCCATCGACAGGGTGATCTTGTGCAGTCGGTCGGTGCGCGGATCGTATTGTTCGATCGTCACGCATTCCTCAAAGGCGTTCACGATCACATCCTCGGTGAGCGGGGCCTGCCCTTCGTCCACGAGGGTGATCACGGTGGCGTCAAAATCGTGCTCGATGGAAAACATGAGTCCAGAGTAAACGGTTGGCGGGTCTTTGCAAGGGCAGACCACATGCTTGCAAAAGGGCTGTCAGTCCGGCACAGGCCTGCTAAAACGAAAGGGACAGATAGTGCAGGAGTGATACATGAAGCACTGGTTTTCCCCGATCGCCCTGATCTCCCTGATCGCCGTGGCAGGCTGTGTAGAAGTGGTCGAATCCGGACCGGTCACCCGCCCCACCCCGCAGGCGGCGGCGCGACCCGCCCCGGCGATGCCGACTCGCGACAGGGTGCAGCAGTTCATCACTGTCGTAGAGCGCGTCGAGCCGGTCGCCGAGCGCGAATGCCGCGCCCGCGCCCCGCGCCTCAATTGTGATTTCCGGATCGTCGTGGACGACCGCCCCGGCCAGCCCGCCAATGCCTATCAGACGGTCGATCGCAGCGGACAGCCGATCCTTGCCTTCACGCTGGCGATGATCGCATCCGTGCGCAACCCCGATGAGCTGGCCTTTGTCATGGGACATGAGGCGGCGCATCACATTGCCGGGCACATACCACGCCAGCAACAGAACGCGGCCACGGGCGCGATCCTGCTCGGGGGCCTCGCGGCGATGACCGGAGCCAGCCAGGCTGCGGTCGATCAGGCGGTGGAAATCGGCGCGGGCGTGGGCGCACGCAGCTATTCCAAGAATTTCGAACTGGAGGCGGATGCACTGGGCACGGTGATCACGCATCGCGCCGGATATAACCCTGTGAAAGGTGCCGCGTTCTTCAGCCAGATCCCCGATCCGGGCAATCGCTTTCTGGGCACGCACCCGCCCAATGCGCAACGGCTCGAGACGGTGCGGCGGGTGGCGGCCGGTCTTTGATCGCTGCGGCGGGGGGGACATGCCGGAGCAATCGTTCAGCCCTGTCCGTGCGGGTCCGCCGCCTTGGCCGGGGCCTTGGGGGTGAATTCGCAGCGGTCGGGCTTGATGTCGATGAGCGGCGTGCCGTCAAGACAATCCAGCCCCCGCACGATCAGCGCTGCCCCCTCGACCGCGACCAGCCGCACCTTCGATATCCCGATGGGATTGGGCCGCTGCGGCGAACGCAGGGCGAATGTGCCAAAGAACCGCTGCCCGTCATCCTTGGGGTTCTGCCGCACCAGATCACGGCGCGAGCGGTCCAGCCAGTAGAGGATTTCGAGATGGCCATAGGCCCCGATGCCCTCGAGCGCCGCCGCCCAGGGCGCGAAGATCTCGATCCGGCACTCTGGCCCGTCCAGCCGCCCCTGGCGCGGGCAGTCCTCGCGCATCGCCCATGGCGTGTGGATGCGGCCGATGAACCACAGACCGGCATCGGGCGTTTCCGGCGGCGTGACCGTGCGTTCGCCGCTGCGCAGTCTCGAATGCATGATGTCATCTCCCGACATGTCGCCCGCAAGGTAGCCAGGCGCGACCCCGCCACCACCTCAGGTTTAGCCTGTCTGCCAAAGATCGCAAGCGGTGGCGGTGAGGGTGTCGGAGAAACCTTCGAAGATCCCTGGTCGGGCTGAGAGGATTCGAACCTCCGACCCCCTGCTCCCGAAGCAGGTGCGCTACCAGGCTGCGCTACAGCCCGACCGTAGACAGGCGAGTATACCGCGTGGCGCGTCATTGCAAGCGGGATTTGGGCTGAGACTGCCGTCGAGCGTGCTACCCGCACGGCTCTTCACGCTGTCCCGCCCCCGCTTCAGAGGCTGGCGTCGAGCGCGGCCACGACGGCGTCGCCCATCTGCGCGGTTGAAACCGGCACAGCGCCCTCTTCGCCCAGCAGGTCGGCGGTGCGCACCCCGTCCGCGAGCACTTTTTCCACTGCTTTTTCAACGCGCGTCGCATCCTCGCCCATGTCAAAGGAATAGCGCAGCGCCATGGCAAAGCTGAGAATGCAGGCGATCGGGTTGGCCTTGCCCTGACCCGCGATGTCGGGGGCCGAACCATGCACCGGTTCATAGAGCGCCTTGGGCCGGCCATTGGCCATCGGCGCCCCGAGCGAGGCCGAGGGCAGCATGCCCAAACTACCGGTCAGCATCGCGGCGGCATCCGACAAAAGGTCGCCAAACAGGTTGTCGGTCACGATCACGTCGAACTGCTTGGGCCAGCGGCAGAGCTGCATCGCGCCTGCGTCCGCGTACATATGGCTCAGCTCGACATCCGGGTAATCGGTGTCATGCACGCGCTGCACCACCTCGCGCCAGAGGATGCCGGATTCCATCACATTGGCCTTTTCCATCGAGCAGACCTTGTTGCCGCGCTTGCGCGCAAGCTCGAAGGCCGCGCGCGCCACACGGTCGATTTCGGATTCGGTATAGCGCTGCGTGTTGATGCCCACGCGCTCGTTGCCCTCGGTAAAGATGCCCCGCGGCTCGCCGAAATAGATGCCGCTCGTCAACTCGCGCACGATCATGATGTCCAGACCCGCGACCACCTCGCGCTTGAGGCTGGAGAAATCCGCCAGCGCATCAAAGCACTGCGCCGGACGCAGGTTGGCGAAGAGGTCCATTTCCTTGCGCAGCCGCAACAGGCCGCGTTCCGGTTTGACGCTGAAATCGAGGCTGTCGTATTTCGGCCCGCCAACGGCGCCCAGAAGAACCGCGTCAACCTCCTGCGCCCTTGCCATCGTGTCGTCATGCAGCGGTGTGCCGTGCTTGTCATAGGCGCAGCCGCCGACCAGATCCTCGCTCACGTCAAATGTGACACCGCGCCTGGCGCCGAACCAGCCGATGATCTTGGTCACTTCGGCCATGACTTCGGGGCCGATGCCGTCACCGGCGAGGATAAGAAGCGATGGGTTGCTCATGGGGGATGTCCTTGGTTGGCGGGGTGATGATGTCCGCCGGACTATACGCAAGGTCAGGGATGGTCAAGAAAGCGCGCCGTCAATCGGGCACGAGATCGACCCAGATCATGCGGTGACGGCTGGCAGCTGCTACCAGATCGCCCTCAGCCGTGCCCTCTGGCGGCCAGTGGACGCCCGCGCCCCGGATCGTCAGATCCACCGAGGGCAGGATATACGAAACCCGCGCACCGCCGGGGCCGGGCGCGGGCCAGTGAACCGTGTGCAGACCCGGATCGCCGGCCTTGCCTGGAGCGGTGGGTGCAGGGCCGGGGCGCATCGGGTGCGGATCCTGCAGACCCGGATCGGCCAGCAGGTCGCGGATCGCCTTGCGCCGCCCGTCACTGTCGTGCGGGTCGAGATTGGCGTCGCCCGTCAGCACATGCCGCCTCTCCGGCACGGGGCCGAACACGCCATCCAGATAAAGCTGCCAGAAACGGATTTCATCATGATTGCGCCGCCCGTTGGCATCCTCCGGCCCGTCAAAGACCGGCGGGCTGGCGTGGAACGTCATGACATGCAGCGGGCCGGAGGGCAGGATGACCGGCACCACCCAATGCCCGGTATAGGACAGCCGCTGAATGGCCTGCGCCTCTGCCGAGGGAAAGGGCGCGCCATTCACCTGCGGCTGGATCGCACCGGGCAGATCGCGCCACAGGAGCGCGCTGAAATCCCGCACGCCGTCACGGTCGATGGGATAGCGCGACAGGATCGCCATTCCGCCCTGACCGAAAAATTCGCCATACCCCTGCGCATCGCGCGGACCGCCCCGCAACCCGTCGCCGTCCATGTCCAGCCCGGTCGCCATGCCGCTGTTGGGTCGCAGCGCAAAGAGATGGTCATAAACCGGCCCGTGCTGTGCCAGCCGGTCGCGCAGCGCGGCGAGTGCGTGCAGATCATGATCGTAATCCAGTTTCTGCAACACCAGTATATCGGGACGGACCGTTGCCACCACCTGCGCAACCGCACTGATCTGGGGATCCTCGCCCTTGAGGATATCGCGCAACAGCAACCCTGGCCCGGTCCGGTCGAGCCCGACATTCCACGTCGCGATCCGCAAGGTTTCGGCTACGGCAGGGCAGGCGAACAGCAGCGCCATAAGCGCCGCGATCAGGCGCTTTGCAGCACCTCGTCGTCGCTGAGGACGGTTCCCCTGGCATAGGCGCGGCGGCGTTTTTCCTCGATCATGTCCGCGATCCGGCTCATGGCGATCCCGCGCATCAACATGCTGGCTGGCAAAAAGGCCCATGCGGTCATCGTCCAGATCAGGGTCTGCGGATGGCTGATCGAGATCGGATCAACCAGGTTCGAGACCACCCGGATGATGGCCGGTATCAGGAATGGCAGCAAAGCTCCTAACACAACGTTAAGACCGGCATCCCGACGCAGCCGAAACAGTACATCGCGGCCCCCGGTAGGATCGAACAGCGGCAGGTTGATCCAGACGTTGAACGCCCCCGACCGCGCGGGCCATCCCAGAAGCCGCACCTGCGTCACGAATATCAGCATCATGGCCAGTGAGACAGCATAGGAAATGCCGGCGGCAATCCGCACCATGTCAACCTGTGCGCGATCCGCGTCGGCAGGCAGCATCAGCAGCGCCAGGCGCACCGGCGAATAGGGAAAATCAATCGCCATCCCCAGACTGTGCCCCAGCCCGGTGAGCATCTGCGTCCACCCGGTCGGCAGCGTCTGGCCGCGGATGATCACCGACAGGCAGACCACGATGATCGCGAGGGCAAAGAACTTGACCCGGTTGAACGGCGGCGCAAAGCGGAACTCGATGATACTGGGATATTTGCCGTAATATTCGATGAATGTCATGAGACCGGCAAGCATCGACAGCACGATGGCGATCTGTGCCGTGTCCGCGCCGGTCGAGGGCACGAGCAAGGCTGGCGTCGCCACCAGAAGTGCGATCAATATGGCGCGCGCTATGGCGCCTGGTACTTCCGAGAACACTGCCCGTTCCCCTGCAACTTGGCCGACCGCGGTGCGTTGCCGCGGCCTTTTTCCAGCTTGATCCCGCAAATTGTGGCGGGTTGCCTCAATTTTGCCCAAGTTTTGCCTTCTTTCGCACTCCGCCACAAGACCGCAGACGAGTAGATGAAAGGTTTTGGGCTGTTTGTGGGTTGAACTGGTGCAGGATTACATCAAACCTGCATCTACTTTGCGGTGGAACCCCATGGGAACACAGCATCTTGTGGCATTCACGCATGCAGCCACAAGGGGTCAGTCGGGTAGAAATGAACGCCGCAACGGATCGCTGCGGCGTGTTTTCATGGCGTCATGCCGGATCAGACCCAGGGACGCGCCTGCGCCAGCTGCGCCTCGAACGCGTCGATCGCGGCAGCCTTTTCCAGCGTCAGCCCGATATCGTCCAGCCCCTCGAGCAGGCAGTGCTTCTTGAACGCATCCACCTCGAACCGGAACACCTCGCCCTCCGAGGTCGAGACGGTCTGCGCCTCCAGATCCACCTCGATGCGGGCATTGGCGCCCTTTTCGGCCTCTTTCATCAGCACATCCACCTGTTCCTGCGGCAGGGCGATGGGCAGGATGCCGTTCTTGAAACAGTTATTGTAAAAGATGTCGGCAAAACTCGGCGCGATGATGCAACGAATGCCGAAATCCTTGATTGCCCAGGGCGCGTGCTCGCGGCTCGACCCGCAGCCGAAATTGTCTCCCGCAACGAGGATCTGCGCGTCGCGATACTGCGGCTTGTTCAGCACGAAATCGGGAATTTCCCTGCCGTCGTCATCATAGCGCATCTCGTCGAACAGATTGACGCCCAGCCCCGACCGCTTGATCGTTTTCAGGAACTGCTTGGGGATGATCATGTCGGTATCAATGTTGATCAGCGGCAGAGGTGCCGCGATACCGCTGAGTTTCTCGAATTTTTCCATCAGTCTAAGATGCCTTTCCATTCATCAAAGTTTCTAGGCTCTATCAACCACTTAGCAACTTGTTTCCCTTTATCCTTATGAAGCGGTTTGTCCCAACCAGCCTTGAGCTTGGATTCTGAGGGTGAGTCCATAGCTTTGTTTACGGCGTTGTTCTTGTTGAGGAGCGGCAGAGATCCTCCTGAGTTGCTTTTGAACTTATCCAGCAGCATTTGTTCCAGATTTTTATGATCAAGCTTTGACTCGCGTAGGTCAGCGATATGGAAAGTTAGAGGTATTCCTCGCATCGCGTGCGCAAAATCAAAGAGCTTGTCTTTCAGATGAGACTTGAGTCTGCCATATACATTGCCGCTCCCAATGTAGACTACTCGCGACGCAAATCCGTCAGAGTATCGAATCTGATACTCCCCTCCTATCCCGATGCAGTAACACCCAGTAGAAACTGCGTTTATATCCTTTTCGCCGTTCTGATTGGCATATTCACGACGTAGCTCGCTGCCAAGTCGACCAACCACTTTCCCACGAAGTTTTTGGACACCATTAACCTTGAACGTTTTTTCAACGATATCGAGTGCATCGAAGCTGAGACCTGCTGCCTTTAAATGGGATTCAATTGAATAACCGTTCAAAGTTGTCCAAGTTACGGAGCAATTAATCACATCATCTCCCTCACATCCGTCAGCCGCCCCGTCACCGCCGCCGCCGCCGCCATGGCGGGGCTCATCAGATGCGTGCGTCCGCCGCGGCCCTGACGGCCCTCGAAATTGCGGTTCGACGTCGCCGCGCAGCGCTCGCCGGGGGACAGCTGATCGGGGTTCATCGCCAGGCACATGGAACAACCCGCAAGCCGCCATTCAAACCCGGCCTCGATGAAAATATCCGCCAGCCCCTCCTCTTCGGCCTGCGCCCGCACCAACCCGGAACCGGGCACCACCATCGCCCGCAGCCCCTCCTTGATCCGCTTGCCCTTGAGGATCGCCGCCGCCGCGCGCAGATCCTCGATCCGGCCATTGGTGCAGGAGCCGATGAAGACCGTGTCGATCTCGACCTCGCTCAGCTTCTGCCCGGGCTTGAGACCCATGTAATCGAGCGCGCGCCTGACCGCATCCACCTTGCCGCCCTTGAAATCCGAAGGATCAGGCACCGATGCCGTGATCGGCAGCACGTCCTCGGGGCTGGTGCCCCATGTGACCACCGGCGCGATATCCTCGCCCCTGAGCGTCACCACCTTGTCCCAATGCGCGTCATCGTCGGAATAGAGCGTCTTCCACCACGCCAGCGCCGCCTCCCATTGCGCGCCTTTCGGCGCATGCGGGCGGCCCTTCACATACTCAAACGTCTTTTCATCCGGCGCGATCAGCCCCGCGCGCGCGCCGCCCTCGATCGCCATGTTGCAGACCGTCATGCGGCCCTCCATGCTCAGATCGCGAATGGCCTCGCCGCAATACTCGATCACATAGCCGGTGCCGCCCGCCGTGCCGGTCTCGCCGATCACGCTGAGCGTGATGTCCTTGGCGGTCACACCGGGGCGCAGCTTGCCGGTGATCTCGACCTTCATGTTCTTGCCCTTGCGCTGGATCAGCGTCTGGGTGGCCAGCACATGCTCGACCTCGCTGGTGCCGATGCCATGCGCCAGCGCGCCGAAGGCGCCATGCGTCGCGGTGTGGCTGTCGCCGCAAACCACCGTCATGCCGGGCAGGGTCCAGCCCTGTTCGGGTCCGACGATATGCACGATCCCCTGACGAATGTCGTTCACCGGGTAATAGTGGATGCCGAAATCGCGGGCGTTCCTGTCCAGCGCCTCGACCTGAATGCGGCTTTCCTCGTTCTCGATGCCCTTCACCCTGTCGGGGGTGGTGGGCACGTTGTGATCGGGAACCGCGATCGTCTTGTCGGGTGCGCGCACCGTCCGGCCCGCCATGCGCAGGCCCTCGAATGCCTGCGGGCTGGTCACTTCGTGCACAAGGTGGCGGTCGATATAAAGAAGACAGGTGCCATCCTCGGCCTCATGGGCCAGATGGGCATCCCATATCTTGTCATAGAGTGTCTTGGGGGACATGTGTCCTCTCCCGTTTGCTGATTGGCTATAGAGACGAGACAAAGAGGCGCGCGCCTCAACGGCAGGCGGTAATGCTGCACATCGCCCCGAAAAACCGCCAGGGCAGGCGCGCGCGATCGTCCATGTCAATAATCCGTGTCATGCATCGCAGATACAGCGCCACCGCGTCTCTATCAAGAGGCTCACGCTCAATGAAAACAGGAACGCCGACGTGCCCCTGCTTCATCTGGCCGAAAATACCGCGGAGGAGTCGTCGCGCAGCGCACGACGGGGGCCGCGCCCCCAGGCTCCGCCAACCCCGCAAGATCAGGGCCTGTCGTCGTTCTCGCGCTGAGGGGAAAGAACCGCGCTTGTCACCCCGCGCAGCGGTCCTCGCACCGCACGACCCATGCCACTGAGTCCCGCCTGGCGCCAGTCCGGTTTCGATCGGTTACTCATCGTGCGCGCAATAATCGTGAGCAGTGCCGGTGACCCGCCTCAGTCGGGCGCCAGCATATACCCCTCACCACGCACGGTCTGCAGATAGCGGGGCTGTTTGGGGTCGCTCTCGATCTTGCGTCGCAGCCGCGTGATCTGAACGTCCACCGCACGCTCCTGCGCCTGACCGCCATCGCGGCCCAGATCCTCGACCAGCTTGGTGCGGCTCACCGGCTGGCGCAGGTTCTCGGCAAAGATCCGCATCAGTTGCACCTCGGTCGCGGTCAGCCGCACGGACACGCCCGCGCGGCTCAGTTCGGCGCGTTCGATGTCATAGCGCACCGTGCCCATCTGGACGATCTTGGGCTGCACCATCTCCGGCTCGGGGTCCGGCATGCGGCGCAGGATCGCGTTGATCCTGAGCAGCAGTTCCTTGGGCTCGAACGGCTTGGGCAGGTAATCATCGGCCCCCGCCTCCAGCCCCTCGATCCGGTCGGGCGTCTCGCCCTTGGCGGTCAGCAGCAGGATGGGCGTGTCATGGGTTTCGCGCAGCGCGCGTGTCAGTTCGACGCCGCTTTCGCCGGGCATCATCACATCCATCACGATAAGGTCGAAATCCAGCCCCGCCAGCACCCGCCGGGCATGGCCCGCGTCACGCGCGATCGACACCAGAAAACCGTGCCGCATCAGGAATTTGCGCAACAGGTCGCGGATCCGTTCGTCATCATCGACGATCAGCAGATGGGGGGCGGGTTCGCTCATCTGTCATCCTCCCTGATGGCATGGTAACGGCGGCGCAGATCGGGGTCCATCATCGCCTCCAGCACCTGACGGAAACCTGCCACGGCCTGTGGTCCCGCGGCCCGGTAGGCGGCACGCATCCGGGCGCGCTGCGCGTCCGAGAGCTTGCGTTCCAGCGCCGCCCCCGCCTCGGTCAGAAAAAGATGGCGCTCGCGCTTGTCGGCGCTGCCGACCCGGCTGATCACCAGCCCGTCCTCGATCAGCGTGCGCAGCACGCGGTTGAGAGATTGCTTGGTCACGCCAAGGATCGCCAGCAGATTGTTGACGGTGGTGCCCGGACTGCGCGCAATGAAATGGATCGCGCGATGATGCGCCCGGCCATAGGCCAGGGTGGCCAGGATCCGGTCGGGATCAGCGGTAAAGCCGCGATAGGCAAAGAACATCGCTTCAATGCCCTGCCGCAACTGCTCGTCGGTCAGAAACAGCAGGTTCTCGCCACCCTGGATCTCGGCCATTCGCATACTCCGTTCACAATTCAAGCGCCTTGTGTTTCATATTAAGTCAGCTTTGTTGACATTCCAAGATCAAACTGGTAGCGAATCGCAGTTTTTGCGCAATTTTATGTCCGAGACGGACGTAATTGACGCAATAAATGGAAAACCGACCAAGAGGAGGCGGAAAATGACTGGCTATGATGATCGTGACGGCAAGATCTGGATGGATGGCAGGTTGATCGAATGGCGCGATGCCAATGTGCATATCCTGACTCACGCCCTGCATTATGCCAGTTCGGTTTTCGAAGGCGAGCGTTGCTATGACGGCAAGGTGTTCAAGAGCCGCGAGCATTCCGCGCGCCTGCTCAAATCGGGCGAGCTGATGGATATGCCGATCCCCTACACCGTGGACGAGATCGAGGCGGCCAAGGCGGCGGTGCTCGAGGCGAACAACCTGACCAACGCCTATCTGCGCGTCGTGGCGTTCCGTGGCGCAGGTCCCGACATGGGCGTCGCCGCCGCCCGCAACCCGATCCGCATGGCGGTGACCGCCTGGGAATGGGGCAATTACTATGGCGACGCCAAGATGAAGGGCGCAAAGCTCGACATCGCCAAATGGAAACGCCCCAGCCCGGAAACGATCCCGGTCGCAGCCAAGGCTGCCGGGCTCTACATGATCTGCACCATGTCCAAGCACGCGGCCGAAGCCAAGGGCTGCTCGGACGCCATGTTCATCGACTATCGCGGCTATGTGGCCGAGGCGACCGGCGCCAACATCTTTTTCGTCAAGGATGGCGAGGTGCATACGCCGCTGCCTGACGCGATCCTCAACGGGCTGACCCGCCAGACAGTTATCGGCATGCTCAAGGATCGCCAGATCAAGGTGCATGAACGCCATATCATGCCCGAGGAACTCGAAGGGTTCGAACAGTGCTGGCTCACCGGATCGGCGGCCGAGGTCACGCCGGTGGGGCAGATCGGCGACTATCATTTCGAGGTCGGCGCCATGACCCGTGACGTGGCCGAGGCCTACGAGGCGCTGGTGCGCGCCTGAGCGCGCGATCACGGCGGACAGGCCCCCATCTCGTGCCCCGGACCTGATCCGGGGCGCGTGCGCATGATCCCGGTTCGGCGCAACAGGTTCCAATGGGCTGCCAGCGGGGCGATTCGCCGGATCGGGCCTTCCTGGCGCGGCCATGGCCGTCACGGCGTGTCAGGGGGGCTCTCTCCAGGGTTGTGACGCCCTGCAAAAGCGGAAGGGTTGCGCGCCGCCAAACCCATGCATCGCGGTGTCGCGCTCCACCCGAACATTAACCGTTTCCCTTTTCGGCACAATCCCCCCGAACCGATACATTTTACCCGCAACTTTTGCGGTATCTTGCCCGTTTTCGGTGACCTGCGTCAATTTTTGTTTCTTCTTTTGATACAATTGTAACCAGACGCTCCTGCGCAGACCCCTGGCGTTCCTGAAATACGTCAGAATCATGACAAAATCTGGCATTTTTGAGGCAGCAGAGCGCGAGGGGGCAGCCACCGGAGCCGCCGGACAGGGCGCTTTGCGAAGTTGGAAGAGTCGACGTCAGAATTCACGCAGAGGTTGTGGCGTCGCGGATTCCTTGACTTGTCCGCGGGCGAGGTGCACTCTTATAAAATCATTTAAGCACAATATAGATATCAAGGATCGAGCAGGCTGGGGGCGGTGATCTGCGGGATGGCGGGGACGAGAACTGGGGCTGAGACGCACTGGCGGTAATTGCCGCATAAGGTGCAGGCTGATCGGGCCGATTGCTCAGCATCGTTTCCGGAATTCGGGCAAAAATATGGCGGATTTACCGGCAAAACCGGCAAATCGGTAATCAGTTGTGCTGCAGCAGCAGCGGTAAAACGTTCGGGGAGTTTTGATATGTCATTTCGCGTGATGCGGTCGTCGATGCGACCCGAGGCACCCAACTATATTGAAAGCAAAGCAATTCTGAGAAGCGCGCCAAATTTTTACGCGCGGGCGGGAAAGCGTCTTCTTGATATCGTACTGGTGCTTCTCGCGGCACCAATCATTCTGCCGCTGCTGGCGGTTCTTGCCGCGGTCATCGCGCTCGATGGCAGATCACCCTTCTTTACGCAAGAGAGGGTGGGGCGCAACGGGCGTACATTCCGTATGTGGAAACTGCGCAGCATGGTGGTGAACGCCGAGGCGCAGCTTGAACGCTGCCTTGCGGCCAGCCCTGAACGTCGCCTCGAATGGGACGAGCATCAGAAACTGCGCGACGACCCGAGAGTGACCCGCATCGGGCATCTCATACGCAAGACATCGCTGGATGAGCTACCGCAGTTCTGGAACGTGCTCCGGGGCGAAATGTCGATCGTCGGACCGCGCCCGATGCTGCCCGAACAACGTGCGTTCTATCCCGGCACCGCCTATTACGCGCTGCGTCCGGGCATCACCGGCTTCTGGCAGGTATCGGTTCGCAACGGCAGCAGTTTTGCCGAACGCGCGCACTATGACACGAACTATCTGCGTGACATGTCGCTGCGTACGGATATTCGGGTTCTCTTCTGCACCATTCGCGTGGTGCTGGGTGGTACCGGCTGCTGACGCGGCTGCCGGGCGGCCATTATCCCGCTTTTCCGCCCGCCTGTTTTGCGGCAGAAGGGCAGGATGACACCTGACGATCTGGTCCTCACCCCCCTTGGCCTGCGGTTTCGCGGACAGCTTTACCCCTGCACCATAGGGCGCGGCGGCCTGACCCTGGGCAAGCACGAGGGCGACGGCGCGACCCCCGTCGGCACGCACCGGATCGTTGGCATGCTCTACCGGCCCGACCGCATGGCGCGCCCCGCCGACTGGGCACTGCCGATCCGCCCCGGCGACCTGTGGTCCGATGATCCGGCGGACGAGGATTACAACATGATGGTGCGGGCACCCTACGGTCCCAGCCATGAAAGGCTGCGCCGCGCCGATCCGCTCTATGATCTGATCCTCGTCACCGACTGGAACTGGCCCCATGCGGTGCGCGGGCGGGGATCCTGTATCTTTATCCACCAATGGCGGCGGCCCGGCTATCCCACGGCGGGCTGCATCGCACTCCGCCGCGATCACCTGCGCGGCATCGCTGCGGCGATCACCTGCCGAACCCGGCTGATCGTGCGCCCGGTCTAATCGTAGTCGCGCGCGCCAAAAATCGCTGATCCCACCCGCACATGCGTAGCCCCCTGAGCAACGGCGCGCTCGAAATCGCCGCTCATGCCCATCGACAGGCCCGCCAGCCCGTTGCGTTCGGCCATCTTCGCCAGAAGCGCGAAATGCAGGCTCGGCTCCTCGTCCACCGGCGGGATGCACATCAGCCCGCGCACCGGCAGATCAAGCGCACGGCACTCGGCAACGAATGTGTCCACATCCTGCGGCATCACACCCGCCTTCTGATCCTCCTCGCCGGTGTTGACCTGTATGAACAGATCCGGGCAATGGCCCGTCTCCTGCGCCAGCCTTGCCAGCGCACGCGCCAGTTTGGGCCGGTCCACCGAATGAATCGCCTGGAACAGTTCCATCGCCTGACGCGCCTTGTTGGTCTGCAACGGCCCGATCAGATGCAGTTCCACACCTTCGAAGCGCGTGCGAAAATCGGGCCATTTGCCCGCCGCCTCCTGCACCCGGTTCTCGCCGAAAACCCGGTGGCCTTCAGCCAGAACCGCCTCGATGCGCGCCTCGGGCTGCACCTTGGACACGGCGATCAGCCGCACGCCGCCCGGCGTGCGCCCCGCCGCCGCCTCGGCCTTGCGCAGCCGTTCGCTGATCTCGCTCAGGCTCATCCTGCCCCCGTTGCCAAACTCGAACCCGTCATGCCACAGGCCGCGCAATCAGCACAAGGGCGCACAGATGCTTCAAACGCCTTGCCCCTTCGCCCCGGCTTGGATAGTAGGGATGGAAACAAGACCGGACGGTGCCATGACCCAATCGCGTTTCAAGACCGCCAGCCTGACAATGGCCTGCCTCGTTTTTCTGACGGGCTGTGGCGCGTTCCAGAATGCCAAGCTCGACGAAGAGGCGATGCGCGTCAAAGGCGGGCGCGAGAGACAGGCGGCTCCCGGTGATGGATCGCTGCTCGACGCCTTCCGCGGCGCCAGAGATACGGTCAAGGTCAACCGTTTCCTGTGGACCGCCACGCTCCAGGTGCTCGATTTCCTGCCGGTCGAGGCGGCCGATCCCTTTACCGGCGTGATCTCTACCGGCTTTGGGACCCCGCCGGGCGGCGGACAGGCCTATCGCGCCACCATCCTGATCAGCGACCCCGCGCTCGATGCGCGCTCGCTCAACGTTGCGCTGCAAACCCGCAGCGGTCCGGTCGATGCGGCCACCGAGCGCGCGGTCGAGGATGCGATCCTCAATCGCGCCCGGCAGCTGCGCATTCAGGCGTCGCGTTTCTGACCGGGGCGGATCGGGGGCCAGCCCCCGAACCCTCGGGGTATTTTTGCCAAGAAGAAATACAGACCCTGTCAGCCGACTAGCGAGCCTTGTGCAAGGCCGCCGACCCATTGCACCTGAGCCGGCAGGCTGACGGTCCGCAGATCGTAACGCATGCGGATCAGATCGCGTGCCGCGCCGCCCAGGCGGGCGCGCGCCGCGTCATCCTCGAGCAGTGCACAGGTCTGCGCCACCAGCGCGTCGCCATCGAAGAAATCCACCAGCCGCCCGGTTTCGTCATCGCTGATCACCTCGCGCACCGGCGCGGTGTCGCTGGCGACGACCGCGGCGCCGCAGGCCATCGCCTCCATCAGCGACCAGCTCAGCACGAAGGGATAGGTCAGGTAGACATGCACGCGGCTGACCTGCAGAAGCCGCAGGAACCGGTCGTGCGAAAGGCGTCCCAGGAACCGCACCCGCGCCCAGTCGGCATCCGGTATCTGCCCGCGCATCTCGCCGATGAATATCTGCTTCCAAGTCTGCCCTTGGGGCGCGCGCGCCCCATAGCTCACCTCGTCGCCACCCACGATCAGAACGGTGGCGCGGGAGCGTTCGCGCAAAAGACGGGGCAGGGCGCGCATGAAGATGTGGTAGCCGCGATAGGGTTCCAGATTGCGGTTGACGAAGGTGATGACCTCATCCTCGCGGGTGAGGTCGCAATGCCCTTCGATGGTCAGCCGCGCATCGGGTGCGGGGCAGGTTGCGGTCGTGTCGATTCCGTCATGCACCACCGTGATGCGCTCTCGAAACGGCGCGGGAAAGGTATCGGCCTGAAACCGCGTCGGGCTGATCCCGCCCTGGGCCTGTTCGAAATGCAGGTGGTTGTTGATGTTCTTCATCCGGATGCGCAGCACCTCCAGATCCGCATCGGAAGCGGCGAATTCGGGGTCGAAGTTCAGATGCGGCCAGTCCGCCAGATGATAAAGCTCGCAATACAGCCCCAGCCGCACCTCGGGCCAGAGATCGCGCAGAAACAGCGATTCGCCCCAGCCGGGATGCGCGAGAATGAGATCGGGCCGGTAGCCCTGATCGCGCAGCGCCCGCGCCGCGCGGTAACACGCCTCGCCGCGCGTCACCTTGGTGTCGAGATCCACCAGCCAGGGATGCACGTCCTGCCGCGCGCGCTCGGGCAGGGCATAGGGCAGCACCCGCACCCCCTGCCACGTTCCGGGCCCCTTCACCCGCAGCGTCAGCGCCAGGCAGTCATGCCCCTGCCGCGCCAGCATCGGGGCCAGATGCTTGTACTGGCCGGGGAAATTCTGGTGAATGAACAGGATTTTCATGGGGCTGACCGCTCTGAATGCCGTGGCCAGCTTATAATCAGGCCATGTCCCCCGCAAACCCCCGCATTTTTGCCGCTTGCCCACTGGACCAGCGCGGGCCAAGCGCCTATCACCCCTCGCAGCAACGCAACCAGCAAGAGGGCGTCGTTCATGTCGCGCTATGCAGCCACTGACGTCGAGGCAAGATGGCAAGAGGCCTGGGACAAGGCCGGTATCTTCCGCGCCCGCCGCGACGCGGAGCGGCCGAAATACTACGTGCTCGAGATGTTCCCCTACCCATCCGGGCGCATCCACATGGGCCATGTGCGCAACTACACCATGGGCGACGTGGTAGCGCGCTACAAGATCGCGACGGGCCATAACGTGCTGCACCCGATGGGCTGGGACGCCTTCGGCATGCCCGCCGAAAACGCGGCCATGGCCTCCGGCGGCCACCCCAAGGACTGGACCTACGCCAACATCGCCGACATGCGCGCGCAGATGAAACCGCTGGGTCTCAGCATCGACTGGTCGCGCGAATTCGCCACCTGCGATCCCGAATACTACGGCCAGCAACAGGCGCTCTTCCTCGATTTCCTCGAACATGGCCTCGTCTACCGCAAGAACGCCGTGGTGAACTGGGATCCGGTCGACATGACCGTGCTCGCCAACGAACAGGTGATCGACGGCAAGGGCTGGCGCTCGGGCGCCGAGGTCGAGCGGCGCGAACTCACGCAATGGTTCTTCCGCATCTCGGACTTTGCCGAGGAACTGCTTGAGGCGCTCGACACGCTCGACGACTGGCCCGCCAAGGTCCGGCTGATGCAGGAGAACTGGATTGGCAAATCGCGCGGGCTGCAATTCGCCTTCTCGCTCATCGACGGGCCAGAGGGCCACGACCGGATCGAGGTCTATACCACCCGGCCCGACACGCTCATGGGCGCGTCGTTCATCGGCATCTCCCCCGATCATCCGCTGGCCAAACGGCTTGAGGCCGAGCGCGCCGATGTCGCCGCCTTCTGCGCGCAGGCGCGCAAGGGCGGCACCACCGCCGAGGCGATTGAAAAGGCCGAGAAGCTGGGCTTCGACACCGGCCTGCGCGTCCGTCATCCGTTTGACACCGCATGGGAATTGCCGGTCTACATCGCCAATTTCATCCTGATGGATTACGGCACCGGCGCGATTTTCGGCTGCCCCGGCCATGACCAGCGCGATCATGATTTCTGTGCGAAATACGATCTGCCGATCCTCGATACCTTCCTGCCGATTGACGCCGAACACGACATTCAGGCCGCGCCCTTCGTGCCCCTGAAATCCGAGCGTGTCCGCTACACCCGCCTCGTCGCGGGCGACGAGGTGCAGACCGGCGAGGTCGGCGTCAACGCCGCGATTGATTTCTGCGAGGCCAATGGCGTCGGCCAGGGCGTGACCAAGTTCCGCCTGCGCGACTGGGGCCTGTCGCGGCAACGCTACTGGGGCTGCCCGATCCCGGTCGTGCATTGCGACACCTGCGGCGTGGTGCCGGAAGCCAAGGAAAACCTGCCCATCCGCCTGCCCGACGACGTGAGCTTTGATGCGCCCGGCAATCCGCTTGACCGCCACCCGACATGGCGCGACTGCGCCTGCCCGCGCTGCGGCGCGTCGGCCCGGCGCGAGACCGACACGATGGACACTTTCGTCGACTCAAGCTGGTATTACGCCCGCTTCACCGCCCCCGATGCTGCCACGCCCACGGATATGGCTGAGGCTGAATACTGGATGAATGTCGATCAGTATATCGGCGGAATCGAACACGCGATCCTGCACCTCCTCTATTCCCGCTTCTTCGCCCGCGCGATGCAGATTTGCGGGCATTTGCCGGACAAGGCGATAGAGCCCTTCGATGCGCTTTTCACGCAGGGGATGGTGACGCATGAGATTTACCAGACCCGCGATGTCGCCGGGCGACCCGTCTATCACCTGCCTGAAGAGGTGTATTGGCGCGACGGAAAGGCTTTTGTTCAAGCGCAAGTATCCTTCGATGGCCAGTCAGTTAAGGTTGATGAAGACGCTGTTGTCGTTGAAGTAGAGGTCATCCCCTCCGCCAAGATGTCCAAATCTAAGAAGAACGTCGTCGATCCCTCCACCATCATCGCCCAATACGGTGCCGACACCGCCCGCTGGTTCGTCCTCAGTGACAGCCCCCCCGAGCGCGATGTCGAATGGACCGCCTCGGGCGCCGAGGCGGCACACCGGCACCTCTCGCGCGTCTGGCGCATCGCCGCCGAGATCGCGCAGAGCGACGCCCCCGCCAGCCCCGAGGATGAGACGCTCCTGCGCGAGATGCACAAATGTATCGACGAGGTGACAAAGGGCATCGACAGTTTCGGCTTCAACGCCGCCATCGCGCGGCTCTATGCCTTTACCAACACGCTGGCGAAATCGCAGGCGGGACAGGCGGCCAAATCCACCGCCGCCCGCACGCTGGCACAGCTCATGTCGCCGATGACCCCGCATCTGGCCGAGGATATCTGGGCCATGCTGGGCGGGCAGGGCCTTGTCACCACGGCCCCCTGGCCCCAGCCCGACCCGGCGATGCTGATCGACGATACCGTGATCCTGCCCATTCAGATCAACGGCAAACGCCGCGCCGAAATTTCCGTACCCAGTGACATGCCGAAATCCGAGGTTGAAAAACTGGCGCTGGCCCACAATGCTGTGGTCAAGGCGCTGGACGGGGCCCAGCCCAAAAAGATCATCGTCGTCCCCGGACGGATCGTCAATGTCGTGCTTTAACCGTCGCCTCGTGCTTCTTTGCGGGCTTGCCGCCCTTGCCGGGTGCGGCTTTAGCCCGGCCTATGCGCCATCCGGCGACGGCGGCGCGCTGCTGAACCGGGTGCAGGTAACGGCCCCCTCGACCCGCGCCGGTTTCCTGCTGACCCAGGAACTTGAATCCCGTCTCGGTCGCGTGCCTGACGCCAGATTCGTGCTTGCTCCCAGCATCAGCCTGCAACGCTCGGCTATCGCGATTTCGGCGCAGAACGTCGCCACCCGGCTGAACCTGCTGGGCAATGTGACCTATACGCTGCGCGACACCCTGACCGACACCGTGGTGACCAGGGGCAGCGTCAACAGTTTCACCAGCTATTCGGCCTCTGGCACACCCGTCGCCGCCCAGGCCGCCGAGCGCGATGCCGAAGAGCGGCTGATGCGCATCCTCGCCGACCAGATGATCACCCGCCTGCTGGCCGCAGCCGACGACCTGCCGGAATGAAACTTTCGGCCCGCGATGCCCCCCGCTATTTCGCCCGGCCAGAGGGGCATCGCACCGGCCTTCTGATCTATGGCCCCGACGCCATGCGTGTGGCCCTCAGACGGCAAGAGGTGATCGCCGCCCTCCTCGGCCCCGGCGCCGAAGAGGAAATGCGCCTCAGCCGCATGTCCGCCGCCGATCTGCGCAAGGATCCCGCGGCGCTCATCGACGCGATCAAGGCGCAAGGCTTTTTCCCCGGTCAGCGCGTGGCCTTTGTCGAAGAGGCGGGCGACAGCGCCGCCGACGCGATTATCGCCGCACTCGCCGACTGGCGCGAGGGCGATGCCCAGATCGTCGTCAGTGCCGGTTCGCTCAACGCTGGCTCGAAACTCCGCAAGGCGTTCGAGAGCCATGCCAATGCCTATGCGGTGGGGATTTACGACGATCCTCCCAACCGCGCGGAAATCGAGGCGATCCTGTCCGGGGCGGGATTGCGTGAAGTCCCAACCGCCGCCATGGCCGATCTGATGGCCCTGGCCCGCGCTGTCGATCCCGGCGACTTTCGTCAGACCGTCGGGAAACTGGCGCTCTACAAACTCGGCGATGCCTCGCCGCTGACGGCGCAGGACATCGCCGCCTGCGCGCCCGCCTCGACCGAGGCCGATCTCGACGAGATCCTCGATATCGTGGCCGAGGGCCGCTCTGCCGAGATTGGCCCCGTCATGCGCAGGCTCAGGGCGCAGGGCACACAGCCCGTCGGCCTCTGCATCGGCGCGACCCGGCATTTTCGCGCCCTCTACGCGGCGGCCTCCGATCCCGGTGGCGCGGCGCAGGGGATCGCGCGCATGCGGCCGCCGGTCTTTGGCCCCCGGCGCGACCGCATGCTGCGGCAGGCGCAGGGCTGGGGTACGGCCCGGCTGGAACAGGCGCTGACCATCCTCACCGACACCGACCTTCACCTGCGCTCCGCCGGCCAGCGCGCGCCCGACATGGCGCTGGTGGAACGCGCGCTGATCCGGCTGGCGATGCTGGCGGCATCACGGTGAGGGAGGGCGGGGCCGTAACCTCTCCCAAGGGCGCTGACAAGGGTCCGGGCCAAAAGGTCCGGGCAGGGGTCTTTCGGCCCAGAACCCGAGAGGGAGCGGGCAAGACTCGGAACCACCGACGTCCGACGCGTAAGTCCTCTGCCGGAAACTGCGGCGTGCTTGTCACCAATCTCTGATGACATGTCATATATGACATGTCATGTCGCGGTGTGGCGGGGGGCCAAGCTTACGGTTGCAGCGCCGTGCGTGCGCATCTTTTGGTGGCCAATCCCTGCGTATATAACCTGCGTACGCGATGCACGCGCTGTACGCGGCCCGCCTGCGCGACTCAAATCTGCGTGACCGCCATTGCGCCGCTTCTCCCAATAGAGCAAAGCTGCGGAAAGCCAACCGGAACAGGGAAAACGCATGTATGACGTCATCGGCTCGCGTGCCAGCCGCACCTTTCGTGTGCTCTGGCTGCTCGAGGAATTAGGTATTGAATACAATCACCTGGCTGTCGCCCCCCGGTCGTCCGAGGCACTGGCCGCCAATCCTTCGGGGAAGATTCCCGCATTGCGAACCGAGGGGACCGTGCTCACTGATTCGACCGCCATCATGACCTTTCTTGCGGACAAGCATCAGGCGCTGACCCACGCCCCCGGCACCCACACCCGCGCCCGTCAGGACGCGCTAACCCACAGAATTCTCGATGAAATCGACGCCCTGCTCTGGACCGCCGCCCGACATACCTTTGTGCTGCCCGAAGAGCATCGTGTGCCTGCGGTCAAGGACTCGCTCAAATGGGAATTCGCGCGCAATCTCGAAGAGTTCTCCGCAGTGTTGGAGGGACCATTCCTGCAAGGCGACGACATGACCATCGCGGATATCCTGCTTACTCATTGCCTGAGTTGGGCGGGCAAGGCGGGCTTTCCCGATGTGGGCAGGAAACTTGGGGATTATCTGGCCGTGATGACGGCGCGCCAGGCGTTTCAGCGGGCGGCGGCCCTGCCCTGAGCGATGGCGTGGGCGGCGGCATGACGCCCCGCCCAGAACCCCGTCGCGAGGCACGCGGTCAGCAGGTAGCCCCCCGTCGGCGCCTCCCAGTCCAGCATTTCCCCTGCGGCAAAGACGCCGGGTCGGTTGCGCAGCATCAGCCCCGCGTCCAGCACCTCGAATCGCAGGCCGCCAGCGGTGGAAATAGCCTCGTCCAGAGGCCGGGGCCCGGCTATGGGAACGGGCAGGGACTTGAGCGTCCGGGGCAGGTCGGCCATGCCGCCGCGCCTGAATTCCATCAGTATCGCCTGTTTCACCGGGTCCAGTTTCAGCGCCTTGCGCAGCCGGTTTTGCAGGCTGTCCCGGACTCTGAAGGTGTGCAGTTTCTGGTGGATCTCCGTCTCACTCAAGTCAGGAAGCAGATCCAGCACCAGCCCCGCGCCGTCGCGAATCGCGGCGCTGACCTCATAAATTCCGCCACCTTCCAGTCCTCTGGCGGATAGCATGACCTCCCCACGCGAGCGGGTGTTTCCTGCCTGCAATTCAATGCCCTTGACGGGATGGCCAAAATGCTTCGCCATATGAGGCGACCAGTCGATCCGGAAACCCATATTGGCAGGCCGGAACGGAGAGATTGCATCGCCTGCCAGATATTTCGTCCAGGCACCGTCCGATCCCAGCCGCGCCCAGCTTGCGCCGCCGCAGGCCAGCACCGTCACCGGCGGGTCGATCCGCCGCACCCCTTGGGGCGTATCAAGGACCGTGCCCTGATCCCAGCCCAGCCAGCGCCAGCGGGTTCGGAATTCGACACCCAACTCTCTCAATTCGCCCAGAAAACTGCGCAACAACGGCGAGGCTTTCATCGCCGTCGGAAAGACGCGCCCGGTGCTGCCGGTAAACACCTCCTGCCCGGCCGCGCGCGCCCAGTCCTGAACCGCTTGTGGGCCGAACGCCTCGATCATCGGGCGCAACGCCCCGGCGCGCGCCCCGTAGGCGCGCAGAAACGTCTCGAACGGCTCTGCTTTGGTGAGATTGAGACCCGACTTTCCCGCCATCAGAAACTTGCGCCCGACAGAGGGTTTGGCCTCTGCCACAATGACTTCCAGTCCGGCGCGCGCCATTTCCCGCGCGGCCATCAGACCCGCGGGCCCGGCCCCGATGACAAGCGCACCGGTCATGTGGCGACGGCCGGTCGTCGGCGCTTCATCGCATGGCCTGCGACCAGTTGCGTAATCCCGCACCGGTCATGTCAGGCCCACGCGCCTGCGAATGCTCTCTTCGCGCAGCGAGATTTCCTGGCCGATGAAGGCATCGGCATCGGCGTTACACATCCACAGCAGCGCCTTTGCGGGCCAATCGGCGGGGATATGCGCCGACCAGTCCAGTTGGCTCACGGCATTGACGCCACTTGCCTTGATCTCGCGCTGCATGTCGGTGGCCACGGTGCCGGGCGACAACCCCATGACCCGGACGCCCGTCGCCCGCGCCTCAAGATCAGCACAGCGCGTCAGCATCGCCACCCCGGCCTTGGAGGCGCAATAGGCGCTCCAGCCCTCGAGGGCGTTGTGCGCCGCGCCTGAGCTGACCGTCAGGATAGTGCCCGCGCCGCGCACCATCATGCCGGGCAGGGCGGCGCGCATGCCGTTGAAGACACCCTTGAGGTTGACGTCGATCGCATGACCCCAGGCCTCCGGATCGGCTGCGCCCAGCATGGTGATCGGTTCGATCACCCCGGCATTGTTGATCAGCACATCAAGTTGCCCGAACGCGGCATGGCAGGCCTCGACCGCCGCCTCGACCTCCCAGTAGCGGCTGACATCGCAGGGGATGGCGACGGCCGTTGGCCCGATTTCCCCCGCAATATCGGCAACCGCATCGCCGTTGCGCGCGACAAGCGCCACATTCGCCCCCGCCGCGGCAAAGACCCGCGCCGCCGCGGCGCCTATGCCCTTGCTGGCCCCGGTGATGAGAACGGATTTTCCTTGCATATCCATGGTATCCCCCATGATGATCCGCCCTTTAACTAACGCCGGGATGCGGCGAGTTCCAGCGCGTTCGTCCCTTGACCGCGCTCGCGCAACATCGGAAGCTGTCGAACAGCCCTATTTCGAAAGGTTTTGTTCATGGCCCCGTTCCGACCCGCCGCCACCTGCGCGCTTGCGCTGTCCCTTGCGGTCTCAGCCACATCCGCTCTGGCGGACCTGACCCCGGATCAGGTCTGGCAGGACTGGAAATCTTATCTCGGCGGTTTCGGCTATGAGGTGACGGGCGAGCCAGAACAGGTCGGCAACACCCTCACCCTCAGCGATATGGGCATGACGATGCAGATGCCGGAGGGTGCCGGCTCGGTTTCGATGCGGATGGGGCAGGTGCAGATGATCGGCAATGCCGATGGCACGGTTTCGGTGGTTCTGCCCGAGAAGATCCCGGTTGCGGTCGAGGCGCTGGATGACGAGGGTCAGCAGGTGACCACCACCATGGAGATCGCCCATCAGGGTCTGAACGTGACCGTTTCGGGCTCTCCCGAGGCGATGCAATACGCCTATGATGCTGCGGAGCTTTCGATGGCGCTGATTGATCTCATGGCGGGTGGGGAAAGTCTTGATATCAAAACAGCGCAAATCCGTTTTGCCGATGTATCGGGCTCAAGCCAGAGCAACCTGAGCGACGAGATGCGCATGCTGAGCCAAACGATGACCGCCGGGCCCGTGACGTATGATCTGGATTTCACCGAACCGGACGAAGGGGGGCGGCTGGCCTTTACCGGCAGCGTCGCAAAGGCGCGGTTCGTGGGCGAGGGCGAAATTCCGCAGTCGTTCGACGGCAACAACATCGCCGCGAGTCTGAATGCCGGTTTCCGCTTTGACAGCCGTTTCGAATACGAAACAGGCAGCAGCGCCTACCGTTTCGAGGATGCGGGCGATGTGCTGGAAGGCACCAACAGTTCCGACCGCGGCAACATCGCCACGGCCATCGGACCGGATGGGCTGCGCTATGCGGGTGCGGGTCATAACATGGCGATCGCCGTAAGTTCCCCCGATCTGCCCTTTCCGGTGACGCTAAACATGGCGCGCATGGGGTTCAGCTTTGCAGCGCCCCTGATCAAGAGCGAGGAAGCGCAGGATTTCGCCCTCACGCTCGATCTCAGCGATTTTACCATGTCCGACATGATCTGGGCCCTGTTCGATCCCGGCCAGCAACTGCCACGCGATCCGGCGACGATTGGTCTGGACCTGTCGGGCAAGGGGCGGCTCTTCTTTGACATACTTGATCCGGCGACAGCCGGAAAGCTCGAGGCGGACAATGCGGTGCCGGGGGAACTCGAATCGCTCGATCTGAACAACCTCACGCTCAGTATCGCTGGGGCCAGGCTGACCGGAGAGGGTGCGTTTGTCTTTGATCAGGACGATCTCACCAGCTTTGGCGGCATGCCCGCCCCCGAGGGCGCCTTGGATCTCACGCTCGTCGGGGGCAATGCACTTCTGGACAAGCTGATCGCCATCGGCCTCCTGCCTCAAGATCAGGCCGCCGGCGTGCGCATGATGATGGGGCTCTTTGCGGAGCCTGCCGAGGGCGAGGATACGCTGACCTCACGCATCGAAGTCACCAAGGATGGTCAGGTGCTGGCCAACGGGCAGCGCCTGAGATAGTGCCGCCCCGCTGATGTGACACGACCGCGGGCGTCCGCTCGCGGTCTTTTAGTATGTGCCGCACTTGCGCGTCCTGCCGCCGCGGTCTACCTCATGGCGGCACCAAGGAGACGCCCATGCCCCAATCGCTCGATGATCTGACCCATGCGCTGATCGAGGCCGCGATCAAGGCGGGTGCCGGCGCAGCGGATGCCATGGCGTTGCGCGGGCAGTCGGTGACCATCGACATGCGCGGCGGCACGCTGGAACAGGCCGAGCGCGCCGAGGGCGTGGATATCGGGTTGCGGGTGCTGATCGGCGGGCGGCAGGCCAATGTGTCCGCCTCTGACATGCGGCCAGAGACCATCGCGGCGCTTGCCGAGCGCGCCGTCGCCATGGCGCGCGAGGCGCCCGAGGATCCCTATGCCGGGTTGGCTGATCCGGGGCAACTGGCCAGGAACTGGGACATTGACGCCCTGCAGATCTGTGACCCCGCTCCTGAACCGGCCCCGGCGGCACTGGCGGAGATGGCGCAAGCGGCAGAGGCAGCGGCCCTGACCGTGACCGGCGTGACGCAGGTGCAGTCGGCGTCCGCCGCCTATTCCCGCCGTGCTGTGCATATCGCCGCGAGCAACGGGTTTTCCGGTGGGTATGAGCGCACCGATACCGGCCTCTCCTGCGTTGCGATTGCCGGGACGGGCAGCGGCATGGAACGCGACCATGATGGCGACAGCCGGGTCTATGCGACCGATCTGCGCGGTGCCAGAGAGATTGGCCAAACCGCCGGGGAGCGCGCGGTCGCGCGGCTGGGAGCGCGCAAGCCGCCCACGGGGACCTATCCGGTGCTGTTTGACGAACGCATCGCCGCCAGCCTGATCGGTCATCTTCTGGCTGCCGCCAATGGCGCATCGGTGGCGCGTGGTGCATCCTGGCTGCGCGACCGGCTGGGCGATCTGGTCTTGCCCGCTGCGCTGTCGATCACCGAAGATCCGCACCGTCCGCGCCTGACCGGCTCGCGCCCCTTTGATGCCGAGGGGCTGCCGACCGCGCCGCGCAGGATTGTGGAAAACGGCATTCTGACGGGCTGGACGCTCGATCTGGCCACGGCGCGCAAGCTGGGGATGCAATCCACTGCCAACGCAACGCGCGGCACCTCTGCGCCACCCGCGCCCGGCACATGGAACATTGCCCTGACGCAGGGCGCGCGCAGCCGCGAGGTTCTGATCCGCGAGATGGGTACCGGCCTGTTGGTGACCTCGATGATCGGCTCCACGATCAATCCCAACACCGGCGACTATTCGCGCGGCGCCGCAGGATTCTGGGTCGAGAATGGAGAAATCACCCGGCCCGTGAATGAATGCACCATCGCGGGCAGTCTGCCCGAGATGCTGCGCCGGATCGTGCCCGCCAATGACGCGCGCGCGCATCTGAGCCGGGTGGTGCCATCGCTTCTGGTCGAGGGGCTGACGCTTGCCGGTGCATGATCTGGCCTTGCTGGTCGAGGCCGCGCGAGAGGCGGGGCGGATTGCCACGCGCTATGTCGGCAGGTCGCTCAATGTGCGCGACAAGGCCGATGGCAGCGGGCCGGTGACCCTGGCCGATCTGGCGGTGAATGCCATGCTGGCAGAGCATCTGCGCGCCGCCCGTCCTGCCTATGGCTGGCTGTCGGAAGAGACCGAGGACGATACCACGCGGCTTGATCGCGAGCGCGTCTTTATTGTCGATCCCATCGACGGCACCCGCAGCTTTATCGAAGGCTCGAACACCTGGGCGCATTCGCTGGCGGTGGCCGAGCGCGGCGTGATCATCGCCGCCGTCATTTATCTGCCCCTGCGCGACAAGCTCTATACTGCCGCGACCGGACAGGGGACGCAGCTGAATGGCGCGCCGATCCGGGCTGCCACGCGGGCGGATCTGGCGGGGGCGTCGCTCTTGGCCGCGACGCCGAATTTCGCGCCCGAACGGTGGCGCGACGGGCATGTGCCGCAGGTGACGCGCGGGTTCCGCCCGTCGCTCGCCTATCGCCTCAGCCTTGTCGCCGAGGGGCGCTATGACGCGATGCTGACCCTGCGCCCCACATGGGAATGGGATATCGCGGCAGGTGATCTGATCCTGCGCGAGGCGGGGGCGGCAACCTCGGACCGGCGGGCAGCGCCGCTGAGGTTCAACAACCCTGTGCCGCGGCTTGACGGGGTGGTCGCTGCAAACCCGGTGTTGCACGGCGCATTGCACCGAGCCCTGACGCAGGACTGAAATGCGCTTGCGCCCGGACTCCATCCCTGTGTAATGCGCGGGCAAAAGTATCAGGATACAGGCAGATCATGGCCCGCTCCGACAATCTTACCGGCGCATTTCTGATGATGGGTGCGATGGCGGCGTTCACGGTCAACGATGCCATGATCAAGGGGCTGGCGGGGCAGATCCCAGTGTTTCAGGTGATGTTTCTGCGCGGTGTGCTGACCACGTTGCTGGTGGGGGTGATCGCGTGGCGCATGGGCGCGCTTGCCCGACGCCTGCCGCGTGCTGACTGGGGACCGGTGTTCTGGCGCATGGTGGGCGAAATCGGCTCGGCCTATTTCTTTGTCACGGCGCTTTTCAACATGCCGATTGCCAATATCAGCGCGATCATGCAGGCGCTGCCGCTGACGATCACGCTGGCGGCGGCGCTGTTTTTCCGCGAGCCGGTGGGATGGCGGCGGATGAGCGCCATCATGGCGGGGTTTGTCGGCGTCATGCTGATCGTGCGGCCTGGCACCGATGGGTTCAACGTCTATTCGGTCTACGGTCTGGCGGCGGTCGCCTTTGTCACCCTGCGCGATCTGGCCACGCGCAGGCTGTCGCGCGATGTGCCCTCGATGCTGGTCACGCTGATCACATCGTTCTGCATCATGGCGGCCTTTGGGCTAGCCAGCCTGACCGGCGAGTGGGCGACGCTCGACATGCGCTCTGTCGCCCTGATCGCGGGCGCCTCGGTGATGATCATCGGCGGCTATCTCTGTTCGATCATGGTGATGCGGGTGGGCGAGATCAGCTTTGTGGCGCCGTTCCGTTACACCAGCCTGCTCTGGGCGCTGATCCTTGGCTGGCTGATCTTTGGCGACTGGCCGCAGACGATCACCCTGATCGGCGCGGCCATCGTGGTGGCCAGCGGCCTGTTCACGCTTTACCGCGAGGCGCAGGTCAGCCGCCGGGCGCGGGCCGAGGAGAAAAGACAGCTTTCACTCGGTCCTCGTCCACGTTGAACTGTTTTTGAAAGAGGCTGCGTTCCTCGGCGCTGAGCGGATGCAACGGCCCGGTCTGATACCTGTCGGCGGAATCGTTGTCGTCATGCTTGGCCCGCAGATACATGCGCGGGGTCGGGTTCAGGAATGTCGGCATTTCCAGATGCAGCTTGTGATGCGCGAAATTCATCACCGTGAGCGGGTCGCCGGGGCGGAACAGCACGCCAAGCCCGCAGGCCCAGAACGGTGATTGCACCTCTTCTGCCATGATCCCCTGATCCGACAACTGCACCGAATAGCCGCGATTGTATTCGATCGCCATGTAGCGCCAGTTCTTGCGCATGGTGGCGCTGTGCTTGACGAACCAGCGCAGGCTGCGGGTGAAACCGACGGCCACCGCGTCGTCGTCATCAAGCCGGAACTGGATCGAATGGGTCGTGTCCTCGCCCAGTTCTTCCTTGATCGCGCGCTGCATCGCCAGCCGCTGTTTCATCGGCGGAAACTGCACCACCTTTATTTGTGGCACGCCTGCGGTAAGATCATGCAGCCGGTCGCGATAGGTTTTCGGTAGGCTTTCGCCAATGACGATGAGAAAGGTGAAATCGGGGCTTTGCTGGGCGGCGATGGAGGGCAGGGTGAGGCATTCAAAGTGCCGGAATCGCAACTCCATCCGTTCGGGCGCATAAAGATAGGCCTCGCGCTCCTCCGGCGTTTCATGCATGCGTTTGAAGCCGCCGAGGGCTGGGTAGGAAAACCGGCAGAGTCCAATCATGCGCATGCCTTCAATACCCCGGTCTGGCGTTGTTCTTTTGCAGTGCTGGCCGTGATATACATCGCATCCGCCGAACCCTTTCGCAAGCGCCGGGCGAGGCTGTTGACAACCCCCGCGACTCCCCCTATACGCGCCACATCCCGGCACAGGGGGTCGCCCCGTCGCCGATATCAGAACTGAAGTGGTCAAGATCCGGGCAAGGCTGCCCCGATCCTCTGGAAACCCACCGCGTCGGACCCGAAAGACAGGGTGCGATTGCGGTCTTTGCGTATTGCGGACGCGCGATGCGCTTTTGATTAACCGCAGGGGGGTGGCCTCTTGCAGACACATGTGTTGAGAGACGGGGAAAGAACCGGAATGCCAACGATCCAACAGCTGATCCGCAAGCCGCGGCAGCCGAAAGTCAGAACCACAAAGTCACAGCACCTGCAGGGCTGCCCGCAGAAACGTGGCGTGTGCACGCGCGTCTATACGACGACGCCGAAGAAACCGAACTCGGCCATGCGCAAGGTTGCAAAGGTGCGCCTGACCAACGGCTTTGAGGTCATCAGCTATATCCCCGGCGAGAGCCACAACCTTCAGGAGCACTCGGTGGTCCTGATCCGTGGCGGTCGTGTGAAAGACCTTCCTGGTGTGCGTTACCACATCCTGCGCGGCGTTCTGGATACGCAGGGCGTCAAGGATCGGAAACAACGCCGTTCGAAATACGGCGCGAAGCGTCCGAAATAAGAGGAATTACAGATGTCCCGTCGTCACGCCGCAGAAAAACGCGAAGTGTTGCCCGACGCCAAATATGGCGACCGGGTTCTGACCAAATTCATGAACAACCTGATGATCGACGGCAAGAAATCCGTCGCGGAAACGATCGTCTACAACGCGCTCGAACGGGTCGAGAGCAAGATCAAGCGCGCGCCTGTCGAGGTCTTCCACGAAGCGCTCGACAACATCAAGCCCGCTGTCGAGGTGCGCTCGCGCCGTGTGGGCGGCGCCACCTACCAGGTGCCCGTCGAAGTGCGCCCCGAGCGCCGCGAAGCGCTGGCGATCCGCTGGCTGATCAACGCCTCGCGCGGCCGCAACGAGCACACGATGGAAGAGCGGCTTGCCGGTGAATTGCTGGATGCCGTTCAGAGCCGCGGTTCGGCGGTGAAGAAACGCGAAGACACCCACAAGATGGCCGATGCCAACAAGGCGTTCAGCCACTACCGCTGGTAATATTGCAGAGGCATTTGAATCATGGCACGCGACTATCCCCTCCAGCGCTACCGGAATTTCGGGATCATGGCCCACATTGATGCGGGCAAGACCACGACAACCGAGCGAATCCTGTTCTACACCGGCAAGTCTCACAAGATCGGCGAAGTCCATGACGGCGCCGCAACCATGGACTGGATGGAGCAGGAACAGGAGCGTGGTATCACCATCACCTCGGCTGCAACCACGACCTTCTGGCAGCGCCAGGAAGATCCGACCGCCGAGGGCACCTCGGACACCAAGTACCGCTTCAACATCATCGACACCCCCGGCCACGTCGACTTTACCATTGAGGTAGAGCGTTCGCTGGCCGTGCTGGATGGTGCGATCTGCCTGCTTGACGGCAACGCCGGTGTCGAGCCGCAGACCGAAACCGTCTGGCGTCAGGCCGACCGCTACAAGGTGCCGCGTCTGGTGTTTGTCAACAAGATGGACAAGATCGGTGCCGATTTCTTCAACTGCGTCAAGATGATCCGGGACCGCACCGGTGCGATCCCGGCCCCTGTCGCCCTGCCGATCGGAGCAGAGGATCAGCTTGAGGGTCTGATTGACCTGATCAAGATGGAAGAATGGGTCTGGAAAGGCGAGGATCTGGGCGCGTCCTGGGTGCGGCAGCCGATCCGCCCGGAGCTTCAGGCCATGGCCGACGAATGGCGCGCCAACCTGATCGAGATCGCCGTCGAGATGGACGATGCCGCGATGGAGGGCTATCTCGAGGGCATCGAACCGGACGAGGCAACCCTGCGCTCGCTGATCCGCAAGGGCACGCTGTCGCTCAGCTTTGTTCCGATCATGGTGGGGTCCGCCTTCAAGAACAAGGGCGTGCAACCGCTGCTGAACGCGGTGATCGACTTTCTGCCCTCGCCGCTTGACGTGCCGCCCTACATGGGCTTCTCCCCGGATGACGAGACCGAGACCCGCAACATTGCGCGCCATGCCAGCGATGCAGAGCCGTTCTCGGCGCTCGCGTTCAAGATCATGAACGACCCGTTCGTCGGATCGCTGACCTTTACCCGCGTTTATTCGGGAACCCTTAAAAAGGGCGATGCCATGCTGAACTCGACCAAGGGCCGCAAGGAGCGGGTTGGCCGGATGATGATGATGCATTCGAACAACCGCGAGGAAATCGACGAAGCCTTTGCCGGCGACATCATCGCTCTGGCCGGTCTCAAAGAGACCACCACCGGCGACACGCTCTGCGATCCGGTCAAGCCCGTGGTTCTGGAAACCATGACCTTCCCCGATCCGGTGATCGAGATCGCGGTCGAGCCCAAGACCAAGGGCGACCAGGAGAAGATGTCAGCGGGTCTGGCCCGTCTGGCCGCCGAGGATCCGTCCTTCCGCGTCGAGACCGATATCGAATCCGGGCAGACCATCATGAAGGGCATGGGCGAATTGCACCTCGACATTCTGGTCGACCGCCTGCGCCGCGAATTCAAGGTGGACGCCAATATCGGTGCGCCGCAGGTAGCCTACCGCGAGACCATCAGCCACGAGGTCGAGCATACCTATACCCACAAGAAACAGTCGGGTGGTTCGGGACAGTTCGCCGAGGTCAAGCTGGTTATTTCGCCGACACAGCCGGGCGAGGGGTTCACATTCGAGTCGCGCATCGTTGGCGGTGCCGTGCCGAAGGAGTACATTCCGGGCGTTGAAAAAGGTATCCGGTCGGTCATGGACAGCGGCCCGCTAGCCGGCTTCCCGGTGATCGACTTCAAGGTGGCGCTGATCGACGGCAAGTTCCACGATGTGGACTCGTCCGTCATGGCCTTCGAGATTGCCGCCCGCATGGGCATGCGCGAGGGCCTGAAAAAGGCCGGGGCCAAACTTCTGGAACCGATCATGAAGGTCGAGGTGGTGACGCCCGAGGAATATACCGGCAACGTCATCGGCGACCTCACGTCGCGGCGCGGTCAGGTCTCCGGGCAGGAACAGCGCGGCAACGCGATTGCGATCAATGCCAATGTGCCGCTGGCTAACATGTTCGGCTATATCAACACGCTGCGCTCGATGTCCTCGGGGCGCGCCCAGTTCACCATGCAGTTCTCGCATTACGAACCTGTGCCGCACAACATCTCCGAAGAGATCCAGAAGAAATACGCATAAAGGGATGCCGGGATCAACCCGGCCTACCCATCACCTGTAGGCCGGGCCTGAGCCCGGCATCCGAACAAAGGAGGCCATCATGGCAAAGGCAAAATTTGACCGCACGAAACCGCATGTTAACATCGGCACGATTGGTCACGTTGACCACGGCAAGACGACGCTGACGGCGGCGA
>NZ_FOAG01000018.1 GCF_900109455.1 Roseovarius azorensis | reverse complement strand
TTGGGCACCGATTTGGTCGCCGGCAAAAACCGCGTCCCCAAACCCGCAACAGGAAAAATCGCCTTCGTTACCTTGCTTCGCATCGTCTGCTCCTGGTCAGTTCTGCAACATAGTTTCGTCGGTTTCATATTGTCCGAGGTTACATGAAACATGGCTGACTCTGCTACTCAACCGCCGCGAACCAGCCGGCAACACATTGCCGGATATTCGATAACAGCAGCAAGAAAACGCCCACCGGAAACCAGATCCCCAATCTGCCCGGAGCAACCGGGACAGGATGACAAATCACCGAATGGGTTTTACATAAGCGTGGCGCCGTCGGGCGGGACCGATTTTTCATCGTCATTTCAGGGACAAACAATACTGCGCAACTCCCGAACGGTTGCTTCGGTGAAGCCGCAGGCGGGACCTTCGTGTCGGGTCATGGTGAGCTATGGACGCTCAGGCACGTATTCCGATGATCAACCCGGCACATGCTGTCATCGCTGTGACGTGGTACACTGTTTGCGGAAAGTTGCCATCGCGCGGGCAAGTTTGCCGCATCTCGTCCACCTCACCCGAGATGTTGAAGGCATAGATCACCCGTTTTCCGGTGCGCTCGGCGTGGCGGTTCAGCGCCGCCATGACCAATGCGACTCGCTCGGCCAGCGGGCAATTGGGGCCGTTGGCCTGCAATTCGTCATCCTTGATGAAATCGATTCCGGCGGTAGCAAGGCTCTGCACCAGATCGGCGGTCTCTTGCGGCCTCAGACCCACGCTGGGCTTGATGATCGTGCCAATCAGCGGCCCCTCATGTCCACCCATCCTGACGCGGGTGCCGGGAGCTGCGAATTGGGGGCCGGGATGGGCGCGGGCGAAGTCAGTGCAGGCGGCAGATCCGCCTGCATCCGGTCCGGGGACCATGTGCGCGCGGTCGAGGCAATGCCTATCCCGCGCAGACCCGGGAAACGCGCCAGTTGCCCTGGCGTCGGTGGATCGAGGAACAGGGCCGTCGGCAGTCCGGCAAAGGTCAGAACCTCCATTACCGCCGCAGCACCGGTGAAATCGTCACCATACCAGGCGACGAGCAGATCGGGCAGTCGGTGGTTTTGGTCCTGTTGCATCTCGTCACGACCTCCTCTTGACAAACTGGACTAATTATTGATTCATCATACCAGTTGTCAAGTGATCGCTGCAGACTGTGGCGGCGAGGGAGAAAACAGATGATCAAGCTGGCCCTTTTCGGGGCAGGGGGAAAGATGGGGATGCGTCTTGGCGCAAACCTCGCTGCGGCCCCTGAGTTCGAAACCCACCGGGTCGAGGTTTCACCCGAGGGAAAGGAACGGGTGAAGCAATCGTTCGGTGTGGACTGCGTATCGGGAGAGGCGGCGCTGGATGGCGCGCAGGTTGTCGTGCTGGCGGTGCCGGATACAGTGATCGGCAAGGTTACGCACTCTATCATCGACATGGTGCCGTCGGGCGCAATGATCGTCTGCCTTGATGCTGCGGCACCCTATGTGGGTCATCTGCCGGTACGCGAGGACATCACCTATTTCGTGACCCATCCCTGCCACCCGCCAATCTTCAACGACGAAACCGCGATGGCGGCCAAGCGTGATTTCTTTGGCGGCATCGCGGCCAAGCAAGGAATCGTCAACGCGCTGATGCAAGGCCCGGAAGAGCACTATGCCCTGGGCGACAAGGTGGCTCGCACGATCTATGCGCCGGTTGCGCGATCACACCGCGTCACGCTCGAAGGCATGGCGCTGCTGGAACCGGGCCTGTCCGAGACGGTCTGCGCATCGCTTCTGGTCGTAATGCGCGAGGCGATGGACGAGGTGGTGGCCAGGGGTATCCCGCCCGAGGCGGCGCGGGATTTTCTTCTGGGGCATATGAACATCCTCGGGGCCGTGATCTTCAATGAGGTGGACGGGGTGTTCTCGGATGCGTGCAACAGGGCTATCGAATTCGGCAAGCCGGTTTTGATGCGCGACGACTGGAAGCGCGTATTCGAGATTGACGAAAATCGTGCGAGCATCGAGCGGATCACGTAATGTAGGGTTGTCAGAGGGAATGTGAGCAACGCTGCTGATTGGTCAGCCCAGAGTTGATCCGCGCGACGATGAGACGAATTTTCATCCAGTGAGTCTGGAGAGGCTAAAGATCGAATGGTCAGAGGATATCCGTCAGACACAAGGGACGCATCCGACAGCCCGGACGACCAGATCGTCCGGCAGAAGCTGTCGGATCAGATCTTTGACCGTCTGTGGCGGATGATCAAGTCGGGTGAACTGGCCCCGGGGGATCTGATGCCCTCGGAGCGTGCGCTGATGGAGCGCTTCAAGGTGGGCCGACCCGCCGTGCGCGAGGCGCTGCAAAGTCTTGCGAACAAGGGGTTGATCTCTATCTCGCATGGCGAGCGCAGCCGGGTGAACATGCTGACCCCCGGCGTGGCCGTCGGGCAGATCGATGCGCTGGCCAAGTTGATGCTGTCAAGCGAACCCTCGACGCTGGAACATCTCAAGCAGGTGCGGCTGCTCTTGGAAACCGCTTCGGCCCGGCTGGCTGTCCCGGCCTGCGGGACGGATGAAATCGCAGAGTTACGCGGCCTTGTCACGGCGCAGCGCGCGCAACTGGGACATGAAAAGGCGTTCATCCAATGTGACATCGCCTTTCATTGTCGGATTGCGGCGCTGACCGGTAACCCGATCATTCTGGCGGTGACCGAGGCGATGCTGGCCTGGTTGTTCGATTACTACAAACCGCTGCTCTTGTGGTCGGGACGAGAGGAAACTACGCTGCGGGAACATGACCGGATCGTCGATTTCCTGGAGACGCAGAACGCTGATGAGGTGGAGCGTATGATGCATGCACATCTCACGCGGGCGGACGCATTGTATCAGGCCGGGACAGGATAGGAGAACATCGGGCGCCACGCATGCGCTCAGAAATTGAGCGCCGCGCAGTGAGCGTCGGCATCAGGGAAGTCGGCCGTGCCGGAAATGCTCTGGGCGGCAGGTTGGGCGGGTAGCCCGAAATCTGGAAACAAGGGAGGAATACTGATGAAACACTTTATTATTGGCGCCGTTGCGGCGCTGACGATCACTGGGGCTGCGGAGGCTCAGCAAAACATTGTGGTCGCGCATACGACCCCGGCGGGATCGCATTACGGCGTAGGCGCCGACGCCTTTATCGCCAAGCTTGAGGAATTGTCGGGAGGCGCCTTTACCGGCGAACAGGCAGCTGCAGGGCAGTTGGGCGGCGAGCGCGACCTGATCGAGGGGTTGCAGATCGGTTCTATCGACATGGTGATCACCTCGACTGGTCCGCTGGGCAATTTCGTACCCGAGATCTATGCGCTGGATCTGCCGTTCCTGTTTCGCGACTATGATCACGCGCGCAAGGTGCTGGACGGTGAGATCGGCCAGGAGTTGATCGCGAAGATCAACGAAAACAACCTTGTCGGTCTGGCCTGGGCCGAAAACGGGTTCCGACATGTGACCAACTCCCAGCGTCCGGTGCGCACTCCGGCCGATCTTGCGGGTCTGAAACTGCGCACGATGGAGAACCGTGTGCATATGGCGGCGTTCACCGGGATGGGCGCCTCACCAACTCCGATGGCGTTTCCGGAAGTCTTCGGCGCATTGCAACAGGGCGTCGTGGACGGACAGGAAAATCCGGTCACCGTGATCACCGCGTCGAAATTCTGGGAGGTGCAGAAATACGTCTCGCTGACCGGGCATGTCTACTCACCCGCGATCATCCTTGTGTCACCGATTCTGTTCGACGGTTTGAGTGATGAACAGAAAGGCTGGTTCTACGAGGCGGCAAAGGCCGGTGTCGAGGCAAATCGCGCCGAGGTGAACCGTCTGGAAGAGACCGGAGTTGCGCTTTTGCGGGAGAATGGGATGGAGGTTATCACCGACATCGACAAGGCTCCCTTTGCGGCACTGGCCGAAGAGACCGCCTATTCGGTTTATACCGATGAATATGGCCCGGACATGATCGACCGGATCAAGGCCGTCGAGTAAACCCTGACAGGGTGATCGGACTGGCGCGTTCGCGCCAGTCCCTTTCACGAAAGCCGGAGCCGATGGATATATTTCTTAGATTCGAGACAGTTACGACGCGCATCGCGCTCTGGCTCGCCGTCGGGTTCCTGTTAACTTCGACCGCGTTGGCAATGTATCAGGTTACCGCGCGTTTCCTGCTTGGCAACCCGTCTACATGGTCCGAGGTGATCACGCGCTCTGCGATGATCTGGTCGGTTCTGCTGGGGGTTGGTCCCGCCTTTCGTCATGGCAGCATGATTTCGGTCGAGATCATTCAACGTGCCTTGCCGATGCGTCTGGGTCTCGGGCTCTATCAGGTGTCGCTGGGTCTGACGCTGATCTTCTTTGGCGTGCTCTTCTGGCAGGGCTGGGCCATGGCGCAGAGGGTGGTATCGCAGAAACTCGCCGCGCTCGAGGTCTCTATCTCTTGGGTTTATGCCGCACTGCCGGTTGGCTCTGTTTTCATCATGATCGCGGTTCTGGGCTGCATGCTGCGCGCCTCGCGCGGCGAGTGGGCTGCGCGATCCGATCCACAACCAGAGGCGATGCAATGAACCTGGCGCTGGCCCTTTCGCTGGCCATCTTTTTTCTGGCGGGCGTGCCGATTGCGGTGGCGATCGGTCTTGCCTCTGTGATCGGCATCGAGGTGCAGGGTCGCCTGCCCATGTTGCTGGTCGCGCAACGCATGTTCACCGGGCTTGACAGCTATCCGCTGATGGCGATCCCGCTCTTTATCCTCGCGGGCAACCTGATGTCGGCGGGTGGCATTTCGCACCGGCTGGTCGAACTGGCGAAATCCATCGTGGGAGGCATTCAGGGCGGGCTTGCTGCCTCTTGCGTGCTGACCTGCATGATGTTCGCCTCGGTTTCCGGCTCTTCGGTGGCGACAACCTTTGCAATCGGCGCGATTCTCATTCCGGCGATGGTGCGACATGGATACCCCAAGCCGATGGCGGCCTCGGTGCAGGCAAGCTCTGCCGAACTGGGTGTGCTGATCCCGCCCTCCATCCCCCTGATCCTCTACGGTGTCTCGACCGATACCTCCATCGGGCAGCTGTTTCTTGCCGGACTCGGGCCTGGCCTTTTGGTCGCAGTGTCCCTGATGGCGCTGGTTCTGATCCTCTGCCGTATCCGAGGCATCGGACTTCAGGATGCCGTGGATCGCCCGCGCCTCGGGCCTGCGCTGGTCCAGGCTCTGCCCGCGCTGCTGGTGCCGCTGGTGATCCTGGGCGGTATCTATTCGGGCATCTTCACCCCGACCGAGGCGAGCGCGGTCGCCGTCGCCGCCGCGGTTCTGGTGGGCATGGTGTTTTACCGCGAACTCAAGTTTCGCGATCTGCCAGACATTCTAAAGCGAACGGTGATTTCGACCTCTGCGATCATGCTGATCATATCGGCGGCGGCGCTGTTTTCATTCCTAATCGCGCGATCTGGCCTGCCCAACGAAGTAGCCGCATGGTTCAAGGACATGTTCGAGTCGCGCATAGCCTTTCTCTTTGCGGTCAACATCCTTCTGCTGATCGTGGGCATGTTCATCGAAACATCGGCGGCGATCCTCGTGCTGGCTCCGATTCTGACGCCTATCGCTATCGCCTATGGCGTTGACCCGGTACATTTCGGGCTGATCATCGTGGTCAATCTGGCGCTTGGTATGATTACGCCGCCTCTGGGCGTAAACCTGTTCGCGGCCTGCGCCGTGGCCGACCTGCCGGTCGAGAAGATCATCCCGCAGCTCATGTGGTTCGTGCTCACGGTTTTTGCGGCGCTGATGATCGTGACTTATGTGCCGGCGGTGTCGCTCTGGCCGATGCAAATGATCATGGGGATCGAATGACGGCAGGCGCGGCTCCGGTCAATCGTCCGAGAGCCGCGCAATGGCATCGGGCGCCTCGGCGAGATAGCGATCTGTCATACCCGCCGCCGCCAGCGCCGTGAGTGTGCCGAGGATGCCATCAGCGACTCCGTGGCTCGACCCGGCGTCGCGCACGAACTGCCCGTAATAATCCAAGTCCTTGCGGGCATTGGCGACCGAGAATTTCATACGCGAGGGATCGCCCTCGAGAACATAGGGCGCGAGCCGGTCAAGCGCCGCGCCATGCCCGCCGCCCTGTTGCAGGACACTGACCAGCACCTCGGCCGATATTCCGGACGCCTTGGCGCAGGCAAAGGCCTCTGCGATCAGGGTAACGCCACCGATCGAGACAAAATTGTGCAACAGTTTAAGCGCGTGGCCCGCCCCGACCTTTCCGGCGTGAAACCGGTTTTCGGAGAAACACGCAAGAAGCGGCGTCATCTCGTCGAGCAATGCGGGATCAGCCCCGATCAGGAGGTTGAGCCGCCCCTGTTCCGCCTCAAGCGGGGTGCGTGTCATTGCGGCATCCATGAACCGACTGCCCGCTGCGGCCACCCTGGCCGCAACCGTTCTGGTAGAGGCGGGAACGGCTGTCGAGCAATCCACCACCACCGATCCGGGCCTGAGTCCCTCCAGCACTCCGCTCTCTTTCAACATCACTGCCTCGACCTGAGGCGAACCGTTGAGACAGAGCACCACCACATCCGAAGTAGCGGCAAGCGCCGCAAGCCCGTCGATTCCGGTTGCGCCGAGAGCGTCCAGATCGTCGGTCGGCTGATTGCCCGCATGCCGGTAATACTTCAGCCGCCAGCCCTTGCGCACCAGGTTGATCGCAATGCCATGGCCCATCAGTCCCACACCAATGATCCCGATTGTCTTGTTCGTCATGGAGTCGCTCCTATGCCGCCAGCGTGCGGCAGATCGCTTGTGTCATTTCCGTGCAACTTGCCGTGCCACCCAGATCGCGCGGCACGCTCTCGCCGGTTGCCAGAACCTGCTCTACCGCGCGGTCGATCCGGTCGGCGGCGTCGGTCAGCGACGGGTCGTCATGTTGCCGCGCCAACCACCGCAGCATGAGCGCCCCCGACAGCACCGTGGCTACCGGACTTGCGACATTCTGCCCGGCAATGTCCGGCGCCGATCCATGCGCCCCCTGAAACAGCGCGTGGTTCTCGCCAATCTCGCCCGAGGGCGAGATACCCATGCCGCCGACCGTCGCCGCCCCGAGATCGGAAATGATGTCGCCAAACATGTTCTCGGCCACGATCACATCAAAGTGGTCAGGCCGCTTGAGCATATGGACGGTGATCGCGTCGGCATAGGCGTAATCGATCCCGACATCGGGGAAGCTTGCATGAATCTCGTCGCAGATTGCGCGGAAGAAGGCGTAGCTGCGCAGGATATTGGCCTTGTCACAGACTGTCACACGGGATGTGCCGTCACGCGGTGCACCATTGCGTGATCGGGCGAGATCAAAGGCAAAGCTGGCGATCCGCTCGGTTCCCTTGCGGGTCACGACAAGCGTGTCAGACGCCATCTCATCCCGCAGCAACACGCCCGCGCCCCGGCTGGCATAGAGACCTTCGGTATTCTCGCGAACGACCACATAATCAATCCCGCCGCCGTCGAAATCCCTCAGCGGCGAGCGCACCCCGCGCAAGAGACGGATCGGGCGCATGTTGGCGTAGAGATCCAGACGAAAGCGCAGTTGCAGATGCAACTCGTTGCCCACCTCGGTGCCATCCGGGTATGTGACGCCGGGCAGCCCCGCCGCGCCATGCAGGATCGCATCTAGATCACGGCAGGCGGCGAAGGTGCTCTCGGGCAGCACCTCTCCCGTACGCTGGTAATGCGTGGCGCCGCCCTCAACCATTTCAAAGGCGATGCGGGATGAGCCGAGCGCTTCGGTCAGAACCTCAAGAGCGGATCGGGTCACCTCGGGTCCGATACCGTCACCCGCTATGGTGGCGATTCTATAGGTTTTCATCCCATGCTCCCTATCCGATGCCGATCGGTTCGTCCTTGCTTCCTATTTCGTATCCGATATGATATTTGACGTAAAGTGGTGGAAACATCCGCTAACCGACAACTGATGACGGCTGAGACAATGACGATCTCCACGGCCCTACTGTCCGACCGGCCTTCACTTGGCGAGGAGGTGCATGGCATCCTTCTGGCGCGACTCATGTCGCAGGAAATCCCGGCTGGCGAACGGCTGGCGATTGATGTGCTGGCGCGGGATCTGGGTGTGTCGCAAACGCCGGTGCGCGCAGCGCTGATCCGGCTTGAGGCCGAAGGTCTGGTGGTGCGCCGTCACAACGTGGGGTTCAGTGCGGCACCCATGCCGTCCGCAGACAGGTTGCGACAGTTCTACGAATTCCGCCTGCTGCTGGAACCCGAGGCTACCGCCATGGCTACAGTTGCGATGAGTGCGGCTGAGACAGACGCGCTACGAGAGGCCATTAATGAAATGACTGCCGCGCTTCGGGACGCCGATCCCTCGGCGATGTCTGGTCGTTTCGGTCTGGCCGATCTGAGGTTTCACGACAGGATTGCGACTGGTTCTGGCAATGCGCTGATTGTCGAGGCGCTCGGACGGCTGCGCCAGCCGATGCAGATGTTTCGCCTGCGCTTTACTGCCGATCTGAGAGAGCAGGCGCTGCGCGAACATGAGCTGATCTTTGAACGGATCGCGGCGCGTGATGCCGACGGGGCCGCGGCGGCGATGCGGGACCACCTGACGCAGAGCCGGTCGCGGTTCGAACCGTTTTATCAGGCGCTGACCTGATCGAAAGTTCTGAAACACAATGCAAGGACATCACGATGACAGCTGACGCGCAGCTATGGTTTGACCCCACCGGCATTTTCTGGGGCGGGGCGTGGCACCCGGTGACCGGAGGCGACACGCTGCCGGTTCTTGATCCGTCAACCGGAGTGGAGTTCGCGCGCATCGGACGTGCCACGACTATGGACATTGATGCGGCTGTCATGGCCGCCGAGTCCGCGCTATCCGGCGATTGGGGCAGGCTGAGCCCGACAGAGCGCGGGCGGCTGTTGATGAAGCTCCGCGAGTTGGTGCTGGAACGGGCCGAGGATCTGGCGCGGCTGGAATGTCTCGACGTGGGCAAGCCGATCAGCCAATGCCGCGCGGATGTGACGGCCCTGGCGCGCTATCTGGAATTCTACGCCGGTGCGGCGGACAAATTGCATGGCGATACCATTCCCTATCAGGCGGGCCATACCGTGCTGACAATCCGCGAACCGCATGGCGTGACCGGCCATATCGTGCCGTGGAACTATCCGATGCAGATCGTCGGCCGATCGGTTGGCGCGGCGCTGGCCGCCGGAAACGCTTGCGTGCTGAAACCGGCCGAGGATGCCTCGCTCAGTTCGCTGGCCTTGGCGACGCTTGTGTCCGAGGCAGGTTTTCCGGCGGGGGCGTTCAATGTCGTGACCGGGTTTGGCTCCGAGGTCGGCGCGGCGCTCTCGGGACATCCCGGGGTGCATCATGTCTCGTTCACCGGTTCGGTCGATGTGGGTGTGATGATCCAGACGGCGGCGGCGCGCAACGTGGTGCCGGTCACGCTGGAACTGGGCGGCAAGTCCCCGCATATCGTATTCGACGATGTCGATCTGGACGCGGCGTTGCCGACCCTGGTCGGCGCCTGCATGCAAGCGGCGGGACAGACCTGTTCGGCGGCTTCTCGCGTCCTGATCCAGCGGGGCGTTTATGAGCGGGTGATCGCGGCAATGGCCGGGGTTTATCGTGGCCTTGCCGTTGGCCCCGCCATGGCGGATGCCCGCATTGGCCCGTTGATCAATGCCAAGCAGAAGCAGCGGGTCGAGGCGATGCTGGCGCGGGGCGCGGATCTTGCCATCGCTGCCCAAGGCCGGGTTGCGCCGGATGCGCCTGCGGGGGGATACTACGTCGCGCCCACGCTCTTTCGCGATGTGCCGCCTGACCATGTCCTCGCGCAGCAGGAAATATTCGGCCCAGTGCAGGTCGCGATCCCTTTTTCCGACGAGGCAGAGGCGATCGCCATTGCCAATGGTACCGACTACGGCCTTGTCGCGGGCGTCTGGACACAGGATGGGGCACGGCAATTCCGCATGGCGCATGCGCTCAGGGCGGGGCAGGTCTTTGTCAACAATTACGGTGCGGGCGGCGGGATTGAGCTGCCATTCGGCGGGTCAGGCAAATCGGGCCATGGTCGCGAAAAGGGGTTCGAGGCGCTTTACGGATTCACAAGGCTCAAGACCATCACGCTGCGCCACGGGTGACGCGACGCAGCGCGCAACCTGCGATGTCCCGCAAAACCGGGACAGGCCGTGATGATTTCGGCCAGAATTGCTCCGTCAACTTGCGGCCGATCATGCCTGCCCTCTGCCCGGTCAGCGCAGGGTGGCAAGCCAGTCCAGAGTGGTTTCCGTCGGGCCCTGCGGCCGGTATTCCGCCCCCAGAGGCGCGGTCCATCCCAGCTCTGCGATATGGGCGAAAACATGGGCGAAGTTCACCTCACCTCGGTCAGGTGCGCCTCGGTCGGGGACAGAAGCGAACTGGATGTGGCCGATTTTAGGCAGCAGGCGGGTCAGGCGCCGGGTCAGGTTGCCTTCCATCAACTGCACGTGGTAGCAGTCAAACATCAGTCGCAGGTTGGGGGCACCCAATTGGTCGATCAGCGCCTCGGCCTGCGTCGTGGTCTGCAGGAAATACCCCGGCGCGTCGTAGTCGTTGAGCGGTTCGATCAGGATCGTGATACCCTCGGGCCGGGCCTGACGGCAGGCATGGCCGAGGTTGGCGAGGAACGTATCCTGGGCGTGCTCACCTTGTACGAAACCGGCCATGACATGTACGTTGCGTGTACCGATGGCGATGGCATAGGCGATGGCCTCGTCGATGGCGGCGCGGGCTTCGTCTTCGCGTCCGGGCAGGGCAGAGAGCCCGTTCTCGCCTGCCGCGACATTGCCCCGGCGGGTGTTGAGGCCCAGCATCGGCAGGCCGGTTTCTCTGAGAACCGCGGCGACATCCTGCGCCGGAGTATCATAGGGCCAATGGCATTCCACCGCGTCAAAGCCTGCGGTCGCCGCGGCGCGGACCGCATCGGTCAGCGGGCGGTCGGCCCAGAGGAATCCCAGATTGGCGGAAAAGCGCATCAGTCCCAATCCACGTTGAACCGGGTGACGAGCTGTTGTACTTCGGCGGATGACAGCATCCGGGGATTGCAGCCTCGTAGCAGCATCGCAAGGCGCGCGGTATCCTCGAGTTCCTCGATGGCGTTGCAGGCCGCCTCGACATCCTTGCCCGCCACGACTGGCCCGTGATTGGCCAGCATCACCGCAGAGCGCCGCCCTGCCAGCCCGCGCACCGCCAACCCCATCGCCGGATCGCCGGGCAGGAAGAACGGCAAGAGTGCGACCCGGCCCAGTTTCATGATCGCGTAGGGCGTCAGGGGCGGGAGGAAGTCGTCAGCGTCCACATCGGGCATCATCGAGAGGGCGACAGCATGGCAGGAATGCAGATGCACCACCGCGCCCGCAGTTGATCGCGTGTCATAAAAGGCGCTGTGCAGTGGCATTTCCTTGGTTGGCGGATCGCCGTCGATCAACCTGCCCCTGGCATCCAATCTCGACAGGCGCGTCGGATCAAGCCGCCCGAAGGATGTGCCGGTCGGCGAGACCAACAGCCCGCCATCCTCTGTGCGCGCCGAGATATTGCCCGTGGATCCGCCGGTCAGGCCCCGGTCAAAGAGGGATTTCGCCAGCACGCAGATCTGCTCACGCAGGCGGTTATCTGGGGTCATGCCTCCTCCAGTCGGGCGAGGGCATCGGCAAAGAAGCCTTCGGTACCGAAGTTGCCCGACTTCAGGGCGAGAGCCGCGGGGCGTTCGCCGGTATGACAGAAGCACCACGGCACGCCGGGTGCGATCTCTGGCCCGATATCGAGCCGGTCTACGTCAAGCGCCTGGGTGACCGCACCTGAGGTCTCGCCGCCCGCCACGACAAACCGTCCCGCGCCCTTGTCGCGGGCCGCTGTCGCGCAGGCCGCCAGTGCCTTTTCGACGATCTCACCCGCCACCACCGGGCCGAGATCGGCCTGCGTCCGGCGCACGGTCTCGGGATCTGCCGTGGCATAGATCAACGGAGCCTTTGCCAGATCCTGGGCGGCGATCCAATCCAGCGCGGCTCCCGGGCCGTTTCTGACTAGCGTCAGCGGATCAAGCCGATATGCTGGCCGTCCTGCCGCGATATAGGCTGCGACCTGTCGGTTGGTCATGTCCGAGCAGCTGCCCGAGAGCACAATCGCTTGCGGAGCAAGCGTTGGCCGGGCGCGCTGTGCCATCACTGTCTGCGGCAAGAGACCGTCGGCATGATAGAGTGCAGGCAGTGGCATTGCGAGGGCCGATCCTCCGGTCAGGAGTACATGGTCGCGGCAGGCCTCGGCGATGATGAGCAGGTCGTCGTTCGAGACGGCATCGACGACCACATGTGAAACTCCCGCATCCTTTAGCTGTTGCAGTTCGGAATGGAGCGCCTCTGCCCCGCTGGCCACGGTCAGCCGGTCGACCAATCCGGTCCGGCCCTTCACCTGCGATGCCAGCAGGCGCATCAGGTTGCTGTCCTTCATCGGAGTCAGCGGATGGTCCTTCATCGGGCTTTCCGCCAGAGGCAGCCGCCCGACAAAGAGGTTGCCCATGAAAACCGTCCGACCGTTTTCCGGAAAGGCCGGGCAATAAACGGTCTGGTCGGCGCCAAGAGCGGTCATCAGCGCCTCGGCCACCGGGCCGATGTTGCCCTCTGGCGTGGAATCGAAGGTCGAGCAATATTTCCAGAAAAACCGCGTCGCGCCCGCTGTCCTGAGCCAACCGAGTGCCGCGAGCGATTGTGCGCGCGCCTCATCCACAGGGCTGGTGCGGATCTTGAGCGCGACCACATCAAGCGGGGCGGCATCGTCCGGCGGCGTCTTCGGCACTCCGATACGCAGCGAGACGGGCATGCCGCTCCGCGCCAGCAGGCTGGCAAGATCGGTGGCGCCGGTGAAATCATCGGCGATTGCTCCCAGAACGCAACCCATCAACTGCCTTGCCCCGGCAAGGTCAGACCAGCGTTGCGGGCATAGACCTTGGCCACGGCGGCGTCATCCTCAGCCCCGAGACCCATCCCTGCGGCGGCCAGGAACTGCTGCATCGCCGCTGCGGCCAGCGGCGCGCCGAAGTACGCCTCGCGGGCGATGTCGAGCACGATGCCCAAGTCCTTTGGCCAGATGTTGATCGCGCTCTGCGGCGTGTAATCGCCGGCCACCACATGCGGCGCGCGGTTCTCGAGCATCCAGCTGGTGCCCGCGCTCTGCGAGATCACGTCAAGGAATGTTGCCGGCGCAATGCCCTGGGTCATGCCAAAGGTCAGCGCCTCTCCCATCGCGGCGATATGGATTCCAGCGAGCATCTGGTTCGCGGCCTTCATGGCAGAGCCTGCGCCTGCGGTATCACCCAGTTCAAACACCTTTGCCGCCATAGCATCCAGCACAGGACGGGCCGCAGCAAAAGCCTCTGGCTGCCCTGATGCCATCATCGTCAGTTTGCCCTGGGCGGCCTTTGCCGCCCCGCCCGAGATTGGCGCGTCAAGATAGAGCAGCCCCCGAGTCCGGGCCTCGATGTCGATCCGACGGGCGAAGGCGGGTGGCACGGTGGCGCAGGACAGGATCACCGCGCGCTCGCGCAGTCGGCTCATCATGCCGTCGGGGCCGGACAGCACCGTCTCTGTCTGGGTTGCGTTCAGAACGACGACGACCAGCGCATCCAGCATCGGGGCAGCATCAAACAGAGCCTCGGGCTGCCCGCCTTGATCGCGGAAACGATCGACGACAGTGACATTCACATCATGCCCCCAGACGTCATGACCCGCCTTCAATACCGACACTGCCATGCCGTATCCCATGGATCCCAGGCCGATAAAGCCAACCTTTGACATGTCTTGTTCTCCCTGGATGTGTGGTCCCTGTCTGGTGTTGCCGGGTCTCCGCGCCAAGTTCTAAGGCCTCATGACCACAGTTTCCAGTCCACAGTTGTCAGACTGAAGATGCAAGCGCCTTTGCGGAGTATTGCTGGATGGTTGGCCATGGCGAAGGCGCGCAGCGCATCCTCCTGCACGGTTATTCCTGCTTTGCTTTGTCCTGCGGGATCAGGATATGCGGTGGATCAAGGCTGCTCGGGGCCTCGCATTGGAAATATCGGGCTGCGTGGAACACTATCTCTCCTGTATACCAGCGAGCCGCAGCCCTTCGAGGAAGATGTCCAGCTGTGCGGGATCCTTGATGTAGAACAGCCGCTCTCGGGCAAAGCTGCGCGAGAAATCCGGTCGCGCCCGCTTCAGGTCTTCGACGGCGCCCGGCAGTTGTCGCCCGTCGCTGAGGTGGCCGAGCGCTGAAACCAGATTGGCATGGGCCCAGAAATGCGCGTTCGGTACCTGCGTCGCGCGGCGGGCCCAGTGCGCGGCCTCGTCGAACTTTCGGCCAAAGAGATGAGCCAGCGAGCGGTAGGACATGAACGCCCATCGGAAGGGATCGTGCGGGCTGAGATCGATTGCGGTCTGGAACCGGCTGATCGCCTCTTCGAGCCGCCCCTCGTAGGCGAACGAGTCGCCGAGTCCGCAATGGCAAAGTGCGAGGCAGGGATTCAGCTGCAGCGCCTCCTCGAGCGCATCGATGGCTGACTCGTACTCGCAGCGGGCGAGCCGGACGCGACCGAGCGCAAAGTGGGTGTTGGCGTCCTGATCGTCGCAGTCCACCCCGCGAAGAGCGAGGTTCAGCGCCTCGTCCATCCGCGCCCGGACCCGTTCGCCGTCGAAATAGACCATTTCGAGGATCATCGCATAGGCGAGTCGGGCATAGGGAGCGCCAAAGTCCGCATCCTCTTGAATGGCCTGGCGCAACAGGCGCTGGCAGCGGCGGTTGCTCTCGCCGGTGAACCGATAAAATTCAATCGAGCCGAGCTGGTAGAGTTCCCAGGCACCGAGATTCTTTCGCGGCTGGCGTGCGGCGCGCTGTTGTTCGGTAATGCCAAGTTCCGTCGCGACGCGGGCCGAGACGAGCCGGGCGATCTCGTCCTGCAGTTCAAAGATATCGGTCATGTCCCGGTCAAAACACTCGCTCCAGAGGCAACGCATGTCTCGGGTGTCGATCGTCTGTACCGCGACGCGCACCCGATTGCCACTTCGGCGGACGCTGCCAGCCACCATGTAGTCGGCACCGGCAGTGCAGGCGATGGCGGCTGGATTCTCGGCGATCCGGTTGAGGGCGAAGGCGGTGCTGCGGGGGATCACCCTCAGCCAGCGGTTCTTGGAAAGTGCGGTGATCATGTCCTCGGTCATGCCTTGCGCCAGTACCGTCCCCCGTCCGTCGCTGTCGAGGCTGGTGCAGGGCAGTACGACGAGCGTGGGAAGGCCGGTCCGGGCGGATGCCGTGCTGCCGCTGACTCGGGCCTCTGACTCCTGTGCAGAAGCTACGCGGCGGCGGAGGCGGAAGCCGCGCCCGTGTATCGTCGCAATCACCTGCTGTGCGTCGCCGTCATCGCCGAGAGCACGCCGAGCGGCACGGATCTGACTGCTGAGCGCGGCGTCTGAGACAATTCTGCCCTGCCAGACCGCATCGAATATCTCGTCCCGCGTTACTGTCCGTCCGATGTTGCGCGCCAGGAACCGGATGAGATCGAAGGTCCGTGGCTCGACGGGTACCGGATGGCCGTTCTGGCGCAACTCGAAGCGGTCGGAGTCTATCTCGAACGGGCCGAACCGGATGAGGCCGTCGGCTTCATCGAGGGGCGATGGCGGCACCGTTGAGCGGTTCATGAGCGGCTCCCGGCATCATTAGGGCGCGTTGGGCGGTTGTGCCGCGCCTGGTTTGCTCAGGCGTCTCGTCACCGAGAAGAAGAATGCGGAAGCCCGCAGACTAGCGGGCACCGCATATCGTCCCAGCCAAGACCACCTGCGACAAAGTGTATCAGAAACCACGGAGTCGTCGCAATGGAAACCGGATCAGTGGCCGCTTTCGCCGGGGTTGGTGGCGCTGATCACCCAGGACGAACTCGCCATGACGATCCCTTCCGCCGAGGTCGTCTGCGCGCGGATCGCCTCTGCAAGCGCCTCCTCGATCTCGGGTCTGCGCGTCTCGGCCACGTCTCCGGCTTCGCGGAATACTTCGCCAGCGGGGCCGATGGAGAGCTGAAAAGCGATGGCGTCGCGGACATCATGACCGACGAGAACTGGCGCATCGACGCGCTCGAAGCTGATGTCTTCGTAGCCTGCAATTTCCATCATCTTTCGGACCGTCGGTTCGTCCGCCATCGAGAAAGGCCCTGGCCCGCAAGTGCGCGCATCATCGCCCGGTGGCGGCAGAAAGCCCAGCACGACATCCTTGGCCATGGATAGCCATGGATTGTCAGCCGAGTTGCGCCACACGATATGCGTCATCCGGCCGCCGGGTCGCAGCGTCTTGCGCATGTTGCGCAAGCCGGCCACCGGGTTGGCGAAGAACATCGTGCCGAAGCGGGCGAATACAAAATCGAAAGCGCCCTCGGGCAGCGCGACCTCGGCATCGCCGCGGATGAAACGAAGGTTGTTGATACCGGCGTGTTCGCGGTCGGCCTCGGCCGCCGCGAGGAAAGCATCGCAGCAATCGATTCCCACCACTTCGCCATCGGGGCCGACGATACGCGCGAGCTTGATCGCGGTGTCGCCGAAACCGCAGCCAACATCGAGAACCCGGTCACCCTTGCGGACGGGCAGCTTGGGGAAGACGGCTTCGCTGTGATGGGTCAGACCATCGACGAGGATGTGGCGGAACCGGATGAACTTGGGAGCCAGCACCTCGTTCCAGAACTTCACAAACTCGGTGTCCTCAAGCGGCGGCGTGGCGGATGTGACTTGGGTTTCATCAAGCGTTGTCATGCGAGTCTCCTTGGGAAAGACGTGTCGCCCGAGACTAGGCCGGAGTGCACCGGCGATGCTTGGGCGTTTTGCGGGGATTGCTTGTGGTTTTCATGTTCGGAAAAGATCGTTCGGAAAGAGTACGGTCTCGCCTCGGACCTGTCGCTTGAGAGACCAAGAAACCCCCATGCAAAACCGCTCAAACCGCCAAGCATGACAGAGGCGACCTCTCTAATCTTGTGATCGGCGGCCCGGTATCCGCGGAGGGACCGATGCCGTCCCGTCAAGTCAGACAGCGCCTGCGAGGGCGCGTGAGCTTCGAGAAGGAGACTGCAATGACCCATTTCCGAATGCCTGCAGCAATGGCCGCAGTTACGGTCGCCGTTCTGACCGCGCCTGTGGCGCTGGCGCAGGACGACCATGTTATGATCGAGAGCGGCGCTTTCGAATATGCAGCCGGTCCCGGCTCGCTCCAGAAGGGGGCGGAATACGCGGTGCTTTACGGTGATCCGGCATCGGATGGCGTCTTTGCCATGCGGCTCAGGTTGCCCGACGGCTTTCACATCGCGCCGCACCACCATACCAAACCCGAGATCGTCACGGTCATCTCCGGCACGTTCCGGTTGGGGATGGGTGAGGAGGCCGATACGACGGAGACGACCGCGCTCGAACCGGGCAGCTTCTTTGCCTTTCAGCCGGGTATGGCACATTACGCCTATGCCGAGGGAGAGACGGTGGTTCAACTCAACAGCACCGGACCCTGGACCATCACCTATGTCCGTGCGGAAGACGATCCGAGGACGCAGTGAACGGCAGGGTGCGCAGCGCGTCCCGTAGCGACTGGCTGGCTGCTGGCGCCACGCTGGCAGCCGTCGCGGCTTGCTATGGCACGACGCTGGTAGTGGCGACGCTGTCGCTGCTCGGCGTTGCTGTGGCGATCAATGAGGCCCTGTGGGCCGGAGCGATCAGTTTCCTTGCCGTGTTGGCCTGGTCTGGTGTGTTACTCGGATACCGACGTTATCGGATGCCCGGTCCGGCGATGCTCGCCACGGCAGGAGCCGCATCCGTGCTTTGGGCGATGTATGGAAGATATCATTGGCTGATCGAGCTGGCGGGGCTTGCTGCGTTGGGGCTTGCCGCCTTCTGGGACTGGCGGCTCAGGAGATCGGGGCGTTGAATGTCACTATACATTTACCGGATCGAAGCTACCGGTTTCTGGCCAACCACACCATTGTTTATCATTGCTATCCCATGATTAGGGCCATCAGGTACTGTTACAAGGTTCTGCAGTGCGCGATGCGGGAATGTGCCCGTGGGATGGTCAGGTGATGGCCTGAGTTACCACATCAGAAAAGCCCAAACAGGATCATTCCCACTGGAAAGCCCCTGCAGGCAACCGGGAAAAGAGCGCCTGATTACAGGCGTCTTTTCAGGAGGCGGGAAAGCAGGCCTACGACCCCCTCGCGGAACAGCAAAACGCCAAGGACGAAGATCACGCCTTGGATGATTGTAACCCAGGCGCCGAACGTGGCGAGGTAGTTCTGCATTGTAACTATCATCGCTGCGCCGACGAGCGGGCCGAATATTGTGCCCATTCCGCCGAGCAGCGTCATCAATACTACCTCGCCCGACATGCTCCAATGCACATCGGTCAGCGAGGCAAGCTGAAAAACCTGGGCTTTGGTGGCGCCTGCCAGCCCTGCAAAACCGGCAGAAAGGGTAAAGACCATCAGCTTGTAGCGGTTAACCTGATAACCGAGTGAAATTGCGCGCGGTTCATTATCGCGAATCGCCTTGAGAACCTGACCAAATGGCGAATGCACGATACGATAGAGGCAGAGGATGCCGCCAAAAGTGATCACCAGCACGAAAAAGTAAAGCGCTATATTGCCCTGCAACGGGATCACCCCGAACAGATCGCCACGCGGCACGGACTGAATTCCATCCTCGCCGCCGGTGAACTCCGCCTGAAGCGCAAAGAAATAGACCATCTGCGCGAAGGCGAGTGTTACCATCGCGAAATAGATTCCCTGACGGCGGATCGAGAGTGAGCCGATTACCAAACCCAGAACCGTTGCCGACAGCGTCCCGGCCAGTACCGACAATTCCGGTGTGAAACCCCAGACCTTGGCCGCATGGGCGGCGACATAGCTTGCTCCGCCAAAATAAGCCGCATGGCCGAAAGAGAGCAGGCCACCAAAGCCCAGCAACAGGTTGAAGGCCGCCGCAAACAGCGCGAAACACATGACTTTCATTGCAAAGACCGGGTACACCATGAACGGCAGCACGATCAGGAAGGAAAGAAGAACCAGGAAAATTGCCTTGTGAAGCAGCGGCATGCCGACTTCTTTGGGATATATCACATCCTGCAGGGTTTCATTTTCCGCAACAGCCATCACGCAGTCCTCCCGAACAAACCTTCGGGCTTGATGAGCAGCACGATTGCCATGATCACGAAGATCACGACTGCCGACCCTTCCGGATAGAACACCCGCGTCAGCCCCTCGATCAGTCCCAATCCGTAGCCAGTCACGATGGCACCCATGATCGACCCCATGCCTCCAATAACGACTACAGCAAAGACGACAATGATCAGATCGGCACCCATGTTGGGATTGACCGCATAGATCGGTGCCGCCAGCACGCCGGCCAGCCCAGCAAGCGCGACGCCGAACCCGTAAGTCAGCGTAATCATGCGCGGTACATTTATCCCGAATGCCCCGACCAGCGCCGGATTTTCCGTTGCGGCGCGCAGATAGGCCCCAAGGCGGGTCTTTTCGATCATGAACCAGGTACCGAAACAGACGATGACCGAGGCCACGACGATCCAGGCACGATAGTTTGGCAGAAACATGAAGCCCAGATTCTGCCCACCCGACAACAGATCCGGAATCTGATATGGCAGACCCGATATTCCGTAATAGTTGCGGAACAGCCCCTGAATGATCAAAGCGATGCCGAAAGTCAGCAACAATCCATAGAGGTGATCCAGCTTGTAGAGCCGTGACAGCGCCAGCTTTTCCAGCGCGATGCCGGTTGCGCCCACGATCAGCGGCGCAAGAATCAGAGCGGGCCAATAGCCGATGCCAAGATAGTTCAACAGCATCCAGGCTACGAAGGCCCCCATCATATATTGCGCGCCATGACTGAAATTGATGATGTTGAGAAGGCCGAAAATGACCGCCAGCCCAAGCGACAGCACGGCATAGAACGACCCGTTGATCAGGCCCAGCAAAAGCTGCCCCATCAGAACCTGTGGCGGAATTCCCAATAGTTCGAACATGAACGGCCCCGGTCAATGGTTGCTGCGCGACACCCCGACGCGGTCGGGATGCCGCGACGGATCATTTGGTGAAATTGCACTCGTCCAGCATCGGCAGGAACGCATCTTCGCCCGAGATCACGGCAATCTGGTTGTAGAGATCCCATTCACCGCTGCTTTCCCCCGGTTTCTTCACCTCGAAGAGATACATGTCGTGGACCACACGGCCATCGCCGCGAATATAGCCCTTGCCAAAGAGCGGATCGTCGAACTCCATCTCTTTCATCTTGGTCAGGACTTCCATGCTTTCGGTTTTGCCAACCGCTTCGACGGCACGCAGATAATGCAGCGTTCCGGAATATACACCTGCCTGCACCATTGTCGGCTTGGAGCCATGCTGTTCCTCGAACCGCGCAGACCATTCACGCGTCGCTTCGTTCTGATCCCAGTAAAAGGCTTCCGTCAGCGACAGACCCTGCGCAGTCTCGGCTCCCAGCGCGTGAACGTCAGTCACGAACATCAGCAGTGCGGCCAGCTTTTGTCCAGCCTGAGTGATGCCGAATTCAGAGGCCTGCTTGATCGCGTTCACCGTATCGCCGCCCGCATTGGCCAGACCGATCACGTCAGCGCCACTACCTTGTGCCTGCAACAGGAAGGACGAGAAATCGGTCGCCGGGAACGGAACATTCACCTTTCCGACAACCTCTCCTCCGTTGGCCTCGACCACAGTGGTCGTGTCACGCTCAAGCGCATGACCAAAAGCGTAATCGGCGGTCAGGAAAAACCATTTCTTGCCGCCCGCCTCGGTCACCGCCTTACCTGTGCCGTTGGCGAGTGCTGCGGTGTCATAGGTCCAGTGGATCGTAGTCGGCTGGCACTGCGCGCCGGTCAGGTCGGTCGAAGCCGCTCCGGAGTTGATGAAAACCTTGCCGGCCTGCGCCGTGATCTCGGCGACAGCCAGTGCGGCCGAAGAAGTCGGCACATCCAGAATGGCATCGACACCCTCGGTGTCATACCACTGCCGGGCTATGTTTGAGGCGATGTCAGGCTTGTTCTGGTGATCCGCTGAAACGATCTCGACACTGATGCCTTTTTCGGCGGCGCCAAAATCTTCAACCGCCATACGCGCGGCGACAACGGAGCCTTCGCCCGACAGGTCGGCATAGACGCCGGAACGGTCGTTCAGAACACCCAACTTGACGTTGATATCCTGAGCAAGGGCTGGCCCTGCAGTCATCGTGGCAAGCGCAAGGCTTCCTAATGCAATTGGTCTGAACATATCTTTCCTCCTTCATTATACGCGAAATGCGTGATTGATCGCTGCAATTTACACACCCAGATAGCCGTGCAGCTTGCCGATACTCGCGTCGAATTCAGCATTGGGGATCATGTCGATCACCCGGCCCTGTTCGACCACATAATGCCGGTCGGCAACCGATGCCGCGAACCGCAGATTCTGCTCGACCAGCACAATCGTGAACCCTTCTTTCTTCAGTTCACGGATCGTCGTGCCGATCTGGTGCACGATCACCGGGGCCAGGCCCTCGGTCGGTTCATCGAGCAACAGCAGCTTTGCTCCGGTGCGCAGGATACGGCCAATGGCCAGCATCTGCTGCTCTCCGCCGGACAGCTTGGTGCCTTGACTGCGACGTCGCTCCAGCAGATTGGGAAACAGCTGATATATCCGTTCCACTGTCAGTCCGCCCTCGGCGATCTGTGGCGGCAGCATCAGGTTTTCCTCGACATTAAGGGACGCAAAGATGCCGCGCTCTTCCGGGCAGAGTGCAATGCCAAGCCGTGCTATATGACGCGGTTGCAATGCGATCATCTCGGTGTCACGAAACCGCACCGACCCCGTTCGTTTGCCCAAGAGGCCCATGATCGCGCTCAGCGTTGATGTCTTGCCAGCGCCATTGCGTCCCAGCAATGTCACCACCTCACCTTCGTTCACGTCGAAATCGACACCATGCAGGACATGGCTCTCGCCATACCACCCATGCAGGCCGCGCACTGCCAGCAATGCATCATCGCTCTGCGCGGCCCAAGCGCTTTGGGTTGCGGTCTCACTCATCCCCGGTTCCAATGTATGCTTCGATCACCGCCGGTGATCTCGATATGGCCGCATAGTCGCCCTCTGCCAGAACCTCGCCGCGCGCAAGCACGGTGATCCGGTCTGAAAGATCCGCCACGACCGACAGATTATGCTCGACCATCAACACGGTGCGGTTCTTGGCAATTCTGCGGATCAGCGCTGAAATGCGCTCTACGTCCTGCTGAGCCATGCCGGCCATAGGTTCGTCCAACAGAAGCATTCCGGGATCGAGCGCCAGCGTCGTCGCGATCTCCAGCGCCCGCTTCCGGCCATATGACAGTTCGCCGGCACGGTGGTTGATGAATTCGCCGAGTCCGACATCCTCGATATAGCCATGGGCATCGTCATCGAACCGCGACAGGATCTTTTCCGAGCGCCAGAAATCGAAACTCTCGCCCCGTTTGCGCTGCAGGGCGATACGCACGTTCTCAAGAACGGTCAGATCACTGAACACCGCCGAGATCTGGAATGATCTCACCATCCCCAGTTGCGCAATCCCGGCGGGCGACATTCCGGTGATATCACGCTCCTGATAGGTGATCCGCCCTGCCGTCGGCTGCAGAAACTTGGTCAGCAGGTTGAAAAAGGTCGTCTTGCCTGCGCCATTGGGGCCGATGAGCGCATGAATCGTTCCCTTTTCAACCTCCAGATCGACCTTGTTGACAGCGACAAAGCCCTTGAACTCCTTGGTCAGGCCCTCAGCTTTCAACACGATACTCATGTAAAGTTCATCACATTCGGTTGGATGATCGCCCAGAGCATCTGCAAGGCCCCTCATCAGACTTTATGGTTTCTATCACAGACGTTATTTCCCACCCGGGAGAGTGTCAACGGCAGATCGGTGAGCCATCCGCGTCTCGGTATGTCGGAGCGGACGAGACGTTTGACGTAATACCGCAAGCCGATTCCACCCGGAGGCTGTCAAACCGATCGTCATGGTCGCGCCGGTCCGGTTGGAGCCGTCTGCCGATGTCTGACGGACCTTGGTGCTGCCTGTCGGTAGCGGATATTTATCGCGTGTCGCAGCCGATCAGGAGCAGGGAGATGTGAACCCGGTTCGGTGCAGCGGATCTCTGACGTCCAGTTCAAAGATGCGCTGGTCATGCCCTTTCTGGGACAGGTTGCGCCGTTTCGTGATAGGTCATGTAGTTGTACTGGATCGCGATCTGATCCGCGATGAATTTTGCGTCGTGCCAAACCCCCCAGATAAACGACGAGCCGCGCCGTGACTGCCATGGCAGGCCCAGAAAATAGATGCCCGGTTCTTGCGAGACGCCGCGCTGGTGGAGGGGGCGACCGATGTCGTTAAACGTATCAACTTTGAGCCAGCCATAATCGAGCGCATAGCCTGTGGCCCAAATGATCGAGGTGATTTCGGTCGTAGCGACGTCCAGTTCCAGCACCGGATTGGTTACGCAGTCCGGATCTTCGGGGAGCACGCGGGCTATCGGCTCTTCGGGCAGGTCAAGACCGTTGCGCGCGATATAGGCGTCGGCCTCGTCCAGCACGGATAGGTAATTCGCATCGCCATTGAGCAGGTTCTCGGCCAGATCAGATGCGAAGCGGAGTACGCCGTTCGCGAAGGTCTCGGTCCGGCCGAGCAGCGTCATGCCCTGATGAGCCAGCCGACGGAAATCCACCGTCTTGCCACCTGCGGCACCACTGACGGCGATGGTCACATGTTCGGTGCCGGGACCGGGCGAGTCGGCGTTCCATTTGCCCAGAACGCCCAGCCACCAGACATTGTCGCGCCCGCGATACCGGCGCGGCGGGCGATCATGGGGACCGACGGACAGATAGACCTTGCGACCGGCATGCATCAGTTCTTCGGCGATCTGCGCCCCGGACGAACCGGCACCCACCACCAGAACGGCGCCTTGGGGCAACTGTTCGGGATTACGATAGGCATTGGAGTGGATCTGCATGAGATCCGTATCGGCGGGGACGATGGACGGGATCACGGGACGCTGGAACGGTCCGGTCGCGGCCACCACATTCAGGGCCTCCATCGCACCATCGGAGGTTTCCAGATGAAAACCGGCTCGTCCCTTGAGTGGCCTTACTTCGCGCACCTCGACGCCACAGCGGACCGGCGCACCGATCTTTGCCGCATAGGACACGAAATAATCGGCGACGCTTTCCTTGGGTACAAATGTTTCTGCGTCACAATGGAATTCGAGATTGGGAAAGCGATCATGCCAAGCCGGGCCGTTCGCCACCAGCGAGTCCCATCGCTCAGATCGCCAGCGCTCGGCAATACGGCTGCGTTCCAGAACAACGTGATCGATCCCGTGGTTGCCCAAGTGCTCGCTCATGGCGATGCCCGCCTGTCCGCCGCCGATCACCACCGTGTCAAACTTTTGCATGGATTGTTCCTCTCGAGTGCGTTTCGACAGAGTTTAGGGATACGTCAGGCTTGCAAAAACCATGTTTTCGTGAAGCCTTGCTTGGGTTTTTGCTAAGCCCGCTTAGGACGCCCCTAACCGCTGGTGAGGCAGTGCGTTCTTTTCCGTCTCGCACCCGCATGTGAAACCCTGCTGGTGCAGCCCCAACCGAGGAGTCACATATGGCACACCAGCGCATCCGCAGCTTCAACACCCGCGACACTTATCCGGAACAGAACCTCGACAACGATCTGTGCCAAGCCGTGATTACCACCGGTGGTCGGATCGTGTGGCTGCGCGGTCAATGTCCTCAGAACCTGGAGGATGCGCGCAACATCGACAGCCACGACCCGGTTGAGCAGACCCACAAGGTGATGCAGAACATCCGTCAACTGATCGAAGAGGCGGGCGGCCGGATGGAACATCTGGTCAAGGTGGTGGTCTATATCACCGACATGCGCCACCGTGAGGCGGTTTATCGCACAATGGGGGAATATATCCGGGGCGTGCATCCGGTGTCGACCGGGCTGGTGGTGCAGGCGTTGGCGCGTCCCGAATGGCTGGTCGAGATCGACGCCACGGCAGTGATCCCAGACGAGGCAACGTCATGACATTTTCGCTGGTGGCCCGCTGCGCCGAAACGGGTATGTTCGGGGTGGCGATTTCGTCATCTTCACCGGCTGTGGCCGCCCGCTGTTCATTTGCGCGAGCGGGTGTGGGCGCTGTGGCGTCGCAGAATGTGACTGATCCCGCGCTTGGTCCCCTGACACTTGATCTGATGGCGGCGGGGATGTCCGCTCCAGAAGCCGTTTCCGAGGTCCGGCAGCGTGGGACATTCATCGATTACCGGCAAGTGCTTGCGGTGGATGGGGCGGGGCGGACGGCGGTCCACTCGGGATCCAGAAGCCTTGGTATCTGGACGCAGGCGCAGGCCGAAAATGTGGCCTCGGGTGGCAACCTTCTGGAAAATGTCGGCGTGCCTCTGGCCATCGTGCAGGGTTTTCTTGCCGCGCGCGGGCATCTCGGTGACCGGTTGATTGCAGCGTTGCGCGCGGGGCTTGCAGCCGGAGGCGAGGCGGGGCCGGTGCATTCGGCGGGTCTCATTCTGGTGGACAAGGTTGCCTGGCCGGTGGCCGATCTGCGCTGCGACTGGACCAGGGAGTGCCCGATAGAGGCGGTGGCGACCGTTTGGGAGGTCTATAAACCACAACTTGATGCCTATATCCAACGCGCCCTCGATCCGACCGCGGCGCCAAAATATGGCGTTCCCGGCGACCCGTAACATTGCCACGACCGTCCTGGTCTTGAAAACCATAAGGATCAGATACAAAGCTTGAACAATGGTTCGGATCAGGGACGAAATATGCTGAGGTATACCCTCAGACAGCTGGAATACTTCGTGGCGGTCGGCGAGACCGGCAGTATCGCGCGCGCATCCGAGCGCATCAACGTCTCGTCTCCGTCGATTTCTGCGGCGATCGCACAGTTGGAAAAGGAGTTCGGCCTGCCGCTCTTTGTGCGCCAGCACGCGCACGGGCTATCGTTAACGCAAGGCGGGCGGCTGATGATGGAACAGGCCCGGCGCGCGCTGCGCGAGGCGGGGGCACTCATGGACATCGCAGGTGATATTTCCGGTCTTGTCCGGGGGCCGTTCTCTGTGGGCTGCCTGCTGACTTTTGCACAACTCGTGCTGCCGACATTGCGGCGCGGGTTCGAGGCGCAATATCCCGATGTGCGCATTCGCCAGTCGGAACTGAATCAGGTAGAGTTATTCAGCGCCCTGCGCCGTTCCGAGATTGACGTGGCACTGACCTACGATCTTGATGTCCCGGCAGACTTGCAGTTCACGGCGTTGCTCAGGTTGCCGCCATTCGCTCTGATGGGGACCGGGCATCCGCTTGCAGATCGCGAAAAGGTCAGCATCGACGAATTGAAGGATCATCCGATGGTGTTACTCGATCTGCCACTGAGCGCCGATTATTTCCTCTCTTTCTTCGATGCCCTGGGGGTCAAGCCGATTATCGCGGAACGCACCCGCGACATGGCGGTGATGCGCAGCCTCGTGGCAAATGATTTCGGCTATTCGATCGCCAATGTCCGCCCCTTCAGCGAAATCTCACCGGATGGAAACCCGATCCGCTGCGTGCCGATCAGCGGGCTTGTGCGACCCATGCGCATGGGGCTCCTGACGGCGCAAGACGCAGACCGTTCGAACGCGGTGCGCGCCTTTATCGAGTATGGCAAGGAGCTTGTGCGTAGTGGCCGTCTCAATCGTATCGGAGGCGAAGCTCTGGTCTGACTCACGCGCATGGCTTAGCGCGGTCCTAATCAACGCTTTCACAGGTAAGGCTTTCGGTTTGTCCCAGGTTGTCTATGCTCAGGAAGAAACACTCGGAGACGGAGCAAGAATTGCGCGATCCTCGCTATGGTATCCTGTTCGAGCGGCCGCAAGCCGGCCTGGTCACCGCCAGGAACCGCCTTTATCAGGTGCCGCATTGCAATGGTGACGGCTATCGCCATCCCTCGGCTGCAGTGGCGATGCGCGAGATAAAATCCGAGTACGGTTGGGGCGTGATCTTTACCGAGCCGTGCGAAATGCACCATACCTCGGAGATAACTCCTTTCATCGAACGGTGCCTGTGAGGAACAAGGATATTCCGATGCCGGCGCGGATGTGGGAAAGATGAATGCCAAGGGTGACAGTTCCACTGTGCCGGTCGCGGGCTCGGGGTCCGTCGGACAGGAGGCCGCGCGCGTTCGACGCCGTACCGTTGGGCGATGCAATGCACTTCCGGCGTGAGATTGCGGGGCTTGCGGAGGGGTGAACGGGACGCTCGAAATCCTCGACCGGCTGGTCGCATTCGACACGGTCAGCGCGCGGTCCAACCTTGCCTTGATCGCCTATGCCGAGGATTTTCTGAAGGCGCGCGGTTTTGCGGTGACGCGCGTGATTGATCCGGATGGCGAGAAGGCGGGATTATTCGCGGCGCTTGGGCCTGTGGGAGCCGGAATCATGCTCTCGGCGCATACGGATGTGGTGCCGGTGGAAGGGCAGACATGGTCCCGGGATCCGTTTCGCCTGACGCGCGAGGGCGAGCGGCTCTACGGTCGCGGCACCACCGACATGAAGGGGTTTCTGGCCTCTATGCTGACCGCTGCGGACCGGGCTGCGTGCCTGCCGTTGAAAGAGCCGCTTAAACTGGCGATTTCCTATGATGAGGAGGTGGGCTGCGTCGGCATGTCGCGCATGATCGACATGCTGCATCCCGCCATCGGGTTACCCCGCGCCTGCATCGTCGGCGAACCGACGCAGATGCGGGTGGCCATCGGCCATAAGGGCAAGGTCGCCTTGCGGGCGGTCTGCCATGGCGTTTCGGGCCATTCGGCGCTGGCCCCGCGGTTTGTCAACGCGCTCTATCTTGCCACCGATTTCGTGCAGTCCTTGCGGGCGCTTCAGGACTGGCTGCGTGACAACGGCGCGCGGGATCCGGGTTATGACGTTCCTTACAGCACGGTGCATGTCGGCACGCTGCGCGGTGGATCCGCGCTAAACATCGTGCCGGACCGTGCTGTGATCAACTTTGAGTTGCGCCATCTGGCGTCGGATGCGCCGGAAGATATCTTGCGAAAGGTCGAAACGATCGCCGCGCGCATTGCCAGGGAACATGGGTCCGAGTCGCAGCTACTGATAGAGCGGCTGACAGCCTATCCGGGCCTCGACACTGCAGCGGATGCGAGCCTGGTGAAAATGGTGCAGGCGCTCACATGCATGGATGAAATCACCAAGGCGACATTTGGAACCGAGGCCGGGTTCTTCGATGCCTTGGGGATACCTACAGTGGTCTGCGGGCCGGGGTGGATGGAAGGGCAGGGTCACAAGGCGGATGAGTATATCACAACCGACCAGCTCTCCGCCTGTGACGCGATGCTGATGCGGCTACTCGACAGGCTGAGCTGACGTGCGGCGCAGGCGGTTCGCTGTCGATCCCGACCTCATTAATGCTGACAGGCTCGTCTCCGGCCATCCCTTCCAACACCGCAAGCGCGGAGTCGAAACGAAGATCGTTCTCGCCGATGCTCCCGCCGGCCGGGACGAAACGCTCATCCGGAACATCGCGCGGGCGCATGCGGTTGCGCATGTGTTCGGGGAACACTCCACTCAGACCTTCGGCAGCCACACCGTGCCCTACATCTCGCCCGAACGTGTTCAGGAATCGACGTGGGTCCGGATCCTGATCGCGAAGGACGCCATCAGCACGGGTTGAGATTGTCCGCGTGCCGAAGTCATGGTGTCGTTCCGGCCCGCTCGGGACAAGACGCACATCACGCAGCTACTGGGGCGCATGGTGCGCACACCACTGGCGCGGCGGATCCCGGGCAATGAGCGATTGAACTCGGTCGATTGTTTGCTACCATTCTTCGACGAAGCCTCGGTCAAGGATGTCGCAAAGGCGCTGATGTCCGGTGGGGACGGTGGCGACGATCTGCCGGGTCGCCGCGTGCTTATCAACCCCGTCGAGTTGAAGCCTAATCCTTCGATCCCGGAGGCGGTGTGGGACAAGCTGCTCTCGCTGCCGTCCCAATCCCTGCCAAAGCGGCATGCCCGTCCAGTCAAGAGACTGACTTCGCTCGCGCATGAGCTGGCCGTCGATGGCCTGCTCGAGGACGCTGGCAAGGCTGCCATGCGGAAATGCACAAGGTGCTCGATGGCGCCAGAGCGCGCTACAAGGCAGAAATCGAGACTGCCCGCAAATCGGTCCTGACAGTCGAAGGCAAGAGCCTGAAGGCCGACCTGAAAGGCGGCGGCATGTCGTTCGACGACTTTCTCGAGGAAGCGGACTACGCCGTGATCGAAGACGCATATCGCAGGGCGGGTCGTGCGATCAGTCCGGATCTCGCCACGTCGTACAGCGACTACCTAGCGCGGAACGAAGGCGATGCGGACGACATGGAAGCCGCTCTCATCGATGCGCACGTCACGATTGGCGCTCTGGGCTTAGTTCCCGGCATCCGAGAGACACTTGAGGCTGAGGCCGAGAAACTCGCGAACCAATGGCTTACTCGCTTCCGGGTCGACATCAAGAACCTCTCCGACGAGCGTCAGGACGTGTATCGCCAGATTCGAGAGATGAGCGCGAACCCCATGGATGTGGACTTGGCTCGACCGACGTCTTGGATGCAGCCGACGACGATCCGGGAGGCGAACGGCTCAGAGACTCCGCTGCCATCGTTCGAGCGGCACATGCTGTGCGATGAGCATGGGATGTTCCCCGAGGACTTCAATTCCTGGGAAGGTGAAGTCGTGAAGTCCGAACTCGCGCGGGCGGGAGCCGTCGCGTGGTACCGGAACCCGTCGCGCGCCAGCCAGGACTCGCTTGGCATCATTTACGAGGAGGGGGGCGAACCAAGGATCGTCAGGCCCGACTTTGTTTTTTTCGTTCAGCAGGACGATGGGACCGTCGCCGCCGATATCGTCGATCCGCACGGCATTCAGTTCGGCGACGCGATGCCGAAGCTCAAGGGGTTGGCGCAGTACGCAGAACGCTTCGGCGACCAGTATCGTCGGATCGAGGCCGTTGCGAAGATCGGCGACAAGTTCCGTGTTCTGGACCTGAAGGAAGCCGCGACGCGCGCGTCGGTTTCTGCCGCGACAACCATCAGGGCTCTGTATGAAAGCGCGGACGCATTCGATTACTTGCCCTAACCATCACAGAGTTCGATACCAGTTCCCTGCGGCATGGATACAGCTTCCACAACGGTCGCGAATGATCTGTGGATCAAAACCCTTCATTATCAGGGCCTTGATCGGCTTAACCGGACCGTGCGCGGTTAACAGGTCCGGAGAATATCGGCTCGGAGAGAACGCATGCGCGTCCTTCGGGGCGTAGCCCGGTTAACAGCCCCACCCGCATAACCCTCGAAAACAACGGAAAAATCCGGCCGCAGCCGGATCGGGAGAACGCTTTCGCGAGGGCAAGTGGCGGAGCGAAGGGGCGCAGGCTGCGTTACTATGTATCCCATCGTCTGATCCGCAGCTCTGGCCCGAAGGATCCCGGTGGCTGGCGTTTGCCCGCACCAGAGCTGGAGACCCTGGTTGCTGATCTCGTCGGACGGCATCTCAGTGTTCCGTCGATCAAGGCCAGTATCGTCGGCTCTGCCAGCACGGAGGAGACCGCAGACATTACGCAACGAATTACAGCGCTGATCGCTGGTGAAAGCCACGCCGAGGATCAACCAGGCATCAGCGCGCTTCTGCGCCTGATCGAGAAAGTGCAGATCGCGCCGGGGAAGATCCAGATCTCGATCGCCACGAAAGCGATCGCTGAATGCCTGACCGTCGAACCCGCGCGCATCTCTGAAGACCACCTGAGCTTTGTCTGACTTCAGGCATCGGAAGCGTGGCGTTGAAACAAGGCTGGTCCTGGCCGATGGCACGGGTCCACGCGATGAGACCCTGTTCCGGAACATTGCCCTGGCGCATCGGTACTTTGACATGATCCGATCCGGCAAGACTTACGCGGACATCGCGGAAGGTGAAGGGGCCTCAAAACGGCGCATTCAGCAGCTTGTCGAACTGGCGTTTCTGGCTCCCGACATCATCCGGAATGTCTGGGAAGGCACACAGCCTGTGGGACTCAGTTCCCAGTGGCTGAAATCCCATGCATTCACTCCGCTTTGGGACAAGCAACGGGACCTGTTCAAGACACTCTGAGCCGTCGAGCGGGCGCCTCTAAGCCATTGAGAAAACACTCCACCCAGCATCTATCGCCAAACTGCTACCGTGGAAATTGCGATTCCAGACTTTTGAAGGAAATGGGCAGACTGCCTGCGATCTTGGTGTCTGGGGTAACAGGACACCTCTGATTTGGCCGGGAAACACGCGACAATCTTGCATAACGTGCATTATATCAATTACTTAGGTGGTGTTGGCTGGGGTGGTAGGAGACCCTCAAACCCACTGAAACCAGACATGAACCACCCCTGCTCCCTCGACCTGGGGCCTTTTCCGGGGGCAGTCTGGTGGTGTGTGGGGGGTGTCGCTTGCCTCAGCGTTTCCGGTCAGGCAGTGTCGGTGGTGTGGGGCAGAGCGGACTTTCGCCGTAATGGTTAGATTTAATTGGATAGTGGATGATGTCGGTACCCATTACTAACAACAAGTGTCTGAATTGGTGCCTTGAAAGCGGGATATGACGAAACCTCGGAAACGTGCTCCCGATTGGATCCAAGATGGTGAGAAATTTGCCCTCATCGGGTTAGATGTACGATGCACGCCTGATGTTTCCCAGTTCGTTGCTTCTAACAGATTGACAGTCCTCCCAGATGCGGATTTTGAGTTGCCTGAGCATTGGCGTGAGTGGCTTGGCACGATTCGTGTCGAGGATGTATCGAGATGCAGCTTGTTTTTACTCGCCAAGGATACCTCTGCTTCGCTCAGTGTACTAGATGCGGAAAACCATCATCTGTGCGGTGCCGTCAACGACTTGCTGATGGGTCTCATGCTCACAAACAAGTTTGCCACTTCGGATTCGCCATTTATGGCAACTGGTAGCTGCATTTACGGGGAAGTTGATGTTCGCCAGTTTGCCCGGATCAATCCTCCAATGCGTTCCATCGTCGGAAGCGACGATGAGATTTCACTGGCTCAACTGCAGCGCGCCGCCCAACTTGCCCAAGCCCTAGACGCAATCAGAAAAGCGCCCCGCACGAGCAACTGGCGCCTTCTCAGGTGCCTGAGTATCTATCAGGAAACAAGGTGTGAAGGAAATACTCTGGATCGAATTCATCAATTCACTCGTTGTATCGAAGGGCTGATCGTGCCCGAACCGGGGAGTACCAAAAAGCAGTTCAAATCCAGAACCGAGCAATTTGTAGGTCCCTCGCATCACGATCTCATGGGTAAGATTTACGACATTCGAAGCGCCGTGGAACACATGCAAGAGCACCAATACCTAGAGAAGTTCGATCGAGCAACTCGAATTCGCCTCGCGGAATATGAAGCGGTGAGCGAGTGGGTTGCACGCTCATGTCTTGAACGCATCCTTCTTAACCCTGTGCTAACCGCGCATTTTGGAGCCGTCGATTCATCAAAGGCATTCTGGGAGAGGGGACCCGACGAACGTAAACAAATCTGGGGTGCGCAGTTTGATCCCAAGGCTCCGCTTGCGAACTTCATTTTCGACAATGTGCGCGATGCGGCCCTCGGCGCAGAAGAATAGTGGAGCTGTGCGCTGGATGCCGCACCTTTGCCTACCGACAGCCTGACAATCGCGAAAGGCAGACACCAGGACCTAGCCGCAGGCGCAAAACGCACCGGACAGCATCGCGAAAGCGTCCACTCAAACTCAAATATGATCAAAGATCATTATGTCAGACCACCCAGAGAGCACCAGAGTGGCACGAGGGTAGGCCCGCGGCTTCTGGAAACGCCGCACACAGAGGCCTGAGAGAAGTTCGCACTCGATCACATTCCTGAACGGTCAGAAACTTCTTGCACTACGGGCGGCAACCACGGAAGGCCCTAATTGGGCGCCAATGTTTCACCTGCGGATAATCACGCTGGTCACTCCGGTATTCGAGACTCTGCTCGATATGGTATGCTTTGGCCAGCACCACCCACTTTGCTCTACCCAGGAGAACCCAATACACCGGTCAATTCCAAGGCAAACCTCATGGCACTGATCGATGCTGATCTCCCGAAGGCCCTTCGTATCGAAATCGCCGCCTGGGATGTCGTTGTTTCTTAGGATAGTTGGTTGATCCAAAAGTGTTGGTTTACTCATCAGGGGTTTCGAAGTTATCGGTTGGCTCTGGTTCTCGACTCGTGGCCTGCAACCCGCCACCAATTCCGCTAGCCTGCTGTCTTCGAGAGCGAACTCAAAGCCGAGAAACACCCCGCTCTCGTGAACATGCCTTGCTCCAAAGGACGAAGCAGAACGCAGCGCATCAAGCTGGAACTGCTGAAGCGTCAAACTGGTAACGGCCCATCTTGCGTCGCGCGGTCCGGGCTCCCAGCTCGCAGGCGGCATGCTCACGCCATTGATCGTGATCTCGAACGTGTAGTTTCGGTGGTCGAAACTGTGAATGTCCGCCGGCTGAATGTAAGATGAAAAAACCATCTCCCCCGGGTTTGCGCAAGTAGCAATCATCTTGCTCTCGCCATAGTAGCTTTGTTGCCAGAGGCGTAGGTAGTAATGGCCATCAACGTGCCGAAACTCTGTCGCCTGATCGTAAATTGGGCCGGTCACCACCCGGAATTCACGTAGAGCAGTTTCCGGCACCCAGTGGATTTGATCAGGTGCTACGGTCGAGATAACTTTGAAAAAGTCAGGTCGCACTCGGTTCTCATCAAGAAAGGTGACGATTTCACCTGCCATCACCTGCGAGATGGCAACCCCTTCAGACGCTGAAAGCTTTGCGTCCTCCCCGAGATAGAACTGATGCACGCCTATCCGTGAGTCCTTGCCGAGGTATCGATAGTGTCCTCCAATGTAGGCAAAAACGCACGCAGACGCGCATTCTCCGGCTTGGCCCTCCTCTCGTGATACGCTGGTCGTTACAGTGACGGGCAGAGAGGCAAGGTAACGGCCAATTTCGAGCCCTTCAGCGAGCGAACCTCCAGGGGAATTAAAGTTGACGTGGATGCGAAGATCGTCTGAGTAGCGCAATGCGCCGACGAATTCTCGGATTTGATTTGTGTCGCCAGTCCGAAGTTCTCCGTCGACATGCACATGTACAGATCTGCCAAACGGGCCAAGATAACTATCCTCGAACGATATGTTCGCTGCAGTCGCCGCCGTTAGCTGCAAGAGAAGAAATACGTGGAAGAAAAACGAGCATGCTGAAAAGCGGTGCCGCTTCTGCCTTCTGAAAGTATCGAGCAGGGAACCATCATTCATTTGAAATCATCAACTGTTCTTCGGGCTGGCCTCGGGCGCGACATGCCAGGAGACTATCTGCCCGCGCATGTTCTGGACAAGACGCAATTCCAAGGCCTTTACGTCATAGTGTGGATCGGTCGGGAAGGGTGATCTGAGCATTGAGCGTTTCCCGAAGCCGCTACCACTCGCACCTCTGATGACAACTATGCTTCCTGAATCGAGACTATAGAACCGCGCTGTTCATTCATCTCGTGCCATTTCTGCCGAGCGGTTCCCACGGCTTTGAGGCCAGGTGTTGGTCTTCCATCTGTGCCGTCGTCCATTTTCACCCACGTTCCTCGCCAACCATCGACAACAAGTTCGATGATTTTTCCTTGTGACAGGCCAAGGATCTTGTTCTTCAGTTGCTCATTCCCATGAATATGTTTTGCCCAAAGGGCATGGTCGCGGACCTCAACGATGCTCATGATTCCATTCCTTGTGTTGGCTTGAGCAGGGCGCCCATGCGCCCCTTGCCACCCTATATAGCCCCATACCACCCCTAGCGTCAACGAAACTCTCGCGTACTGCGCGATCTTGCGCGTCATCACCCCCCGTCAAACCGAGAAAACCTCCGTATCTATAACGATAACAACCAAGGAGGTTTATCATGCTTATCAATATCTTGGCGTGGATCTTCGGACCCACGAAGACCACCCGTCGCAGGTCCGGTGGTGGCGGTGGTGGTGACGAACTGCTGGGCTGGCTGCTGCTGGTCTGGATCGTGTCGGTTTTCGTGAGTTGAGCGATGACCGATCTCACCCCCGGCACCGTGGTCGTCATCCGAGCCTTCGATGACGTCCCCGAACACCTGTTCATGGTCGACACGGTCGAGGAAGACCGCGTGACTGGCGAGGCCCTGACCGGCCCCTTCGCCGGAAGCTACGGCGAGCCACCGCTGGACCTCATCAAGGGCATCGCTGGCAAGGATTAGAAACATCCCAGCTCGCGCCTGAACACCATTCTTTTCATCGCAATACCGAAATGACCCCGGGGCACTCTCCCGGGAAGGAGTAGTCATGTCCGACATCAAGTACGCCTATCTCAAGGGGCAGACCTGGCTTTACCGCCGGAACTACCCGAAGGAGGTCGCGCCCCTGCTGGGCTCGCGCGCCCTGAAACAGTCGCTGAAGACCGGCGACGTCAAGACCGCCCGCGCTCGCGCCGCCGAGGTGAACGCCAGGTACGAGGAACTGGTTCGCAAGGTTCGCTCCGGGGCCGAGGACGTCCTGAGTGACGCAGAGAGAGCCGGTGACACCGTTGCATGGGCCACCCCATCAAACGCCGCTCTCGTTGCTCTCCGGTGCACTCTGGAGGCCTCTGGGCCGGTTTCGTTCCCGGGGAAGACCCGATCACCGACGGTGGACGAACTGTCACGCACCTACCTGACTCTGCGTGGGGGTGAGCTTCGGTGGGGTGGATTCAAGAGCGTTCGGTACTCGGTGGGTCTGTTCACGTCGAAGTTCTCGGACCGGCGGGTGACCGCGCTGAGCCGTGACGACGGTCGGGAGTTTCTCGGTCTGATCGCGCGGCTGTCTCCGCTCATCGGAAAGGGGCCGGACACCCGGCGAAAGTCGCTGGAGCAACTCGTTCGCTGGTCCGACCGGCGCAACGGTCGCATCTCGGCCCGAACCCGCAAACGCATCTGGTCGCAGGTGAACCACTTCCTCGACTGGGCAGTCTACGAGGGACACCTCCAGCAGAACCCGTTCCGAACGGTCCGCTTCGAGGGCAAGGTCAAACCCGCCCCCTACGCAGTGCCGACCGACGACGAGGTGCGGACGATACTGGCTGCGCGTGACCCGTTGCTCCACGTCCCGCTGCTCTTCTGCCTCCTGACTGGAATGCGGTCCGGGGAGGCGGTCGGGTTGCTGCGTGATGATCTGGTTCGGAAGGGCAACCTTGGCCGGTTCGTCCACGTCCGCCCGAACGCTCTGCGGGAACTCAAGACCGACGCCGCCGAACGGTTGGTGCCGATGCACTCCGCGTTGGAGCCGTTGCTCGGCAACCTGCCGTCCGAGGGGCCGCTGTTTCCTGATCTCTCGGTGAACACGGTGACCAAGCGGTTCGCTGACCTTCGGACACGCCTCAACCTTGAACGGCCCGGTCTAGTGTTCCACTCTACCCGCAAGTGGTTCATCACCCAGTGTGAGCGCACGGGTGTGCCGGAGCACTTCACCGCGTCCTTGGTCGGCCACAAGTCCGCACGGTCGGAGAACGGCCTCACCTACGGCATCTACTCGGCGGGCATCTCCGACGAGCAGAAGCGGGGGATCATCGACCAGATCCGGTTGCCGTCATGTTGATACCGGAAATCGAGGCGTTCGAGGAGCGGGCGGCCATCGCTGAGTACGACGGTGGTCTGTCTCGGGCGGCGGCGGAGGACCTTGCGGCGCGTCAGCAGGGGTTCCGGGACCGGGATCAGTACTGGCAGTGGTTGGCGGACTACGTCGTGGCGCGTAGGTTACCCTGAGAACGAACCCCTCCGGCGTGGCTTCGGCTGCGTCGGGGGGACCTCCACCACTCTTTTTTTCTCTCTGTCGCAGAGCGGGCTCAGGAGGGCACGGGTCGCTGTCTGCTATACCCCCCCTTAGCCCTACAGCCCTAGACCTGCCCTCGTGCCACTCTGGTGCTCTCTGGGTGGTCTCTTGGTTCCGGAGGCAGCATCTAAACCGAAAGCGTGGAACGCCTTGACGCCCGTCAGCAGGACCTCCTGGACCGGGAGCATACAGACAATGGTTGGCGGATTACGTCGTCGCGCGTAGGCTGCCCTGAGAGAACGGATTCGGCTGGCGAGAGTTGGCCGGGGTTTCCCTCAGAAAAGTAAGGCTTCTCATGGCGAAAATCTTTCGCTCGTTCAGGAATGTTGTGTTCCTCGGATGGCTTAGCTTCGCACTGGTGTCCACCACGATTGCGGCGGGCCTCTGGGCGATACAGATGGCAACCACGGTCGTAACAATGACTGCCAATGCAGCGGCCACGGCGGTCGCGCATCGAAAGCAACTGGCGAGGGCTGTCGCAAAAACAAAGGCTAAGGCCCGGCTAAGGAGGGCGATCGTCGACGTTCCCTTTGCGGGTGCCGGTGCAATCTTCTACTTCGAGAAGCAGGACTATCGCGAGTGGAAAGAGCAGAATCCGGGCGGGACGCGCGAGCAGTACGCCTGCGAAGTGGCCGCGTTAACGGCTGAGGTTGTGGATGAAGTTCTACAAGACCTCCCCGAGATCATGCGCCCAGCGCCGGAAACGGTGCTTGGCTACGTGCCGGAGTGCAACGCGGAAATAGAACCACAAGAAAATTAACGGTTTGTTTCGTGGACGGCTGAGTCACCTTATCGGACGATCCGCTGGTAACGGGATAGGTTGCCTTCAGAGAAGGACTCCCTCCGGCGTGGCTTCGGCTGCGTCGGGGGGCCACCTCCACCACTCTTTGTTTATCACACAGAGTGGACACATGGGTATCAAGGCGGTCGCCTGCTATACCCCACAGCACGCTCTGGCCCGTGGGACGTGCGCTGCCGTCGTCGTCTGTCGGTATAGGGCTGGATGAGATCGACGCTGACAAGCGGGCGGATCTCAAAGAGTGGCGGGACGAGCGGGTGATCCGATGTGACGGGTATCTGGCTCGGAAGGCCGCTTGGGAGGACAGGATGGGGCGTACTGTCTCTTGTCTGTCCTAGGAGGGTGGGTAAGCTTCGGGGGTTAGGACAAGGGGAGTAATGACAAGTTGGACAAGTAGGGTTATCCCTCCTCCTCAACCTTTCAATCCAACCTCTCTATCCTCCTTCTTCTCCCCCCGGACCACCTGTTGTTAGGCTCTCAGGCCGATAACAAGCGTGATGACTGGGAGTACATGGCGAACGGGTTTGATCCTCGGCTACCGTGACCGTGTCTCCTCGACCTCTACGGGCCACTGGCGGAGGTGGTGTTCAGGGGTTGAGGAAGGGAAGAAGGAAGGAAGGAAGAGGAGGGGGGGAGAGACTACTGACTGAGGAAGAGGAACCACCAACCTGATCCCTCCTTCTCCTTCTCCATTACTTATACCTATTCCCTTGTCCTCCCCCCCGGACCACCTGTTGTTCGTGTCCTTGGGTGACCGGGGTTGATCCTAGGCGGGTCTCCCCAAGCTCTGGGGTGGGGCACTCTCCGGGGCACTTCAGAGCCAGTTCTGGTCTCCGAGGTGTTAGGAGGTTGATCGAGGTGGTGTTGGCTGGGGTGGTAGGATTCGAACCTACGGTACACGGTACCAAAAACCGATGCCTTACCACTTGGCCACACCCCAACGTGGGGCGTAATTACTCTGGAGTTGGGCGCGGTTCAAGAGCGGATGCAAAAAATCTTGGGGGGGCGGGGGGTAATGCCCGGCCCGGTTTTCCGGGCACGCGGTGGTCAGAACCTGTCGGTCCGGGGCAGTTATTCGAGGGTCTCGTCCGCCAGAACGCCCCAGAGCGCCGATTTTCGCGCCCAGCCCTTGTATCCTGCCGCAGAGATTGCACACCATTCGGGGCTGCATTTATCCAGCCGTGCAATAACGCCCTGTTCCAGATGCGCTACCACCATCGCCGCAGGATCGGGTTTGGTTCGAAGGTCAAGCATTTCCGTCTCGACGATCGCGGTGCGCACGCCGGACAAGAGCGAGTAATGGACCCATCCTCCGGCACCGTCGCGGTCCTGTACCCGTCGCCAGTGGCCGTGTTCCGCCGTGATCTGGAGCGGCATGTCGCGGCGTTGAAAGACCCAGTCGATACGATGTGTCAGGCTGGGACCACGGCGCGCATTTGCCTCTGCCGCCTTCATCGATACATAGCGCGGCAGCGGAAGGTTGGTTACCGGCCCACGTTCCTGCGCACCAGCGGCGGCACCCAGGCACAAGAGGAACGCAAGGGCCGCAAGGCCTGATTTCATCGCTGTCATTCGAGTAATGCCCGACTTAATGCCCGTCAAACTGCAAGGGGGTTCTTGTGCCCCGCTCTATCCTGCGCCACTCTGGCAGCAACGCGCTGGAATTGCAAAGCACAAGGAGGGGCTTCATGCCATCTGCACGCCTGAGTGTTGTCGTTACGCGACGCCTTCCCGAGCCGGTCGAGAAACGGATGCGCGAGTTGTTCGATGTATCGCTGCGCGACAGTGACGAACCGATGAGCCGGACAGAGCTGGCGCAGGCCATGCGACAGGCGGATGTGCTGGTGCCAACGCTGTCGGACCGGATTGACGCGGGGCTGATTGCGCAGGCCAGCGACCGGTTGAAACTGATCGCCAATTACGGCGCGGGGGTGGATCACATCGACGTCGGGACGGCACGTCAGCACGGCATTCTGGTATCGAATACGCCCGGTGTTTCGGCCGATGACACGGCGGACATGACCATGGCGCTCATTCTGAGCGTGACGCGTCGCCTGCCCGAAGGGCTGGCCGTGATGCAGTCGGGCGAGTGGCGCGGCTGGTCTGCGACGGCGCTGCTGGGGGGGCGTGTGGCCGGGCGCCGTCTGGGCATTCTGGGCATGGGGCGGATCGGTCAGGCGGTGGCGCGGCGTGCGGCGGCGTTTGGCATGCAGACCCATTACCACAACCGACACCGGTTGCGGGCCGAGATCGAAGAGAGCCTGCAGGCCACCTATTGGGAGAGTCTGGATCAGATGGTGGCGCGGATGGATGTGATCAGCGTCAATTGCCCGCATACGCCCTCGACCTTTCATCTGATGAATGCGCGGCGGCTGAAACTGATGAAGCCGGAAGCGGTGATCGTGAACACCTCGCGCGGCGAGGTGATCGACGAGAACGCACTGACCCGGATGCTGCGTGCCGGTGAGATCGCCGGCGCGGGGCTGGATGTCTATGAGCATGGGGCTGAGATCAATCCGCGCCTGCGTGAGTTGAAGAACGTGGTTCTCCTGCCGCATATGGGCTCGGCCACGGTGGAGGGGCGCATCGAGATGGGGGAAAAGGTGATCATCAACATAAAGACCTTTGATGACGGGCACCGTCCACCCGATCAGGTTGTCCCGTCGATGCTCTGATTGCTCGCCTTTGGCTGCACATGGCTCTATGACGGCGCGATGAGCAGATCGGATCGTTTCGAGATTTTCCTTGCCGCCCCGCCGGGGCTCGAGGAAGTGCTGACCGATGAGGCGCGCGAAATGGGTTTCGGCCCGGTGACCGCCGTGCCGGGCGGAGCGGGTTTAACGGGGCAGTGGACGGATGTCTGGCGCGCCAACCTGGAACTCAGGGGTGCGGGGCGCGTGCTGGCGCGGATCGGGTCGTTCCGCGCGCTTCATCTTGCGCAACTCGACAAACGCGCGCGCAAATTCGACTGGGCCGCGTATCTGCGGCCCGATGTGCCGCTGCGTATCGAGGCAACCTGTCGCAAGTCGAAGATCTATCATGCGGGCGCGGCAACAGAGCGGATTGCCAGGGCGATCACCGAGACGCTTGGCGCGCCCATTGCCGAGGACGCCACGCTACGCCTGATGGCGCGGATCGAAGACGATCTGGTCACTTTCAGCCTAGACACTTCGGGCGAGCCGCTGCACCGGCGCGGCTACAAGGAGGCGGTCGGCAAGGCGCCCATGCGCGAGACGTTGGGGGCGCTGTTCCTGCGGCAATGCGGCTATGACGGGGCAGAGCCGGTGCTTGATCCGATGTGCGGCTCCGGCACCTTTGTCATCGAGGCGGCAGAGATCGCTGTGGGGCTGCCGCCCGGGCGCGCGCGGCGCTTTGCGTTCGAGGATCTGGCCGGGTTCGATGCTGAGGCATGGCAGGCGATGCAGACCCCGCGCCCGCCGCGCGATACACCCCTCAGATTTTACGGATCGGACCGGGATGCGGGCGCGGTGCGCATGGCAGGCGCGAATGCCGCGCGGGCCGGGGTGGCGGCGCTCACGAAATTCACTTGTCAGTCGGTGAGCGCGCTGACGCGCCCCGAAGGCGCGCCGGGTCTTGTGATGGTCAATCCGCCCTATGGCGCGCGGATTGGTAATCGAAAACTGCTCTTCGGTCTCTATGCTGCCCTGGGCGAGGTGCTCAGGCGCGAGATGAGGGGCTGGCGGGTGGGTCTTGTGACCAGCGATGGCGGGCTGGCCAGGGCAACGGGCCTGCCCTTCTTGCCACCCGGCCCGCCGGTGGCGCATGGTGGGCTGAAGGTGACGCTCTGGCGCACCGGTCCATTGTAGAGGAGGCACTGATGCGCGCGATCGTTCTGCTTTTCGGATTGTTCTGCGCCTTGCCCGCTCTCGCGCAACAGGCTGCCGATGCGGTCGCGCCAGAGGGGGCTGGGGTCGGGGTCCTGTCGGTTCCGCCGATGCTGGCGGATTCGGCAGAGGCCAAGGCGAACGGCCGTCCGGTCGAGGCCGGAAACTGGATGATCGCCGCCGCGCATCCGTTGGCGGTCGAGGCCGGGGCCAGGGTGCTTGCCTCGGGCGGCACGGCGGCGGATGCGATGGTGGCGGTGCAGGCGGTTCTGGGCCTGGTGGAGCCGCAAAGCTCTGGTCTGGGCGGCGGGGCATTCCTGGTCTGGCATGACGGGGCAAGCGGTGAGATCACTACGCTTGACGGGCGCGAAACGGCCCCGCTGGCGGCGACGCCACGGCTCTTTCAGGATGAAGGCGGACAGCCGTTGCAGTTCTTTGATGCGGTCGTCGGCGGGCTGTCGGTGGGCACGCCGGGCACGCCTGCGCTGATGGCTGAGGCGCATGGCCGTTGGGGCCGGGCCGGGTGGCCAGGACTGTTTGCGGATGCGATCCGGCTGGCGGAAGAGGGTTTCGCGGTCAGTCCGCGTCTGGCGGGGCAGATCGCGGAGGATGCGACGCATCTGTCGCGCTTTGCCGACACCCGCGATTATTTCCTGCCCGGGGGAAAACCGTTGCAGAGCGGTCAGATCCTGCGCAATCCCGATTATGCCGACACGCTGCGCAGGCTGGCAGAAGAGGGCGTGGACGTGTTCTACACCGGCGATATCGCGGCGGATATCGTGGCGCATGTGCAGACCGCGCCGGGCAATCCCGGGGTTCTGAGCGAGATGGATCTGGCGATCTATCAGGTCAAGGAGCGCGCGGCTGTCTGCACACCCTATCGCGGTCATGAGGTTTGCGGCATGGGCCCGCCCTCGTCCGGGGCAACGACGGTGGGACAGATACTGGGGTTGCTGGAACCGTTCGATCTGCCCGCCCTTGGCCCGGACAGCCCCGAGGCATGGCGGCTGATCGGCGATGCCAGCCGTCTGGCCTTTGCCGACCGGGGCCGCTATCTGGCCGATAGCGACTATGTGCCGGTGCCTCTCAAAGGGCTGCTTGCACCCAACTATCTGCGCGCGCGTTCCGAGTTGCTCAGGGGGGATGACGCCCTGCCCGAGGTGGCGCCCGGCGATCCGGAATTCGATCACGCGCTGATCCGGGCCGATGACCGGTCACTCGAACTGCCATCGACCTCGCATATCTCGATTGCCGACACCTATGGCAACGCGCTGTCGATGACCACGACGATCGAGAATGGCTTTGGCTCGCGCCTGATGGTGCGGGGGGTTCTGCTGAACAACGAACTCACCGATTTCTCTTTTGTCAGCCACGAGGACGGCCACGCAATCGCCAACCGGGTGGAGCCGGGCAAGCGCCCGCGCTCGTCGATGGCGCCGACGATCCTGCGGCGGGACGGGCAACCCGTTCTGATCCTTGGCAGTCCGGGCGGCAGCCGGATCATCGGCTATGTGGCGAAGACCATCATCGCCTGGGTCGACTGGGGGATGGATGCGCAAGAGGCCGTGGCCCTGCCGCATCTGGTCAACCGTTTCGGACCCTATGATCTGGAAGCCGGGGCGGGGGGCCTTGCAAACCCATTGCGCGCGCTGGGGTATGAGGTAAAGGAAACCGATCTTACCTCGGGCCTGCATGTGATCGCCGTGGGCGAGCGCCTGCAGGGCGGGGCCGACCCGCGCCGCGAGGGGCTGGCCTATGGCGAATAGGGGTATCCCTGCTCGCTGGTCCTTGCGGCGCCGAGGCGACAAGTCCGAGGGCCAGCGGTCTATTTCTTCGCCTTTTTCCCGTTTTTGGCTTTTGCCTTGTCCGCCTTCTTTTTCTTTGTCTCCTTCGTCTTTTTCACCGAGACCCTTGCCTTGTCGGCGGCTTTTGCCTTGGTGGTCTTTTTCTTCTTGCCGGATTTCTTGTCCGCCTTGGATTTCTTCGGTTTCACGACAGGTCTACCGCCATCGTCCGGCGCCGGATCCGCGCTGGGTGCAGCCGTGCCTGCGGACATCTGCTTTGCTGCCGCAATATACGTTTCGGCGCGGGCGGCGCTGATACCGCGCACACGGGTAAGGCGTGCCACGTCGGATGCGGCGAGCGCCTTTGTGCTGGTTACCCCGATTTCTGCCAGACCGGCGAGTGTCGCAGGGCCAATGCCGCGAATGTTGTCTATGGGTGCCACGTTTAAGTCCTGTCCTATGGGTGTTTGTAATATGTCTCGGGCTGGCGACAGTCCGGCGGATCGCTTTCCGCTGATACCTTTCAGCCCCGTTCCGTTCACTTCTTCTTCGAACGCTTGACCTTCTTTGCGGACCTCCTCTGTGGTTGTTCATCTGCTGTCAGATCAGGCCCGCCGATGTTGTTGGCAGGATCTGCGTGAGACAGGATGAAGTCACGAATGAATTTTCGGATTTCACGGGCTGCACTTGTGTCGAGCACATCGCAGAGATCAATGAATTCGTGGCGCTCCGCCTTCTTTATGCGGATGACCAACTGGCCGTCCTTGCGTTCTTTTCCACTACTGGAGCGCTCGGGCATTCGATCTATCTTCTGTTATGGCACAGTTTATCATGACGCATATGCATTGTATATACATTGCGTTGCATGGTACCATTCCCGCATGGGAGGCTTTGCAGAAACGAAGTGCTACCCTTTCGCCAGATCCCGCAGGATCGGACAATCGGGCCGGTTATCGCCTGCGCACTCTCGTACGAGGTGGCGCAGAGTCGCCTGCATGGACTGAAGCTGTGCGATCTTGTCGTCGATCTGGGCCAGATGCTCCTCGGCCAGACGTTTGACATCGGCGCTGGCACGGTCCTGATCCTCGTAAAGTGCCAGCAGCGTCCGGCAATCCTCGATGGAAAAGCCAAGGGCGCGTGCACGGCCCAGAAAGGCCAGCTTGTGTGCGTCCGTCTCGCGAAAGATGCGGTAGCCATTGGTGTCGCGCACTGGTCGGATCAGTCCGATCTCTTCGTAGTAACGGATCGTCTTGGCAGGAACGCCGGTATGTCTGGCCGCATCGGAAATGTTCATTTTTCTATCTCCATCACGGGTTGCACTGTCCGTAGCCTGAGCGCATTGCTGAGCACGAAAACCGACGACAGCGCCATTGCCCCCGCCGCCAGGATCGGCGAAAGCATCAGGCCGGTTGCCGGATAGAGCGCCCCCGCCGCCACGGGAATGAGTGCCGTATTATAAGCGAAAGCCCAGAACAGGTTTTGCCGGATGTTGCGCAGCGTCCGGCGCGACAGATCAAGAGCGTTGACCACACCCACTAGATCCCCGGACATCAGGACAACATCCGCCGTCTCGATGGCCACATCGGTGCCGGTGCCCACTGCAACGCCTACATCCGCCTGCGCCAGAGCGGGGGCATCGTTGATCCCGTCGCCGACAAAGGCCAGCGCGCCAAACCGCTCCTGCAAGGCGCTGACGGCGGTCGCCTTGCCTTCGGGCAGCACCTCGGCCTCGACATGGTCGATGCCCAGTTCGCGGGCGATTGCACGGGCGGTGGCGGTTGCATCGCCGGTAATCATCGCCACCTTGAGCCCTCTGGCATGCAGCGCGTCAACTACTGCTCGGCTGCTCGGTTTGACCGCGTCGGCGATGCCCAGCACAGCGGCGATGCGCGCGTCGATCGCGACGTGAATCGCGCTCTGGCCGGCGTCTGCCAGTTCCTGAGCTACCGGTTTCAATACATCGACCCTGATCCCTTCACGCGCCAGCAATCGCGCCGTGCCAATCACCAGCACATGGCCTTCGACCCGCGCGGTTATCCCGTGGCCCGCAATTGCCTGGAAATCCTCTGCCAATGGCAGGTCCAGCCCCCTGGCTGCTGCCTCGCTCTCGATCGCGCGGGCGATCGGATGCTCGGACTTGGTTTGCGCGGCGGCGGTCAGTCGCAGCACGGTTTCGGCGTCAAATCCCCGGAGTGCCTCGATCCGGGTCACTGTCGGTGCCCCGAGCGTCAGCGTGCCGGTCTTGTCGAACGCCACTACACTCACTTCGTCGAGCCGCTGCAATGCCTCGCCCTTGCGAAACAGGACTCCCAGTTCAGCGGCGCGCCCCGTGCCCACCATGACCGAGGTGGGCGTGGCCAGCCCCATGGCGCAGGGGCACGCGATGATCAGGACCGAAACCCCCGCCACCAGCGCATGCGACAGCGCCGGTGCGGGTCCGGCCAACAGCCAGACGGTGACCGTCAGGAGGGTCACCGCAATCACCACCGGCACAAACACCCGTACCACCCGGTCGGCAAGCGCCTGCACCGGCAGTTTCGCACCCTGTGCCTCTTCGACCATCGCCACGATCCGCGCCAGCACCGTATCGCGCCCCACCGCGGTGGCGCGGAAACTCAGTGCGCCCGCACCGTTGACCGTGCCCCCGACAACCGCGTCGCCAGGCCCCTTGAGCACTGGCACCGGTTCTCCGGTGATCATCGATTCGTCGATATAGGACGTGCCCTCTGTCACCTCGCCATCAATCGCCACCCGTTCGCCGGGGCGCAGATGAAGGAGATCGCCAAGGGTCACGTCATCAATGGGTATCTCGATGATCGCGCCCTTGCGTTCCACTCGCGCCGTCGCGGGTTGCAACCCGATCAGCCGTTGGATCGCGGCTCCCGTGCGCCCCTTGGCCCGCGCCTCCAGCCAGCGTCCCATCAGGATCAGCGTCACGATCACCGCCGCCGCTTCGAAATAGACGGTGCGCGTGCCCGCAGGCAGCAGGTCAGGCAGAAACAGCGCCACCGACGAATAGAGCCAGGCCGCCGTGGCCCCGAGCGCCACGAGACTGTTCATGTCCGGTGCCGCCCTGATCAGCGCCGGAACGCCCAGCCGATAGAACTGCCGCCCCGGCCAGAGCAGAATCGCCGTGGTCAGCAGGAATTGCACCAGCCACGAGGTGCCCATGCCGATCGTCTCGATGATCAGCGCGTGCATCCCTGGGATCACATGGCTGCCCATTTCCAGCACAAAGACCGGCAGCGTCAGCAGAGTGGCGATCCGGACCTGCCGCCGGGCATGGGCAATCTCTGCGCTGCGGCGGGTGGCCTGATCCTCGCCACTCTCCTGTTCGACGCGCGCGGGATAGCCCGCTTCGGTCAGGGCTCGCGCAAGCGCGCCCGCATCGGTATGACCCGGAAGATAGCGCACCTTTGCCGATTCCGTGGCCAGATTGACATGCGTCTCCAGCACGGCGGGCAGGGCGTTCAGTGCCGCCTCGGCCCGCCCCACGCAGGACGCACAGCTCAGCCCCGAGACGCTCAGACGCACTGTTTCTTCGCGCGCGGGGTAATTCGCGGCGCGCAGCGCCTCGGCAATATCCGCAGCACGGGCGCCGTCCAGTACCATCTGCGCCTGGCCATTGGCGAAATTGACCGAGATGTCGCGCAGCCCTGCAACCTCGCCGAGCGCCCGCTCTGCCCTTCCGGCGCAGCTGGCGCAGCTCATTCCCTGTAGTTCGATTCTCAATGTTGCGGGCGGCATGCGGGTCTCCCTGGCTTGCTGCCTGCTCACATAAAGATTCCAGTCACTGGAAGGTCAAGAGAGAAAATCCATAAACAACGAGCTGCGGACACCTTGTTTTTCGGGCCGAGACAGGAACGGCGCCGGCTTGTGCGGAAAATTGCGCCTTTTTCGAAAAAAGCACTTGCGACTCTCGGGAGGCATCCGTAAATAGCGCTTCACCGGCGGCGCTTTGGTGTTGTCGTGTATGTCGGACGGGCTGTTTTGGTTTTTCTGTGACGGTCTGCGAGGCTCGAA
>NZ_FOAG01000003.1 GCF_900109455.1 Roseovarius azorensis | reverse complement strand
CAGAGGCCGAAGAGAACTTCTATGCACAGCGCGACGTGCTCGATATGGTCGCGTGAAATGAAGCTATAGGTCTCCGACAAACCCGGAGCGATTCAGTCAGCTTTTTCTGAGGTTGCTGTTGTGTCAGTAATCGGAAATAAATTGCAATTGCGAATCAGTCGCATTTAAATTTATACCTGTAATCAATCACACATGAAAAGGGAATATCATGAGGTTAAAGCATCCGTTCATCGCGCTGCTGACAGTTCTCGGGACCATTGGACATGTCGGGGCGGCGTCGAGCGAGCCAATTGTCCGGCACTTCACCATCCTCGCTGCCGAGCCCAAGGGGGGCACCAACGTGGCGCAGGAGCCGTTTCCGGCACAGCCGTTACCCGAAGGAGGCGGCCATGTCGTCAAGGAGCCGAACGCGGAGGGCCGATGGGAGGTATCGAGCTATGTCTGGCTCCCGTCGCAGATCGTGGTCACGCAGGGGGATAATGTCGTCCTGGACTTTGTCGGTATCAATGGTGCGTCACATCACACCGAGATCGAGGGCCTGGGACATGCGTTCACCCTGCGCCGCGGTGAGCTCGCCAGGATCGAGTTCGTCGCGGATCGTGTCGGCGTCTTTTCTATCATCTGCCACGATCATCCGTCGTCAATGCGCGGCGAGATCGTAGTGTTGCCGGTCAGCTGATCCTGCTTGAAGGCGGTCGCAACCTGTTTCGCGATACCACGACGCAACCATCCCCCGGCAGCCGGGTGGTTGACAGTGGCGGCGGGCGCTGTATAAGCGCGGCTTCATTGGTGTTGGTGGACCCCGCAAGGGGAAGCCTGTCGGGGACTGTCGCAAGGCGGGACCAGAGGACAACGCCCTTCGCAATTCAAGAAGGAGATCAGCCGTGACCAAACGCACGTCTGCCAAGTACAAGATCGACCGTCGGATGGGCGAGAACATCTGGGGGCGTCCGAAATCCCCGGTCAACCGCCGTGAATACGGCCCCGGCCAGCATGGTCAGCGCCGCAAGGCGAAGGTGTCCGACTTTGGTCTGCAACTGCGCGCCAAGCAGAAGCTGAAGGGCTATTACGGCGATCTGACCGAAAAGCAGTTCCGTCGCATCTATGCCGAGGCCGAGCGGGTCCGGGGCGATACCGGCGAGAACCTGATCGGTCTGCTGGAGCGGCGTCTGGACGCCGTGGTCTATCGCGCCAAGTTCGTGGCGACGATGTTTGCCGCGCGTCAGTTCGTGAACCATGGCCATGTCACCGTGAACGGCAACCGCGTCAACATCCCCTCCTACCGGGTGAAGGAGGGCGATGTGATCGAGGTGCGCGATCGCTCGAAACAGATGACCGTGCTGCTGGAGGCCGTGCAGCTGGCCGAGCGCGATGTGCCGGATTACATCGAGGTCGACCATTCCAAGATGGTGGCGAAATTCGTCCGTCAGCCGGGTCTGTCGGATGTGCCCTATCCGGTGATGATGGAACCGAACCTCGTGATCGAATTCTACGCGCAGAACTAAGCCCGGTTCTGACGCATCCGATCCGAAAGGCCGCGCCGCCGGGTGCGGCCTTTTCGCTTTCAGCCCGTGGGAGATGACCAGAATGACAGAGGATTACCCGGTTTACAGCCGCATCGACGGACCCGTCGTGATGATCGGTTTCGGCTCGATCGGCAAGGGCACCTGGCCCCTGATCGAGCGGCATTTCGAGTATGACGCGGACCGTTTCATAGTGATCGAGCCGGATGCGGGCCAGCACAATTTCCTGCGCCAGCACAAGCTGAATTTCGTCGATGTGGCGTTGACGCCCGAGAATTACCGCGAGGTTCTGGGCGGGCTTTTCCCCGAAGGCAGGGGGTTCTGTGTCAATCTGAGCGTCGATACCTCGTCGCTGGATATCATGCGGTTCTGCCGTGAGATCGGCGTGCTTTATATCGACACGGTGGTCGAGCCCTGGGCGGGGTATTATTTCGGCACCGAGGACAACGCCGCGCGGACCAATTACGCGCTGCGCCAGGCGGTGCGGGACGAAAAGGCGGCCAATCCCGGCGGGCCGACGGCGGTAAGTTGCTGTGGCGCCAATCCGGGCATGGTGAGCTGGTTCGTCAAGGAGGCGCTGCTCATGCTGGCGCGCGACACGGGGCGGGATGTCGAGGTGCCCGCAGAGCGTGCGGGCTGGGCCAGGTTGATGCAGTCGCTGGGCGTCAAGGGCGTGCATATCGCCGAGCGCGACACGCAGGCCCGTCATCAGCCACGCCCGCGCGGCGCGTTCGTCAATACATGGTCGGTCGAGGGGTTCATCGCCGAGGGGTTCCAGCCCGCCGAACTGGGCTGGGGCACGCATGAGACATGGTTTCCCGAGAACGGCCACCGGCAGGCGCGCGGCTGCAAGGCGGCGATCTGGCTGGAGCGGCCCGGCGCCATCACCCGCGTGCATAGCTGGTGTCCGACGCCGGGGCCGCAATTCGGTTTTCTGGTCACGCATAACGAGGCGATCTCGATCTCGGATTACTACACGGTGGGGTCGGGCGATCACCCGGAGTATCGTCCGACCTGCCATTATGCCTATCACCCCTGCGACGATGCGGTGCTGAGCCTGCACGAGATGTTCGGCTCTGGCCGGCAGCAGGCGCGCCATCACATCCTGACCGCGGATGAGATCGTGGAGGGCGGCGACGAGCTGGGCGTGCTGCTTTTCGGTCACGAACGCAACGCGCTGTGGTTCGGATCGCGGCTGTCCAACGCCGAGGCGCGGGATCTGGCGCCCTATCAGAATGCCACCGGGTTGCAGGTGACGAGCGCCGTGCTGGCGGGCATGGTCTGGGCGCTGGAGAACCCGAACGCGGGCATCGTCGAGACCGACGAGATGGATCACGCGCGATGCCTTGCGGTGCAGCGGCCCTATCTGGGCCCGGTCGAGGCGCATTACACCGACTGGACCCCGCTCACCGACCGCTGGGAGCATTTCCCCGAGGATATCGACGAAAGCGACCCCTGGCTCTTTCGCAACGTTCTGGCGTCGTAGGGTGCGGTTCTGCCTGCCCGGCGAGCGGCGGTTTTAGCCTTTCTTTGCCCTGACGGCCCCGCTATGTAGCGGGACGACAGGAGAGCAGATCAGATGACGAAGATCACGCCGCAGCCGGGCATCATGGATATTGCGCTCTACAAGAGCGGCGAGGCCGTGATTCCGGGCCGGACCGAGGTGCTCAAGCTTTCGGCGAACGAAAGCCCTTATGGTCCGTCCGATCGGGCCAAGGAGGCCTTTGCGCGGTCGGCGGCGACGCTGCACCGCTATCCCTGCACCGATCATGCGGATCTGCGGGCAGCGATCGCCGAGGTGCATGGCCTTGATCCGGAGCGGATCATCTGCGGGGTGGGTTCGGACGAGGTGCTGCAGTTCGTGGCGCAGGCCTATGCCGGGGCGGGCGACGAGGTGATCCATACCGAGCATGGATTTGCCATGTATCCGATTCTGGCGCATGCGGTGGGGGCGACCGCGGTATGTGTGCCCGAGCGCGACCGCCGGGTGGATGTGGAGGCGATTCTTGCGGCCTGCACGGCGCGGACGCGGATCGTGTTCATTGCCAATCCCGGTAATCCGACGGGCACGCTGTTGTCCGGGACGGAACTGGCCCGGCTCGCGGACGGCATTCCGGGTGGTGCCATTCTGGTGCTCGACGGGGCCTATACGGAATTTGCAGAAGGTCATGATGGCGGTGCCGCACTGGTCAGCGCGCGCGAGAATGTCATCATGACGCGCACATTCTCCAAGGCCTATGGGCTGGGTGGGCTGCGTATCGGGTGGGGGTATGCGCCGGGCGCGATCATCGGGGTCTTGAACCGTATTCGGCAGCCTTTCAACCTTTCGTCGACGCAGCTTGTCACCGCAGAGGTGGCGATGCGTGATCAAGCCTGGCTGGCCAAGGTTGTCGCCGACACGATCCGCAATCGTTCCTGGCTGATCGAGGCGTTGCGCAAGACGGGTGTCGCGGCGGATGACAGCCATGCCAATTTTGTCCTTGCGCGATTTGGTTCCGAGCAGGAGGCCGCGGATTGCGACGCCGCGCTCAGGGGCGAGGGAATTCTGGTGCGCCGGGTGGCGGGATACGGCTTTCCGGACGCGCTTCGGATCACTGTGGGTGACGAATCCGCCTGTCGGCGGGTCGTGCATGCGATCGGTCAGTTCAAGGGGGTCCGCTGATGGCGCAAATCTACGGGCGGGTGGCGCTGATCGGTCTCGGGCTGATCGCCTCGTCGATGTTCTGGGCGATGAAGCGCGCGGGCGTGGCGGGCGAGGTGACGGGCTATGCGCGGACGTCCGAGACGCGGGATGTGGCGCGCGAGATCGGGCTGTGCGACAGGGTTTGCGAGAGTGCGGCAGAGGCGGTGGAGGGTGCCGATCTGGTGGTGCTCTGCGTGCCGGTGGGGGCGATGGGGGCGGTCGCCGCCGAGATCGCGCCGGTGCTCAAGGCCGGGGCGACGGTGAGCGATGTGGGGTCGGTCAAGGGCGCGGTGATCGCGGCGGTGGGGCCGCACCTGCCCGAAGGCGTGCATTTCGTGCCCGCGCATCCGCTGGCGGGGACCGAGCATTCGGGGCCGCGATCGGGCTTTGCCGAGCTGTTCGACAATCGCTGGTGTCTGATCGTGCCACAGGCGGGCAGCGACCGCGTGGCGGTCGAGCGGCTGGAGCGGTTCTGGCAGGCCTTGGGCAGCCATACCGACGAGATGGATGCCGAGCATCACGATCTGGTGCTGGCGGTCACAAGCCACGCGCCGCATCTCATTGCCTATACGATGGTTGGCGTGGCCGACGATCTGCGCCGCGTCACTGACAGCGAGGTGATCAAGTATTCCGCCGCCGGGTTTCGGGATTTCACCCGGATCGCGGCCAGCGATCCGACCATGTGGCGCGATGTGTTCCTGAACAACAAGCAGGCGACGCTGGAAATCCTGGGTCGGTTCACCGAAGAGCTGTTCGCCTTGCAGCGGGCGATCCGCACCGGCGATGGCGCGCATCTGCATGCCTATTTCACCCGCACGCGGGCGATCCGGCGGGGGATCATCGAGGCCGGGCAGGACACCGATGCGCCGGATTTCGGCCGGGGCAGAAAGACATGATGCGGGCGGTTCTCGGGGCGGCGCTGGGGCTGAGCCTGGTGGCGACGGGCTGTGGGCGCGGCGATGACCCGGAGGTGACGCGGCGCGGGGGGCTGTGTGGCGATCCGGGGCTGGCGGGGTCCGTGTCGGGTTATCTGCCGGGCGAGGTGGCGGGCTGTGGCGTGGAGCGCGCGGTGCGTCTGGAGGTGGTGCATGGCGTGCGGCTGAGCCAGCCTGCGACGCTGGATTGCCCGACGGCGCGGGCGGTGGGCAAATGGGTCAGGCGCAGCGCCAAGCCGGAGGTCCGTCGGATGGGCGGCGAACTGACCGGTCTGCGGGTGCCGGCGCATTACGTCTGCCGGGCGCGCAACCATCAGTCCGGCGCGCGGATCTCCGAGCATGGCAGGGGGCGCGCCATCGACATCGCGGCGCTGCAACTGCGGGACGGCACCGAGATTTCAGTGCTCGAGGACTGGGGCAACGGGCAGAAGGGGCGCATCCTGCGGCGGCTGCACGGGCAGGCCTGCGGGACATTCGGCACCGTGCTGGGCCCCGAATCGGACGCCCATCACCGCGATCATTTCCATTTCGACACGGCGCGGCATCGTGGCGGACCCTATTGCCGGTGAGGCCCGGCGCGCGGGTGCGGCACGATCTTTTGGTGCGGTGCGGCGGGTCTGCGGCGGATCGTCTCCTTGTAATCGCGTGACAAAGGCGTAAGTTGCATATCTGCCAAGCGGGAGACATGCCATGCCCAAGCTGATCCGTCTCTACATCACGCAGGTTGCCATCGGTTTTGGCATCGCGGGGGCCTTTGTGGCGCTGCTGCTGTGGTTCGATATCGCAAACCTCTGGCATCTGGTCACCCATTCCGACAAGGGCGTTCTGGCGGTGGTGATCCTGTGGATCGCCAACGGGATCGTGTTTGCCGGGGTGCAGTTCGCCATTGCCGTCATGCGCCTGAAGGATAACGATGACGACGAGCCGCGCGGCGGGCACCGGCAGCGCATCATGCAGCATTACCATGCGGTGATCCCGGTGCGCGTCGAACAGGGGCAGGGCCGCGCCTTCTGGCAGAAGCGCTGAGTGGCGTTCCGGGGTTTCCTGTTGTCGGGGAAGGTGTGACGGGCCCGCCGCGGCCGTTTGGTGTTCTCATTCCCGAGGACCTGTATGTACAGGTGGGCATCGGGTAACCGGACCAGGACCCGGACAGAGCCAATTCCCTCGGAATTGCTTAAGGCCACCGGAATGCAACCAGTCACGAGAAGGGCAGCACCCGCCACCGCTCTGAGATAAGCCTTGTGAGGGCCTCCGGCAAGGGGTTGATTGCGTTCCCGTTTTGTTCATAATCGGGTCATGGATCAGGTCGCCGATCAGATTGTGCCGCCGGGGCAATTGCTGGCGCGGGGCGTGTGCCGCCACCTGCGCAGCCATGATTTCGATGCGATGACGGAATTCGTCCCCGAGCGGGGGCGGCGGGTGGATGTGATGGCGATTGGCCCCAAGGGCGAAATCTGGGTGGTGGAATGCAAGTCGAGCCGCGCCGATTTCATCGGGGATGGCAAGTGGCAGGGCTATCTGCAATGGTGCGACCGCTATTTCTGGGCGGTGGACGAGACGTTTCCCCTCGATCTTCTGCCCGAGGGCACCGGGCTGATTCTGGCGGATGCCTATAATGCCGAGATTGTCCGCATGGCGCCGGAAACGCGGCTGGCGGGGGCGCGGCGTGCGGCGCTGACGCGGAAATTCGCGCGCCATGCGGCGCGGCGGTTGCTGGGGCTGACGGATCCGCGCCTATGATCCCTTGCCGCGCGCGGTCCTGGCGGAGGCGAGGATCTCAGAGGCGATTTCCTCGGCCTCGTCTGGGGTGAAATCCATTGGAATTTCAACGCCTTGCGCCTCAATGTAAAGGCGCACCATGCCCTGATCGGTGGGCCCGATCTGAAGATTGGCCTCGATGTCGCTCTCTGAATTGATGCCCATGGCGGTCTCCTTGAAAGAGCCGCTCTGCTACCCGTTTCCCTCTTGCTTGGCAAGCGTTCTGGCGGTTTTCTGTGGCCCATGGACAAGATCACCCTGCGCCCGTTTCGTGCCGAGGATGCCCCCTGGCTGGTGGCGCAGCACGGGGCGCTCTATGCCCGCGACGAGGGGTTTGACGAGACGTTCGCGGTGCTGGTGGCGGAGATTCTGGCGGATTTCATCGCCGCCCATGATCCCGAGTGCGAGGCAGGCTGGATCGCCGAGGTGGACGGGCGCAGGCTTGGCTCGATCTTTTGCGTGCGGCTGAGCGGGGATATCGCCAAGCTGCGGCTCTTTCTGCTTGTGCCCGAGGCGCGTGGCAGGGGGCTGGGCAGGCGGCTGTTGGAGACCTGCATGGCCTTTGCGAAGGCGCGGGGCTATCACGGCATGCAGCTCTGGACGCATGAGAGCCATCGCGCCGCCTGCGCGCTCTATGCCCGGAGCGGCTGGCGGCTGGTCTCGTCCCGGCCGGTGCGTTCGTTTGGCTGCGACCTGGTGGAACAAAGCTGGGAGGTTGCGTTCCGGTAGAGGTTATTTCCGATGTGGTGAGCCGATTGGATGCAACATGCTGTAGAGTGGCAAGATTGAATCGCATGAACCGATTGTTAAAGAAAATTGCCTAAGAATCATTTGTAATCTCCCAGCAGGAACGTATATCAAAAGTATCTACATGAAGGCAGCAACGCAAAACGTGGAATGGATAAGCGGGAGACGAGACATGCAAGTCAATATAGCGAAATGGGGCAATAGCCTTGCGCTCAGGCTTCCAAGCCATCTGGCGCGCGAGTCCCGGCTTGCAGAGGGTGCAACGGTGAATCTCGAATTGCGCGACGGATCGTTGATCGTGACGCCGGTGCGAAAGAAATTCAAGCTCGCGGAGCTATTGAAGGATCATGACAAGGCAGCCGCATCAGAAGTTGACTGGGGCCGCCCGGAGGGTGACGAAGAGTGGTGAGAAACGGGACATACCAGCCGGATCGGGGGGATCTGATCTGGTTGGACTTCACACCACACGCAGGAACGGAACAGGGCGGGCGAAGGCCTGCCTTGGTATTATCGCGACAGGATTTCAATATTGCGACCGGGCTTGTATTCGTCTGCCCGGTTACAACAAAAGAGAAAATCAGCTCTTTTGACGTTCCCTTGCCAAAAGGCGCCAGAATTTCAGGCGTGGTCATTACCAGTCAGGTCAGAAGTCTTGACTGGTTGGCAAGAAACGCGGAATTCAACAGCAAGGCCGATCACCATACCATGTGTGAGGTTCTTGGCAGGATAGAAGCAATTCTTGAAATTGATCTCTGACGGACAAATTTCAAAGTGACCCATGGCGCGTCTTTCATTAGGCTTGCAATCACGCGGCGGTAAAGTTAAATCGCCCACCAGTGCCGCCTTAGCTCAGTTGGTTAGAGCGCTGGATTGTGGATCCAGAGGTCCCCTGTTCAAGCCAGGGAGGCGGTACCATCCCGCTCAGGGCGCGTTGCGTGCCGGTCAGGCCAGGGTTGCGGCCAGGGCCATGATGCCGATCAGCAGGAAGAGTGCGACAGTCATCATGGCGGGCAGGCGGCTGAGCCAGCGTTGCCAGCCGCGCGGCAGGAGTCGGCCCGTCCACCAGGCGATTGCGGCGCTCACTCCGGCACCGAGCTGGAATTGCAGGAACAGCGTGACCCGGTTCATGCCGCGGGTGAAACCGTCTCCGTCGGGGGGCATGTTCGCGGTCACGAGGAACGATCCCGCATAGAGCGCCGTCCAGAGGGCGAAGAGCAGGATGATCCAGTGCAGTCGTGTCATGGTTCTGTTCCCCGGTGGGGATCATGACGCGGGAGGGCGGTTTTGCAAAGTCAATTCAGGTCGACGCTCTGGCGCATCTCGCCGGTGGCGCGGTCGAAGATCAGGATGCGGTTGTCGTCGGTCACCACCGCATACCAGCCCGGTCCCTGGGTAAAGGCGGTGGCGCGCGCGCCCTGGGGCAGGGTGATGCTGTCGGGCAGGTGGGGCATGGCGGGTGTGTCATTGCCCCAGAAGCGGGTGACAAGCAGGCCGACGATCACTAGAAGGCCGACAATCATCGTGGCGGTCAGCACCGTCACGAGCCGCGCCAGAAATTTCAGTGTCGCCGGGCTGACCGGCTGGGGGTTTTCATCCATGGGGCAAGACCCGCTCGTATTCCGGATCGGGGATGATCCGCCTCAGCGTCTTGATAAGGCGCTTTCGCGCGATGTGCCAGAGGCGGCGGCGCTGTCGCGCACGCGGCTGGCGCGGCTGCTGGAGGAGGGCGCGGTGCGGGTCGATGGCGCCGTGGTGCGCGAGGCCAAGGCGCGGGTGGTCGGGGGCGAGCTGATCGAGATCGTTCTGCCAGAGGCGTGCGAGAGTCATATGGCGCCAGAGGCGATCGTGCTGGCGGTGGTGCATGAGGACGACGACCTCATCGTCATCAACAAGCCCGCGGGCATGGTGGTGCATCCCGCGCCGGGCAGCCCGGAGGGCACATTGGTCAACGCGCTCTTGCATCATTGCGGCAATAGCCTGTCGGGGGTGGGTGGTGCGAAGCGGCCGGGGATCGTGCACCGGATCGACAAGGATACGAGCGGTCTGCTGGTGGTGGCCAAGTCGGACGCGGCGCATCAGGGGCTGGCGGCGCAGTTCGAGGCGCATAGCGTCGAGCGCGTCTATGCCGCCGTGGTGCATGGTGTGCCCGATGCCAGTGACCCGCGCCTGCGCGGGGTGCGCGGGGTCAGTTTCGAGCCGGGCAATATCCTGCGCATCGCCAGCCATCTGGCACGCCACAGGACCGACCGGCAGCGGCAGGCGGTGCAATTCGAGGGGGGTCGTCACGCGGTGACGCGGGTCCGGGTGACCGAGACATTCGGCGCGCCCCCGGCGGCGGCGCTGGTCGAGTGCTGGCTGGAGACCGGGCGCACCCATCAGATCCGGGTGCATCTGGCGCATGTGGGGCACGGGCTGATCGGCGATCCGGTCTATGGCGGGCGGCGCAGGCTGTCGGACAAGGCCCTGCCCGAGGGCGGGGCGGAGGCGGCGCGCGGGTTCGCGCGGCAGGCGCTGCATGCCGCGGTGCTGGGTTTTGTCCATCCGGTGAGCGGGCAGGCGTTGCGGTTCGAGGCACCGCTGCCCGCAGACATGGCGGCGCTGATCGCGGCGTTGCGCGGATGATGTGACAGGCGCGCAAGATCGTGTGAGGTTCTGTCACATTGCGGGTCATGCGACGGAAAGAGTTTAATTATGCGTTAATATTGGTGAGCTACAATACCTTGAAAGGACAGGGTTTGTTACCTAAATCAATGTTAACAATGCAAACATCAGGAGGGACGACAGCGTGGGAAATTACAAGAATCTGCCAGCACCGACTCCGGAGGGCGGGTTGAACCGCTATATGCAGGAGATCCGCAAGTTTCCGCTTTTGGAGCCGGAAGAGGAATACATGCTGGCCAAGCGCTGGGTCGAAGAGCAGGATACCGAGGCGGCACACAGGATGGTCACGAGCCATCTGAGGCTGGCGGCCAAGATCGCCATGGGCTATCGCGGCTATGGTCTGCCGCAGGCCGAGGTGATTTCCGAGGCCAATGTGGGTCTGATGCAGGCGGTCAAGCGGTTTGATCCCGAGCGGGGCTTTCGTCTGGCGACCTATGCGATGTGGTGGATCCGCGCCAGCATCCAGGAATATATCCTGCGCAGCTGGAGCCTGGTGAAACTGGGCACGACGAGCGCCCAGAAGAAGCTGTTTTTCAACCTGCGCAAGGCCAAGTCGAAGATCGGCGCGCTGGAAGAGGGCGATCTGCATCCCGATGCGGTCAAGAAGATCGCGCATGATCTGAGCGTCACCGAGGATGAGGTGATCAGCATGAACCGGCGCATGTCGGGGGCTGATGCGTCGCTCAATGCCACGGTGGGGGCCGAGGGCGAAGGGTCGATGCAGTGGCAGGACTGGCTGGAGGATGAGGATGCCGATCAGGCCGGGGATTACGAGCGGCGCGACGAGCTGGACGCGCGGCGCGAATTGCTGGCGCAGGCGATGGACGTGCTCAACGAGCGCGAGCGCGATATCCTGACCCAGCGGCGGCTGAGCGACGAGGCGATCACGCTGGAGGATCTGAGCGCGGAATACGATGTGAGCCGCGAACGGATCCGGCAGATCGAAGTGCGCGCGTTCGAGAAACTGCAAAAGCGGATGCGTGCGCTGGCGCAGGAAAAAGGCATGCTGACCAAGGCGTGAATGCTTGGCGCGGCGTGGCGGAACCCCTATCTCTCGCCTGCGGGCGGGAGATAGGGACAGGTGAATCGCGTTATGGCTGAACATGGGCAGACATTTGGGGCGGGGCGGCAGACCTTGGTGCTGCGCTGGATGTGCTGCGCGGCGATGGTGCTGCTTGCGGCCTGCGCGCCGCGTGTCACAGCGATGCGCGCGGCCCCGGATCCGGCGGCCACGATCCAGCCGGTTTTCGTGGCCACCGGGCGCAAGCTGGATCAGACCGGCCCGATCTTCGGGCTGGAGCGCAAGGAGGGGCTGCATTATTTCCGGGCCGATATCTCGATTCCGCCGACCCATCAGGTCGGACGGATCGAATGGCCCGAGGGTCCGCCCGACGCGGCGACGGATTTCGTGGTGACGCGCACCGAGGTGTTCGACCGGCCGGACCGGTTGCTGGCGGACATGCGCCGCGGCGGCGCGGGGACCGAGACGCTGGTCTATATTCACGGCTACAACAACACGCTCTCCGAGGCGATGTACCGGCTGGCGCAGATCAAGACCGATTTCGATATCGACATGCCGGGGCTGTTGTTCTCGTGGCCTTCGGCGGGGGATCCGCGCGGCTATATCTATGACCGCGATTCGGTGCTCTATGCCCGCGACGATCTGGCGGCGTTGCTGACGCGGCTGACCGCGCGACCGGGCGACAAGGTGTTTCTGCTGGCCCATTCGATGGGTGCGCAACTGACCATGGAGGCGCTGCGCCAGATCGCGCTGAGCGGCGACCGCACCCTGCTCAGCCGGATCAGCGGCGTGGTGCTGATGTCGCCCGATATCGACCCGGATGTGTTCCAGCGTCAGGCCGAGGCGATCGGCAAGCTGCCGCAGCCGTTCCTGATCTTTATCACCAAGGCGGATCGGGCACTGACGCTCTCGGGCTTTATCACCGGGCGCAAGCCGCGTCTCGGGGTGATCGACGCCGTCGACGAGGTCGAGCGCCCGGATGTGACGGTGATCGACTTTACCGCGCTTTCGGATGGCGAAGCCTATAATCATTACGTGCCGGTCACCTCGCCCGCGGCGATCAGCGTGCTCAACGGGATCATCGGGCAGGCGTCGCAGGGGGGCAGCGTGTTCCTGCGGGACATGACGCTGGCCCTGCCTTCGGTCAAGGCGGCGCGGCGCTGAGCGGCGCGGGTTTGACCACGGCCCGGCCCGTCGCATAGACTGTGGCGCGGATGACAGGAGAGCGGCATGGCCGGCGGATGGGCGCGCGACGGCGCGGTGAATGAACAGATCGAGGCGTCGATCGCGGACGAGTTGGCGCGGCTCAAGGCGCGGCGCGGGCCGCAGGGCGAGAGCCTGACGCATTGCGCGGAATGCGGGGAACCGATCCCCGAGGCACGGCGTGCGGCGCTGCCGGGGGTCAAGCTGTGCATCGACTGCCAGCAGGAGCGAGACCGCGCCTTTCAGGCGCGCGGCGGCATCAACCGGCGCGGATCGAAGGACAGCCAGTTGAAGTGAGGCGGGCCGGGTTTGGGGGCGCTGCCCCCCCTTGGCCTGCGGCCAATTCCCCCCGAGGTATTTCCGGCCAGATGAAGCCGCGCGGGTGCGCTCAGCCCTCCATCGCCTCCAGCTCGTCGATAAGCCCCGAGATCATCGACAGGCCCTTGTCCCAGAAGGCTGGATCGCTTGCGTCGAGGCCGAAGGGGGCGAGCAGGTCCTTGTGGTGTTTGGAGCCGCCTGCGCGGAGCATCTCGAAATACTTGTCCTGGAATCCGTCGGGGTTTTCCTCGTAGACCGCGTAGAGCGCGTTCACGAGGCCATCGCCGAAGGCATAGGCGTAGACGTAGAAGGGCGAGTGGACGAAATGCGGGATATAGGCCCAGAAGGTCTCATACCCCGGCATGAAGTCGAAGGCCGGCCCGAGGGATTCGGCCTGCACCGACATCCAGAGGGCGTTGATGTCGTCAGGGGTGAGTTCGCCCTCGCGGCGGGCGGCGTGGAGTTTGCATTCGAAATCGTAGAACGCGATCTGGCGGACCACGGTGTTGATCATGTCCTCGACCTTGCCCGCGAGCAGCACCTTGCGTTCGGCGTCGGTTTTCGCGCCCGCCAGCATCCGGCGGAAGGTGAGCATTTCGCCGAACACGCTGGCGGTTTCCGCGAGGGTGAGGGGGGTCGAGGCCAGCAGTTCGCCCTGAGCGGCGGCGAGGCGCTGATGCACGCCGTGCCCCAGCTCATGCGCCAGCGTCATCACGTCGCGCGGTTTGCCCAGGTAGTTGAGCATCACGTAGGGGTGGACATCGGTGACCGTGGGATGGGCAAAGGCGCCCGGCGCCTTGCCCGGTTTCACGCCCGCGTCGATCCAGCCCTTGTCGAAGAAGGGGTGCGCCAGATCGGCCATGCGCGGATCGAAGGCGGCATAGGCGCCCATCACCGTGTCGCGCGCCGCATCCCAGCCGACGATGCGGGGTTCCTCCATCGGCAGGGGGGCGTTGCGGTCCCAGATCTGCATGCGATCGAGCCCCAGCCATTTGCGTTTCAGCTCATAGTAGCGGTGGCTGAGCCTGGGATAGGCGGCGGTGACTGCGTTGCGCAGCGCCTCGACCACCTCGGGTTCGACATCGTTGGAGAGGTGGCGCGCGGTCTGGGGGGCAGGCATCCTGCGCCAGCGGTCGATGACCTCTTTTTCCTTGGCGGTGGTGTTGTGGACGCGGGCGAAGGTGCGGATATTCTCGCCAAAGACGCGCGCCAGTTCGCGTGCCGCAGCCTCGCGTTTGGCGCGGTCGGGATCGGTCAGCAGGTTGAGCGTGCTTTCGATGCCCATCTCCTCGCCCTCGACGGTAAAGCCGAGCCCGGCGATGGTTTCGTCAAAGAGCCGTTCCCAGGCGTCGCCCACCACGCCCAGATCGTGCAGGAATTTTTCCAGCTCATCGGACAGTTGGTAGGGTTTCATCGCGCGGATGCGGTCGAGCACGGGTTTGTAGCGGGCGAGATCGGCGTTCTGCGCATACATCCGCGTCAGCGCCGCCTCGTCCAGCCGGTTCAGTTCGAGCGAGAAGAAGACGAGCGGGGTGGTGTAGTTGGTGACCTTTTCCTGGCAGTCGGACATGAATTTCGCCCGCCCGCCGTCGATGGTCAGCTGATAGTAGCGCAGCCCGGCAAAGGACATGATGCGGCCCGCGATATTGCTGATCTTTTCGTCACGGTGCAGACATTTGAGCAGGCCAGCGGCGTCGAGGCTGGCCAGTTTGCCCTCGTAATCGGTGGCGAAATCGGCGCAGGCGGTTTGCAGCCAGTCGAGATCGCGTCTGATCTCGGGGGCGTCCTCGGCGGTGTAGAGGTCGCTCAGATCCCATTCCGGCAGCTTGCCCAGATCCTTGTTGCCTGATGTTGCGTTGGCGTCGCGGACGGGAAACGGCAGGTTGAGCATCTTGGCACCTCGGGTTGTGAATTTGCCCAGACATAGGCCGGGCGGGCGCGGGCCACAAGGGCCGGAACCCTTGCCATTCGCGCAGTGCCGGATAGGGTGGGCGGCAGATCAGAGGGGATTGCAGGCTATGAAATTTGCACGTTATGGAGAGCCGGGGCAGGAAAGGCCCGGCGTTCTGGATGCCGAGGGGCGGTTGCGCGATCTGTCGGGTGTGCTGCCGGATCTGGCGGGGGCGGTGCTGGGCGATCTGCCGCGGCTGAACCCCGAGAGCCTGCCGCTGGTCGACGGCGCGCCACGGCTGGGGCCGCCGGTGGCGCAGGTCGGCAAGCTGATCTGCATCGGGCTGAATTATACCGACCATGCCGCCGAACTGGGCGTGGGGCCCCCTGCGGACCCGGTGATCTTTCTCAAGGCGACCTCGGCCATCAACGGGCCCTTTGATCCGGTGAGCCTGCCGCGCGGTGCGGTCAGGGGCGACTGGGAGGTGGAGCTGGGCGTGGTGATCGGGCGGCGCGCCAAATATGTGAGCGAGGCACGCGCGCCGGAACATGTGGCGGGGTATACGATCATCAATGACGTGTCCGAACGCGGGCTTCAACTGGAGCGGTCGGGGCAGTGGACCAAGGGCAAGAGCTGTGACAGCTTTGCGCCGATGGGGCCGTGGCTGGTGACGCCGGATGAGTTGGACGACGTGCAGGCGCTTGACATGGCGGTTGAGGTCAATGGCGTGCGGATGCAGAGCGGCAATACGCGGCGCATGATTTTTTCCGTGGCGCAGATCGTCGCCTATCTGAGCGAGCTGATGACGCTGGAGCCGGGCGACGTGATCGCCACCGGCACGCCGCCGGGCGTGGGCATGGGTCACAAGCCGCCGCGCTATCTGGCCGAGGGGGACGAGATGGTATTGCGGATCAGCGGGCTTGGAGAACAGCGCTCGCCGGTGGTGCGGGACGAGTAGCGTTCGCGCTGCCGGAGCGGCCATAGAAGCGGCAGAGCAGGGTAAAGAGCCGCGCCCGCGTCTCGGGGGTGTCCATCAGCGTCTCGTGCCGCCCGCCCTCGACCATTTCCAGGTGGCCGCCGGGCCAGCGCGCCATGCGTTCCAGCACGCGGGGCACGTCGACGATCTGTTCGTCGCTGCCGAGGATGGTCAGGCAGGGCAGATCGGGTGAGGGGCGGCGGGCCAGGTCGCGGGTCTCGCGCAGCGCCTCGTGCAGCCAGCGCAGGCTGGGGCCGCCAAGGCCCAGTTCGGGATGGGCGCGAAGCTGGCGCGCCATGTAGTCATACATCTCGGGATCGTTGGTCAGCTTGTTGGTCTCGAACGGTTCGGTCAGCACGTAATGCTCGCCCGCCGTGCCGGGGGCGTAGAAATGGCTCATGCCCAGTTGCCGGCTGCTCCAGGACAGCGACCACGCCACCGGGCGCAGGGCGTCGGCCATCCTGATGCCCCACATCGGGCTGGAAAAGGCGCAGTCCTGCACGTCGAGCCCCAGCATCACCGCGCGCAGGCCGATGCCGCCGCCCATGGAATGCGCCAGAAGGTGCCAAGGGCGCGGCAGGTCGAGACGCCGCGCCGCGTCGGTCATCGCAGCGACATCAAGCTGGTAGTCGGCGAAATGATGCACATGGCCCGGCATGGGGTCGTCGAGCAGCCGGTCCGAGAGACCCTGACCGCGCCAGTCGATCACCAGCGTGGCATAACCGCAGGCGGCAAGATCAGCGGCGGCGCGACCGTATTTCTCGATATATTCGGTGCGGCCGGGAAACAGCAGAACCGTGCCCCTGGGCCCCGCGCGGTTCCATGCCCCGATCCGGATGCGCACGCCATCGGCGGCGGTCAGCCACCATGCCGCGCCGCCCTCGGGTCCCTCGGCCAGATCTGCAAGGAGCGGGGCCTCGTGCATCAGGCCAGGACGCTGCCCAGCTTCATCGCGAGGCCCATGTCGCCATCGACGCTGAGGCGGCCGGACATGAAGGCGGCGGTGGGGTCGAGATCGCCCTTGAGGATCGATTCGAACGTGTCGGCATCGGCACTGAGCGTCACATCGGCCTCGTCCTCGGCGGCGCGCGCACCGTTCTCGTCGATGACGATGGCGCCTTCGCCCTCGATCACGAATTTGGCGATGCCGTCAAAGCCTTCGCCGCCCATCTTGTCGTTGAGGGCGGTTACGGCCGCGGAAATCACGTCGCTCATCTGCGCTTCCTTTCACAATTGCGATGTCGGGGTTTTCATCCCGGCAATCTGCGTTAAACTCATGTCTGTTATGGGCGCAGCAATTCGCAATCTCAACCGTATCGTCGCGGCATTTCTGGCGGTAGTAACGTTTTCCATACCCGCCCCGGCGGCAGAGAACGCGCGGCTGGACGGGTTGTTTGAACAGCTGGCCGAAGCCGAGCCGCAGGACGCGCGGCGGATCGCCGCCGAGATCGACCTGGAATTCGCGAAATCCGGTTCGGCGGCGATGGATCTGCTGCTGCGGCGTGGCGAGGATGCGCTGGAGGCGGGCGATTCCGCAAGGGCGGTCGAACATCTGAGCGCGCTCATCGACCATGCGCCGGATTTCGCCGAGGCCTGGCATCTGCGCTCGGTCGCGTTCTTCAAGCAGCAACGCTATGGTCTCGCGCTCAATGACATCGAGCATGCGCTGGCGCTGGAGCCGCGCCATTACAATGCGATCTTCGGTCTGGGCGTTCTGCTGGAGGAGACGGGCCAGCACGATCTGGCGCAGGAGGCCTTTTTGCGCGCGCTGGCTATACATCCGCATCACGAGGACGTAACCAGCGCGCTGGAACGTGTGCGCCGCGAACTGGGCGGCAGGGATCTCTGAACAGGACAAGAAAGGCGGCGGATGTCTGATCAGTCAAGAACCCTTGCGGTTCTGGGCCCGACCAATACCGGCAAGACGCATTACGCGATCGAGCGGATGCTGGGATACCGGACCGGGATCATCGGCCTGCCGCTGCGTCTGCTGGCGCGCGAGGTCTATGACAAGATCGTCGCCGTTCGCGGGCCTTCTGTTGTGGCGCTTGTGACCGGCGAGGAACGGATCGTGCCCGAGCGCACGCAATACTGGGTCTGCACGGTCGAGGCGATGCCCGAGGGGATGGGCGCGGATTTCGTGGCGGTGGACGAGATTCAGCTTTGCGCCGATCCCGAGCGCGGGCATGTGTTCACCGACCGGCTGCTCAGGATGCGGGGGCTGCGCGAGACGCAGTTCCTGGGCAGTCACACGATGCGGCCCACGATTGCGGCGCTGGTGCCGGGGGTCGAGTTCCTGAGCCGCGAGCGGATGTCGCAGCTGAGTTACAGCGGGCCGAAGAAGATCGCGAGGATGCCCGCACGCAGCGCCATCGTCGGGTTCTCGGTCGAGAACGTCTATGCGATCGCCGAATTGCTGCGACGGCAGAAGGGAGGTGCCGCGGTGGTGATGGGGGCGCTCAGCCCGCGCACCCGCAATGCGCAGGTCGATCTCTATCAGAATGGCGATGTCGATTACCTGGTGGCGACGGACGCCATCGGGATGGGGTTGAACCTGGACATCGACCATGTGGCGTTTTCGTCGCTGACCAAGTTCGACGGACGCAGGATGCGGCAGTTGCAGCCAAATGAGCTGGGTCAGATCGCCGGGCGCGCGGGGCGGGGGATGAGCCATGGGACGTTCGGGGTGACGGGCGAGGCGCCCGACCTGGACCCGGAACTGGCGCAGGCGATCACCGAGCATCGTTTTGCCCCCGTCCGCAAGCTGGAATGGCGCAATGCGCGGCTGGCATACGGCTCGACGGCGGCGCTGATCGCATCGCTGGAGGCGCGGCCCGAGCACGAGTTGCTGGCGCGCGCCCGCGAGGCGGACGATCTGGGCGCGCTCAAGGCGCTGGCAGAGTTGCCCGACGTGGCGCGCCGCGCCAGCGACGCGCAGGCGGTGCGGCTGTTGTGGGATGTGTGCCGCATTCCAGATTTCCGGGGTATCAGCGCGGCCGAGCATGCGGGTCTGCTGGAAAGGATATTCTGCGATCTGGTGGAGTTCGGGCGGGTGCCCGACGACTGGCTGGCCGGGCAGGTCCGGCGCATAGACCGCACCGATGGCGATATCGACACGCTGTCGAAGCGGTTGGCATATATCCGCACATGGACCTATGTGGCGCAGCGAAAAGGCTGGGTCGATGACGAAAACCATTGGCGCGGCGCGACACGCGCGGTAGAAGACCGCCTGTCGGACGCGCTGCATGGGGCGCTGACCCAGAGATTTGTGGACCGGCGCACATCCGTGCTCTTGCGACGGCTCAAGCAGAAGGAGGCCATGGTGGCCGAGGTAAACGAGACAGGCGATGTGACCGTCGAGGGTGAATTCGTCGGACGGCTCGCCGGGTTCCGCTTTGTTCAGGACAGGACGGCGGCGGGAAACGAGGCGCGCACCTTGCAGCAGGCGAGTTTGCAGGCGCTCGCACCGCATTTCCATCTCAAGGCGGACCGGTTTTACAACGCGCCCGATACCGAGATCGATTTCACCGAGCAGGGCGGGCTTTTGTGGGGCAAGGAGGCGGTGGGCAAGCTGACCGCCGGGGCCGATGCGCTCAAGCCGCAGGTCGTTGCCTTTGTCGATGACGAGGCGGGGGCGGATGTGGCCGCCAAGGTGCAGCGCCGGTTGCAGCATTTCATCGACCGCAAGATCGCGACGCTGTTCGAGCCGCTGCTGAACATTCAGCGCGACGAGACACTGAGCGGTCTGGCGCGGGGGTTCGGGTTTCGCATGGTCGAGGGCTACGGCATCCTGCCGCGCGGCGAGGTGGCCGGTGAGGTCAAGGCGCTGGATCAGGAGGCGCGTGGCGCGCTGCGCAAGCATGGTATCCGGTTCGGGCAGTTCACGGTGTTCCTGCCGCTGCTGCTCAAGCCCGCGCCGACGCGGCTGCGGCTGGTGCTGTGGTCGCTGAGCAACGGGCTGGACGAATTCCCCGAGGCGCCGCCGCCGGGTCTGGTGACGGTGCCTGCGCATGACCATGCGCCCAAGGGTTATTTTACCATGGCGGGCTACCGCGCGGCGGGCGAGCGGGCGATTCGCATCGACATGCTGGAGCGGCTGGCGGACATGCTGCGCGGCGAGGACACGCGTGGCGGGTTCGAGGCCAAGGCAGACATGCTGTCGATCACCGGCATGACGCTGGAGCAGTTCGCCGGGTTGATGCAGGGGCTGGGCTACAAGGCAGAGCGCGGTGAGCGCGAAAAGGTCAAGCCGGTGGATCAGGCCATCGCCGAAGCGCCCGCCGATGCGGCTGAGGTGACAGAGACGACGGTGGGCGATGCGGCGGCGGAGATTGCGGACACGGGCGAAGCCGCGTTCCTGGCAGAGCCTGCCGCGCAGGCAGAGGTGCCCGCCGGGATTGCCGAGACGCCCGAGGAAGAACTGCCCCCCGGCGAGACGCCCGAGGTTGCCGCGCCGGAAGTGGAGGTTTTCTATACCTTCGCCTGGGCGCCGCGCGCCCATCGGCCCCGAGGCGAGCGCCCCGCGCAGGGCGCACGCGGCGCGCCGAATGCTGCGGGGGATCGGGGCAAGCAGGGGCGTCCCGGCAAGCCCAAGGGCAAGCCGGGCAAGGGCAAGCCGCGCGAAGGGCGTGAGGAGCAGGGCGCCAAGAGTTTCAGCGCGCGACCGGAGAAGAAGGATCGGATTGATCCCGACAATCCTTTTGCCGCGGCCCTGATGGGGCTGAGGACCAAGGGCTGATCTTGGACGTTTCCGGCGGCAAGATCCGGCTCGACAAGTGGCTGTGGCAGGCGCGGTTCTTCAAGACCCGCACGCTGGCGGCGAGAGAGGTGGCGGCGGGGCATGTGCGCGTGAACGGCGTGCGGGTGGTCAAGCCGGCGCAGGCTGTGGGTGTGGCGGATGTGCTGACGTTCGCGCAGGGCGCGCGGGTGCGGGTGGTGCGGATCGCGGCCCTGGGCACACGGCGCGGCCCGGCCCCCGAGGCGCAGGCGCTTTATGAGGATATCGGCGACCCGGTGCCGCGGGACAGCGTTCCGCCTGCGCCCCGATATGAGGGAAAAGGCCGCCCTACCAAGCGCGACCGGCGCAAACTCGATCTCAATGATCCCGGAGCGCTTGAATGATGCGCGGCTCTGGACTAGGTGGAGCGTGCCCCGGCAAATATGAGAGACGGCCATGACCTATATCGTGAACGACGCCTGTATCGCCTGCAAATATACCGACTGCGTCGAGGTGTGCCCGGTGGACTGTTTCTACGAGGGCGAGAACATGCTGGTCATTCATCCCGATGAATGTATCGACTGCGGCGTCTGCGAGCCGGAATGCCCTGCCGATGCGATCCGTCCCGATACCGAGCCGGACATGGAAAAATGGGTCGAGTTCAACCGCAAATATGCCGAGATGTGGCCGGTCATCATCACCAAGAAGGATCCGCTGCCTGATGCCGAGGAGCGTGACGGCGAGAGCGGCAAGCTGGAGAAGTATTTTTCCGAGGCCCCCGGCGAGGGCGGTTGAACCGGCGAAAACCAAACCGATTCGTTCAGGTTTACCTAAGGTAAATCGGGTTCGTGAGCCGTGATCGCAAAGGTGTGAACGATATAAGCCGTTTGTTTCAAATGCGAAATCACGGCATCGCGCAGAGCGGCCTTTCACCGGGCCGCTTTTTATGATACAATTCCGTAACAAACGCTGAAATGAATTGATCTCCACTCATCCGCGCTGCTGCCCGGGGGTGGATTTCTATACGGCAAATGCACATATACCGAGGACCATCCCGGCCCCTGGAATGTGTTTTTTGTGCGTCTGAACTGGCAGCCCTGCGAGGAAGACCTGAATGTCGAAGTCGAAAAAGACCGAGTTCCACCCTGACGATTACGTTGTTTACCCGGCCCATGGGGTCGGCCAGATCATCTCGATCGAAGAACAGGAAATTGCCGGCATCACGCTGGAACTGTTCGTGATCTCGTTCGAGAAGGACAAGATGACCCTGCGGGTGCCGACGAACAAGGCGACCGAAATCGGCATGCGTGGCCTGTCGAGCCCCGATGTCGTGTCCAAGGCGATGACCACGCTCAAGGGCAAGGCCAAGGTCAAGCGCGCGATGTGGTCGCGCCGGGCGCAGGAATACGAACAAAAAATCAATTCGGGCGATCTGATTGCGATCGCGGAGGTCGTGCGCGACCTGCACCGCAGCGACGATCAGCGCGAGCAGAGCTATTCCGAGCGTCAGCTTTACGAGGCGGCGCTGGAGCGTCTGACCCGCGAAGTGGCCGCCGTCAGCGGTGGCGACGAGGTGCTGGCCGCGCGGCAGGTGGACGAAGTGCTGGTGTCACGCGCCGCGTGATCCCTGCCGTTTCAAGGAAATGAGGCCGTGCCGCCGGGCGCGGCCTTTTCCATGGGATCAGGCCAGAAGGCTGAACAGGATCGCGATTTCGGCAAGCTGTTGGGTGGCGCCCAGGATATCGCCGGTCTGGCCGCCGATCCTGGCCCGTGCGATCAGGGCCAGCGCGAGGGTCGTCAGGGCCGCGACCGCGATGGCGCTCATCCCCGCGCCGCCCAGCAGCAAGAGCGTCATGACGAGCGCAATCGCCAGCCCGAGGGCGGCGGTTGAGCCGGGGGCGCGTCCGACGTTGTGCGACAGCCCCGTTGTGCGCGCATGCGGCAGGGCGGTCATCAGCAGCGGCATCATGGCGCGCGAGAGTGTGGCGCTGACGATCAGCGCGGAAGTCGCGGTGGCGGGGCTGACCTGATAAAGCATCCAGAGTGCCGACCAACGCGCGCCCAGCGACAGGCAGAGCGCGATGACGCCGTAGCTGCCGATATGGCTGTCCTTCATGATCTCTAACCGCCGCTCGGGCGTCCAGCCACCGCAGAGCCCGTCGGTGGTATCGGCCAGCGCGTCCTCGTGCAGCGCGCCGCTGAGCGCGATCATGAGGCTGAGCGCGACGAGCGCCGCGACCGGCGCGGGCAGGCCGAGCCAGAGCGCACCCAGACCGCCAAGCGCCGCCAGGCTGCCGATCAGCACCCCGGCCAGCGGATAGGCCCATGCCGCCCGCGCGCCGCGCGCCGTATCGCGCACCGGCATCGGCAGGCGACTGAGCAGCCCGAGCGCGAGCGGCACATCCCGAAATCGGATCAGGGCGGTGTCGGTTTCTGCCATGGTCTGCCCTTTTTCGGCTGGGGTGGGGGGCTGCCCTGCGATACAGAAGCGGGACAGGACATGCAATGAGGCCCGGATGCGCGCTGATTTTTCCTCTCTCGCCGAGTTTGCCGGGGTGCTGACGGCGTTGCCCGGTCCCGACGAGACGGCGCAGGCGCGCGCGCGGGCGCGCGACGCCATGCTGACCAAGCCGCCGGGCGCGCTGGGGCGGCTCGAGGAACTGGCGGTGTGGTACTGCGGTTGGCGGGGGGATGCGCGGGCGCGGGTTGCGGCGCCGCAGGTGGTGGTTTTCGCGGGCAATCACGGGGTGGTGGCCCAGGGTGTTTCGGCCTTTCCGCCGGAAGTCACCGCGCAGATGGTGGCCAATTTCGAGGCGGGCGGTGCGGCGGTCAATCAGTTGGCCGCCGTGGTCGGTGCGCGGATGGATGTGTGCGCGATTGATCTGGACCGGCCCACGGGTGACATCAGCGAAGGCCCGGCGATGTCCGAGGCCGAACTGGTTGCGGCGTTGCGGCTGGGATGGGAGGCGGTCGACGGGCAGGCCGATCTGCTGGTTGTCGGCGAGATGGGGATCGGCAACACGACGAGTGCGGCGGCAATCGCGCTGGCGCTCTACGGAGGCGATGCGGCAGGCTGGACCGGGCGCGGCACGGGGCTGGCGGATGACGCGCTGGCGCGCAAGGCGCGGGTCGTGGCGCGGGCGGTCGCGGTGAACGCGGGTTCGGGCGCGGGCGGGCTGGAGGTGTTGCGCCGACTGGGCGGGCGCGAACTGGCGGCGATGGCGGGCGCGATGGTGCGGGCAAGGATGGGGCGCATTCCGGTGGTGCTGGACGGGTTCATCTGCACCGCCGCCGCCGCCTGTCTGGAGGCGGCGCAGCCCGGTGCGCTGGATCATGCGGTGGCGGGCCATGTGAGTGCCGAGCCGGGTCATGCGCGGCTGCTGGAGCAGTTGGGCAAGGTGCCGCTGCTGTCGCTGGGGCTGCGGCTGGGCGAGGGATCGGGCGGGGTGCTGGCGATGGGCGTGGTGCAGGCGGCGCTGGCCTGTCATTCCGGCATGGCGACCTTTGCCGAGGCGGGGGTGTCGGAGGGGTAGGACGCAGCTTGACCCCATTCCGCGCAGGCAATACTGATCAAAACACTCGGATTAGGGCGGCAAGGAGCCGGGACCATGAATGAAGGCCTGTTGCATCGTCTGGCATGGGTGGTGGTGGCGCTTTGCGTGGCCCCGATCGTGGCGGCGGCGCTGGCGGCGCTGACCGGCGATCTGGAGACCTGGCGCGAGGTGCTGGCGAGCGTGCTGCCGCGCTATACGATGACGACGCTGGCTCTGGTGGCGATCGTCGGGCTGAGCACGGCGGTGATCGGATCGGTTGCGGCGTGGCTGGTGACGGTCTACCGCTTTCCGGGGGTGCGCACGCTGGAAGTGGCGCTGGCGCTGCCGCTGGCGTTTCCGGCCTATGTGATGGCCTATGCCTATACGCATATGTTGGATCATCCCGGCCCGGTGCAGACGGCGCTGAGGGCGGTGATGGGCTGGGGTCCGCGCGATTACTGGTTTCCCGAGGTGCGCAGTCTGGGCGGTGCGGCGCTGATGCTGACCATCGTTCTCTATCCCTATGTCTACCTGCTGGCGCGGGCCTCGTTCCGGCAGCAATCGGCCAATGCGTTCCTGGTGGCGCGCACGCTGGGACGCTCGCCGATACGGGCGTTCTGGCGGGTGGCGCTGCCGATGGCGCGACCGGCGATTGCGGGCGGGGCGCTGCTGGCGATCATGGAGACGATCGCCGATTTCGGCACGGTGGCGTTCTTCAACGTGCAGACCTTTGCCACCGGCATCTATCAGGCGTGGTTCGCGCTGGGCGACCGGGCGGCGGCGGCGCAGCTGGCGCTGTGCCTGCTGAGCTTTGCGCTGTTGCTGGCGGGGCTTGAGCGGGCGAGCCGGGGGCGGGCGCGCACCGCCGGGCGCGGCGCGCGGTTCGAGACGATGGAGCGTCCGGCGCTGCGCGGCGCGGCGGGCTGGGCGGCGTTTGCGTTCTGTTTTCTGCCGGTGCTGCTGGGGTTCATCGTTCCGGTGATCATGCTGGGGGTGATGGCGGTGGGATCGGGGCAGAATCTGCTGTCGCCGCGCTATGTCGGGTTCATGACCAATTCGGTGACGCTGGCGGGCGTCGCCGCCGTGCTGACGGTGCTGGGCGCGATTCTGGTCGGATTTCGCGCCCGCACGCGGCCGGGCCGCGCCTCGCGCTGGCTGGTGATCGGGGCCGGGGTTGGCTATGCGGTGCCCGGCGGCGTGATCGCGGTGGGGCTGATGGTGCCGATGGCGGCGCTGGACAATGCGGTGGATGCGTTCATGCGCGAGACCTTTGGCATCCGCACCGGGCTGTTGATCACCGGGTCGATCTGGTTGATGGTGATGGCCTATGTGGCGCGGTTCATGGCTGCGGCGCTCAATGCCTATGACAGTGGCATGGCGACGGTTCCCTGGCATTTCGACGCGGTGGGCCGGTCGCTCGGGCAGACCGGGCCGAAACTGTTGACACGGGTGCATCTGCCGGTGGCGCGCACCTCGGTGCTGACGGCGCTGCTGATCGTTTTCGTCGATGTGATGAAGGAACTGCCCGCCACGCTGATCCTGCATCCGTTCAATTTCCAGACGCTGGCGGTGCAGGCGCACCGGCTGGCCGCCGACGAGCGGCTGTCGGAGGCGGCGGTGCCCTCGCTGGTGCTGGTGGGCTTTGGCCTGATCCCGGTGTTGATCCTGTGCCGGACGCTGGGGCGCGAGGGGCAGGGCCGCAGCGCGGCGCAACTGGGCACGGCGATCTCGACGGGGTGAGGTGGGACGGCGCTGGTCAAGCCCGGCAATCCGTTGCATGAGAACGTATGGAGTCCTGGATCATCCTCTCGATTGCCGCCGCCGCGTTTCAGACGCTGCGATTCATGCTGCAGAAACATCTGAGCATGGGCGCGCTCAGCGCCGGGGGGGCGACGCTGGCGCGGTTCTTCTATTCCGCGCCGTTCGTCGTGGCGCTGGTATTCGGCTATCTGACATTACAGGGCGTGGCGTGGCCGGAGTATTCGGGCCGGTTCTGGATCTATGCCGTGGCGGGTGGTCTGTCGCAGATCCTTGCGACGTGGTGCGTTGTGGCGCTGTTTGCCGAGCGCAATTTCGCCGTGGGCATCACCTTCAAGAAAACCGAGGTCGTGCAGACCGCGCTTGTCGGCCTCGTGATCCTTGGTGACAGGATCACGGCGGCTGGGCTGGGCGCGATCACGCTGGGGCTGGCGGGTGTTCTGATCCTGTCCGAGACGCCGGGGCTGACGGGGCGCTGGTGGCGGCGTTTTGCCAATCGCGCGGCGCTTCTGGGGCTTGCCTCGGGGGCGTTTTTCGCTGTCTCGGCGGTGGGGTATCGCGGTGCCACGCTGGAGATCGCGAGCGCCGATCCGCTGCTGCGCGCGGGCCTGTCGCTGGCGGTGGTGACGGTGATGCAGGCGCTGGCGCTGTCGCTCTGGCTGATGTGGCGCGAGCCGGGGCAGGTGGGGCGGGTGATCGCCGCGCGGCGCACCGCCGTCTGGATGGGCCTGACCGGCATGGCGGGCAGCCTGTGCTGGTTCACCGCCTTCACGCTACAGAACGCGGCCTATGTGTTTGCCGTGGGGCAGGTCGAGGTGATCTTTTCGCTGATCGCCTCGGTGCTGTTCTTTGGTGAAAGGATCACCCGGCGCGAGGGGTGGGGAATCGCGCTGATCACGCTGTCGGTGATCGCTGTGGTGGCGCTCCGTTGAGGCGCAGAAAAAGGCTTTTCTCGTCATCGTTGCGAAAGAACGGGACAGAGGCGGGTGGCGTGCGGTCATGGGCGCGCGCGGCCACCTCGGCCAGAACCACCTCTGTGATGAAGGGCAGGTCAAACCGGCGCGCGTCCGCGAGCGGCACCCATTGCAGGTGGCTGAGTTCCTCGCAGGCTGCCGAGAAATCGTCGAGATCGCCGGTGATTGCCTCGGCATGAACCAGAAAGAACCGCGCATCGAACCGGCGCGGGCGACCGGGCGGGGTGATGGCGCGGAACACGAATTGCAGCGGGTCCGCCACCGGCAGGAGGCCGCGCGTCGCAAAGCCTGTCCAGTCCGGCGGGATGTCGCCGGGCCATGCGCCGGGGTGCCCGAGCGGGAGGCCGGTTTCCTCCCAGAGTTCGCGGATCGCGGCGACCGCGAGCGCACGGGAAAGGTCGCGCGCGCTGTCCTCGCGCAGCCGCTCGGCGCAGAGCGCGGGCAGGGGGCGCGCAAGCGGCACCTCGGCATCGCCCGGATCCACCGCACCGCCGGGAAAGACGAATTTGTTGGGCATGAAGGCGGCGGTCGCGCCGCGCTGGCCCATCAGGACATGCGGGCGGCTTTCGGCGTCACGCAGCACGATCACCGTCGCGGCGTCGCGCAGGGCGGATTTGTCGTGCTCCGTGCCGGTCATCGTGGCCCTCCTGTCAAGCGGGCCTAGGCGCGGTTTCCGAACCCATGCATCAGCCGGGCCCATTGGAAGGCCACGATCGCCCCTTTCAGTCTGGGCAGAAGGTAGAGAGACAGCGCGATCGTGCCAATAGCGAATATGGTGAACAGCACCAGCGGTTCGGGCCGCCACTGCACGAAGACGATATGCAGCAGCGGGGCCATCAGGTGCCCGACGAGAAGAATCGTCAGGTAGGCGGGCCCGTCATCGGCGCGGTGGTGGCTGAGATCCTCGCGGCAGACCGGGCAGGTGTCGCGCACCTTGAGATAGCTCTTGAGCATCGGGCCGCTGCCGCAATTGGGGCATTTGCGGGAAAAACCCCTGCGCAGCGCGGGCCAGAGGTCACGGTCCGTGGAGAGGGCGGCGGTCGAATCGCGCATGATCATCCTCGTGTCAGAATACCGTCTATGTGGCGCAGCTCACGCCGGAATGAAAGATGCAGGTCAGAGATTGCGTCGCGATGTCGCAAAGCCGGGTCTGTGCGGCGCGGCATTGCGCCGGAATTTCGGGCAATCGCGCCGGAAGTCCGGGTGCCTTGCGTATCAGGCAGGTAAGCGGTCGCAGAGTGCGGCGCGTTTCACGGGATCGCCACGATCATCTTTGAAGGAGATATCACGATGAAGACCACTGTCTTGACAGCCGCCCTGGCCGCGACCGTTCTGGTCGGCGGGGTCGGTATTGCCCATGCCGGGAGCCACATGGGCAAGATGGGGCACGGGATGCGGATGCAGCACAGTTTCGAGGAACTGGATGCCGATGGGGACGGCACGATCACGTCCGAGGAAATGGCGGCGCATATGCAGGCGCGTTTCGAGGGGGCCGATACCGATGGCGATGGCGCGCTCTCGCGCGACGAGCTGATCGCGCGGATGACGGAGCGTCAGGCAGAGCGCATCGCGGCCTATGCCGATCACATGATCGAGCGGCATGATGCCAATGGCGACGGGATGCTCAGCCCCGACGAAATGCGGGCGGGCCAGAGCGAGCGGATGTTCAAGCGTATCGACGCCGATGGCGACGGTGCGATCAGCGAAGAAGAGTTTTCCAGGATGCGCGAGATGCATGGCAAGCGCCATGGCAAGAAGGCCACGGAATAATTCCGGGCAGGGGGCGGCGGCGTTGGTGCCGCCCCTCGTCGTCGGTACTGGTCAGGGCCGGGTCTGAAGGATACGCTTGGGGACGATGGAGATGCCATTTGACGCCATGGGCGAGACGCCGGACGAGGCCCTGCTGGTGCTCTTCGCCAATGGCGACGGGGCGGCGGCGCGGGTGCTGACGCAGCGTCTGACACCGCGGGTGATGGCGCATGCCTACCGCCTGCTCGGGCAGCATGCCGAGGCCGAGGATGTGACGCAGGAGGCGATGCTGCGGCTCTGGAAACAGGCCCCCGACTGGCGACAGGGCGAGGCGAAGGTCAGCACATGGCTCTACCGCGTGGTGGCCAACCTGTGCATCGACCGCCGGCGGCGCATGCGCAGCGTGGCGCTTGACGCGATCCCCGAACCCGAGGACGGGCGGGCCAGCGCGGCGGACACCCTGCAGGATCGCGCGCGGGCCGAGGCGTTGCAGGCCGCGCTGGACGGATTGCCGGACCGGCAGCGGCAGGCGGTGGTATTGCGCCACATCGAGGGGCTGGCCAATCCCGAGATCGCGGCGATCATGGAGATCACCGTGGAAGCGGTGGAAAGCCTGACCTCGCGTGGCAAGCGGGCACTGGCGGCGGCGCTCACGGAGCGGCAAGAGGAGTTGGGATATGCCGATGAAGGATGAAGAGCGGGACATGAACGGGCTGGAGGCCTATTTTGACGCCGCCCGCGCAGAGCGCGCGGCGCCCTCGGCTGACCTGATGGCGCGGATCATCGCGGATGCGCAGGCGGTGCAGATGGCGGCCCGCAGCCCCGCGCCACGCCGACGCGCGGGGCTGGGAGAACAGTTCTACCGGCTGATCGGTGGCTGGCCGGCAATGGCCGGGCTTGCCACCGCGGCGGTGGCCGGGGTCTGGCTGGGCACGAGCCTGCCCGAGGGGCTGCTTGGCCCCGGTGAGGCGGCTTATCTGGTGGATGTGACCCCGGAACTGGCGTTTGATCTGGCGGGGGGGGATTTCTGATGGCGGATACACCGGATACGGCCGGGCGGATGAAACCCTGGATGCGGGGGCTGTTGATCGTGTCGCTCGCGCTCAATATCCTGGTGCTGGGGCTGGCCGGGGGCTGGGTGCTGCGACATGGCGGGGTGCATGGCGGGCATCCGTCGCGGCTGGACATGGCGGGGGGGCCGCTGACCCGCGCGCTGAGCGACGAGGATCGCCGCGAGATCGGACGCAGGATGCGGCAGGCCTACCGCGAGGGGCAGGGCGCGCACGGCGGAATGCGCGCGAGTTTCGATGCGCTGGTGGCGGATCTGCGCGCCGTGCCGTTCGAGCCGGAGCGGGTGGCCGCGAGGATGCGCGAGCAGCGCGAGGGATTTGCCGCCCGCTTCGAGATGGGGCAGCAGGTGCTGCTGGAGCATCTGGCGCAGATGAGCGACGCCGAACGCGCCGCCTATGCCGACCGGGTGCAGGCGCGGATCGACGAATATCGCGCAAGGCGTGCGCACAAGGCGCAGGATTGAGGCCGGTATCGGGACCGGGCCGGACCCTCAGAAACGCTCGGCGCGCAGGACTTCGCAATCGGTGACACAGACCACGCCGATATGGCGCTCGACCACGGCAAAGGCGGCCTTGAGCAGCGCATCGAGCCGCTCTGGGCGGATGATGCAGATCACCTGCACCATGCCGCTGGCGGGGCTGACCTGACCGGAGCGGGACCATTCGCCGGAACGACCGGACCCGCCCAGAACCGGCAGGATGGAATAGCCCGTGACGCCCGCCTTGTGCAGCGCGTCGGTGAGGCGGGACTGCATCACCCGTTCGATGGTGATTTCCACGCGCTTGGCCTGATGGGTCTGCATCGGATCAGCCTCCGGTCGCGGCGCTGGCAAGCGCGAGATAGAGCGGGATGCCGAGCGTCAGGTTGAAGGGAAAGGTCACGCCGAGCGAGAGCGTGAGATAGATCGAGGGGTTGGCCTCGGGCAGGGCCACGCGCATGGCGGCGGGCACGGCGATATAGCTGGCAGAGGCCGAAAGAACCATCATCAACGCCGTGCCGCCGGTCGACAGGCCGAGTGTGAGCGCGGCGAGCAGGCCGGCGAGGCCGCCCAGCATGGGCATGACGAGGCCAAAGGCAACCGCCCCTAAACCCAGCACGCCGCGCCCCTGGCGCAGGCCGCGCCCGGCGACCAGGCCCATATCGAGGAGAAAGAGACAGAGCACGCCCTTGAACGGGGCGACGACGAAGCTGGAAATCTCTGCCAGTCCCTCGGGTCCGGTGATCCAGCCGATCAGAAATGCGCCTACCAGCAGCACGATGGAGCCGTTGAGCAGGATTTCGCGCCAGAGTTTCGCATCCATCCGCCCGCCGCCCTCGCCGCGGGAGATGAGCCAGAGCGCAGAGAGGATCGCCGGGGCCTCCATCGCGGCGGCGACGGCGACCATGTAGCCCTCGGATGCGATGCCCTGGCTGTCGAGCATGGAAGTGGCGGCAACGAAGGTGACGATGGAGATCGAGCCGTAATGCGCGGCCACCGCGGCGGCATTGAGCCGGTCGAGGCGCGACATCACGCGCAGGAGGGCGAAGGCGATGAGCGGGAGCAGTGCCGAGAGGACCACCCCGGCGATCAGCGCCCCGCCGAGCGAGAGATCGACGCCGTGATCGGCGACGCTGACCCCGCCCTTGAAGCCGATGGCGAAGAGCAGGTAGATCGACAGCGCCTTGGCCGCCGCCTCTGGCACCGAGAGGTCGGAGCGTGCGAGCGAGGCGGCGAGACCCAGGGCGAAGGACAGCACGATGGGCGAGAGAAGGTTGTCTGCCGCGAGGGCGAGGCTGTCTGGCATGGATCTTTCCGTCCCGGCTTGGTTTTCCGGGATATAGACTATGCTGCGCTGCGGCAGAAGAGGGTGAGGGAAAAAAATCGCAGTCAGGGGATAGGGCGATTGCTGCGGTGCGCCAATGAAAAGAGCGGCCCGATCCGGGTCATCCCGGGTGGCTGACGCCCCCCGGCTGTGTCTGGCGGGAGCATCGGGAGCCTGCCGGTTGAGGTCTGCCCGCACGCTCCGGGGCTGGGGCGCTTGGTGATTTTTGGTGTTGGGCTTTGTGACCTGCCTCTGATGACATGTCATCCGGGATGGGTCACAACCGTTCCGGCTGTTCATGGCGGGAGGGGCGTGTCGGCGGTCTGCCGTTTGTATCCTGTCCGTTCTTGCCAGGGCTTTTCTGCTCTGAGCCTTGTCACCTGTCTCTCATGACATGTCATCCGGGGCGGGTCACAACCGTACCGGCCCCTTCCGCAGAGGGGCGGGTGCGTCAGGGGTACGCTGCCAGAGTCCTGCCCGGCACCCCTCGGGTGCCGGAGCGGTCAGCGGTTCATGCCCCGCCGCGGTCTGCCCGCAATACCGTCTGATCGTCGATCATGCCGCCGATCCGGCGAGGTTGCGCAGCACGTAGTGCAGCACGCCGCCGTGTTCGACATATTCCTTTTCGATTGCGGTATCGATCCGGCATTTGAGCGTGATCTCACGGGTGGCGCCATCCGCGTAGGTGATCGTGCAGGGCACCTCTTGCAGCGGTTTCACGCTGTCGAGGCCGGAGATTGATACGGTTTCGTCGCCGGTGAGTTTCAGCGTCTTGCGGGTGTCGCCGCCGGTGAATTCGAACGGGATGACCCCCATGCCGACGAGGTTGGAGCGGTGGATCCGCTCGAAGTTCTCGGCGATCACCGCCTTGACCCCCAGGAGCGCCGTGCCCTTGGCGGCCCAGTCGCGCGAGGAGCCCGCGCCATATTGTTCGCCGCCGAAGATCACCAGCGGCGTGCCCGCCGCCTGATAGGCCATCGAGGCGTCGAAGATCGAGGTCTGCTGCCCGTCTGGCCCCTTGGTATAGCCGCCCTCGACCCCGTCGAGCATCTCGTTGCGGATACGGATATTGGCGAAGGTGCCGCGCATCATCACCTCGTGATTGCCGCGCCGCGAGCCGTAGGAGTTGAATTCGCGCACCGGCACCTGCCGTTCGGTGAGGTATTTGCCGGCGGGTGTGGTTTCCTTGAACGATCCGGCGGGCGAGATGTGATCGGTGGTGACCATATCCCCCAGAAGCGCCAGGATACGCGCACCCTCGATGTTCGAGATCGTGCCCGGCTCTCTGGACATGCCCTTGAAATAGGGTGGATTCTGGACATAGGTCGATTGTGCGGGCCAGTCATAGGTTTCGCCCTCCGAGGTCTCGACCGACTGCCATTTCTCGTCGCCCTTGAAGACGTCGGCATATTTCGACTGGAACGCCTCTCGGGTTACGGTCGCCTCGACCAGTTCGGCGATCTCTTTCTGGCTGGGCCAGATGTCCTTGAGATAGACCGGATTGCCGTCCTTGCCGGTGCCGAGCGGCTCTGTGGCGAGGTCGATGTTCATGTCGCCCGCGATGGCGTAGGCCACGACGAGGGGCGGCGAGGCCAGATAGTTGGCGCGCACGTCCGGTGAAATGCGGCCCTCGAAGTTGCGGTTGCCCGAAAGCACCGAGGTGGCGATCAGATCGCCCTCGGCGATGGCCTCGGAGATTTCCTTTTGCAGGGGGCCGGAGTTGCCGATGCAGGTGGTGCAGCCATAGCCCACGAGGTTGAAGCCGATGGCGTCGAGATCCTCTTGCAGGCCAGCCGCCTCGAGATAATGCGACACGACCTGAGAGCCGGGCGCGAGCGAGGTCTTGACCCAGGGTTTGCGGTTGAGGCCGAGCGCGCGCGCCTTGCGGGCGACAAGGCCCGCGCCGATCATCACGTAGGGGTTCGAGGTGTTGGTGCAGGAGGTGATCGAGGCGATCACGACAGAGCCGTCGCGGATCGCATAATCCTCGCCTTTGACCCTGACCGATTTGCGCGGGTCGATCAGCGCATCGGGTGCCGGGCCTTCGGCGGCCATGGCCTCGGCGGCCTGGCTGTGGTTCTCGCCGCGATAGTCCGAGACCACGTCAAAGAAGGACGCCGCCGCCTTGTCGAGGGCGACGTAATCCTGCGGGCGTTTGGGGCCGGAAATGGCAGGCACGATGGTGCCCATGTCAAGGCTGAGCGTGTCGGTATAGACCGGCGCGTAATCCGCGCCGCGCCAGAAACCGTTTTCCTTGGCATAGGCCTCGACCAGGGCGATGCGGGCCTCGTCGCGACCGGTCTGGCGCAGGTAGCGCAGGGTTTCGTCGTCGATCGGGAAAAAGCCGCAGGTGGCGCCGTATTCGGGGGCCATGTTGGCGATGGTGGCGCGGTCCGCCAGCGGCAGGTGATCGAGACCCGCGCCGTAGAATTCGACGAATTTGCCAACCACGCCCTTCTTGCGCAGCAGTTCCACGACCTTGAGCACCAGATCGGTGCCGGTGGTGCCCTCGATCATCTGGCCGGTCAGCTCAAAGCCGACAACCTCGGGGATGAGCATGGAAATCGGCTGGCCCAGCATCGCCGCCTCTGCCTCGATCCCGCCCACGCCCCAACCGAGCACGGCCGCGCCGTTGACCATTGTGGTGTGGCTGTCGGTGCCCACCAGCGTGTCAGGATATGCCACGACCTCGCCGTTCTGGTCGGTGTCGGTCCAGACCGTCTGGGCGAGGTATTCGAGGTTGACCTGGTGGCAGATGCCGGTGCCCGGCGGCACGACACGGAAATTGTTGAACGCGCCCTGGCCCCATTTGAGGAACTGGTAGCGTTCCATGTTGCGTTCATATTCGCGGTCGACGTTCATCTGAAAGGCGCGGGGATTGCCAAATTCGTCGATCATCACCGAGTGGTCGATCACGAGGTCCACGGGATTGAGCGGGTTGATCTGCTGGGCGTCGCCGCCCAGCGCCTTGATCCCGTCGCGCATCGCCGCCAGATCCACCACCGCCGGAACGCCGGTGAAATCCTGCATCAGCACGCGCGCCGGGCGATAGGCCAGTTCGCGGTTGGCGTGTCCGCCGTTTTCCGCCCATTCGGAGAACGCCTGGATGTCGTCGGTCGAGACGGTCTTGCCATCCTCGAAGCGCAGCATGTTTTCCAGCACCACCTTGAGGGCGGCGGGCAGGCGCGAGAAATCGCCGAGACCGGCGTCTTCGGCGGCCCGGATCGAGTAATAGGCGACGGTCTGATCGCCGACAGTGAGGGATTTGCGGGTCTTCGAGCTGTCTTGTCCGACGCTGATGGGCATGGGAGCCGTCCTTTCACGTTCGAGGCTGGATCACTTGCCCCGCTTCTGACCGATTTGGGTGTGCCGATCAAGAGGGGCGCGCGTTTTTTTGTATACTATTGCACACAATAAAGTTCCTGTTTCACGATATCACCGCTGTCTCTCGAAACGTTGATTGGTTATGATGGCCGGAGAAGCCTAGATTGCACCCATAGCGACGTGGTTTCGATCAATCGGGATGAACATTTTATAATGCGACATATTCTTGCCAGCCTTTGCACGGCTTTCATGATCCTTTCTCCTGGCGGTGGTGTTCTGGCCGGCGATCGGTCGGTTGTGGTCGAACTCTTTACATCTCAGGGTTGCCCCTATTGTCCGCCCGCGGACGCATTGCTTGAGCAACTGGCGTTGCGCGACGATGTCGTGGCGCTCGCGCTGCATGTGGATTACTGGGATTACATCGGCTGGAAGGATACGTTCGGCAGTCCGGAGCACAGCGCCCGGCAGCGCGGCTATGCCAGTGCGGGCGATCGCAAGATGGTCTATACGCCGCAGATGATCGTCAACGGGCGGGATCATGTTGTGGGCACACGGCTGACGGATGTGACCGATCTCATCGACAGGCAACTGGCCACGATGCGCGAGGATATTGCCGTAGAGGTGACGCGCAACGAGGGGCTGGTGCATATCCGCGCAGAGGTGGAGACGCCGCGCGACATGCCGCTCATGGTGCAACTGCTGCGTTACATTCCCAGCGAGACGGTCGAGATCGAGCATGGCGAGAATGCGGGCCGCACGGTGACCTATACCAATATCGTGACTGAATTAGAGCAGCTGGCCGAATGGGACAGCCACACGCCGCTGGATCTGGAGGTGGCGATCAACGGGTCGGATCCTGTGGTCGTCCTGCTGCAATATCCTGACTTTGGCACCATTGAGGCGGTTGCGCATCTGCGCTGAGGCGGGGTGCAGAAGGTCGGGGGGCGTCCGGTGAAAACCCGGCCCTACTGTCCCGACCAGAGCATGTCGTAGACCCGCCCGATGCCGTCTGCCTCGTGTTCGATGCTGAAACCGGCCTCGGCCACGGCGCGGGCGGCGCGGGCCATGGCGGCGTGGCGCGCCGGGTCAGCGAGGAGCGCGTCGAGCGCTCCGGTGGCGTCCTCGGTGACGATCCCGGCTGTGCCCTGGGCGGAAAAGTTCCGGTAATAGCCGGCATCGGTGGCTACGAAGGGCACGCCCGAGGCCATGCCCTCGAGCGGGGCCATGCCGTAGCCCTCGTAACGTGGCAGTTGCACGATGGAGGTCAGGGCGCGGATCAGGGCGGGCAAGGCGTCGGGCGCCACCTCGCCCGGAAAGAGGATGCGATCCGAGAGGCCGGCGGCGGCGATCCGCGCCCTAAGCCCGTCCAGAAAGTCCTGGTCGGATCGGGCCCCGCGCCCGATGACAAGGGCGGTGACGTCCGGGTGGCGCGGCAACAGGTGCAGCATTGCCTCGACAAAGCGGTCGGTGCCTTTTTCGGGACGGATGCGGCCGATGGTGGCGAGGCCCCGTGCGCCCGGATAGCCGGTTGCCGCCCATGCGGCGGCACGATCGGGGGCGGGGGTGAAGCGGGCGCAATCCACCCCGTGCGGCACCACGGCGCGGACATGCGGGACATAGCCGGCCGCCGCGTCGGTGGTGGCGATGACCGCGTCCATGCGCGCGATGAGCCAGCGGGGAAAGGCGGAATGCCGCCGCTGAGCGGCAGAGGTAAAGACGATACGGACGGGCAGGCGCAGCACATCGCGCGCCCAGAGGGCGGCGCGCATTTCGGTGTTGCGCCGCACGTGCCAGATGGTGAAGGGACGGCCCTCGGGCGGGAGGCGCGACAGGCGGCGCGCCTCGGCGGGGCTGATCGGCGCGGGGCAGCCGGGCAGCGCCACGCCCGCAAGCGCCATGTCATAGCGCCCCTGCTGGATGCGCACCACCCCTGCCGCCGTTGCCGAGACGCCGGTGAAATTGCGGTTGAAATTGGTGACGATCAGTTCGGGCATAGGGGGCTGAGTATTTCTGACAAGATGAAGCGCGGGGTCATGGGGCGAGTCCGAGGGCGGTCGAGAGGTCGGCGGTGATCTGGTCGAGCGCATCCTCTTGCGTTGCGGCGAAGTTCCGGGCGTTCCGGCGCATGGTGTCAAGGGCTGCGGGATCGTCCAGCAGTCCGACCAGGGCGCGGACCAGTTCGGCGGCGTCGGCCACCTCGCGCGCCGCGCCGGAGGCGTCGAGGGCAGGGTAGATCTCGGAGAAATTGGCATAGAGCGGGCCGTGCAGGATGGCCGATCCGGCATGGGCGGGTTCATAGGGCGTGTGCCCGCCCACCGGGGTGAAAGAGCCGCAAAGGCAGGTCAGCGGGCAGAGCGCATACCAAAGCCCGGTCTCGCCCAGCGTATCGGCGAGATAGACCTGGGTCCGGGCAGTGATCCGGTCGCCAATGGCGCGGCGGGCGGCGTCGAGGCGGTGCGCGGCGATCAGGGTTTCCAGCGCGAGGCCGCGTTCGGGGTGGCGGGGGACGAGGATCAGGAGGGCGTCGGGACAGGTGGCGAGCAGCGATTGATGCGCGGCCAGCATGATCTCGTCCTCGCCCGGATGGGTGGAGGCCGCGAGCCAGAGGGGGCGGTCGCCGATTTGCGCTGTCAGACGGGTCTGTTCGTCGTGGTCAAAGGGCAGCGGGCCGGAGAGGGATTTGAGATTGGGCCCCTGTTGCGCCCGGTCGAGGCCGATGGAGTGGAGATGGGCCACGGTGCGCGCGTCCTGACAGCGGATGATGCGGAATATCCCCATGAGATGGCGGGCGGTGCGGGGTGCGCGTTGCCAGTTGCGGGCGGAGCGATCGGATATCCGGGCGTTGAGCAGGGCGAGGGGGATGTCTGCCGCGTGGCTTTCGTGCAGCATTTGCGGCCAAAGCTCGCTCTCGACGAAGATCGCCGCGTCGGGCCGCCAATGGGCGAGGAAACGGCGGACGGCGGCCTGTGTGTCGAGCGGAGCGAACTGGTGCCGGGTGCGGGGTGGCAGGCGCGAGGCCACCACCTGCGCCGAGGTGGCGGTGCCGGAGGTCAGCAGGAATTCGAGATCGGGGCGCGTTTCGGCCCAATGCGCGATGAGACGCAGGACCGAAACGCTCTCGCCGACCGAGGCGGCGTGAAACCAGACGAGCCGCCCGTCGGGGCGGGGCAGCGTGGCGTGACCCATGCGCTCGGGCCAGCGGGCGGGGGGCGTGCCATGCGCCGCGAGCTTGCGGCGGACGCGGGCATAGGCGAGCGGTCCAAGCAGATTTGCCGCCGCGCTGTAGAGCCGGAGGGGCAGGGGCGCCGCGGTGCGGGACATCAGCCGCCGGTATGGCTCATGTGGCGCGACACGCGACCGTCGACGGACTGGCGGGAATAGTCGAAATCATGCCCTTTGGGTTTGCGCGCAATTGCCGCGCGAATGGTCTCCCGCAGGGGCGCGTCATTGTCGGGGTTGTTGCGCAGGGGCGCGCGCAGGTCGGCCATGTCCTCCTGGCCGAGGCACATGTAAAGCTCGCCGGTGCAGGTCAGGCGCACGCGGTTGCAGCTTTCGCAGAAATTGTGGGTGAGGGGGGTGATGAAGCCGATTTTCTGGCCCGTTTCCTCGATCCGCACATAGCGGGCGGGGCCGCCGGTGCGTTCGGGAAGGTCGGTGAGGGTGAACCGCTCGCGCAGGCGGGCGCGCAGGTCGGAGAGTTTCCAGTACTGGCCCAGCCGGTCCTCGTTGCCGATGTCGCCCATCGGCATGACCTCGATGAAGGTGAGGTCCATGTCGCGGCTGGCGCACCAGTCGGCGAGGGTAAAGAGTTCGTCCTCGTTAAAGCCCTTGAGGGCGACGGTGTTGATCTTGACCCGCAGGCCGGCGTCTTGTGCCGCGTCAATGCCCTTGAGCACCTGCGCCAGGCGGCCCCAGCGGGTGATGTCCGCGAATTTCCGTTCGTCGAGCGTGTCGAGCGAGATGTTCACCCGGCGCACGCCCGCTGCATATAGATCGCGGGCGAAGCGTTCCATCTGGCTGCCGTTGGTGGTGAGCGTCAGTTCCTTCAATGCGCCGCTGTCGAGATGGCGGGTCATGGCGTCGAAAAAGGTCATGATGCCCTTGCGCACCAGAGGTTCGCCGCCGGTAATGCGCAGTTTTTCCACACCCATGCCGATGAAGGCGGAACACATGCGATCCAGTTCCTCTAGCGTCAGCAATTCGCGCTTGGGCAGGAAGGTCATGTTTTCCGACATGCAGTAGACGCAGCGGAAATCGCAGCGGTCGGTGACGGAGACGCGCAGATAGGAGATGGCGCGCTGGAACGGATCTATGAGCGGTGCTGTCATGCGAGAAATCTATGCGCGCGGCGCGGGCGGGGCAAGGGACATGTTGTCCGTTGTGAGGCAAAGCATCGGCGGGTAGGGTGGACATATGAAGTATTGGATGCTCATCGCCGGTGTGATTGTGGCCTTGGGAGGCTGTGCGCAGGTGGAGCGGATCCTTGGTCGCGCGCCCGCGCAAGACCCGGCGGCGCAGGTTGCCGCGCCGCGCACCGCGGAGACGCTGGACAGCACGACCGAGGCAGAGCGGCAGGCCGCCGTGGCCGCCGCCGAAACGGGCGCGGCGCGGGAACTGGGGCGCACCGTGGCGTCCTTGGGCGCGCCGGGAGAGCCGGGGCTATGGCTCAAGACGCCTCTGGTCCGGGAGTCGGCCAGGGGCCGGGTGGATTATCCTGCAACAGGCAAATCCGTCGCCGTCGATCTGATCCCGCTCGATGCGCCCGAGGGCGCGGGCAGCCAGTTGTCGCTGGCGGCGTTCCGGCTGATCGGCGCGCCGCTGACGGGGTTGCCGGAGTTGCGGGTCTACAGGTTGGCGGAGTAGGGCTGCGTGCGGCGATCGCGGCGGGGGCAGGCCGTCACTCCACCGTAACCGATTTTGCCAGATTGCGCGGCTGGTCCACGTCCGTGCCCTTGGCCACCGCCGTATGATAGGCCAGCAGTTGCGCGGGCAGCGCGTAGAGGATGGGCGACAGGATCGGGTCGATATCGGGCATCGAGACGGTTTGCCATACGCCGTCGCCTGCCGTGGCGATGCCACGCGCGTCCGAGATCAGCAGGATGCGACCGCCGCGCGCCATCACCTCCTGCATGTTCGAGACGGTCTTGTCGAAGAGCGCGTCACAGGGTGCCATGACGATCACCGGCATGGTGTCGTCGATGAGCGCGATGGGCCCGTGTTTCAACTCGCCGGAGGCATAGGCCTCGGCGTGGATATAGCTGATTTCCTTGAGTTTCAGCGCGCCTTCCAGCGCCAGCGGATACATCAGGCCGCGCCCCAGAAAGAGCGCGTTTTCCGAGGTGGAAAGCTGCCGGGCCACGATCCTGATCTGGGTGTTGCGCTCCATCGCGGTGTTGAGCGTGGAGGGCAGCGCGCGCAGGCTTGAGAGGATGTCGGCGAGCCGGTCATCGTCGATCTGTCCGCGCGCATGCGCCGCCCTGAGGGCCAGCAGCAGGAGCACGGTCAGCTGGCAGGTGAAGGCCTTGGTCGAGGCCACGCCGATTTCCGCCCCGGCGAGGATCGGCAGCGCCAGATCGCTCTCGCGGGCGATCGAGCTTTCGGCGACATTGACCACCGACAGGATCGTGTCGACCCGGTCGGTGCAATAACGCAGCGCGGCGAGCGTATCGGCGGTCTCGCCCGACTGGCTGACGAAGAGCGCAAGCGTGCCGGGGGTGATGGGCGGTTCGCGGTAGCGGAATTCCGAGGCGATGTCGACCTCTACGGGCAGACCGGCCAGCCGCTCGAACCAGTATTTCGCGGTCAGGCAGGCGTAATAGGCGGTACCGCAGGCCACCATCGTCAGGCGTGAGATGGTGGCGAAATCGGGCATCGTGTCGGGCAGGACGATGTTGCGCCCGTCCGCGCTCAGGTAGTGGCTGAGCGCCGCGCCGATGACCGAGGGCTGCTCGGCGATTTCCTTGGCCATGAAATGCTTGTGTCCGGCCTTGTCGACGCGGGCGCTGTCGATCTCGATGGTCTTGACGGACCGGTTGGCAAGGCGGCCCTGCGCATCGGTGATGGTCAGGCTCTGGCGGGTGACGACGGCGATGTCGCCCTCTTCGAGATAGGTGATGCTGTCGGTCATCGGCGCCAGCGCGATCGCATCCGATCCCACGAACATCTCGCCCGCGCCATGACCGATGGCCAGCGGGCTGCCCTTGCGCGCCGCGACCAGCAGGTCGGGTTCGCCGTCGAAGAGAAAGCACAGCGCGTAGGCGCCTTCGAGCCGGGCGATGGTGGCGCGGGCGGCAGAGGCGGCATCCATGCCCTGCGTCATGTAGTGATGGGTGAGCAGCGCCACGGTTTCGGTGTCGGTATCGGTTTCATGGCCGATGCCCGCCGCAGCCAGTTCGGCGCGCAGTTCGCGGTAATTCTCGATGATGCCGTTGTGAACCACGGCGACGGGGCCGGATTTGTGCGGATGGGCGTTGGCCTCGGTCGGCGCGCCGTGGGTGGCCCAGCGGGTGTGGCCGATCCCGGCCTTGCCCGCGAGCGGTTGATGCACCAGCAGGTCGGAGAGATTGACCAGCTTGCCCACGGCGCGGCGGCGGTCCAGATGACCATTGCTGACCGTGGCGATCCCGGCGCTGTCATAACCGCGATATTCGAGCCGTTTGAGCGCCTCGACCAGAATGGGCGCGACCTCGTGCTCGCCCAGAACCCCGACAATACCGCACATTATTCTGCCCCTTTTTCGCGTCTTGACGCCTTTGATTTTAACAAATCGAACAATTTTCGTGCCATGCCCGGTTTGTTCACCTGTTCGGCGCGGGCGATGGCGAGCGCGCCGGGTTCGACGTCGCGGGTGATGACCGAGCCCGATCCGGTCAGCGCATCGTCGCCCACGGTGACCGGTGCTATCAGCATAGTGTTGGAGCCGATGAAGACGTTTTTGCCGATCTCGGTGTGGTGTTTGCTGACGCCGTCATAATTGCAGGTGATGGTGCCTGCGCCCACGTTCGTGCCCGCGCCCAGATGTGCATCGCCGATATAACTGAGGTGGTTGACCTTGGCGCCTTCGTCGATGATGGCGTTCTTGATCTCGACGAAATTGCCGACGCGGGTCTCCTCGCCGAGTTCGGCGCCGGGGCGCAGTCGGGCGTAGGGCCCCACCACCGCGCCGCGCGCCACATGGCAGCCTTCAAGATGGCAGAAGGCGCGGATATGCGCGCCGGTCTCGATGGTGACGCCGGGGCCGAAAACCACGTTCTGTTCGATCACGCTGTCGCGGCCGACATGGGTGTCATAGGCGAAATGCACGGTTTCGGGCGCGGGCATGGTGACGCCGTTTTCCAGCGCCCCGGCGCGGGCGCGGGCCTGAAAGGCGGCCTCGGCGAGGCTGAGCTCGGTGCGCGAATTGATGCCCATGGTCTCGGACTCGGGGCAGGTGACGGCGGTGGCCGAAAGGCCACGGGCACGCGCCAGGGCAACGATGTCGGTCAGGTAGTATTCGCCCGCCGCGTTGTCATTGCCGACCTCGGCGATGAGATCGAAGAGCAGCGGTGCGGGGGCCAGGATGACGCCGCTGTTGCAGAGCGTGATGTCGCGTTCGCCGGGGGTGGCGTCCTTGAATTCGACGATGCGGGCCAGGGTCTCGCCCTCGGTGACGAGCCGTCCGTAGCGGCCCGGATCGGCGGCCGCGAACCCGAGGATCACAATGTCGTGGCGGGCGCGGGCGGCGACCATTTTCTCAAGCGTTTCGGGCTGGATGAAAGGTGTGTCGCCATAGAGCACGAGCGCGTCGCCGGGATAGTCGCCAAGCGCCGGGGCGGCCTGTGCGACGGCATGGGCGGTGCCAAGCTGTTCGGTCTGCAGCACCACCTGCGCGCCGGGGTCATGGGCCTGAGCCACGGCCGTCACCGCATCGGCGCCGTGACCGGCGACGATGATCGTGTGATCGGGGTCGAGTGTTGCGCCCGATTGCATCGCGTGCAACAGCATCGGCGCGCCTGCGATTGGGTGCAGCACCTTGGGCAGGTCGGAATTCATGCGCGTGCCCTGACCTGCGGCAAGGATGATGAGGGCGATGGCCATGCGTTTCCCTTTGTATTTCCTGAGCGCAGGTTTTATCGGGTTGGGACAAAGGTGCAAGGGTGCGTCCCATCAAACGTGGTTACCGGGATGACACAGAGATGGGCAGAACGCCGCCATGCGGCTGCGGAACAGGAAAGGCGGGGCAATGCGCACGGTGGTGTTCGATCTTGACGGCACGCTGGCCGATACGAGCGGCGATCTGATCGCCGCCGCCAATGCCTGTTTCCGGGGCATGGGTGTGGGTGACCTGCTGGATCCCGTGCGCGATGCCGGGGTCGCGCTGCGCGGCGGACGGGCGATGCTAAGCCTCGGGATGGAGCGGCTGGGGCGGGCCGGGGACCGGGCCGAGATCGACCGGCAGTATCCGGTGCTGCTGGAGGCCTACCGGAGCGCGATCAACGTGCATACGGTGCTTTATCCCGGCGCGATGACGGCGGTCGAGGAGTTGAGCGCGGAAGGCTACCGGGTGGCGGTCTGCACCAACAAGCCCGAGGCGCTGGCGCGTCTGCTGCTGCAGCGGTTGGGGGTTCTTGGGGCGTTTCAGGCCCTGACCGGGGCCGACACGCTGGCAGTGCGCAAGCCCGATCCCGAGCATTTGCGGGAAACCGTGCGGCGTGCGGGCGGCGTTCCGGCGCGGTGTCTGCTGGTCGGGGATTCGGATACCGACCGGGAAACCGCGCGCGCGGCGGGGGTGCCGTCCGTCCTGGTGACCTTCGGGCCGAATGGGGACGCCGTGGCGGCCCTGACGCCCGAGGCGATGATTGCGCATTTTGACGAATTGCCGGACGTCGTGGCGCGGCTTATCGGGTAGCGCGCAGGCTGGTTTCGGGTTTTCGAAAGATGCAGGATCGCCGAGTGGAAACCATTGACCTGCCACCGCTCCCGCCCCAAAACATCCCACATGACAGAGATTTTCAAAGGCAAGTTTACCCAGCAGGAGCCGATCCCCGAAGAGGGGATTGCGGCGGCGCTCGACGTGCTGCGCTCGGGGCGGCTGCATCGTTACAACCTCGTGGACGATGAGCCGGGCGAGGTGGCGGCGCTGGAACGGGAATTTGCGGATTATACCGGGGCGAAATACGCGCTTGCCGTGACCTCGGGCGGTTATGCGATGGCCACGGCGCTGCGTGCGCTGGGTATTGGACCGGGGGACCGGGTGCTGAGCAACGCCTTTACGCTGGCCCCGGTGCCGGGGGCGATCGCGAGCGTGGGGGCGGTGCCGGTCTTTGTCGGGGTGACCGAGGCGCTGACGATTGATCTGGAGGATCTGGCGGCCAAGGCGGATCAGGCGGATGTGCTGATGCTGAGCCACATGCGCGGGCATCTGGCGGATATGGATGCGCTGATGGCGATCTGCGACGGTGCGGGCGTCACCGTGATCGAGGATTGCGCGCATACGATGGGGGCGGCGTGGCGCGGCGTGCCCTCGGGGCGCTGGGGCAGGGTGGGCTGTTATTCGACGCAGACCTACAAGCACATCAATTCCGGCGAGGGCGGGTTTCTGATCACCGATGACGACGAGGTGATGGCGCGGGCGGTGATCCTGTCGGGATCCTACATGCTCTACAAGCGCCACGGCACGGTGCCGCCTGACGACGTGTTCGAGCGGGTGAAATACGACACGCCCAATGTTTCGGGGCGGATGGATCATCTGCGCGCGGCGATCCTGCGGCCACAGTTGCGGGCGCTGGATGCGCAATGCGAAAAGTGGAACGAACGCTATCGGGTGGTCGAGGAGGGGCTGCGCGGCACGCCGGGGCTGACGGTGGTGGAGCGGGCGGAACATGAGCGCTATGTCGGTTCCTCCATCCAGTTTCTGCTGCTGGACTGGGAGGGCGCGCGGATTCGCGATGTGCTCGGGCGGTGTCTGGCGCGCGGGGTGGAACTCAAGTGGTTTGGCGCGTCCGAGCCGAGCGGGTTCACCAGCCGCTATGACAGTTGGCGCTATGCGCCGAGTGCGCCCATGCCCGCGAGCGACCGGATTCTGCGTGGCATTGTTGACATGCGGCTGCCGCTGACGTTCAGCCTTGAGGATTGCGCGCAGATCGCACGGATCATCCGGGGCGAGGTGGGGGCGGTGTTTCAGGCCCAGGTCTGAGCAGGGCGGCAACGGTTGGCGGGGCGCGGCTCAGCCCGTGTTGAGGGGCTGCGCCACATGCACCCGGGTGCCCCAGCCGGCGCAGGTTTCGGCAAGAAGCGCGGGCGGGGGCAGGTCGGTAAAGAATTGATCGACATCGCGCAGCGATCCGATGCGCACCGGCGCGCTGCGCTGGAACTTGGAATGGTCGGCGACGAGAAACACCTCGCGCGAGCGGTTGAGAAGGGTCTGGCCGACGAGCACCTCCTGAATGTCGAAATCCAGCATGTCGCCGTCCTCGTCGAGCGCGGAGCAGCCGAGAATGGCGAAGTCGAACTTGAAATTCTCGATGGTGCGTGCTGTGAGATTGCCGACCAGACCGTTATCCGAGCGCCGGAGCGCGCCGCCCGCGACCACGATCTCGCAGTCCTTGTTGGCAAGCAGGATCTGCGCCACGTTCATGTTGTTGGTCACCACCATCAGGTTGCGGTGGTCCATCAGCTCGCGCGCCACCGCCTCGGTGGTGGTGCCGATGTCGAGAAAGACCGAGGCGTCATGCGGAATCGCCGCGGCGCAGGCGCGCCCGATGGCGGCCTTGGCGGGTTCGTTGAGGCGGCGGCGCTCCTCGTAAAGGATGTTGGTGACACCCGATGGCAGGATCGCACCGCCGTGGACACGTTCGAGCTTGCCCGTATTGGCCAGTTCGGTGAGGTCGCGGCGGATGGTCTGGACGGTGACGTCAAAGCGCTCGGCGAGACCTTCGACGGTGACCTTGCCCTCGGTGCGGGCGATTTCAAGGATATCCGGCAGGCGAAAGGTTTGCGACATGGGCTGTCCCTGATCGGTTTTCGGTTCGATTATGTTCGTTTTGCCGCGCCTTGCAAGCATCTGCTGTGCTGCGATGCGGCGAGGCGCGCGAATCGCGGTTCGGAATGGTCGCGTGACGTAACGTGATCTTGGGTAATGCGACCAACAGTCATGGGCGTGTCGGGATCGCCTGTGAATTTGTCAATGAAATCAATATAGGTCGCAAAAAAAGAAAAAAAACGAACATTCCTTGTTGACCATAGATAGAAAAAGATGGTTCGCTTGTGTTCAGGTTGCACAGGGAGGGGCGCGTGTCGCAGGGTTCGCAAGACAGATGTGTCGATCTGTTTGTGATTGGCGGCGGGATCAACGGCTGTGGCATCGCGCGCGATGCGGCGGGCCGGGGGCTGAGCGTCGAGCTGGCGGAGATGAGCGATCTTGCATCGGCGACCTCTTCGGCATCGACCAAGCTGTTTCATGGCGGGTTGCGCTATCTGGAATATTTCGAGATCCGCCTGGTGCGCGAGGCGCTGATCGAGCGTGAAACCCTGTTGCGCGCCATGCCGCATATCAGCTGGCCGATGCGTTTCGTCCTGCCCTGGCATCGCGACATGCGGTTCGAGGGCGAAACGCCCACCTCGCGCATTCTCAACGTGATCATGCCGTGGATGAAGGGGCGGCGCCCGGCCTGGCTGATCCGGCTCGGGCTATTTCTCTATGATCATCTGGGCGGGCGCCAGATCCTGCCTGGCACGACCACGCTGGATCTGGCGCGCGCGCCCGAGGGCAAGCCGCTCAAGGACAAGTTCACCCAGGCCTATGAATATTCCGACTGCTGGATCGAGGACAGCCGCCTGGTGGTGCTCAATGCGCGCGACGCCGCCGCGCGCGGCGCGCGCATCCGGGTGCGCACGCGGGTACAGTCGGCGGAGCGGGTTGGCGATCTGTGGCATGTGACGCTGGAGGATCAGGCGACCGGCGCGACAGAGGTGGTGCGGTCGCGTGCGCTGGTCAATGCCGGTGGGCCATGGGTCAGGGATGTGATCACCAATACCCTGCGGCTCAATTCGTCCGAGGGCGTCCGGCTGGTGCGGGGCAGCCATATCGTGACCCGCAAGCTGTACGATCACGACAAGTGCTATTTCTTTCAGGGCACTGACGGGCGGATCATCTTTGCCATTCCCTATGAGGGCGAGTTCACCCTGATCGGTACGACCGATGCCGAACACGGCGATGCCGGTGAGCGTCCCGAATGCACGCCGGAGGAGGCCGAGTACCTGTGCCGCTTTGCATCCGAGTATTTCGAGCGGCCCGTCACCCGCGAGGATATCGTCTGGACCTATTCCGGCGTGCGGCCGCTCTATGATGACGGGGCCAAATCGGCCACGGCGGCGACGCGGGACTATGTGCTGTCCCTGGTCGGGGGGGAAGGCGTGCCGCTGTTGAACGTGTTTGGTGGCAAGATCACCACCTATCGCAAGCTGGCCGAGGCTGCGCTGGCAAAGCTGACGCCGTTCTTTCCCGGGACGGGTGGCGACTGGACGGCGGGTGTGCCGTTGCCGGGGGGCGATTTCCCCGTTGACGGGGTGGAGCGGCTGATCGAGAGTTTGCGGCGGGGCTATCCGTTCCTGACGGCGGCCTGGGCGCGGCGTCTGGTGCGGGCCTATGGCACCGAGGCGGTGGATATTCTGGGCGATGCGCGCAGCGCTGCCGACCTTGGCCCCGAGTTCGGCGCGACGCTGACGGCGGCCGAAGTGCGCTGGCAGATGCGACATGAATTTGCCAGCGAGGCCGAGGATGTGGTCTGGCGGCGCACCCGGTTGGGGCTGAAGATGACCGGCGCGCAGATCGACGCGCTGGAGGAGTGGATGCGACAGGAGCGGGGCATGGGGGGCGCGCGCCCCGCGGTCGCCGAGGGATGAGTGAGGGGTGATCGCATGGCGCTGATACTGGAGGGGGTTTCGAAGGTCGTGAACGGGCGGGTGCATATCCATCCGACCGACCTGGTGCTCGAGTCCGGCACGATGAACGTGCTGCTCGGGCCAACGCTGTCGGGCAAGACCTCGCTGATGCGGCTGATGGCGGGGCTGGATGTGCCGCAGGGGGGCCGGATTTTCTGGCATGGGCAGGATGTGACGGGCATGCGCGTGCAGGATCGCAAGGTGGCGATGGTCTATCAGCAGTTCATCAACTACCCCTCGATGAGCGTTTATGACAACATCGCCTCGCCGATGCGGCTGATGGGGAAATCGGCGGCCGAGATTGACGCGGCGGTGCGCAGGACCGCCGATCTGATGCAGCTCACGCCGATGCTGGGGCGCAAGCCGCTGGAGTTGTCGGGCGGACAGCAGCAGCGCTGTGCGCTGGCGCGGGCGCTGGTCAAGGATGCGGGGCTGGTGCTGCTCGATGAGCCGCTGGCCAATCTGGATTACAAGCTGCGTGAGGAATTGCGCGCCGAAATCCCCAGGATATTCGAGGCGGCGGGCAGCATTTTCGTCTATGCCACGACCGAGCCGGAAGAGGCGCTGCTGCTGGGTGGCAACACCGCGACGCTGTGGGAGGGGCGGGTGACGCAGTTCGGGCCGACGCCAAAGGTCTACCGGCAGCCGAATGACGCCACCACCGCGCGGGTGTTCAGCGATCCGCCGATGAATTTCCTGCGGGTCACCAAATCGGGCGGGCGTATCCTGTTCGGCGAGGGGCAGAGCGCGCCCGCGATCGGCAGCATGACCGGGCTGCGCGATGGCGACTATATGGCCGGGTTCCGCCCCAACCACCTGGAACTGGAACAGGCGGCGGGCGAGGCGCTGGTGTTCGACACGCGCCTCAGCGTCACCGAGATCACCGGATCGGAAACCTTTGTCCATCTCGATCATCACGGCGAGCGCTGGGTGGGTCTGATCCACGGGGTGCGCGAGTTGAAACTGGGGGCTGCGCTGCGGGTCTATCTGGATCCGGCGCATGTCTATGTCTTTGACGCGGACGGCGCGCTGGTGGCGCCTGCGGCCTATGCGATGGCGGCGTGAGGGGGGGTAATGGCGAAAATCACGCTTGATAATCTGGCGCATTCCTACCTGCCCGATCCGGCCACGCCGGAGGACTGGGCGCTCAAGGAGCTGAACCATGTCTGGGGCGATGGCGAGGCCTATGCGCTGCTCGGGGCGTCGGGCTGTGGCAAGTCCACGCTGCTCAATATCATTTCGGGCCTTTTGCGCCCGTCGCAGGGGCGCATCCTGTTCAATGATGCGGATGTCACCGATCAGGCCACCGCCGCGCGCAATATCGCGCAGGTGTTCCAGTTTCCGGTGGTCTACGACACCATGACGGTGCGCGACAACCTTGCCTTTCCGCTGCGCAACCGGGGGGCGTCCGTGCAATACATCGCCGACCGGGTGCAGGCCATCGCGCGCATGATTGGGATGGAGGCGGAACTGGGCCGCAAGGCGCGCGGGCTGACCGCCGACGCCAAGCAGAAGATCAGCCTTGGCCGGGGCATGGTGCGCGAGGACGTGAATGCCCTCTTGTTCGACGAGCCGCTGACGGTGATCGACCCGCATATGAAATGGGAACTCAGGACGCAGCTGAAGGCGCTGCATCACGAGTTTGGCCATACGATGATCTATGTGACGCATGATCAGACCGAGGCGCTGACATTCGCCGACAAGGTGGTGGTGATGCATGACGGGCGCGTGGTGCAGATGGGCACGCCGCAGGAACTGTTCGAGCGGCCGGAGCATACGTTCGTGGGCTATTTCATCGGCTCGCCCGGCATGAATCTTCTCGATGCCGAAGTCGAGGGGACAACCGCCCGCGTGGGCGGTGTCGAGGTGCCGCTCGGGGCCGAATACGCGCGGCCCTCGGGGCATGTGCAGATCGGGGTGCGGCCCGAATTCGTGCGGCTGGCAGTCGGGGATGGCGGATTGCCGGTCACGATCCGCCGCGTCGAGGATGTCGGGCGGCACAAGATCATCCGCTGCGATTTCAACGGCGTCGAGATCAATGCCATCGCCGCCGAGGGCGCCGGAATCGCGCCCGGCGTGACGCGGATCGGTTTTGACCCTGCGGCGGTCAATGTCTATTCCGACGACTGGCGCGTCGCGCCCCGCTCTCGCATCGAGGTGGCGGCATGAGTTTTGTTGCTTGCCGCGAAACCGACCGACCCGGCCCTGTATTCCCGGCCAATCCCCCCGTCATCCTCGGGCTTGACCCGAGGATCTGTCGGGCCGGAGATCCTCGGGTCAAGCCCGAGGATGACGGAGAGGCGTTTGCGGCTGAAGATCCCCGGGTCAGGCCCGAGGATGACATCCACCATCACCCAAAACGAAAGGCGGCCTGATGGAAAAGACGGTCAATCAAAAGGCCTGGTTCCTGGTCCTGCCGGTGCTGGTTCTGGTGGCGTTTTCCGCCGTCATCCCGCTGATGACCGTGGTCAACTATTCGGTGCAGGACACGTTCGGCAACAATCAGTTCTTCTGGGCGGGGCTGGAATGGTTCGAGGACATGCTCTCGTCCCAGCGGATGTGGGATGCGCTGGCGCGGCAGGCGATATTCTCTGCGATCATTCTGGCAATTGAAATCCCGCTTGGCATCATTGTAGCGCTCAACATGCCCAAGCGCGGCTTCTGGGCGTCGCTCTGTCTTGTGCTGATGTCGCTGCCGCTGCTCATTCCGTGGAATGTGGTCGGCACCATCTGGCAGATCTTTGGCCGGGTCGATATCGGGCTTCTGGGTCATACGCTGGATGCGCTGGGGATTTCCTACAACTACACGCAGGATATCCGCGCCGCCTGGGTGACGGTGATCGTCATGGATGTCTGGCACTGGACCTCGCTGGTCGCGCTTCTGGCCTATGCCGGGCTGCAATCCATCCCGGACGCCTATTATCAGGCGGCCAAGATAGATCAGGCCAGCCGCTGGGCGGTGTTCCGCTATATCGAGCTGCCCAAGATGGCAGGCGTGCTGATGATCGCGATCCTGCTGCGGTTCATGGACAGCTTCATGATCTATACGGAGCCTTTCGTGGTCACCGGCGGCGGTCCGGGCAATGCGACGACGTTCCTGTCGATTGATCTGGTGAAAATGGCGCTGGGGCAGTTCGACCTTGGTCCGGCGGCGGCGTTCTCGATCATGTATTTCCTCGTGATCCTGCTGATTTCATGGGTGTTTTACACCGTCATGGTCAATCTCGACAAACGGGAGGGCAAGTGATGGCCGATCTGACCGCATCCCGAAGCGCCGCACGCAGCCTCAGCCTGCCGCGGGTCAATGTGGTGATGGTGCTTTACCTCGTGTTCCTGATGCTGCCGATCTACTGGCTGGTCAACATGAGCCTCAAGACCAATGACGAGATTCTCGGCGTCTTCTCGCTCTGGCCGCAGAACCTGACGCTCGCCAACTATGCCACGATCCTGACCGATGCCAGTTGGTACATGGGCTATGTCAATTCGCTGATCTACGTGGTGATGAACACGGTCCTGTCGGTCGCGGTGGCGCTGCCTGCGGCCTATGCGTTCTCGCGCTATAATTTCATGGGCGACAAGCACCTGTTCTTCTGGCTGTTGACCAACCGGATGGCGCCGCCGGCGGTCTTTGCGCTGCCGTTCTTTCAGCTTTATTCCTCGGTGGGTCTTTTCGATACGCATATCGCCGTGGCGCTGGCGCATTGCCTGTTCAACGTGCCTCTGGCGGTGTGGATCCTGGAGGGGTTCATGCGCGGTGTGCCCAAGGAGATCGACGAGACCGCCTATATCGACGGCTATTCCTTTCCGCGGTTTTTCGTCAAGATTTTCATGCCGCTGATCGCCAGCGGTGTCGGCGTGGCCGCATTCTTTTGCTTCATGTTCTCATGGGTGGAACTGTTGCTGTCGCGCACGCTGACGAGCGTGGACGCCAAGCCGATTGCGGCGACCATGACGCGCACGGTCTCGGCGAGCGGTCTGGATTGGGGCGTTCTGGCGGCGGCGGGGGTGCTGACCATCGTGCCGGGGGCCTTGGTGATCTATTTCGTGCGGAATTACATCGCCAAGGGCTTTGCGTTGGGGAGGGTGTGATGGAACTCAACGAGTTTATAAAGAAGTCTCTTCTAGAGATATTACAGGGGGTTCGTTCAGCCTCCGACGAAGACAAGGCAATTGCACCTGCCGCAATCGAAGGGAAACCAGTTTGGACGGAGCGATTAGTTGAGTTTGAAGTCAACGTAGAGGTTGACGCCACCGCAAAGAGCGGCCTCAAAGTTCTCTCCATCGTGGAAGCAGGTGGAGAATTAAAACGTGTTAGCAGCCACCGACTTCGCTTTTCAGTCCCGGTTCATATGAATGTTAAAAAGGAGTGGTCGTGATGGACTGGATGGCATGGACATGGCCCACGGCGATCTTCTTCGGGATCATCGCGATGTTGCTCATCACCTTCACGATACTGGCCATAAAATTCCCCGAGACCCCGCGCGTTGGTATCCTCAGGATCGAGACCACGCGGGGGGATCGGCTTTTCATTACGCTTCTGGGTTCGGCCTTCATCAATCTGGCCTGGCTCGGGATTGTCGGCGCGAACCAACCCTATGCGCTGATCGTCTGCCTGGTCTATGCCGCGGCGGTGTTTCGCTGGGTGTAGTCGGGAAACCGGCGTCCGGGGATTTCCGGGCGTGAATATTCAAAAGTTCTTCAGGGAGGGAAACCATGAACTTACGAATGACCACAACCACCGCGCTGGTGTCGCTGGGCCTGTTGGCCGGGCCGGCCTTTGCGGACATGAACGCCGCACGCGCGTTTCTGGACACGGAGATCGGCGATCTGTCGTCGCTCAGCCGCGCCGAGCAGGAGGCCGAGATGCAATGGTTCATCGACGCCGCCCAGCCCTTTGCGGGCATGCAGATCAAGGTCGTGTCGGAAACCATCGACACGCATAGCTACGAATCCAAGGTGCTGGCCCCGGCCTTTGCCGCGATTACCGGCATCACGGTCACCCATGACCTCATCGGCGAGGGGGATGTGGTTGAAAAGCTGCAGACCCAGATGCAGTCGGGCGAAAACATCTACGACGCATATATCAACGACTCGGATCTCATCGGCACCCATTGGCGCTATCAGCAGGCGCGCAACCTGACCGACTGGATGGCGGGCGAGGGCGCGGATGTGACCAATCCCAACCTCGATCTTGAGGATTTCGTCGGGCTGAGCTTTACCACCGGGCCCGATGGCAAGGTCTATCAACTGCCTGACCAGCAGTTCGCCAACCTCTACTGGTTCCGCTACGACTGGTTCAACGACGACAAGAACAAGGCGGATTTCAAGGAGAAATACGGCTATGATCTGGGCGTTCCGGTCAACTGGTCGGCCTATGAGGACATCGCCGAATTCTTCACCGGGCGCGATCTGAGCCATCTGGGCGTCGAAGGCGAAGTCTTTGGCAACATGGACTATGGCAAGAAGGATCCCAGCCTTGGCTGGCGCTATACCGATGCCTGGATGTCCATGGCCGGAATGGGCGACAAGGGTGAGCCGAACGGTCTGCCGGTCGATGAATGGGGCATCCGTGTCAACGAGAACAGCCAGCCCGTCGGTTCCTGCGTGGCGCGAGGCGGGGCGACCAATGGCCCGGCTGCGGTCTATGCGGTGACCAAGGCGATCGAATGGCTGGAGAAATACTCGCCCCCGGCAGCCGCCGGCATGACCTTTTCCGAGGCGGGCCCGATCCCCGCTCAGGGCAACGTGGCGCAGCAGATGTTCTGGTACACGGCCTTTACCGCCGCGTCGGTGAAACCCGACCTGCCGGTGATGAACGCGGACGGCACGCCCAAGTGGCGCATGGCCCCCAGCCCGCACGGCGTCTACTGGGAAGAGGGCATGAAGGTGGGCTATCAGGATGCAGGCAGCTGGACGCTGATGAAATCCACGCCCGTGGACCGCGCCAAGGCGGCCTGGCTCTATGCGCAGTTCATCACCTCCAAGACCGTGGACGTGAAGAAAAGCCATGTCGGCCTGACCTTCATCCGCGAGTCGACGATCCAGCACGAGAGCTTTACCGAGCGCGCCGACAAGCTGGGCGGTCTGGTCGAGTTCTACCGCTCGCCCGCCCGCGTGCAGTGGTCGCCCACGGGCACCAACGTGCCGGACTATCCCAAGCTGGCGCAACTCTGGTGGCAGAACATCGGTGATGCAATGTCGGGGGCCAAGACCCCGCAGGAGGCACTGAACGCGCTCTGCGCCGATCAGGAGCGGGTGCTGGAGCGGCTGGAGCGTGCGGGCGTTCAGGGCGATATCGGACCCAAGCTGAACGAGCCGCAGGACGAGGCCTATTGGCTGTCACAACCCGGCGCGCCCAAGGCCAAGCTGGAGAACGAGGACGAAGAGCCGATCACCATCGCCTATGATGAGCTGATCAAGTCCTGGCAGTAAAGGCGGCGGCCTGTCATCGCCCGGTCATGCCGGGCGGTGACGCGGTGCCGGAAGACGGGTCATCCTCGGGCTTGCCCCGAGGATCTCCGGTTCGGGAGATCATCCGGTCGAGCCGGATGATGACGCGGGAGAACATGACATCCATAGCAAGCGGACAGAGCCATGTCTCATATCCTCGCCATTGACCAGGGCACGACCTCGAGTCGGGCGATCCTGTTTGACGCTTCGATGCGGCTGGTGGCGATGGCGCAGGAGGAGTTCGAACAGCATTTCCCGCAATCGGGCTGGGTCGAGCATGATCCGAACGATCTGTGGTCCACCACGGCGGGCACCTGCCGCGCGGTGATCGAGAAGGCGGGGCTGAACGTGGCCGATATCGCCGCCATCGGCATCACCAATCAGCGCGAGACCACGGTGGTCTGGGACCGGCACACCGGCAGGGCCATTCACAATGCGATCGTCTGGCAGGACCGGCGCACCGCCGATTACTGCGCGGACCTGCGTGCGGCGGGGCACGAGCCGATAGTGACCGAGCGAACCGGGCTGTTGCTGGACCCGTATTTTTCGGGAACCAAGCTGCGCTGGATCCTGGAGAACGTGGAGGGCGCGCGGAGCAAGGCGCAGGCGGGCGATCTGCTGTTCGGCACGGTTGACTGCTTTCTCATATGGAAACTCACGGGCGGCAGGGTGCATGCCACCGACGCCACCAATGCCGCGCGCACGCTGCTCTATGACATCCGCAAGGGGCGCTGGAGCCGGACCATCTGTGATCTGCTGGGTATTCCAATGCGGATGCTCCCCGAGGTGCGCGACAGCGCCGCCGACTTCGGCATGGTGCGGGACGATCTTTTCGGTCGCGAGATACCCATCCGGGGCGTCGCTGGCGATCAGCAGGCGGCGACGGTGGGGCAGGCGTGTTTTCGGCCCGGCATGCTGAAATCCACATATGGCACAGGCTGTTTTGCCCTGCTCAACACCGGCGATACGCCGGTGGTATCGCAGAACCGGCTGCTCACCACCATCGCCTATCAGCTGGACGGCAAACCTACCTATGCGCTGGAAGGGTCGATTTTTGTGGCGGGCGCCGTGGTCCAATGGCTGCGCGACGGGCTGAAGATCATCCGCGAGGCCAGCGAAACGCAGCCGCTGGCGGAAAAGGCCGATCCGGGGCAGAATGTCGTTCTGGTGCCTGCCTTTACCGGGCTTGGCGCGCCCTATTGGCGGCCCGACTGCCGGGGGGCGATCTTTGGTCTGACGCGCAATTCGCGGCCCGAGGAGCTGGCGCGCGCGGCGCTGGAGAGCGTGGGATTCCAGACCCGTGATCTGCTGCAGGCGATGCGTGACGACTGGGCCGGACAGGGCGCGCAGGCGGTGCTGCGGGTGGATGGCGGGATGAGTGCGAGCGACTGGGCGATGCAGTTTTTATCGGACATCATCGACGCGCCGGTGGACCGCCCGCAGGTTCTGGAGACCACGGCGCTGGGTGCGGCGTGGCTTGCGGGGATGCAGATCGGGCTTTATCCGGGGCAGGCCGAGTTTGCCGCCACATGGGCGCTGGACCGGCAGTTTCTGCCCGCCATGCCAGAGCGCCGCCGGCAGGAAAAGATCGCCGCCTGGACGCGCGCCGTGGAGGCGACGCTTGCATTCTAGCGCGGTTGCCGGTCAATAACGGGCGAGCGTCCTCGCGCGGTGTTTGTCGGGTGTGAGTGGGCAGTCTGTTGTGATCCGGCATTGGCCCGATTAGGCTTTTCATGGATGTAGTGTCGGTCGAGGGGCCGAAGGAGAGAGAATGGCCGATCCGGTCACGGTGATCGTTCCCGCAAGAAACGAGGCGCAGACCATCCGGCAGGTGGTCACGGTGATGTCTGCGATGGCCGATGTGGCCGAGATTGTCGTGATCGACAACGGCTCGCAGGATGCCACCGCCACCGAGGCGCGCGCCGCCGGTGCGCGGGTGATCGAGGAGCCGCGCACCGGCATGGGCCATGCCGTGCGCGCGGGCATTGCCGCCGCGACGCATGACTGGGTGATGAAGGTGGACGCCGATCTGGGCCGGTTCGAAACCGCGCTCTTTGCCCGCATGCCCGCCGCCCGCGCGCCCGGAGTGGGGCTGATCAAGGGCGCGTGGAACGATCCCATGGACAACATGCCGATGACGCGGCTGCTGGTCGCGCCTGCGCTGCGGCTGATGTTCCCCGGACTGGGGCATCTGCGCGCGCCCAATACGGGGATATATCTGTTTGACAAATCGCTGATCGCGCATCAGCTGCTGACCGGCGATTACGCGGTCGATATCGACGCGATGCTGCGGGTGCATGCGGCGGGTTATCGCGTCGAGGAGGTCGATATCGGCCGGATCATCCACGATACGCGCGACGTGGGCCATTACAACAACATGGCAGAGGAAATCCTGCACTTTTTCCTGAGTCGGCAGGCGGAGGCGATAACGCGGGAAATCGTGACCGTCGCGCCGGACGCCGGGCAGGTCATCCGGCACGCGCTGGGGGTGTTGGTGGCGAAATCGTCCGCGGGCGGGCGCGTCACCGTCTGTCTGGGGGCCAGCGATACGCCCGAGGCGCAGGTGTTGCGCGAGGTTCTGGCACCCTATCCGACGGCGCGGATGCTGCCGTTGTCGCAGGCGCGTGAGTTTGCGCCGCACGCCAATGCCGCGGGTCTGTGTGTTCTGGCCCCCTGTCCGGGGGCGGATGGCATGGCGGCGCTGGCGGCGGCGGTTGCAATGCGCGATGCGCTGTGCGGCAGTCTTTCGGTCGAACTGTTGCTGATGCCGGACGTGGGGGCGGGCGGTGCGATCACCGGTTTTGTCCCCGACACCGCCCTTGATATAGGCGCGGCGCGGGCGATCAAACGTGCCGCGCTTGCACGGCTGACCGGGCAGGCGTCGGAGGATTGCGGGCCACGCGAGGTGTTCCAGAGCTACGGCAGGCCGCCGGACGGCTGAGGACGCGCGTCACGCGCCCTTGAAATTTACCTCGCCCTCATGTTCGAGCGCGCGGTCGCGGGCCAGTTTGCGGGCGTCGCTGTCCGCCTGATGCTGCCTGCGCATCCGGCCATACTGGCCGATGCCGATCGCCGCAAGGATGATCGCGCCACCGGGGATGAGGCCGGGACCGGGATCCTCGCCCAAGAGCATCATGGCGATCAGGATCGCCGCCAGCGGTGAAAAGGACGTGGCCAGCGAGACATCGCCGGAACGGGCGTATTTCAACCCGAGCGCCCAGGCAAATTGTCCGCAGATCACCACGATCACCGCATAGATCCAGACCCATTGCCAGACGACGGGGTGAAACACGTCCTCGAAATGGTTGATGCCGAAGAGATAGATCGCGAGGAAGAAGTAGAACGTGGTGCCCACCGCCGTCCGGTAGATCGCGAAGATCCCCATCGGGATGCCACGCAGCCCGGTGCGTGCGATGAGTGTCGAGGCGATGTAGGAGAGCGTCGCCAGCAGTGCGCCAATCTCGCCCTTGCCGAAGACAAAGCTGTTGTCGTCGGTGTTCATCACGATCATCACCACCGCGCCGACCAGCGCCACGAGGCCGGCGACAAACGACCACGGCTCGAATTCCTCGCGCAGGATGGCCCAGGCGGCGATCAGAAAGAGCGGCGGCTCGATCCGCCCCATCAGCACCACATTGGTCACTGTTGTATTCTCGATCGCGTAAAAGAAGAGGCCGGGCGTCAGCGCCGAGGAAAAGAAGGCCGAGGCGGTCAGGATCGCCCAGTGCCTGCGGCCGAGTTTGGCGAGGTTCTCCCATGTCCAGTCGCGCCAGAACATGATGACCATCGGCACCATCGACATCAGTGAGCCGACGAAGAGCAGGTTGCAGTAGGTGATGACGTTGCGCCCCATCACCCGGTTCTGCGATCCGATTTCGGCCAGCAGCGAGACGATGGAATTCGAGGAGGCGTAGATCAGGACGGCGATCCAGGCAAGCGTTGCGCCGAACATGATCTTGGAGGCATCGGGAATGACTTGGGTGCTGGTATGGCTCATGATGAGTTCCTGAAACAAAAACGAACGCGCCCTGAAAGGGTGTGCCTCTGGCCTGCGTCTTTCAAGTGACTTGCGCGCACGACGCATCACGTTGCAGACAGGCGCGCGTAATAATGTTTCAGAACCGGAAATTCTGTCACACTTGTGTGCCTGCCTGTGAAAATCCGCGTGATTTCGGTTGTAAAACCGTGGTCCCGCGGCAAGGTTCAGGACTTGCCGGTCCGTCCGGTCAGACCGAGAAAAGGCCAGGTATCCACGATGAACAAGGTGCCAGAGACATCAAAGGACAGTTTCGTCACGATCTTTGACGACACCTACGATCAGCCCGATTGCCGGGCCTATTTCCGCATGATGGATGCGCTGGGCTATCGCAACCAGCATCACGCGGTGGCGGCCTTTCGCGCCGGGCTGGCGGAACTGGTGCGGTTGCGTGGGCTGAGCGTCGCGCGAATTCTGGACTTTGCCAGCAGCTACGGGATCGTCACCGCGCTGATGGCGCATGATCTGACACTGGCGCAGGTGTTCGCGCGCTACCGCGAGGCGCGGTTCGACAGTGCCTCGCCCGCCGAGGTGATGGCCTGGGATCGCGACTGGCTCGCCGGTCTGCGCCGCCGCGATCTGTCGCTCCATGTCACCGGGTTGGACGTGATGCCCAATGCGGTGGCCTATGGGCGGGCGGTGGGCCTGTTTGACGCGGGCTTTGCCGAGGATCTGGAGGTGGCGGCGCCCTCGGAGGCGCTGGCCGCGGAACTGGCGCGCTGCGACATGATCGTCGAATGCGGTTCCGTCGCACAACTGATGCCGCGCGCGCTCGACCGGCTGCTGGCGGCTTGTGCCGCGCGCAAGCCCTGGGTGATGACCTCGCCCATTCGCGGCAATGAACGCTCTGCCGCGACCGAGGTATTGCAGGCGCATGGCCTGGTGGTCGAAGCGTTGCCGATCCCGCCCTTTGTGCATCGCCGGTTCGAGAGCGCCGGGGAACAGGCGCGCGCGATTGAAAACGCACGCGCCGCCGGACATGTGACCGAGGGGGTCGAGACCACGGGCCATTTTCACGCGCAGGTGCTGCTGGCGCGACCGGCGGATGAGGCCACGCCGGTCAGCGACTGGGCGCTGCCGGTGGAGATTGCGCCGATGCGGGACGGGGATTAGGCGCGGCGGCGCGCGCTAGCCCACGCTATAGGGCAGCACGCCGCGTTCGTCCGGCGTTACCTGCAGGCGTCGTTCCAGCGGCGGGACGGATCGCTGGTGGCAGTCCGCCCGCTCGCAGATCCGGCAGGAAATGCCGATCGGTTCAAAGGCGCGCGCATTGCTCACATCGAGATCGTCGGCATAGACCAGATCGCCCGCGTGCCTCACCTCGCAGCCGAGTGCGATCGCAAAGCGCCGCACCGGCGCGCCGAAGCTGCCGCCCGGCTTGCTGACATCGCGCGCGAGGGAGATATAGCGCACGCCGTCGGGCGTTTCGGCCAGTTGCCGCAGGAACCGGCCCGGCGTCTCGAACGCGCGATGCACGTTCCACAGGGGACAGGCCCCGCCGAAGCGGGCGAATTGCAACCGCGTCGCCGAGTGCCGTTTGGTGATCGTGCCCGCCTGATCGACCCGCACGAAGAAGAACGGGATGCCCTTGGCTCCGGGCCGTTGCAGGGTCGAGAGCCGATGGCAGACCTGTTCGATCGAGGCGCCGAAGCGGTTGGCGAGAACCTCAAGATCGTGTCGCACCTCCTGGGCGGCGGCGAGAAACCGGCCATAGGGCATCAGCGCGGCCCCGGCAAAGTAATTGGCCAGCCCGATCTTGGCGATCGAGCGCGCGGCGTCGGACTGGAAACGCGCGAAATCCAGCGTCGCTTCGAGCAGTTGATCCTGCGTCACCAGCGCCAGTTGCAACAAGAGCTGGAACCGGCGCGTTTCGGGGGCCGCGCGCGATGACAGCGTAAGCACTCCGGCGGCGCGGTCATAGTGGCGCAGCTTGGGCGTATCGGCCTCGCGCACAGCGATTCCCAATGCTGTCAGCCGCGCGATGGCCAGGGCGGATACCGCTTGCTGCCCGTCTGCTTCGGCGAAGTGTTCGGCGGCGTGATCGACCGCGTCGATATAGTTGTCGCAATAGTGAAAGAAATCGCGCACCTCGTCCCAAGGGCTGGACTGGCTGCGCGCGTCCTCGCGGCCCAGGGCCTCGTCCAGCGAGGCCAGTCGCTCGTGTGTTTGTCGGTAGGCGCTGTGCAGATCGAGAAAGGCGCGCGCAAGGGAGGGTGCGTTCGAGGCGGTCAGCCGCAGATCGGCCAAGGGGGGCGGATCGTCGCCAAAGACCGGATCGGCCAGCGCCTCGCGCATGTCGGAGACCATCCTTTCGGCATCGCCGGTCGACAGTTCGGTGACATCGAAGCCGAATTCCTGCGCCAGCGCCAGAACCACCGTGGTGCTGACGGGGCGGTTGTTGTTTTCCATCTGGTTGAGATAGGGCAGCGAGACGCCCAGCTTGGCGGCGAAATCCTTTTGCGTCAGCGCCAGGCGCTGGCGGGTCTCGCGCAGCTTGGCCCCGGCATAGAGTTTCTGGATGGCCATCGGATTCCTCGGCGTCGGGTTTGCAAATTTGCGTTGGTCAACTGTGGAATTGCAAATTCTGGGGGTCAAGTCCTGCGTTCCATCTTTCCGGAAATACTCCAAATCCGTGCTTTCCAGCATTACCGTGGCCTGCTAGCGTGAACTCGCCAAGGTGCCGCCTCTCGGGGCGGAGAATTGGGAAGCCGGTGAGATTCCGGCGCTGCCCCCGCAACGGTAAGGGAGGGCGTTCCGGCGATATGCCACTGGGCCGGTCATGGTCCGGGAAGGTGCGGGAATGCAGGGTCGAAAGGCCCGCCATCCAAGCCCGGAAACCAGCCGTGGTGCTACGTCGAACCGCGGGGGGCGGTGCGGGCGTGTGCGCAGCGGCTGCGCCATGACCCTTGCCCTTTCCGCCCCATCCGGCCCGGGGTGTGGCCGGGGAGTGAAAAGACCGATGACCCTTACCCGAATTCTCGAAGGGCTGGAGGCGAATACCGCAACCGGCGCGCAGGCCCGGGGTGATGCGCGACGTGGTTTTCTTGAATGGATCTTTGCCATGCCCGGCCCGGTGACTGCGCAGATGGTGCGCGCGGCACTTGACGAACCGGCGGTTCATGCCGCCGAAAGCGATGCCGCGCGGGCATTTGTGGAATGTCTGCAAGAGGCTTGTCAGGTGTCGCTGGCCTGCCCGCGGCGGCGTGACCGGATCCGCGCGCTGCATTGATCCACACGGCCAGCGCGGCTGGCAATCAGAGCGATACAAATAAAAAACGGCGACGCCAGGGAGGAGGAGAGGCGCCGCCGTTTCCTATACGTCCGGCCCAGGGAGGAGGAGGGGCCTTTCGCAAATGGTGGGGATCGTGATGATCCCGCTTTGACGATCATGGCCTTCAGGGAGGAGAAGAGAAGCCCATGACCCTAACAGATGCCCCAGGGAGGAGGAGAGGAGCACCTGATCTCGTGATTACGATCTGCGACCGTAAACTGTTTCCCGTGCGACGCGGCGGATTTCGCTGCGATGCAGCCCCAGGTCCGCTAAGTCATGCGCGCCGAGTTGCGACAACTCGCGGATGGTGCGGCGATAGAGGCGATAATCCACGATGCGCTGCATTGCGGCATAGACTGCGGCGCTTATGTCTTCGCCCAGCACCTTTGTTGCGGAGCGGTTAATTTCGGTTGTATATGTCATCTTTCGGAACCTTGCGGATATGTTCGTATTCGGGTGCGGTGCGTTTCGCTTTGCCCTTGTTGAGTTCAAGATAGCGCTTTGCTGCACCTGCACAATACCCCGGATAAGCAATGCTGCTATGCAGCAAATGCATAAGGGAAATTGACCTAAGGTTAAGCAACTGCGGTGTTTTTCAGGCACTCTGCCAACATGCCTTGCCTTGGCGCATTGCATTGCCACTTATTCAGGCAGGGATGCCAAAGGAGTGAACATGCCGGTAACACGTTCGGAAGTCGAGGCGCGGCTGGCGCAGCTGGAACTGCCCGATGGCGGCAATCTGGTTTCGCGCGACATGGTGCGTGCGCTGACCATCGAGGGGGCGGATGTGCGATTCGTCATCGAGGCCCCAAGCCCCGAGATGGCCCGCATGATGGAGCCCCTGCGCGCCGCTGCCGAGCGCGCGGCGCTCAGCCTGCCGGGGGTGAGCAAGGCGACGGTCGCACTCACCGCCCATGCCGCGCCGCCTGCGCTGAAACTTGGCCAGCATCCGAAGGGGGGCACGAGTTCGATCCGCCCGGCGGGGGTTGCGTCGATTCTCGCTGTGGCCTCGGGCAAGGGCGGTGTGGGCAAATCCACCGTCGCCTCCAACCTCGCCGTGGCGCTCGCCAGGGCGGGGCGGCGTGTGGGCCTGCTCGACGCCGACATTCACGGACCGAGCCAGCCGAGGATGATGGGTGTCTCCGCGCGCCCAACCAGCCCGGATGGCCAGCGGATCACGCCGCTTGCGGCACATGGCGTCGTGCTGATGTCGATCGGGTTGATGCTCGATCCGGCCAAGTCCGTCATCTGGCGCGGTCCGATGCTGATGGGCGCGCTGCAACAGATGCTGACCCAGGTGGACTGGGGCGCGCTCGACGTGCTCATCGTCGATCTGCCGCCGGGCACCGGCGATGTGCAGCTTACGCTCAGCCAGCGGGCGCGCCCCGACGGCGCGATCATCGTGTCCACGCCGCAGGACGTGGCGTTGCTGGATGCGCGCAAGGCGATGGACATGTTCACCACGCTTGATGTGCCGATGCTGGGGATGATCGAGAACATGTCCTATTTCCAGTGTCCCGATTGCGGGCACGAGGCGCATATCTTTGGCCATGGCGGGGTGCGCGCCGAGGCGGAGAAGCTGGGCCTGGCGCTGCTGGCGGCGCTGCCGATTGATCTGGAGACGCGGCTGGCGGGCGATGCGGGGCGTCCGGTGGCGGCGGGCGAGGGGGCGGTGGCGCAGGCCTATGCCGGGCTGGCGGCCCGGCTGGTCCGCGACGGATACGCGTGATACGGCTATGAAACATAACGCGAACATTGCTGAATTCGTGCAACTCTTTTCCCAGCGGGTCGCAAATGGGGCTGGCCTGTGCCAGATCGCTTGGCTAGGAAACCAATCGAACAGTCGTCAATGGAGACAGCCAAGTCATGGCCAGAATCACCTATATCGAGCATAACGGGACCGAGCATGTGGTCGAGGTCGCCAATGGCCTCACCGTGATGGAGGGCGCGCGGGACAACAACATTCCCGGCATCGAGGCCGATTGCGGCGGAGCCTGCGCGTGCTCGACCTGTCATGTCTATGTCGATCCGGCCTGGGTCGGGAAACTGCCGCCCAAGGAGGACATGGAAGAGGACATGCTCGATTTCGCCTATGAGCCTGACCCCGACCGCTCGCGCCTGACCTGTCAGCTCAAGGTGACCGATGCGCTGGACGGTCTGGTGGTGCAGATGCCGGAGAAGCAGATCTGAGACGGATGCGTCGGGGAACACTTGAGGTATCGCTGGCCGTGCTCTTTGCCGGGCAGGTTGCGCCTCAGAGCGCGCGCCAGCCGATGTCGCGGCGGCAGAAACCGTCCGGCCAGTCGATCCGGCCGACCATCGCATAGGCCCGGTCCGCCGCCTCGCGCAGGCTTGCTCCGCGTGCCGTGACCGCCAGGACGCGGCCTCCGTGCGCCACGAACTGTCCCGCGCTGCGCGCGGTGCCCGCGTGAAAGACCTGATGAAAGCTGTCCTCGGGGCAGGTATCCAGACCATTGATAACGCTTCCTTTTTCGTAACTCCCCGGATAGCCGTTCGCGGCCATCACCACGGTCAGAGCATGATCCCCGGCCCAGTTGACCGAGATATCGGCCAGCCGGCCCTCGGCTGTCGCCAGCATGAGGTCGAGCGCCTGCCCGCCGAGCCGCATCATCAGAACCTGACATTCGGGATCGCCGAAGCGCACGTTGAACTCGACCAGCCGGGGCTGGCCGTCGCGGATCATCAGCCCGACAAAGAGCACGCCCTGATAGGGCGTGCCGCGCCGGGACATTTCGGCCAGCACGGGGCGCACGATTTCATCGAGCGCTCTGGCCGTGACCGCATCGGTCATAACCGGCGCGGGCGAATATGCCCCCATGCCGCCGGTGTTGGGGCCGGTGTCGCCCTCGCCCACGCGCTTGTGATCCTGCGCGGTGCCGATGGGCAGCGCCGTCTCGCCGTCGCAGAGGACAAAGAACGAGGCCTCCTCGCCCTGCATGAATTCCTCGATCACCACCTCGGCCCCGGCGCTGCCGAATTCGCCTCCGAACATGTCGTCGACCGCCGCAAGCGCCTCTGCCCCGGTCATCGCCACGACAACGCCCTTGCCCGCCGCCAGCCCGTCGGCCTTGACCACGATGGGCGCGTCTTGCGTTGTCACATAATCCCGCGCTGCCTGTGCGTCGGTGAAGTGCCGGTAGGCCGCCGTCGGCGCGCCGCAGGCGGCGCAGATTTCCTTGGTGAAGTTCTTGGATGCCTCCAGCCGCGCCGCGGCCGCGGAGGGGCCAAAGACCAGCAGCCCCGCCTCGCGCAGCCGGTCGGCGACGCCAGCGGCCAGCGGCGCCTCGGGGCCGATGATCACGAAATCCACCGCCTCGGCCTCGCAGAACGTGGCCACCGCGCCGCCGTCGAGGATGTCGAACGTTGCGCATTCGGCAATCTCGGCGATGCCTGCATTGCCGGGGGCCACGATCAGCCGGTCGCATTTGGGGTTTTGCAGCACCGCCCAGGCCAGGGCGTGTTCGCGCCCGCCGCCGCCAAGGATCAGAATGTTCATCGCGCATGTCTCCGGCTTGGCCTCGCTTGTCGCGCGTTCTAAGGTGGCGATCACGCAGACACAAGGTGCCGCCCATGTCCGACCTGATCGACAGTCCCGACCCTGGCGGGAACGCCCCGGAATTTTCGGTCTCTGACCTGTCGGGCGCGATCAGGCGGATGATCGAGGGGGAATTCAGCCATGTGCGGGTGCGTGGTGAGTTGGGGCGCATTTCGCGTCCGCGCTCGGGCCACGTCTATCTCGATCTCAAGGATGACAAGGCAGTGCTGGCGGGGATCATCTGGAAAGGTGTCGCCGCCCGTCTGGCGGTGCAGCCGGAGGAGGGGATGGAGGTTGTCGCCACCGGGCGGCTGACCACGTTTCCCGGTCAGTCGCGCTATCAGATCATCATCGAGGACATGAAGCCGGCGGGCATGGGCGCGCTGATGGCGATGCTGGAGAAGCGCAGGCAGGCGTTGGCGGCGGAGGGGCTGTTCGCGCCGGAGCGCAAGGTGCGGTTGCCGTTCCTGCCCGAGATCATCGGCGTCGTGACCTCGCCCTCGGGGGCGGTGATTCGCGATATCCTGCACCGGCTGCGCGAGCGGTTTCCGCGCAAGGTGCTGATCTGGCCGGTGGTGGTGCAGGGCGAGAACTGCGCGCCCGAGGTGGCGCGGGCGATCCGCGGTTTCAATGCGTTGTCGCCCGGTGGCGCACTGCCGCGGCCCGACCTCATCATCGTGGCGCGCGGCGGCGGTTCGGTCGAGGATCTGTGGGGCTTCAACGAGGAAATCGTGGTGCGCGCCGCTGCCGAGAGCGCGATTCCCCTCATTTCCGCCGTCGGGCACGAGACCGATACGACGCTGATCGACCTTGCCGCCGACAAACGCGCGCCCACGCCCACGGCGGCGGCGGAACTGGCGGTGCCGGTGCGGCTGGATCTGATGGCGTGGCTTGACGGTCAGGCGATGCGGCTGTCGCAGTCGCTGAGCACGGGTATCGCCATGCGCGGTCAGCGGCTGCGCGATCTCTCGCGTGCGCTGCCCCGGCCCGAGACCCTGCTGGAGACACCCCGTCAACGGTTGGACACCTGGTCCGACAGGCTGCCTGCGGCGCTGATTCGCTCTGTGCAGACGCGGCGTGTTCACCTGTCGGAAACCGCCGGCGCGCTGCGTCCGGGCCTGTTGCGCCGCGCGGTCGAGGCGGACCGGCGGCGGCTGGCCAATACGGCGGCGCGCCTCAACATTCATGCGCTGCATCGGGACATGGAGAACAGGCAGCGCGAGCTTGACCGCCTGTTCACTCGGCTGAGCGATGCGGCGAAACGTCAGACACGCGGCTGGCGGGACCGGATCGAGGCATTGGACAGGCTGCATGAAACACTGGGCTACACCGCCACACTGAAGCGTGGTTATGCGGTCGTCCGGGGGGATGGCGCGGTTGTCACGACGCGGGCTGCCGCTGCGGGTGCCGGGGCGCTGGAAATCGAGTTTTTCGACGGCAGGCTCGGTCTGGGTCCATCTGCGGCGCTGATGAGATCAGAGCGCAAACCGAACAAGCCAACCGAAAAGGACGCGGGCTCCAAAGGGCAGGGCAGTCTTTTCTGACATTACCTGACAGCGCGGGAGATCGTGTCAAAAAATGGGATAATTAACAGTTTTATGCAGTTTTTGTTTATGAACTGGAAACATTGAGCTGAAAAAGACAATTCAAACACCGATGTCAGGCCCCAGACACATCAGCGGCTCGCTTGATTTCTCGACCTCGTAGAGTTCTGTCGATGGCTCGGGTCCGGCAAACCGCGCCACCAATCCGCCGCCCGCCTGTTCAAAGCTCCAGCATTGTGGATCGGGCCGGTTCTCATAGATGAAACAGATCAGGTCGTCCTCTTCGTACCAGTAGCCGCTCTGGCATTGCCCGTCGAGGAATGACCAGCGCACGCGGCGGTCATCGAGGTATTCCTCGCCGCCATATGGCGCGCCGTTGGCACCGTAATAGAAGGTATGTCCGCGCGTATAGCGGTCGAATTCGGCGGCGCTCATCTGTGCTTGGACCGCACAGGTCTGGCTGGTCAGGGCAAGGATCAGGGTGAAGAAACGCATGACGACAGACTGCCAGATCGGGCCGCGCCCCGCCAGTGGATTTCCGCGTCGAGGGGTGGCCGACGATCCTGACCGACGCCCATAGTTCGAATGTCACGCCGATTTGCCCCCGAATGAACGCATCCGAAGGCGTAAATGTCGCATTTGCTCTCCCGGTTCGGCGGTGCGCACGTTATTTCTGGGCGCAAGAGGCAGTGGGGATGAGCGCATGGCACTTGATGAACGCAAAGGCGTGTGGAAATCGGGCAAGGGCAAGGGGCGGCATACGCCCAAGGGTCGCCAACTGGAGGATCAGGCCTGGGCCGAGGTCCGCGCGCTGCTGGGCGAGGGGCCGCGCCGGCGCGATCTGCTGATCGAGTATCTGCATCTCATTCAGGACGAATATGGTCATCTGTCGGCGGCGCATCTGCGTGCGCTGGGCGAGGAAATGCGGATCGCCCAGGCCGAGATTTACGAGGTTGCCACGTTTTACGCGCATTTCGACGTGGTTAAGGAAGGCGAGACCCCGCCACCGGCGCTGACCATCCGGGTTTGCGATTCGCTGTCCTGCGAACTGGCGGGGGCGCAGCAGCTCCGGCAGGCGCTGGAGGAGGGGCTGGATCCGTCACGGGTCCGCGTGCTGCGCGCGCCCTGCATGGGGCGTTGCGATACGGCGCCTGTTCTGGAACTGGGCCACAATCACATCGACAACGCCACCGTGGACAAGGTGCGGGTCGCGATCGCGGCGGATGACACCCATGCGCATGTCCCTGAGTATCAAGCCTTTGCCGACTATTCGGCATCCGGCGGTTATGCCAGGCTGTCGGAATTGCGCGCGGGAGGCGATTTCGGGACGGTGCAGCAGACGCTGCTCGACTCGGGTCTGCGGGGTCTGGGCGGTGCCGGGTTTCCGTCGGGGCGCAAATGGGGTTTCGTGCGCGCCGAGCCGGGCCCGCGTTACCTGGCCGTCAATGGCGACGAGGGCGAGCCGGGCACGTTCAAGGACCGCTATTATCTGGAACGCGAGCCGCATGTTTTCCTTGAGGGCATGCTGATTGCGGCATGGGCGGTCGAGGCGGAGCGCTGTTTCATCTACATGCGGGATGAATACCCGGCCGTGCTGGAAATCCTGCGCCGTGAAATCAAGGCATTGGAAGATGCAGCTATCGTAACCCCCGGTTACATCGACCTGCGGCGCGGGGCGGGGGCCTATATCTGCGGCGAAGAAAGCGCGATGATCGAATCGATTGAGGGCAAGCGCGGCCTGCCACGCCACCGTCCGCCATTCGTGGCGCAGGTCGGCATTTTCGACCGGCCCACGCTCGTCAACAATGTGGAAACCCTCTATTGGGTGACGCGCGTGCTGCGGGAGGGCGGCGAGATCCTGTCGGGCGTCGAAAAGAACGGTCGCAAGGGGCTGCGGTCCTATTCGGTTTCGGGTCGCGTGAAAAATCCCGGTGTTCATCTCTTGCCGGCGGGGTCCACGATCGTGGATGTGATCGAGGCTGCGGGCGGGATGCTCGACGGTCACAGCTTCAAGGCGTATCAGCCGGGCGGTCCCTCTTCGGGTCTGCTGCCCGCGTCGATGGACGATATTCCGCTCGATTTCGACACGTTGCAGCCGCATGGGTCGTTCATCGGCTCTGCCGCCGTCGTGGTGTTGTCGGATCACGACAGCGCGCGCGATGCGGCGCTGAACATGCTGCGGTTCTTCGAGGATGAAAGCTGTGGCCAATGCACGCCGTGCCGGGTGGGTTGTGAAAAGGCGGTCAAGCTGATGCAGGCCGATCATTGGGATCAGCCGCTCCTGGCGGAATTGTGCAGCGCGATGGCCGATGCCTCGATCTGCGGGCTGGGGCAGGCGGCGCCGAACCCGATTCGTCTGGTGATGCAGCATTTCGCGAACGAAATCTGAGGCGCGCGCGGGCTTCCATATCCTGCCGATCCGCATTAGGTGACTGATACGGCGGATCGGAGGGCGCATGGCGTTTTTCTCGAAACTCAAGGAACGGCTGTTCAAGTCGTCGTCCAGGCTCGAAGCGGGTCTGGAGGCGATCGTGGAGGACGGCGGCGTGGCAGAGGCGGGCGACCCGGAGACGCCGGAGCCTGCGCCCACACCTGCGCCGGAACCTGCGCCGGAGCCGGAGCCGGAACCCACACCTGCGCCGGAACCCGAACCGCAACCGCTCCCCGTTCCCACGCCTCCGCCTGCGCCCGATCCGACGCCACCCGACATCCCGACGCGCCCCGATGAGGCGCCGCCCCGGTCGCCGGTGGAGTTGCCGGTCAACGAGCCGCCCGTGGAAATACCGTGGACGCCGGAAATACCCGCTCCCTCCGCACCGTTCGAGATTCCCGATAGCCTGCCGCCTGCAGCCCCCCCGGCCCCGCGCAGCGGCCTTCTGGGGCGTCTTCTGGGGCGTGGCGACAGGACGGCGGTTGTCCGGCGCGCGCTGGACGACGCGATGCTCGAACAGCTCGAAGAGTTGCTGATCACCGCCGACATGGGGGTCGACACCGCGCTGCGCGTCACCGCGAACATGGCCGAGGGGCGGATGGGAAAGCGGCTTTCGACGCGGGAGATCAAGGAATTCCTGGCCCAGGAGATCGCCCGCATCATGGTGCCGGTGGCGCGCCCGATGCCGATCTATCCGAAAAAACCGCAGGTGGTGCTGGTGGTGGGTGTCAACGGATCGGGCAAGACCACCACCATCGGCAAGCTGGCGAGCCAGTTCAAGGCGGCGGGCAAATCGGTGATCATTGCCGCTGGCGATACCTTTCGCGCCGCTGCTGTCGAGCAGCTTCAGATCTGGGGCGAACGGGCGGGGGTGCCGGTTCTGACCGCGCCCGAGGGGTCAGACCCCGCGAGTCTTGCGTTCGACGCGATGACGCGGGCCGAGGCCGAGGGGGCCGATCTTCTGATGATTGACACGGCGGGGCGGTTGCAGAACCGCGCCGACCTGATGGAGGAGTTGGCCAAGATCGTCCGGGTGATCCGCAAGAAGGATCCCTCTGCCCCGCACAACACGCTGCTGGTGCTCGATGCGACGACCGGGCAGAACGCGCTGTCGCAGGTCGAGATATTCCAGAAACTCGCCGATATCACCGGGCTGGTGATGACCAAGCTCGACGGCACCGCGCGCGGCGGCGTTCTGGTGGCGCTGGCGGACAGGTTCGGCCTGCCGATCCATGCCATAGGGGTAGGCGAACAGATCGACGATCTGGCGCCGTTCGACCCCGAGGAGTTCGCCGCCGCCCTCACGGGGCTTGGCGCCGAATGAGGCAGGCCGCCGCGTCATCCGGCCGGCGCGTTCTTTGCCGGGCTGAAGCCCGGCCTACGGTTGCTGCATGCACAGTGCTTTGCAGGGCGGGCCCTTTCCCGCGATGGCGTGCATGAGCGAGTGGCTGATCGCGCTTGAAGGCACGGCAGAGGGCAAGCAGCTGGCAACCGCGCTGGCGCTTGCGGCGGCGTTGTTGCACGCGATATTCGGTGCGTTGCAGAAGGGGCGGCATGATCCCTGGCTCAGCCGGGGCGCGATCGATTTCAGCTATGCCGCCATGGCGGCGCCCTTTGCGTTCTTTGTTGTGCCCTGGCCGGAGCCGCATATGTGGCCGATCTTTGCGGGGGCCGTGCTGATTCACATCGGCTACAAGATCTTTCAGGGGCTGGCCTATACCAAGGGCGCCTATACGGTGGTTTACCCTGTGGTGCGCGGCACCGGACCGCTCTTCACGGTGGTCGGGGCGTGGCTGCTGTTTGGCGAGATATTCGCCCCGATGCAGTGGCTGGGGGTCGGGGTGTTGCTGTGCGGGATCTACGGGCTTGCGGTCTACAATCTGCGCACGCTGACGCTTGACCGCGAGACGATGCCGCTGGCGCTGGGCCTGGCGGTGATGACCGGGCTGTTTGTCGCGCTATACACGACCTACGACGCATATGGCATCCGCGCCGCGGCTGATCCGTTCACCTTTCTGGCGTGGTTCTTCTTTCTGGACGGTCTGACCATGCCGGGGTTTGCCTGGGCGCGCTGGCGCAATCTGCCGAACCGGCCCGCGGCGGGGCCGCTGATGCTGCGCGGGGTGATCGGCGGGCTGGTGGCGTTCTTCTCTTTCGGGTCGATCATGCTGGCCACGCGGCTGGACAAGGTCGGCGAGGCGGCGGTGCTGCGCGAGACCTCGACGGTTTTCGCGGCGCTCATCGGCTGGCTGGTGCTCAAGGAAACGGTGGGGCCGCGACGGATTGCCCTCATGAGCCTGATCGCCGCCGGTGCGGTCATAGTTGAATTCGGCGGCTGAAGGTTCCACAACCCTCTCACAACCTTCAAGGAGTGCAAGAGTCATGGCAGAGACGCCGACGCCCAAATGGGCCAAACCCGTTCTGGAGTTTGGCCCGATCCTGGCCTTCTTCGCCGCCTACCTGTGGCTCAAGGACCGTGTCTTTGCCATTGGCGGCACGGAATATGACGGGTTCATCGTCGTTACGGCCGGTTTCATTCCGGTCTTTCTGATCTGTATGGCGATCCTGTGGCGGATCACGGGGCACCTGTCGCGTATGCAGGTCGTCACGGCGGTGCTGATCGTGGTCTTTGGCGGCCTGTCGGTCTGGTTCAACGATCCGCGGTTCTTCAAGATGAAACCGACGATGATCTATCTGCTTTTTGGCGGGATTCTGGGTTTTGGCCTGTGGCGCGGGCGATCTTATCTGCAATATGTGATGGATGGCGTGATGCCGCTCAGCGATCGGGGCTGGATGATCCTGACGCAAAGACTGACGATGTTCTTCCTTGGTCTTGCCGTTCTGAACGAGCTGATCTGGCGCACGCAGTCCGAGGAAACCTGGGTCTACTTCAAGACCTTCGGCCTGACGGCGGCGATTTTCCTGTTCTTCATGACCCAGGGAAGGCTGTTTCGGGACCATTCCACCGAGGACAAGGCGGACGATGCCGCCGAGTGAAGGTTCCGTGTCGGCAACCTTTGCGGCACTTTCCCGGAATTCTCACATCTATGCCGAGATATGGCCCCAATCTGCCGCTACGTGTAGAGGCATGATAAAGCGCTTTTCCTCTCGCCTTCTCGACGCAACCCTGTCGATTCCGCCGATTCGGGTGCGCAATGTCCTGCCGGTCCTCATCATGCTGATGATCTGGATCGGCCTGCAATGGGCGCAGGTGGGCGAGAATATGGCCTTTGTCCTCGCGGTCGTGGTGGCGCAGGCCTATGCGATCTGGCGAAATCTGCCGCAGGCGGCACATGACATGGGGCAGATGCGGGCCGGTCGTCCGGCTATGCTGCGCTGGCCGGTGGCGGCGTTGCTGCTGCTGGCGGCGTTGCAGATCTGGCTGAATGATCCGCTGCTGACACAGCGGCTGATCACGGCCTTTGCGGTATTCTTTCTGGTCGTCATGGTCCTGGGCGTGATGCGCGAGGGCGAGATGCTGGATCGCATCACCCCGCGCAGCGCCGATGGCACGCCGGAATTCAAGGTGGTCAGCCTGTTGCGGGTGAACGCCCTGGTCGCGACGCTGGTGATCTGCGTCAACGAGACGCTGATCGCCTTTGAAACACCGGCCATATGGATCACCGTGATGCCGGTCTTTGTTCTGGTCCTGCACGGGTTTTACTGGCTCATCGTTCTGATGCTCGTGCCATCGGACAGTCAACCGGCCTGACGCGGGTATTTTCCCGAGTTCAACTCAGGCTTTGCGCGCTGTCGGATCCTGGCGTTTTTCCGCTGCGAGCGCGCGGCCGCGCTGTACCCCCTCGCGCCTGCCCAGATCGTCCAGCCAGCGGGCGAAATGCGGTTTGTCGTCCAGCGTCTGCTGCTGTCCCTCCCAGAGCGAGGCCCAGCCCCAGATCGCCATATCGGCGATGGAATAGAAATCGCCGGCCACATACCGATGCCGCGCCAACTGGCGGTCGAGCACGCCATAGAGCCGCGCCACCTCTTGCCGATACCTGTCCTTGGCGTAGGGGATATCCTGCGGCGGGGTCTTGAGAGGTGCGAATTTCAGGAAATGATGCGCCTGTCCGGCCATCGGCCCGACGCCGCCCATCTGCCACATGAGCCATTGATCCACCGCGATCCTGTCGCGTTCCGTCGTGCCGTAGAACTGCCCGGTCTTGCGCGCCAGATATTGCAGGATCGCACCGGATTCGAAGATATGGATCGGCGCGCCGTCCGGCCCCTCGGGGTCGGTGATCGCAGGCATCCGGTTGTTGGGCGAGATCGCCAGGAACTCGGGTTTGAACTGATCCCCGGCACCGATGTCGATGAGATGGGTCCGGTAGGGCAGACCCATTTCCTCGAGCGCGATGGAGATTTTCCAGCCGTTTGGCGTGGGCCAGAAATAAAGATCGATGGGGGCCTGCATTTGATCCTCCGGGGTCGGTGTGTTCTGCGGCGTCAGAATGACGGTTTTCGTCCCAGTGGCAAGGCCGGACGCAGTTCCGGCAGGCTGAGGATGCGCGACCAGCGCGGCGTCGGGGCGTCGGGCAGCATGGAGCGTAAAAGCGGCAGCGGAAGTTCGGGGGCATTTCTCAGTAAACTGCTGTAGAACGGGAATACCCCCGGTCGCGTATAGGGCGACCAATGGCAGATTCGCGCCATGGGCGAGGCGATGGCAAATCCCAGCCGTTGCAGGGCCGCCAGCGTTTCGGGATCGTCCATCTGCAGGTTGAGGACATTGGGGGCCAGCGGATTCGCGTGACCCAGGCTGCGGTCGCCGCGCGCGGGTGGCGCGATCAGGCATTCGAGCAGAAAGTCGAACAGGTCGTTCTCGCGGCTGGTGACGTTGATCACTTCGGCGCTGCGTCCGGCGGGGCTGTTCAGGCATTCCGTCGCGCGCTGGCCGAATTCCGCCCCCGCAAGCAGGATGATGCGCCCGATGGACTGCGGGGGCAGGTGTGGCAGCGCGCTGAGGATCACCCGCGCCCCGAAGGAATGCGCCAGCGCATGTACCGGGCGGTCCGGCGCGATGTCGCGGATCATCGAGACCAGTTGCGCCAGCCGCACGCCGGCATTCGCAGCCTCGGCATAGGCGTGCCAGACTGTGCCGCGCGCCTGCCAGCCAAAGCCGATGGCCAACCCCTCATCCGCACGCCCCTGACCGAAACCGAGGCCGCCAGGCCAGCTGAGAACCTTGAAGCTGTCGCGTTCAGGGCTAAGCGACAGGATGTGCCGATGCGGGCATTCGCTGTGATGGCCGGGCGCGTATTTGAAGCCGTGCACCATCAGGATCACCGGCCCTTCGGTCGCCAGAAGACCGGGCAGGAGGGTGGCCAGATCATCCTGCCGGGCATGCGGGGCGGGGCCTTTGGTGTCGGCATTCACATGTATAAGCGGCATGTTCCTCATCCCACCATATCTTGTGGTTGGGATGTAGCGGGGCCATACGTCGCTTTGGTGACGCCCGCATGAAACCTGCGTGACAGTGTTGACGCAGGCCGCGCGCGGGAGTAATGCGCGGATGTGGCGATTTGTTACCGGATTGCGGGCCACGTTAAACATCCCGCTAAAGAGGTCAGGATGAAAGCCCCCTTTCGCTTGACCGCGTCGGGGCTTTTTTCATGGGCAGGGATGCCCGGAGGACGGATATGAGCGAAAGCTGGAACAAGCGCACCAGACTGGTGCATGGCGGCACGCGGCGCAGCCAGTATAACGAGGTGAGCGAGGCGATTTTTCTCACGCAAGGGTTTGTCTATGACAGCGCCGAGTCGGCGGCGGCGCGGTTCATCAAGGCGGGTGACGATGAATTCATCTATGCCCGCTATGGCAACCCGACGGTGGCGATGTTCGAAGAGCGCATTGCGTCGCTGGAGGGGGCGGAGGACGCATTCGCCACTGCAAGCGGCATGGCGGCAGTGTCGGGGGCGCTGACCTCGATGCTGCGGGCGGGCGACCACGTCGTTTCGGCGCGGGCGCTGTTTGGCTCCTGCCTCTATGTGCTTGAGGAAATCCTGACCCGGTTCGGGGTCGAGGTGAGTTTTGTGGATGGCACCGATCTGGACCAGTGGCGCGCGGCGATCCGGCCCGGCACCAGAGCGGTGTTTTTCGAGACCATCGCCAATCCCACGCTCGATGTGGTCGATATCCGCGCGGTGGCCGGTCTGGCGCATGCGGTGGGGGCGGTGGTGATCGTGGACAATGTCTTTGCCACGCCGGTTTTCTCGAACGCGATCGGGCAGGGGGCGGACGTGGTCGTCTATTCCGCCACCAAGCATATCGATGGGCAGGGCCGCACATTGGGCGGCGTTGTGCTGGGCAGCCGCGACTATATCCGGGGCACGCTGGAGCCCTACATGAAGCATACCGGCGGTTCGATGTCGCCCTTTACCGCCTGGGTCATGCTCAAGGGGCTGGAGACGATCGACCTGCGGGTGCGCGCGCAGTCCGAGAGCGCGCTGGCGATAGCCGAGGCCTTGCAGGGCGATCCGCGTCTGGCGCGGGTGATTTATCCGGGCCATGCCAGCCATCCGCAGCACGATCTGGTGCGGGCGCAGATGGGGCAGGGCGGCACGGTGCTGGCGCTCGATCTCAAGGGTGGGCAGGAGGCGGCGTTCAGGTTTCTAAACGCCCTCGAAATCGTGCTGATTTCGAACAATCTGGGCGATGCCAAATCCATCGCGACCCATCCGGCGACCACCACCCATCAACGGCTGCCGGCCGAGCAGAAGGCGGCGCTCGGGATCACGCCGGGGCTGGTGCGGCTGAGTGTCGGGCTGGAGGATGTCGGGGATCTGCTGGCCGATCTTGGCCGGGCGCTGGATGTCGCGGGTTGAGGCGGATTTTCTGCCTTTTCAGTGAAAGGAATGATCCGCTCTGACGCTTTTGTCGTAAATCCCTGCGATAATAGCAATTCCTGTCAAAAAGCCTTATGTTTGGGTGTGGCAGAGCGTATAGGGAATCTTTGCATGAATCTGCATACGTCTGAGATGAAACCGAAACCGGATCGGGACGACGCCCGGGAGGCGCTCGCGCTGCTGCGCGCGTGGGCTGGTTCGGCCAGCCCTGAAGAGGTGGCCGATCTCGATCCGGCGATTGCGCGGTTGCTGACCTCGGGCGAGGTGTCGAATTATCCGCTGCTCAGGCGCGACTATCCGGAGGATTTCGTGGTGGATGCGCGGTATCGTGCATCCCTGCCCGATCTGCAGAACGGTCCCGCCTCGTTGATCCGTGGCACCAGACAGCAATTGCAGCATGTCGGGATTTCCAATTTCCGCCTGCCGATCCGGTTTCATACCCGTGACAATGGCGATCTGACGCTGGAGACCTCTGTGACCGGCACGGTGAGCCTGGAAGCGGGCAGGAAGGGAATCAATATGTCCCGGATCATGCGCAGTTTCTACAAACATGCCGAAAAGACATTCAGCCTGGAGGTGATGGAGGCCGCCCTGGCCGATTACATCACCGATCTCGACAGTGTCGATGCGCGGTTGCAGATGCGGATTTCCTATCCGGCCAAGGTGCGTTCGCTGCGTTCCGGGCTGGAGGGGTTCCAGTATTACGACATCGCGATGGAGCTGGTCGAGACGGGCGGAGCGAAGCGCAAGTTCATGCATCTCGATTATGTCTATTCCTCGACCTGCCCCTGTTCGCTGGAACTGAGCGAACATGCGCGCGCGGCGCGCGGGCAACTGGCCACGCCGCATTCGCAGCGCTCGGTCGCGCGGATTTCGGTCGAGGTGCTGGAGGGCGATTGCCTGTGGTTCGAGGATCTGATCGACCTCGCTCGCCGGGCGGTACCCACAGAGACGCAGGTGATGGTCAAGCGCGAGGACGAGCAGGCATTTGCCGAACTGAACGCCGCCAATCCGGTCTTTGTCGAGGACGCGGCGCGGCTGTTTTGCGAGCAGTTGCTGGCGGATCCGCGCGTTGGCGATTTCCGGGTGATCGCAAGCCATCAGGAGAGCCTGCACAGCCATGATGCGGTCAGTGTGCTGACCGAAGGCGACACCTTTGCCGCGCAGAGCCTGGATCCCAAGCTGTTTCAGACGCTGCTGCACGGTCGTTAGGCGGGTGCGGCCTGCCCGTTTGATCATCATTGCCGGCTAATCCTTGAGCATCTTCCGGCCAAAGGGTCCTAAAGTGATTTGACGTTACGTCAATTTGCTGCCACCCCGGATTCGCGCGCGTTACATGATTGTAACCTGAGCGCGCTATGCGAGCCTGAATCTGTTGAAAAGGATATCCTCATGCTTTCTCCCGACCTTCCACTCAAACTCTCGGCTGCCGGAATCAGGCTGACCGGCTATGTGATCGAAAGCAATCTTCGGGTTGCGCAGGTCTTTGGTCAGGCAGCCCTTGAGGCAGGGTCGTTTTCCGGTCGTCTGAAGGCGAAAGCGGCGCAGCCCTGCGCGAGGAAAGAGGCGGTTGTGGAGGCGAAAAGCGCCGTTGAAGATCATGCGCCCGCGCCACGGGCGGCTGTCGCGGCGCCGAAGCCTAAAGTTGCATGGGAAGCGGCGAAACCTGCGCCTGTGGCAGAGGCCAGATCCGTGGCGGAGGTCAAGCCTGCGATTGCGGTCGAAGCCAAGGCAGCGCCGGTCTCAGAAGCAGAACCGGCCCCTGTCGCCAGATCAAAGCCCGCTGCACAGCGCGCGGCCAGGAAGGTGAAGGCGACCCACACGCCGGACCAAGCGATGCCCGCCAGGACCAAGGCCACCGACGAGCCAGTCGTCAAGCGCCCGCGCGCGCCCTCGATGCCGCCTGCCTTGCCTGAGCCGGTAAAAAAAACCAAGTCGGAATAGGTATGTAATAGCCGGGATGCGTTTCATGCAACCCGGCTATTCCGTATTGGCGCTAGTCATGTCAATCATGCTGACCTAGATTCGGTTGCAGGGAGGAAACCTGAACTCAAACGAAAGTGAGGTTTCCAATGGCAAATATCACAACCAACGTTTCCGCATCGCCGCTGCGCGAGGGCTGGAAAAGGTTTGTCGCAGCAATCGTGCGCGGCATGGAAGCGCAGGCAAGGGTGACCGCCCGCCGCAACCGGATCGAGGCGCTGGAGGCGAAAACCGATGCGGAACTGACGCGCATGGGCATTCGCCGCGAGGATATTCCCTATCACGTTTTCCGCGACCTGTTTTACGCCTGAGCACTTGCCGCAGCCGCGCTGAAAGCGCCTGAACCAATCATTTCCCCGGCGGACCCTGTTCGTCGGGGTTTTTGCTGCAATGCAGCAACATCCCGCGCATCGTTTTGAGGGGCGGGCGCATTCCAACCAGACTCAGGCTATACTGTCGAATGGGAGGGGACCCGACCGATCCGATGAAAGGGGTTCCAATGACCGACACTGATCTGCACACCCGATTTCTGCCCGCGAGATGGCGGCGTGATCTGGATCTTTATCTGGCCGAGCGCGCGGGTGGCATGAATGGCTACATGATCGCACGGCAAAGACTGGCCAGTGTTGCGCGCCTGCACAGTCTGAGCGATGCCGAACTGGCCGCGATGGGCCTGCGACGCAAGGATATTCCGGCGTTTGTCTTTGAGGACATCCTGCCGGGTTGAGGCATCGCATGACCCGCGCGCATCGTGCTTGACAGTGTCCCGCGCTGACGCCAACTCTGCGCCTCATGTTTGATGTGCGTCCCGTGGGATATCTTGTCGGCCTGATGGTCACGGCCATGGGCCTGACCATGGCGCTGCCGCTTCTGGTGGATATTGCCGAAGGGCGGGATCACTGGCCGGTTTTTGCCGAGAGCATGATCGTCACCTGCCTGATCGGCGGTCTGGTGGCGCTGGCCTGCAAGAACTCTGTGGGGCAGGGGCTGACGATCAAGCAGGCATTTTTGCTGACCACATTGGTCTGGGTGGCGCTGCCGCTCTTTGGCGCGCTGCCGTTCATGCTGGGCGAGACGCAGCTCAGCTTTGTCGATGCCTATTTCGAATCGATGTCCGGGATGACCACGACAGGGGCCACGGTGATTGCCGGACTGGATGAATTATCCAAGGGGCTGCTGCTCTGGCGGGGTATTCTGCAATGGCTGGGCGGTCTGGGGATCGTCATCGTGGCGCTGGTGTTCCTGCCCGAGATGCGGGTGGGCGGGATGCAGTTCTTTCGCTCCGAGGGGTTCGATACCTTTGGCAAGGCGTTGCCGCGCACCATTGATATCTCGAAGGGGGTGCTCAATGTCTATCTGGGCCTCACGGTGATCTTCACGCTCAGCTATCTCGCGCTCGGGATGGGCCCGTTCGATGCGACGGTGCATGCGCTGACCACTGTCTCGACGGGTGGGTTTTCCACCTCCGACAGTTCCTTTGGGGCGTTTCCCGGCGCACCGCAATATGCCGCCGTGGTGTTCATGATCCTGGCCAGCCTGCCTTTCGTGCGGATGATGCAGGGGGTGCATGGCAATGTCCGGCCGATCTTGCATGACACGCAGGTGCGCACCTATCTGCGCTGGCTGATCTATGCCTTTGTGCTGGTGGCCGCCTATGACCTGATCGCCAATGGCCGGTTCGCAGAGGAAAGCCTGCGTGAGCGGCTGTTCAATGTAGTGTCGATCTTTTCCGGCACGGGCTATGGTGCCGGCGATGTCACGGCATGGGGTAACTTTCCGTTTGTAATGCTGATCGCCGTGGGGGCGATTGGCGGCTGCACCGGATCGACCGGCTGTTCGATCAAGATTTTCCGCTACCAGCTCATGCTGCGCGCTCTGGGACAGCAGGCGCGGCGGATTTTCAACCCGTCGAGCGTGATGGTTCTGCGCCACGAGGGGCGGCGGGTCGAGGATGAGGTGCTGCAATCGGTGATGTTGCTGTTCACCTGTTATATCCTGTCGTTCGGGTTCTTCTCGGTGGCGCTGGAACTGACCGGGCTGACGCTGCTTGAATCCGTGACTGCCGCCTGGACGGCGATTTTCAACGTCGGTCCCGCATTCGGCGAGACGGTCGGCCCCACGGGATCGCTTTCGGCCTTTCCAGCGGCGGCAAAGGCGCTGATGATCCTGGCCATGCTCATGGGGCGGCTGGAGCTTCTGGCGGTGATCGTGCTGGTTCTGCCCGCCTTTTGGCGGCCCTGAATATCCATTGGACAAGGAGTGCCGTGATGGCGGACAATCGAAAGGTGCAAACCGCCGCCCCCCTCGGGGCGCAGATCAGCCACATGCTGAAGGCACGCGGCGTCGAGGTGATCTTTGGCATCCCCGGCGTGCATAACCAGGAAATGTATCGTGGTATCGAGGAGGCGGGGATCACGCATGTCCTGGCGCGTCACGAACAGGGCGCGGGGTTCATGGCGGACGGCTATGCCCGCGCCACCGGCAGGCCCGGCGTGGCCTATGTGATCACCGGGCCGGGGCTGTGCAACATCATGACGCCGATGGGGCAGGCCTGGTCGGACAGCGTGCCGGTGCTGGTGCTGTCGTCCTGTCTGGACGAAACGGCGGCCACCACGGGGCAGTTGCATCAGATGCTGGATCAGCGGGCGGCGGCGGATTGCGTCTGCGACTGGAGCCGTGAGGCCCGTGACCCGGCGAGCGCCTATCACCTGATCGACCGCGCACTGACCGAGTTTGCCACGAAACGCGCCCGGCCAAAGCATGTGCAGGTGCCGATCGCGGTGCTGGAGGGCATGGCGGAGGCCGCCCCGGCGGCGACCCCCGTCACCCTGCGCCCCGCGATTGCGCCCGATGTGGCGGAGGATGTGGCGCAGGCGCTGGATGCGGCGCGCAAGCCGCTGATCATCCTGGGCGGTGGCGCGGTGCAGAGCGCGCGGGCGTGGCGTGAGGTGGCAACGCGGCTGGGGGCTGCGACGTTCACCACCTATGCCGGGCGCGGGATCATGGGCGCGGACGCGCCGCTCGATTTCGGATCTTACCTGGCGCGGCCCGACAGCGCCGCAGTTCTGGCCGGGGCCGATCTGGTGCTGGCGGTGGGCACGGAACTGTCGCAATGCGATCTATGGCGCGATCATCCGGGGCACGAGGCGCCGCTGATCCGGGTCGATATCGACCCCGCGCAACTGGGTGGTGCCGCGCAGCGCGACCGGGCGGTGCTGGCCGATGCCGGCGCTCTGGCCGAGGCGCTGCTGGCGCGGGGGCTATCCGGCAGGGGCGGTTGGCACGCTGCGGAGATCACCGCTGCCCGCGCCCGCTGGCGCGCCGAGAGCGACGCCGAACGTCCCGGCATCGTGCCGATTTGCGATGTGCTGCGGGCGGCCCTGCCGGACGATACGATGATCTATTCCGACATGACCCAGTTTGCCTATGTGGCCAAGGAAGTCTGGCCGATGGCGCGCCCCGGCCACTGGCATCACCCGACGGGTTTCGGCACGCTTGGCTATGCATTGCCCGCGGCAATCGGCGGCGCGGTGGCGCGACGGGGCAAGCCAACGGTCTGCATCGCGGGGGATTACGGGTTTCAGTATACGGTGCAGGAACTAGGCACGGCGGTCGAGCTGGGCCTGTCCCTGCCGATTCTGCTGTGGGACAATTCAAAGCTGAAGGAGATCGAGGACAGCATGGTGCGCGCGCAGATCGCGCCGAATGCGGTGATCGCCCACAATCCGGATTTCTGCGCCCTGGCGCGCGCCTATGGCGCCCATGCCGAGGCCCCGGCGACGCCGGAAGCCCTGCAGGATGCCGTGCGGGCGGCGCTTGTGGCGGATCGCCCGACGCTGATCCACATGACGGCCGCGCTGTCAGGGCGCTGACGTGGCGATGTTCGCGCCTGTCCCGCCACGGATCAGTCCCAGCAGCTGACCAGAACGGTCAGCGCGCCTGCGCGTTCGGTCAGTGTCTCGGCGGGAATCCGGCTGATTCCGGACATGGTGCGCGGGGTGATGCCGCTCTGCGTCAGCACGCCCTGCAGGGCGCCATTGGTCGCGGCAAAGCTCACACCCTCAGGCAGGGCGCGCCCTTCCTGCGCATGCGGCAGCAGCATGCCCAGGACCGCGCCGCCTGCATCGAGAACCGGCCCGCCCGCGTCGCCGTCAAGCGCGGCAAGGGCAAGGCGTTTGAGATGGGTCTCGCCATTGAGGCCGCGCAGATCCGAGACCTGACCGAATGTCAGCGTCGGCGCGCCCAGAATGCCGCCATAGGAATATCCCGCCACCGCCACATCGGACAAAAGGCGCGGCGTCAGTTCCTGAAATGTGGCCACATTCCGGGGCGCGAGGGGGCTGCGCGGGCGCAGCAGCGACACGCCAAGGGTGGCGTCGGTGAGAGCAACCTTGGCCTCGTGGGCGTCGTCTATGGTGATGCGGCGGCATTCTTGCACCACCTCGGAGGTGGTCAGCACCGCGCCCGCCCCGTCGACGTAGAACCCGGAACGCGACAGCCTGGGCTGGCGCACTTCGAGGCCGGAAATCAGGTCGATCCGTTGTTCCGCGACGCTGCCCTCGGCCGGGTCGAGCGTGCCGGACAGCCATTCAAAGCTGTTCTGCATCTCGGCCAGCAGGCGTTTGCGCCGCTCTTCGTCGCCGGCAGGCCAGATCAGGGTGAACCCCTTGATCTGGCCGTCCCGCAGCCAGACCTGGGTTTGAGAGATGTGCATTGCGTTCTCGCCGACCAGCGTGAACCGGTCGTTTTCCAGACCGCGCGGCCCGGTCTCGGGCACGATCTCGAGCGTCTGCATGATGTCATAAAGCCCGGCCAGCGTGTTGCGGTCCCCCTGCTGGCTGATCAGCAAGACACGGGCGTCGATATCGCCGGTGGGTTTGAAATGGACGAACGGCGGCTCGTAGCGGTCGAATTTCACCACGGATGCGGGCAGTTTCACGGCGATGCCCGCGGCATTGTCGCGCACGACCTTGAGTCCCAGCCCGGCGAGAACGGCGTTATACTGGCCCAGGAGCACCGCGCGCTGACGGGTGGTGAGGATGCCGGTCGGCTCGAACCCGTTGGCCGCCTGCCAGCGCGCCATCGAGGCGCGTGTGCCCCTGCCAAAGGCGGCGTCGATCGCGCCGTCATAGACCCCGGCCCATTTCAGCGCGATCTGCAGTTCAGCGCGTTCGTCGCGGCTGAGGCGGCTTTCGCTGTCCTGCGCCTCGCGCGGGGTTTCATCCGCGGGTTCAGGCTGTGGCGTGGGGGTCTGCGCGATGACGGGGGGCTGATCGGGCGTGGCAAGCGCGGGCCGTTGCAGGAAATTCGCGCCGATCGGCCAGAATTGCTGTCGATAGGCAGAGTTCTCGGCGATGTAGCTGTCACGCGCGATCACCCCCTCGGCGCGGTAGACCTGCAACACGCGCAGCGCCTCGTCGGGCCGGTAGGGGCCGAGGGCGATGGCGTACCAGCCGGTATCGAGGGAAAATCCGTTCACATCCGGCAGATCGGCGGCGTAGCGGCGCGCACTGGCCTGGGCCTCAGTCAGGCTTGGCTGTGCCTCGATCTGCACCCATACGAGCGGCTCTTGCTGTGCCCAGGCCGCAGGTGCAACCATGCATGCCATCAATATGAACCTGAAAAAAATGCGCGCCATCCGTTCTCCCCGGTCGTGTCCCGTGGCGGTCAAAGAGACCTCTTCGGGGTTTTAGCAAAATTGCCGGGGGATGCACTCGAAATGTTTGAAAGGCTGGCGCGGGACAGGCGTGGGCGCATGGAATGTCGGTTCGGACATCGGTGGAAAATCGCCGCATCGGAAAATCTCTGGCGCGGTGGATTCGGGTGGCAGATGGCGGTGATGACATGTCTTGGATGAGATGTCATCCGGGCGGTGTATTTGTGTGTCTGACCGTCTGTCGCCGGCGCTTGTCCTGAATGGTCTGGCCGGGGAGTGCTCCGAGATCGGCGCCGCCTCTGTCCGCACGGGCCGCTGTCAACCGATCCGACACCGCTGTGCGTTCATGACATGTTAAACAAGACATGTCTTCCTGTCCGGGTCTCAAACGGCAAACCCGGAGGATACGATCCGTGACCGCCCTCATTTCGCACCCCTATCGTCCCGACAGGTTCGCCGCGACCCATGCGCGTGAAAACGGCGACGCGCTCTGGCTCTTTCTGAACCGGAGCGACATCATCATCCGGATGGAAACCGCGAGCTACCTCGCGCGTCCCGCGATCGAGCCTCTGGCGCCGCTGCTGCTGCGCGAATTCGGTGGCGAGGTCGCGCAGCGCCGGATCAAACAGATGATCGGTCACATGGTGCGTCAGATCATGGAACGGCGCGGCTATCGGCTCTGCCACAGCAACGTGCGCATTGCGCGGCGCGGCAATATCTTTGCCAGTGGCTCGCGCTATGCGCTGCCCGATTGACCCCGCCCCGCGCCCGGCCTAGGTAGGGGCGGCAATTCAGGGGCAGCCCCGGGGGCAGGCATGACCGACAAGACCGAGAAACCGCGCAGTTTTCAGGAGATCATTCTGCGGCTTCAGACCTATTGGGCGGCGCAGGGCTGTGCGATGATGCAGCCCTATGACATGGAGGTGGGGGCGGGTACGTTTCATCCCGCCACGACGCTGCGTTCGCTGGGATCGAACCCCTGGGCCGCGGCCTATGTCCAGCCCTCGCGCCGTCCGACCGATGGGCGATATGGCGAGAACCCGAACCGCTTGCAGCATTATTATCAGTATCAGGTGCTGATCAAACCCAGCCCGCCCGATCTGCAGGACCTATACCTTGGCAGTCTGCGCGCCATCGGCATCGACATGGCCCTGCATGACATCCGTTTCGTCGAGGATGACTGGGAAAGCCCCACGCTGGGCGCCTGGGGTCTGGGCTGGGAGGTCTGGTGCGACGGGATGGAGGTGAGCCAGTTCACCTATTTCCAGCAGGTCGGCGGGCATGACTGTGTGCCGGTGTCGGGTGAGCTGACCTATGGGCTGGAGCGGCTGGCGATGTATGTGCTGGGCATTGATCACGTGATGGACATGCCGTTCAACGATCCCGCGGCCCCCATTCCGCTCTGCTATGGCGATGTGTTCCGGCAGACCGAGGAAGAATACAGCCGCTGGAATTTCGATGTGGCCAACACCGAGGTTCTGCTTCGGCATTTCGAGGAGGCCGAGGCGGAATGTCAGGCGATCCTGGCGCAGGAGGCTGAAGACCCCAAGACGGGCAAGCGCATCATCATGGCGCATCCGGCCTATGATCAGTGCATCAAGGCGAGCCACATCTTCAACCTGCTCGACGCGCGCGGCGTCATTTCCGTGACCGAGCGGCAGGCCTATATCGGTCGGGTGCGGGCGCTGGCGAAAAAATGCGCCGACGCCTTTGTGCGGACAGAGGCCGGGGGGCAGGCGGCGTGATGGGCAGGATATTGGCGGTGGCGATCCTGGTGACCGCGCTGATGGCCGGTGCGGCCATGTATTACCTTCAGGTCTATCACTTCTACGAGGAGGTGGCGGCGGATGGCGCGAACGATGTGCTTCTGACCTCGCTGGCCACGGGTTCGCCGGAACCGGCGCTTTATGAGGATTTTCGCGCGATTGACGCCGACAGCAGCCCGATCCGCTATCGCGCCTGTTTCACCACCCCGATGAGCCATGCGATGCTGAGCGAGACCTATGAAATATACGAGGCCGCAGAACCCCTGACCGCGCCCGGATGGTTCGATTGCTATGATGCAGGGGCGATCGGTCAGGCGCTGGAAGAGGGCCGCGCGCTGGCCTTTCTGGGGCAGCGCGATGTGATCTATGGCGTGGACCGCGTGGTCGCCATCACCGAGGACGGTCGTGGCTATGCCTGGCACCAGATCAACCGCTGCGGCAGGGTGGTGTTTGACGGCCAGCCCGCGCCCGAGGATTGCCCCGAACCGCCGCAAGGATACTGAATCATGCCCGATCTCCTGATCGAACTTTTCTCCGAGGAAATCCCCGCGCGCATGCAGGCCAGGGCCGCCGAGGATCTGCGCCGCGGCATGACCGATGCGCTGGTCGCTGCGGGGTTGACCTATGCGGGCGCGGCGGCGTTTTCCACGCCCCGGCGGCTGGCGCTGACGGTGCAGGGATTGCCGGCCCAGAGCCCGACGACCCGTGAGGAACGCAAGGGCCCGCGTGTCGATGCGCCCGCTCAGGCGATCGAGGGGTTCCTGCGCGGCGCGGGGCTGACGCGCGATCAGCTGGAGGTGCGCGACGAGAAGAAGGGGCAGGTCTATTTCGCCACCATCACCCGGCCCGGACGGGCGGCGGCGGACATCGTGGCGGAGGAGTTGGAGAAACTGATCCGCAATTTCCCCTGGCCCAAGTCGATGCGCTGGGGGGCGGGCAGCCTGCGCTGGGTGCGGCCGTTGCATTCGATATTGTGCATCCTGACCGATGAGGCGGGTGAGGCGCAGATCGTTGATCTTGACGTGGACGGCATCCGCGCAGGCAACACGACCGAGGGGCACCGGTTCATGGGCGCGGGGCGGTTTGCCGTGTCGTCGTTTGACGATTACCGCGCCAGGCTGCGGCGCGAACATGTCATTCTGGATGCCGTAGAGCGGGCCGAGCACATCTGGCAGGAGGCGGGCAATCAGGCCTTTGCCTCGGGGCTGGAGGTGGTCGAGGATCGCGGGTTGCTGTCAGAGGTGGCGGGGCTGGTGGAATGGCCCGTGGTGCTGATGGGCCGGATCGACGATGCCTTTCTCGACCTGCCGCCGGAGGTGTTGCAGACCTCGATGAAGGAACATCAGAAGTTCTTTTCGGTGAAAAACCCCAAGACAGGCCGGATCGAACGGTTTGTCACGGTGGCCAATGTCGAGACCGCCGATCACGGCGCGACGATCCTTGCGGGTAATCAGAAGGTGCTGGCGGCGCGGTTGTCGGATGCGAAATTCTTTTGGGAGAATGACCTGCGGATTGTCCGTGAGCGGGGGCTGGAGGGTATGGCCGAGGGGCTGCGCGACGTGACCTTTCACAACAAGCTGGGATCACAGGCGGACCGCGTGGCGCGGATTGAGGCGCTGGCGCGCGAGATCGCGCCGCTGGTGGGGGCCAAGCCCGATCTGGCGGCAGAGGCCGCGCGGGTGGCCAAGGCCGATCTGCAATCGGCAATGGTGGGGGAGTTTCCCGAATTGCAGGGCGTGATGGGGCGGTATTATGCAGCGGCGGCGGGGCATGACGACGGCGTGCCTGAGGCCTGCGAGGAGCATTACAAGCCTTTGGGGCCGGGGGACGCTGTGCCAAGCGCGCCGGTGTCGGTGGCGGTGGCGCTCGCCGACAAGATCGACACTTTGTGCGGGTTCTGGGCGATCGACGAGAAGCCCACGGGGTCGAAAGACCCCTACGCGCTGCGGCGGGCGGCGTTGGGAGTTATTCGGTTGGTGTTGGGGAATGGGGTAAGATTGTCAATTTCACCAATCCTCTTGCGTCGAGTTTTCCTAAGTTTCTATGGTAACCCGTGGTTCGATTTTGTTGCTAATGTCCGAGAATTGGAGGCACACGCAAAAAGGCTGGGGTTTGACCTCTCGGACGCGAAAAGCCTCGATGAAGCCGCAGCTGAAATGAATAGAAAACTGAGGAGTTATGATCCGTTCACCGGGAAAACCAAAGATGTGGACGAAAGCCTTATCGATCCAGCGATGAAGAAAGCATTGCCAAGGGTTGAGGACCTCCTCGCCTTTCTCCACGACCGCCTCAAGGTCCATCTGCGTGACGAAGGCATCCGCCATGACGTGATCGACGCCTGCCTCGCCATGCCGGGCAATGACGATCTCACGCTGCTGGTCCGCCGCGCCCGCGCTCTCGGCGATTTCCTCAAGACAGACGATGGCGGGAACCTGTTGCAGGGTTTCAAGCGCGCCAACAACATCCTGACGCAGGCCGAGGAAAAGGACGGGGTGGAATATTCCTATGGCGCGGATGTGAAATTTGCCGAGACCGACGAGGAACGCGCGCTCTTTGCGGCCCTCGACACCGCAGAGCCTGCGATTGCCGCCGCCCTGAAGGCCGAGGATTTCGCCGCCGCGATGCGGGCCATGGCCGCCCTACGGGCGCCGATTGACGCGTTTTTCGAGGCGGTGCAGGTCAATGCCGAAGTGCAGGTGATCCGGCGCAACCGCCTGAACCTGCTGAGCAGCATCCGGCGGATATGCTTGCAGGCGGCGGACCTGACGCGCATCGAGGGGTAGAGCTTTGCCGCGTCATCCTCGGGCTTGATCCGAGGATCGCCTGACAGCGGTGCAGCGTTGCCTCCCGAGATCCCCGCCTTCGCGGGGATGACGACCAAGGATGGGGGCGGGCAGGGCGCGTGACCTGTCACAGTGCTGTGATCCTTTCCCTTGCCTTGTGCAAATCCGGGCGTATGGTGCGGGCAACGGAAAGGTGCCGCAGTGCAGCAAAACGACAGCCACATCACGCGCATCACGGCTTCGGCCCCGGTGCATGCGAATACCCACGGCGGGCGGGCGAAATGCCTGCAACGTCTGGTGCGGCTCGATCTGCCGGTGCCGCGCACGATTGCGTTGTCGTTTCAGGCGGTTCACCGGATCGCGGCGGGAGAGTTGCCGGACATGGGCAGGCTGCTCGCGCCGTTCGGTAATGCGCCGCTCTTGTGCGTGCGCCCCTCGTCCGAGGATCCCGACTGGGGCGGGCCGGGGGCGGTGCTGAACATCGGCATCAACGATGCACGTTTTGCCGAGTTGTCGGATCGGATCGGCAAACAGGCGGCGTCAGAGATCTATCTGCGTTTCGTGCAGGCCTATGCGATCCATGTGGCGCGGCTTGACCCGGATGTGTTCGAGGATGTCTCGGAGGATCCGGTGCTGGCGCTGACCGAGGCGCTGCGCGCCTATGAGGACGAGACCGAAGAGGAATTTCCCCAGGATCCGGCGGTTCAACTGACCGAGGTGCTGCGTTCGATGGCGCGGGCCTGGGAGGGGACGACGGCGCGCCTCTTGCGGCAGGCCAAGGGCGCGCCGGCCGATGCCGGACTGGGCCTGGTGGTGCAGGAACTGGCGCTGGGGTTGGGGCAGGGGGAATGTGGTGCTGGCGTCATGCAGCTGGTCGACAGCAAGACCGGCGCGCGCCAGATCACCGGGCGTTATCAGAGCCAGAGCCAGGGGCGCGATGCGCTGCGCGGCGGATCGGACGCGCTCTATCTCGAGCGCGACCCGCGCGGGCCCTCGCTGGAAGAACTGGCACCTGAGGCCTTTGCGGAAATAAAGGCCTATACTGAGTTGATGCGCCATAAACTGCGCGAGGAGATGCAGACCGAGTTCACCATCGAGAATGGCAAGGTCTGGATCCTCGACGGGCTGCGCGTTGCGCGCAACGCGCGCGCGGCGGTCAGCATCGCCGTTGCTCTGGCTCAGGACAGGATCATTTCCCGCGAAGAGGCGCTGATGCGGGTCGAGCCCCGCTCGCTCAACGAATTGCTGCACCGGCAGGTGGACCCCGATGCGTCGCGCGATATCCTGGCGCGCGGGATCGCGGCCAGTCCCGGCGCCGCTTCGGGCAGGATCGTCTTTTCCGCCGCCGAGGCGCAGGCGGCGGAGGCGCGCGGCGAGGCCTCTGTTCTGGTGCGCCGCGAAACCAGCCCCGAGGATATCCGCGGCATGCATGCCGCTGTGGCGGTCCTGACCGAACGGGGCGGCATGACCAGCCATGCGGCGGTGATCGGGCGCGGTATCGGTCTGCCCTGCGTGGTGGGCGCGTCGGAGATCCATTTCCAGACCCGCCGCAAGCAGTTGGTCATGCCCGACGGGCGGGTGTTCAGGGCCGGGGATCAGATCACCATCGACGGCACGGGCGGGCAGGTTCTGGCCGGGGAAACACCGCTGCTCGAGGCGGCGCGCGACGAGTCGTTCCAGACGCTGATGAGCTGGGCCGATGATATCCGCGATATCGCGGTGCGCGCCAATGCCGATACCCCCGCCGACGCGGAGGTTGCACGCAATTTCAACGCGCGCGGTATCGGGTTGTGCCGGACCGAGCATATGTTTTTCGACACCGAGCGGCTGACGGTGATGCGCGAGATGATCTTTGCCGACAGCAGCAAGGATCGTGCCGCGGTTCTGGAGCGGCTGTTGCCGATGCAGCGGGCGGATTTCACCGATCTCTTTCGCATCATGCAGGGGCAGCCGGTCTGTATCCGCCTGTTTGATCCGCCCTTGCACGAATTCCTGCCCACCGACCGGGCAGGGCATCTGCAACTGGCCGAGGCGCTGGATCTGCCGCTCTCGGACGTGACCCGGCGGGTCGAGGCGCTGGGCGAATACAACCCCATGCTGGGGATGCGCGGCGTGCGGCTTGGGATCACCGTGCCGGAGATCTACGACATGCAGGCACGCGCGATCTTCGAGGCAACGCTGGAGGCCAGCAAGGAAGGTGCGGCGGTGGTGCCCGAGGTGATGATCCCGCTGGTCAGCGCCCGCCGCGAAGTGGAACTGGTCAAGACCCGGATCGACGCGGTGGCCGCGGCGGTGCGCAACGAGACGCGGCGCGATTTCACCTATCGGCTGGGTGTGATGGTCGAGACGCCGCGCGCCGCGCTGCGGGCGGGTGAGATTGCACCGCTGGTGTCGTTTCTCAGCTTTGGCACGAATGACCTGACGCAGATGACCTATGGGCTGTCGCGCGACGATGCGGGACGGTTCATGTCGGACTATGTCAAGCAGGGCGTTTACCCCGAAGATCCGTTTCACACGCTTGATACCGACGGGGTGGGCGAACTGCTCAAGATCGGGGCAGAGCGTGGGCGCGCGGCAAATCCGGACGTGGTCTTGTCGATCTGCGGCGAGCATGGTGGTAACCCCGAATCAATCTCGTTCTGCCGCGATGCCGGATTTACCTATGTTTCGTGCTCGCCTTTCCGGGTTCCGGTGGCGCGACTTGCTGCCGCACAGCTGACGGTCAGGGACAAGATTGGAGACTGAAATTGCGCTTTTGCGCAAGATAAGATGCGTCAAGCGGGTGTTCTGCGACGGAAAATTTCTGTCGGCAATTTACCGCCGGTCCGTGGGCTGGACGCAAGGCACCATTTTGACTAGGCCCACGCGGTGCGAAGGGGCGGATGCCCCGACACGGTGGGAGATCACGCATGAAACGGAATGCACTGGCCGCGACATTCGCGGTGCTGGCAGGGCCGCTATTGGCTGATGCGCCGGTGGACAATCTGATGGATCAGGAGACGCGCGCGTTGCGCTCGCTTTCGGGGGACCGGATGGCAGGCTATCTGACCCGGCCAGAGATACAGACAGAGTCACGGATAGATTATTCCCGTGACTGGCTGGAACAGCAGGATGCGGCCAGGGGCGGGCCGGAATGGCGCTGTCTGGCCGAGGCCTTGTACTTCGAGGCGCGGGGCGAGAGTGTGAAAGGTCAGTTCGCCGTGGCCGAGGTGATCCTGAACCGGGTCGACGATCCGTCCTATCCCGATACGGTCTGCGGTGTGATTCATCAGGGCACGGGCCGCAAGTATCAGTGCCAGTTCACCTATACCTGCGACGGGCACCCCGACACGATTCACGAGAAAGAGGCGTTTCGCCAGGTGGGCAAGGTGGCCAGGTTGATGGTCGATGGCGCCCCGCGCCGTCTGACCAGCGGGGCCACGCATTATCACACCCGCGCGGTCAGTCCGCGATGGGCGCGGCATTTCCCGCGCACGGCGACGATCGGGGTTCATCATTTTTACCGTCAGCCCACGCGCGTGTCGCAGAACTGAGGGTTGCGGGTCACGAATTCCTGCCGGGGGTGACAATCGCGGTTGACTCGGGCGCGTGCGTCAGTAAAAGGCAGGCTTCATGAGATATTCACGGGTGAGATGATCGCCCGGCGCAGGAGAACAACAATGGCGAAGCCGACGACCATCAAGATCCGTCTAAACTCGACCGCGGGCACGGGCCATTTCTACGTGACCAAGAAGAACGCGCGCACGATGACCGAAAAGATGACGATCCGCAAATATGACCCGGTGGTGCGCAAGCATGTCGAATACAAGGAAGGCAAGATCAAGTAAGATCGCCTGACTGACCGGATTTCAAAGGCCGTGCCGCCCGGGCGCGGCCTTTTCTTTTGGCGATGCCGGAGGGCGGAAAGGAAAAGGGCCGGTCGCGATGACCGGCCCTTCAGGACAAGAGGTGGTTGCCTCTGTCTATTCCTGTTGTCCCATGAACATCAGCAGGAACTGGAACATGTTGAGGAAGCTGATGTAGAGGCTGAGCGCGCCGTCATATGCCGCCTTGTCCAGCCAGTCCTGATCGCCATGAGCGGCGTGCGCCACGTAGGTGTTCTTGATCTCCTGCGTGTAGAAGGCGGTGAGGCCCGCAAAGATCAGAACGCCAATCGCCGAGATTGCAAGCATCATGACCGGCGAGCCGAGGAACATGTTGATGACCATCGCAACCAGCAGCCCGATCACACCCATGATCAGGAAACTGCCCCAGCCCGAGATGTCCTTTTTCGTGGTGTAGCCATAGAGCGACAGGCCGGCAAAGGCGATTGCCGTCACCAGAAATGTCTGGACGATCGAGAAGCTGGTGAAGACCAGAAAGATCGAACTGAGCGAAATACCGATCAGCGCTGCAAAGGCGAAGAAGCCAAGCTGCACAGCCGCCGCAGACCCACGGCGCAGCAATGTGCCCCAGCCGAAGAGAATGAACGCCAGCGGGGCCAGCATCACCACCCACCGCAGCGGCGAGAGATATATTGCGGCACCAAGCCCCGAGAGCAGCTTGCCATTGGGCAGTTGCGCGGCGGCGGCCGACGGATCGGTTGTAACGGCGAGTCCCGCAATCGCCCAAGCCGCAAGCGCCGTGATGATCATGCCCACGGACATCGTGCCGTAGACCTTGTTCATGTGCGCGCGCAGGCCAGCGTCAATCTGGGCGGTGCGTGTGCCCGTCGCCGTCCGGATCGTGTTTAACTCTGCCATGTAATCCTCCGATATGTGAATGGCGGCCCCCGTGTCGGGGCTTTGGAGTAATATCGGCAAGGTTCGCAGGTTTTTCAAGCTTTTCCGACAGTTTTACCAATGCTTTCCGGCACGCGCGACCGCTTTGCCGGTGGATCACCGGGAAATGCAGGCGGGCAGGTCCCAGAATGGGCGTCTGGCCTCGGTCAGGGCCGCCTGACGGGTCAGTCCGATATCGGCAAGGGCCCGGTCGTCGAGTTCCCTCAATGTCAGGCGCTGCCGCCGTACGGCGAGCATTTCGCGCAGGCTGGCGACGGGGCGGATCACGGGGCGCAACAGGGTGTTGGTGCGGCTGTGAACGGTCATGGCCTTTTCCTTTTCCAAATGTGATGGTTTCGATGGTTTTCATTTCAGATGTTGATTTTTTGCCAGAGTTGCATCAATATTTGAAATGAATGTTTGACAGTCTCATCATCAAGGAACGTGATGAATGCGAAATCTTGATATCACCACGCTGCGCTCGCTGGTGGCGGTCACCGACCATGGTGGCGTGACGCGGGCAGCCTCGGCGCTGAACCTGACGCAATCGGCGGTGTCGATGCAGGTCAAGCGGCTGGAAGAGATGCTAGGGCTGACCCTGCTTGATCGTGGAAACCGGCGGGTGTCCCTGACTGCTTCGGGTGAACAGCTGGTCGGCTATGCGCGACGTATCCTGGCGTTGAATGACGAGGTGGTGGGCCGCCTGACGGAAGAGGTCTTTGAAGGCGAACTGCGCCTTGGCGTGCCACATGACATCGTTTATCCGGTCGTGCCGCGCGTTCTCAAGCTCTTCAACGCCGCCTATCCCCGGGTCAATGTCCATCTGCGCTCGTCCAGCACGATCAAGCTGCACGAGGCACTGAGCAAGGGTGAGGTTGATCTGATCCTGACCACCGAAGAAGGCGTGAGCCCCGGCGGCGAGACGCTGACCCAGATGCCGCTGCGCTGGACCGGGGCGCAGGGCGGGGTCGCGTGGAAACGGCGCCCTTTGCGTCTGGCGTTCTGTCGCCAGTGCATCTTTCGTCCCATTGTGCTGCGGAAACTCGAAGCGGCGGGAATTGAATGGGAAATGGCCGTGGATTCAGAGGATGACCGTGCGGTCGAGGCGCTGGTCAGCGCCGATCTCGTGGTCTGCGCCCTGCTCGAGGACAGCATCCCGCCGCACCAGGAGGCGATCAATCCGGGTAGCGCGTTGCCTGATCTAGGCGTGCAGAAGATCAACCTCTATACCCGTGCCGGGCGCGACGAGTTGCTGGATAGTCTGGCTGCGATGCTGCGTCAGGGTTATGGCGCGCAAAAATCACCGGCCTTGCTCAGGTCGGCGTGACCACGACCTTGCCGGTCGATTGGCGGCTGCGCAGCAACTCCAGCGCCTCTGCGGCCTGATCGAGCGGCAGAACATGGCTGATATGGGGTTTGATCCGGCCCGTTTCATACCAGCCAAAGAGGGTTTGCAGGCTGCCGGTCACGACCTCGGGGCGGAATTTCAGGTATCCGCCCCAGTACAGACCCATGACCGAGAGGTTCTTGACCAAGAGATGATTGGCGGGGATCTGTGGCACCTCGCCGCTGGCAAAGCCGATGGTCAGGATCCGCGCCTCGGGATTGCAGGCGCGAAAGGCGGCCCTGAACTGATCGCCGCCCACCGGATCATAGACCACGTCCACCCCTCCAAGAGCGCGGCATGCGGCGCGGATATCGTCGGTCTCGGCGTCGATCAGGTCGTCGGCGCCGGCCTGTCGCGCCACCTCCAGCTTGTCCGCGCCGCGTGCGCAGGCGATCACCCGCGCGCCCATCAGCTTGCCGATCTCGACCGCCGTCAGGCCAACGCCTCCGGCGGCCCCGAGCACGAGCAGGGTTTCTCCGGGTTGTAGCCGGGCCTTGTGATCCAGCGCCACATGGCTGGTGCCATAGGCGATCTGAAACGCTGCGGCATCCTCGAAGCGCATCCCGTCAGGCAGAACGACGACGCGCTCGGACGCAAAGCACCCGTATTCGGCCAGCCCGCCCTGACCGCCGAAAACCGCAACCCGCGTGCCGGGGGCAGGGCCGTGCGTGTCCGGTCCGAGGATGTCCACCTCTCCGGCGACCTCCATCCCGAGGGTGAAGGGTGGTTCCGGCGTGTCCTGATACTCGCCTTTGATCATGAGCAGATCGGCAAAGTTCAAACCGCATGCGCGGATTTTCAGGCGCAGTTCGCCTGCGCCCGGCACCGGCTGCGGGATGTCGCAAAGTGCGGGACCAACCGCATGAGAGCTGATTTGGAAGGCGCGCATCCTGTCCTGTGCCGATTCCGGTTGTTACTGCATCAAATCGTTGATCGAATTAGACTAAATCCATTCAGTCTGTCAAACCAGCCGAGGCGAGGCTATGGCGACCCGTAGAAAGTTGGGTCGCTCGTTTAGATTGAATGTATCTTGGATTCGGCACGTTCGCCGATAGCGAAATTCCTTGTGTTTTCGGACCATCTTGGTAGATTGAAGATCGTATTGCCGGAATGTTTGGTGTGTTATGGGCAATTCCCGCTCGCATGCCGGTCCTTCTGTCGATTTCAGGGTTGGTATAAAGGATTATTAAATGGCGCACCCCGTGGATACGCACGTTGGAAAACGCATACGCCATCGTCGCTGGCTCGTGGGAATGACCCAGCAGCAATTGGCGGAGAGCGTCGGGATTAAATTCCAGCAAATTCAAAAATATGAGACCGGCGCAAATCGCGTCAGCGCATCAAGACTTTGGGACATTGCTGATTCTCTCGGTGTCGAGATCAGTTTTTTCTTCGAGGGCCTTGAGCATGAACCGAGCGAAGCGCGGGACAAGGCCAGCACTGTGGCTTCGGATATACTGGGCGACAAGGAAGCGCTTGATCTTGTTCGTTCCTACTATGCGATACCCGAGAATCAGCGCCGTCGCCTGTTCGATCTGGCCCGTGTGCTGAGCGAGGTTGCTTGAGCGCCGTGATTTGACGGTATAAGCCCTGACCTGACGAGTTCAGCAGGTCGGGCCTATGGATCAAAATGAGATCATCAGAACCGCTCATGCGTTGGCGGATGCCGCGCGTGGGGCGGTTCTGCCATTTTTCAGGAGCATGGGCCTCACGGCCGATGACAAGCGCCCGGACGGGACGTTTGATCCGGTGACAGAGGCCGACCGTGCCGTCGAACGCGCCATGCGCGGGGTTCTGGCCGTGCGCCGCCCGCAGGATGGTATTCTGGGAGAGGAATTCGGACAGAAGGCGGGCAGCAGCGGCCTGACCTGGGTGCTTGATCCGATTGACGGCACGCGCGCCTTTCTGGCGGGGGCGCCGACATGGGGGGTGCTGATTGCGGTCTCCGACCGGGCCGGGCCGATTTACGGGTTGATTGACCAGCCCTATATCGGAGAGCGGTTCGAGGGTGGGTTTGGCCGGGCGCGGGTTCTGGGGCCGATGGGAGAGCATGTTCTGGCGGTTCGGGGTGATCGCGCGCTGGACCAAGCGATCTTGTCCACAACATTTCCTGAGGTCGGCAGCCCGTCTGAAGGGGCCGCCTTTGCAGAGGTTGCGCGCAAGGTTAAGTTTGCCAGATATGGCCTTGACTGTTATGCATATTCCTTGCTCGCGGCGGGACAGATTGATCTGGTGATCGAGGCCGGGCTGGCCGCCTATGACATTCAGGCCCCGATCGCGGTGATCGAGGCGGCGGGCGGCATCGTGACGGACTGGCAGGGTGGCCCGGTTCATCTGGGAGGGCGCGTGGTTGCCGCCGCCGGACGGCAGCAGCATGAGGCCGCGCTGGAAATACTATCACGCGCGGGTTGAGCAGTCAGCCTGATCCGGCGTAGCATCCTGTCAGGCGCGGTTTTCGCCCCCTTCTTCTGTCGCGCGATCCTGCTTCCGAAGCGGTGAGGAGGGTTTTGCAGGGGTAGATGAAATGGCGGAATATCTGATCCGGGATGCGGATTATCTGCTGACCATGAATGACGCGCGTGACGAGTTGCACGGTGCGGATGTGTTGATCCGCGATGGTGTGATCGCGGCTGTGGGCCGGGGCCTGAGCACACAGGGTGAACTGGTGCTGGCGAGGGGCTGTGTGGTGACGCCGGGCCTGGTGAACACGCATCACCACCTCTACCAAAGCCTGACGCGGGCAGTGCCGGGCGGGCAGGATGCGCTGCTGTTCGGCTGGCTCAAGACGCTCTATCCGATATGGGCGCGGTTCGGACCCGAGGAAATGCGGGTGTCGGCGATGACGGGACTGGCCGAGCTGGCACTTTCAGGATGCACGCTAAGCTCTGATCATCTGTATATTTTTCCGAATGGATCGAGGTTGGAGGATACGATCCATGCTGCGGTGGAGATCGGTCTGCGGTTTCATCCGACGCGCGGCGCGATGAGTATTGGCGCAAGCAAAGGAGGCTTGCCGCCCGATACCATGGTTGAAGATGAGAAATCGATTCTAAACGATTGTATTCGTGTGATAGATACCTTTCACGACGCGAGGGATGGCGCGATGTGCCGGGTTGGAGTCGCACCCTGTTCGCCGTTCTCGGTCAGCCGCGATCTGATGCGCGAGGCGGCGGTTCTGGCGCGGGACAAGGGGGTGATGCTGCACACCCATCTGGCCGAGAATGACGAGGATGTTGCCTGGTCGCTGGCCAATTTCGGCTGTCGGCCGGGTCAATACGCCGAGGATTTGGGCTGGACCGGGGCCGATGTCTGGCACGCGCATTGCGTCAAGCTGAATCGGCAAGAGATTGAATTGTTTTCGAAAACATCAACGGGAATTGCACATTGTCCCTGTTCCAACTGTCGCCTGGGGTCAGGAATCGCGCCGCTGCGGGCGATGCGGGATGCGGGGGTGCCGGTGGGTCTGGGGGTCGATGGATCGGCGAGCAACGACACCGGCAACCTAATGACCGAGGCGCGGCAGGCGATGCTGCTGCAACGGGTGGCGCGGGGTGCCGGTGCGATGAGCGCGCGCGAGGCGCTGGAGATCGCCACGAGAGGCGGTGCGGAAGTGTTGGGCAGATCCGACTGCGGCCAGATTTCTCAGGGAAAACGGGCTGATATCGCGATTTGGGATGTTTCCGGCATCGAGAGCGCGGGCAGTTGGGATCCGGCGGCGCTGTTGCTGGCGGGACCGCAGAAGGTGCGTGATCTGTTTGTCGAGGGGCGGCAGGTGGTGCGGGACGGGCATCTGGTGACGGTCGATCTGGTCGAAGTGGTCAGCCATCAGGCGCGTCTGGCGCGCGCCCTGGCCGGGGTGTGACGCCGGATGAGAATGTGGAGGCGGGAGGAGGGGCCGCCCCCCGCTCGACAAGCATCATCCTCCGGCCTGACCGGAGGATCCTGCGCGGTCGGGAGATCCTCGGGTCAGGCCCGAGGGTGACAGGGCGAGAAGGCCGTGCCCGCCACCCAGACCCGTGCGATGGTGCGGTCGTCGCCCATCATCAGGGTGGGAAAGAGCGCCTCCCAGATGTCCCCGGCGCGGGCGCTGCGTTGGGCGATTGCGGGGGTCGAGGCGAGATCGAGCGCGACCAGATCGGCCTCCATCCCCGGTGCGATATTGCCGATCAGGTGGCCCATGTGCAGCGTCTGCGCCGAACCGGCGGTGGCGAGCCACAGCAGTTGCGCGGGATGCAGCGCCGTGCCGGTCAGTTGCCCGATCTCATAGGCCGCCGCCATGGTGCGCAGCATGGAAAACGACGACCCGCCGCCGGTGTCGGTGGCAAGGCCCACGCGCTGACCCTCGGCCATGCGCGCGGCAAGATCGAAAAGGCCCGAGCCGATGAAGGTGTTGGAGGTCGGGCAATGGATCAGTGCCGCGCCCACCTCGCGCAGGCGGTCGCGTTCGCGGGACGTAAGGTGGATGGCGTGACCATAGAGGCCGCGCGCGCCCAGCAGGCCATGCGCCTCGTAGGTGTCGAGATAGTCGCGGACCTCGGGGTAGAGCGATCTGACCCAGGCAATTTCGTCGGTCTGTTCGCTCAGATGGGTCTGCATCAGGCAATCGGGATGCTCGGACCAGAGCGCGCCCAGAGCCGAGAGCTGATCCGGTGTCGAGGTGGGCGAAAACCGCGGTGTGATGGCGTAGGACAGGCGATCCACGCCATGCCAGCGCCGCAGGAGCGTCTTGCTGTCGTCATAGGCGGATTGCGCGGTGTCGCGCAGCCCCTCTGGCGCGTTGCGGTCCATGCAGGTCTTGCCCGCCACAGCGCGCAGGCCGCGCGCCTGCGCCGCCTCGAAGAACGCATCCACGCTGGCGGGGTGGATGGTGCAATAGCTGGCGACGGTGGTGGTGCCGTTGGCGAGCGTCAGGTCGAGGTAGCGGTCGGCGATCCGGCGCGCATATGCCGGGTCGGCAAAGCGCATCTCTTCCGGGAAGGTATAGCTGTTCAGCCAGTCGATCAGACGTTTGCCCCAGCTGGCGATGATCGCGGTCTGCGGGTAATGCACATGAGCATCGACAAAGCCTGCGGTGATCAGTGCATCGCCCATGTCCACCCGTGCCACCTGCGGCGCCTGCGCGCGCAGCGCATGTGCCGTGCCAAGGGCCACGATTCTGCCGCCCCGGATCAGGACCGCCTCGTGCAGGCGGGCGGCAGAGGCGGGATCGCCCGCGTCAAAGGGCGAGCGGTCGAAGCCGAGAATCCGGCCGGTGAGAAGCGTGTCTGGAGACATGGGACCAATCTGGCGAAAGTTTGCGCGGGATGCAGGATAGGGGGACGGATCGCCGGGGTAAATCATCCCATTGTCATTGTTTTCCTTAAGCTGCTTCTTTAAGCCTGCGCGCAGTCAGGAGCGGCAGGGGGGCGACATGGCAGAGCAGGACGATCATCCGGCCCCGGAGGTCGAGCGCGACGAGGATCATCAACCGCTGAACCGTCAGCTTATTTCGCGCATCATGTATGCGCTGGAGACCGGCGACCGCGAGATGCTGTGGGCGGAGATGGAGCCGCTGCACGCGGCCGATATCGCCGACCTTCTGGAGCAGAGCAACGCCTATGACCGGCGGCGGCTGATCGCGCTTTATGGTCAGGAATTCGACGGCGACATCCTGTCGGAACTGGACGAATCGATCCGCGAAGAGGTGATCGGCCTGTTGACGCCCGAGGTGCTGGCCGAGGCGGTGCGGGATCTCGATTCCGACGATGTGGTCGATCTGGTCGAGGATCTGGAGGATCAGCAGCAAGAGGCGATCCTGAGCGCGCTGGAGGACAGCGACCGAACCCTCGTGCAGCAATCGCTGACCTATCCGGAATATTCCGCCGGTCGCCTGATGCAGCGCGAGGTGGTGATGGCGCCCGAGCATTGGACAGTGGGCGACGCGATCGATTTCATGCGCAATGCCGAGGAGCTGCCGGAACAGTTCTATCACATCGTTCTGGTCGATCCGCGGCTGCATCCGGTGGGCAATGTCACGCTGGGGCGGATCATGGCCTCGCGCCGGGAGGTGGCGCTGAAGGATATCGTCGAAGAGACGTTTCACACCATTCCGGTGACGCGCTACGAGGGCGACGTGGCCTATATGTTCAACCAGTATCACCTGATCTCCGCGCCCGTGGTGGACGAGGAGGGCAGGCTGGTCGGGGTGATCACCATCGACGATGCCATGGCCGTGCTGGACGAGGAGCATGAAGAGGACATCATGCGCCTTGCCGGTGTGGGCGAGGGGGGGCTCAACGACAGCGTCATCGAGACGTCAAAGCAGCGGGTGCCGTGGCTGGCGGTGAATCTCGGCACGGCGATCCTCGCCTCGGCGGTGATCGCGCTCTTCGAGGCGCAGATCGCGCAGCTGGTGGCGCTGGCGGTGCTGATGCCGATTGTCGCCTCGATGGGCGGCAATGCGGGCACGCAGAGCCTGACGGTGGCGGTGCGGGCGCTGGCGACCAAGGATCTGACCGGCTCGAACGTCTGGCGGGTGCTGATGCGCGAGACCACGGTGGGGCTGATCAACGGACTGATCTTTGCGCTGGTGATGGGGGTGGTGGGCATGCTCTGGTTCGGCGGGCCGGAACTGGGCTATGTGATCGCTGCCGCGATGGTGATCAACCTGGTCGTTGCCGGACTGGCGGGGGCGGCGATTCCGGTGATCATGGACCGGATGGGGATCGACCCCGCGCTCGGGTCCGGGACATTCGTGACCACGGTGACCGATGTGGTGGGATTCTTTGCCTTTCTGGGGCTGGCGACGGTGTTTCTGTTATGAGCGATCTGGCCGAAGTGAAGGCTGTGGCGCGCAAGGCGGCGTTCGCGCGCCGGGCGGTGGCGCATCGCGTCTGCGCGCCGGGGGCGGCGGCGCGGCTGTCGGGGGTGCTGGCGGGGTATCGCGGCGTGCCGGTTTCGGGTTATCTGCCGATCCGCACGGAAATCGACCCGCGCCCGGCGATGGCCGAGGCGGCGGCGCATGGCGTTGTCGGCGTGCCGGTGATCGAGGGTGCGGGCCTGCCGCTGAAATTCTCGCGCTGGGAGCCGGATTGCGCGCTGCGCGAGGGGCCGTTCGGCGCGATGGTGCCGGAGGTCGACGATTTCATCGAGCCCGAGATCCTGATCGTGCCGCTGGTGGCGTTCGACCGGGCGGGCGGGCGGTTGGGCTATGGCGGGGGGTTCTATGACCGCACGCTGGAGATTCTGCGCGCCGCGCGCCCGACGCTGGCCATCGGGTTCGCCTATGGCGCGCAGGAGGCGGCGGGGCTGCCGCTCGAGCCCACCGATCAGCCGCTCGACATGGTGGTGACAGAGGCGGAGGTGATCGAGTTTGGCCGAACATGACTATACTGCCCGTGTGGTCTGGACCGGCAACCGGGGCGAGGGGACGGCGCATTACAGGGGTTATGACCGCACCTGGAACGTGGAGACGCCAGGCAAGCCGGTGATCCGCTGCTCGAACGATCCGCTGCTGGGGGGCGATCCGGGGCTGCACAATCCCGAGGACATGCTGATCGCGGCGCTGGCCGCCTGTCACATGCTGTGGTTCCTGCATCTGGCGAGCGACGCGGGTATCGCGGTCACGGCCTATCAGGACGATCCGCTGGCGGTTGGCGAAACCGATAGCAGTGGTGCCAGCCGGTTCCTGCGTGCCACGCTGCGGCCCCGGATCACGGTGCCTGCGGGAACGGATCTGAACAAGGCTGACGCGCTGCACGGGCGGGTGCATGATTACTGCTTTATCGCGCGGTCGGTGAATTTTCCGGTGGATTGCAAGGCGCGGTATCGGGTCGGGGCCTAAGCATGCTGGCCGGATGATGCCGGGCGTGGGGCTTCGTGCTTGCCCTTTGGTGGGCGCCGCCCTAACAGGGATGCCATGAAAATTCTGTTTCTGGGCGATGTGATGGGGCGTGCCGGGCGCGCGGCGGTGGCGGAACGGCTGCCAAGGCTGCGCGCGGCGTGGAAGCTCGATTTCGTGGTGGTGAATGGCGAGAATGCCTCGGGCGGGATGGGCCTGACGGCGGCGCATGCCAAGGGGTTGTTCGAGGCGGGCGCGGATTGCGTGACGCTGGGCGATCATGCCTTTGACCAGAAGGACATGTTGCAGGCGGTCGAGCATGAGAGCCGGATCATCCGGCCGCTCAACTATGCCAAGGCCGCGCCGGGACGCGGGCACCGGGTGTTCACCGACGGGCGCGGGCGCAAGGTGCTGGTGACGCAGGTGTTGGGCAATGTGTTCATGCGGCGTGCCTTTGACGATCCGTTCTCGGCGATTGATGTGGTGTTGCGTGCGCATCCGCTGGGCGGGGCGGTGCAGGCGGCGATTGTCGACATGCATTGCGAGGCGACGAGCGAGAAGATGGCGATGGGGCATTTCTGCGAGGGGCGCGCGAGCCTTGTGGTGGGCACGCATACGCATATCCCGACGGCGGATGCGCAAATCCTGCCCGGCGGCACGGCGTTTCAGGGCGATGCGGGCATGTGCGGCGATTATCTGAGCATCATCGGCATGGACAAGGCCGAGCCGATGCGGCGTTTCGTGACCGGCATGGGCAAGGAGCGCCTGACTCCCGCGATGGGGGCCGTCACCGTGTCCGGCGTTTATGTCGAAACCGACGACGCCACGGGCCGCGCGACGAGGATCGAGATGGTCCGGCAGGGCGGGCGGCTGGAACAGTCGGGTCCGTGAGCGCGTCGGCGAATCGGGCTTGTCGCGCGGTTCGCGATCGGGGAAACTGGCGCGGGGCAGAAGAGGGCGACATCAAGTGATCGAATTTCTGGGACTGTCCCAGACCGGGCAGGCGGTTCTGACACTCGCCGTTCTGGCGACGATGCTGGTTCTCTTTGTGCGCGAGACCTATCCGACCGAGGTTGTGGCGATTGCCGGAGTGGCGGTGCTGCTGGTGGTTGGGGTGCTGCCTTATCAGGCGGCGCTCGAAGTGTTTTCCAACCCGGCGCCCTGGACGATTGCGGCGATGTTCATCGTTATGGGGGCGCTGGTGCGCACTGGCGCGCTCGATGCCTTTACCTCGCTGGCTGACCGGAAGGCGCAGCACAGCCCTAGGCTGGCGATCGGGATGCTGCTGCTGGCGGTGGTGGTCGGCTCCGCCTTCATGAACAACACGCCCGTGGTGGTGGTGATGATCCCGGTCTTTGTGCAATTGGCGCGGACGCTCAAGATACCTGCGAGCAAGCTGCTCATTCCGCTCAGCTATGCCGCTATTCTGGGTGGCACGACGACGTTGATCGGCACCTCGACCAATCTGCTGGTGGACGGGGTGGCGCGCACGCAGGGACTGGCTCCGTTCACCATATTCGAGATTGCCCCGCTGGGCATCGCACAGGTGATTCTGGGGGCTGTCTATCTCAAGTTCTTCGGCCCCATTCTATTGCCATCACGCGACAGCATGGCGGATATGCTTTCGGACCGCTCGAAGATGAAGTTCTTTACCGAGGCGGTGATCCCGCCTGACAGCAACCTGATCGGCCGCGAGGTGAACGGCGTGCAGCTCTTCAAGCGCGAGGGGGTGCGGCTGGTCGACGTGATCCGGGGCGATCAGTCGCTGCGCCGCAACCTTGAGGGTGTCACGCTACAGGTCGGCGACCGGGTGGTGCTGCGCACGCAGATGACCGAGCTGTTGAGCCTGCAGCGTGACAAGAGCCTGCGTCGCGTCGATCAGGTCTCGGCGGTGGAGACGACCACGGTCGAGGTGCTGATCACGCCGGGTTGCAAGATGGTGGGGCGGTCGCTGGGGGGGCTGCGGCTGCGGCGGCGGTATGGCGTCTATCCCCTGGCGGTGCATCGGCGCAACCAGAATATCGGGCGGCAACTGGACGAACTGGTGGTTCGGGTTGGCGATACGCTGCTGCTGGAGGGTGCGCCCGAGGATATTCAGAGGCTTGCGCGCGAGATGGATATGGTCGATGTCTCGCATCCCTCCGCGCGGGCGTTCCGGCGCGGTCACGCGCCGCTGGCGGTGCTGGCGCTGGCCGGGATCGTGGTGCTGGCGGCGCTGGGGGTTGCGCCGATTCTGGTGCTGGCGGTGATTGCGGTGGCTCTGGTGCTGCTGATGCGCTGCATCGATTCCGACGAGGCGCTGTCGTTCATCGACGGGCAGTTACTGGCCCTTGTCTTTGCAATGCTGGCGGTGGGGGCAGCGTTGCAGGCTTCGGGCGCGGTGGAACTGATCGTGGGGGCGGTTGCGCCGCATATGACGCATCTGAGTCCGTTCCTGATCGTTATGGCGGTTTACGCGCTGAGTTCCCTGCTGACCGAAGTGGTCAGCAACAATGCCGTTGCGGTGGTAGTGACGCCGATTGCAATCAGCCTGGCGGACGCGATCGGGGTCGACCCACGCCCGCTGGTGGTGGCGGTGATGATGGGAGCGAGTGCAAGTTTCGCCACGCCCATCGGCTATCAGACCAATACGCTGGTTTACGGCCCCGGCGGCTATCGCTTTACCGATTTCCTGCGGGTAGGCATCCCGCTCAACGTAAGCATAGGATTGCTGGCGAGCGTGCTTATTCCGCTGATCTGGCCGCTGTGAGCCCGACCGCTCAGAGCGGCCAGACGATGAGGATGAGCGGCACCGAAACCGCGACGACCAGGAGTTCGAGCGGCAGGCCCATGCGCCAGTAATCGCCGAAGCGATAGCCGCCGGGGCCGAGGATCAGGGTGTTGTTCTTGTGCCCGATGGGCGTGAGAAAGGCCGAGGAGGCCGCCACCGCCACCGCCATCAGGAAAGGATCGGGCGACACGTCGAGCGAGCGCGCCATCTGCACCGCGACCGGGGCCGCGACGATGGTCGTGGCGGTATTGTTGAGCACGTCCGACATGGTCATGGTGACCGCCATCAGGATGGTCAGCACGGCCCAGGCCGGCCAGCCCGCGGTCAGATCCACCAGCGCCGAGGCGATGAGCCGGGTGCCGCCCGCCGCGTCGAGCGCCGCGCCGAGCGGGATCATCGAGCCCAGCAGCACCACCACCGGCCATTCGATGCTGTCATAAAGCTCGTTCAGCGGGATGATGCGCGTCAGGGCATAGGCAACCACCACCAGCCCCAGGGCAATCGACAGGCTGAGCCAGCCGAGGCTGGCCACGATGACCGCCGCGGCGAAGAGGCCGATGGCGGCCCAGGTCTTGCGGTCCTGGGTTACCGCGAGGCCGCGATTGGCGAGCGTCAGGCCGCCCAGCCAGTCGGTGACATCCTGCCCCCGATCCTTGGGCACCAGCAGCAGCAGGATATCGCCCGGCTGGATCGCGGTCTTGCGCACCGCCTGGGTGATCTTGCGTCCCTGCCGGGAGATGCCCAGCAGCACCGAGCGCTGACGCCAGTGCAGGCCGATGGACTGGGCCGATTTGCCGACCGCCTTTGCATCGTGGGGCACGACCACCTCGATGATGTCGAGCCCGTCATTCTCGGCGCGCAGGGCGCGGTCGTGTTCTTCTTCGGCGAAGGCCAGCGAGAGGCTGGCGCGGAATTCGTCGAGTGCGTCGGGCTGGGCCTCGATCACCAGGGTGTCGCCTGGCTTGAGGCGCGCATTGGCGGCCGTGCCATAGCGCCGTTTTCCGTCGCGGATGAGGCCGAGGATGGCGACATCGCCGCTGTCCGCCTCTTCCTGCAGTTCGATCAGCCGCTTGCCGATATGCGAGGATTCGGCGGGCACGGTGAGTTCGGCGATGTAGTCGTCGAGATCTGATGCCTCGATCACCGCGTCCTCGCGCAGGGGTATGAGACGCCAGCCGATGAGCGCGATAAAGACAAGGCCGGCCAGCGCCACGGCGCCGCCGACCGGGGCGAAATCGAACATCTTGTAGGATTGGCCGAGCGCCTCTTCGCGAAACGAGGCGATGATGATGTTTGGCGGCGTGCCGATGAGTGTGGCCATGCCGCCGAGGATGGTGGCGAAGGACAGTGGCATCAGGCTCAGCCCGGCGGCGCGTTTGGCCTTGCGCGCGGTCTGCACGTCGACCGGCATCAGCAGCGCCAGCGCCGCCACGTTGTTCATGAAGGCCGAGAGCACCGCGCCGACGCCGCCCATGATCATGATGTGATGCGCCAGCACGCGCGAGTGGTCGATCAGGGTGCGGGTAATGAGCAGCACCGCCCCCGAGCGCGTCAGCCCCGCCGAGACCACGAGCACCAGCGCCACGATCAGCGTGGCGGGGTGACCAAAGCCGGAAAACGCCTCTTGCGCCGGAACGACATTCAGCACCACGCCCGCCAGCAGGGCCGAGAACGCCACGAGATCATAGCGGAACCGCCCCCAGAGCAGCAGACCGAAGACGGTCGTGAAGAGCGCGAAAAGCGTGATCTGTTCATAGGTCATGCGACCTGTCATAGATCAGAACCGGATGACGGTCACGGGTTTGCGTCCGCATCGGCGGATTTCGAACCGGCGGGCGGGGCCAAGAGGGGCGTTGCCCTGTTCCGCCCGAGCGGATAAAAGGCGGCAGATTTTCGGGATTGCAGGAGAAGACACGATGGCCGGCCATTCGAAATGGGCGAATATTCAACACCGTAAGGGGCGGCAGGATGCCGTTCGGGCAAAACTTTTCTCGAAGTTTTCCAAGGAGATCACGGTGGCAGCCAAGATGGGCGATCCCGACCCGGAGAAGAATCCGCGCCTGCGTCTGGCGATCAAGGAGGCCAAGGCGCAGTCTATGCCCAAGGACAATATCGAGCGCGCGATCAAGAAGGCGGTGGGCGGCGATGCCGAGGATTACGAGGAAATCCGCTATGAGGGTTATGGCCCCGGCGGGGTGGCGGTGATCGTCGAGGCGATGACCGACAACCGCAACCGCACCGCGAGCAACGTGCGCTCGACATTCTCCAAGAACGGCGGGAACCTGGGCGAGACCGGCAGCGTCGGGTTCATGTTCGAGCGCAAGGGCGAGATCAGCTATCCGGCTACGGCGGGGGATGCCGACACGGTGATGATGGCGGCGATCGAGGCGGGGGCCGAGGATGTGGAAAGCTCGGACGACGGCCATGTGATCTGGTGCGCCGACACCGATCTGAGCGATGTGGCGGGCGCGCTGGAGGGGACGCTGGGCGAGTCGGAATCGACCAGGCTGGTGTGGAAGCCGGTGACCACGACCGAACTGGACCTTGAAGGCATGCAGAAGCTGATGAAGCTGATCGAGGCGCTTGAGGACGACGACGACGTGCAGCGCGTCACCGCCAATTTCGAAGCCTCTGACGCGGTGATGGAACAGCTCTGAGACGGGGAGGGGGCCGGAGGCCGGGGTGAACCCCGGCTTGCGGGAGCATCTGGTCTGGAGTGGAGGTTGATATTGCCACTCGCGCAACTCACAAGCGGTTGTTCCAGCTCTGCAACAGATATGGGCGCGAAATGTTGCCCCGCCTTAGCCCCGCGCCAGTCGGGCGGCGCGGCCGCCGCGGCGTTTTTTCAGCATTCCCGCCCGGTCGGGCAGCGCCGTCATGATTTCGTGCCGTTCGGCGGGGGTCATTCTGGACCAGCGCGCGATCTCGTCGACCGAGCGCAGGCAACCGGTGCAGATCCGTGCCTCGGGGTGGACCACGCAGATCTTGACGCAGGGGCTTTCGACCTCGTTGCGCCGCCATGGCGTTTCATCTGTCATGCTCTGCCCTCATATGGCCCATCCGGTCCAGCACTCCCTGCAGGATATAGGCCGCGGCGATGTTGTCGATCACCTGAGACCGACGCTTTCGTGTCGCATCCGCCTCTAGCAGCGCCCTTTCGGCGGCCACGGTGGACAAACGCTCGTCCCAGAAGCCGATGGGCAGGTCGGTGAGTCCGGCCAGATTACGGGCGAAGGCGCGGGTGGACTGGCATCTTGGTCCCTCGCTGCCGTCCATGTTGCGGGGCAGGCCGAGGATGATGCCGCCGACCTCGCGGGCGGCGGCGATCGCCAGCAGGCGGGCGGCGTCGGCGGTGAATTTCGTGCGCTGCACGGTCTCGTGCGGGCTGGCCACCGACCAGAGCCGGTCCGACAGGGCGACGCCGATGGTCTTTGTGCCCAGATCAAGGCCAAGGATCGCGCGGCCTGCGGGCAGGGCGGCGGCAAAGCTCTCGATGTCCTCGCAGATCATTCCGCCACGCCCGCGTTTTCCGCCGCCGCGCGCACCGTGATCAGCCGGTTGGGATACTGTGCGAAGACCGCCTGCGCCTCGGTCCAGATGCGGCGCGCATTGTCGGTCTCGCCCAGCACGCCGTAGGCGGTGATGAGGCGCGCCCAGTCCTCTGCGGTGCCGCCCTCGGTGGCCAGCCGGTCGGCCAGCCCGGTCACCATGCCGCGGATCATCTGCTGGCGTGCGGCGGGATCCATGTCCTCGGCGGCCAGCATGTCGGCATTGGAGGGGCCGGAGGCCCTGTCGGGTGGCGGCAGGCTGTAGCGTTCGCCGGCGCGCGCTGCGACCTCCTGGATCTGGGCGCGGATCGGCTCGGCCCAAGGCGCGTCGGTGGTGCTTTCTTCCAGCAGGTCGCGCCAGAGGCGGAAGGCGGCGTCGGGCCGGTCTACCTGGAGGTAGTACATGCCCAGGTAGAATCGCGCCGTGGGTTCGCGCGGTTCGCGCTCGAGCGCCGCGCGCAGCGCCGCCTCGGCCTCGGCCGAGACATAGCCGCCGCTGGCGTTGATCATCAGATCGGCCAGCATGGCGTGGTCGCTGGCGGTGGCCGCGTCGCCCTTGACGGCGATCAGTTGCGCCTGCGCGCGATGCGCCGCCGCCATGTTGCCGAGCGCCGCCTCGCTGCGCACCAGAAAGCCCAGCCCCTGCCGGTCCCCGGGCCGCTCGGCCACGGTCTTGCGCAGCTGTTCGATGAGGCGCAGGTAGTCGTCGTTCACCCCTTCGGGTAGAGGTGTCTCGTCGGGGCCGAAGCGGTCCTCGGCGGTGGCCTGATCCAGCCGCGCCTCGCGCGCCGCATCCGAGGCGGCGATGCGCGCGGCGTAGGGCAGATCCGTATAGCCGGGCGCGCCGATGCGGTCGTAGATCAGCACGCCGCCCCCGGTGATCCCCGCCACGATGAGCAGCGCCATGACGAACCCGGCGGCGCGCGGCTGTCCGCCGTCCTCGCCGCCTTTTTGCAGTTGCGCATCGGTCGCAAGGATCTTGCGCGCGATCTCGGCGCGCAGACGCGCTGCGTCTTCTGGTCCGATGACACCCCGCGCGGCATCGCGTTCGGTTTCCCTGAGCTGGTCGCGGTAGACCCGCAGGTCATAGGCGGCGGGCGGCGCGTCGCCGATGCGTCCGCGCAGCAGGGTCAGCGCCAGGATGGCCCCCACGCCGATCGCCAGTGCCGCAACGATGATCCAGAACGCCATGACCTCTCCTATTTCGCCTGTCCCATGTAACCGTCCCGGCGCGAGGAAAAAAGGGGCATCTGGTCACGCCCGCGTGCGTGCCCCGCGCCGCAATGTCGCAATGTCGCTATTGATGCTGGAATCGCCGCCCGGAGTATCCTTTGCAAGACTGCGCCGTCGCATTACGGTGCCAACCGCAACCCCACGCGAATCCACCAACCCCGAGAGCGCGCATGAAACATTATTCCGCCTTTGCCGTCGCCCGAGAGGCCCTGCGTTACCACATGGGATGGGAGCGCGCCTGGGCCTCGCCCGAGCCGAAGAAGAAATACGATGTCATCATCGTGGGCGCGGGTGGGCATGGTCTGGCCACCGCCTATTACCTTGGCAAGAATTTCGGCGTCACCAATGTCGCGGTGCTGGAAAAGGGCTGGCTGGGGGGTGGCAACACGGGGCGCAACACCACCATCATCCGCTCGAATTACCTGCAGGATCCGTCGGCGGCGATCTACGAGAAATCGCGCAGCCTCTACGAGACGCTGAGCCAGGATCTCAATTACAACATCATGTTCAGCCCCCGTGGCGTGATCATGCTGGCGCAGACAGAGCACGAGGTGCGCGGCTATCAGCGCACCGCCCATGCCAATGCGCTGCAAGGGGTCAGGACCGAGTTCATCTCGCCCGCGCGGGTCAAGGAAATCGTGCCGATCATCAATCTGGACGGGCCGCGCTATCCGGTGCTGGGCGGTCTGTGGCAGGCGCGCGGCGGCACGGCGCGGCATGATGCGGTGGCCTGGGGCTATGCGCGGGCCTGTTCGGCCATGGGCATGCACATCATCCAGAAATGCGAGGTGACGGGTATCCGCCGCGAGGGGGGGCGCGTCACCGGCGTGACCACCAATCGCGGCGATATCGCCTGTGACAAGCTGGGGCTGGTCGTCGCGGGGCATTCGGGGCATCTGGCCGATATGGCCGGGTTCCGCCTGCCGATCGAATCCGTGGCGCTTCAGGCGCTGGTTTCCGAGCCGATCAAGCCCTGCATGGACTGCGTCGTCATGGCCAATACCGTGCATGGCTACATGAGCCAGTCGGACAAGGGCGAAATGGTCATCGGCGGCGGCACCGACGGCTATAACAATTACACGCAGCGCGGATCGTTCCATCACATCGAGGAGACGGTGCGCGCGCTGATCGAGACCTTTCCGATGGTTGCGCGGCTCAAGATGCTGCGCCAGTGGGGCGGGATCGTGGACGTGACGGGGGACCGCTCGCCGATTCTGTCGAAAGCGCCTGTCGATGGCATCTTCATCAACTGCGGCTGGGGCACCGGCGGCTTCAAGGCGATCCCCGGCTCCGGCTGGGGTTTTGCCGAACTGATGGCCAAGGGGCATTCGCCGCTCTGCGACGAATTCGGCCTCGACCGGTTCTATCAGGGGCGGTTCATTGATGAGTCAGTGGCTGCTGGCGTTGCCCACTAAGGAGTACCCGACAATGCTGATCCTCACCTGCCCCTGCTGCGGCGTCACGGGCGAAGAAACCGAATTCCACCAAGGCGGCGAGGCGCATCTCAAGCGTTTCGGCCCCGGCTCTTCGGACGATGACTTTCACACCTACATGTTCGCCAAGGAAAACCCCAAGGGCGCGCATTTCGAGCGCTGGCGGCACAATAACGGCTGCGGCAAGTGGTTCATCGCCGCGCGCGATACCGTGACGCTGGAGGTTTACGGCACATACCCTGCACAGACCCATGAGCCGCCACAGCATATCCGCGACGCGATCACCGCCAGGCGTCCCGGCTGGACGTGGAGGGAATTCGCATGAGCCTTCATCTTGCCAGAAATATCCACAGCACCACGCCCCAAACGGGCACGAGGGTTTAGGACATGAGCACACGTCTGGCCAAGGGTGGCCGCCTTCTCGACAAGGGCCGCGCCCTCAATTTCACCTTCAACGGCAAGCGTCTGCGCGGGCATCCCGGCGATACGCTGGCCTCGGCGCTGCTGGCGAACGATCAGATGCTGGTGGGGCGCAGTTTCAAGTACCACCGTCCGCGCGGCATCGTGGCAAGCGGGGCGGAAGAGCCAAATGCGCTGGTCGGGCTGGGCGAGGGAGCGCGGTTCGAGCCGAACCAGCGCGCCACCACGACCGAGTTGTTCGACGGGCTGACCTGTATCAGCCAGAACCACTGGCCGAGCCTCGATTATGACATCGGCGCGGTCAACACGGCGTTTGCGCGGTTCCTGCCCGCGGGGTTCTATTACAAGACCTTCATCCATCCGCGCCCGTTCTGGAAACATGTCTACGAGCCGTTCATCCGTCAGTCCGCCGGTTTGGGCAAGGCCCCGAACCCCGGCGATCCTGACCGCTACGAGCATTTCTATGCGTTCTGCGACGTGCTGGTGATCGGCGGCGGCGTGGCCGGTCTGCAAGCCGCTCTGGCGGCGGCAGAGGCGGGCGCGCGTGTCATGCTGATCGAGCAGACCGCCCATTGGGGCGGTCGTGCGCCGGTCGATGGCGGCGAGGTGGGTGGTCAGCCCACCGAGGAGTGGATCGAGGCGACTGTTGCAAAGCTGCGGGACATGCCCAACGTCACCCTGCGCCTGCGTTGCATGGGGGCGGGGGTCTATGATCATGGCTATGCCCTGGGGTATGAGCGGGTCAGCGATCACGCGCCCGAGGCGGACGCGCCACGCCACCGGCTGTGGCGGATTCGCGCGGGCCAGATCGTGACCGCGACGGGCGCCATAGAGCGGCCGCTGAGTTTCGCGGGCAACGACGTTCCGGGGGTGATGCTGGCCTCTGCGGTGCGCGATTATGCGGTCAATTACGGTGTTTCGGCGGGCGACCGCACGGTGGTTGTCACCAACAACGACGATGCCTATCGCACAGCCATCACGCTGAAACAGCTGGGTCTGGAGGTGCCGGTGATCCTAGACGCGCGGGCGTCGGGCGGGGGCGCTCTGGCGGATGAGGCGCGCGCGCTGGGCATCCGGGTCGAGAACGGCAAGGCGATTGCAAAGGTCAAGGGATCCAAGCGCGTCGAGGGCGTTGCGATTTGCGCGCAGGCGGGCGAGGGCGCGGTTCTGGAAGAGCTGAAATGCGACGCCATCGCCATGTCGGGCGGCTGGTCGCCGGTGGTGCATCTGTGGTCGCATTGCGGTGGCAAGCTGATCTGGGACAGCGCGCAGGCGCATTTTCGTCCCGATCCGGCCAATCCGCCGAGGGGTGCGAAGGGCGAGGGATTCGTCAGCGCCGCCGGGGCGGCCAATGGCGCGTCCGATCTGGCGGGCGTTCTGACGGATGCCGACGCGGCGGGCAAGGCGGCGGCCAAAGCGGTGGGGCACAAGCCCAAAACCACCGCCGCGCCCAAGGGGTCGCAGAGCGTGGAGGCCCCGATGCAGGCGGTCTGGCTGATGCCGCAGGGGGCGGGGATCAGGCTGCGGATGAAATCCTGGCTGGATTATCAGAATGACGTCAAGGTCTCGGACGTGCAACTGGCCGCGCGCGAGGGCTATGAATCGGTTGAGCACGCCAAGCGCTACACGACGCTCGGCATGGCGACCGATCAGGGCAAGCTGAGCAATATCAACGGTCTGGCGATCCTTTCGGATGCGCTCAACCAGCCCATCCCGCAGACCGGCACGACCACCTTTCGCCCGCCCTATACGCCGATTTCCCTGTCGGCCATCGCCGGTTCGGCGCGCGGCGAGATATTCCAGCCGATCCGCAAGACGCCGATCCATGACTGGCACGAGGACAACGGCGCGCATTTCGAGCCTGTCGGCCAGTGGCGGCGTCCCTATTGTTTCCCGAAGGGCGAGGAAAGCCACCGCGACGCGGTGAACCGCGAGATCAACCAGACGCGCGCGCGTCTGGGGCTGCTCGACGCCTCGACGCTGGGCAAGATCATCGTCAAGGGGCCTGATGCGGGCAAATTCCTCGACATGCTCTATACCAACATGATGAGCACGCTGAAGCCGGGCAAATGCCGTTATGGGCTGATGTGCAACGAGAACGGGTTTCTGGTGGATGACGGCGTGGTGGCGCGCATCGACGAGGACACGTTCCTGTGCCACACCACCACCGGCGGAGCCGAGTCGATCCACGGTCACATGGAGGACTGGCTGCAATGCGAATGGTGGGACTGGAAGGTCTATACCGCCAATGTGACCGAGCAATATGCGCAGATTGCCGTGGTTGGCCCCAAGGCGCGCGAGACGCTGGCCAAGCTGACCACGGACGATCTGAGCAACGAGGCGCTGCCCTTCATGGGCTGGGCGGATATCACGCTGGCGGGGATGCCGGTGCGCGTCTATCGCATCTCTTTCTCGGGCGAGTTGAGTTATGAGATTGCCGTTGCCGCCAGCCTTGGCCGCGCGCTCTGGGATGCGCTGCTGGAGGCGGGGGCGGAGCATGGCGTGACGCCTTACGGCACCGAGGGGCTGCATGTGATGCGCGCCGAAAAGGGGTTTATCATGATCGGGGACGAGACCGATGGCACGGTGATCCCGCAGGATCTGAACATGCAGTGGGCGATTTCGAAGAAGAAGGACGATTATCTGGGCAAACGTGCGCAGGAGCGCAGCCATATGACGGACCCGAACCGCTGGAAACTGGTGGGGCTGGAGACGCTCGATGGCTCTGTCCTGCCCGACGGGGCCTATGCCACGGCGGCGGGCCACAACGCCAACGGTCAGCGCAACACGCAGGGGCGTGTCACCTCGACCTATTTCTCGCCCACGCTGGGGCGGGGCATCGCGATGGGGCTGGTGCATGACGGCCCGGACCGCATCGGCGAGGTGATCGAGTTTCCGAAGGTCGACGGCGGTGTCGTGAAAACGAAGATCGTCGATCCGGTCTTTTACGACAAGGACGGGGAGAAGCAGAATGTCTGATGCCGTGACCGCCCTGAACGGGGCCCGCTACGAGGGATTTGCCACGATCGAGGATCAGGGTCTTACGGGCATGATCACCCTGCGCGGCGATCTGGCAAGCAAGGAGGTCAAGGCGGCGGTCAAATCCGCGATCGGCCTTGCCGTGCCCGCGCAGCGTCAGGCGTTGACGGGCGATGGCGCCGCAGCACTCTGGATGTCGCCGGACGAGTTGCTGCTGATGTGCCCCTATGACAAGGTGGGCGATACCATCGCAGCGCTTGAGCAAGCCCTCAAGGGGCAGCATTTTCTGGCGGTCAACGTGTCTGACGCGCGCTGCTTTATGCGTATCTCGGGCAGGGGCGCGCGCGAGGTGCTGGCCAAGGTGTGTCCGGTGGATCTGTCGCCCGATGCCTTTACCCCCGGCATGTTCCGCCGCACCCGCATGGCGCAGGTGCCAGCCGCCTTCTGGCTGGACGAGGCGGGCGCGTTCCATCTGGTCTGTTTCCGTTCGGTGGCCGATTACGCCTTTGACCTCCTGAAGGCATCGGCAAGACCGGGGGGCGAGGTCGGGTTATACGCCTGACCCCGCCAATCCCGACAGAAAATCTCTGCCAAACGGGGTTGACCTTTGCGCGATCCGTCCACCATGTAGGGGCATCCGATACAGACCGCAACGAACAGGGGGCCAACATGGCATTTCAACTTCCCGATCTTCCTTATGCGCATGACGCGCTGGCCGCGCATGGCATGTCCGCCGAGACGCTGGAGTATCACCACGACCTGCATCACAAGGCCTATGTGGACAACGGCAACAAGCTGATTGCCGGGACCGAGTGGGAGGGCAAGTCGCTGGAGGCGATCATCACCGGCACCTATGACAAGTCCGCCGTGGCGCAATCGGGCATCTTCAACAACATCAGCCAGTTGTGGAATCACAACCAGTTCTGGGAGATGATGAGCCCGAAGAAAACCGGGCTGCCCGGCGAGCTGGAAAAGGCGATCAAGGACAGCTTTGGTTCTGTCGATGAATTCAAGGCGCAGTTTTCCGCCGCCGGTGCGGGGCAGTTCGGATCCGGCTGGTGCTGGTTGGTGAAGGACAGCGACGGGTCGCTCAAGGTGACCAAGACCGAGAATGGCGTCAACCCGCTCTGCTTTGGCCAGACCGCGCTGTTGGGCTGCGACGTGTGGGAGCATTCCTACTACATCGACTTTCGCAACAAGCGGCCCGCTTACCTTGCCAATTTCCTCGATAATCTGGTCAACTGGGAAAACGTCGCCTCGCGGCTCTGATCCTGACGCATAGCCGGTTTGCGCGCCCCGTCCGGACTTTCGGACGGGGCGTTTTCATGCAAAGGGAAAGCTGCTGAGCCGGCGGGGGAGTGGAATGCGCGAGTCGACCAAGGGGATCATGGCGATGGTCGCCACCTGCACGGTTTGGGGACTGTCGGGGATCTATTACAAGCTGCTCGATCACATCCCGCCGATAGAGATCCTGGCGCATCGCACGCTCTGGTCGTTTTTCTTTTTCGCGCTGGTGTTGCTGGTTCAGGGTCGGATTTCGGTTCTGGGTCAGGCGCTGGGCGCGCGCCGGTCGCTGGTTCTGATCGGGTTTGCCGCGCTCATGATCTCGACCAACTGGTTCGTGTTCATCACCTCGATCCAGATCGGCAAGGCGGTGGAGGCGTCGCTGGGCTATTACATCTTTCCGCTGGTCGCGGTGCTTCTGGGCGCGGTTGCGTTTCGCGAAAGGTTGGGCAAGGCACAGCTTTTCGCCGTCTGTCTCGCGGCCACGGCGGTGATCACGCTGACCATCGGTCTGGGCGTCCCGCCCTGGATCGCACTTGTTCTGGCGTCAACATTCGGTCTCTATGGACTTGTGAAGAAGGGGCTTCCTCTCGGTCCGGTGGTTTCGGTCACCGCCGAGGTGCTGATCCTGTCGCCCATCGCGCTGACGGTGCTGTGGTGGTTTCATTCGGGCGGGCGGGGCGCATTCGGCACAAACTGGCAGGACAGTCTGCTGCTGGCGTTTTCCGGGATTCTCACCGCCACGCCGCTGATCATGTTCAGCTATGCCACCAAGCGCATCACCCTGGCCACGGTGGGCCTGGTGCAATATCTGAACCCCAGCCTGCAGGCATTGGTTGCCGTCATGGTCTTTCGCGAGGTGTTCAGCCTGTGGCACGCCATCGCCTTTGCGATGATCTGGACCGCGCTGACGATCTATACCGCCGCGAGCTGGCGTCAGGACAGGGCCGCGCGCAGGGCGATTGTCAATTCCTGAACCGTATCGACCGGCTGCATGTAATTGCGCAGGGTCGGGTCGGCAAAGCCCTGCGCGATCACATGCTCCATCAACAGGATGAGGGGTTGCCAGTATCCTTCTGTATTAAATAGGTAAATCGGCTTGCGATGCAGGCCGAGCTGGCGCCATGTCAGCACTTCGAAAAACTCGTCCAGCGATCCGGCGCCGCCGGGCAGAACCACGATGGCGTCCGAGTTCATGTACATGACCTTCTTGCGTTCGTGCATGGTTTCGGTGACGACATATTGGGTCAGGTCGCGTTTGCCGACCTCCTTGTCCACCAGATGCACCGGGATCACGCCGAAGGTGACGCCGCCCGCCGCCTGCGCCGCCCGCGCAGTGGCCCCCATCAGGCCAACATCCCCCGCGCCATAGACCAGCCGCCAGCCATATTCGGCCAGCATTTCACCGACCGCGGTGGCGTCCTCGCCATATCTGGGATTCCTGCCGGGACGCGCGCCGCAAAAGACACAGACGGAACGGGTTGTCATCAAATCACTCCGGGCTGATGCAGGGTTGTTTTGACCCGTGATAGCCTTGTTGCTATTCTCCGGCAACCGGGCGCGGTGTCCGGGCAGGGGATGCAAGGAAAAGATGAAGAATTATGCAGGGTTAGGGGCCGGGCTTGTGATCGGGGCCGCGGCTGTCTCGGTGGTGGGCGCGGGGGCGCTGTATCTGGCGGGTCTGCTGGTCCCCGCGCCCGAACCGGCGCAGGATCCTGCGCCGGTGGCGCAATCCGCCACCGCGCCCGAACCAGAACCCGAGGCGGCACAGACGCCGGATGCAGAGGTGGCGGCGGCGACAGGAACCAATGAAACGCCACCTCTGCCCGACCCGCCGGGGATTGATACCTTCCGGCTGGAGCCCGACGGGCAGATGGTCGTTGCGGGACGCGGCGCGCCGGGATGGGACATCTCGATCCTGATCGACGACACGCCTGTTGCATCCGTTGTTCCCGACCATACGGGGAAATTCGTGGAATTTCTGCAACTGCCTGCCAGTGACCGGCCTCGCATCCTGACGTTGGGCATGCGGTCCGCCGCAACTGGCGAGACGCTTAAATCGCGCGAGGAGGTCATCATCGCGCCGACGCCGGGGCGGGTCGAGACCGCCGAAGCGAAACCGGCTGAGGAGGCGGAGGCGACAGAAGCGACAGAGGCAGCGAGCGCCAAGGCTCCGCAGGAACCGGAGCGGGTACCCGAAACGGCAACTTCGGAGGTTGCGGCTGAGACGGAGCAGGCGACCGCCGCGCCGGACGAGACCGCCCCGTCCGAATCTGCGGCGGCAGAGGCGCCGCCGGCGGATCAGCCGTCTGCGCAGCAGCAGACCGTGCTCTTGTCCGACGAAACCGGCGTTCGCGTTCTGCAGGCCCCCGCGCCCGAACCGGCCCCCGAGGTCATGTCGAGCGTGGCGCTGGATGCGATCACCTATTCCGAGGCTGGCGATGTGCAGGTCTCGGGTCGGGCCGCAGGCACCGGATTCGTGCGGATCTATCTGGATAACGAACCGGTCACGACATCACGGATCGAACTGGGCGGAAGCTGGCGCACCGAGTTGCCGCAGGTCGATGCCGGTGTCTACACGCTGCGGGTGGACGAGGTGGATGATCAGGGTGTGGTCACCTCGCGCGTCGAAACACCCTTCAAGCGTGAGGATCAGGCGATACTGACCGAGCGCCCGGTGGAGGAAAAGCCGGAACGCATAGAGGTGGTTACGGTGCAGCCCGGCTCGACCCTATGGGCGATCTCGCGCGCGGCCTATGGCGAGGGTATTCTCTATGTGCGGGTCTATGAGGCCAATCGTGACCGCATCCGCGATCCCGATCTGATCTATCCCGGACAGGTCTTTACCATTCCGGAATAGGCCGGGCTGGCAATCCGAACGGCACAGGGCTATCTGTTGGGCAAGTGATTGAAAAGGCTAGCCCATGAGCCATGCCCGCGTAACCAGCTCTGATCCGCCCGGTAATGGATGGCGCACCATCCGCCGTGTGGCGCCCTATCTGTGGCCTGCCGGTCAGCCGGGGATCAGGCTGCGGGTGATGCTGGCGCTGGCGCTGTTGCTGGTGGCCAAGCTGATTGCGGTGGGCACGCCGTTTTTCTACAAGGCGGCGGTGGATTCGCTGGCCGGGGAAGGCCAGAGTGCGGCGTGGATGCTGGGCGCGGGGGCAATCGGGCTGACCGTGGCCTATGGCATGGCGCGGCTGATGAACGTGGGTTTTCAGCAGTTGCGCGATGCGGTTTTCGCGGTCGTGGCGCAGCGCGCGCTGCGTCGGCTGGCGCTGCGGACCTTTCAGCATATCCACCAGATGTCGCTGCGCTATCACATCACGCGCAAGACCGGCGGTCTGAGCCGGATCATCGAGCGCGGCGTCAAGGGCGTCGATTTCCTGCTGCGCTTTCTGCTGTTTTCCATCGGGCCGCTGGTGCTGGAACTGGTGCTGGTGGGGATCGTGCTCTGGGTGCTGTTCGATTTCTGGTATCTCGTTGTGGTGATGGTGGTGATCGCGGCATACACTTGGTTCACCTTCAAGGTCACCGAATGGCGGGTGCGCCTGCGCAAGGAGATGAACGATCAGGATACCGACGCCAATCAGAAGGCGATCGACAGCCTGCTCAACTATGAGACGGTCAAGTATTTCGGTGCCGAAGGGCGCGAGGCCGCGCGCTATGACGCGGCCATGGCGGGGTATGAGCGGGCGGCGTTGCAGACCGCCTATTCGCTGGCGTTCCTGAATTTCGGACAGTCGTTCCTGATCACCGGCGGGTTGATCATCGTGATGGTGATGGCAGCGGTCGGGGTCCAGAACGGGGTGATGACGGTGGGGGACTTTGTCATGGTCAACGCCTACATGATCCAGATCACCATGCCGCTGAATTTCCTTGGCACGGTCTATCGTGAGATCCGGCAGGCGCTTGTCGATATGGGGGAAATGTTCGAACTGCTGGAGCAGCCGCCGGATGTCAGGGACAAGCCCGGCGCGGCGGTTCTGAAGGTGAACGGCGCGGCGATCCGGTTCGATGCGGTGAATTTCGGCTATGACCGCAAGCGCCCGATCCTGAAATCGGTCAGTTTCGATGTGCCCGCCGGGCAAACCGTCGCGGTTGTGGGACCGTCAGGGTCGGGCAAGTCGACCATCGGGCGGCTGTTGTTCCGGTTCTATGACGTGCAGTCGGGCAGGGTGACGATCGACGGGCAGGATCTGCGTGATGTGACGCAGGATAGCCTGCATGCGGCCATCGGCGTGGTGCCGCAGGATACGGTGCTGTTCAACGACACGATCGGGTATAACATCGCCTATGGTCAGGACGGGGCCACGCAGGCCGAGATCGAGGAGGCGGCGCGCGCGGCGCAGATTCATGATTTCATCAGCGCCCTGCCGGACGGCTATCACACCACGGTGGGCGAACGCGGACTCAAGCTGTCGGGGGGCGAGAAGCAGCGGGTGGGCATTGCGCGCACATTGCTGAAGAACCCGCCCATCCTGTTGCTGGACGAGGCGACGAGCGCGCTGGATACCGGGACGGAGCAGGAAATTCAGGGTGCTCTGGCGCGTGCGGCGGAGGGGCGTACGGTGATCATGATCGCGCACCGCCTGTCCACCGTGGCCGGTGCCGATAGGATTATAGTTCTGGATCAAGGGGTTGTGGCAGAAGAGGGCACGCATTCCGAACTGTTGGCAAGGCAGGGGCGCTATGCCGCCCTGTGGAACCGGCAGGTGATGGGCGAGGACGAGGCGGCGGCGTGATCCGGGGCTGTCACGGGGCGGTTACCTTGTCTGGTTATGTATCCTGCAAATTTGCGCTACATATCGCACTTGTAAGGTAACGAACGCGATATATAGTGGAAGTCAGGACGGGGGTGGTCTGACCCCCGGCGGATGTGGCGGCAAGGACCGGGGTGAGAGGGTAGTCTTTCAGATGGACGGCGATTTCAGGACCGAATTTGTCAGGGAGCCCGCGGCATTGCGGCACTTCCCGGCGCTTGTGCTCAACGCCGACTACCGACCGCTGTCCTACTATCCGCTATCGCTCTGGACATGGCAGGAGGCGGTCAAGGCGGCCTGGTCGGATCGGGTGGATATCGTTGCCGAATACGATCACTGGGTCCGAAGCCCGAGTACGGAAATACGCATACCCTCTGTCATCGTTTTGAAAGACTTTATAAAACCTCAAAAGCGCGTGGCCTTCACGCGCTTTAATTTATTTCTGCGGGATGAATTCAGATGCCAGTATTGCGGGTCGAGGGGGGATCTGACCTTTGATCATGTGGTGCCGCGCGCGCGTGGCGGGCGGACAAGCTGGGAAAACGTCGTTGCCGCTTGCAGTTCGTGCAACCTGCGCAAGGGTGCGCGGAGTCTGCGTCAGTCCGGCCTGACGCTGCGCAAGCCGCCGCGCTGTCCCGAGGCCGAGCAGTTGCGCAATCTGGGGCGCAAGTTTCCGCCCAACCACCTGCATGAAAGCTGGCTGGATTTTCTCTATTGGGATGCCGAACTTGACGCCTGACGGGCGCGGGTGGACGGCACGACATCGCGATATGATTTGGCGGCGGCAGATTTTGTCCTAGAACAATGAGCATTATTTGACGGATCGCTCCGTTCGGGGCGGCCGGATGTTTGGAACAAGGAGATTTGGCATGTGTCTTTGCTGTGCCGAGATTGCTTTGATTGATGGTGAAGCGATTGATTGCTGTCTGTGCGGCGCGCCGCAGACTCAGGCAGCCTTTGCCCGGATCGCGGCGGATCTGGACCGGCGCGCGATGCTGGGCGGAACGGCGGCCATTCTGGGCATGTTCGCGGGTTTCGGTCTTGTGCCGTCGGAGGTGCGGGCACAGACGCCGGGGCGGCCAATTCTGCTGACCAACCTGCGTTATTTCGATGGCAGCACGCTGGCCATGCGGGAGGGGCGCGATATCCTGGTCGAGGCAGGGCGGATCGTGGCCCTGCCGCCTGCCGGACAGGGACCGCAGGAGGCCGAGCGCATTGATTGCGGCGGACGTGCGGTCATTCCGGGGCTGATCGACGCGCATTGGCACAGCACGCTGGTGGCGGTGACGCAGTTGCAGGCGATGGCGGGGGATATCGGTTTCGTGCATCTGATGGCGGGGCGCGAGGCGGGGGCGACGCTGCGGCGCGGCTTTACCACGGTGCGCGATACCGGCGGGCCGGCGTTCGGGCTGAAGCTGGCGATCGACCGGGGGGCTATTCCGGGACCGCGCATTCTGGCCTCGGGGGCGATGATCTCGCAGACCTCGGGGCATGGCGATTTCCGGTTGCTGAACGAGTTGCCGCGCGCTGATGGCGATCTGAGCTATAGCGAGCGGGCTGGTGTCGTGGCGATTGCCGACGGGCGGGCCGAGGTGCTGCGCCGCACGCGCGAGCAGTTGATGAAGGGCGCGAGCCAGATCAAGATCATGGCGGGGGGTGGTGTGACCTCGCTCTATGATCCGCTGGAAAGCCTGCAACTGACAGAGGACGAAATGCGCGCGGCGGTCGAGGCGGCAGCCGACTGGGGCACCTATGTCTGTGCCCATGTCTACACGCCCGAGGGTATTCAGCGCGCCCTGCGGGCCGGGGTGAAATCCATCGAGCACGGGCAATTGGCGGATATTGAAGCCGTGCGGATGATGCGCGAGGAGGGGGCATCGTGGTCGATCCAGCCATTCCTGATGGACGAGGACGCCAATCCCAGGACCGATCCGGTTCAGCGCGCCAAGCAGGAGGAGGTTTCGGCCGGGACCGTGCGCGCCTTCGAGATGGGAATGGCGGAGGGGGTCAACATGGTCTTTGGCACCGATATCCTGATGAACCCGGCGGGAGCGGCAAGTCAGGGCCGCCAACTGGCCAAGCTCACGCGGTTCATGCCGCCTCTGGAGGTGCTGCGCATGGCGACGGGGGCGGCGGGTGAATTGCTGGCGATGTCCGGCGAACGGGCCTCGTATGACGGGCGGCTGGGGGTCATCGCCAAGGGGGCGATGGCGGATCTGCTGGTTATCGAAGGTGATCCGCAGGCGGGGCTCGACTGGCTGGACAGGCCCGACGAGAGCCTTGCGTTGATCATGAAAGGCGGGGCCGTCGTCAAGGAGCAGGTGCAATGATCCGGAGTATTCTGGGCGCTTGGGCGCTGCTGTCCGGAATTGGCGGCGCGGCCTCTGCGCAGGACTGGAATGTTCAGGTCACGCCCTATCTCTGGGGCACCGGGGTTGGCGGGTCGGTGACGCCGGTGCGCGGCGGGCCGACGCTCGACTTCGACGAGAGCCTGTCGGATATTCTTGGCGACCTCGAGGCCGCGTTTTTCCTGTCTGGTTATGCGCGATACGGGCGGTTCGTGGTGCTGGGCGATATCTCGGCGTCGCGCAGTTCGCGCAGCGGCACCGTCCCGTCGCTGGGCCTGCCGGTCAGTGCGAGGCTGGAGCAGAGATCGCTGACGCTGGCGGCGGGTTATCGGGTGATTTCAGAGCCCGAGGTCGCGGTCGATCTGCTGGCCGGGTTGCGGCACTGGCGGGTCGAGGCGGCGGCGCGCACGCCGGTGCCGGGGCTTGCCGCCGGGCTGGATGCCGACTTTGTCGATCCGGTGCTGGCGGCGCGGGCCAATGTCCGGCTGGCTGAGCGGTGGTCGCTGATCGGCTATGCGGATATCGGCGGCTTTGGTGCGGGGTCGGATTTCACGGCGCAGTTTGTGGCCACGGTGAACTGGCAGGCGAGCGAGTCGCTCTACCTGTCGGCGGGGTATCGGCATCTGCATGTAGATTACAACAGCGGCGGGCGGGCGTTTGACGTGAAGTTTTCCGGTCCTCTGGTCGGGTTGACCTATCGGTTCTGACCTGTGGGCGGGCGGATATGCGGCTGCCTAGGGGTTGAAGGGCGAAGCCTCCTGAAAGACCCATCGTGATGTGGTGCCGATTGGCCCCGTGACCCAGGCGGTCGGCGAAAACTCGACCCAGCGTCCGGTGGATCTGCGTCCGGCGCCGGGCTGTTGCAGATCAAGGCGTGCGGTTCCCGTCAGGTGGAGTTGCAGCCCCCGGTCAAAGTCCACAAAGCTCAGACCGGCGCGGGGATTGAGATGGAGATTGCCGAGCGTGTTATACATCGCGTTTCCAACATAGTCGGCGAAGCGCAGGACAGAGCCGTGCAGTTCGACAAATCCCGGTGCGCCGCCGCGATGCGAGGCATCGACCGGGCCCTCGGGATGCGAGGAGGCGATAAAGAACGTATCCGCCGATGCGATCAGGGCAAGGTGATCCGAGGTCAGCGTCGTTCCGTGGCTGTATTGCGCGGGAGTGGCGGGTGCTGGCTGTGGTTCGGCGGCGCGGCGCTGAATATACTTGGGGCAGTTGGGATAGGCGCGTTCCACCTCGATGACAAAGCCGTCGTCGGACACCTCTCGGGCAAGTCCGTTGACGCGCAATCGGGTCCGGCGGGTCAGGTCGATCTGAAGCGAGCCGACCGGCGCACCGTCACGCAGGAGCGACAGCACCGGATCTCCAAGGGTCATGACCCGGTTCCCGGCAAGAGATACATGCAGGCGTTTGCCGTCATCCGAGGGTTCCATGAAGCCGGGTGCGCCAAAGAGGGTCGTGGCCCATATGGCGCCGTCCCCGGCGGCAGCGCCAAGCACGCAGATCTGCTGTTCCCTGAGAAAACTCATGGATCCCGCAGGGATGGCATCAAAGAGCGCGCGGGTCAGGCCAAGTGCCCTGGGTCTGTCGCCGTAGCGTTCCTGAATCGCGATTTCGCCGTCATGATAGGGGGCAGAGAGGGCCATGGTCGAATATCCCGGATCGGGGACCGTGCCGGGAATATGCGGCACGGTCCGGTGGGTGAGAGGATCAGAAGGTCAGGATCCGGTAGCCGTCATCGAGATAGGCCGACAGGTCGATGATGCCGTTGGTGCCGGGGATCGCCTTGTTGCGGAGCAGCGCGAGACCGGAGGCTTCGGCCTCGGCGGTTGCGCCAAACACATCCGCACAGCCGCCGCAGACGCCGACGATGGTGTCTTCGACCGCTTTGAAGAGGGCATGGGCGGGGTGATCGGACTTTACCAGTTCGGCAGCCCAGCGGACGCCGGTGCCCTGAAAGAGCACTGCGACGCTCTGTTTCTTTTCCTTGAGTTCGTAGGCGAGGAACAGGGCGTTGAACAGGCGACCCAGGGCCTCCTGCGATTGTGCCGCCGGATCCGAATAGACGACGATTGCAGTTTTGGTCATTGTTTGTCTCCTTTAACCGAACGTTCGGTAAAAAACGATTTGCAGGATGTTGTTGCGATTGTCAACAGAATTGTTTACCGTCCGTTCGGTAACGTGTTGCTGAGGTGATCCCGATGGCCCGACCGGTCCTGATTGAGGATGATGCGCTTCTGGCGAAGCTGAGCCGTGCCTTTCGCGAGGTCGGGTATGACGGCGCGACGGTTGCCATACTTGCATCGGCGACGGGATTGAAGAAGGCGAGCCTTTATCATAGGTTTCCGGGTGGCAAGGAACAGATGGCGCGTGATGTCCTGTCGGCTGCCGAGGCATGGTTGCAGGCGCGGGTGATTGCCGTGCTCAGGGCGCAGGGCCGGCCGCAGGATCGGGTCGCTGCCATGGCAGACGCGCTGGACAGCTTTTATTCCGGGGGAAAGCAATCCTGTCTCGTCAATGTCCTGTCGGCCGATTTTGGCACAACAGGCCCGTTTTCGGATCAGGTGAGAAGGTTGGTGCGTGATCTGTCCGAGGCGATTTCACTGGTCATGCAGGACGCGGGGATGGGCGCGCAGGATGCCGATCTGATGGCAGAGCAACTGCTTTGCGAGTTGCAGGGCAGTCTGGTCCTGTCACGGGTTCTGGGGACCACCCGGCCATTCGAGAATTTTTTGCTGCGGCTGCGGGATCTGCCGGAACAGGCGGGGCGGTTGCGACCATGAAAAAGGCACCGCTGCCGGGCAGGGTGCCTTTATGGTTGACCGCGTGATGGACGGGTCTGAAGCGGTTAAGCGTCTGCCGGTTTGTTGGGCTGTGCTGCTGTCGCCGGGGTCGGAGCGGTCGGTTTCGGAGCGCTCTTGTTGTTCGTGAGCGGGTCATCCTGACGCTGCACGGACCCCTCGAAATGGGCGCCGGATTCGATGGCGATGGTCTTGTGGATGATATCGCCCTCGACCCGCGCGGTAGAGGTCAGGCGCACCTTGAGGCCGCGCACGCGACCGACGATGCGGCCATTGATGACCACGTCATCGGCGATCACCTCGCCCTTGATGGTGGCGCCTTCGCCGATGGTCAGCAGATGCGCGCGAATGTCGCCTTCGATGGTGCCTTCGACCTGGATATCGCCGGTGGTTTTCAGGTTCCCGGTGACATGGAGATCCGACGACAGCACCGAGGCGGGCGGCTTGGCCTTGGGGGCCTGCGCCTTGAACTCCGTTCCCGCGTCGGGCCGGGCCTGGTCAAGCCGGTTTTCCGGCGGGGCGGGCTTGGCCTCGGCGGGCTTTTGCGCGGGTTCGTTGATTTTGCTCTTAGAAAACATTGTTTGCAGCCTTGATATAGATCATGGGGTTGACGGGCTTGTCGCCGACGCGGACCTCGTAGTGTAGATGGGTGCCGGTGGAACGTCCAGAATTTCCCATATCACCAATCCGTTCCCCGCGCGAGACCCTTTGCCCGGGTTTGACCCGGATTTGCGAGAGATGAGCATAGCGGGTCTCGATCCCGAACGCATGCCTGATCTTGATCAGCCGACCATAGCCCGCAAGCCATTCCGCGTGGGTAACGACACCGTCGGCGGTGGCGTAGATCGGCGTGCCTTGCGGCGCGGCGAAATCGGTGCCGCTATGCATCCGGCCCCACCGCATGCCATAGCCCGAGGTGTAGCGAAATGCATTCTTGACCGGCAGGGCGAAGGGCGCTTTCTGTGCCGCGATCCGGTAGAGATTGATTTCGTCCATGCGGTCCAGGATGCGGTTGGCGCGTTCGGCATCGGGCGAGGGGGCCGCACCTTTGGTGGAGAATGACAGGGGTGTCAGCGGACCGCCCTGGCCCGAATATCCCTGACGCACGGTGTTGAGCAGGCTATCGGTATCGAGACCCGCCGCGCGGAACATCTTGTCCAGCGGTTCGACCGAGATTGCCATGGCGTCTTCGAGCTGGCTGAAGATCTGGTCGTTCTGTTCCTGCAGGAGCCGCAGTTCATGCGCCATTTCATCGGCCTGAACCAGCGCGGCCTGGGCATTGGCGATGGTCAGGTCCCGTTCTGCGGCCGCGTCCTGCAGGGCCTCGGCCAGAAAATCGACGGTTGCGTCGCCGGGAATTGTGCCGATCTTGTCCTCCAGAGTGCCGTCGCTCTTGAGCGAGAGTGCAAGCTGACTGACCTCGGAGCGCGCGATTTCACGCTCGGTCATGGTGCGCCGCAGGGTGGTCTGGATCACCTCGATGCCGGTTTCCAACTCGTGACGGCGGATTTCGGAGGCGAGCAGCTCGGACTGCATGGCGGAGATCTGTTCCAGCGCCGAACTGAATCGTTCCTGGGCGGCGATGGCCTCTTCGGCGCGCTTGTCGCGTTCCGAGGATAGCGCATTGAGGCGCATCTCGTAGGTTTGCAGATCGCGCTTGGCCTGTTCGCGGAAATTTCCCGAGCCGATACTGTCCATCACCAGGACAGAGGTGGCGATGATCGCCCAGGCCACGATTGCCGCCGCGCCGGAACAGGCGATCAGTTGGGTTGCGGGGCGCAGGCGAATGAAGCGGGTGTCGGTATCGGAGCGCAGAAAGACCCGGCGTTCGGGGAAATGTCGCTCCAGCAGGATGTGCAGTCTTATTGCAAGTCGTGTTCTCACGCGGTCTCTTCCCTTGTCGCCCTTCCGGTTCTGACGCTCTTCTTGACCTCCCGGCGTCCCACAGCGTGCTTAGCCAGACTGGCTGGTGTGGGCAAGAATTTTGACCACCGGGACAGGAAATCCGGGCCGTTTCCCGCCGGGGTGGCGAAAAACCGCCGATCGCCAAAGGCTTGACGCTCAGCGGGCTGGGGCGATTTCGGTCAGCGGCCAGTAGAAATCCGGGGGGATGCCGGCCTCGGCGCGCTTTTCCTCGTTGAAGGGCGGTTTGAGGGCACCGTGGAAATAGCGGCGGACGAGGGCGTGAAACGTCTCTTTGGGATCAAGTTCGTGACGCCCGCAGAGAAAGTGAAACCATTTCGAGCCATAGGCCACATGATGCACCTCTTCGGCATAGATCACCTGCATCGCCTCGACGGCCTGTGTCTCGTTCGCGCGCCTGAAAATGTCGATCATGCCGGGGGTGACATCGAGGCCGCGCGCCTCGAGCACCATGGGCACGACGGCGAGGCGGCCCATCAGATCGTTGGCGGTATCTTCGGCGGCGCGCCACATTCCTGCATGGGCGGGCAGCGCGCCGTAATGGCTGCCAATCGCTTCAAGACAGTCGCATATCATGTTGAAATGTTTTGATTCCTCGTCTGCGGATTTTACCCAGTCATCGTAGAACCCAAGCGGCATCGGGATCTCGGCGAAGCGTGCGACGATGTCCCAGTGCAGGTCCACGGCATTGAGTTCGATATGCGCCACCGCGTGCAGCATGGCAATGCGGCCCTGTTCGCTGCCCGGACGGCGGCGGGGCACATCGCGGGGATCGAGCAGTTCGGGGCGCGCGGGCCGGGCGGGGCGCAGCGGGGGTTGCGCCCGCCCCAGCGGAATGTCGCGCCCTTCGGCGCGGGCGGCAAACCAGGTTGCGGCATGGGCGCGCGACAGCGCCGTCTTGACGCGGCCGTCGGCGGTGCCCAGCACCTCGACGGCCATTTGCGCGAGGGTCGGCGTGGTCACAGGGATTTCACCGCCTCTAGCACCTCTTCGGCATGGCCGGGCACCTTGACCTTGCGCCAGACCTTGGCGATACGGCCATCGCTGCCGATCAGAAAGGTGGAGCGTTCGATACCGAGGAATTTCTTACCATACATGCTTTTTTCTCGCCAAACGCCATATTTTTCACAGATATCCGAGTCAGCATCGGACAGGAGCGGCACGGTCAGGGCGTGTTTGTCACGGAATTTGTCATGGCTGGCGACGGTATCCTTGGAAATGCCAAGGACAGTCGTCCCGGCGTCGGCGAAGGCGTCCGCGAGGCCGGAAAACGCCACCGCCTCTGTCGTGCAGCCGGATGTGTCGTCGCGGGGGTAGAAAAACAGGACGACAGCGCCGGGACGCAGCGCCGAGAGCGTTACAGAACCGCCGCCGTCGCGCGGAAGGGTGAAATCGGGGGCGGTTTCGGAGATGTCGGGCATGGGGGATCCTTGTGATGAAAAAATGTGAATTCCATATTAGCCCGCAAAAGGCGAGAATAAAGGCCGAGGCAGCAGAGGCGCGGAAAACGCCCCCGAACGGATAGGATGAGCACGACCACGACATCAGAGACGCGCGCGCCGCAAGATCCGGCGCAACCCGAGCGCAAGTCCGCCCGACGCGGGCGGCGGGTGCTGTGGCATCTGGGGCATGTCTGTTTCGGATGTTCGGTGCTGGTGCTGGTTGTTGCGGGTGCCCTGACGCTTGTTCTCGGGGTCGGTCTGAGCGCACCGGCCTGGCTGAAAGAGCGCGTGGCCAGGGGGATCAGTGACGGGCTGCCGGGTTACGTGCTGCGGTTCGACGACATGTCCCTGACGCTGGAACGCAATCTGGTGCCGCGTCTGGCACTGCGCGGCGTGGCGATTGCGGGAGCGGACGGAGGGCCGCTGGCCAAGCTGTCGGCCCTGGAGGTCACGGTGGCGCCGGGGCCGCTGTTGCAGGGCGAGGTGCAGCCCGCGACCGTGCGGCTGGAAGGCGGGCAATTGCTGTTGCGGCGGCGGGCGGACGGCGATCTGTCGCTGGCGCTGACGGGACCGGATGCCGCGCAGGACACAGGCGAGCCGCAGAGTGTCGCCTCGCTGACGCAACAGATCGGTGCGGTGCTGGCCCGCCCGGAATTCAGCGCCCTGCGCGAGGTGACGGCGGACAATCTGAGCCTGCGCTACGAGGATGCGCGCGCGGGCCGCGCCTGGACGGCGGATGGCGGGCAGGTCCGGCTGACGCGCGAGGGGGCGCTTATGGGGCTGCGCGGCAACGTGACGGTGCTGGGCGCGCGCGATTATGCCACCACGCTGGAGGTCAGCTATGGTGGGCTGATCGGTCAGGTGGCGGCGGAATTCAGTGTGAAGTTCGAGGATATGCCGGCGGGCGACATTGCAGGGCAGTCGCCCGCGCTGGCCTGGCTGGGGGCGCTGGATGCGCCGATCTCGGGGGCGCTGCGGGCGAGGGTCGATACCGAGGGCGGGCTGGGGCCGCTGAACGCCACACTGCAGATCGGAGCGGGCGCGCTGCAGCCGACCCCGGCGACGGAACCGATCACCTTTCGCTCCGCGCGCAGTTATTTCACTTATGATCCCGGAGCACAGGAAATCGTGTTCAGCGAACTGTCGGTCGACAGTGCCTGGGGCAGCGCGCAGGCCGAGGGGACGGCGCGGCTGGTGGGGATGGAAGCGGGATGGCCCCGTGAGTTGCAGGCGCAGATCCGGGTGGGTGAGATCATCGCCAACCCGGCGGATGTCTATCCTGCGCCGGTGACCTTTGAAGGGGCCACGATGGACCTGCGTCTGCAACCGGATCCTTTCGTGCTTTCGATTGGGGCGTTCCGGTTGCGCGATCAGGGGCAGCAACTGACCCTGCACGGCGAAGTGCTCGGGCGGGACGACGGCTGGGATCTGGCGCTGGATGGCGCGCTGGACGGGCTGGCCCCCGATCGGCTGCTGGCGCTCTGGCCCGAGGCGATGCAGCCCAAGGCGCGCACATGGATCGAAAAGAACGTGCGCCATGCCGATCTGAGCAACATTCAGCTTGCCATTCGGGCCGTGCCGGGCGGAAAACCCGACCTTGCCCTGGAATTCGACTATGAGAATCTGGAAACCGTTTATGTCAGGGACGTGCCCCCGATCACCGGCGGGGCGGGGCATGCCTCGATCTTTGACAACTGGTTCGTGATCCATGCCGAGCGCGGGCAGGTGATGGCAGCGCAGGGCGGGCGGATCGACATTTCGGGGACGAGTTTCGTCATTCCCGATCTGCGGCTGAAGGAAGGCCCGGCGCGTGCCCATCTGCGCACCGAGAGCACGATCACCGCGGCGCTGTCGCTGCTGGATTCCCCGCCGTTCAGGTTTCTGGAGAAGGCCGGGCAGGCGGTGACGCTGGCCGACGGGCGGGCGCGGCTGGAGGGGCGGCTGGATTTCATGCTGACCGAGCGGCTGAGGCCGGATGAGGTGGCCTTTGATGTTGCGGGGGAGCTGCATGATGTGCGCAGCGAAACGCTGGTCAAGGGCCGGGTGCTCGCGGCGGAACGGCTGACCGTGGAGGCGAGCAAGGACCATATCAGGATCGGCGGCAGGGCGCGGGTGGGCGCGGTGCCGGTCACGGGTGCGTGGGACATGGCCCTGGGCCGCAACCCGCAGGGCGAGAGCCGGGTCAGGGGGCAGATCGAGATATCTGAGCGCTTTGCGGACGAGTTCGGCATCGGTCTGCCGCCGGGCAGCCTGTCGGGTGCGGGGCAGGCCGATATCGAGATCGGATTTGCAAAGGGTCAGCCGCCGGAATTCGCGCTCAGTTCCGATCTGGCGGGGCTGGGGCTGCGCATTCCGCAACTGGACTGGGCGCTGAGCCAGGCGGCGACCGGGCGGCTGGATGTCGCGGGAACCCTGGGCGAGCCGCCCGAGATCGAGAGCATCGGCCTGAGAGCCGCGGGTCTGACGGCGCAGGGCAGCGTGCGCCTGAACTCGCAGGGTGCATTCGAGCGGGCCGATTTCAGCAATGTCGCGGTCGCCGACTGGCTGAGCGCGCCGGTCACCCTGATCGGGCGCGGGCCGGGTCAGACGCCCCGGATCGAGGTGCGCGGCGGCACGGTCGATCTGCGGCGCGCCTCGCTGGGCGGCAGTGGCGACGGGCACAGTGGCGGCGGGCCGGTGGATTTGCGGCTGGAGCGGTTGCAGATTTCCGAAGGGATGGCCCTGACCGAATTCCGCGCCACGCTGGACACCGCGGGCGGCACCAGCGGCCCGTTCGAAGGCAGGCTGAACGGGATCACTCCGGTCACCGGACAGGTCATACCGATGGACGGGCGCAGCGCGTTTCACATCAAGTCCGAAGATGCGGGCGGGTTGCTGGGGGCCGCGGGGCTGTTGCAGCAGGCGCGCAACGGCAAGCTGGATCTCATGCTGACGCCCGCGCCGGAGCCGGGCAGCTATGACGGTGTGCTGGGGATAGATCAGATCCGGGTCAAGGACGCGCCGGTGCTCGCGGCGCTGCTGAATACGATCAGCGTGGTGGGGCTGGTGGAGCAGCTTTATGGCAACGGGCTGCATTTCGGGCGGGTCGATGCGCGGTTTCGTCTTACGCCCGAACGTCTGATCCTGCTGGAAGGCAGCGCGGTGGGGGCCTCGGTCGGGATCTCGATGGATGGCTATTACCATCTGGCGAGCAAGGCCATGGACATGCAGGGCGTCATCTCGCCGGTCTATGTGCTCAATGTGATTGGCGGGGTCTTTGCCCGGCCGGGCGAGGGGCTTATCGGGTTCAACTATACCCTCAGGGGACCGACATCGGATCCGGTTGTCGGGGTGAACCCGCTCTCGGCGATCACGCCCGGGTTTCTGCGTGAGGTGTTCCGCAGACCCGCGCCGACCGTCGATGGCAGGCGCCCGGCGGCGGTGTCGGGGCAGTCGGGGCCGGACGAGACCCGCGACCGGTCGTTCGATTACCAGAGACAGGACAGATGAACCCATAGATGGACCTATCGGATTTCGACTTTGACCTGCCCGAGGCGCTGATCGCCACACGGCCAGCGAAACCGCGCCGTGCGGCGCGGCTGCTGGTGGCGGAGGGGGACCGCATCACCGACGCGCAGGTGGCTGATCTGGGCCGCTGGCTGCGCCCCGGTGACCGGCTGGTGCTGAACGACACGCGCGTGATCCCGGCGCGGCTGAGCGGGCTGCGGCACCGGCGGGGCGCACAGGGGGCGACGGCGGCGCGGATCGAAGTCACCTTGCTGGAGCCGGGGGCGGATGGCACATGGGCTGCGCTGATCAAGCCGCTGAAGAAGGTCGCGGTGGGTGAGGAAATCGTGTTTTCGCCCGTGCTGTCGGCGGTGTTGGAGGCCAGAGAGGACGGGCAGGGGCGGCTCCGGTTCAATCTGACGGGCGAGGATTTTGACGCCGCACTGGCAGAGGCCGGCGCGATGCCGCTGCCGCCCTATATTGCCGCGCGTCGCGCGGCGGACGCGCAGGACAAGGTGGATTATCAGACCGTCTGGGCGCGGGTGCCGGGGGCCGTGGCTGCGCCCACGGCATCGCTGCATTTCGACGAGGTGCTGCTGGCGGACCTGGCGGCGATGGGGGTGACATTCAGCCATGTTACGCTGCATGTGGGGGCGGGCACGTTTCTGCCGGTCAAGGTCGAGGATGTGACCACGCACAGGATGCATGCCGAATGGGGCGAGGTCAGTGCGCGGGCGGCGCAGGAGATCGCCGCGACGCGCGCAGCGGGCGGGCGGATCGTCCCGGTAGGCACGACCGCACTGCGGCTGATCGAGACGGCGGCGCGCGCCACCGGCGAGGTTGTTGCCTGGCGGGGCGAGACCGATATCTTCATCTATCCCGGTTTCGACTTTCGAGTGACGGATGCGCTGATGACCAATTTCCACCTGCCGAAATCCACCCTGATGATGCTGGTTTCGGCGTTGATGGGGCGGACGCGGATCGGCAGGATCTATCAGCATGCGGTGGCTGAGGGATATAGGTTTTTCTCTTACGGGGACGCTTCGCTGTTGATCCCGGGCGCAAAGGCTGACAGGCGGGGCGCGGGCGGACCCGGCTGAGTCGTCTTTGGCGCAGCAGGTCAGGCGCAATCTGTCACGCTGCGGGCAGGACGCAAAGGAGAAGCACGATGTTCAAGGTGCTGTCGGGGGCCTGGGCCCTGTTGCTGGGCATGATGCTGTTGCAGGTCGGAAACGGCATGCAGGGCACGCTGCTGGGTATCCGGGGCGCGCTGGAGGGATTTTCCACCTACGAGATGTCGGTGGTGATGTCATCCTATTTCGTGGGCTTCCTCTTTGGCTCGCGCATGGCGCCCGAGATGATCCGGCGGGTCGGGCATGTGCGGGTCTTTGCCGCCCTCGGCTCGATGATCTCGGCGGTGCTGATCCTCTATCCGACGATCACCGAACCCTGGGCCTGGGCGGTGGGGCGGGTGCTGATCGGGTTCTGCTTTTCGGGCGTTTATGTCACTGCTGAAAGCTGGCTGAACAATTCGGCCACCAACGAGACGCGCGGCAAGGCGCTGTCGCTCTACATGATCGTGCAGATGATCGGCATCGTCTCGGCGCAGGGGCTGATGGTGCTGGCGGATCCGTCGGGCTATGTGCTGTTCGTGATCCCCTCGGTTCTGGTGTCGCTGGCCTTTGCGCCGATCCTACTGTCGGTCAGCCCGACGCCCGCCTTTGGCAGCACCAAGCCGCTGTCGCTGCGTCAGATCATGAACATCTCGCCGCTGGGCTGTGTCGGGATGCTGCTGACGGGCGGTGTGTTCGCCGCGCAATTCGGCATGGCGGCGGTTTATGGCGCCGAGGCGGGGCTGAGCGTGGGGCAGATCTCGGCCTTTGTGGCGTCGTTCTACGTGGCGGCGGTGCTGGCGCAGTATCCGCTGGGATGGCTGTCGGACCGGATGGACCGGCGCAAGCTGATCGCGGGCGTGTCGCTGGTGACCGGGGCGGGGGCGATGGTCGGGGTGCTGTTCGGCGACAACTACTGGATGTTGCTGGTCGCGGCGTTCATGGTGGGCGGGTCGTCCAACCCGCTCTATTCGTTGCTGATCGCCTATACCAACGATTTTCTGGAGCATGACGACATGGCCGCCGCAGCCGGCGGGATGGTGTTCATCAACGGTCTGGGGGCGATCGCCGGGCCGCTGATCGTGGGCTGGATGATGGGATTGATCGGGCCGGGAGGCTATTTTCTCTATATCGCGGTACTGATGTTCGCGATGGTCGCCTATGCGCTCTACCGGATGACGCAGCGCGCCGCGCCGGCGGTTCGGGATACCGACCGGTATATGCCGGTTTCGCCCTCGGCCTCTCCGATGGCGGTGGAGATTGCGCAGGAACTCGCCATCGAGACCGCGCAGGAGGGTCATCAGGACTGAATGCCGGGTATTTATGTCCCTTTTGTAGTAATATGTTACTGTGAAATCAGAGGAATTTCACGTTATCGTCAGACAATCGTCATAGGTGGTCGAGGAATGTCCTATGGTTTCACCCGAAGAAGTGTTGGGGTTCTGGCTTGACGAGGTCGGACCTGAAGGGTGGTATGAAGCGTCTGAGACTCTGGACCAGACGATACGGGACAGATTTTCAGGCGCCTGGGAGAATGCACGCCAGGGTGCCCATGCGCTGTGGCTGACCTACGCAAGCGGCACGCTGGCCTATATCATCCTGACCGATCAGTTTCCGCGCAACATGTTCCGGGGCGAGGCGCGTGCCTTTGCCACCGACCGGGTGGCGCTGGCCGCCGCCAAGGTTGCGATCAGCCGGGGCTGGGACATGCGGATCGACGAACCGGCGCGGCAGTTTTTCTATCTGCCGCTGATGCATTCCGAGAGCCTGTGTGACCAGGAGCGTTGCGTGCGGCTGATTTGCGAGCGCATGCCGCTGCATGGGCCGGAGAACATGATTCATGCCCGCGCGCATCGCGAGGTGATCCGGCAGTTTGGTCGTTTTCCCTATCGCAACGCGGCGCTGGATCGCCCCTCGACCGCGCTGGAACGCGACTATCAGGCGCAGGGCGGCTATGGCGCCACGCTGCGGCAATTGATGGCCGCGGCCTGAGCGCGCACCGGACAAGCGGCAACCATGCCACAGTGAACGCCGCCAGCGGGCGATTGCGCCGCCCGGAGCGTTGCTGCGTTGTGGTCTTTTCGAAAATAGTTTAATATCAAACTAAATTTGAAGCGGAGGATCGCATGGCGTCGAATACCTATGACATGATCGTAATCGGTGCGGGGCCGGGGGGCTATGTCGCCGCCATTCGCGGCGCGCAGCTGGGCCTGAAGGTGGCGATTGTCGAGCGCGAGCATATGGGCGGCATCTGTCTCAACTGGGGCTGCATTCCGACCAAGGCTCTGCTGCGGTCCTCGGAGGTGTTTCACCTGATGCACCGGGCCAAGGAATTCGGTCTGAAGGCCGAGGGGATCGGCTATGATCTCGATGCGGTTGTCAAACGGTCGCGCAACGTGGCCAAGCAGCTCAGTTCCGGCGTGGCGCATCTGATGAAGAAGAACAAGATCACGGTTGTGATGGGCGAAGCGACGCTGCCCGCCAAGGGTCGCGTCAGTGTAAAGACCGACAAGGGCACCGAAGAGCTGAGCGCGAAGAGCATCGTGCTGGCCACTGGCGCGCGGGCGCGGCAATTGCCGGGGCTGGAGGCGGATGGCGATCTGGTGTGGACCTACAAGCATGCGCTGATGCCGCCGCGCATGCCGAAAAAACTGCTGGTCATCGGTTCGGGCGCGATCGGGATCGAATTCGCCAGCTTCTACAACACGCTCGGGGCGCAGACGACCGTGGTCGAGGTGCTGGATCGCATCCTGCCGGTCGAGGATGCCGAGATTTCGGCCTTTGCGAAGAAAGCCTTTGTCAAACAGGGCATGACCATCATGGAAAAGGCCATGGTCAAGCAACTGGACCGGGCCAAGGGCAAGGTTACGGCGCATATCGAGACCGGCGGCAAGGTGGAGAAGCACGAGTTCGACACGGTGATCTCCGCCGTCGGGATCGTGGCCAATACCGAAGGGCTGGGGCTGGAGGCGCTTGGCGCGAAAATCGACCGCAGTTTCGTGGTGACGGATGACTATTGCCGCAGCGGCGTCGAGGGGCTGTATGTGATCGGCGATGCCACCAACGGCCCGTGGCTGGCGCACAAGGCCAGCCATGAGGGCGTGATGGTGGCCGAGCATATCGCGGGCGGCCATCCGCACCCGGTAAAGCCCGAGAGCATCGCGGGCTGCACCTATTGCCATCCGCAGATCGCCAGCGTCGGGCTGACCGAGGCCAAGGCGAAGGAGGCGGGCCACAAGGTGAAGGTCGGCCGTTTCCCGTTCATCGGCAATGGCAAGGCGATTGCCCTGGGCGAGCCGGAGGGGATGATCAAGACAGTATTCGACGCGGCAACCGGAGAGCTTTTGGGCGCGCATATGGTGGGTGCCGAGGTGACCGAGCTGATCCAGGGCTATGTGGTGGGCCGCCAGTTGGAGACCACCGAAGAGGATCTGATGAACACGGTCTTTCCGCATCCGACGCTGAGCGAGATGATGCACGAGAGCGTGCTCGACGCCTATGGGCGGGTTATTCATATGTAACGCCGGTTCGGGGGCGCCGCCCCCCGTCGCCCGATGGGCGACTCCCCCAGGGGTATTGTCGCCAAGAAGAAGCCGGGGTGCGGGAGCTGCTTGTGTCCGTCTGGCAAATGACAGCGCCTGGCGGCGGAACATGGGGGTGACAGGTGGCAAGTCTCAACCGGATCGTGATGCAGAAGACCTCGCGCCGATGGCTGTCGGATCTGAGTCCGGCGGCGATGGATGCGGCGGAGATATCCGGCAAGTTCGGGCGGCGATTCCAGTTCAAGAGCTACACGCGGTTCCGCTATCCCGGACATGACATCTGCCAGGGGCCGTTTGTGGACGATACCGGGCAGGTGTTGCAGTTCGATATCGTGCTGGCCAATCAGGTGTGGGAGCATCTGGACCGGCCCTATGCCGCTACGCGGCATGTGCTGGAGATGCTGCGACCGGGGGGATATTTCTGGCTGGCCGTGCCGTTTCATGTGCCCTGGCATGGCGACCCGGTGGATTGCTCGCGCTGGAGCGCGCGGGGGCTGAAGAACCTGCTGATCGAGGCGGGCTTTGCCGAGGATTGCATCAAGGCTGAACAATGGGGCAACCGTCATGCCGCGCGACGCAATCTGGAAGCGGTGTGGCCGCCGGTCCACGATCCTGAAACCGACGATCTGACCGATGAGCCGGATTTTCCGATCTGCGCCTGGGCGCTGGCGCGGAAATAGGCGGCGCGGCGCATGTTCGCGCTATGTTCGCAAAATTGGCTTGGAAGCCGGGCGCGTCTCGCCTATGTGTGGGAGAGGTGAATCCCGGGGGTCAGAATGGCCGAACTCAGGCATATAGAGGTGCGCGGCGCGCGCGAGCATAACCTCAAGAACATCGACGTGGACATTCCGCGCAACCAACTGGTTGTGATCACGGGGCTTTCCGGTTCGGGCAAGTCGAGCCTTGCGTTCGATACGATCTATGCCGAGGGGCAGCGGCGCTATGTCGAATCGCTGAGCGCCTATGCGCGGCAGTTCCTGGACATGATGCAGAAGCCGGATGTGGACCACATCAGCGGCCTCAGCCCCGCGATTTCCATAGAGCAGAAGACGACGAGCAAGAATCCGCGCTCGACCGTTGGCACGGTCACGGAAATCTACGATTACCTGCGGTTGCTGTTCGCCCGCGTTGGCACGCCCTACAGCCCCGCCACCGGCCTGCCGATCGAGGCGCAGCAGGTGCAGGACATGGTGGACCGCGTGATGGCGATGCCGGAGGGCACGCGGGCCTATCTGCTTGCGCCGATCGTGCGCGACCGCAAGGGCGAGTACCGCAAGGAGTTTCTGGAGTTGCGCAAGTCCGGCTTTCAGCGGGTCAAGGTGGATGGGGCGTTTCACGACCTCGACGAGCCGCCCGTGCTGGACAAGAAGTTTCGCCATGACATTGACGTGGTGGTGGACCGGCTGGTGGTGAAGGAAGGGCTGGAGACGCGGCTGGCGGACAGTCTGCGCACCGCACTGGATCTGGCGGACGGGATCGCGGTGCTGGAAACCGCGCCGCGTGAGGGAGAACCGGATCGGATCACGTTCTCGGAGAAATTCGCCTGTCCGGTCAGTGGGTTCACCATCCCCGAGATCGAGCCGCGGCTGTTCTCGTTCAACGCGCCGTTCGGGGCCTGCCCGGACTGTGACGGGTTGGGGGCGGAGCTGTTCTTTGATGAGCGTCTGGTGGTGCCCGATGAGGCGATGAGGATCAGCGATGGGGCGATCGCGCCTTGGCGCAAGGGCAAGAGCCCCTATTTCACGCAGACGATCAACTCTATCGCCGCGCATTACGGGTTTGACCGGAACGCCGCGTGGAAGGATCTGCCCGAGCATGTGCAGCAGGTTTTCCTGCGGGGCTCTGGTGAAGAGGAAATTCCATTTCGCTATGACGAGGGCGGGCGCGTCTATCAGGTGAGCCGGGTCTTTGAGGGGGTGATTCCGAATATGGAGCGGCGCTATCGCGAGACCGATTCGAGCTGGATCCGCGAGGAATTCGAACGCTATCAGAACAACCGTCCTTGTGGCGCCTGTGGCGGCTATCGCCTGCGGCCCGAGGCGCTCGCCGTGCGGATCGCGGGGCTGCATGTGGGGCAGGTGGTGCAGATGTCGATCCGCGAGGCGTATGAGTGGTGCGAGACGGTGCCACAGCATCTGACCAACCAGAAGAACGAGATCGCCCGCGCGATCCTGAAAGAGATCCGCGAGCGGTTGGGGTTTCTCAACAACGTGGGGCTGGAATATCTGACGCTGAGCCGGAACGCGGGGACGCTGAGCGGCGGTGAAAGCCAGCGCATTCGGCTGGCGAGCCAGATCGGCTCTGGCCTCACCGGCGTGCTCTATGTGCTGGACGAGCCATCCATCGGCCTGCATCAGCGCGACAACGGCCGACTCTTGCAGACGCTGAGAAACCTGCGCGACCAAGGCAACACGGTGATCGTGGTCGAGCATGACGAAGAGGCCATCCGGACCGCCGATTATGTCTTTGACATCGGTCCCGGCGCGGGGGTGCATGGCGGGCAGGTGGTCAGCCACGGCACGCCTGCGGAGGTGATCGCCGATGCGGCCTCGATCACCGGGCAATATCTGGCCGGGCTGCGCCAGATTGCCGTGCCCGCGGAGCGGCGCAAGGGCAACAGGAAGAAGCTGACCGTGGTCAGGGCCACCGGCAACAACCTCAAGGAGGTGACGGCGGAGTTTCCGCTTGCCCGGTTCGTCTGTGTCACCGGCGTATCGGGTGGGGGCAAGTCGACGCTGACCATCGAGACGCTGTTCAAGACGGCTTCGATGCGTCTGAACGGCGCGCGCCAGACACCGGCACCCTGCGAGACGATCAAGGGGTTGGAGCATCTGGACAAGGTGATCGACATCGACCAGCGGCCTATCGGGCGCACGCCGCGCTCTAACCCTGCGACCTACACGGGCGCCTTCACGCCGATCCGCGACTGGTTCGCGGGTCTGCCCGAGGCCAAGGCGCGCGGTTACAAGCCGGGGCGGTTTTCGTTCAACGTTAAGGGCGGGCGCTGCGAGGCCTGCCAGGGCGACGGGCTGATCAAGATCGAGATGCATTTCCTGCCGGACGTCTATGTGACCTGCGAGACCTGCAAGGGCGCGCGGTATAACCGCGAGACGCTGGAAATCCGTTTCAAGGGCAGGAGCATCGCCGATGTGCTGGACATGACGGTCGAGGATGCGCAGGAGTTCTTCAAGGCGGTGCCGGCGATCCGTGAGAAGATGGATGCGCTCTGCCGTGTGGGTCTGGGCTATATCAAGGTGGGGCAGCAGGCGACCACGCTGTCCGGCGGCGAGGCGCAGCGGGTGAAGCTGAGCAAGGAACTGTCAAAGCGCGCCACGGGACGGACGCTTTATATTCTGGACGAGCCGACGACGGGGCTGCATTTCGAGGATGTGAAAAAGCTGTTGGAGGTGCTGCACGAACTGGTCGATCAGGGTAATTCGGTGGTGGTGATCGAGCACAATCTGGATGTGATCAAGACCGCAGACTGGATCATCGACATCGGCCCCGAAGGCGGCGATGGCGGCGGCGAGATCGTGGCGGTGGGCACACCCGAAGAGGTGGCGGAGGAGCCCCGCAGCCATACGGGCCGGTATCTCAAGCAGATGCTGACCGCGCGCGGGCGGGTGGCTGCAGAGTAGCGGGCACGCCCCGGCAAGCGCCGGTCAGTTGAGAACAGCCGCCGCTGCCCCGATCAGATCCAGCACCTTGCGGGTATCCCTGTCCACGCGGTAAATGTGGTCGCCCACGCGGTAATAGGTGTGGCGGGGATCAAGCCCGTGACGACCGGGGTGGCGCAGGATGATGTAATCCCCGTGGATTATGTCGCCCGGATGATAGAGGCCCTGTTTCTTGGCGAGGCCCGGAGGCATGCAGCCGTTGTGTTTCTTGGCAAGTCCGGGCGGACAGCCTGTGTGACCCGCAAGGACCGGCGCGCCGCTCAGGGAAAAACCCAAGAGTGCCAAGGCAAGAATACGTGTCATCCCGAAATCCTTTCAATTTCCTGAAAGATGTGTCTTTCCCGGCCGGTTTCCAAGAGCGGTTGGCGGATCTGCGCGGAAATTTGCCTTTGGTCTCCGGCGGCGCCGGTCCCGGGGGCAAGGATCACGGCGCGTCCCGGATCATTTGAAATTGCGGCTGTCCTTGATCTGGTCCCAGGCCCAGACGACCTGTTGCAACTGCTCTTCCTGACTGCGGTCGCCGCCGTTTATGTCGGGATGCAGCACCTTGATAAGGGATTTATAGGCCTTGCGCAGGTCCGCCTTGGTCCAGGTGTCCTCGGCCTCGAGAATCTCGATCGCGCGGCGTTCGGTGGGGGGGAGTTTGCGGCCGCCGCCCTTGGTCTTGCCGGGATTCTGCGTGGCGTTGACGCCCAGCACCTGATGCGGATCCTCGATGCCCAGACGTGCCCATGCCCGCGCCTCGGGATCGGAGAAGCGGCGTGTTTCCCGCTCCCAGACCTTGTCCTTGGACATCTGGGCGTTCAGTTCCGCCTCGGTCGTGCCATCAAAGAAATTCCACCTGAGGTTATAGTCGCGCACATGCTGCTGGCAGAACCAGTAGTAATCGTCCAGTACATCGGGGGCCTTTGGCGCGCGATACTTTCCGGGTTCCTGACAGCCCTCGTGGTCGCAGACCCGTGTCGATGTCTCGGACGCGCCGGACATTCCCCGTCGGCCACGCGGATTTTTCTTCTTGGCCGAGGAGACCGACATATCGAAACCGAAGGGATCTGATTTGGACATTGGACTTCCCTTTGCGAGTCAGGACGCGGAGTGTATGCCGAAACGCGGCGAATTGAAGGGGGCGGCATAAAAAATTTCTGTAACAGGTGGGTGAGGCGCAGGTATGGGCCGGCCCGATGCCTGGAGGCTAAAATTTTGAATAAAAACATTAAAATCCATATTTTGACAGGTCATTTCAACCCTCGCGGTTCAACTTCCGACGGTGTGGTTCCAGCCTCGTTTGCGGGGTCAACCGATACGACCGTCTCGCGGCGAAAGACCAGCACGGAACGATAGACCGTATGACTTGAGGTGAAACCCTGGCGTTCCTCGCTGGGCAGGATATCGCTGCGCTGATAGTCCCAGCCGTCCTGCCCCATGATGTTGAGCATATCCTCGAGCCCGAGTGCAAAGCGCGCCTCCGGGGTCTTGAAGCCGGGGGCCTTGCGACCACGGGTCGGAGCGGGAATGACTTTGTATTCGTAAATTGGCATTGGCTGCTCCGGTCAGGGAAAGCGCCATATCCTACGCGACAGACAGCGCAGCGCAAGCGAAAGACGAAAAATCCCCGGACCATCGGCCGGGGACCATCCGTTTCAGCCGGGTTGCGCGATTATCTGGGACCGGGCCCGATGATCATGATCATCTGGCGGCCTTCCATCTTGGGCATGTTCTCGATGCGCCCGACCTCCTTGATGTCGTCGGCGATTCGTTCGAGAAGCTGACGGCCGAGATCCTGATGCGCCATTTCGCGTCCGCGGAAGCGCAGGGTTATCTTTACCTTATCGCCACCTTCGAGGAATTTCACCACGCTGCGCATCTTGACCTGATAGTCATGCGTATCGGTGCCGGGGCGGAACTTGATTTCCTTGACCTCGATCACCTTCTGTTTCTTTCGCGCTTCGGCCTCGCGTTTCTGGGTTTCGTATTTGTATTTGCCGAAATCCATGATCTTGCAGACCGGCGGCGTCGCGTTCGGCGATATTTCGACCAGATCAAGCCCAGCTTCCTCGGCCATGTCGAGCGCGCGTTCTGGTGTGACGACCCCGACATTTTCGCCGTCAGCGCCAATCAGGCGGATTTCGTCAGCGCGGATGCGCTCATTTATTCGGGGGCCTGTTTCGCGCGTAGGAGGCGCGTTGTGGGGTCTGCGGGCTATGGCTTTGTTCCTTCGATTGTTGAATGTGTCGGCTCAATTTGACGCTGCAAGGTAAACGTGGCGCGGCGCGCTTTCAAGCGGCAAAATCGGCTGAACTGAGCCGAGTGCAAGGGATTTTCCCCTTGTGGCTTTCATTTCCCGGCAGCATCTGAGAAAGAGTATGGAAAGAGCCGTGGTGGTTATCGCGGGGGCTCTGATGCGATTGAAGGAGACGATTATGCGAAACCTTGTTTGGGTCGTTCTGGCAGCGGTGGTGCTGGTCGGCGGCTACATGCTCTTTACCGGGAAATCCGTGACAGAGGCTGTCGACAGCGTCAGCGGGACAGCCGATGAAATCGAGGCCCCGGCAACGCTGGAAGAGGCGGGCGAGGCCGTGGGCGAGGCGGCAGAGCAGGCCGCGGATGCGGTGAGCGACACCGCAAGCGAGGCGGCAGAGGCCGCAAGCGATGCGGTCGAGGCCACGCAGGACGCTGCCGCAGACGCGGTCGAGGCCGTGACAGATACAGCCGGTGAGGCCGCAGACGCGGCGGCGGATGCGGCCTCGGAAGCAGCAAGCGAAGCTGTCGAGGCAACCGAGGGCGCAGCCGATGGAACCGTTTCGCAGAGCGCGGGCGAAGAGGCTGCCGCCGCTGCGCAGATACCCGAAGCGCTGACGGTGGAAGGCTTTGACATGGATGAGGCCAGCCGCCTGATCCGCGAGGCCAATCTGGGCGCGACGCAGGAGACACTGCTGATCGAGGGGATCGAGGCCGTGCATAACAATCCTGACCTGCTGAGACCCGCGCTGGAAGCGGCGCAAAGGGCGCTTGGTTACTGATCTTCGCCAGGACGCCAAGGATAAACCCGCGCGGGGCTGGCCCGGCGCGGGTTTTTTTGATGGGGTGTTTCGGAGGGAGCCGGGCGAGAAATCGCAACCGGTTCAGTCGAGGAACGCCTTTTCGACGACATATTCCCTGGGATCTGAATTCGCACCCTCGTGCAGGCCGCAATCCTCCAGTATCTGTTTGATTTCAAGGTTGAAGGCAAGGTTGCCGCAGACCATGGCGCGATCCGTCTCGGGGCTGAGGGGGGCGACGCCAAGATCGCTGAACACCTCGCCTGAGCGCATCAGATCGGTGATCCGGCCCATCTTGGGGCTCTGTTCGCGCGTTGTAGTCGGGTAGTAGCGCAGTTTCTTGTGAAAGCCCTCGCCGATCAGTTCGGCCAGCAATTCATCGCTGCGGATGTTCTCGATCAGGTCGGCGCCGTATTGCAGTTCGCCCGCCTCGCGGCAGGTGTGGGTCAGGATCACCTCGTCGTAATCGGCATAGGTCTGCGGATCACGCAGCAGCGAGGCGAAAGGCGCGATGCCGGTGCCGGTGGCGAAGAACCAGAGCCGCCTGCCCGGAAGCAGCGCGTCATGCACCAGCGTGCCCACGGGTTTCGGGCGCAGGATGATTTCGTCGCCGGGCCGGATATGCTGCAGGCGGCTGGTGAGCGGGCCATCCTGCACCTTGATCGAGTAGAATTCCAGTTCGTCGTCCCAGGACGGCGAGGCGATGGAATAGGCGCGCAGGAGCGGTTTTTGCTTGCCGGTCTTTGCGTCCGTCTGCATCAGACCGATCATCACGAATTCACCCGAGCGAAAGCGAAGCGACGCGGGGCGCGTCACGCGGAAGGAAAACAGGCGATCCGTCCAGTGTTTCACCTCTGTCACGGTCTGCGCGTCGGGCAGCGTGAGGGTCTTGGGCGCTTTCGCGGTCGCTTGGGTCACGGTGGTCATCTCGTTCATTGTGCTTTTTGCCGGTGCTCTTGACCGACATCCTCTTCTAATCGTTGATCCAGGTCAGGTGAAGGTGCTAATCAGCCGCGCAGGCGTGCCTGATAGTCGTGTGCCTGCCAGTTTGCGCGGAACGTCCACTGATCCTCGGGCTGACGCGCGGCCAGAGCGTCGGAGATTTCCACCTCGTCAAAGCCTGCGCGCCGCGCCATGGCGTATTGGTCGGCGATCACATGACCCCGCGCCCGCAGCCGTCCGGTATAGCCCATCAGCCGCAGCTGCCGGGCGATGGAAAAACCGCGCCCGTCGGCGGCGGAAGGGAAATCGACGCGGATCATCGTGAGGCACTCCAGCCGCCCGGCGAGGCTGGCCGGATCGGTGTCATTGGGCAGGTCGAGCGCGATCGCATCCTCTGCGTCCTCTGCCAGCGGGGTGATCGGCGCGGTCCAGTCCTCGGGGGCAAAGCCGCGGTCGGTGACGATGACAGTCATGCGGAAACTCCTCTTCGCACCATTCTGCCGTTTACAAAATGGATGCCACATTCGGTTTTGTCCTGATCGCGCCAGCGGCCCGATCGCGGGTCTTCGCCGGGGCGCACCGGCGTGGTGCAGGGCGTGCAGCCGATGGAGGGGTAACCGCGCGCCACCAGAGGATGCCGGGGCAGGCGGTTTTCGTCCATGTAGGTCTGCAAATCCTCGCGCGTCCAGTGGGCGAGCGGGTTGACCTTGATCCGTTCCGTCCCCTCCTCGACCTCGAAGAAGTCGAGCGCCGCGCGGGTGCCGGATTGATAGCGTTTGCGGCCCGTGATCCAGCCGTCGAACCCGTTGAGTGCGCGTTGTAGGGGTTCGGTCTTGCGCAGGGCGCAGCAGGCGTCGGTGTCGCGCTGATGCAGCGTGTTGTCGGGGTCATGCGCCGCAAGGGCCGCAGGTGCGGCGCGGATGATCCTGAGGTCGCGCAGGGCAAGCCGTTCGGCCAGTTCCTGCTGATAGACCAGGGTTTCGGTGAACAGCATCTCGGTGTCGATGAAGATCACCGGCGTCTCGCGCCGGGTCACGGAGACCATGTGCAGCAGCACCACGGATTCCGCGCCGAAGCTGGAGACCAGCGCAAGCTGTCCCGCCTGCGGGTCGCGCAGGGCGTGATCAAGGACCGAGATCGCCGAGTGGTGGCGATAGCGGTCATTGAGCGCCTGCACCCGGGTGCCAAGGTCACTCTGCGGCATGGGCACGGGCCTCTTCGTCATAGAGCGCCGATTTGAACGGGGCCATGCCAAGGCGGTTGTAGACCTCCAGAAAGGTCTCTTCCGGCCCCTCGCGCAGGTCGAGATAGGCAAAGATCAGGCGCTCGATGGCTGGCACGATCTCGTCATAGGCGAAACCGGGGCCGGTGCGGGTGCCGATCGCGGTGGTTTCCGAGGGATCGCCGCCAAGGGTGATCTGATAATTTTCCACCCCGGCACGGTCGAGGCCAAGGATGCCGATATGGCCGACATGATGATGCCCGCAGGCGTTGATGCAGCCCGAAATCTTGATCTGGAGGTGACCCACCTCATGCTCGATCTTGAGTTCTTCGAGACGGGTGGCGATGCCCTGCGCAACCGGGATCGAACGGGCGGTCGCCAGCGCGCAGTAATCCATGCCGGGGCAGGCGATGATGTCCGAGGCAAGGCCGATGTTGCCGGTGGCAAGCCCGGCGGTTTTCAGCGCGGCATGCACGGCGGGGATATCCGCCAGCGCCACATGCGGAAGCACGAGATTCTGCGCATGGCTGGCGCGGATGTCGTTGTGGCCATAGCGTTCCGCGAGATCCGCGACGAGGCGCATCTGATCGGCGGTGGCGTCGCCCGGTGTCGCCCCATGCGCCTTGAGGCTGATGGTGACGATGCCATGATCGGCATGTTTGTGCGGTGTCACATTGGTGTCGGACCAGGCGCGGAACACCGGATCGGTGTCGCGGGCGGCATAATAGGCGGCGGCGTCACGCTCTGGCAGCGTGGGTGTGACGAAGGTCGCGTTGATCCGGTCGAGCCATTCCTGATCGACGCCGGAAAAGGCGGCGCGGCGGTGGGGGAATTCCGTCTCGACCAGAGCGCGGATTTCATCCAGCCCGTTCTCATGCACGGTGATCTTGATGCGCGCCTTGTATTTATTGTCGCGCCGCCCGATGCGGTTGTAGGTGGCGAGGATGGATTCGAGATAGGGCAGCAGATCGGCACGCGGCAGGAAATCGCGCAGCAGTTTGGCCACCATCGGCGTGCGGCCCATGCCGCCGCCAACCCAGACCTCATAGCCGCGCGCGCCGTCACGCTCGACGATGCGCAGGCCGATGTCGTGGCTTTTCATAACCGCGCGGTCGGCCTTGCTGGCGATCACGGCGATCTTGAACTTTCTGGGCAGGAACTGGAATTCCGGGTGGTCGGTCGACCATTGCCGGACCAGTTCGGCCACCGGACGCGGATCCTCGATCTCGTCCGCCGCAGCACCGGCGAAATGGTCCGAGGTCACGTTGCGGATGGTGTTGCCGGAGGTCTGGATAGCGTGCATGCCGACCTCTGCCAGCGCATCCAGCATGTCGGGCACGTCGCGCAGTTGCGGCCAGTTATACTGGATATTGGTGCGGGTGGTGAAATGGCCATAACCCTTGTCCCAGCGTTCCGCCAGATAGGCCAGCTGGCGCAGCTTCGCGGGGTCGAGCGAGCCATAGGGGATCGCCACGCGCAGCATGTAGGCGTGCAGTTGCAGGTAAAGACCGTTCATCAGCCGCAGTGGGCGGAATTCGTCCTCGGTCAGGCTGCCGTCGATGCGCCGCTCGACCTGGGCGCGGAACTGGCGGTTGCGCTCTGCGATGAAACCGGCGTCGAAATCGTTGTATTGATACATTCTCTCGGTCCTTGTGGGTAGGATGGAGGTCGCGGGTCAGGCCCGCGATAGCCCTTCTGCCTGCTTGCCGTGAAAGAGATTCGAGGGCCCCTTGCGCCGGAAATCCTCGCGGAAATGGGTGGGCTCGGGGCCGGTTGGCGCGGGGCGCACATCGGCCAGGTAGGCGCCCACGATCTCGCCCGCGCGGGCCTGCGCCTGCAGGAGCCGCAGATCGGCATCGGCCTCGTCGGTCAGCACCTCGGCCTCTGACAGATCGCGCGACCAGCGGTCGTCGGCGGTCAGGTAGACCACATCGCCCTCGATCAGGGCGTTGGCGGTGACGACCTTGGGGGTGAATTCGCGGGGCATGTCAGGCAAGCTCCTGTCTGGAATGGGCTAGCTGTGCCTCGGCGGCGCGCGGTGCGAGGCCGAGAAAGGTAAGGGCCGGGCCGGTGACATTGGCGCGGGCCAGATCGGCGGGCAGCCGGTCGAGCGTGGTCGCCAGAATGCGCTGATCGGGGCGGCTGGCGTTTTCGATCACAGTCACGGGCGTGGCGCGGTCGGCGCCGTGCATGATCAGGCGGCCCTGAATGAAGCGGGCGGATTTCTTGCCCATGTAGATCGCCGCCACCTCGCCGGGACGGGCCAGCGTGCGCCAGTCGTGATCGGCAAAGCCCTTCATGTCATGGCCGGTGAGAAAACGCACCGCCGCGTTGCGTCCGCGTTTGGTCAGGCTCTGGCCGATGGCCGCGACAGAGGCGGAAGCGGCGGTGATGCCCGGCACAACGTGCCAGCCGAGGCCAGCGGCGTCGACGGCGTCGATTTCCTCGTCCAGACGGCCGAATACGGTCGGATCGCCGCCCTTGAGGCGCACCACCTGCGCGCCGGAGCGCGCGTGCTGCACGATCAGCGCGTTGATGTCTGTCTGCGCGGCAGAGGGGCCAAAGCCCTCTTTGCCCGCATCGATAAGGACCGCGTTGCGATTGACGAGGCCAAGGATTTCGGGCGTCACCAGCCGGTCGTGAATGACCACATCCGCCGATTCAAGCGCCCTGAGCGCCCTGATCGTCAGCAGGTCGGGATCGCCGGGACCAGCGCCGACAAAGGCGACATGGCCGGGATGTGATGGTGCCGGGATATCTGCGTGCATTTCCGTGGCCTTTGCGGGCGGTTTGACTTCCCTCGCAATATAGGAAATATTCCCACCTTAGCGCCATATACGCACAAGAATAAGGACGTTTGTTCTATCGCTGCGGAGATCAGAATGAAATGTTCCGGTATAGGGGAATAATTGGAATGGCTGTTCGTCTCGATGATCTGGATCGGAAAATCCTCGTGCAACTACAGGCGGACGGGGGCCAGTCGCTGGACGATATCGCCAGAAATGTCGGCAGTTCGAAGACCCCGGTGTGGAACCGGATTCGCAAGATGCGCGAGGCGGGGGTGATCCGGCAGCAGACCTTTCTGCTTGATCCCGAGGCGCTTGGGTTCGAGGCTTGTTTCTTCGTGCTGATCCGCACGTCAGAGCATGATGCGGGCTGGCAGGCGCAATTTCTGAAGGCGCTCAAGGAGCGGCCCGAGGTGCAGGAGGCGCATCGGCTGGCGGGCGATATCGACTATATCCTCAAGGTGCGGGTCGCCAATGCGCGCGCCTATGACGTATTTTATCAGGCGCTGATTTCCGAGGTGAAGGTGCATAACGTGACGGCGCTGTTGTCGATGGAAGAGATCAAGTCGACGACGATGCTGCCGCTTTAGCTGCGTCCTCCAGCGCGTTGATAATGGGCGAAAAGTCTGATGCCTTCAGGCTTGCGCCGCCGACCAGCGCGCCGTCCACGTTGGGGATGGCAAAAATCGCGGCGGCGTTGGAGGGATTGACCGAGCCGCCATAGAGCAGGCGGAACGACCCGGCCGCATCGGGGCCAAAACGCCCGCCCAGCCGGGCGCGGATGAAATCATGAACTTCGGCAATCTGGGCCGGGCTGGGCGTGAGGCCGGTGCCGATGGCCCAGATCGGTTCGTAGGCGATCACGGTGTCGGCGTCGGTGGCCGTATCGGGTACCGAGGCAGCGAGTTGATCGGCGATGATGTCGAGGGTCCGGGCCGCTTCGCGTTCGGCCAGCGACTCGCCCAGGCAGATCAGCGCGGTGAGGCCGGAGGCGTGGGCGGCGCTGGCCTTACCGGCGACCAATGCGCTGGATTCATCGTGGTTTTCGCGGCGTTCGGAATGGCCCACTATGACCGCCGTGGCCCCCGCATCGGCCAGCATCGGCGCCGAGATGTCGCCGGTATGGGCACCGGACGGGGCGGGGTGACAATCCTGTGCGCCGATCCGGATGGCGCTGTCGGCAGTCAGATCGGCGGCCCGTGCGATCAGCGTGGCGGGTGGGCAGATCAGGATATCGGTCGAGGCTGACGGATAGGCGGCGGCAAGCTGTTGCAACTCGGTCATGCTGGCATTGGTACCGTTCATTTTCCAGTTGCCAGCGACGAGCCTGCGCTTCATGCCTTGGTTCCTTTTGTATTTATTATATTTTACGATGCCTTGGCGGATAAATCTCACATGTTTGCGAACTTGATCGACTCGCCGCAGCCGCAGGCCTCTGTCACGTTGGGGTTGTTGAACCTGAATCCCGATTCCAGGAGCGAGACCTGATAGTCGATCTCGGTGCCAAACAGGAACATCTGCGCCATGGGCGCGATCATCACCCGCGCGCCGTCCTGTTCGACCACTTCGTCATGCGGATCGACCTTGGTCACATATTCCATGGTGTATTCCATGCCCGCGCAGCCGCCCTTCTTTACGCCGATGCGCAGACCCTGATGGCCGTCGCGGCCCATCAGCCTTGCGATCTGTGTTGCGGCGACCGGTGTCATCGTCACGGCCTGTCTTCCGGGGATGCCAAACATGAGGTTTATCTTCCAATAATTTGATTTCGTTACATGAAGCCAAGTTCCAAACGAGCCTCGTCGCTCATCATGTCCATGCCCCAGGGGGGCTCCCAGACCAGATGCACATCGACCTGCTTGACACCTGCCAGGGGTTCGATCGCGTCGGCCACCCAGCCCGGCATCTCGCCGGCCACCGGACAGCCAGGCGCGGTCAGGGTCATGGTGATGCCCACGGCGTTTTCCGCATCAATATCAACGGTGTAGATCAGGCCGAGATCGTAGATGTTGACCGGAATCTCCGGGTCGTAAACGGTGCGGCAGGCCTCGATCACCTGTTCGTATAGCGGGTGTTCGGTGCTGGAGGGCGCAATCAGCGGGGCACCTTCGAGCGGTTCGGGGCTGTTCATGGTCATCACGTCCTGCGGTTATCCTGAGCAAACATATAAGATTTATAAGCGCCCGCGTCCAGAGGGGGTGCAACTGCCGTTCGCATGGTTCTGCGGGCGAATCGTGTGACCGGCGGCGCGATCGCTGTCAGTCGCCGCCTCTGCCGGGCGATCTGCGTCGCCGCACCGGGGCCGGGCGCACGCGGGATTCGATCATGTCGTAGAGCGCGCCGGTGATGTTCTTGCCGGTCGAGCCTTCGATCCCCTCGAAGCCGGGCGAGGAGTTGACCTCGAGCACCTTGGGTCCGGAGTCGGCGCGCAGGAGATCGACCCCGGCCATGTTGAGATCGAATACGCGCGCTGCGCGAATCGCGGTATCGCGTTCCGCCCTGGTGATGCGCACCGTTCTGGCCGAGCCGCCGCGATGCAGATTGGAGCGAAAATCGCCCTCGGCGCCGGTGCGTTTCATCGCGGCCACCACCTTGCCGCCGATCACGAGACAGCGGATATCCTCGCCGGCCGCCTCGCGCACGAAATCCTGCACGAGAAAGTTGGCCTTGAGCCCGCGAAAGGCGTCGATCACCGATTCGGCGGCCTTCTTGGTTTCGGCCAGCACCACGCCCTTGCCTTGCGTCGATTCGAGCAGTTTCACGATCAGCGGCGCGGTGCCGACAAGGCCCATCAGGTTTGCGGTGTCGTGCGGCGAGGCGGCAAAGGCGGTATTGGGCATGCCGATGCGCGCGCGCGCCATCAGCTGATGGGCATAGAGCTTGTCGCGGCTGGCGGTGATGCCCGCTGAAGGGTTCACGCAATAGGTTCCGATGGTCTCGAACTGACGGATCACGGCGGCGCCGTAGGGGGTGATCGACGCCCCGATGCGCGGGATCACCGCGTCATAGCGCGGCAGGCGCTTGCCGTCGTAATGCACCTCGGGGGCAAGCGCGTTGATCGCCATGTAACAGCGGGTGGTGTCGATCACCTCGACGGTGTGGCCGCGTTTCTCGCCTTCGGCGACGATGCGGCGGGTGGAATAATTGTCCTCGCGGCTGAGCACGGCAATGCGCAGGGCACGGTTGGGCTGAGCGGCGCGCATTCGCGAGGTGTGATAGACGTCATAGCTGAGTTCGGGTTGCAGGAAACGGTCGGTGGCGACGATCGAGATGTGATCCTTGAGCGCCTGGCGGCCCAGCAGCATGCGGCTGGTCATGGTGGAACGGTTGGTCAGCGTGATTTCGATCGGCCAGCTGTCGCCGTGGACAGAGAGGGTGGAGGCGATGACGAAGCGCAGTTCGCGCTCACCGTTCGAGGAGGTCACGTCGCGGCGGTCGATGATCGTGGCGGAGCAGGGGATGATCAGGTCGTCGCGGCCCGGAATCGGGTGGACGGTGAACCGGACCTTGGGGCGCGAGGCGGGGCCGAAGGTCTCGATGTCAAAGGCATGCAGCGCGCTGGTGCGCGCGCCGGTGTCGACCTTGGCCTTGATCGCGGGGACGCCGAGATCGGGGAGGCTGACCCATTCTTCCCAGCCGAACTGCAGGGGCTGGGGAGGGGGGGTGTCGGTCATGGGGCGCATCCTGTTGAGTGAATCGCAGGGCCGGTCGTCTTGCGGTTCTCTCTACTTGGGATGGGCTGGCCGATGCAAGGAAAGGGGGCTGGCTATTTGTTGATGTCCTCGCGGATCACGCGGGTCTGGTCATCGGGTCGGCGAAAGGCGCGGCGCAGCACGATCCATGAGGTGAGTGAGAGTATCGCGAAGCTGGCGAGCAGGGTCGCAAGCCCCAGATCGAACGGCAGAAGCACCAGCAGGGCCACCAGGGCAGCCCCGGCCGCGAAGCCAAGGAAGATGAAGCCGGAGACGACGATTTCGAGAATGGCAAGCCCAAGCGCCGCCGCCAGCCAGACCCACCACAGATGCCAGAGCGCGGTTTCCATCAGCCGCGTCCTTTCAGCATGTTGAAGGCATTGCCGAACGCCTCGAGCGCCTGTGCAGGCACGAGGATGGTCTGAGAGGACGGGCCGTTGCCAAGCGCATTGAGCGCCTCGACCTGTTTGAGCGCCACCTGGTATTGCGCGGCCTCCAGGCCGTTGGCGGCGATGGCGGCGGCGACGACGCCGGTGGCATAGGCCTCGGCATCGGCCTCGATCCGGCGCGCCTTGGCGCCCTGTTCGGCGGCGTAAAGCTGGGCATCGGCCTGTAGTTCCACGGCGCGCTTGTGTCCCTCGGCCTCGGTCACCTGGGCGCGGCGGGCGCGTTCGGCGTTGAGTTGCTGGAGCATGGCCGAGCGCGTCGCCTGATCGAGGTTGACGTCGAGGATCTCGGCACGGGTCACCTCGATGCCCCAGTCATCGACTGCATCCTCGACCAGCGCCTTGATCGTGACGATGAGTTGCGAGCGGTTGGATTGCACTTCGTCGAGATCCATCTTGCCGATCTCGGCGCGCACGATGCCCGCCACGGTGGTGGCGATTGCCCCGTCCACCTCGCGGATGCGGTAGACGGTCTTTTCGGGATGCAGGATGCGGTAGAAGACCGAGGTTTCGACCTGCACCAGCACGTTGTCGCGGGTGATGGCGTCCTGGCTGGCGTTGGGCAACTGACGTTCGAGGATCGAGATCTTGTGGCGCACCACGTCGAGAAACGGCACGATCAGGTTGATGCCGGGACCCAGCACCTTGTGCAGCTTGCCGAAGCGTTCGACAACGAACTGTTCGGACTGCGGCACGATCTTGACCCCGCGAAAGATCACGATGATCACCAGAAGCGCGATCAGCAGCCAGACGAGGTTGGAGGAAATCAGGTCAAGAAGGATGTCTTCGGTCATGGGAACTCTCACTCATCAGGTGGCTGACACGGCATTTTACAAGGCAGGGTAAACCGCTTTAAAGGGTGGCAAAAGGTAAAAAGCGATGGGGTCTGCGAGCATGCGGTTCGGGTTCGGGAAAGTGGCGCAGGATGGCGCGGCGCGGGCGGGGGTGATCCGCACGCCGCGCGGTGAAATCCGCACGCCGGCCTTCATGCCGGTGGGCACGGCGGCGACCGTCAAGGCGATGCTGCCCGAGAGCGTGGCCGCCACGGGGGCGGATATCCTGTTGGGCAATACCTATCACCTGATGCTGCGGCCCGGTGCGGAGCGGGTGGCGCGGCTGGGCGGATTGCACCGTTTCATGAACTGGCAGCGGCCGATCCTCACGGATTCGGGCGGATTTCAGGTGATGAGCCTTGCCGGGCTGCGCAAGCTGACCGAGGAGGGGGTGACGTTTCGCAGCCATATCGACGGGTCGAAGCATCACCTGACGCCGGAGCGGTCGATGGAGATACAGGCGCTGCTCGGGTCCGACATCGTGATGTGTTTCGACGAATGCCCGGCACTGCCTGCGAGCGACAAGGCGGTGGCCGAGAGCATGCGCCTGAGCATGCGGTGGGCGGCGCGGTCGAAAGAGGCGTTCGGTGACCGGCCGGGGCATGCGCTCTTTGGCATCATGCAGGGCGGGGTCACGCGCGCGTTGCGCGAAGAGAGCGCGGAGGCGTTGAAAGAGATCGGGTTTGACGGCTATGCGGTCGGCGGTCTGGCCGTGGGCGAGGGGCAGGAGGCGATGTTCGGTGTGCTGGATTACGCGCCGGGGTCCCTGCCCGAGGATCGTCCGCGTTACCTGATGGGGGTGGGCAAGCCGGACGATATCGTGGGGGCCGTCAAGCGCGGCATCGACATGATGGACTGCGTGCTGCCGTCGCGCTCTGGCCGGACCGGGCAGGTGTTCACGCGACACGGTGTGGTCAATATCAAGAACGCGCGGCATCAGGACGACCCGAGGCCGCTCGATGAGGACTGCACCTGTCCGGCCTGCTGCGGGTACAGCCGGGCCTATCTGCATCACGTGTTCCGCGCCGGAGAGATGATTTCCGGCATGCTGCTGACCTGGCACAACCTGCATTATTTCCAGCAGATCATGGCGGAGATGCGCGCGGCGATTGTCGAGGGGCGGTTCACCGAGTGGGAGGCGGGATTTCATGCGGGCCGGGCGCAGGGGGATATCGAGCCGCTGTGAGGCGGGAGCGCTGTTTCGCGCGTTGGCGGTCTGTCGATCACGTGGGCCATTCAGGGTTGTACCCACCTCTCGATCGACACCCTAGCCGCGTCTGAACAGGCCGCGCCGTTTCACCGGCCCGAAGACCCAGCCGTGCGATTCGAAAAAGGCGCGCACCTCGGGGGTGAGCATTCCGCGACCGCTGGCGTATTGCGGAAGATCGAAGCCGCCGCCGTAATTCAACTCGACGATGACGGGGCCGTCCACCGTGATGGCGATGTCGGTGGACTGATACCGGATCGGGGCAAAGATCTGCGCCGCGCGCGCGTTGATTTCGATCAGCCTGTCCCAATGTGGCAGGGTCATGCCCATTAGTCCGGGCTTTGCGGGGTGATCGTCATGGAACCTGACCTCGGGTCCGGCGCGCTCGGCCACGGTGCGGATCGCGCCGGTGGCGACATCGACCTCGCAGGCCAGATTGCCGGGGCGCCAGAAGGCATCCGCGATGTTGTCGCCCTGCGGCAGCTTGATAATGGCGAGCGGGCAATGAACGCCGCTGTCGGTGACCAGATTGACCATGCGCACGGTGGCGAGGGCCGGGGCATAGCGGGCGATATCGGGGTGATTGGTCAGTTTGCGTTGCAGGATATAGGCGTTGGTCGCCACGAAATCGGACATGAACGTCTCATAGGTCATCGGGGCGTGACCGGCGCAGGTCAGATGGGTGGCATCCGCCATCTCGATCTGGAACGCGCCAAAGCTAACCATGCCGTCGACGATCTTGCCGAAAATCCCCGTGCCGATCTGCGCAAGCACGAGGTCGCGCAGGTCGTCGGGGGTGGTGATGCGGGGCAGGCCGGGATAGATGCGCGGCGATCTGTCGATCACGCCCAGGCTGTCGGGGATAGTCACGCCGCCCGCGGCCAGAAGCGTGGCTGCCACCGCCTTGTCCTCGGCGGCGCCGGACCAGCCGCGATTGTTGCATTTGTGGGTGATGTCCCAGTGCAGGTCGTTCGAGATATAGGCCGCGCGCTCATCGTCGGTGAAATCGTCGTGGCGATAAAGGCCGTGACGGACATATTCGACCATGTTGAGACGGCTGTGGGAACGCGCCATCTGTCGAAACTCGCGCTGGATCTTAAGCGCCGAACGGCCGCTTTGACGGGCGGCATGGATCAGCAGATCCTTGTGAGTGCTGTCGCGGGCCGAGAGGTATTTCCGGTGGTCGAGATCGACTGCATTAAGCGGAGTGTGTGCGTTCATTTTCTGCCTCAGTCACGATTTCTGATAAGGATTGTTCAAATTTCAGGAACAATGATGTCTTCAGAATATGGTTGAATTTTGGCAAAGTTACTGTGTTGAGAAGGAATTTTCCTGCCCCCCTGTTGCGGCGGGCGCGGTGATTTCGGCGGCGCGGTGCAATCGCCCTTGCGCAGGCCTTCGGGGATAGGCATTCTGCGCGGACTCTGTTGAAACCCGCGGGGTCTGGCCCCAAGTTAGCAGCAACGTAACGGAGAGGGCCGTGGCTGCCGCCGGGCGGGGCCGGTGCCCTCTTGCCAAGAACAGGAAAACGAGCATGCAAGATCCCCTTAACGCCTCTTACCCGGTGCTGCCGCTGCGCGATATCGTCGTGTTCCCGCACATGATCGTGCCGCTTTTCGTGGGCCGTGAAAAATCGGTGCGCGCGCTGGAAGAGGTGATGGCCGACGACAAGCAGATCCTGCTGTCGAGCCAGATTGACCCGAGCGTGGACGATCCGGCGGAGGACGGAATCTTTCGCGTCGGGGTGCTGGCCAATGTGCTACAACTGCTGAAACTGCCCGATGGCACAGTCAAGGTGCTGGTCGAGGGCGTGGCGCGGGTGCGGATCACCGAATATCTGCAGAACGAGGACTTCTTTGAGGCGCGCGCCGAGTATCTGAGCGAGATGCCCGGCGATGCGACCACGATCCAGGCGTTGCTGCGCACGGTGAGCGATGAATTCGCGCGCTATGCCAAGGTCAAGAAGAACATCCCCGACGAGGCGCTGGCCGCTGTCACGGATTCGGACGAAGCCGCCAAGCTGGCCGATCTGGTGGCCGGGCATCTGGGCATCGACGTGGGCCGCAAGCAGGAACTGCTGGAGACGCTGAGCGTGAGCGAGCGGCTGGAAAAGGTCTATGGTCTCATGCAGGGCGAGATGAGCGTTCTGCAGGTCGAGAAAAAGATCAAGACCCGCGTCAAGAGCCAGATGGAGCGCACGCAGCGCGAGTATTACCTGAATGAGCAGATGAAGGCCATTCAGAAGGAACTGGGCGACGGCGAGGACGGCGAGGGCGAGGTGGCCGAGCTGGAGGCCAGGATCGCCGCAACCAAGCTGAGCAAGGAAGCGCGCGAGAAGGCCGAGGCGGAACTGAAAAAGCTCAAGAACATGAGTCCGATGAGCGCCGAGGCCACCGTGGTGCGCAATTACCTCGACTGGATGCTGAGCATTCCGTGGGGTGTCAAGAGCCGCGTCAAGAAGGATTTGCACAAGGCGCAGGAGGTGCTGGATGCCGATCACTACGGGCTGGAAAAGGTCAAGGAGCGGATCGTCGAGTATCTGGCCGTGCAGCAGCGCAGCCAGAAGCTGAAAGGCCCGATCATGTGCCTTGTCGGCCCTCCGGGCGTGGGCAAGACCAGCCTTGGCAAGTCGGTGGCGCGCGCGACGGGGCGGGAATTCATCCGCATCAGCCTGGGTGGCGTGCGCGACGAGAGCGAGATTCGCGGCCACCGGCGGACCTATATCGGCTCGATGCCCGGCAAGATCATCCAGGCGCTGAAAAAGGCCAAGACCACCAATCCGCTGATCCTGCTCGACGAGATTGACAAGATGGGGCAGGATTTCCGGGGTGATCCGGCGAGCGCGATGCTTGAGGTGCTGGATCCTGAACAGAACAATACTTTTGTGGATCACTATCTGGAGGTGGAATACGATCTCTCGAACGTGATGTTCCTGACCACGGCCAACAGTTACAACATGCCGGGGCCGCTCCTGGACCGGATGGAGATCATTCCGCTGGCGGGCTATACCGAGGACGAAAAGCGCGAGATTTCCAAGCAGCATCTGATCGCCAAGCAGATCAAGAACAACGGCCTGAAGAAGGGCGAGTTCGAGTTGACCGATGCGGCGCTGACGGACATGATCCGCTATTACACCCGCGAGGCGGGGGTGCGGAACCTTGAGCGCGAGATCGCCAAGCTGGCGCGCAAGGCGGTCACCCGGATCATCAAGGGTGAGAGCAAGCAGATCATCGTTACGCCGGAAAACCTTGGGGATTTCCTGGGTGTGCGCAAGTTCAAGTTCGGGCTGGCGGAGGAAAGCGATCAGGTGGGCGTGGTGACGGGCCTTGCCTATACCTCGGTGGGTGGCGAGTTGCTGAACATCGAGGCGCTGCGCCTGCCCGGGAAGGGCCGGATGAAGACCACCGGCAAGCTGGGCGACGTGATGAAGGAGTCGATTGATGCGGCGTCTTCCTATGTCCGCTCGATCGCGCCGGTAATCGGGGTCAAGCCGCCCAGGTTCGAGAAATGGGACATTCACGTGCATGTGCCCGAAGGCGCCACGCCCAAGGACGGGCCGTCGGCAGGGCTGGCGATGGTGACATCCATCGTATCGGTTCTGACCGGCATCCCGATCCGCAAGGATATCGCCATGACGGGCGAGGTGACGCTGCGCGGCAATGCGCTGCCCATCGGCGGATTGAAGGAAAAGCTGTTGGCGGCGCTGCGCGGCGGGATCAAGACGGTGCTCATTCCGCGGGAGAACGAAAAGGATCTGGCCGAGATCCCCGACAATGTGAAACAGGGGCTGACGATCATCCCCGTGGATCACGTGCGCGATGTCCTGAAACTGGCACTGGTGCGCGAGCCAGAGCCGGTGGATTGGGACGAAGATGCCGAAGAGGCCGCCGCGACCGAGGCGGCGCTCAAGTCAGGCGATGAGGGTCAGGGCGCGGTGGCGCACTGAGGCTGATCTGATTTCAGGATCGCGAGAGGGCGCCCCGCATCGGGCGCCCTTTTCGCATATGAAGGGGTCTCAGTTCAGTGCGCCGGCAATATTGAGTACCAGAAGGATAAGGAAGAAGGCCGGGATCGCCGTGTCGAGCTTGTCGGTCGAGGCGGCCTCGGTCTCGGCTGCGATCACCTCGGGCGTGACCACCGGATCGCCCAGGCTTCCGGCGAGGGCGGGCGCGGCGAATACGGCGGTGAGGAAAAGCGTTGTGCAGAACGATTTGTGCATTGAATGTCCCCCAAATCTGAAATTGGGATGTATATTGCGGTCATCACAAGCCTGCGTCAACTCTGGCTGGTCACGGCTGCGGACGCAGGTCGGCGTGATGGCAAGGTTCAACCGATCGGGGCAAGACATGATAACGAAAACAAAGACAACAGAAAGTCTCAAGGCCGTCGCCGCGCGCGGCACCGGGGCGACGGCCGATCAGAGCGCGGACGAGACCGTGCAACTGGTGATGGTGGCCGATGCCCCTTCCGGGGATGCGGGTCCGGAGATGAAGAAGCAGGAATTGCTGGACAAGGTGCTGAGCCGCGCCGATGTGCGCAAGAAAGTCGCCAGACCCGTCGTCGATGCGGTGCTGGAAGTGCTGGGCGAGGCGCTGGCAGAGGGGCGCGAAATGAACCTGCCGCCACTAGGCCGGGTCAAGCTAAACCGGGTCAAGGACCTGCCCAATGCGCGGGTGATCGTGGCCAAGATCCGGCAGGCCAAACCCGGCGGTCGCGCCGGGGCAAAGCAGCGGGCGGGGGATGCGAAAGATGAGGTTGCAGAGGAGGCGGAGTGACGCTAAAAGCCGCGACGGCGGGTGATTAGCTCAGTGGTAGAGCGCTTCGTTCACATCGAAGATGTCAGGAGTTCGAATCTCTTATCACCCACCATTCCAACCCCTTAAAATCAAACAAAACCCTTGCGAACAAGGGCGTTTATCCTGTTGAAGGTTGCAGATTGCGGCTGCAAGGGGTCATCGTCATGGCTGGTATGCAGGATATCTTCTGAATCGCAACGGGCGTTATCATGCCCGGCAGGGGCGCAGCTTCTATAGCGGATCGCCATTGCCGAGCAAAACGCCGGGCCAAGGCATGCAGAATGGCCCGGTGCGCTATCCTCCGGCACCGGATCGGATCGCTCGTGCGCCATTACATGCAGCGGCTGGCATTCCATGATGGGCTGTGCGACGAGGCGAAGCGTGAGATTTTCTTCTTGAAGAGATTATGAACACCGCTTGCCTATCTTTCTACGCCGGGGTTTTTCTTCCTCTCCGGGTATCGGCGTCAGACGAAACGCCGGGCACCGGATGTAAAGTCCTGGATTCTTTCGTCGAGAACTATGGGATGCACTCTTGCGCCACAGTGGTCCCTGACCAAAGCTTTCATTGTTTGGAAGGTTGGTTTCGCGGCATAGGGTCGCTCTCATACAGCGAATGTCGAAGCAAGCCGCCGCTGCTGCCTCGTGGTCATTGGCGTAATCGTTCGAATGGTTGACTCTATTAGTCGGTTTCAATATCCGGGCTACATTGCAATCCCCCAGCCAACGCCAGGCAGTTGCACTGACAAAATCACAATCGATCACGTTTGGGGGATCAAGAATGGAACTTCAGCGGCCCTTGGCCGTCTGCTTGGCCGCGTTGACCGCGTTTCCGGCCATCGCGCAGACGACGAATGAAGATGAAACTGTCGAACTGGGCACGCTAGTGCTCGAATCGGCCACTCGCACCGAGACGCCGGTCGACGAGACCACCCGCTCTGTTTCCGTGATCGACCGCGAGACGGTTCAGGAACAGCGCCGGGTCGACAACACTATCGGTGACATCCTGTCCAAGCAGGTGCCCGGCTTCAGCCAGAGCACCGAGGCTAATTCCGATTTTGGGCAGACATTGCGCGGACGCACATTTCTCACGCTTATCGACGGCGTGCCGCAATCCACGCCGCTTCGTGACGGTCGGCGCTCTCTCAACTCGATCGGGGCCGAAGCCATCGAACAAATCGAGATCATTCGGGGCGGTACGGCGATGTATGGGTTTGGTGCGACTGGTGGCCTGGTCAACATCATCACCAAGCGGCCCGAAGATGGCGCGTTCAATCTCGAGGTCGGCACTGGTCTGAGCTTCTCGACCCAACATGTGGATGACTCGCTGACCTGGGAAACCAGCCTCAACGTCTCGGGTCGCACCGGCAAGCTAGACTATGTGTTCAGCGGGTCGTTCCTGCAACGTGGCGGGCGTTTCGACGCCGATGGTGATCGCATCCCGGCGGATCCGGTCGGCGCGCAGGGCGGTATTGCGGATAGCGACACGTCCAACCTGATGCTCAAGCTTGGCTATCAACTGACGGAAGACCAGCGGCTTGAGGTCAGCACGCTCTATTACAACATGGAGCAGGACAGCAACTTCGCGGGCATCAGCTTTGCCGGAGACCCAGACACCGACACCAAGACGCCAGCGGTGCGGGGCAATTTCAACCCGGTCAATCCCGGCACCGAGAATCGCAATATCAGTCTCAAGTATTCCAATGAGGATTTACTGGGCAGCAGTGTCGATCTGCAGTTCTACCATGCCGACATCGACATCGTTTACAGCAAGTTTCCCGGCTTCTCGCAGACCCGGATCGGATCGGAAAAGCTGGGCGCGCGACTGACGGTGGACACCCCGGTCACGCTCGGGGCGTCCGAGTTCAACGTGATCTGGGGTTTCGATTATCTGCATGACGAGACACGCCAGACCGCGACCGACGGACCGAACACCAGTCCATTCCTCGAACAGGATGCCTATGCGGGGTTTGTTCAGGTCAATGCGCCGATCGGGGATATCGGCAAGATCAGCGGTGGCATGCGTCACGAGATCATCGATGTGGACGTGAGCGATTTCAATCGTGCCGACGGCAGCTTCGTGCCCGGCGGCACGCTCGAGTTTGAAGAGACGCTTTTCAATATCAGTGGCACGCTCTACCTGACCGACAGGACTGATATCTATGCCGGGTTCTCGCAGGGCTTCACCGTGGCTGATATAGGGCGTTCGATCACGGATAACACCTTTGCCACCGTGAGCCAGGCGAGTTCCGAGGCGCAAAAGACCGACAACTACGAGATTGGCCTGCGCACGAAACAGAACCGGTGGGACGGGACCATTGCGATGTTTTTCAACGAGTCAGACAACGGTGCTACATTCGATCAGAATCTCAACATCGTGAAGCAGCCCGAGCAGATCTGGGGCGTCGAGGCGACTCTTGATGTCTACGCCACTGATACGCTCACGCTCGGCGGAACTTTTACCTGGATGGCAGGCGAGGTCGATCTTGATGGCGACGGCAGCTTTGAAGAAGACCTGCCGAGCACGCGGATCGCGCCCGCCAAAATCACCGCCTATGCCGATTACGCGCCCAATGACAAATGGCGTGCCCGGCTGCAGGCGCTCTATTCCGCTGACCGTAACGTCAACAGCACCCAGTTCGGGGGCACCAGCGATATCGACGATTATCTCGTCTTCGATCTCTATGGCGAGATCTACGATATCGCAGGCGGCACCGTCGAGCTGGGGGTCGATAACATCTTCAACAACGAATACACACCGGTGATCAATCAGGCCTATGACTCGTCCTTCGCCTATGCGCGTGCGCCGGGGCGGACAGTCTCGATTGGATATACTCGGCGCTTCTGAGATGGGGTGCGAGAGTACATCGCTCTTCTTGGAGCTTCCGCGTCTGGCGCGGGAGCTTCATGCCGTTTTGCCGGGATATGCGCTTCTCAAGATGGCTTCGGGGTCTGCGATGTCGGGTTTGACCGGCAGCGATCCGGACGAAGTTGACCGCCTCATCGCCCGGATTGGTTCGACAGGCGGGCCGGCCTATGCCGCGATGCGGGCGTGGAATGTGCTGATCTGGCAACCGGTTCTGGTCTCTGTGCTCTGCGCCGAGGCAGAGGGGCGTGTGGCAGAGGTGGATCGCGCCAGCTATCTCATGGGGCCGCAGTTTGGCTGTAGCCTAGGGCAAGTGCCCGAGAGGGCGGAGGACGCCCGTAATGCGGCCGCCCGGCATCTTGACCGAACCACCACGGCGATCCTTGGCGCCTTGTCGCAGCGCCTTTGTCTGCGCCCGGAACTGGCGCGGCGACAGATGGCCGACCGGGTGCTGAGCGTTCTCGACCGGCGCGCGATGCTGGGATTCGCAACGGTCGAAGCCACCCGCCTGGCGGTGGCGGACTGGCTCGCTGCGCTTGATCTTGAGGGGTTGAGCGCGCTTGAACCGATGCCCCTCGAAAGCGGTGCCGAGGGGCTGTGGCTCTGTCGGCGGTCGTGCTGCCTCGAATACCGCGCCTCGCCGGATTTTCTATGCGCGACCTGCCCGAGGCGTGCGCGCGCAAGCCGGATTGCCCTCAGCCAGAAGGAGTGGCAGGCCCATGTTCGAGCTTGACGATCTGAGCGTCACGCGCGACGGGCGCGAGATTCTGCATGTCGGCCGGCTGTCACTCGGGACAGAGGGGGTGACGGCTGTGCTGGGACACAATGGTTCGGGCAAGTCCACGCTGATGGCGCTGCTCGCTCGTCAGATCCGTCCCGATGCGGGACGGATCGCGCTGGAGGGTCGGGCGCTCGACGGATACCGGCAAAGGGACCTTGCGCGCCGCGTGTCGTTTCTGCCGCAGCGTCTGCCGCCGGTGGCGGGACTGAACATGCGCGATCTGGTGGGGTTGGGCCGGTTCGCCTGGCGCGGGGCGCTTGGTCGCATGGGGGCGAGGGATCACGCGGTGATCGCGCAGGCGATGCTTGACACGGGCTGTGAGGCGCTGGCCGATCACCTCGTTGATACGGCCTCGGGTGGCGAACGGCAGCGCGCCTGGATCGCGATGCTTCTGGCGCAGGAGGCTCCAGCGCTGCTCCTGGATGAGCCGACTGCCGCGCTTGACCTCGCCCATGCCTATGAGGTGATGGCGCTCCTGCACCGGCTCAGCCGCGTGGCAAAGCGGCGGGTTGTGGTCATCCTCCACGATGTAAACCTCGCAGCACGTTACGCCGACCGGATTGTCGCGTTGAAGCAGGGGCATGTGACCTTTGACGGCCCGCCGCGGGCCTTCCTGGATCCCGAGGTGCTGCGCAGCCTCTACGGGATCGAAATGACGATACTGCCCCATCCCGATGGCCACCCGCAGGCCGCCGTGGCGTGAAAGGATACTGACCATGCAACACTGGCTTGCCAGTCTTCTGATTCTGATCACGCTGTCTGCAAATGTCGTGCGCGCGCAAGATGTACCGCCCGACCGCATCGCGGTGCTGAGCTGGGCGCTCGCGGAACTGGTGCTGGAGCTTGATATAGCCCCCGTGGGCGTGGCGGATATGGCAGGCTACCGCAAATGGGTGCGTCAGCCTGCGCTGCCCGAGGGCGTCACCGATCTGGGTCTGCGTCAAGAGCCGAACATCGAGCGGCTGGCAGATCTCGCCCCCGACCTGATCCTCGCCTCCGATCAACAGGCCGACCTTGTGCCGGTGCTGGAACGGATCGCGCCGGTGTGGGTGATACAAGGGTTCGACACCGCGCAGGACAATGCCGCCGCCAGTCGCACGGCCTATCTCGACCTCGCGCACCTGATGGGCCGCGAGACGCTGGCCAAGGAGCGGCTTGCCACGCTCGACGCCCGGATCGCGGCGGCGGGTGCACGAGTGTGGGATCATTTCGGCGGCGCGGTGCCGCCGATTCTGCCGATCCGGCTTCTGACATCCGAGAGCCTGCGCCTGCATGGTGCAAATTCCATGGCGCTGGCTGCGCTCGAGGGGATGGGCCTGCAACACGCGGCACCGGGCAGGCCGACCGAATGGGGCTTCGTGCAGAAGCGGGTCGAGGAGTTGGCTCTTTTCGACGAGGCCATCGTGCTGCAAATCGAGCCGTTCCCGGAGAAAGACGCACTCTACGCCACGCAGATGTGGCAGTTCATGCCCTTCGTGCGCGGTGGCCGTTATGCCGAGGTCCGGCCGGTCTGGACCTTTGGCGGCGTCTTTTCCTTGGGTTATCTGGCGGATGCCTTTGCCGAGGCGCTGGTCTCGCTCGATCCGGAGGCGGCGCGATGAGGCATATCATCGTTTTGGTCTTCCTGTTCTGGGGCGGTCTGGTCCATGCCGGGGCGCTCACGGTCGAGGATCGCCGGGGCGCGCAGCGTTTTGACAGTTCGCCCGAGCGCATCGCGGTGCTCGACTGGGCGCTCGCGCAGCAGGTGCTCGATCTGGATGTCGTACCTGTGGCGATGCCGGAAATCGCACTTTATCGCGATTGGGTGGCAGAGCCCGCGATCCCGCCCGAGGTCATCGATATCGGTCGGCGCGGTGCTCCCGATCTGGAACGTCTGGCGGCGCTCGGCCCGGATGTGATCCTGGTCTCGGATGTGGCCCCGGCGGATGTGGCTCGGCTTGAACGCATCGCGCCGGTGCTGGTTTTCGACACCTTCGACGCCAGCCATGACAATATCGCGGCGGCGCAGCGCATCTACCTGATGCTGGCCCGGCTTTTCGATCGAGAAGCGCTGGCTCTGGCCCGACTCGACGCAATGGCCCGCGAGATCGAGCATCTGGCGGATGACCTGCGGCACCGGCGCTTTCGGCAGGTGGCGATCATCCGGCTCAATGACGCGGCGACGATCTGGGTCTACGGCGAGAATTCCTTTGCCGTAGCGGCACTGGAGCGTCTGGGACTTGAGAATGCCTTGCCGCAACCTCCGAGTCGCTGGGGTGTTGCGCAGCGCCCACTCGATACCCTGGCCGAGGTCACGGACGGCGCGTTGCTCGCGATCCGGCCGCATGGCCCTGGCGCGGAAGTCTTCGATAGCCCGGTCTGGCGATTTCTTCCTGCCGTGGCCCAAGACCGCTTTGCCGAGATGCCGCCGCTCTGGAGTTATGGCGGCATTCTGACGCTTGGCCGTCACGCGCGCGCGATCAGTGCGGCGCTGATCTCGCTTGCGCCATGACGGACAGGCGCATCGCCCCGCGCGCCACGATGATCGGTGCGGTCTTTCTTGCCGTGGCAGTGGCGCATCTGGCGGCGGGCACTGATCTGGAGGTGTCGCGCATGGTGGCACTCGTCCTCGGGGCCGAGCCCGGCGCCTTCGCCGATGTGCAATTCACACATGCCGTCCTGCCGCGCCTCGCCATGGCGCTCTTGTGCGGCGCGGCGCTCGGGCTTGCGGGCAGTCTATTTCAGCAACTGACCCAGAACCCGCTTGCCGCCCCGCTGACGCTCGGCGCGGCGTCGGGCGCTTGGCTGGCGCTGGTGATCGCCACGCTGCTCCTGCCCACGCTTGCAACGGATCGAGCAGAATGGGTGGCGTTCGCAGGCGCATCACTGGCGTACAGTCTCGTTGTGGCAATCTCTGGCCTGCGCGGGCTGATCGGGCTCAGCGCGGTGCTGGCGGGTATGGCGGTCAACCTTCTGTTCGGGGCCATTGCCGCCACGATCGTGCTGTTGCAAAGCCCCTATTTCGGGCATCTCTTCGTATGGGGAGCGGGCGATCTGGGGCAGTCGGGCTGGGACAAGGTGACATGGCTCACGCCCCGTCTGTTGCCCTTGCTCGTGGCATCCTTCCTGCTCGGGCGCGGTCTGACACTCCTGCGCACCGGGGCGGAGGGGGCCGAGGCGCGCGGCCTGCCGCTCGCCCCTTTCCTCGCAGTTACCGCCGGGCTGGCGCTTGGCCTGACGGCGCTTGCGGTGGCGGCGGTGGGACTCATCGGCTTCATCGGACTTGTCGCGCCCAATCTCGCCCGCTTCGCGGGTGCGCGGCGACCGCGGGCGGAGCTACTGATGAGCATGGGGCTGGGTGCGGGGCTGCTTTTGGCGACCGATCTTCTGGCGGTACTGGCCAATCAGGTGACACGCGATCTGGTGCCGAGCGGTGCGATGACGGCACTCGTCGGCGCACCGGCGCTCATCTGGCTCATGCGGCGCAGGCTGGGGGCGGGGGATCAGGCGATCTACCGATTGCCACCCGGACCTTCGCGTGTTGCTTTCGTCGTCTGGTTGGGTTTGGCAGTGGCAGCAGTGGCCATGACTCTTGCGGCACTCACGGTAGGGCGCGACGAGGCAGGCTGGCAAGCGGCATGGCCCACGATGCTCACGCTGGAGTTGCGCTGGCCTCGCGTGCTGGGTGCGGCTGCTGCGGGACTCGCGATGGCGCTTTCGGGCGTCATCCTGCAACGGTTGATCCGCAACCCGCTGGCCAGCCCCGACATTATGGGGATGACGGCGGGGGCGACTTTCGCGCTTGTCGGCACGGCGATCCTCGGTGGCGGTTCGATCCACGAAGCGGGGGCGGGCACGGCCATCCTCGGCAGTCTTCTGGTGCTTGGCCTGCTCTTATGGCTTGGGCGGCGGCACGGTCACGCGCCGACCGTGCTGGCGCTTGCCGGCATCGCGCTCGCTGCCTTGCTCGATGCGTTCGTCAAGGTCGCGCTCGCGGCAGGCAGCGAGGACAGTTATGCGATCATCGGCTGGCTTGGCGGCTCCACCTACCGGGTTACGGCGCGGGAGGCGTGTCAACTCGCCCTTGCCGCACTGATGGGCCTCGGGCTGGTGCTCCTGCTGCGGCATTGGCTGACATTGTTGTCGGCGGGTGATGACACGGCGCTGGCGCGGGGCCTGTCTCTGCGGCTGGCGCGACCCCTCTGTCTGACGTTGGCGGCAGCGCTCGCGGCGCTGGTCACGGCCTGGCTGGGGCCGGTGGCTTTCGTGGGACTTTTGGCGCCACATGCTGCCGTCATGCTGGGCGGGCGCCGGGTGGCGGCGCAGGCGCTGGTGGCGGGCGGCATAGGGGCGATACTGATGGTCGGTTCGGACTGGCTGGGGCGCATGGCGCTCTTTCCGATGCAACTGCCAGCAGGCTCTGTGGCCTCGGTTCTGGGCGGCGGCTATTTCATGTATCTCCTGATGCGTCGCAAGCTGTTGTGAGCCGACATGCAGCGGCGATACTTGACTCTTTTGCTCGTGAAACGGTAAGGGGTCAATGATACGCGACCCCGCCGTCGCGCAAATCCCACAGACCGTGCCAGCCATGCGCCAGCCATGCGGTTCTTGTTTCTCCGGACCCGGGGATGAAAGGAGCATGCCATGACCGCGCCGCGCCGCGTCATTTCCCGCCTTGCGGGTGTCCTATCGGGCGCGACCCTCGCCCTTGCGATGCCAGTTTTGGCGCAAGAGACCGATACCGCCGGATCGCCGCAACTCGGCCTCGCGCTCAACACGGTGACCGCGACCGAGACGGGGGGCTGTCGGCTGACCTTCGTCATTCGCAACGATCTGGGGGCTGCGATTGAGAAACTGGTTGCCGAGGCGGTGCTTTTCGATGCCGAGGGGCGTGTCGCCACGATGACGCTCTTCGATTTCGGCACCCTGCCCGAGGGGCGTCCGCGCGTGCGGCAATTCGACCTCTCCGGTCAGTCCTGCGCGGGGATTGGCGAGGTTCTGGTCAACGGCATCGGCACCTGCGAGGGTGCGGATCTGTCGCCCGACGCCTGCCTTGAGGGGCTGCGCCTCTCGACCGACACGGATATCGAGGTGACGGGATGACCGGACTCAGCGCCATGATCGAGCGTCTTCGCGGGCTGATCGAGATGGGCGGGCCGGTGATCGCCATCATCGCGCTCATCTCGGTGGCAGCGCTGGCGGTCGTGTTCTACAAATGCTGGCAGTTCCGTGCCTCTGGCGTGGGTCGGCATCTGGCCCTGCGCGCTGCCGTCAGCGAATGGGACCGGGGCGAGACACATGCCGCGCGCCGCACTCTGGACACCTCGCGCAGCTATCTGGCACCGGTGATCGCCCGCGCCTTCGAGACACAGGACGCCCGCGATACCGCCACCACACGGCGGATCGAGGCCGAGGCCGAAGCGCGGTTTTCCCGGCTCGAACGCGGTTTTCGTTTTCTCGACACGGTGGCGCAGGTGGCTCCGCTGCTGGGTCTGTTTGGCACCGTTCTTGGCATGATCGAGGCGTTTCAGGCGCTGCAATCGGCGGGCTCACAGGTTGATCCGTCGTTGCTGGCGGGCGGCATCTGGGTGGCGCTCCTGACCACCGCAGCCGGGCTAGCCGTGGCGATGCCCGCCTCTGTGGTGCTATCATGGTTTGAATCACGCATGGCCGAGGAGCGCGCGCTGGCCGATCACGCGCTCAGCGTGGTGCTGCGCCCCGACAACCGCGCGACGCAGGCCAGTGCGTCACAGGGCCGGGCGGTGCCCCAGAGTGCGTAGCGCTCCCTTCAAGCGGCGCAAACTGTCTCTCACCTCGCTCATCGACGTGATCTTTCTGTTGCTTCTCTTCTTCATGCTGTCCTCCACGTTCTCGCAATTCTCCGAGGTGGACCTGGCTACTGCCGGGGCAGGGCCGGTTGGCGGCGCCGAGGTGCTGCCCGTTTTCGTGCAACTGCGCGCCGATGGCTTGAGGGTGAACGCGCGCGAGGTGACGCTGAAGACCTTGCCCGAGACGCTCGCTCCGCTGATCGAGGGTGGGAAGGCGCGCGTGCTCGTGAGCATGGGCGCGGATGTCACGGCGCAGCGGTTGACCGATCTTCTGCTGGTGCTGCGTCGCGTGCAGGAACTTTCCGTGCAGGTGCTTGTGCCGTCATGAGACGCATCGCCCCCCGATTTCGCCGCGAGCCCACGATTGCGCTGATCAATATCGTCTTCCTGATGCTGATCTTCTTCATGGCCGCCGCGACGCTGGCCCCGCCGCTCGACGGCGATCTGCGACTGGTGCGCACTGCCGATCTCGATGGGCGCGCGCCGCCCGATGCGCTGGTCGTCCATGCCGACGGTCGGCTCACCTATCGTGGCGCGGCGCTGCCCGATGCCGATGCCTATATCGTGAGGCTACCCGACAATGCGCGCGAGATCGTTCGCATCGTGCCCGACGCCGACTTGTTCGCGCAGGACCTTGTCCGACTGGGAGAAGAGCTGCGCCGAGCCGGAGCCGGGCGCGTGGTGATAGTCACCGAACGAGGGCTGCAATGATCCGCACATCGCGTCTTGTTCTATGGCTGTGCGCTGGAGCGGCCCTGGCGATACACGGCGGGGGGCTATGGCTGTCCGAACCTCGCAGCGCGATCGAGATCGAGAGCGGGGCAGGGACCGTCGAGGTCATGCTGGGCAGCAGTTTCGCGGATATGGTGGCGGGGGCGGCGCAGCCCGTCTCGAACAGCACGGTCACGCCGAACCCGAGAACTGAGGAGGTGCTCAGACCCACCGAGCCAGGAGAGGCTTTGCGCCCGGATACTGCCGGAACGATCGCGGCGACCGGGCCCCGGGAAATGGCCGAGACGGCAAAACCGGAGGCGGTCGCAGGGATCACGCCACCGGATGAGCGCGCGTCAGCAGCGGTGGTCGAAGCCAGCGAGCCGGTTCTGTCTGTGCGCAGGACCGAGTTGGCACCGGCGATGCCGACCGCGCCACCGGCCAACGCCGACGCACCCGTGGACGCCATGCGCCCGGCCCCTGCCATGACACCGACACGCGCCGGCGGGCAGGTCGCCGAAGCGACCCCAAAAGAGGTGATCGAGGCTGCACCGGAGACGGGGGAGGGGTTGCAGGTCTCGCGTCGGCCCCAACCGCGTCCGCGCGAGATAGAAAAGGCCGAACCCGCGCGTCAAGCCACTGAACCTGAAAGGAAAACAGAAGTGCGGGGCTCGTCCGGCAACAATGCCACTCGCGATGCCTCGCGCGGCAGCATTGCCGGTCGCGAGACTGCCACCGCCACCCGCGCGGGCCACGATACCCGGAACCGGAGCACCGAGCAGGGCAACGCGGCCGTCAGCAATTATCCCGGCCAGGTGATGCGTCATCTCGCCCGCGTGCCCCGCCCCCGCGCTGAGACCCGTGGCGCGGCGCTGGTGCAGTTCACCATCGCCGATGGCGGGCGTCTGGCCTCTGTCGGGCTCGCGCGCTCTTCCGGTTCCAGCCGGCTCGACAACGCCGCGCTGACCGTGGTGCAGCGTGCCGCTCCCTTCCCCGACCCGCCGCGCGGCGCACAGCGCAGCTTTTCGGTCAGGATCGAGGGGCGGTAGCGATGATTCGTGCCATGTATGTGTCCGTCTGGAGATCCGCCATGCGATCGCATTCCGTGTCGATTTCGACCTCGTCACCATCGCGGAGATGGGCAGTGACCTCGACAGCGCGCCCTCATGAGCCGATCCACCGAATGAGGAGGTCCTGCTGGCGGTTCTGAGCGGGTGGTCTGAGATCCATCCCGGAACCGGTATTCTGCGCGACATTGGCGTGTGCGTGAGCGCGGACTTGATAAAATACCACCGGATCTGAATTTTCTCATTTGCAAGGGCCGCCGGGCGATGAACAGAATAGGCCCTCGGCGCTGCCGTCCTGCAAGTGGTCGTAAAAGATCGAGCCAGACACGTCTCAGCGCGGCAAGGTTGGCAAGATCGGGTTTGATCGCGCCTCTGGCGCCGGGCTGGCCCAACTTGATGTATCGCTCAAGAGAGTTCCGGATGAACGAAAAACATGGACTGGACGCGGCGGATATCCGCATTCTGAGTGCGGTGCAGAAACATGGCCAACTGAGCAAGACCAAGCTTGCTGAAATGGTGAATCTGTCGCCAACGCCTTGCTGGGCCCGCCTGAACCGGCTGCGTGCGGCGGGTTTCATTCGGGGCTATCATGCGGACATCGCGCTCGACCGGGTCGCGGATGTCACGCAGGTGATCGTGACCGTTTCGCTCAGGCACCATCGCAGAGCGGATTTCGAGCGATTCGAGAGCCATATCCGCAAAATCGAGGAGATCACGCACTGCATCGCGACGGGCGGCGGGATGGATTACGTGATGAGCGTGTTCGTACCCAGCCTCGCGCAGTTTCAGGGGCTGATGGATGACCTGCTTTCGGCCGATCTCAGCATCGACAGATATATCACCTATATCGTGACCCGGCAGGTGAAGGCGGGGTCGCCGAATCTCGGCAAGCTGGCGAGCCGGGCCGCCCGTTAGGGACGTGCGACCAGTTGGTCTTTTGCGTGGCTCGAAAATGGTCCGGGCAGGCTCGTTGGAGGCCGGTTTTCAGGACACATGCAGGAACGCGACTCGTTAGGTTCGCCCAAGTATTCAAATGGACCACGGCCGCTCCGGCAGGTGCTGAACAAGGGTGAACGACATGACGCAGCTAGATGATTTCGGCTTTGGGACTCAGATCCGCAAATCTCCCTATTTCGACGCCACCGCGCGTTGGGGGGCGAAGGGGTTTTCGGTTTACAATCATATGTATATCCCGCGCGACTTTGGCGATCCGGAACAGAATTTCTGGAACCTCGTTAACGACGCGATCCTGTGTGACGTGGGCGTGGAACGGCAGGTCGAGATCACCGGACCGGATGCCGCGCGCTTTACCCAGATGCTGACGCCGCGCGATCTGTCGACCATGGCCGTGGGACAGTGCAAATACGTCCTGATCACCAATGCCGAGGGCGGTATCCTCAACGATCCGATTCTGCTGCGGCTGGGGGAAAACCATTTCTGGCTGTCGCTCGCGGATAGCGACATCCTGCTCTGGGCGCAGGGTGTGGCGGTGCATTCCGGTTTCGATGTCACGATCCGCGAACCGGACGTGTCACCGCTGCAGTTGCAGGGGCCGAAATCGGGCGAGATCATGCGCGCACTCTTTGGCGACGGCATCATGGATCTGCGCTATTACTGGCTGCGCGAGGCGGAACTCGACGGAATTCCGCTGATCGTCTCGCGCACCGGCTGGTCGAGTGAACTGGGCTACGAGCTATATCTGCGGGACGGTTCGCGCGGCGATGCGCTGTGGGAGAGGATCATGGCCACCGGCGTACCGATGGGGCTCAAGCCTGGGCACACCTCGACCATTCGCCGGATCGAGGGTGGGATGCTGTCCTACCACGCGGACGCGGATATCAGCACCAACCCCTATGAACTGGGCCTGGACCGGCTGGTCAATCTGGACATGGAGGCAGAGTTCATTGGCAAGTTCGCCCTGCAACGCATCCGCGCTAACGGGATCACACGCAAGCAGGTCGGTCTGCAAATCGGCGGTGCGCCGCTTGCCGGGCCGAACACCACCTTCTGGACCATCAACCACAACGGGGCCTGCGTGGGCAGAGTCACCTCTGCGATCTACTCGCCGCGCCTGCGGCAGAACATAGCGCTGGCCATGGTTTCGGTGGACTGTGCGGGACCAGATACCGAGTTGGAGGTAGTGACCCAATCCGGCGGGCGCACGGCAACGGTGGTGGAACGGCCTTTCTATGACCCCAGAAAAAGCCTCGCCGTCGCGTGACATGCGTTTCCCGGACCCATCACAGAATTACAGGCCACACCATGTCCGACCTTGCCATCGAGCTGCATTGGCAGCGCGCCGAGTCTGCCTTGCAGAGCGGTCAATATTCCAACGCACATACGGTGCAATACAACAACACCTCTCACGAGGTGCCGGTGGACGCCGCCCCAGATTGGGGCGGTGATCCGGACCACACCAACCCCGAACAGGCGCTCGCCTCGGCGCTGTCGAGTTGCCACATGATGACGTTTCTCGCGCTTTCGGCCAAGGCCGGTTGGCCAGTGGCGAGCTATCACGACTACGCGGTCGCCCATCTTGGCAAGAACGCGCGGGGACAGATGTCGGTGGCGCGGATCGACCTGCACCCGGTGGTGCGGTTCGACACCGGCTTTGCCATCGACGCCAAGGCGCTTGCCGAGATGCAGCACCGCGCGCATCGCTACTGCTTCATCGCCAACACGCTCGCCGAGAGCGTGGAAATCAACATTCTCTGAACTTTCGGGAAGGAACAAAGCCGTGCGAGACCGAGATATTCTGCTGCGTGCGTCGGGGGAAGACGGCATTCTGCGCCTGACCCTGAATGACGCGCCGCGCCGCAATGCGCTGTCAGAGGCGATGCTGGCCGCGCTGGGTGCCGCCTTGGACGAGGCGGGCAGAGACCCGGCGGTGCGCGTGATCGTTCTGGCCGCAAACGGCTCGGTTTTTTGCGCCGGACATGACCTGAAGGAAATGACTGTCGGGCGTGCGGCCCCGGATGGTGGCCGCGCCTATTTCGCACAGATCATGGCACGGTGTTCGGGCGTCATGCAGGCGATCGTGACCTGCCCCAAGCCGGTCATCGCCGAAGTCACGGGCATCGCCACCGCGGCGGGTTGTCAGTTGGTGGCAAGCTGCGATCTGGCCATCGCGGCAGACACTGCAAAATTCAGCACGCCGGGCGTGCATATCGGGCTGTTCTGCTCTACGCCGATGGTGGCGCTGTCCCGAAATATCCCGGACAAGCACGCGATGGAGATGCTGTTGACCGGTGACATGACATCGGCTGCCCGTGCTGCCGAGATCGGGCTGGTCAACCGCGCCGTCGCCGAGGGCGACCTGCGGGAGGCCACGATGGAGATGGCCCGCAAGATTGCGTCGAAATCCAGCATGACGCTTGCGACTGGGAAACGCGCCTACTATGCACAGCGCGAGATGCCGCTGGCTGAGGCCTATGATTACGCCTCGAAGGTGATGGTCGAGAACATGCTCGCCCGCGATGCCGAGGAAGGTATCGGAGCTTTCATCGAAAAACGCGCGCCCGCCTGGCAGGATCGGTGAGGCGGATCGTGGACAATCCTTATGACATCGGCCTTGACCGGAATCCCGCGAACTTCCAGCCGCTCACCCCGCTCAGCTTTCTGGACCGCGCCGCCAGCGTCTTTCCCGATCACACGGCGATCATTCACGGGCCGCTGCGGCGCAGCTATGCACAGTTCCATGGTCGGTCCCGGCAGCTGGCATCGGCGCTCGTGCGACGTGGCATCGGGCGCGGCGATACCGTTTCGGTGCTGTTGGCCAATACCCCCGCGATGCTGGAATGTCATTACGGCGTGCCGATGTGTGGCGGTGTCCTGCATTCGATCAACACGCGGCTAGATGCCCGGATCATCGCGTTTCAACTCGATCATGCGATGACGCGCATCGTGATCGTGGACCGCGAGTTCATACCGCTGATGCAGGAGGCGCTTGCGCTGACCAAGGTGACGCCGCTGGTCATCCAATACGATGATCCGGAATTCTCCGGGCCGGGGGGCTGTGACGATGCGCTGGATTACGAGCAATTCCTCGCGTCGGGAGATCCCGAATTCGCATGGCTGATGCCGGAGGATGAGTGGGACGCCATTGCGATCAACTACACCTCGGGCACGACGGGCGATCCCAAGGGCGTGGTGTCGCATCACCGGGGCGCGTATCTGCTGGCGCAGGGCAATGCGCTGACCACCTCGATGGCGAAACACGCCGTCTACCTGTGGACGTTGCCGATGTTTCATTGCAACGGCTGGTGCTTTCCCTGGACCTTGTCGGCGATCATCGGCACGCATGTCTGCCTGCGGCAGGTGCGGGCAGAGCCGATCTGGCAGGCCCTGACCCAGGAAGGCGTGACGCATCTGTGTGGTGCGCCCATCGTGATGTCGCTGCTCATCTCGGCACCCGAAGAGGTCAAGCGACGGCTGGATCATCGGGTGCAGTTCTTTACCGCCGCTGCTCCGCCGCCCGAAAAATTGCTGGCGGACATGCAGGCAGCGGGGTTCGGCGTGACCCATCTCTATGGTCTGACCGAGACCTACGGCCCGGCGGTGGTCAACGAATGGCACGGTGCATGGTCCGATCTGCCTCCCACAGAGCAGGCCATGCTCAAATCCCGTCAGGGAGTGCGCTATCTGCCGCTGGAGGGGCTGGAGGTCATGGACCCCGAAACCATGGCTCCGGTCCCGTCTGACGGTGAAACGATGGGCGAGGTGATGTTTCGCGGCAACGTGGTGATGAAGGGATATTTCCGCAATCCGCAGGCCACGCAAAAGGCTTTTGCCGGGGGCTGGTTTCATTCCGGTGATCTGGGGGTGGTGCATCCGGATGGCTACATCCAGCTCAAGGACCGGTCGAAGGACATCATCATCTCGGGCGGCGAGAACATTTCCTCGATCGAGGTCGAGGAGGCGCTTTACCGTCACCCGGCCGTCGCGGTCGCCGCTGTCGTTGCTATGCCGCACGAGAAATGGGGTGAGACGCCCTGTGCCTTTGTCGAACTGGCCATGGGACAAACTGTTGAGGAAGACGCATTGCGGGAATGGTGCCGCGATTATCTTGCCCCCTACAAGGTGCCAAGCCGTTTTGTCTTTATGCCGATTCCCAGAACCGCGACCGGCAAGATCCAGAAATTCGTTCTCCGCGAGCGGGTGAAGGATCTGGAACAGCCCCGGAGCGCTCGCCAGCATGAGAGGGACGGCGCGGCAGGGTGATGCGGCGCTGGCCGCCCGCGCAGCCTGCAAAGCGTTGATGACCAAGTCAGGCGCTCTTCCAACCTGCACATGCACCGATTTGCATCGTCTGTTTTCTCGAAGCGGCAACGAGGCGCGTGGCCTGACCAACCGTCGTTCGATGGCAGGGTCTTGCCCATGCTGGCCATTTCACCCCACATGGCCGGAGTTTTTTTCCGGGGCGAGACCGGCGATGTGGAAAATGTCTTTTTGTAACAGGCCGCGATGACCGGGCGCTGGAAAGGCACGCCCCGGGTCTGGTCCCCGACCTGGCCGTTGGTCGTCAGTGCGTGGCAGAAACCGCCGGGCCATGCCTTTACTCGCCGGTCTCGCCCGACTCCAATGTGCCAGGGCCCCGACGCGGCTGAGCCGGATCGCGCCTTGCCTGTGTTACCAGCGGTATTTCCGGGCCACGAGGCGTTGCAGCTTGTCTGCGGAGCGGGCGGCGATGCTATCGGAGAGAGGTTTCGTCTTGTCGGTTGGTTGGGAAAACGGACGTTCCTCGATCCTCTGCGCGGCCATTTTGTCGATACGCTCCAGCAACGCGCCATCAACCGTTCTGTCATCACCAAACCGGAATACCTTGCCCATTGTGATTCTCCCCTCGGATCATCCCCGATTTCTTTCCACCGGGAATGAAGTTAGCATCCCATTGCGCGTTTACGTATTGGGGAAATCCCGTAATGCGGGAAATGCCATGCCGGCGGATCTTTGATCATGCGGCGGGCGCTGGTATTCTGCGCGTTGACAACGGCACGATTGCGCAATCCGGTGCGCAGGCCATGCAGGATCGGACAGAAAAGGTGTTACAGCTTCGCGATGAAATCCACGCCCCCGGTCCGGTGTCAGATATGCAGGCGCCGGGGAGGAGGGGCTAATGCCGGTCGGCTGGCCCGAAGTCTATGTGCTGCGCCATGGGCAGACAGAATGGAATGCCGTCGGGCGCATGCAGGGCGGGCAGGACAGCGCGCTTACCGGCGAGGGCCGGGCGCAGGCGGTGCGGCAGGGGCGGATCCTGGCGGGCTGCGATCTGAATGGCTTTGAGGCGTGGTGCAGCCCGCAGGGGCGCGCGATCGCCACGGCGGCGGTTGCGGTGGTGGGGCGGGTGGCGCATGTCCGCACCGATGACCGGCTGCGCGAGATCGGTGTGGGCGAATGGGAGGGGCGGCTGCGGCGGGAGATCCCGGAGCTTGCCGGGGCGGAGGATGCGGATGGCGTCGGGTTGCAGGGCTATGATCTGGCGCCGGGTGGCGAGGGGCTGGCGGCGCTGGAGGCGCGGTGCCGCGATTTTTTGCGGGACCGCAGCACGCCGATGGTGATCGTGACCCATGGCGTCACCTCGCGCGTGCTGCGGCTTCTGCTGACGGGGCGGCCCCTGTCGGAGATCGACCGCATTGGCGGCGGGCAGGGGGTGGTGTATCACCTTGCGGGCGGCGTGCAGCGGGTGCTGGATCAGGCGGCGCTGTCCGGGCCTGTCAGCCGCGCCCGATGATCTCGAAATGCGCCTCGGTGGGCGCGAGTGACGCGCCGTTGATCGGCAGGATGTCCTGGGGGCAGGCGGACATCGCGACCACGCAATCCATCGCCGCGCGCAGCACCACGTAATCGCCCGGCTTGCTGAGCGGTTCGCCCCAGGCGGTGTTGCCAGCCCCATCGACGGGAATGTTCATCCACAGGTTCAGCGGGCTGGGGCATTCGGGCGCGGTCAGGCCAAGCTGGCGCAGGGCGGCGTGCAGGTTGTCGGTGCAATTGTCGTGATATTCGGTGCAGCCCAGAAGGCCGTAGCGGTAATCGTCGCAGGCGGCGATGAGGGTGTCGTGACGACCGGGCGAGGTGTCTTTCTCGAGATGCAGGATCGGGCGGCGGCGGTTGGTGACGAGCGCGTCGCCAGAGCGTGGAAAGATGCGGCCTAGGGTAGGGCGGATATGTTCCATCGACATGAATTCGGTCATGTCATCGGCGCTGAAGGCCCAGGTGTCCACCACCTGCGCGCCGTGGGTGTTGATGATGCGGATCGCCTCGCCCGCGTTGAGGCGGGCGGCCTTGCCGCGGCGGGCGGGGATGGTGTAACGGGTCGGGGTCATGTCGGGCCTTTCTGTAATGTCGGTTCGCGGCAGTCTACAATGTTTCGGCGGCGATGTGCCGCCATGTTTTCATTCTTGCGCGAAACCATGTGCGTTGCCGCTTGGCATATTGGCGGGTGGCGATGGTGGCGGCCTCGCGCGCCTCATCCAGCGTGATCTCGCGACGCAGATGCGCCACGAGTTCCGGCGCACCGATGGCCTTGGAGGCTGGGCGAGCGGCGTCCCATCCGGCAAGGTTGGCGCGTACCTCGTCCAGTGCGCCCGCCGCAAGCATGGCGTCGAAGCGGCGGGCGATGCGGGCATTCAACCAGTCCTTGCCCGCCTCGACCAGCAGCTGCGTGCAGGCGTCGGGCGGCAGGAGGGGGGGCGGTGTCGCGTCCTGCCATGTCGCAAGACCGCGCCCGGTGGCGTGCAGCACCTCCCACGCGCGTTGCACGCGCATCGGATTGCGGGCGTCGATGCGGGCGCGGGTTTCGTCGTCGATATCCGAAAGTAGCCTGTCCAGCCCCTCGGTCTGGCGCAGGCGGTCGGCCTTGGCGCGCAGTTCGGCGGGTGTTGCCGGTATATCGGCCAGACCTTCGGTCAGGGCCGAAAAATAGAGTCCGGTGCCGCCCACGATAATGAGGCGCTCGGGGCCATGCAGTAGTGCTGCGAGTTCGCGCAGCCAGTGGCCGGTGGAATACTCTGTCTCTGGCGGGACATGGCCATAGAGCGCATGCGGCAGCGCCGCCTCGTCTGCGGGGTCTGGCCGCGCGCTGAGAATCCGCCAGTTGGCATAGACCTGAAGCGCATCGGCATTGACGATCACGCCACCCTGCGCTTGCGCGATCGCCATGGCGAGCGCTGATTTACCGCTGGCGGTGGGGCCGGCGATCAGCAACGGGCGGCGCGGGTCTATGTCCTGCGGGATCTCCATATGTCCCGGTTATCCAAGATGGGGCCGTTTGACGAGATGCTTTGCGCCTCAGATCGGTGACACCCTCCTGCCGGTCCTGTCAGAATGTCAGATGTCTCCTGCTTGAGGCCCTTTTACTCCTCTCCGGCTCCGGACCGCCCTGCGCCTCCTGCACTGACCTTGCGCCCCGGTCTTTGGCCCCTGCCTGCGATGACATGTCATCCGGGGCAGGTCATAACCGCCCGCCATGTCCGGCAAGGGGGAACGCTGAAAGCCAGCCGTTTCGAGTCCTGTCCGCCCTCTCTCTCGTGCTCTGGAGCGCTCAGAGACTTCCGCCCGGACTTTTCGACCCCGACCCCGGATGGCAGCCCGGAGCGCTTTTGCGCCTTTTCCAGATGCCCGCCGGTTTCCGCGATTGCACCTTGGTGACATTTGCGACATTTTGCGCGCGACCAATATGACGCAGCGGAGATCACCATGACCAGCCCCGACCCTGTCCGAGCCAAGTTCAGCCGCGTCATGCTCAAGATTTCCGGTGAGGCGCTGATGGGGGATCTGGGCTATGGCCTGCATCCGCCAACGGTCGAGCGGATCGCGCGCGAGGTCAAGATCGTGCATGATCTGGGGGTGGAGATCTGCATGGTGATCGGCGGCGGCAACATCTTTCGGGGCCTGCAGGGCTCCGCGCAGGGGATGGAGCGCACGACCGCCGATTACATGGGAATGCTCGCCACGGTGATGAACGCGCTGGCGATGCAGAGCGCACTGGAAAAGCTGGGCGTGTTCTGCCGGGTGATCAGCGCAATTCGCATGGATGAGGTGGCAGAGCCCTATATCCGCCGTCGCGCCGTGCGCCACCTGGAGAAAAAGCGCGTCTGCATCTTTGCTGCGGGCACCGGGAATCCCTATTTCACTACCGATACGGCGGCGACGCTGCGCGCCAATGAAATGGCCTGCGAGGCGATCTTCAAGGGGACCAAGGTGGACGGGGTTTACGACAAGGATCCGATCAAGCATGCCGATGCCAGGCGGTTCGACCGCGTCACCTATGACGAGGTTCTGGCGCAGCATCTGGGGGTGATGGATGCCTCTGCGATTGCGCTGGCGCGCGACAATAACCTGCCGATCATCGTGTTTTCGCTGGATGAGCCGGGCGGGTTCAAGGGAATTTTGGCGGGTGAGGGCACCTATACAACCGTCCACGGTTGAGGCTAAAGAGGGTGCAACTGACGTGACCGCAAGAGGGACTGTACGACTATGGCGGAAGATATCGAAATCGACACGGGCGCGCTGGAGCGGCGGATGGAAGGGGCGATCAGCGCCCTGAGGACAGAATTCGCCTCGCTGCGCACCGGTCGCGCCTCTGCCTCGATGCTGGAACCGGTGATGGTTGATGCCTATGGCCAGAAGACGCCGATCAATCAGGTGGGCACCGTGAACGTGCCCGAGCCGCGCATGGTCACGATCAACGTCTGGGACAAGGGGCTGGTGGGCAAGGTCGAGAAGGCGATCCGCGAGAGTGGTCTGGGGATCAATCCGCAACTCAACGGCACGATCATCATGCTGCCCATTCCCGAACTGAACGAGGAGCGCCGCAGGGAACTGACCAAGGTGGCCTCGCAATATGCCGAACATGCGCGCGTGGCAGTGCGCAATGTGCGCCGCGACGGGATGGATCAGATAAAGAAGGCCAAGGCGGACGGCATGTCGGAGGATGACCAGAAATTCTGGGAGACTGAGGTGCAGGATCTGACCGACAGGTTTATCAAGCTGGTGGATGAGGCGCTGGACCACAAGCAGGCCGAAATCATGCAGGTCTGACCATGACGTATGCGCCTGTGGCAGAAAAACAGTCTGGCAGTGATGGTCCGCGGCATGTGGCGATCATCATGGACGGCAATGGCCGCTGGGCGCAGGCGCGCGGGCGACCGCGGCTTTACGGGCATCACGCCGGTGCGCGGCGGGTGCGCGAGATCGTCGAGGCATGTCCGGTCCTTGGGGTCAGGTATCTGACGATATTCGCCTTTTCCACCGAGAACTGGAAGCGGACCCAGACCGAGGTTGCGGGTCTCATGAGCCTTTTCCGTCGGTATATCATGAAGGAAATGCAGGAATTCGTGCGCGAGAATGTGCGCGTTCGGTTCATCGGCGACCGGCACCGGCTGGATTCCAAGCTGCGCGTGCTGATGGATGAGGCCGAGGCGATGACCGAAGCCTGCACCGGGCTGAACCTGACCATCGCGCTTAATTACGGCGGACGTGACGAGGTGGCGCGCGCCACAAAACGGCTGGCGCTCGATGTGGCCGAGGGGCGGCTGAAGCCCGAAGATGTCGATCTGGAAACACTGCCGCGTTATCTGGATACCTGCGTGCTGCCCGATCCCGACCTGGTGATCCGCACCAGCGGCGAGGCGCGGATTTCCAACTTTCTGCTCTGGCAGTCGGCCTATGCGGAATATGAATTCATCGACACGCTCTGGCCGGATTTCACGGCCGAGATATTTGCCGAGGTGCTGCTGCAATACGGCACGCGCGAGCGCCGGTTCGGCGCTGTGTCCGCATGAGCGTATCGGCGCGCTGGTCTGACCTTGCCCCGAGGATGCTGTCGGGGGTGGCGATGATCGCGCTCGGGGCATGGGCGATCTGGATCGGTGGGGTGGTGTTCGCGGCGCTGGTCTGTGTTCTGGCCGGGTTGATGATATGGGAGGGTGCGCGGATGTTCGGCGCGCCAGATTCCATGCGCTCGGGTGTGCTGGCGGTGGTCGCAATGGCGCTGGCGCTTTGGCTGCCGGGGATGTTGGTGTTGCCGCTGCTCGTCTCGGCGGGGCTGGTGGCGGCAAGCAGCATCGAGCGCGAACGGGGCCCGTTTCTGGCTCTTGCACTGTGGTCGCTCCTGGGATGCTATGCCATGGGCATGCTACGGGCCGAGGCGGGGTTGATCTGGGTGCTTTGGCTGGTGGCGGTCGTGGTGATTTCTGACGTGGCGGGCTATTTCGCGGGGCGGATGATCGGCGGGCCGAAATTCTGGCCGCGTTTCAGCCCCAGGAAAACATGGTCGGGCACTGTTGCGGGCTGGGTCGGGGCGGCGGTGATCGGCCTGATTTTTGCCGCGCCTACCGGAGCGGGGCTGGCGCTGGTACCGGTGTCGGTGCTGGTGGGGTTTGCCGGGCAGATGGGCGATATTGCCGAGAGCGCGGTCAAGCGCCTGCGCGGGGTCAAGGACAGCTCAAACCTCATTCCCGGTCATGGTGGCGTGCTGGACCGCTTCGATGCGATGCTGGGCGCGGCGCTGGTGGTGGTGATCCTGTGGGTTCTCGGCCTGTTGCCGGGTGTGGCATGAAACGGATTTCCATTCTGGGCGCGACCGGCTCTGTCGGGCAGAGCACGATCGATCTGATTGTCCGCGCGCCGGAAGAGTATCAGGTCGTGGCGCTGACCGGTGGGCGCAACATTGCGCGGCTGGCGGCGGATGCCGTGGCACTGAACGCCGAGGTGGCGGTGACCGCGCATGACGATCTGCTGGCCGATCTGCGCGCCGCGCTGACGGGATCGGGTATTGCTGCTGCGGCGGGTCCGGCGGCGCTGATCGAGGCCGCCCGCCGCCCGGCGGATTGGGTGATGTCGGCGATCGTCGGCGCTGCGGGGCTGGCTCCTGGTCTGGCGGCGCTGGAGGAGGGCGCGACACTGGCGCTGGCGAACAAGGAATCGCTGGTCACCGCCGGGCCGCTGATGATCGAGACGGCGCGACGCTCCGGCGCGCGCATCCTGCCGGTGGATAGCGAACATTCGGCGATCTTTCAGGCGCTGGCGGGCGAGGACCGGGACGCCGTTTCGCGGGTGATCCTGACGGCGAGCGGCGGAGCGTTCCGTGACTGGCCGCTGGACCGGCTGGCGCAGGCGACGGTGGCAGAGGCGTCATCCCACCCCAACTGGGACATGGGGCAGCGGATCACGATCGACAGCGCCTCGATGTTCAACAAGGCGCTCGAGATGATCGAGGCGCGCGAGTTCTTTGACTTTGCTCCCGATCAGATCGAGGTGCTCATTCATCCGCAATCCATCGTGCATGCGCTGGTGGGGTTCCGCGATGGCGGGCTGATGGCGCATGTCGGTCCACCCGACATGCGCCATGCGATCGGCTACGCGCTTAACTGGCCCGAGCGACAGGCGCTGCCCGTCGAGGCGCTGGATCTGGCGGCTGTCGGCAGGCTGGATTTCCGGGCACCGGATCTGGCGCGCTATCCTGCGCTGCGGTTGGCGCGCGAGGTGATGAGGCGGCGGGGATTGTCTGGAGCGGTCTTCAACGCCGCCAAGGAACGTGCGCTGGATCATTTTGTCGCGGGGCGGATCATGTTCACCGATATGAGCATGGTGGTGGAGGAAGTTCTGGAAGCGCTTTCCGATACGCCCGAGGCGTGCGGTGCCGGGTTGACCCTTGATGTTGTGGCCCGGATGGACCATCTGGCAAGGATGCGCGCCGATCAGGTTGTTACTGCACGAAGAACATAAGGATACAGCGTGGACATTCTGAACCTTCTGCCGCAGTTCGGCAATCTTTTCATGACGATACTGGCCTTTGTCGTGGCGCTCTCGGTGATCGTGGCGGTGCATGAATACGGCCATTACATCGTTGGCCGCTGGTCCGGCATCAAGGCCGAGGTATTCTCGCTCGGGTTCGGCCCGGTGCTCTGGTCGCGCATGGACCGGCATGGCACCCGCTGGCAGGTGGCGCTGTTGCCGTTTGGCGGGTTCGTGAAATTTCTGGGTGATGCGGATGCGGCGAGCGGCAAGGATGCCGCGGCGATGGCCACAACCCCGCCCGAGCGTCTGCGCCAGACCATGCATGGTGCGCCGCTCTGGGCGCGCACGGTGACGGTGGCGGCGGGGCCGGTGTTCAATTTCATCCTGTCGATCCTGGTTTTTGCCGTGGTCATGATGTCCCAGGGCGAGACTGCCGAGCCGCTGACCGTGGGCGCGCTCAGACCGCTGCCGGTCGAGGGGGTGAGCCTGCGACCGGGTGACCAGGTGCTGGCGATCGAGGATCGCGTGCTGCCCGCGTTCGGAGAGGGCGAGGGGTTTGGTGGTTTCATCGACGATCTGCCCAGGCGCGCATTGCTCGATTACGAGGTGGTGCGCGACGGCAGCCGACTGCGGGTGCAGGGGCCACAACTCATGCCGCCGCTGGTCAATGGTCTGGCACCGCAATCGGCAGCCTTTGCCTCGGACATGCGGACGGGCGATGTGATAACCGCGATCAACGATACGCCCATCGTCACCTTTTCCGAATTGCGCTCCTTTGTCGAGGGTTCGGACGGTGCGACGTTCGATCTGCATCTCTGGCGTCCGGGCGGCGAGACGCTGGTGGTTCCGATCACGCCGCGTCGGGTGGACGAGCCGCAGGACGAGGGCGGTTTTAGCACCGAATGGCGGGTCGGTATCATGGGCGGGCTGGCGTTCGAGCCGGCGACGCAGCGTTTGGATCCGCTCTCGGCGGTGAGTGCCGGGGTTGCACAGACCGGTCGGATCATTCAGGGGTCACTTTCGGGGCTGTATCACATGGTCACCGGCGCGATCAGCAGCTGCAACATGTCCGGCCCCATCGGTATCGCGCAGGTCTCGGGGGCGATGGCCAGCCAGGGCGCGGAGAGTTTTATATGGTTCATCGCCGTACTGTCGACGGCTGTGGGGTTGCTCAATCTCTTTCCGGTGCCGGTGCTGGATGGCGGGCATCTGGTGTTTTACGCCTACGAGGCGGCCACAGGCCGTCCGCCGAGCGACCGGGCGCTGAAGGTGCTGATGAGCATTGGCTTGACGCTGGTGCTGTCGCTGATGATGTTCGCGCTCTTCAACGACATCGTCTGCCCCTGAACGCTACACCTGGGAATGCGGTGTGATTTGAGTATTTGGGGGAACAGTGAGGGCGCAGGGTTTTTTGGGACAGTGCGCTGGTATAGCCTGCCGTGACAGGAAACCGGAGAACGGGCGTGAGCAGAAGGTTTTTCAATTTTCTGGCGATTGTGGTGGCGGTTCTGAGCGCTTCGCTGGCACGCGCCGAAGGGGCGGGGTTCAGCGGGCTGGCGCGGCTTGACGCGGCGGCGAGTGCGATCACCGATACAAGGCAGGGGCTGGAGGTGCATCTGCGGCTGAGTCAGGGGGTGCCCTACCGGGTGTTCACCCTCGACGAACCCGCGCGCCTGGTGCTCGATTTCCGCGAGGTGGAATGGCGGGGGACCGGGGCGGCGGAGCTTATCGGGAGCGCGCGCGCCAAGGGGCTGAGACTGGGTCAAATCCGGCCCGGATGGTCGCGGATGGTGGTCGATCTGGCCGCCCCGCATGTTCTGGAGGAGGCGGGGCTGAGTGTCGACCGGCAGACCGGCGTGGCCGATTTGCGGGTGCGGCTCGGGCCTGCGGATGCCGGGGCCTTTGCCGCCTCTGCGGGCACGCCCGACCTGCCGGGCTGGGATCTGCCGGATCCACGGACAGCACTCAGGGCAGCGCCGCGTGCGCCCGATGACGGGTCGCTGACGGTAGTACTCGATCCCGGCCATGGCGGCATTGACCCCGGTGCCGAGGTGGGCGGGACCAGCGAAAAAGATCTGATGCTGCAATTCGCGCAGGAACTGCGCGAGACCCTTTTGCGCGCGGGCGGGTTCGACGTGGTGCTGACGCGCGAGTCGGATGAGTTCGTGTCGCTTGAGAGGCGCGTGGCGCTGGCGCACCGGGCGGCGGCGGATGTGTTCATCTCGCTGCATGCCGATGCGTTTTCCGATGCAAGGGCACGCGGCGCTTCGGTCTATACCCTGTCCGACAGCGCCTCGGACGCGGCGAGTGCTGCCCTGGCCGAACGTCACAACCGTGCGGATATTCTGGCGGGGGTCGATCTGAGCGGCAAGGACGACATCGTGGCAGGTGTGCTGATTGATCTCGCGCGGATGGAGACCCAGCCGCGCGCCGAACGGCTGGCCGGGGTGCTGATCGATACGCTGAAGGCGCGTGATCTGCCGCTATTGACGCGACCGCTGCGCGGTGCCGGGTTTTCGGTGCTCAAGGCCCCGGATATTCCGTCGGTGCTGGTTGAACTGGGCTATCTGTCCAGCCCGCGCGATCTGGCGAATCTGAACGATCCGGGTTGGCGCATGCGCATGGCCGAGGCGTTGCGCGATGCGCTGGGCGCGTGGCGGCAGGATGACGCGGCGCGCACCGGGTTGGTGCGGCAATGAGCCGGAACCGGGCCTTTGTACAGAGATCGGCGCGGCGTCAGGGTTATTCTCTTTTGACCCGGACGGCTGGGATGCCTATATCGGGCGCATAAGATTTGCGGGGGCCGCGGTGCTACGTCCGATTCTAAGTCTCTTGGGGACACTGTTCAGTCTGATCACCCTCGTTGTGGTGGTCGTCGGACTGAGCCTTGGCGCGGTCCTGCATATATATGGTCAGGATCTGCCCAGCCACGAATCTCTGGCCAATTACACGCCCCCCACGATCAGCCGGATCTATTCCGGCGAGGGGCGGATCATCGACGAATTCGCGCAGGAGCGCCGGCTGTTCACCCCGGCGAGCGATATTCCCGATCTGGTCAAGCAGGCATTCATCAGCGCCGAGGACAAGAATTTTTATACGCATGGCGGTTATGACGCCGTGGGCATTGCTTCGGCGCTGGTCGATGCGGTCAAGTCGCGCGGGCGCAATCTGCGTGGGGCCTCGACCATCACCCAGCAGGTGATGAAGAACTTTCTGTTGTCCGGCGACCGCCAGATGGAGCGCAAAATCAAGGAGATCATTCTTGCCACGCGGATTGAGGAGACGCTGAGCAAGGAGAAGATTCTTGAGCTTTATCTCAACGAGATTTTCCTTGGCCAGAACAGCTATGGCGTGGCCGCCGCCGCGCAGACCTATTTCAACAAGAGCCTGCGCGACCTGGAGCCGCATGAGGCGGCAATGCTGGCGTCGATGCCGAAGGCACCCAGCGATTTTCACCCGGTGCGCCAGAAAGAGCGCCTGCTGGACCGGCGCAATTTCGTGCTGAGGGAGATGTGGGAAAACGGCTATCTGACTGAAGAGGAGTATGAGGCCGAACGTGCGCAGCCGCTGCGCAGCGTGCAGAATGGCGATTTTGCCCCGTTCAGCGCGGAACTGCCGCCGCGCGATTATTTCACCGATGAAATCCGTAGACAGTTGAGTCAGGATTTCGGCGAGGGCGAATTCTTTACCGGCGGTCTGAGCGTGCGCGCCACCATCGAACCGGAGATGCAGGTGCATGCCGCCCGCGCCCTGCGTCGGCAGCTCGAAGCCTATGACCGGGGACGGGGACGCTGGCGGGGCACGGGGCTGGTGCTGCCGCCGGAGGCGCTGGACAGCGAGGCCGGGTGGCGTGAGGCGCTGAGTGCGCTGTCGGTGCCTCGGGATATTGATCTGGACGGGCAATGGTATCCGGCGGTGGTGCTGGAACCGGGCGATCAGGCGATGCGGATCGGCATTGAGGGGGTTGAGGGCATCCACGAGGTGCCGCGCAAGGATATTTCCTGGCTGCGCGGCGATTTCAGGGCGACATTCACGCCGGGCGATGTGGTGCATGTGCGCCGCGCGACCGATGACAACGGCACCTTTGCCAACTGGAGCCTGCGGCAGGTTCCCGAAGTGCAGGGCGGATTCATGGCGATGGATGTGAATTCGGGCCGTGTGATCGCGATGCAGGGCGGGTTTTCCTATCAGGCCTCGGTGTTCAACCGCGCCACGCAGGCGATGCGGCAGCCGGGTTCGTCCTTCAAGCCGTTCGTCTATGCCGCCGCTCTCGACAGCGGCTACAGCCCCGCCACCATCGTGATCGACGCGCCCATTGAGATCGACACGCCGCAGGGGCTGTGGCGGCCGCGCAATTCGACCAACAAGTTCTACGGCCCCACGCCGCTGCGCACCGGCATCGAGCAGTCGCGCAACCTGATGACCATCCGACTTGCGCAGGAGGTGGGGATGGATGTGGTGGCCCGCTATGCCGAACGCTTTGGCGTTTACGAGAACATGGGTCAGTTTCTGGCCAATTCGCTGGGGTCGGAGGAGACCACGCTCTACAATATGGTGGCGGCCTATGCGATGTTCGCCAATGGCGGCGAGCGGGTGCGCCCGACGCTGGTGGACCGGGTGCAGGACCGCTATGGCAAGACGATCTATCGTCATGATCTGCGCGATTGCGTGGATTGTGACGATCCCACCATCCCGGCCACGCGCGGCCCGCGGATCGTATCGGACCGCGAGCAGGTCATGAATGCAGTCACCGCCTATCAGTTGACCTCGATGCTCAAGGGCGTGGTGGATCGCGGCACCGCTTCGGGGGCGATCAATCTGCCGGTGCCGGTGGCGGGCAAGACCGGCACCACCAATGACGCGCGCGATGTGTGGTTCATAGGCTTTACCAGCAATATCGTGGCGGGCTGCTATATCGGCCACGATCAACCGCGCGGTCTGGGTCGTGCGGCCTATGGGTCATCGTTGTGCGGCCCGGTGTTCCAGGAGTTCATGACGGAGGCCGTCCAGAAATACGGCGGCGGCCCGTTCGAAGTGCCGCCGGGCGGTCATTTCATCAAGATCGACCGCTACAGCGGCGCCCGTCTGCCGGACGATGCGGAGGGCGAGTTTGTGGTGGCCGAATATTTCCGGGATGGCGAAGAGCCGATATTCGGGCTGATGTATGACGGCGGTTTTGCGATGGGAACCGATCTTGATCTGTTTCAGGCGGGCGAGCGGGAAAATGTGGAGGAGGTCACCACCTCGACCGGCGAAAAGGCGCAGGTGGGCGGCAAGGCCAGTTTTGGCAGCATGAGTTCGGGCGGATTGTATTAAGGCTCTCTTGCCCGTGCCGGTGCGCTGCGCTATCACGCGCCACTGACCAGCCAAGGACATGTAAATGCGCGCAGAAACCCAGAACCTCGTGTCGGAGATCGAAAAGTCGCTGGACCTGCTGCGCCAGCGGCTGGGGTGGGAGACCGCGAAACATCGGCTGGAGGAGTTCAATGCGCGGGTCGAGGATCCGGCGCTCTGGGATGATCCGGCCAATGCGCAAAAGCTGATGCGCGACCGGCAGGCTCTGGTCGATGCGCTGGATACCCATGACAGCATCAAGCAGGAGCTTGAAGACAATATCGGTCTCATCGAACTGGGCGAGATGGAAGGCGATGTCGAGGTCGTGACCGAGGCCGAAGCGGCGCTACGAGCGCTGGCCAAGGTGGCAGCGGCCAGGGAACTGGAGGCGCTGCTGGATGGCGAGGCCGATGCCAATGACACGTTTCTGGAGATCAACGCAGGTGCTGGCGGCACAGAAAGCTGCGACTGGGCCTCGATGCTGGCGCGGATGTATGTGCGCTGGGCGGAAAAACGCGGCTACACGGTCGAGCTGCAATCCGAGAGTGCGGGCGATGAGGCGGGAATCAAGTCCGCCGCCTACAAGATCAGTGGCCACAATGCCTATGGCTGGCTGAAGTCCGAATCGGGGGTGCATCGTCTGGTGCGTATCTCGCCCTTCGACTCGGCGGCCAAGAGGCATACGTCGTTCTGTTCGGTCTGGGTCTATCCGGTGGTCGATGACAATATCGAGATCGAGGTCAATCCGGCCGATATCCGCATCGACACCTATCGAAGCTCCGGTGCGGGCGGGCAGCATGTGAACACCACCGACTCGGCGGTCAGGATCACCCACATGCCAACCGGCATCGTGGTGACATCGTCGCAGAAATCCCAGCATCAGAACCGTGATATTGCCATGAAGGCGTTGAAATCGCGCCTCTATCAGCTGGAACTGGACCGCCGCAATGCCGCCATCACCGAGGCGCATGACGCCAAGGGCGATGCGGGCTGGGGCAATCAGATCCGGTCTTACGTGCTGCAGCCCTATCAGATGGTCAAGGATCTGCGCACCGGGGTCGAGACATCGGACACGAAAGGGGTGCTTGACGGCGATCTTGATCAGTTCATGGCCGCGACGCTGGCGATGAATGTGAGCGGCAAGAGCCGCGCGGAGGCGCAGAGCGCCGATTGACCCGGACTTGCACCCGCGCATAGGGTGGGATCGCAAAAATTGTCACGAATTGAGGACCGCGCACGGCTTTGGTGCTTTTAATGGCTGCTGTGAGCTACTAGATAGACCAATGATATTCGCGGGGGCTGTTTACGCCCCCCGAGCAAGGGAGAGACAGACATGCTGAACAATATCGGCCTACCCGGCCTTCTGCTCATTGCCGTGGTGGTGCTCGTGCTTTTTGGTCGCGGCAAGATTTCGTCGCTGATGGGCGAGGTTGGCAAGGGCATCACCTCGTTCAAGAAGGGCGTGGCCGAAGGTAGTAAAGAGCTTGAGGACGAGAGCAAATCTGCGGTGGACGAGGCACGCGACGTGACCCCGGCTGACCAAAAAGACAAGGCCTGAGCCATAAATGTTTGACCTGGGCTGGACCGAGCTCTTGCTCATTGGCATCGTGGCGCTGATCGTCGTGGGCCCCAAGGATCTGCCCGGAATGTTCCGCGCGGTAGGCAAGTTCATCGGCAAGGCCAAGGGCATGGCCCGTGAATTCAGCCGCGCGATGAACGACGCCGCCGATCAATCGGGCGTGAACGATATCACAAACACGTTCAAAAAGGCATCCAACCCGATGAAATCGGCTATGGATGAGGTGCGCAAGACCACCGACAGCGTAACGCGCGACCTCAAGGACAGCGCCAAACCCGCACTCAGCGAAGAACGGCAGGCCCAGGCAGACAAGATCCGGGAGAAAGCTGCCGACATGGCAAGTGCGCGTAAAACTGCCGAGGCAGAGGCCGCCGTGGCGGCGCCGGGCGATAAGGCGGCCACGACCGCCAGCGCTCCGAAACCCAAGGCGGCGCCGAAGTCCAAGGCGAAGGCCAGAGCCAAGGCCAAGGATCAGGCATGACCCCGAACGACGAGATCGAGGACAGCAGCGCGCCGCTGATCGAGCATCTGGCGGAGTTGCGCACGCGGCTTATCCATTCCGTGGTGGCCTTCATCATCGGCATGGTGATCTGCTTTACCGTGGCCACGCCCATCTTCAATTTCCTGACTGCACCGCTATGTTCCGTACTGGCCGAACGCGGCCAGGATTGCGATCTGATCTTCATAAGCCCGCAAGAGGGGTTCTTTGTCGCCATCAAGGTCTCGCTTCTGGGCGGGTTCATTCTTGCCTTTCCCTATATCGCCAACCAGATGTGGCGGTTCGTGGCGCCGGGGCTCTACAAGTCGGAAAAGGGCGCGTTCCTGCCGTTTCTCGTGGCCTCGCCGTTCATGTTCTTTCTCGGGGCGGCCTTCGCCTTTTACGTGGTCACACCGCTGGCCTATGAGTTTTTCCTCGGGTTTCAGCAGTTCGGCGGCGAGGGAGAGGCGATTGATGGGGGCATGAACGCGGCTCCGCTGTCGGTCGTGTTTCAGGGCTCGGCGCAGGAATATCTGAACCTCACGGTCAAGTTCATCGTGGCCTTTGGCATGTGCTTTCAGTTGCCCGTGCTGCTGACCCTGATGGGCAAGGCCGGGCTGGTGAGTGCGGACGGACTCAGATCGGTGCGCAAATATGCGGTGGTGGGCATTCTGGTGCTGGCCGCATTGGTGACGCCGCCGGATGTGATCACGCAGATCATTCTCTTTATCGTGGTTTATGGTCTTTACGAGGCGTCCATTCAGTTGGTCAGGCGCGTCGAGAAGAAGCGCGAGAAGGAATTGCGCGAGCAGGGCCTGTGGTTCGAGGACGAAGAGGACGCCCCGGAATTCGATCCCGACGAGCCGCTCGCCGACACCGAGACCGACAAGAGCAAGAGCTGAATGACCACTGATCCTCTGGAGCGAATTGCCGCGGCGCTGGAGCGGATGAGCCCCGCACCGCTGAGCGCGCCGGATTTCCACGCGGCGGACGCCTTTGTCTGGCATGTCGGTCCTGATCGGCTGGAGCCGGTGGCGCAGGTCAGCAGGGTGGATATGTCGCTGCTGGTCGGGATTGAGCGGGCGCGCGATACGTTGCTGGCCAATACACGGCAGTTCGCCCGTGGCCTGCCCGCCAACAATGCGCTCTTGTGGGGCGCGCGCGGCATGGGCAAGTCGAGCCTAGTCAAGGCCGTGCACGGTGCCGTGCGGGCCGAGGGTCTGCCGCTCAAGATCGTGGAATTGCAGCGCGAGGATCTTCCCTCTGTCGGGCGTCTGCTCAACCTGCTGCGGGGCAGCGACGCGCGGTTCCTGCTGTTTTGCGATGACCTGTCATTCAGCCATGACGACCAGCATTACAAATCGCTAAAGGCGGTTCTGGATGGCGGCATCGAGGGGCGGCCCGACAATGTGGTATTCTACGCCACCTCGAACCGCCGCCACCTGATGCCGCGGGACATGATCGAGAACGAACGCTCGTCGGCGATCAGCCCCTCCGAGGCGGTAGAGGAAAAGGTGTCGCTGTCGGATCGGTTCGGGTTGTGGCTGGGGTTCCATCCGTGTGATCAGGATGAATACCTTGCCATGATCCGCGGCTATTGTGACGCCTACGGCGTCGGGATCGACGATGTTGCGCTGCGCGCCGAGGCGATCGAGTGGCAGGCGACGCGCGGGGCGCGGTCGGGGCGGGTGGCCTGGCAGTATTTCACCGATCTGGCCGGGCGGCGCGGCGTCCGGGTCTGAGGACGATCCGGAGGGTGCGCGTCAGAAGTCCTGTCCGCTGCCCTGTTGCCAGGGCTTCACAAGATTGCCAAACCGAGTGAATTGCGCCTCGAAGCTCAACTCGACGGTGCCGATGGGACCATGGCGCTGTTTGCCGATGATCACCTCGGCCTTGCCATGCAGACGCGCCATGGCCTCTTGCCATTCCGCCATCTTGTCCATCTCGTGATCGCCGGGCTTTTCACGCTCCTTGTAGTATTCCTCGCGAAACACGAACATGACCACATCGGCATCCTGCTCGATGGATCCGGATTCGCGCAGATCCGATAGCTGCGGGCGCTTGTCCTCGCGGTTTTCGACCTGCCGAGAGAGCTGCGAGAGCGCAATGACGGGGATGTGCAACTCCTTGGCGATGGCCTTGAGGCCCATGGAAATCTCGCCGATTTCCTGCACGCGGTTGTCGGCCGAGCCGCGCACCAGTTGCAGGTAGTCGACGATCAGCACATCCAGCCCATGCGTGCGCTTTAGGCGGCGGGCACGGGCGGCAAGCTGAGCGATGGGGATGGCGGCGGTATCGTCGATATAGAGCGGACAGGATTCGAGCGTCTTGGCGGCATCGACGAAACGGCGGAATTCAACCTCGTCCATGTCGCCCTGGCGGATCTTGTGCGACGAGATTTCCGAGGCTTCGGCCAACACCCGGCCCGCCAGCTGTTCGGCGCTCATTTCCAGCGAGAAAAAACCCACCACGCCACCGTCAACCGCCCCTTCGGAGCCGTCGGGCAGAGTGCCGCGGCGATAGGCGCGGGCGATGTTGAAGGCGATGTTGGTCGCCAGCGAGGTCTTGCCCATCGACGGGCGACCGGCGAGAATCAGCAGGTCGGATTTGTGCAGGCCGCCCAGCTTGCTGTCGAGATCGACAAGGCCGGTGGCGATGCCCGCCAGCCCGCCCTCGCGCTGATAGGCCGCGTTAGCAACATTAACTGCGTCTGTTACTGCCTTGAGAAAGCTCTGAAATCCTGTTTCAGACTGACCCTGTTCGGCGAGTTGGTAGAGTTTCTGCTCAGCTTCGACGATCTGGTCCTTCGGCTCGCTGTCGACATCGACGCGCGCTGCCTTGCCGGCGATTTCATGGCCCAGAGCGATCAGTTCGCGGCGGATCGCCAGATCATAGATCATCTGCGCGTAATCGCGCGCCGCAAAGGTCGAGATCGCGGCACCGGCGAGTTTCACCAGATAGGCGGGACCGCCCAGTTCCTTGAGGCCCTCGTCATTCTCCAGAAAGGCGCGCAGGGTGACGGGCGAGGCAAGGGCATTCTTGGCGATGCGCGCGGCGGCGGTCTCGAAAATGCGGGCATGCACGGGGTCGTAGAAATGCTGTGGTCCGATGATCTGTGCGACGCGGTCATAAACATCGTTATTGGTCAGGATCGCGCCCAGAAGCTGTTGTTCGGCCTCGATCGAATGCGGCATCGTCTCGGCGGCCTCGATTTCGGCCCCGGTCGGATTGAAAGCGGTGATTTCGTTCATGCCTGCTGTCCCCGTTTTTCGGTTTTTTGTGCTTGGTATTCTTAGGCGAACCCCGCATGGACCGCCACTGGTATAACCCTGTGGAGGATCAGAGGGAAAAGCCGGTGGATAAGCCTGACGCGCGTCTGCAACTGCCACATGGTGTGATTGTGCAGAAAAATCCTACCATATTTCGGGTGCGATTGCGATTCGAGATGGCAGAATTCTAACGCTCTGGGGATAAGTTTATTTCTTGTTTGCCGCCTGCCACTTACGTGGGTCACTCAGGAATTCGGCAACCGCGTCGAGTGTCCGGACGTCGAAACTACCCTGCGCGCGGGTCTCGGCCAGCACGTCCCACCAGGTGCACAGATGGTGCAGCGCGACCCCATGATCGCCGAGAACCTTCTCGGTTTCGGGGAAGATGCCGTAGTAGAAAATCACCGCCGTATGGGCGCAATTAGCGCCGGTCTCGCGGATCGCATCGACGAAAGAGAGCTTGGAGCCGCCGTCGGTCGTCAGATCCTCGACCAGAAGCACGCGCTGCCCCTCGGTCATCACACCCTCGATGCGGGCATTACGCCCGTAGCCCTTGGGTTTCTTGCGCACATAGGTCATCGGCAACCCGAGGCGTTCGGCCACCAGCGCGGCAAAGGGAATGCCCGCCGTCTCGCCGCCCGCGACGTTGTCGAACGCTTCGAACCCGGCGTTGCGCATGATGGTGATGGTGAGAAAATCCATCAGCGTGGCGCGGATGCGCGGGTAGCTGACCAGCTTGCGGCAGTCGACATAGGTTGGCGAGCGCAGGCCCGAGGCGAAGGTGAAAGGCTCTTCCGCGTTGAAATGCACTGCTTCGATCTCCAGCAGCATGCGGGCGGTGAGGCGGGCGATTTCCTCTTTGGGAGGGTAGGTGCTGGGGATCATCGGTTGGTCCTTTTTGCGGTTGTTCCGCGCAAGAGTTTCAATGCCTCCGGCGGGGGTATTTTCGCCAAGAAGAGGCTCAGGTCACATGCCAGTGCAGGGGAAATCCGGGGTCGAAGACGGTGACGGGGCCCTCGCCCGTCTCGATCCGGGCGGGGTAGTGGACGGGCGCGCCCCTGGTCAGCGTGATCCGCGTCTCGTTGGGGGGCAGACCATAGAAGGCGGAGCCGTGCAACGAAGCAAAGCCCTCGAGTCGGTCGAGCGCGCCTTCGTCCTCGAAGACATGTGCGAGGATCGAGAGCGTGTTGGGCGCGGTGAAACAACCGGCGCAGCCGCAGGCGTTTTCCTTGAGCGGATCGGTGTGGGGCGCGCTGTCGGTGCCGAGGAAAAAGCGCCGGTCGCCGCCTGTGGCGGCGGCGCGCAGAGCAAGGCGGTGCTCTTCGCGCTTGGCCACGGGCAGGCAGTAGTAATGCGGCCTGATCCCGCCCGCCAGCATGTGGTTGCGGTTGATCACGAGGTGATGCGTGGTGATGGTGGCGGCGAGGTCGCGGTCCTGCGATCCAACATAATCGACGCCCTGCGAGGTGGTGATATGTTCCATCACCACGCGCAGACCCGGCGTGGCGCGGCGGATGGGATCGAGCACGCGGTCGATGAACACCGCCTCGCGGTCAAAGATGTCGGTGGCGGGATCGGTCACCTCGCCATGCACGCAGAGCGGCAGGCCGATCTCGGCCATCCTGTCGAGCACGGGGCGCACGGCGTCGAAATCGCGCACGCCGCTGGCCGAATTGGTGGTGGCCCCTGCCGGGTAGAGCTTGACCGCTGTGATGAGGCCCGCGGCATGGGCGGCGGCGACATCCTCGGGGTCGGTATTCTCTGTCAGGTAGAGCGTCATCAGCGGTGTGAAATCCGCACCTTCGGGCAGAGCGGCGAGGATACGGTCGCGATAGGCGCGGGCGTCACCGCTCGTGACCACCGGCGGTACCAGATTTGGCATCACGATGGCACGGGCGAAATGGCGCGCGGTTTCGGGCAGCACGGCGCGCAGCATCGCGCCATCGCGCAGATGCAGGTGCCAGTCATCGGGGCGGCGTAGGATCAGGGTCTGGCTCATGGGGCTGCGCATACACAATCGCGCGGGTCAAGGCCAGAGACTCCTGCGCTCTCAGCCCTGCTGCACCTGCAGCCGGGTTTCGGCGAGTTGCAGCGCCTTTCGGAAACGCGGCCCGCCCAGTTCGCGTGCCAGCACGTTCTGGCAGAGCAGGATTGTGAGATGATCACGCTCTTCGGCCATCAGCTCTTGCAGCAGGCGCGTCAGGTAGCACGGCGCATTGCGGCGGGCGCGAAACAGTCTTGCCAGGCTCGACCGGGTCAGCTTGCCGCTGGCCGTCTGCGCCAGGATGCGCAGCAGCACCCGCATCTGCAAAAGCTCCGGCTCGATCCGGTAGCCAAGAAAACGGGTGCGGAACCGGAGCAGTTTCGGATGCGAGAAGAGAGCGGCGTGCATGGCGTCAAGCTCGACCTCGGGATCATAGAGCAGCACGGCCTCTGCCGCCCCGTCGAGCATGTCGGGCGCATAGCCGAAGCGGTCGGTGAAACTGGTGCGGCGCATGCGGATATAGCGGTCATCCCATTCGCTGCGCTCGGGATCGAGCGTTGCCTGTGGCCGCAGCATCACCACCTTGGCTCCCGGGGCCGCGACTGAAAAGGCCGCCGCCGCATAGCCGCAGGGCCCTGCGCCGTAAAAGATCACCTGGTCGAAATTGTCAAAGAACCCCTCGTCGATCAGCCGGTCGAAAAAGCCATAGACCCGCTGGTCGCGGAACCATGTGTCCTCCTCGCTGACAAGGCAGAGATGCGACCACTCCAGCCCCTTGACCATGGTCCAGCCCAGGGGATGCGCCTCGGGCGAGAGTTCGGCCATGCGGGCATGTGTTTCGAAGGTGACGAGCAAGGTGGATTTCCGCCTGATCAGAATCGCGGCGTGTTTGCGCCCCAGGGGCACGGCATAGCCTTCGCGTTCCACCAGTTCTGCGGCGCGGTCACGCCACGCCTGCCAGCCGAGGCCCGAGAGATCACTGCTTATGATGGTGGAACTGTTCTGCATGGCCACGGCAACCCTTCAACTTCAAACCCACTCTGCCGACACCCGATGATCCGCTCCGCATGCAATCCGGTCTCTGTCAGGCAGCATGGAGAATCATCTAGCACGTTTGCGGCACCTGCGCATCCTTGACCACCTTGTGCAGTCCGGGTGTCGGAATGTTCTCCCTTTGGTTGTTTTCGACGGTTGTCTCGCGTCGCGACCTGTGGTGCGCGCCCTTGACCAATGCCGCATGGCATGCAGTTCTGCCAGGAGAACAGATGGCGGAGGCGAGAGCGTGCAGAACCCCACATCCATTGACGCGGTGCAGACCCTGCTGGCGGGGCAGGATTATGTCTGCGGGCGGGCGCTTGGCACGGTGACCTATCTGGCGCTGCGGCTCGGGCGGCCGCTCTTTCTGGAGGGTGAGGCCGGGACCGGCAAGACCGAGATCGCCAAGGCGCTGGCCGCCGGGCTGGGCCGCAGGCTGATCCGACTGCAGTGCTATGAGGGGCTGGATGCCGCGAGTGCGGTCTATGAATGGAATTTCGCCGGTCAGATGATTGCGATTCGTGCTGCGGAGGCCTCGGGCGGGGTGGATCGCGGACATCTCAAGGATGAGCTGTTTACCGAGGATTATCTGGTCGAGCGGCCCTTGTTGCAAGCGATGCGTCCGCAACCCGGCGGCGCATCGGTGCTGCTGATCGACGAGATCGACCGCACCGACGAACCGTTCGAGGCATTCCTGCTGGAGGCGCTCAGCGATTTTCAGGTCACGATACCGGAACTGGGCACGATCAGGGCGCCCGAGCCGCCCATTGTGATCCTGACCTCGAACCGCACCCGCGAGGTGCATGACGCGCTCAAGCGCCGCTGTCTTTATCACTGGGTTGATTATCCGACATTCGAGCGCGAGATCGAGATACTGCACGCGCGCGCGCCCGAGGCGGCGGGCGTGCTGAGCCGCGAGGTGGTGGCGTTCGTTCAGCGGCTGCGCACCGAGGATCTGTTCAAGAAACCGGGTGTGGCCGAGACGATCGACTGGGCCAAATGCCTGCTGGCGCTGGACGTGATCAGCCTCAGCCCCGAGGTGATCGCTGACACGCTGGGCGCGATCCTGAAATATCAGGACGATATTGCCAAATTGCAGGGGTCGGAGGCCAAGCGGATTCTGGATGAGGTGCGGGCAAGTCTGGAACCCGCCTGATGTTTCTTCCTGGTTCAAATATCCCGGGGGTGTGGGGGCGGCGCCCCCACGGCGCGGCATGACCGAATACGCCCCCCTCGATCTGCCGGACGACCCGAAACTTACCCATAACATCACCCATTTCGCGCGCGCCCTGCGCGCGGCGGGCCTGACCATTGGTTCCGGCCGGGTGATCGACGCGGTGCGCGCTGTCGCGGCGGCGGGATTTTCCAGCCGCGAGGATTTTTTCTACACTCTGCGCGCCTGTCTGGTGACGCGGCCCGAGCATCTGGTGGTTTTTGCGCAGGTGTTCCGCCTTTACTGGCGCGATCCGCGTTATGTCGAGCATATGATGGCGATGATGCTGCCTGCCATTCGCGGCGTGCAGGAGGATCGGGCGGCGCAGGCGGGCGAAAAGCGGGCGGCGGAGGCGCTGCTTGACGGGGTGACGCGGGATGCGCCTGCGATCGACGAGCGAGATGGCGACGAGGTGCAGGTCGAGGTCGATGCAAGCGCCACGATGTCGGGCGACGAGCGGTTGCGACAGCTCGATTTCGAACAGATGAGCACGGCAGAGATGCGGCAGGCCAGGCGGATGCTGGCGCGGCTGACGCTGCCGGTCAAACCCCTTGCCTCGCGCCGGGGCATGGTCAGCCCGCAGGGCACGCGGATCGACATGCGGCGCTCGTTTCGCGGCGCGCTGCGCCATGGCGGCGAGATGCGGCGCATTCATTGCAAGAAGCCACGCGAGCGCTGGCCCAATCTGGTGGTTCTGTGCGATATTTCCGGCTCGATGAGCCAGTATAGCCGCATGGTTCTGCACTTTCTCCACGCTGTCGCCAATCAGAAAGGGGCGGGCTGGGCAAAGGTGCATGCCTTTACCTTTGGCACGCGGCTGACCAATATTACAAGGCAACTGGCGACACGGGATGTGGATGCGGCGTTGGCTGCTGCCGGGCGGCAGGCGCAGGACTGGGAGGGTGGCACCCGGATCGGGGCCTGTCTGCATGCGTTCAACCGCGACTGGTCGCGTCGGGTCATGGGGCAGGGGGCGGTGGTGCTGCTGATCACTGACGGTCTGGACCGGGACGACCCCGACGCGCTGGCGCATGAGATGGAACGACTGCATCTGAGCGCGCGGCGGCTGATATGGCTCAACCCGCTGCTCCGGTGGGAAGGGTTCGCGCCCAAGGCGCAGGGTATTCGTGCCATGCTGCCGCATGTGGACGCATTCCGCGCCGGCCATTCCATCGCCACGCTGGAGGATCTGGCCGAAGCGATTTCGCGCCGGGATGATGACGGAGAAAAGGCCCGTTTGATGGCGGCCCTGCACGGCTGACGGGGTGCGATTTTTCTGCCGGAAATCGGGATGCGGGTGTTAGATGAACGCAGCAATGGGAGAGGATCATGCAGAGGTTTGACGACATTCCCGAAACCGCGCTGACCTGGCACCGCGCGGGCAAGGGCGCGGCGCTGGCCACGGTGGTCGAGACCTGGGGCAGCGCGCCGCGCCGGGTGGGCAGCCAACTGGCAATCTCGGGCGAGGGCGAGATTGCAGGCTCTGTCTCGGGCGGCTGTGTCGAGGGCGCGGTGGTGGCCGAGGCATTGGACGCGATCGAGGCGGGCAAGCCGGTGCTGCTGGAATATGGTGTGTCGGATGGCGATGCCTTTGCCGTGGGGCTGGCCTGCGGCGGTACGATCCGGGTGCTGGTCGAGCCGGTGGGCACGGTGATGCCCGAGGCTCTGCTGGCCGATCTGGTGCTGGCCCGTGAGGCGCGGGTGCCGGTGGCCTATGTCACGGGCCTGGAGGTCGAGCGGCGGCTGGAGCGGGATGGCCACGCGGTGCGTTTTCGTATGGATCGTTCGGGGTTCGAGGAGGATGGCGCGACCTTTGTCGCCATTCACAATCCGCCCTTGCGGCTGATCGTCGTCGGGGCGGTACATATCGCGCAGGCCCTCGTGCCGATGGCGCGGATTGCCGGATATGACCCACTGCTGATCGACCCGCGCGAGAGTTTCGCCAGCGAGGCGCGGTTTCCCGGCGAGACGGTGCTGCACGACTGGCCGGACGAGGGGGTACGCGTCTTTGGGCTGGATGGGCGCACGGCGCTGGTGCTCCTGACGCATGATCCCAAGTTGGATGATCCGGCGCTGATCGAGGCGCTGCGCTCTGAGGTCTTTTATATCGGTGCGTTGGGATCAGCCCGGACGCATGCAAAGCGGGTGGCGCGGTTGGTCGAGGCCGGGTTTACAGAGGCCGAGATCGGAAGGATACACGGACCTATCGGTCTGGATATCGGAGCGGCGGGACCATCCGAGATCGCGGTGGCGATCCTTGCGGAAATGACGCGCGTGCTGAGGTTGGACGCGTGAAATTCGGACCCGTTCCGCTGGATCAGGCCGAGGGGGCGATTCTGGCGCATTCCGAGCAGGTGGCGGGCGGGCGGCTGCGCAAGGGGGCCGTGCTGGGCACGGATCAGATAGGGGCGTTGCGTGCGGCGGGTTATGCGCAGGTGACGGTCGCCCGGCTGGAAACAGGCGATCTGCACGAGGATCGGGCAGCGGAGATGCTGGCGCAGGCTCTGCGCGGCACGGCGTCAGGCATCGCGATTAGTGCACCATTCACCGGGCGGGTCAACCTGTTGGCGGAGCGACCGGGGGTGGTCTGTCTCGATACCGGCGCGATCAACGCGGCCAATGCGGTCGATCCGATGATCACGGTGGCGACGGTGCCGGACCATCATCAGATCCGGGCGGGGGGCATGATCGCGACGGTCAAGATCATCGCCTATGGCGTATCGGGTGCGGCGCTGGCGCGGGCGGCGGATCTGGCGCGCGGCGCGGTGCGGCTGGCGGTGGCGCAATATCGCAATGCCAGCCTGATCATCACCGATACACCCGGCGGACCGGGCGACAAGGGGGCCGAGGCGATCGCGGCGCGGGTCACGGGGCTGGGCATGGAGATGGCCGAGACCGTTATCTGCGCCCATGAAGAGGCGGCGCTGGCTGATGCGATCGGGGCCGCGAGGGGGGATATCGTGCTGATCCTCACCGCCTCGGCGACGTCGGATCCTCATGATACAGCACCACAGGCATTGCGCCGTGCCGGGGGACAAGTGGAGCGTTTCGGCATGCCGGTCGATCCGGGAAACCTGCTGTTTCTTGGTAGTCTTGGCGGCAAGCCGGTGATCGGCCTGCCGGGCTCTGCGCGCAGTCCGGTGCTGCATGGTGCGGACTGGGTGCTGGCGCGGGTGGCCTGCGGGCTGCCATGCGGTGCAGCGGAAATCGCCGCGATGGGGGTGGGGGGGCTGCTGAAGGAAATCCCGACCCGGCCACAGCCGCGCAGCGCGGGTCGCAGGTGAGCCGCAAAATACCGGGTTCTCAACATGCGTGAGCCGTGCTTTAGTCGCACTGGACAGTCGGACCGAGCCTGCTAGGTCTGACAGGGAGACAGAACCAAGCCAACCGGGAGGAGCCAATGCCAGAGGTCAAGATGACCGTGAATGGCAAGCCAGCGTCGGGCCAGATCGAGGGCCGCACGCTTCTTGTCGAATTTCTGCGAGAGAACCTGGGTCTGACGGGCACGCATGTGGGCTGTGACACCAGCCAGTGCGGGGCCTGCGTGGTGCATGTGGACGGGCGAGCGGTCAAGGCCTGCACCATGTTCGCTGCCGAGGCCGAGGGCGCCGAGGTGAAGACCATCGAGGGGATGGCCGAGGCCGACGGGACGCTGCACCCGATCCAGCAGGCGTTCCAGGATCACCACGGGTTGCAATGTGGTTTCTGCACGCCGGGGATGGTGATGTCGGCGGCGGCCCTGCTGGCCGAGAGCCCGACGCCGAGTGAGGCCGAGGTGCGCGATTACCTTGAGGGCAATCTCTGCCGCTGCACGGGCTATCACAATATCGTGAAGGCGATACTGGCGGCCAGCGGGCAGGACGTGAGTCGCATCGCGGCGGAATAAGGTGCATTCGGGGGCGCGGCCCCCACGCCTGCAGCGCTCGCCCGGAGTATTTCGGGAACAGTGAAAGGGCTGCGGGTCGGGTGTTCATGGGGGGTGACCCCGGACGATCAGGGAGGAGAATGACATGCCCAAAGACGGAGGTATCGGCGCCAGCACAAAGCGGCGCGAGGATATCCGGTTTCTGACCGGGAATGGCAATTACACCGACGACATCAATCTGCGCGGGCAGGCCTATGTGCATTTCCTGCGCTCGGATGTGGCGCATGGGCGGTTGAACAAGGTTGATACCGGCGATGCCGAGGGCATGCCCGGCGTGCTGCGCATCTTTACCGGCAAGGATTTCGAAGGGGTGGGCGGGCTACCCTGCGGCTGGCAGGTGACGGATCGTTTCGGCGAGGTGATGCAGGAGCCGGGGCATCCGGTACTGGCGCAGGGTAAGGTGCGCCATGTGGGCGATCCCATCGCCGCCGTAGTGGCCGAGACCTACGCACAGGCGCGCGATGCGGCCGAGGCCATCGTGCTCGATATAGAGGAACTGCCGGCGGTCGTGGACATGAAGGCGGCGCTGAAAGAGGGCGCGCCAAAGGTGCATGACGAGCTCAAGAGCAACCTCTGCTATGACTGGGGGTTCGTCGAGGAGAACAAGGCGGCGGTGGACGAGGCCTTTGCGAAGGCCGCGCATGTCACCACGCTGGAACTGGTCAATCAGCGGCTGGTCGCGAACCCGATGGAGCCGCGCGTGGCGGTGGGCGATTTCAACCGCTCGACGGGCGACTCGACCCTCTACACCACAAGCCAGAACCCGCATGTAATCCGCTTGTTGATGGGGGCCTTCGTGCTGGGTATCCCCGAGCACAAGTTGCGGGTCGTGGCCCCCGATGTGGGCGGCGGTTTTGGCTCCAAGATCTTTCACTATGCGGAAGAGGCGTTCTGCACCTTTGCCGCCAAGGCACTCAACCGCCCGGTGAAATGGACCTGCTCGCGCTCCGAAGCGTTCATGACCGATGCACATGGCCGCGATCATGTGACCAAGATCGAGTTGGCGCTGGACAAGGACAACAACTTTATCGCGATCCGCACGGATACCCATGCGAACATGGGGGCTTACCTGAGCACCTTTGCCCCTTCGGTGCCCACATGGCTGCATGGCACGCTGATGGCCGGCAATTACAAGACGCCGCTCATTTATGTGAACGTCAAGGCGGTGTTCACAAATACCGTTCCCGTGGACGCCTATCGCGGGGCCGGGCGGCCCGAGGCCACGTTCCAACTGGAACGGGTGATCGACAAGGCGGCGCGCGAATTGGGCGTTGATCCGATTGCGCTGCGCCGGCAGAATTTCATCACCGAATTCCCCTATGCGACACCCGTGGCGGTGGAATATGACACCGGCGATTACCACGCCACGATGGACAAGCTGGAAGAGATCGCGGATTTCAAGGGCTTTGCCGCGCGGCGCAAGGCGAGCGAGGCCAAGGGCAGGCTGCGTGGCCTTGGCATCAACTGTTATATCGAGGCCTGCGGCATCGCACCCTCGAACCTTGTGGGGCAATTGGGCGCGCGGGCCGGGCTCTATGAGAGTGCGACGGTGCGGGTGAATGCCACCGGGGGCCTTGTGGTCATGACCGGCTCGCATTCCCACGGACAGGGGCACGAGACCTCCTTTGCGCAGGTGGTGGCCGAGATGATCGGGATTGACGCCAGTATGGTCGAGATCGTGCATGGCGACACTGCCAACACGCCGATGGGCATGGGCACCTATGGCAGCCGTTCCATTGCCGTGGGCGGTTCTGCAATGGTGCGGGCTACCGAGAAGATCATCAACAAGGCCAAGAGGATCGCGGCACATCTGATGGAGGCTTCGGAGGCCGACATCGAATTGAAAGATGGGCAGTTCAGCGTTGCAGGCACGGACAAATCCGTGGCCTGGGGCGATGTAACCCTCGCCGCCTATGTTCCGCATAATTATCCACTCGCGGAGGTAGAGCCGGGGCTGGAGGAGACGGCGTTTTACGATCCGTCAAACTTTACCTACCCGGCAGGGGCCTATGCCTGCGAAGTAGAGGTAGATCCCGAAACCGGCCGCGTCACCATCGAGCGATTCGCGGCGGCGGATGATTTCGGCAATATCATCAACCCGATGATCGTTTCGGGTCAGGTACATGGCGGCATCGGTCAGGGGATTGGACAGGCGTTGCTGGAATCCTGCGTCTATGATGAGAACGGCCAACTACAGACCGGCAGCTACATGGATTACGCGATGCCGCGTGCCGATGACGTGCCGTTCTACCGGGTGGATCATTCCTGCCAGACGCCCTGTACCCACAATCCGCTTGGGGTGAAGGGTTGTGGCGAGGCAGGTGCCATCGGTAGCCCGCCCGCGGTGGTCAATGCGGTGATCGACGCCCTGCAATCGGTTGGAAAGAACGTCACCCATATCGACATGCCACTGTCGCCGTCGCGCGTCTGGCAAGCGATGCAAGGGTAAGGAGAGCGATCATGTATGCATTCGATATCGAACGCCCCGCAACAATTGCCGATGCGATCAAGGCGCTTGGTTCCGGGGAAACGCAGGCGCTGGGCGGCGGTCAGACGCTGATCCCCACGCTGAAACAGCGGCTGGCGGCCCCGGAAAGGCTGGTGTGCCTGTCGGGCATCAAGGAGATGCAGGGCATCTGCACCGCCGATGACGGCGCGCTCTGTATTGGTGGCGGGACCACCCATGCCACAGTTGCGGCGGGCGCGGGGGCCTATCCGGCGCTGGCCGCGCTGGCCGGGCATATCGGCGATCCGGCAGTGCGCAATCGCGGCACCATCGGCGGTAGTCTGGCGAATAACGATCCTTCGGCCTGTTATCCGGCGGCGGCGCTGGGATCGGGGGCGGTGGTGATCACCTCGAATCGCGAGATTGCGGCGGATGATTTCTTTCAGGGGATGTTCACCACGGCGCTCGAGGATGGCGAGATCATCACCGAGGTGCGTTTCCCGGTGCCGGAAAAGGCCAGCTATCAGAAGTTCGAGCAACCCGCCTCGCGTTTTGCGCTCGTGGGGGTGTTTGTCGCGAAATACGGCACAGGTGTGCGCGTGGCGGTGACCGGGGCCTCTGAAGGTGGCGTGTTCCGCTGGTCGGAGGCGGAGGCGGCGCTTTCGTCGAATTTCGCACCCGGGGCGCTGAAGGGGCTTGCCCTCTCGGCCGATGGCATGATCAGCGACCTGCACGGGTCGGGCGCGTATCGCGCGCATCTGGCCGGGGTGATGACGCGCCGGGCAGTGGCTGCGGCGGGCTGATAGCAGGACAGGACAATACAAACGGGTTCCGGGCCGCTTTCCTGCAGGGAAAGCGGCCCGGTGATTGACGAAGGCTGCGGGTCAGGGAGTTTCTGGCGCGAGCACGGTCACACCCACCGACGCCGCGCGCGCCAGTGCGGGATCGAGCGACATCGGGATATACTCGCCGCGCCGCCATAGTTGCGAGAGATCGTCGTAATGGCGGCTGAGGAAATGACCAGACTGGCCGGTTGCGATGATGAACACGCTGCTGTCGGGGTCGGCGAAATCGTAAACCCCGCGATAGCCCGCACCATGCACATTCTGAAACGGGTCGGGGCCATCGCCGCCGCGCGTGCGCCCGCGCAGGAGCGTGTGGTCGCCGCCCGAGGTGGATTGCCGGATGTTGACGAAATGGCGCAGGAGCGGGACATTGCCCAGCACCTGATGGTCATGGGTGGCCTGATGCGCCTCGCCCCATCGCAGGCTTTCCAGTGAGCTTCCATAACGTTCGGAGATCCAGATCAGCGCATCATCAAGCGCCATGCGCGCGATGTCGGTGCAGGTCTCTGTGGCGGCCGATTGCCTGACATCGCACCAGGCCGAGGCGCCGTCCACATCGCGGAACACGCGCTCGATGAACACCGGGTCGGGGTGGTCGAATTCCCGTGAGAGCGGACCCAGATCGTCGCGGATCAAGCGGTCCATCAGGGCGCGCATCCAGGCGGCGTAGATCAGCGGCTCGGGCAGGTGTTCGTTCATCTCGCCGTTCCAGTCGGCGAGCATTGTCAGTGCCCTCTGGCGCAGGCGTTCGGGCGAGCCGTCGGGCGCGGCCTCGCCTGTGAACCACAGATCGGCACCGATCAGCGGCAGGAGCGAGCGGGCGGTGAAGCTGACCGTGTCAAGCTGCGCCTCGACAAAGCTGTCGCGGGTATGCACGCCGCGCCCCTGCATCAGGCGCTGCCAGCGATGCACGCGCTGCGTATCACCCCAGAGGTGGCTCACATGCATCGGAAAGGGGCGGTCGACGATCTTGTTGTTGGTGTTGCCCAGGATTCCGCCTCGGGGTGCAATGAACTCGGGGTTCGCGGCATAGGGCAGGGTGCCCTGCCAGCGGTTCTCGGTCAGCCAGCCCCGGCTAGGCATGCGGCCCTCGCTTTCGTGGCGGGCGTCGCGGCGGGGGGCTGCGCCGACGGTCTTGAGCGCGATCGTGTCCTGATCGACCAGCGTCAGGTTCTGGGAGGGTGCGATATAGAGCCGACCCGCCTCAAGCGCCGTCTCGACCGATCCGGCGCGCATCAGTGTCATGGCGGCGCTCATCGTGGTATCCTCGGCGCTGAGCGCCGTCCAGCTCAGCGACGCCACATGGCCAGGCGGTGTCACCTCTGCCAGATTGTAGTGGCTGCCGGGTAGGACCGGGCCGTTTTCGGTCCAGCGCAGGGTGAGGGTGACGGGGTCGGCCCCCTTGATCTCGATGATCGAGCGGGTGGTGCGAAAGGGTTTGTAGCCGTCCGGCGTGCGGTATTCGGCCGGGTTGTCGGGATTGAGTTCCTCGATGAAGAGATCCTGATCGTCCATGTAGGACGAGGTTATGCCCCAGCCGAGACTGGCGCTGCGCCCCGTGAGGATCACCGGGATGCCGGGGATTGTGGCACCGATCACGCCGCCCGATTGCAACTCCAGTCGGGCGAGATACCAGATATTCGGTGCGGAGAAGCCCAGATGCGGGTCATTGGCCAAAAGCGTGCCGCCCGAGGCCGAGCGCGTGGGCGCGGCGGCAAAGGCGTTGGAGGCTCCGGCAAATGCCGGTCGATGAAAGGGTGAAAGCGGATGCTTGGGTGTGTCCTGCGCCCGCGCCATCCGGGGCCACTCGGTATCCGGAAAGAGGGCGGCATATTCCGGCAGGGCGGCGATTCCGCTGCCCGGTGCGAGCGGCAGGATATCGTCGAGCCGCGCGGGATCTTCGAGCGCCAAAGAGGTGCGGGCAAAGAGCACCTCGTTGGACAGATGCGCCGAGAGCTGCACCGCCATCAGCTTGATCAACGCGATGGAGTCCGCTGGCTGCCACGGGGCCACAGGAGCGTTGAAGAGGAACTGTTCTGGCGCGCCACGACCAAGCGCATCGCGGTTGATCTCGGTCAGCCGGGCGTTGATCCCGTCGGAATAGGACTTGAGCGCGGCCCGCGTTTCGGCATCCTGCACCGCCACCGACTGACGCGCCAGCGTATAGAGGTCGAACCGGCGCAGCACCTGGTCGATTTCCAGGGTGCGGGGGCCGAAGACTTCGGACAGGCGTCCCTGAACGGTGCGGCGCAGCATGATCATCTGCCAGAGCCGGTCCTGCGCATGCGCGTAGCCCAAGCCAAAGAAGGTGTCGGTATCGGTCCGGCCAAAGACATGCGGCACATTGGCGTTGTCGCGCACGATCTCGACCGGGGCGGAAAGACCGGACACCTCAAGGGTCTTGTCGTAATCGGGCAGCGAGCGGGAGAGCAGGAAATAGACGCCCGCGATGGCGATCACCGCCAGCAGAACCGCGCCGCCTGCGAGGCGCAGCAACCATATGATCAACGTTGACATGGTCGGATCCGGCTCCATTTTCCACTTGCATCAGCTTCTGGGGATAGTCAGAAAACCGGGGCGAGACAATGGGAGAGGACAGGACAATGGCGAAACTGGCGTTTCTGGGGCTTGGCGTGATGGGCTATCCGATGGCGGGGCACTTGCAGGCGGCGGGGCATGATGTCTGCGTCTATAACCGCACTACGGCCAAGGCCGGAAAATGGACGGCCCAGCATGGCGGGCGTTCGGCGGCCACGCCGCGCGAGGCTGCGGAGGGTGCGGAATTCGTCATGGCCTGCGTCGGCAATGACGATGACCTGCGCAGCGTGTGTCAGGGGGCTGACGGGGCGTTTGCCGGCATGAGGAAGGGCGCGATCTTTGTCGATCACACCACCGTGTCGTCCAGGGTGACGGCTGAGCTGTATGATCAGGCCAGATCGTCGGGGCTGGGTTTTGTCGATGCTCCCGTGTCCGGCGGGCAGGCGGGGGCCGAGAACGGCCAGTTGTCGATCATGTGTGGTGGTGACGAGGCGGACTATGCGGCGGCCGAGCCGGTGATTCAGATCTATGCCAAGCTCTGCCGCCGGATCGGCGAGAGCGGTGCCGGACAGTTGACCAAGATGTGCAACCAGATTGCCATCGCGGGGTTGGTGCAGGGTCTGGCGGAGGCGCTGCATTTCGCCGAGAAGGCGGGGCTTGACGGGCGCGCCGTGGTCGAGGTCATCAGTCAGGGCGCCGCCGGAAGTTGGCAGATGGCCAACCGTTACCAGACCATGCTGGATGACAAGTGGAACCACGGCTTTGCCGTGGACTGGATGCGCAAGGATCTGGGCATCTGCCTTGACACCGCCGATGAGACCGGCGCCAGCCTGCCAGTGACGGCGCTGGTCGATCAGTTCTACAAGGATGTGCAGAAGATGGGCGGCGGGCGCTGGGATACCTCGAGCCTGTTCGCGCGGCTGCGCAAGTTGGGCTGAAAGCGCGGGTGTCAGGCGATCCTGCGGTCGCCTTTCCACCATTTCCAGCTGTCGGCATAGTCGAGCGCAAGCGAAATCCCATCCACCACCAGCAGGACCAGAAGGTAACGGCGATAGCCCGTCGCGATATGCTGTGACAGCAGCCAGATCACCAGCGCCATGAGCGGCGTCCAGATCAGCACGTGCGGCAGCGCCATGGCGCGTGAGAAGCCGCGCTCGATCAGCATGAGCACGCCGTTGAGCAGCATCGCGCCCACCGCCATGCCCGCCACCCATGCACCCATGGGGGCATCCCACCACAGAAGGGAGGCGGCGTTGACCGACACGAGGATCATCGCCACCCATATTTGCACCCGGAGCGGCAGACGGCGAAAGCTGCGCCAGATCGCGGCGATCATGCTCAGCGTCCACGAATGCGCGGATCGAGCGCGTCGCGCAGCCCGTCGCCCATGTAGTTGATGCTGAGCACCGTGAGCGAAATGGCAAGACCGGGCCAGAACACCCGCTCGGGGTAATCCTGAAGATATTGCGTCGCGTCGTTCAGCAGCCGCCCCCAGGTCGGAAAATCGGGCGGAAAGCCGAGGCCGAGAAAGGAAAGCGCGCTCTCGGTGATGATCGCATTGGCGATGCCGAGGGTGGCGGAGACCATGATCGGCGACATCACATTGGGCAGGATATGCCGGGTGATGAGGTTGTAATTCGTGGTTCCGATCGAGCGCGCGGCGAGGATGAACTCTCGTTCCTTGAGTGCCAGCACGTCGCCGCGCACGATCCTTGCCGTGGGCATCCAGCTGGTGACGCCGATGGCCACGACAATGAGGATGAAAATGCCAGTCTCGGGTCCGAGAATCCCGCTGAGCGTTTCGCGGAACAGGAGCACCATCACCAGAAGCAGCGGCAGCAGCGGCAGCGATAGGAAGAGGTCGGTGAGCCGCATCAGCGGCCCGTCGAGGCGTCGGAAGAAGCCCGCCAGTACGCCGATCAGGCTGCCCAGCCCAAGCGCCAGCAGCATCGCCGTCAGTCCCACCGCGATCGAGGTTTGTCCGCCGGCCATCATCCGCGCCAGCATGTCGCGGCCCAACTGATCGGTGCCAAAGGGATGCGTCAGGCTTGGCCCCTGATTGCGTGCGCGGATATCGATGAAGGTGGCGTCATAGGGCCAGAGATAGGGGCCGACGAACACCGTGACGATGATGAACAAGAGCACGATTCCGCCCGCGAGCGCGCCGCGATGGGTCTTGAACTGATCCCAGACGTCGCGCCACTGGCTGCGCGGAGGGGCGGTGGGGCCCTTGTCGGCGAGGGCTGCGATGGGTTTGGGATCGGGGGCGTCAGTCATAGCGGATCCTCGGGTCGAGCACGCCGTAGAGCACGTCGGCGACGATATTGAAGAACACGATCAGCACCGCGATGATAAAGGTCACGGTCTGCACCATCGGAAGGTCATTGGCCTCGATCGCGGTGATGAGGAGTTGGCCAAGGCCATTCACCTTGAATATCTGCTCGGTGATGATCGCCCCGCCAAAGATGCTGGGCACGCCAAGCGCAATAACCGTCACCACCGGGATCATCGAATTGCGCAGCACGTGGACCATGATCACCGACCATTCCGACAGGCCCTTGGCGCGGGCGGTGCGCACATAGTCCTGATTGAGATTGTCGAGCATCGAGGCGCGCATGAAGCGGCTGATCTGCGCAGTGGTCTGCAGCGCCAGCACCATCACGGGCATGACCATTTGCATCAATTGCTGCTTGAACGTGGCCCAGTCCACCACCACCAGCGTGGTGTCATAGATTGAGGGCAGCCAGCCCAGTTGCACCGAGAAGATCACGATCACGAGCACGCCGGAAAAGAACGGCGGCACCGAATAGCCGACCATAGTAACGAATGTTCCGGTCTGGTCGAAAACGGAATACTGTCTGTAGGCCGAGTAGATCCCGATGGGCAGGGCGATCAGGATACCCACCACATAGGACATCGCCACCACCCAGAGGGTCTGCGGCATGCGCTGCACGATCACATCCATGACCGGCGAACGGAATTGCCAGCTGAGCACGCGCTGCTGGCCTTCGGCGAGGGCGGTGCCGAAAAGCCAGTCGAAGAACATCATCGGCTCGACCACGAAAAACTGCCACATCCATTTCAGAAAACGGATATGCGTCGGCTCGCCCAGGCCAAGTGCGAGGCGCATCTTCTCCTTGACTTCGGGGGGCACGGTGAGTGGCACCTGCGCCATCGGATCGCCGGGCGCCAGTTCAAGCAACAGAAATATGACAAGGCTGATGAAGAGCAGCGTCGGAATCGCGAGGACGAGCCGTCGGATCGTATAGGTCAGCATGCGCGGCGCCTTTTGGGGGTCGTTCTTATTGTTTTTGTCGGCAAGGGGGCCGCCCCGGTCGCGGAAACCGGGGCGGTGTCCGGGTCAGGTTATTCCTTGATCCGGTACCAGTCTGCGGCATTCCACAGTTCGGTATCCCAGGTGTTCAGTTCGACCCCGCCCAGCGTGTTGGAGCGTGCAGAGACACGACCGCGATCGACCAGCGGCACGATAGTATAGCTGTCCTTGGTCAGCATGTCGTTGAGCTTTTTCGCGATCTCGCCGCGTTTCTCCAGTTCCGCGGTGCGGCCCAGTTCCTTGACCAGTTCGTCATAGGCCGGATCGCAGAAGCGGTTGATGTTCTCGCCCTGCCACTGCGTTTCCGGGCGTGGCGCCTTGTTGCAGGTGTAGGAGGCGAGATAGGATTGCGGATCGGTGCCGTCGAAGTTGTTGGCATACATTTCCACGTCGGAATAGAATTTCTGGAACGTGTCCGGGCTGCCGGGATCGCCGCCAAAGAACACCGAGGCCGAGATGTTGCGCAGTTCGGTCTCAACTCCGATTTCGCTCCACCACTGCTTGATCAGTGCCTGAAAGTCCTGACGCACTGCATTGGTTGAGGTCTGGTAGGTCAGCGACAGCTTCTTGCCATCCTTTTCGCGGATGCCGTCTGCGCCCACGGTCCAGCCGGCCTCTTCCAGAAGCGCCTTGGCCCCTTCGATATCTTGCGTCAGACATTCGGTGTTGTCCGAGGCAAAGGCGGCAGGTGCGGGTACGAGGTTGCAGGTGGGGCGCCCGGCCTGGCCATAGCCGATTTCGACCAGTAGATTGCGGTCGATGGCCATGCTGAGCGCCTTGCGCACGCGCATGTCGGTCAGGATCGGATGCGGATGTTTGGCTGTGGCGCGCTCACCCTCGGGCAGGTCGGGCGAGGGATCGGTCATGTTCATCTCGATCCGTTCGACCAGGGTGCCAAAGGCCGACATGGCGACGCCCTTACCCGCGGCGGCCATGTTGGCGATCACATCGGGCGCGAGTTGCAGGTTCCACGCATAATCGAATTCGCCGGTTTCCAGAACCGCACGGCCCGCCGCCGTGGCGTCGCCGCCGCCCTTGAAGGTCATGGTGGCAAAGCGCGGCTTGGCCGGGTCGCGGTAGTTCGGGTTCGCGGAAAGCGAGATCACGTCATTGGGGCGGAATTCGTCCACCTTGAACGGGCCGGTGCCGATCGGATTGAAATTGGCATCGGTGCATTCCTGCGCCTTTGCCCCGAGACAGTCGGCAAATTGCGCCGCCTGAATGATCGGAGCCTGACCACCCATGAAGGGGCCGTAGGGGTTGGGTTGTGCGTCGGTGAAATTGACCTTGACGGTCAGGTCGTCGATCACCTCGACCGAGGCCACGCCTTCGTATTTCGCCAGTTGCGCGCAGCCGCCTTCGGGGTGCATGCAGTATTCGGCGGTGAATTTCACATCGTTGGCGGTAAAGGCGGTGCCGTCCGACCAGACGATGCCGGGCCTGATCTTCCAGGTGATCGACTTGAGATCCTCGGACACGCCGCCGTTGCCAACGGTCGGGATTTCCTCGGCCAGATAGGGCACCATCTCGCCCTTGGTGTTGTAGCGGCCCAGAGGTTCGATCACGAGGCTGGCTGCCTCGACCTCCTTGGTGCCGCCCGAGAGGTAGGGATTCATGATCGACGGCGCCTGCCAGTAGATCAGGTTGACATGGCCGTCCGCGCCGCGCTCGGCCCAGGCAGCCGACGCAAGACCTGTCACGGCGGTTGCGCCAAGCAATAGGGATTTCAGGGTCATTGGTGAATAGTCCTCCGGTGTTGGACAGCGGTTTGTAAGGGCCGTCTCGTTTCATTCTTGCCAGCCCGCGCGGGACGCGGGGCAAGGCGGTCTGCCATGCCGGAAATAGTACGCGGCGCACGCCTGTGCGATCGCACTGCATCCCCGGACAGCCCCGGCATCACAGACCGGATCAGGATAAAATGCAAGCATTCCATTTGCACATTTGCTTAACATCGCCGTCCGGACCCCACGCCGTTTGACAGGGACGGCGCAAAGTGAGTAGCGTCTGAGCATTGTCCTCCAAGTTGCAAAGGCCAAGGTGCATGCTGGATACCCCGATTGCCCGGATCGAGAATCTGCGGGTCGAGTTCGAGACCAAGGACGGACCGGTTGTCGGGGTCGAGGATGTCTCGTTTAGCGTCAACGCGGGCGAGACCGTCTGTATCGTGGGCGAATCGGGGTCGGGCAAATCCGTCTCGTCTTTGTCGCTGATGCGGCTGGTGGAATATGGCGGCGGTACGATCGCGGGCGGGCGGCTGATCTTTGACCGCAAGGAGGGCGGTGAGATCGACCTCGCCAAAACCGATCAGAGCCTGATGCGCACGATTCGCGGCAATGAGATCGGGATGATCTTTCAGGAGCCGATGACCGCGCTCAACCCGGTGTTTACGGTCGGGCGGCAACTGACCGAAGGGTTGCGCGTGCATCGTGGCATGTCCAGGGCGCAGGCGCGGGCGCGGGCGCTGGACCTGCTGAAAGAGGTGCGCATTCCCGAGGCCGAACGGAGGCTGGACCAGTATCCGCACGAGTTGTCGGGCGGCATGCGGCAGCGGGTGGTGATCGCCATGGCACTGGCCTGCGCGCCGCGCCTTCTGATCGCGGACGAGCCGACGACGGCGCTCGATGTGACCATTCAGGCAGAGATTCTTGCGTTGATCGACCGCCTGAAACGCGAGACCGGGACGGCGGTGGTGTTCATCACGCATGACATGGCGGTGGTGGCGCAGATGGCGGACCGCGTGGTGGTGATGTTCCGCGGCAACAAGGTCGAGGAGGGGACGGTCGAGCAGATATTCGAGGCCCCGGCCCACGATTACACCAAGGTGTTGCTGGCCGCCGTGCCCAAGCTGGGCGAGATGCGCGGCAAATCCTGGCCAGAACCGATGAAGCTACTGGGTTCGGACAAGCACGAGATCAAGCCGATTGTGGGCAGCGACGATCTTTTGTTGCGTGTCAAGGGGCTGACCACGCGCTTCGCGGTCACCGGTGGGTTCTTTCGCCGCACGGTGGCCAATGTGCATGCGGTCGAGGATGTTTCCTTTACCCTCAACAAGGGTCGCACGCTCAGCCTTGTGGGGGAATCGGGATGCGGAAAATCCACTGCCGGGCGCTCGATCCTGCGGCTGGTCGAACCGATTGCGGGCGAGGTGGTGCTGGATGGCACGGATATCATGGCGCTTGCGCCGGGCGCGCTGCGACGCGCGCGAGTGGATATGCAGATGGTGTTTCAGGATCCCTTCGCCTCGCTCAACCCGCAGATGAAGCTGGCGGCGCAGGTGGCCGAGCCGATGCGCAATTATGGCCTGGTCAACCGCTCGGAGATGGATGACCGGGTGGCGATGTTGTTTGACCGGGTGGAACTGCCGCGCTCTTTCCTGCGGCGGTTTCCGCATGAACTGTCCGGAGGGCAGCGGCAGCGGGTGGCGATTGCGCGCGCGCTGGCGCTCAATCCGAAGCTGATCGTCGCGGATGAGGCTGTGAGCGCTCTTGATGTCAGCGTGCAGGCGCAGGTGCTGAACCTGATGCTGGAGTTGCAGGCGGATCTGGGTCTGGGGTACCTCTTCATCAGTCATGACATGGCCGTGGTCGAGCGCGTCAGTCACGACGTGGGCGTGATGTATTTGGGCCGGATCGTCGAACGGGGCCCGCGCGCGGCGGTGTTCGAGAACCCGCAGCACCCCTACACGCAGGCGTTGATGAAGGCCGTTCCGATCGCCGATCTGCGCCGACGAAAAACCGAGAAGGATCTGAATTTCAAGCCGATTCCCTCGCCGATTCACCCGGTGGGATACGAGCCGGGGCCGTCGGTCTACAAGGAGGTCGATCCGGGCCACTTCGTGCTGACCTCCGAGAGCGGCTATTGAGCATGGTCGCCAGACTGACGCCTTATCAGGTCATGGAAAGGCTGGTGAGCTTTCCCACCGTCAGCCGCGACAGCAACCTTCTGCTGGTTGACTGGGTCGAGGAGTATCTGGCCGGCCACGGTATTCCCGCGCATCGCCATTACAACGAGACAGGCGAGAAGGCTGCAATCTTTGCCCATGCCGGGCCGGAGGTGGCGGGCGGTGTGGTGCTGTCGGGACATACCGATGTAGTGCCGGTCGATGGTCAGCCCTGGACCTCGGATCCGTTCTCGGTGGTAGAGCGCGACGGGAAATATTACGGACGCGGTTGTTGCGACATGAAGGGCTTTGACGCGCTGGCGATCTGGGCGCTGGTCGAGGCGCATCACCGGGGCGTCGCCCGACCGCTGCAACTGGCGCTGAGTTACGATGAGGAGATCGGCTGCACCGGTGCGCCACCGATGATCGAACGGATGCTTGAGGTGCTGCCCAGGGCGGATGTGGCAATCATCGGCGAGCCGTCAATGATGCAGGCGGTAACGGGTCACAAGGGTGGGCTGGGCTATGACGTTCGTGCCGTGGGATTCGAGGTGCATAGTTCGATCATGCATCGCGGTGTCAACGCGATCATGGCCGCGGCACCGCTCATAGACTGGGCGAATGCGTGCAATGCAGAAAACAGGGCGCGCCGACCCTCGGATCTGGCGGCGATGTTCGAGCCGCCCTGGACCACGCTGCATGTCGGCACCATCGCGGGCGGCACGGCGCATAACATCACCGCCAAGGAATGCCGTTTCGGCATGGATTTCCGTATCGTGCCGGGCGAGGAGCCGGAAGAATGGGGCGCGCGCTTTCTGGCGGAGGTGGCGCAGGCCGAGGCCGCGATGCAGGCGGTGCATCCCGATACCCGCATCGAGGTAACGCCCAAGTTTGTCGTTCCGGGGCTGAAGCCCGAGGCGAATGGCGCGGCAGAGGCGCTGGTGCGGCAGTTGACCGGAGATAACGGTTCACATGTGGTCAGTTATGGCACCGAGGCCGGGCAGTTTCAGGAACGCGGCTATTCGACGGTGATCTGCGGGCCGGGCGATATTGCGCAGGCGCATCAGCCGGATGAATATATGACGGTGGAACAGTTCGAGGCCGGGCATGATTTCATGCGCGCGCTGCTGGAACGGTTGGGGCGGGCGTAGGTTGGGATTAGTCTGGAGCGGTCGTTGAGTTTGCCACTCGCGCGGCTTTTCACCGGAGTGCCGGATGTCCGCCAGGTTCTCCCGTTCGGAGGATACCTGAACCTGACTTCGCTTACGGTTTGCCGCGTTTCGGCGGATTGGTGCCGCCATAGCCCGAGCGGGTCTTGGGGGCCGCGCCCTTGCCTTTGGGTTTGCCCATGCCCGATTTGCCAGAACCCGGTTTGCCTGCAAAAGACTTGCCCGTCCCCGGCTTGCCCGTCCCCAGCTTGCCCGGTTTTGCAGGTTTGCCCGGCGGGGTAAAGCGTTTGGAGGTATCTGCTGCAAGGTTGGGTTTGGGGGGCGCGGCATCTGCGACTGACGGCGCGGGTTTGCTTCGGGGCTTGTCAAACGGCTTGCCCGCAGGCTTTGCGCCCGGTTTGCCATGGGGTTTCGCCCCCGGCTTCGCGTCTGTCCTGCCATGGGGCTTGCCAAAGGGTTTGCTCGGTTTGCGGTCGCCGGTCGGCTTGCCCTTGGGCTTGTCGGCGCCCCACGGCTTCCTAGCAGGGGGCGGCGTGTTATCGGTATCGCTGCGCGGTTTGCGATAGGCGGTCACGGCCCCATCCTCGACAGCCCGGGCCATTGCGTCCGGGGCGGGCTGTGGTTTGGGGCGCGGTTTGGACGTCGGGCGCGGGGCATCGATGCGAGGTGCCGGACGCGGCGCACGCTCTTCGCGTGGTGTGCGCGGGCTACGATCCTCGCGCGGCGGGCGGGGGGGGGCTGGGGCCAGATCGGGCGCGACGTCGAGTTGCCGCGCGGTGATACCTTCGTCCAGTTGACCATCGTCGCCAATGGCGGCCATGAAACCGGGCACCGCGGTCTCGGCCAGTTCCACAAAGGTCTCGGTCGCCTGCACCCGGATCGCGCCGATGGCGGATTTGTCCATGTTGGCGGCCCGACACAGCAGCGGCAGCAGCCAGCGCGCCTCGGCCCGGTCGTTGCCTCCGACCGAGAGCGCGAACCAGCGGCTCGGGCCGAAGGGTGTGCGCTCGCGGGCGGGGGCGCGGGCGTCGGGCGCGCTCAGTTCCTCGGGGGCGGACCAGCGTGATTGGTAGAGCCGCAGATAGGCGGCGGCGATTTCCTCTGGGCTGTGCAGTGTCAGCAATTCGGCGGCAAAGGCGGCCTCGGTCTCGCTTGGTGCTTCGGACCAGACCGGATCGGACAGGAGCCGCTCGCGGTCGCGCGTCTCGATATCCTCAGGCGTGGGCGGCGTGGTCCATTCCGCTGTGATTCTGGCGAATTTCAGCAGGCGCTCGGCCTTTTTCTGAGCCCTGACCGGCACGATCAGGGCAGAGATCCCCTTGCGCCCGGCGCGGCCTGTGCGGCCCGAGCGATGCAGGAGGCCTTCGGAATTGGTGGGCAATTCGGCATGCACCACGAGGTCAAGATTGGGCAGGTCGATGCCGCGTGCGGCAACATCGGTGGCCACACAGACCCGCGCCCGCCCGTCGCGCATCGCCTGCAGGGCATGGGTGCGCTCGGCCTGGCTGAGTTCGCCAGATAGCGACACCACGGCAAAGCCGCGATTGGCCAGCCGCGCGGTCAGGCGTGCCACCATGGCGCGGGTATTGGCGAAAACGATGGCGTTTTGCGCATCGTGATAGCGAAGCAGGTTGATCACTGCGCCTTCGGCGTCATGCGGGGCCACGCTCAGCGCCTGATAGGCGATATCGGCATGCTGTCTGGCACCGGTGAGGGTGGTCACACGCTGCGCGTCGCGCTGGAATTTCTCGGCCAGCTTGGCGATCATCGGCGGCACGGTGGCCGAGAACATCAGCGTGCGCCGGCTCTCGGGCGCGGCTGCGAGCATGAATTCCAGGTCTTCGCGAAAGCCGAGATCAAGCATCTCGTCGGCCTCGTCGAGGACGATGGCCCGCAGGCTGGTCATGTCGAGCGCGCCACGGTTGATATGATCACAAAGGCGTCCGGGTGTGCCCACCACGATATGCGCGCCGCGTTCCAGCGCGCGGCGCTCGTCACGCGCATCCATGCCGCCGACGCAGGTTGCCAGCCGTGCACCCGCCTCGGCATAGAGCCAGCTCAACTCGCGCATCACCTGCATGGCCAGTTCGCGCGTGGGCGCCACGATCAGCGCCAGGGGGGCGGCGGCGGGCGGCAGGCGGTCTGCGCCATCCAGCAATGTGGGCGCGATGGCCAGGCCAAAGCCCACGGTCTTGCCAGAGCCGGTCTGGGCCGAAACCAGAAGGTCGGCGTCGTTCAGCGCGGGGTCGGTCACCGCCTCCTGCACCGGCGTCAGGGTTTCATAGCCGCGCGCGGCGAGGGCATTGGAAAGGGCAGGCAGGATCATGGGAGAGGTCGGTTCCGAAAAGGGGTGCGGCTTGCGCGTCAAGCCGGGACGCATAGCGGAGTCGGCTGCGCTTGTATATGGCAAATGCACAGGTCTGGCCCCCTTGTGGTCCCGTCACGAATGCGCCACGGTAGGGCAAATCCCGAACATGCAGACAGGAGTGCGACACGATGCCCGTCAAGAACCGCTTTGCAGAATTGCACAATGACATCACCGAATGGCGCCGCGACATTCATGCCCATCCCGAAATCCTGTATGAAACGCACCGGACCAGCGCGCTTGTGGCGGAAAAGCTGAAGGCGTTTGGCTGTGACGAGGTGGTGACCGGCATCGGGCGCACCGGGGTTGTGGGGGTAATCAAGGGTCGCAGCACCGGATCGGGCAGGGTCATCGGGCTGCGCGCCGATATGGACGCGCTGCCGATCCACGAGGCGACGGGGGTCGACTATGCCAGCAAGACCCCCGGAGCGATGCATGCCTGCGGCCATGACGGGCATACCGCGATGCTGCTCGGGGCCGCGCAATACCTGGCCGAGACGCGCAATTTCGACGGCACCGCCGTTGTGATCTTTCAGCCCGCCGAAGAGGGTGGCGCGGGTGGCAAGGCGATGTGCGACGACGGAATGATGGACCGCTTTGGCGTTCAGGAAGTGTACGGCATGCACAACTGGCCGGGCAAGCCGGTGGGCAGTTTCGCGATTCGCGCAGGTGCGTTCTTTGCCGCCACCGATCAGTTCGACATCGCGCTGACGGGCAAGGGTGGCCATGCCGCCAAGCCGCATGAGACGGTCGATACGACTGTTATGGCCGCGCATCTGGTGACGATGCTGCAGACCATCGCCAGCCGCAATGCCGATCCGGTGGATCAGGTGGTGGTCTCTGTAACCTCGTTCCAGACATCGTCGAGCGCATTCAATGTGATCCCGCAGGGCGTACATCTGCGCGGCACGGTGCGCACAATGAGTCCCGAAATGCGCGATCTGGCCGAAACGCGCATTCGCGCGCTCTGCGAACATGTGACGGCGGGGTTTGGCGGCAAAGCCGAAGTGACCTATCACCGGGGCTATCCGGTGATGATCAATCACGAGGAGCAGACCGAATTCGCGGCCTCGGTCGCCGCCAGGATCAGCGGCACCTGTGAGGATGCGCCGCTGGTGATGGGAGGCGAGGATTTCGCCTTCATGCTGGAGGAACGGCCCGGCGCCTATATCCTGATCGGCAATGGTGACACCGCCATGGTGCACAGCCCTGATTACAATTTCAACGATCAGGCGATCCCGGCTGGGTGCAGCTGGTGGGCGGGGCTGGTCGAGGAGCGCATGCCTGCCTGAGCGCGGCGGCGTCCCGGACATGAGTCTTTATGGCAATATGAACAAGGGGCGGGGGAAATGACCCGCCCCTGAGTTTCCTGGATCAGCTCGAAACCTGCGAGACGCAGGTATTCGATGCGCTGTCCCAGACCGTGCCGTCAGCGCATGAGATCGCCTGTTTCTGGCTGCCGTAATTGCAGCCGCCCGCTGCGAGAGCGAGCGACGGCATGGCGACAATAGCGAGGGCGGCAAGACCGATCTTGAGCTTCATCGCTTGTCTCCCTGTTGGACATGGCGACAGTATATCATGATTCCCCGAAAACTCGACGGAAGATCGTATCGACATGTTTGGTGTGGTAGCCGATGTCGAATTTTTCATCAATTTCCGCAGGGCTGAGCGCCGCCGTCACCTCGGCATCGTTCAATAGCTCGGTCCTGAAATCGCAGCCTGTTTCCCAAACCCTGAGCGCGTTGCGCTGCACCAGTCGATAGGCGTCCTCGCGGCTGACGCCGGCCTGCGTGAGCGCCAGAAGCACGCGCTGCGACATGACGAGGCCGGGAAACCGGTTCATGTTGGCAAGCATGTTCTCAGGGTAGACCAACAGCTTGTCGATGACATTGGTCAGCCGTGCGAGGGCGAAATCGAGGGTGATCGTGGCATCGGGGCCGATGTTGCGCTCGACCGAGGAATGCGAGATGTCGCGCTCGTGCCAGAGCGCCACGTTTTCCATCGCCGGGATCACCGTCATACGCACCAGCCGCGCCAGCCCGGTGAGGTTTTCGGTCAATACCGGGTTCTTCTTGTGCGGCATGGCGGACGAGCCCTTTTGCCCCATCGAGAAGAATTCGGCGGCCTCCAGAACCTCTGTCCGCTGCATGTGGCGGATTTCGATGGCGACGTTTTCGACCGAAGAAGCAACAACGCCAAGCGCGGCAAAGAAGGCCGCGTGCCGGTCGCGTGGTATTACCTGTGTGCTGATCGGTTCAGGGGTCAGGCCAAGCTGTGCGCAGACATGTTCCTCGACCCGTGGATCGACATTGGCGAAGGTGCCGACCGCGCCGGAAATGGCCCCGGTGGCGATTTCATCGCGCGCGGTGCGCAGGCGTGTGAGATTGCGGTCCATTTCGGCGTAGAAGCGGGCAAAGGTCAGGCCCATGGTGGTGGGTTCGGCATGGATGCCGTGGCTGCGCCCGATGCGGATCGTGTTCTTGTGCTCATAGGCGCGGCGCCTGAGGGCGGCGAGCAGCCCCTGCATGTCCGCGATCAGGATATCGGCGGCGCGGGTGAGCTGAATATTGAAGCAGGTGTCGAGCACGTCCGAGCTTGTCATCCCCTGATGCACGAAGCGCGCCTCGTCAGAGCCAACATGCTCGGCCAGATGGGTGAGAAAGGCGATGACGTCATGCCTGGTCTCGGCCTCGATCTCGTCGATGCGGGCCACGTCGAATTCCACGTCCTTCGCCTTCCATACGGCCTTGGCATTCTCGCGCGGGATCACGCCCAGATCGGCCATGGCGTCGCAGGCATGGGCCTCGATCTCGTACCAGATGCGGAATTTGGTGGTGGGTTCCCAGATGGCAACCATGTCGGGGCGGGAATAGCGGGGAATCATCGGCGATCCTTGCAATTGGCGGATGGAACTGGAATTGCCGCGCTTTTAGAGTGTGACACGGGGCGCGGCAACCCGGCGCATGGGATTGACGATGCGCATGGCAGACAGGAAACAGGATATGCGGTCGAGGCAGTTGTCGGATTTCGAGGGCGCATGGGCCTTTCGGCGTGAGATCGTCGAGACGCAGGGCGGCAGGGTGCTGGTTGCCGGGCATGCGGTCTGGTTGCCCGCCGATGGCGGTCTGATCTGCGACGAGACCGGCGAGATGCACCTGCCGAGCCATGCGCCGATGCAGGTCACGCGGCGCTATCGGTGGGAGGCGGACTTGACGGTGCGGTTTGCCGATGGACGGTTCTTTCACCGGGTGCCGGGTGAAGGGGGGGATGTATCCCACTGGTGCGACCCGGACCATTATGACGGCACCTACGATTTCAGCGACTGGCCTGCCTTTGCGGTGGTCTGGCGGGTGCACGGACCGCGCAAGGATTACCGGATGCACACCCGCTACTGGCGCGAGGGCGGCACCGGGTATTTTGGGGATGCAGACGGGAATTGATCTGGCTAAGGTCAGGCCATGATAGGAATATTTCAGACCAGCCTGCCCTATGATGTAACCAACCGGCGGCCTCTGCCGGGAATCGCGCCACTCGACATGGCCGAATGGCTGCTGGTTGACGAAGCCTTTGGCGCGCAGATGGCCGAGCGCGCCCGACTGCTGGCCGAACGGCGCGAGGATGTGCTGGCGGTGACGCCCCAGGGGACGGCGGCGGCGCAAGAGTTGCTGGATTACGTGCTGGTTTGGCTGCGGGACCACGCGCCGGGTTATGCGGTCGAGCAAGATCGCGTGGTTCGGCCCGATGAGGTGGAGGTGGAGATAGACCGCACCGATCCGATGGGAACGCTGGGGCATCTGGTACAGGAGGATCTGTGCCTGATGGAAAAGCGCGGGGATGAGCATGTGCTGACCGCCGCCGTGCTGTGCTTTCCGGCAAGCTGGCGGCTGGTCGATAAGATCGGTCGCCCGCTGATCACGATTCATGCACCGGTCGCGGCCTATGATCCGGACATTGCCCAGCGGGTGCAGCGGCTGTTTGACGGGGTGCGCGAGGGGCGACCGCTCTGGCGGTTCAACGCCTTGCGTTACGCGGATGCGACGCTGCATCAACCGCGTCGGCGAGTACAACCCGTGGCGGATGCGGTCTATCCTTATCTGCGCTCGGAACGGCAGTGCGTGCTGCGTCTGCCTGAAACCCGCGCCTGCGTGTTCTCAATCCACACCTATGTGATTGCCGGGGCGGATAGGCTGAACGGCTCACCTGGATTGCGCGCGGCGATATAGTTCCGTAGTCCCGCGCCGAGCGGTGACGGCAGGGCCAGACTCTCAGCCGCTGTCGATACGCGCCGCCATGATGGCAATCGCCTTTTGATAGACGCCCGCCGCGTTCCATTGCTGGATCACGGCAAAATTCGGTTGACCCTCCTGATAGCTGACGCCCGGTTGCCAGCCCTTCTGGCGCAGGAAATTGGCGGTCGAGGCCATGGCATCGGTCAGGTTGTAGAAATCCACGCGGCCGTCGCCATTGGCATCGACACCATAGGCCAGCGCATTGCCGGGCAGAAACTGGGTATGGCCAAGTTCTCCGTGCCTGGCCCCCTTGGTCTGGGCCGTGATCGTTCCCTGATCGACCAGTTTGAGCGCGCCGATGGCATGCGGGCGGAAGAAATCCGAGCGGCGGCAATCATATGTCAGCGTCACGATGGCCGAGACCACGGATGTGTCGCCCATGAAGCCGCCGAATCCGGTTTCCATGCCGTGAATGGCGATCAGGACGCCGGCGGGCACGCCGTATTGCCGTTCCAGAGTATCGTAAAAGGCGGCGTCGCGGCTGCGCCGCTTGCGGCCCTGCGCGACGATGGTGTCGGCCCCGCGCACCTGCATGAATTTCTCAAGGGTGAAGCGAAAGCTTTTCTGGTTGCGATCGGCGGCGATGGTGCTGCTGGAATATTGCGCCTCGGCCAGGGCGGCGAGGCCGTGCTGGCCTACGCCCGCGGCGGCGGCTTCTGCGGCAAAGGCGGATTTCCATGCGGTGAAACCATCGGCGCTATTGCCACAGGCAGCGGCCAGGGCTGGTGCCGCAAGGCCAACAAAAAGGCCAAGAGCAGGCAGCAGGACAAGGGATCGACCGGGGGGCAACATCGCAACGCTCCGTTCTGACTGGACAGGTGAGAGTGTAGCGGCTCGATCCCGTGCCACAAGAGCCAGGTACGCGCAAAGTGCAATTCGGCGTTATCCGAGAAGGCTCTGTACAGTGATCATCGCCTGCGCCGTGCTGCCGGTGGCCTGTAGGGCGATGAAGGTGCCGGTCAGCGCCGTGGTCTGCGAGGTCAGCCGCAGGTTCTCGCCGCGCAGCAGGTTAAACACGGCCAGCGCCACGGCAACCGGCAGCGCAAAGAGGCCGAGCGTGATGGTGAACAGCCAGACGGAGAGACGCAGCAATGCGCTTTCTTCCTTGTCGAACGTCTGCCCGGGTTGCAGAATCGGCGTGCCATCGGGGTTTTTCCGGAACGCTGACCGCAGCGCCCCGTCGACGCCTTTGCTTGCGTTCTGCGCATCTTTCTCGATCAGCCGCGCGAGCAGGGCCGTGTTGGTTTCCTCGATATCCGGCAGGGTTTCGCGCCGCGACGGTTCGGGGGGCGAGTCCGAGACCGGTGTCTGTGCCGCAGTCATTTCACCTGGATAGGTGGTCAGTTCTTCTTCGGGCAATGTGGTTGCCATGTGAAAATCGGCGCTGCTGAGAACCGCGAGCGGATCGACCCATTGCACATAATCCGGTGCCAGGGATTTGTGCAGCGCTTGCAGCGCATGAGCCATGATGGACAGTGACAAGTCCGTTTCATCCATCGGCTGTGCATCGGCGCGCACCAGCGTCAGCGCCAGATAATGCGCCGCGGGACGCTCCAGCGTGGGCACCGGGCGGTCAGTCTCGACTTCGATGTTCAGCGTATAAGTCGCAGTGCGCAGGGTCACGACCGTATCGGACAGAACCCGAAAGCCCGCGATCTGCTCGTCCAGCCGGTCCAGCGCGGCGCATACCCGGTTGCCGATCCGGACAATGTCAAAGTTTCTCGTACCGAGAAATACTAGCCCTGCCGTAACCTGGTCAGCGGTTCTGGTCATCGTGGCACCCGTTGTTTTTTATTTCCTCATCCCACTATGCCGGACGAAGGTGGAGCCAGTTTGTTTCAAATATGAACACATTGGGGCAATCGGGGGGGCAATCGGGATAATTCCGGGGTTTTGGTTCCCATCCGGCAACGGCATTCAAAGACGAAAAAGGCGCCCCGAGCGGGACGCCTTGGTCTGTGGTTCGATGTCAGCTCAGGACAGCTGCCTAGCAGCTGTAATACATGCCGAATTCGACCGGATGCGGGGTATGTTCGTATTTGTGAACCTCGTCCATCTTGAGCGCGATATAGCCCTCGATCTGGTCCTTGGTGAACACGTCGCCGGCCAGCAGGAAATCGTGATCGGCAGCCAGGCAGTCGAGCGCCTCGCGCAGGCTGCCGCAGACCGTCGGGATATCCTTGAGCTCTTCGGCGGGCAGGTCGTAAAGGTTCTTGTCCATCGCCTCTCCGGGGTCGATCTTGGATTTGATCCCGTCAAGACCGGCCATCAGCAGCGCGGCGAAGGCCAGATAGGGGTTGGCGCTCGGGTCGGGGAAACGCGCCTCGACACGTTTTGCCTTGGGGCTTTCGGTCCATGGAATGCGGACGCAGCCCGAACGGTTGCGCGCGGAATAGGCGCGCAGCACGGGGGCCTCGAAGCCGGGAATCAACCGCTTGTAGCTGTTGGTGCCGGGGTTGGTAAAGGCGTTCAGGGTCTTGGCATGCTTGAGAATCCCGCCGATAAACCACAGCGCCTCCTGACTGAGATCGGCGTATTTGTCGCCTGCGAACAGGGGCTTGCCGTCTTTCCAGATCGACATGTTCACATGCATGCCGGACCCGTTGTCGCCATAGATCGGCTTGGGCATGAAGGTCGCCGATTTGCCGTAGGCATGCGCCACGTTGTGGATCACATACTTGTATTTCTGGATCTCGTCCGCCTGTTTGGTCAGCGTGCCGAAGATCAGGCCAAGCTCGTGCTGGCAACTGGCAACTTCGTGGTGATGCTTGTCCACCTTCATCCCCATGCGTTTCATGGTGCTCAGCATCTCGGCGCGGATGTCCTGGGCGTCATCGACCGGGTTCACCGGGAAATAACCGCCCTTGAGGCCGGGGCGGTGGCCGGTGTTGCCCATCTCGTACTCGGTGTCGGTGTTCCACGAGGCATCGACCGCATCGACCTGATAGGATACCTTGTTGATCGTGTTCGAGAAGCGCACGTCGTCAAAGATGAAGAATTCGGCCTCGGGGCCGAAATAGGCCGCGTCTCCGATGCCGGAGGATTTGAGGTAGGCCTCGGCCTTCTCCGCCGTACCGCGCGGGTCGCGGGCATAGGATTCGCCCGTATCCGGCTCGACGATCGAGCAGTGAAGGCAGAGCGTCTTTTCGGCATAGAAGGGATCGAGATAGGCGCTCTCGGTGTCGGGCATCAGTTTCATGTCCGATGCCTCGATGGATTTCCAGCCGGCAATGGACGAGCCGTCGAACATGAAACCCTCTTCAAGGAAATCCTCATCCACCAGATCTGCCACCACGGTTACATGCTGCAGCTTGCCGCGCGTGTCGGTAAAGCGGATATCGACATAATCGACATCCTCGTCCTTCATCAGTTTGAGAACTGCGTCCTTGCTCATTCTCTTGTCCTTTTCTTAATTGGAGTAGGGGGTTAGAGCGCGTCCGAGCCGGTTTCGCCGGTGCGGATGCGAATGGCTTGTTCGACGGGGCTGACGAAAATCTTGCCGTCCCCGATCTTGTCGGTCTTGGCCGCGTCGATGATGGCCTCAATTGCGGCGTCGACCTGATCGTCGTCGAGCACCACGTCGATTTTCACCTTGGGCAGAAAGTCCACCACATATTCGGCCCCGCGATAGAGCTCGGTATGGCCCTTCTGGCGACCAAAGCCCTTGACCTCGATGACCGAAAGACCCTGGATGCCAGCATCCTGCAGCGCCTCTTTGACCTCATCAAGCTTGAACGGCTTGATGATCGCTTCGATCTTTTTCATCGGCTCTGGCCTCCCGGAATAATGTTTCGGGATGTGCAGACCACTTCTCAGGGGCGGGCTCAATCGGTTAGGCTGAGCATTGGGCATGAGATCAGGATCGGGCATGATTTATGCTTAAAAAATAGGCAATAAGACCTCAGAATAATCGAAAGTGAATCGCGGGACGCCGGAAATGAAGGAATTGCTGACAGCCGCGCAGATGCGGGCGATTGAGCGGGCGGCCATCGAGTCAGGTGAGGTGACCGGGCTGGAGTTGATGGAGCGCGCCGGGCGCGGCGTCGTCGAGGCGGTTTTCGCGCAATGGCCGGAGCTGATCAGCGCGCCACAAAAGGCTATGGTGCTGTGTGGGCCGGGCAACAATGGAGGGGATGGGTTTGTCGTGGCGCGGCTGTTGAAGGCCCGGGGGTGGGAAGTCAAGGTCTTTCTCTACGGCGATCCTGCCAGACTGCCGCCCGATGCCAGGGTGAATTGCGAGCGGTGGTGCGCCATGGCGGGACTCGCGCCACCGGACCGGGCGCGGGAGGGGGATTTCGCCGCCGATCTCTATGTGGACGCGCTTTTTGGTATTGGGCTGACGCGACCGCTGGAGGGGGCGGCGCTGGAGTGTATCCGGACCTGGAACACTGGCAGGGCCGCAAGAACAGTGGCGATCGATCTGCCCTCGGGCCTGTGCAGCGACAGCGGAAGGCGCCTGGGCGATGCGGCGGTGCGCGCGGCACTGACCGTCAGTTTTCATGCGCCGAAGCTGGGTCATCATCTGGCCAGCGGTCCGGAGCATTGCGGCAGGTTCGTGGTGGTGGATATAGGTCTGCGACCTGTTTCAGCGAATGGCGGGCTGACTCTTGTGACGGCGCCCGGAGCAGGTTGCCTGACAAAATCAGCGAACGCACACAAGTATTCGAACGGTCACGCCCTGATCCTGACGGGGGGGGCAGGGCGCACCGGCGCGGCGCGGCTTGCGGCGCGGGGAGCATTGAGGATAGGAGCAGGGTTGGTGACGCTGGCTGTGCCCGGCAGCGCGCAGCAGGAGGTAGCCCGCCAGATCACCGCGCTGATGTTGCAGCGGCTGGAGGATGGTGCCGAACTTGCAGCGCTGCTTGCGGATCGCAGAATCAATGCGCTGTGTCTGGGGCCAGGTCTGGGTGTGACGCGCGCGCGGGAGTTGGTTGAGGTGGTGTGCGGCGGAGCGGAACCTCGTCCTACGGTATTGGACGCGGATGCGCTGACAGCGTTTGGCGACACGCCGGAGGAGCTGTTTGCCATGCTGCACGAGCGCTGTGTGCTGACGCCTCATGCGGGCGAGTTTGCGCGCCTGTTCCCGGATATCGTCGACAAGCTGAACGCGCCCGCCGTCAAGGGCCCGGCGTATTCCAAAGTGGATGCAACGCGCGTGGCGGCAAGGCAGGCGGGATGTGTGGTGCTGTTCAAGGGGCCGGATATGGTGATCGCGGCACCGGACGGGCGGTGTGGCGTCAATTCGGCCCAATACGATCGCGCGGCGCCCTGGCTGGCGACCGCGGGGTCGGGCGATGTGCTGGCGGGATTCATCACCGGACTGCTGGCGCGCGGATTTGATCCGATGCGGGCGGCAGAGACGGCGGCGTGGCTGCATGTGGAATGCGCGCGTTCATTCGGCCCGGGTCTGATTGCCGAGGATCTGCCAGAGGAATTGCCAAAGGTGCTGCGCGGACTTTGAGTTCAGACCCCCGCGGCTGTCAGCGCCGCTGCGGGGCCGCTGGCCAGTTCCAGCCCGTCCACATAAAGGACATGCGGATGATCAAAGCCAAGGCTGCAAAGCAGGATCTCCTGCGCGGTGTGGAGAGTCACGAATTCGCCATCCACAAGCCGCGAGGCGGGCACGATGATCTGCGGCGCCCCGAAGATCGCCTGCGCCCGCCAGTCGCGTACGAGGATCGGTTGGGCGGCGGGCAGGGTCACGTCCCGGTCCGGACGGGTGTGGCCGAGTGATCCGGCCCTGATCCGGATGATGCGCGTCAGATGTCTGGCGATGGTGATCCATTGCACCACGGCGATGCCGGTATCGCGGGTGATCACACGATCACCGGGTCGGATATCGGCCAGGCTCTTTTCACCGTCGAGCGTCAGTACGATGCTGTCGGCGCTCAGGCCGGTCCTGTCCGCCGGGGGCGTGACGATCAATCCGCCACATGCCCGCCCGCCCGTTCTGGGTTTCATGGCGTTTCCCGCTGTTTTGCTGCCTCGATCTTTCCATCACTTTATGTCAAGATTGGGTTAATGCCGCGCCATTTTTAGCGCGCCCCGTGGCCTTGCCGTGGGCATTTTCCCCTCGCATCGGCGGTCGCGCTTTGCTAGACACCGCGCCAGCGATCCGCGAGAGCGGTGGCTCGTGCGGGTGTGGCGAAATTGGTAGACGCACCAGATTTAGGTTCTGGCGCCGCAAGGCGTGGGGGTTCAAGTCCCTCCACCCGCACCAGATTGACCAGTTGCAGGGGGTTCTGACGCCGGATCAGCGGCGCTTTGCTCTTGCGCGCGGGCAGGGGTGCCCCTAGAAGACGCCTGATTTTGACCGCTGCGGACGCCTCCGCGGCCCGAATGCAATGGATGAGGACGAACATGCAGGTCACCGAGACCCTGAACGAAGGCCTGAAGCGCGGCTACAAGATGATCCTGTCGGCGACGGATCTGGACGCCAAGGTGAATGAAAAGCTGAAAGAGGCCCAACCCGAGATCGAGATCAAGGGGTTTCGCAAGGGCAAGGTGCCGCTGCCTCTGCTGAAAAAACAATTCGGCCAGCGGGTGCTGGGCGAGGCGATGCAAGAGGCCGTTGACGGCGCGATGTCCAAGCATTTCGAGGAAAAGGGCGAGCGCCCCGCCTTTGAGCCCGATGTCAAGATGGCCAATCAGGACTGGAAAGAGGGCGACGATGTCGAGATTGAACTGAGCTACGAGGCGCTGCCCGAGGTGCCCGAGGTTGATCTCAAGTCCGTGACGCTGGAGCGTCTGGTCGCCAGAGCCGATGACGCGGCGGTGGATGAGGCGTTGAAGAACCTTGCCGAGAGCGCGCAGGATTTCAAGGACCGCAAGGCGGGCACCAAGGCCAAGGATGGCGATCAGGTTGTCATCGACTTTGTCGGCAAGGTCGATGGCGAGGCGTTCGAGGGCGGCAGCGCCGAGGATTATCCGCTGGTGCTTGGCTCCAACAGCTTTATCCCCGGTTTCGAGAGTCAGTTGGTCGGCGTCAAGGCGGGCGAGGAAAAGGCCGTCACCGTGACCTTTCCCGATGAGTATCAGGCCGAGCATCTCGCTGGCAAGGAAGCGGTGTTCGACTGCACCGTAAAAGCCGTGCGTCAGCCGGTCGCCGCAGAGATTACCGATGAGTTGGCCCAGAAATACGGTGCCGAGGATCTGGCCGCGCTCAAGACGCAGATTGCCGAGCGTCTGGAGCAGGAATATGCCGGAGCTGCGCGCGCGATTCTCAAGCGTAATCTGCTCGACAAGCTGGACGAGATGGTAAGTTTCGATCTGCCGCCGACCATGGTTGAAACCGAGGCCAAGCAGATCGCGCACCAACTCTGGCATGAAGAGAATCCGGACGTTCACGGTCATGATCATCCCGAGATCGAGGTGACCGACGAGCATACCAGACTGGCCGAACGCCGGGTACGTCTGGGGCTGCTTCTCGCCGATCTGGGGCAAAAGGCCAAGGTCGAGGTGTCGGATGCGGAAATGACACAGGCGGTCATGACGCAGGCGCGGCAATATCCGGGGCATGAGCGGGAATTCTTTGAATTCGTGCAGAAAAACCCGCAGATGCGGCAGCAGCTGCGCGCGCCGATCTTTGAAGACAAGGTGATTGATTACGTCGTCGAACTGGCGACGGTGAGCGAAAAGGAGATCTCCAAGGACGATCTCGAAAAAGCCATCGAAGCCATGAGCGACGAATAATCGTCACGGAGACGTCTGAAGTATGAAGGGCCGCTCCGGGGAGAATGGAGCGGCCCTTTTCGTTCCTGTGCTCCTGCGCTCAGCAGTGCCAACTGACTGCGCAAGGCACGCACGCCCATGGGGATCAGGCGCGCATCCCGGAGCCCGAACGAATCCTGTCTGCCAGCGCGGCCCTGAGGCGCAGCGCCGCGTATTTTTCCTTTTCGGTGGCGGCGGTCGAAATCTGATCATCGCAATATTGCGCAAGATCCGCACAGACCCTCGGGGTCGCGTTGTTCTCTGCCGCGCTGTCAAAGTTTTCGGCGGCCGCAATCTCGTCTTCGGCGACAAACACATCGTGGTGAATGCCTGCGAAATTGCGCAGCCGGGTTATGCGCTCGTCGGTGCAGTCGAGCAGCGCGGCCAGGGCTGGCACCTTGCCCATGTCCGCGATCTTCCCCACATAATCGTAAGGTGCGTTGTCGGAGCGCTTGAGTACGCGGTCCATGAGCGGGTCGATCACCGTGATGATATCGGTGATCCCGGACGCCTGGGCATATTCGAGCGAGCCGAGCATCAGTTCGCAGGTGGCGTAGGATACGGTATTACGCCCCGTGCCGCGCGCCAGACGCTTTGTGTCGACGCAAAAGCGTGTCGATTCCCAGATCGTGGCACTGCGGATCGGCGGCTCGCCGTCGAGAATGGCCGAGAATACATCGGCCAGCATGTGCGGCCCCGTGGTCTGTAGAGCCCGGACGCAGGAAACGACGTCGCCATCGTCATCGAGACCGATCACGTAAGCCGGATCAAGGTCATCGAAATGGTCCCGTTCGCGTCCATTGACGATATTCACATCCCAGCCGAGCCGGTCGCCAAATACCCTTGCCCGCAGTTTGAACATTTCGTCCAGCAGTTTCGGAAACTTGTGTCTGTTCAGTGCGTCGATAACTATGATCATCGGACTTCCCCATGCCGTTGTAAGTGATGGATCGTGCGCAAAAGAGTATGCGAAACGCCACGGGACGCTATTGGGGAAATCCCGTAGTTGAATTTATCGTGATTCTCGGGGGAGGACGGCCGATCAGCCGGGATAGATCAGGCCCATTGAAATTGCCCGCCCGACCGCCTGGGCCGTGGTCAGCGCATAGAGCTTGTGGCGGGCGGACCTGAGGTGGACCTCGACCGTTCTGTTCGAGATCGTCAGGATATCCGCGATATCCTGCTGCGATTTGCCTGCCGAGATCCATTGCAGCACTTCGATTTCCCGCTGCGACAGGTTGGGTGTCTTGAGCAGGTTCGACAGGCTGTCGGATCGGATGACCATATCATGCACATGCACCGCAACGGATTGCAGGCCGACGATGACGTCGCTCTTGAGCTTGTTCCATTCCGTGCGCGACAGGCTGCTGGTCACGCTGAGGCCGCCTATGTCACCGTAAGGGCCGCGCACAGGAATGGTAAGGCCCTGATCGTGAATGCCGAAATCGCGGGCATCGTCAAAGACCCGGCGAAAGTCCTGATCCCTTTCGAGACGCGACCAGTCAACCGGAGCGATACTGCGCCGCGCTTTCTGGAGTGTGGGGTCAATCCGGTGGAATCCGTGTTCGACATAGTGCATTTTCCAGGCATCCCCATAGGTAACATGTCCGAAAACGCTGCCGTTTATCGGATTCATGCCGGCATAGGCGACATCATCCAGGCCGAATTTTTCGCGTATGTTGAAGAGAAAGCCGACAAAGTCCTCGGAAGCATCGGGAAGAGCACCAAGATCGAACAGATCGTAGTCTAGATAGACACCCGGTAGTTTGTGCATCCGCAGCCTTCGCCCGTTCGAGAGGGGGGACCTGACGTGCAATCGTAACATGTCGGACATGCCATCGTAGCATGCCCAACCGACAGGAGCCAACGCTAACATTCCTCGGCATGGCTTGTCGAGACGACCATCAAGGGAAACGCCGCGCATGGACATGCGCGGCGTTCATTCCGGAAACAATGAGCCAGATCAGGCGTTATCGTCGTCCGATTCGGGGGACCGCACGGCCTGGCCAAGGTAATCATCCTCGGATGCAGCGGCACCAATATCCTCGAACAGTTCCGCGATCTCGAAATCTGCGGCCTGATCTGCCTCGGCGGCGGCATCCTGAATCGATTTGCCCGAGGCCTGAAGTTCCGCCTCTTCGGCAGAGCGGGCCACGTTCAACTGAATCCGCGCCTCGACCTCGGGGTGCAGCGTGACGATCACGTCATGAAGGCCCAACTCCTTGATCGGGCGGGTCAATGCGACCTGCTTGCGGTCAACGGTAAAGCCGTTCTGGCTGGCGGCATCCGCAGCGTCGCGGGTGCTGACCGAGCCGTAGAGCGCGCCGCCGTCCGATGCTTGACGGATCACGACGAATTGCTGGCCGTTCAGTTTTTCGGCTATCGCCTCGGCCTCTTTACGGGTCTCGAGGTTCTGGGTTTCAAGCTGTGCCTTGCGGGATTCGAAGTCGGCGATGTTCTTGGCCGATGCCGACAGCGCCTTGCCCTGTGGCAGGAGATAGTTGCGGGCAAAGCCTGCCTTTACATCAACAACTTCGCCCATCTGGCCAAGCTTGGCCACGCGTTCAAGAAGGATAACTTGCATCGTTTCTCTCCTTATTTCACGGCATAGGGAAGCAGGGCGAGGAAGCGGGCGCGCTTGATGGCGCGGGCCAGCTCACGCTGCTTCTTGGCCGACACGGCGGTGATGCGCGACGGCACGATCTTACCGCGTTCGGAAATGTAGCGCTGCAACAGGCGCGTGTCCTTATAGTCGATCCTGGGGGCGTCGTCACCGGAGAAGGGACAGACCTTGCGGCGGCGAAAAAACGGTTTGGTAGCCATGGTTTATGGTCCTTTCTTCAGGGATGGATCAGCGGCGCTCGCGGCGTTCGCCGCGATCGCTGCGTTCGCCACGATCCGGACGGTCGCCCCGGTCGCCCCGGTCGCTGCGCTCATCGCGCTTTTGCATCTGGACAGACGGACCTTCTTCATGCGCGTCGACCTTTATGGTCAGAATGCGCATGACGTCGTCATGCAGGCGCATCAGGCGCTCCATCTCCTGAACCGCGACCGACGGCGCGTCGGTCTTGAGAAAGGCATAATGACCCTTGCGGTTCTTGTTGATCTTGTAGGCCATCGTCTTCACGCCCCAATACTCGCTTTCCACGAGGGTGCCGCCATTGTCGGCCAGCACGGCGCCAAAATGTTCGATCAGGCCTTCGGCTTGCGCGTTGGACAGATCCTGACGCGCGATCATCACATGCTCATAGAGGGGCATGTCGTCTCCATTTCTATCAAGGCGCATTTCATAGGAGGGGCCAAACCCTTTCGCGGCCCATCCACGAGAGACTGCGCGGTATAAATCAGATGCGAAAGGTTGGGCGCGTATACATCGGCACGGGGGGCTGTGCAAGGCGCTTTGATCCCGCCAGCAGATTGCCGTCTGTCTGCCGCATTTCGGACGTTTTCGCGGTGTTATTAAGACATGTTTCAGCAGAAAGGAAGCGATCATGGTCGCATTGACCGGTCTTCTGCGTGCGCGAGTCAACGCTTTGGAAGGGGCGGGGAATACCGTTGCGCAGTCAGAGGATGCCACCCCGGAATATCACCTGCGCCGCGCGCTGCGGCTGTTCACTGGAGGTACGCTGGTGCTAGCGTCTCTGGGCCTGTGGGTGGTTTCCTCGGCGCCCGGGGATGGGGCAATGATGCTGATCAAGCTCGTGATTTCAGTGACAATGCTGTGTCTGGGGCTGGTTTTCCTGATACCCCGTCAAACCGATGATCGCCCGTCCGAGATCCAGTTTGATCCCGAAACGCGCCAGATCAGAATCATCGGACCCGGCATGGACGCGGACAAGCCTCTGGTTGCGGTACATGACATTGACGAACTCGCCGAGGTATCTCTGCACGACAGCGTGCTGACGGCCCGCGATGCCAACGGGCAGGTTGTCGTCGCGCTGCATGTCGCCGATCAGGACACGCAGGCAGCCCTGCGCCGCGCGCTTGACCCCGGCGCCGAACTGTCAGGTGTTCGCCAATCCACAGGGCTTGTTTGAAACTGCGGGATTGTCCTTTGGACGATCAGGGCCAATTTGTGTGACCGTAAGATACACATTTTCCGCCTTGGAGGCTCTCAGTATGAAACAGACTTTGCTTGCCGCAGCGCTTGCGCTGACCGCAACAGGCGCGTTGGCCGCGCCAGAAAAATACAATCTCGATCCCAGCCACAGCCAGGTTGTGTTCAGCTACAACCACCTCGGATTTTCAACCACTACCGGCATGTTCTCCGGCTTTGAAGGCGAGATCATGTTCGATGCCGAGGATCCGGCCGCGTCTTCGGTGAGCGTGTCCATGCCCGTAATGTCGATGTTCACCGGCTGGGAAAAGCGTGAAGAGCATTTCATGTCCGAGGATTTCTTTGGTGCGAGCGAAGGGGATATGGTCACCTTCACCTCTACCGGCATTGAGGTGACCGGCGAGATGACCGCCAGGATCACGGGCGATCTGACGATGAACGGGGTGACCAAATCCGTCGTGTTGGATACGACGCTGAACCAGAAGGCGGATGCGCATCCGATGGAAAACAAGCCGTGGTTGGGTTTTGACGCGACCACCACGCTGTTGCGCTCGGAATTCGGTGTGGACAAGTTTGCGCCCTATGTCAGCGACGAGGTCGAGGTGCGCATTTCCATAGAGGCGGGCAAGGCCGAGTGACACTCCAGTCCGCGTAATGAAAAGGGCCGCTTGCATCGTCTGCAAGCGGCCCTTTTTTCGGGATCATGTGCCGTAGGCGCGGCTGTTGCCCATGACATCCGTAGCGGCCATCAGGATCGCCTCGGCGATCATGTCGAGTTCGGTCCTGGTCAGGCGGGCGGGCAGGCGGGTATCACAGGCGCGCATCAGCATAGCGCGCGTTTTTGGCAGATCCGGCGTGGCGCCGGGCAGAAATTGCCAGTTCCAGAAGGCGCGGGCATTGTCCGTGCTCTGACCAAACACCTGCACCTTTACGCCGCGCGCCGCTGCGGCAGCGGCAAAGGCGCGGGTCTCGGTATCGGTCATGTCCACGAGATTGAACTGGATCGAATCCGGCGCACGTTCCTCTGGCGCCAGCTTTTCGGGCACATGCAGCCAGGGCGAGGCGTTGAGCCGTGCCGCCACGTGATCGTGATTGGCCCGACCCTGCGCGACTCGCCGCGTCACCTCGGGCAGTTGCGGGCGGATGATTGCCGCCGAAAGGTTGTTCAGCCTCAGATTATAGAGCGGCAGCCTGTTCTGCGCGCGGGCGAACGCCGCCTCGAGCGCCGGATCTGGCGCAGTCAGATGCTTGGCCCAGTTATGCTCATACGCGCCCGACATGATCACCGCGCGGGCGATCAGCTCCGGGTCGTCGCTGACCATGATCCCGCCTTCACCGGCATTGACCAGCTTGTAGGACTGAAAGCTGAAACAGCCGATCCGACCGATCGTGCCGATATTGCGTCCGCCCCAGGTGGTGCCCAGCGAATGTGCGGCGTCTTCGATGATGGGGATGCTGCGTGCGTCGCAAAGCGCCATGATCCGGTCCATGTCCGAGGTATGGCCGCGCATGTGGCTGATGATGACTGCGGCGATCGCGTTATCCAGCCGCGCCTCGAAATCCGCCAGATCGACGCGGTAATTCCCGCCGACCTCGCAGAGCACGGGCACGCAATCGGCGTGAATGACAGAAGAGGGCACGGCAGCAAAGGTAAAACCGGGAATCAGCACCCGCGCATCGCGCGGCAGACCGAGCGCCTTGAGCGACAGAAACAGCGCCGCCGAACAGGACGAAACGGCCAGTGCGTATTTCGAACCCATCAGCGCCGCGAATTCTTGTTCAAGCAGAGTCACCGGCGCGTTCTCGGGTGCGGTATAACGAAAGAGATCCCCTGATTGCAGCATCCGGTCAATCTCGGCGCGGGCGGCTTCGGGAATGGACTCTGCGTCATAGACATTCGGGGTAAGGGTCATATTTTCAGACTTCCTGAATGTTAGTTTCGGATTTTCAGAACATGTAGCCCGAAAATGTAACAGAATGCCAAAAGATTCCGCATCCCGCTACTCTGCTGTGCGGATTGTGGCTTTTTCGCAAGGCGTGAAGGGCGTCAGATACCCAGCCGGTCGCGCAGCGAGAACCAGGTCATTGCCAGCACCAGAAGCGGGTTGCGCAGCGCCGTTCCGCCAGGAAAGGGCGGGGCAGGCACCCGCGCCATGGTGTCGAAACCCTCGGCCTGACCGCGCACCGCCTCGGCCATGAGCTTGCCCGCATGGGTGGCGGCGCCCAGGCCATGACCGGAATAACCCGACGCGCTCAGCATGTTGGGTGCGAGCCGCGCGAGATAGGGCATGCGCCGCATCGTGATTGCCAGCGTGCCGCCCCAGGCGTAGTCGATGCGCGCATCGTGCAGATGCGGGAAAATCTCCAGCATCGGCTTGCGCACCGTCGCGCGGATGTCGGAAGGAAAGCGGTAGCCGTAACTCTCGCCGCCGCCGAACAGCAGCCGTCTGTCGTGGCTGAGGCGAAAGTAGTTCACCACGAATTTCGTATCGGCCACCGCCACATCGCGCGTCAGCACGCGCGTCGCGTCATCGCCCAGGGGCTCGGTTGCGACAATGAAATTGTTGATCGGCATAACGCGGGCAGCTACCCTGCGATCAAGCCCTCCCAGATAGCCGTTGCAGGCCAGGATCACGTGGTCGGCCTCGACATGGCCGGCATCGGTCGCTACCCGCGCCTGCGCGCTGCGCGTGATGGCATGTACCGCCGATCCCTCGTGGATGTGCACCCCCGCCGCTTTTGCCGCCCGCGCCAGCCCCAGAGCATAGGCCAGCGGGTGCAGATGACCTGCGCCCATGTCGAGCGTGCCACCCCGATAGGCGGGCGAGGGGCAGATCGCCTGCATCGCGTCGTGATCGAGCTTTTCCAGATGGCTGTAGCCGTAGCGTTCGGCCAGGTAATCGGCATAGGCGTGTTCCCCGGCCACTTCGCGATCCGAGAAACAGGCATGCGCTACGCCGGGCCTCAGTTGACAGTCGATGTCATGTCGCGCCACCAGCGATCTGACCAGATCCTTGGCTTCTTCGGCCATGTGCCAGAGTCTGAGCGCATCCTCGTGCCCGACCAGCCGCTCGAGCGCCATCTGCCCCATCCGCTGGCCGCTTCCCAGTTGCCCGCCGTTGCGCCCCGAGGCGCCAAAGCCGACGCGCTGCGCCTCCAGCAGCACCACATCCATGCCCGCCTCGGCCAGATGCAGCGCCGCCGAGAGGCCGGTATAGCCCGCGCCCACCACGCAGACATCTGCCCGCACCCGGCCACGCAGCGGATCGAACCGGGGCAAGGGACGGGTGGTGGCGGCATACCAGCTCTCGGGATATTCGCCGCGCCGGTCATTGGCATAGAGCAGGTTCATTGTTTCTTCTTGGCAAAAATACCCATTGTCCCGCGATCACCACCGGATCAGACGTTGAGCAGCAGATGCTCGCGCTCCCACGGGCTGATGACCTGCAGGAATTCGACGTATTCGGCGCGTTTCACGATACCGTAGACGCGGGCGAATTCCGGTCCAAGAATGTCATGCAGATCCGTCGCCTCCGCGAACATGTCGAGCGCGTCGCCCATGACGTTGGGAATATCCGGTTCGCCGGAATAGGCATCGCCCCTGAACTGCTTGCGCGGCCATTCCTCCTTGAGAATGCCCAAAAGGCCACAGGCGAGGCTTGCCGCGATGCCCAGATAGGGGTTGCAATCCATTCCCGCCAGCCGGTTCTCGACCCGGCGCGCCTCTGGCCCAGAAAGCGGTACGCGAATGCCAGTGGTGCGGTTGTCGCGGCCCCATTCCAGATTGATCGGGGCGGCATGATCCTTGACGTAGCGGCGATAGGAATTGACGTAAGGGGCCAGCACCGCGATGGCCGAGGGCAGGTGCTTCTGCAACCCGCCGATAAAGTGGAAAAACGCATCCGTCTCGCCACCCTGCGGTCCGGCGAAGAGGTTGCGGCCCGTCTCGATATCGAGAATCGAGTGGTGGATATGCATGGCGCTGCCTGGTTCGTCCTCGATCGGTTTGGCCATGAAGGTGGCAAAGCAATCGTGGCGCAGCGCCGCCTCGCGGATCAGGCGTTTGAAATAGAACACCTCGTCGGCAAGCTTGATCGGATCGCCGTGGCGCAGGTTGATTTCCAGCTGTCCGGCGCCCCCCTCCTGAGTTATCCCGTCGATCTCGAACCCCTGCGCCTCGGCGAAATCGTAGATATCGTCGATCACCGGGCCAAATTCGTCCACGGCGGTCATCGAATAGGCCTGACGCGCGGCGGCGGGGCGACCGGATCGGCCCATCATCGGCTTGATTTCCTGCGCCGGATCCAGATTGCGGGCAACAAGAAAGAATTCCATCTCGGGGGCGACCACGGGTTTCATGCCGTGCTTCTTGTAGAGATCCACCACATGCCGCAGCACGTTGCGCGGGCTGAAGGGAATTGGCGCGTCCTCGCGGTCATAGGCGTCGTGGATCACCTGCAATGTCCAGTCGGCGGTCCAGGGGGCCGCGGTGGCGGTGGACATGTCGGGTTTCAGGATCATGTCGCGTTCGATGAACCCGTCCTCGCCTGCCGCCTCGCCCCAATCGCCGGTGATGGTCTGGTAAAAGATCGAATCCGGCAGGTGGAAATAGGCCTGGCGGGTGAATTTGGATGCGGGCACGGCCTTGCCGCGGGCGATGCCGGGCAGGTCGGAGATGATGCATTCCACCTCATCCAGACGGCGGTTTTCAAGATAGGCCCGCGCCGGAGCGGGCAGGGCATTGGTCAGATCGGTCAGGTCGGCCATGTCAGGCACCTCGTTTCAGAAATTCCGCCATGCGGGCGGCAATAACATCATTTGCGGTCGGCCGATCGAGCTTTGCCACCGCCTCTTTCAGCAAATCATCCGGAACCACGCCGGGCGCGCGGTGGTGAATCAGCCGGTCCACCATGGTGGCGGTGAATTCCGGATGCGGCTGCACCGTGTAGATGCGGTTGCCATAAAGCAGGGCCGCGTATTGGCAGGCATCGCTGGTACCCACCACCTCGGCCCCCTCCGGCAGCGCGGTCACCTGATCCTGATGCCAGGCGTTGAGCGGCAGGGTTTGCCCCTCGATTTCATAGTCCGTCACGCCCACTTGCCAGCCGCCGGCGAATTTCTCGACCTTGCCGCCGAGCGCCTGTGCAATGATCTGATGCCCGAAGCAGACCCCCACCAGGGGGCGTCCGTCCGCATAGATGTCGCGGATCAGTTGTTCAAGCGGCGGGATCCACGGGTGATCCTCGTAAGCGCCGTGTTTCGATCCGGTGATCAGCCAGCCGTCGGCAGCGTCCGGTCCGTCAGGAAATTCCTCATCGACGATGTTGTATGCCTCGAACTCAAAGCCGTGACCGGCCAGAAGGTCGGCGAACATCACCTCGTAATCGCCCAGTTCCCCCAACACGATGTCGGGGGCGTGGCCGGTTTTGAGAATTCCTATTTTCATGGACCGCTCGTTATATGATCAAATTATCGACGCCGTTATCGGGCCTTCATCCGCGACGCTACACCGTTTCGAGATAGGTCTTCCAGTGCTGATCTCGCGGGATGTCCGACATGCGGTCCAACTCCTGCCGTTTGGTCATCACAAGGTTGCGGATCAGTTCGGCGTCGAAGATCCGCGCGATCAACGGATCTTTCTCGAACAGGTCGATGGCGCTGCGCCAGTCGGGGGCCAGTTGCGGCATCTTCTGCTCGTAGGCATTGCCGCTGATGGGCGGTGGCGGGATCATGCCGTCCTCGATCCCGGTGATTGCCGCGCCCAGGATGGCGGCGAAGGTGAGGTAAGGATTGATGTCGCCGCCCGCCACGCGATGCTCGATCCGGCGTGCGGAATGCGGGCCGCCGGGGATGCGGACCGCCACGGTGCGGTTTTCATAGCCCCAGCCTGCGCCGGTGGGTGCATGCGCACCGGGCACCAGCCTTGTGTAGCTGTTGGCATGTGGTGCGAAGATCAGCGTCGAGGGCGGCATTGCGGCGAGGCACCCGGCGACGCCCGCGCGCAGCAGATCGGTGCCGGCGTCTCCGCCATCGTCAAAGATGTTGCGTCCATCGGCGTCGAACACCGAGAAATGCATGTGCAGCCCATTGCCGGTATCGTCGGCAAAGGGTTTGGCCATGAAGGTGGCCACAAACCCATGTTTTCGCGCCAGCCCCTTGATCATTGTCTTGAAGAGCCATGTATCATCAGCGGCACGCATCGCCTGCTGATGATGCAGGGTCAGTTCGAACTGACCTATGCCGGCCTCGCTGACTGCGGTTTCCACCGGCAGATCCATTTCGGCCCCGGCCCTGTAGAGCTCGCTCAGAAACTCGTCAAAGGCATCCATCTGGCCCAGTGACAGGATGCCCGGCGCCCGCATCCGTCGCCCGCTGCGCGGATCGCGCACGGTTTTGAGGTCGCGGCCCTTGTCGTCGACCAGCGTGAATTCCAGTTCTGTGGCGGCATAGACTTTCCAGCCGCGTGCGGCGTAGCGCTCCAGAACCCGCGCGAGGGCATGGCGCGGGTCGCCGGCAAAGGGGGTGCCGTCCTCGTTATGCATCACCATCGGCACCAGGCCCTGCGGCACGTCGAGCCAGGGCAGTGGCACCGGGCCGCGATCGGTGGGCAGGAGCCGTCCGTCGATGTCGCCACTGTCGAAAACCAGTGGCGAGTCGTCGATATCCGCCCCGAAAATATCGACATTGAGTGATGAGAGCGGCATGCGCACGCTGCCGTCCTGCAGCTTGTTGGCATGGCTGCCGGGCAGACGCTTGCCGCGCATCCGGCCGTTGAGATCGCAGGCGGCCACGCGGAAGGTCTGGAACTGTGAAAGATCCATTTGAAAATCGTCCTGATCGTTGATTTTCACAACCTACCTCGCCGGTATATCATTTGCCAATGATAATTTGATCAAAAAATTGCAACAACGGAAAAGGTTCATCGCGCACTGCCGGTACGCGGGTTTGGTACGCGGTTCTGAGGCGGGGAATCACGAGGGATGACGGTGCGTGCGCAGCAGCCTTTCGCGCCGCTCAGGTGACGGTGCGCTGCCAGCGGGACTCGAGCCGTTCGATGGCGGCGATCCGCTCGGGCGCCTTGGGGTGACTGAGCAGCCACGCGGGCATCGCGCCGCCCGCGCCGCTGGTCAGCGCCTCGAGTTTGGTGAAGAGTGATTTCTGAGACGCGGTGCCGATGCCTGCCTTGGTCAGCAGGGCGGCGGCATAGGCGTCGGCCTCGTATTCGTCGCCGCGCGACAGGCGGGCGGCGAGAAGCGTGGTGAGCATGTTGGCGATCCAGACGCCGACGCCCGGCAGGAACCGCGAGAGCAACATGGCCATCGCGGTGCGCAGGGCGTTCTGACCGGAAAAGTCGATCATCCGCCGCCGGGAGTGGCCCAAGGCGACATGACCGAGTTCATGCGCGATCACGCTGGCCATTTCACCGGCGGTGACTTCGCCCGTCTGAAACTTGCGGTAAAAGCCACGGGTGATGAAAATCCTCCCGTCCGGGGCGGCGAGGCCGTTCACAGGGTCGATCTCGTAGATATGGACGCGAACGCGGGGGATATCGAGGGCGCGCGCCAGACGGTCGGTCATCGCCTTGAGATTCGGATCCGCCAGTTCGGTCGAGCGCGCGTCCAGCTCGCGCGTCGTGCGCCAGACCGAGAAGCGATACATGGCGAGCGCGTAGAGGATTGCGAGCAGGATTGGCGTGAACTTGAACATGAGCGGAATATGGGGTGACCGGAGGAGGCTGGCAAGCGCCAGCGAAGCAGCATCGGCGGCAGCAGGCGTTCATGCCATCGCCAGATTGTCCAAGGCAGAGGCGTAAACGTCGCCGATGCCATTGTGAAGCCTTCACGACATGTTAGAGTTGTCGCGACACGCGCTGTTCGCGGAACGGGCATGCGCCAGGCAAGGAGGCAGCACATGGCGTCTCGGGTGATCCCGGTCGATCCGTTCGATCTGGTGATTTTCGGCGGCACCGGGGATCTGGCGCGGCGCAAGATATTCCCGGCGTTGTTCCGGCGGTTCGTGGCCGGTCAGATCGAGGGCGACGTGCGCCTGATCGGGGCGGCGCGCAGCGAGATGGATCGCGCCGCTTACCGTGCCATGGTCCGCGCAGCGATCGCCGAGTTCGGCGGCGAGGAGGCAAGGCGCAAGAAGGATCTGGCGGCCTTTCTCGACCTGCTGGATTACGTGATGGTCGATGCGCGCGGCACGGCGGGCTGGTCAGATCTGGCGGGCAAGATGCGCAAGGACCGCATCCGGGCGTTCTATTTCTCGGTCGCGCCCGCGCTTTTTGGCGATCTTGCCAAGCGGCTGCACAAGCACGGCATGGCCGATGCGGCCAGCCGGATCGTGGTGGAAAAGCCGTTTGGCCGCGATCTGGAGACCGCGCGCGACCTGAATCGCGTGCTGGCCCGGCATTTCGAGGAGCGCCAGATTTACCGGATCGACCACTATCTCGGCAAGGAGACCGTGCAGAACCTGATGGCGATCCGGTTTGGCAATGTCCTGTTCGAGCCGCTGTGGAACAGCCAGTATGTCGATCATATCCAGATCACGGTGGCCGAATCCGTGGGCGTGGGCGGGCGCGGTGACTATTATGACAAATCGGGTGCGATGCGTGACATGGTGCAGAATCACATGATGCAGCTTTTGTGCCTGATCGCGATGGAGCCGCCGGCGAAGTTCGATCCCGATGCGGTGCGCGATGAAAAGCTCAAGGTCATTCGTGCGCTCGATCCGGTGAAAGGCGCGGATGTGGTGCGCGGCCAGTATGAGGCGCAGGAGGACAAGCCCGACTATCGCGTGCAGGTGGACAACCCGGAAAGCACGACCGAGAGTTTCGTGGCGCTCAAGGTGCATATCAGCAACTGGCGCTGGGCGGGCACGCCATTCTATCTGCGCACCGGCAAGCGGCTGCGCGAGCGCGCGAGCGAGATCGCGGTGGTATTCAAGGATGCGCCACATTCGATTTTCGGCCCCGAGGCCGGCCGGCACCGCAACATCCTGACGATCAAGTTGCAGCCTAACGAGGGGATCGAACTGGGTGTCACGATCAAGGAACCGGGGCCGGGGGGTATGCGGTTGATCGACGTGCCGCTCGACATGACATTCGCCGAGGCGCTGGGGCCGGAGGAGGCCGATTTTCCGGACGCCTATGAGCGGCTCATCATGGATGTGATCCGGGGCAATCAGACGCTCTTCATGCGCGGTGACGAGGTCGAGGCGGCCTGGGCCTGGACCGATCCGGTGATTGCAGAGTGGGAAGATGAGGGCGCGGCGCCGCTGCCCTATGCGTCCGGGTCGTCCGGCCCGGATGATGCGCTGATGCTGATGCATCGGGACGGACGTCGCTGGCGGGAGATAAGACCATGAATCTGACAGAATATGCCGATGCCGAGATGATGGCGATCGATCTGGCGAATGTGCTGGCAGGCGAGTTGCGTGTCGCTCTCGGGGCAAATGATCGCGCGCTCTTTGTCGTGCCGGGGGGCACCACGCCGGGTCCGGTCTTTGACGCGCTCTGTGACGCCGATCTCGACTGGGCGCGAGTGGATGTGCTGCTGTCTGACGAACGCTGGCGACCGGAGGTGCATGTGCGTTCCAACACCCGGCTGATTCGCGAGCGGCTGCTTGTGGGGCGTGCGGCGGCGGCGCGGTATCTGCCGCTCTATGCCAAGGCGGCGGAGCCCGAGGCGGTGCTGGCGGAACTGGAGGCCAATATCGTGCCCGCCTTGCCGATTGCGGTCTGTCTGCTGGGGATGGGGGCGGATATGCACACGGCCTCGCTCATTCCCGGCGCGGATCGGCTGGAAGAGGCGCTGAGCCGCAACGCGCCGGTTCTGGTGGCGATGCGCGCGCCGGGGGCGCAAGAGCCGCGTGTGACGCTGTCGGCGCGGGTGCTGGACGGGGCGATCGCCAAGCATATCGTGATCACCGGCGCCCGCAAACGCGCGGCGATCGAGCGGGCGCGGCACATGCGGCCCATCGAAGCCCCGGTGGCGGCGGTGCTGGACGGGGCGGTGGTGCATTGGGCGCCCGAGGAAGGCGAGTGATGTGGCCGGAGATCGAGCAGCTGGCCCGCGCGGCGCGGGACACGGATATCCTGGGGCTCGTTGACGAGCCGGGACGGGCGGCGGCGTTTTCGGTGCGCTTTGACGGGATGCTGTTCGATTATTCCAAGACCGCGCTGGGGCTGGAGGCGCGCGCGGCCCTGATCCGGCTGGCCGGGACGTGCGATCTGGCGGCGCGGCGTGCGGCGATGTTCGCGGGGGAGCCGATCAATCAGACCGAGGGACGCGCGGTGCTGCACACGGCGCTGCGCAATTTGACGGGCGGGCCGGTGATGGTGGACGGCCGCGACATCATGCCCGGCATTCGCGAAACACGGGCGCGGATGGCGGCATTCGCCGGAGATATCCGCGCGGGCCGGATCACGGGTGCAGGCGGGCCGATCAGCGATGTGGTCAATATCGGCATCGGCGGCTCGCATCTGGGGCCGGAGATGGCGACGCTGGCGCTCGCCCCCTGTCACGACGGGCCACGCTGTCATTTCGTGTCGAACGTGGACGGGGCGGATATTGCCGACACGCTGGCCGGTCTCGATCCGGGGCGGACACTGGTGATCGTGGCGTCCAAGACATTCATCACCATCGAGACGATGACCAATGCCGCCACCGCGCGCGACTGGATGGCGCGGGCGGTGGACGATCCCGGCGCGCAGTTCGTCGCCGTGTCCTCGGCGCCGGAGCGGACCGCCGACTGGGGTATCGCGCCGGAGCGGGTGTTCGGATTTGGCGATTACGTGGGCGGGCGCTATTCGGTCTGGGGGCCGATCGGCCTGCCGGTGATGATCGCGATCGGCCCGGAACGGTTTGGCGAGTTTCTGGCCGGGGCCGAAGCGATGGACCGGCATTTTCAGGAGGCACCGCCGCTGGAGAACATGCCGGTCATGCTGGCGCTGGTGGGTATCTGGCACCATCAGGGCTGTGGATACGCGACGCGCGCGGTGTTGCCCTATGACCAGCGGCTGCGGCGTCTGCCCGCCTATCTTCAGCAGCTGGAAATGGAGAGTAACGGCAAGGGCGTGACGATGGAGGGGGCGCCGCTGGAACGGTCCTCGGGTCCGGTGGTCTGGGGCGAGCCGGGGACCAACGGGCAGCATGCGTTCTATCAGCTGATCCATCAGGGGACGGCGGTGGTTCCCTGCGAGTTCATCCTGGCCGCGACGGGGCATGAGCCGGATCTGGCACATCATCACCGGCTGTTGGTGGCGAATTGCCTGGCGCAGTCCGAGGCGCTGATGCGCGGGCGCTCGATGGACGAGGCGCGCGAGATGATGCGCGCGGCGGGGTTTGACGGCGCGGACTTGGAGCGGCAGGCGGCGCATCGGGTGTTTCCGGGCAACCGGCCCTCGACGACGCTGATCTGCGACCGGCTGACACCGCGGCGGCTGGGGCAGATCCTGGCGCTTTACGAGCACCGGGTGTTTGTCGAAGGTGTCATCCTGGGGATCAATTCGTTCGATCAGTGGGGGGTGGAACTGGGCAAGGTGCTGGCGCAGGAGATGGAGCCGCTGCTGGATGGCGGGGATACATCGGGCAAGGACGGATCGACGCGGGCGCTGGTGGAGTTTGTCCGCGCCGCGCGTTGAGGAATCGGGCAGGGTCCGGTCCGGTCTTCGGAATCGCCGGATCGGCGCTGCCAGGGGACCACATTGATTGCAAACAGATAAATTCAGGACAGACGACCGGCGGATTCCGGCGCATCCTGGGCGCAACCTGCCCGGCGCAAAGCAAAGTCCTGCAATGATCGCTATATTGTCTCGGGGGCAGCGCCCCGATCTATTGGATCGCCCGGATTGAGGCGTCACCAAGAAGGAAAGGAAAGGCAAATGCTACATCACAAGGTAATTTCGGCAGGCATTTTTATTCTGGCTCTGGCGGGCTGCGAAAACATGACACCGGAGTCGCGAACCGTTGCCGGGGTGGCGGGTGGCGCTGCAGCCGGGCTGTTGACGGCGGAGGCATTGGGTGCCGACAGCAACTGGCGCCTGATTTCCGCATTGGCGGGGGCCGCAGCCGGGACCGTGGTGGCGCAGAATACCGCAACCGGAAACTGCGCCTATGCCCGGGGCGATGGCACCTATTACCGTGCGCCCTGCCCGTGATCTCAAAACGCTCTCAGCATGCCCCGGCGTTAACAGTCGGGGCATGAGTCGATATCAGAATTGCGGGCCAACGAAAGGGTGCCCTGATATAGGGGCCTTTTCGTGTCGTTGACAAAGGCCGGGGGCAAAAGCTCCGGACAGGACGCAGGCGGACTCAAGCGGCAGCCCCTCCAACGCACCGGCCCCCTGCCGGAAATGGCAGGGGGCTGTGACCTGTCCCGGATGACATGTCATATATGACATGTCATGTCAGGCAGGTGGCAAGGGTCGGGACCAAAAGGACAGGGCTGGAGTCGCTGAACGGTCCAGAGCCCGAGGGGGGCAGGCAGGACTCAGACGGCGGATATCCGGCGCGTCAGCCCCTCGAAGGAACAGCAGGGGAGTGTCAGCCATCTGAGGGTGCCCCTGAAATATGGGCACCCTTTCACATGTGTTGCGGAGTGTCTCAGGCCCGCAGGATGGCGCGTCCGGCGTATTGCGCGGTCTCGCCCAGCATTTCCTCGATGCGGATCAGCTGGTTGTATTTCGCCAGCCGGTCCGAGCGGGCGAGACTGCCGGTCTTGATCTGACCGCAATTGGTGGCCACGGCCAGATCGGCGATGGTGGCATCCTCGGTCTCGCCCGAGCGGTGCGACATCACATTGGTCATGCGGGCGCGATGCGCCATGTCGACAGCTTTCAGGGTTTCGGTTAGGGTGCCGATCTGGTTGACCTTGACCAGCATCGAATTGGCGCAGCCGCGTTCGATCCCCACGGCGAGACGGTCGGGGTTGGTGACGAAGAGATCGTCGCCCACCAGTTGCACGCGGTCGCCGATGGCGTCGGTCAGGGCCTTCCAGCCGTCCCAGTCATCCTCGGCCATGCCGTCCTCGATCGAGATGATCGGATAATCGTTCACCAGTGCGGAAAGATAGGCGACGTTTTCGTCAGATGTCAGTGTTTTCCCTTCACCGGCAATAAGATACTGACCGTTCCTGAAGTATTCGGTGGCGGCGCAGTCGAGGGCAAGGCAGATGTCCCCGCCCGGCTTGTAACCTGCCTTTTCGATGGATTTCAGAATGAAATCAAGCGCGTCACGGGTGGAGTTGAGGTTGGGGGCAAAGCCGCCCTCGTCACCCACGCCGGTGGCGAGACCTGCCGCAGACAATTCCTTTTTCAGCGTGTGGAATACCTCTGCGCCCATGCGCACCGCGTCGCGGATATTCTCTGCCGCGACCGGCATGATCATGAATTCCTGAATGTCGATCGGGTTGTCCGCATGCTCGCCGCCGTTGATGATGTTCATCATCGGCACCGGCAACACCCGCGCCGAGGTGCCCCCCACGTAGCGATAGAGCGGTTGGCCGGAGTAATCCGCCGCCGCCTTGGCGCAGGCGAGGCTGACGCCGAGAATGGCATTGGCCCCGAGGCGGCCCTTGTTGGGGGTGCCATCGAGGTCGATCATCGCCATGTCGATGGCCACCTGTTCGGTGGCGTCCATGCCGGCAAGTGCTTCGGCGATCTCGCCATTGACGGCGGCACAGGCGTCGAGCACGCCCTTGCCCAGATAGCGCGTCTTGTCGCCGTCGCGGCGTTCGACCGCCTCATGCGCGCCGGTCGAGGCCCCCGAGGGCACGGCGGCGCGGCCCATGGTGCCGTCTTCAAGCGTCACGTCCACCTCTACCGTCGGGTTGCCCCGGCTATCGAGAATTTCGCGGGCGTGAATATCGATGATGCTGCTCATGGGCGGGAATCCTTGGCTGGGAAAGGGTTGCGCCTGCCTTAGCAAGTTTTGCGGGGTTTGCAAACGCGGCAGGCCGTGAGGGGGCGCGCTGCGGGCCTATCTGTTCGTTGCGCGGATCAGATCGCGCGACATCATGTGACCCAGCAGATCCGCCAGATCACCAGAGATTCTCTCGGGCGGGGTGTCGGGGAAAACTTCGGTCAGCGTTGCGGCGATCCGGGCGCCCGTTGTCGAGCATTCCAGCAGGGTCCATGCCGCCCCCGCCACCGGGTTGAGGCGAAAGAAGTTGCGCCCGGCCATCTGCCACAGAAAGGTGTCGCCGCCGATCACCCGGTCGGTCACGTCCTGTGCGCGGTGAAAGGTCTGCCGCAGGTCGGCGGCGGGGGCGGGCGATTCGAGCGGAGCGGGGGGCAGGGGCGGGCCGATTTCAATGCCGGGGGCAGGCAGGCGGGCGCTGTCGAAGGTCCGGCGGATCAGGGCGACGGCGTCCTCGAGATCGGAATAGACCAGCGTCAGGCAGAACAACCGTTCCACCATGGCGGCAAGCCGGTCGTAATGGGTCTCGGTCTCGCCGGGATCGGCCAGGTTCTGACGGATCAGGTGGGCGGCGGCATCGCCGGGCTGCATGTGGTGCAGGCGGGCGGGGCCATCGTCCTGCCGCGACAGCACGATCAGCGCTGTCAGCGGTGCGCGGGTGCCATGGGGGGCCTGATGCAAGGTCCGGACATAGCCGTAGCGACGGTCGCGGATGGTCAGGTTGCGCGCGACATGGCGGCGAAAGGCGGGCGACATGCCCCCCGGCAGCGGCAGGCGCAGGCGGGGTTGGATGCCAAGCGCCACGGCCTGCCCGTCGGGCAGGACCGGCAGTACGTCATCGCAAAAGAGGGTCACGTCGGGGTCCGCCCCCAGACGGGTGACAAGAGTGGTCTTGCCAGCCCGGTAAGGGCCGGTGAAGGCCACCAGATGCGTGCCGATACGCACAGCGCCACAGTGCAGGCCAAGAATGCCGGGGCGGTTGTCACAATAGCTCTGGCAGAGATCGGCCACCGCGCCGCAGGTGGCCCCGGCAAGGCCCATCCCGGTCAGCGGGGCGCCGCCCCACCAGGACCGGAATTCGTAGTGCCGGGGGCCGCTCTGACGGATGGTGCTGGCAGGCATGTCGGGCGGCGCGGCGTCGGGCACGACGGTCAGGCCCCAGCCGGGCATGACCGTCTGGAGTGCAGGGCCGATCCGCGCGGCCCCCTGCAGGGCTATCGCGTGGGGCGCTTTGCCGGTTGTCAGGTGGCCTAGTCGCGGATCGGGGGCGCGGTGATGGCGCGCCCCCAGAGCGGTGATGGTGCGGACGAGGTCGGGCATGTCAGCGTATGACCCCCAGACCGCGAAGCGCGCCGCGCACACCGTCGACGACGCCGCGTGTTCCCGCGCGCCCGTCCCGCCCTCTGCCCGAGGGACCGGAACCGCCTGAACCGCCGCCGGAACCACCCCCGGAACCGCCGCCTGAACCTCCGCCGGAGCCGCCGCCGCCGGAACCACCTCCGCCGCCTCCACCGCCGCCGCCAGAGGCGTGGGCGGCACCCAGATGCATCATCACCGGCGCCACATAGGCCAGCCCGGTTGCGAGGCCCAGCCGGGTCAGCGCGCGCCGCCGCGACAGGTCGGGTGTATCTTGCTGTGTCATCCTATCAATCTCCCTGGTTTTCATTCCGGCCACCGCATCCGGTGGTCCTCATGAAAACGGCCCTGATCCCCGTTTATTCCCCCGAGGCCGGAAGAACCTGTGCGTCATCGGCGAAACATTGCCCGGGTGCGGCCACCAGGCCATGACCAAAGACCGGATCATGCCCCGGATCCCCCAGATCCCGCGCGCAGCGCGACATCTCGGCGATGGTCTGGCCGAGAGGCAGGGCGGGCGCGCGCAACCGCTGAACCGCCAGCGAGGCAGTCACGAAAGGGGCTGCGTAGGAGGTGCCGGAATGCAACCGCCCGCCCGACAGCGAAGCGGCCGCCCAGATTCGGACGCCGGGGGCGGCGAAATTGATGTAGGGGCCGCGATTGGCCTGCCGGTAGGGGCGCTGTTGCGCGTCGATGGCGGTCACGGCCAGCACCCGCTCGAAGGCGGCGGGATAGGCCGGGTCGGCACCGGGTCCGTCATTGCCCGCGGCGGCGACGATGGCAACCTCGGCCTCGGCGGCGCGGGCGATCACCTGCTCCAGCACCGCGTTGTGCGGGCCGGAAAAGCTCATGTTGATGACGCTGACATTGCTGCCGAGCAGAATGTCGATGGCTCCGGCCAGCGAAAACACATCCGCCTGTTCGCCGTAATAGCCGTTGTGGAAGGCCTCGACCGCGATCAGTTCGGCGTTGGGCAGGAGACCGGGCACGCGGTAATCCAGCCGCCCGATCAGCATGGAGGCGATCGCCGTGCCATGTTTTCGTCCGGCGGGATCGCGCCCGCCCAGATCGGCCTGATGGACGGTCAGCGCCTGGCCTTCGAGCGCCGGGTGGTCGGCATTGATGCCGGTGTCGATCATCCCGATGCGCGGGGCATGGATGCCGGGCCAGCCATCCCAGCCGATCATCGCGTGGGCTGCGCAGCCGTCGGTGTCGCAGAGGAAATCATCCGGGGTGTAATAGTGGTTTTCATCCGCAATCCCGGCGGGGAGCAAGGCCGAAAGCTCGGCGCGGGCTGCGTCGAGGCTGCGGTTCTCGGGCAGGGACAGGCGGTAGAGCGTGCCTGCCATCGCCGCGTTCGGTGCGCTGTCGCGTATGGCGTAGCCCTCCGCGACAGCGGCGTCTACGGTTGCGCCAGAGGGCAGGTAAAGGATGATTTCGGGCGGTGGCGGGGGCGTAGCCCTTTGGGGCGCGCGCCGCTGGATGCGCCTGCGCCGCTGGAATGGCCATGGTCGCGATGGCCCGGAGCCGCCCTGATCGCCGCCGCCACTACCGCCGCTGCCGCCGCCACCGGAGGCATGTGCCATGCCCAGATGTGTCAGGGCGGGGGCGGTGTAGGCTGTCACACCGGCCAGGCCGATACGCTGGAGCAGTTGGCGGCGGCGCGGGTCGGGGCGATCATTCTGGTCATCGTTCATCGGTCATCGGTTCCTTTCCTGCGCGGTGCGCACAGTGCGGTGCTCCCCGAAAGACAGTAACGCGAAAACGCCCGGTTTCATTCACGTCCCGTCAAACTATTTCTCCGGTGAGATCGGGATTAAACCTGTATCGGCAGCGTTGTTCCCTTTGTGGTGCATGTCAGCCAACCCTGCGTGAAGGAAATAGCGCGTGGCCGAGACTGTTCGAGATCAGATCGTGATCCTGCTGCCCCGGCTGCGGGCCTTTGCCCGTTCGCTCGCCCCGGGCTGGGATCAGGCCGATGATCTGGTGCAGCTGACAGTCGAGAAGGCACTCCGCAGTATTGACAGTTTCAAGCCGGGCACGCGGCTTGACAGCTGGCTGTTCCGGATCATGCGCAACACCTGGATCGATCAGTATCGGGCGGCGCGTCCGATGGTGCGTCTGGACGATGAGTCTACAGGCGAGCTGATGGGCGTGGACGGGCGGCAGGTGACCGAGGCACGGCTGGATCTGGCGCGGGTGCGGGCCGCGATGGATCGGCTGCCGCAGGATCAGCGCGAAGTTCTGATGCTCGTTTGTGTTGAGGGTCTGCGCTATCGGGAGGTGGCGGAGACGCTCGACATGCCGGTTGGCACGGTGATGAGCCGTCTGGCGCGCGCCCGCATGACGCTGGCCGGAGATATTGGTCTTGACGCGCGTCGCGCGGAGGGCAGGCGCAGAAAAGGAGAGGCGCGATGAGCGAGCGCATGCAGGAAGAAGTGAGTGACGAGATGCTGATGGCCCTTGCGGATGGTGAGATGGAGGATGCCGACGCCATGGCGTTGCGCGACCGGATCGCGCGGGACGGCTCGCTGGCCGCGCGCTACGCGGTATTTGCCGACACCCGAGAGGCGTTGCGCGACGCCTTTGTCCAGGGGCCGGTGCCCGGGCGGCTGGTCGCGGCGGTTCATGCGGTATCTGCCGCACGGGACGACACCGCGCCGCGCGTGGTCGAGATTCGACCGCATCGCCTGGTTCGTGCGGTCTGGCCGATGGCATTGGCCGCCTCTCTGGTCGTCGGGGTCGGGATCGGGTGGGGTCTGCGGGATGCGCCGCCCTCTGCGACGGGCCTGCAGGAGGTGGCGGAGGCGCTCGCCGGGGTTTCCACTGGTGAAACCGCCGATGTGGCGGGGCTGGGCACGGCGCGGGTGCTGGGCACGTTCGAGACGGAGCGCGGTCTCTGCCGCCTGATCGCGGCGGAGGCGGGGCGGACGCGGCTTGTCGCCTGCCAGACGCCGGAAGGGTGGCAGGTGGCGCTGAGCGTTTCGGACGGCGGCGGCGAGGGCTATCGCGCGGCGTCAGAGGTTGGGACCGAAATGATCGACCGCTTTCTGGACGCGCTTGGCGCCGGTGCCGCGCTGGACCCTGTTGCCGAGGCTGAAGCATTGCGCTGAGGCGCGGGCTGTCATCCGGTGCGGGCTGGAGGGGGCGAGTTTCGAGTCATGTCGATACTGCGGGCAGGCCGCGATCGTGCAGCATGACCAGAGGATTGCGGTCGTCATGGGCGGAGGCCTCGCGATAGACCTCCAACTGCGCCTCGTTCATATGCCCGTCGCGCCAGAGCGCCATTGCCGCGCCATAGCGCACCCGCCCCGATCCGGCCTTGCCCAGAGGCGTGCGCAGGAGGGTGAATGGATCAGACGGGGTGACGCGGCGCTGCCTATGCATCGGGTGCTGAAAGTTGTGACATTTCGGCATTCCGTCGCGCGATATCGTGCTCGGGCGGAGCGTCGGGCAGCGTCATGACCGGCATGAGGTGGCGCAGCCCGTCATGGTGGCAACGCAGGCCGTATTCGAGATCCGAGAGATGAAATCCCTCGAAGGAGGAGGATTTCATCGATTCGTTGGACCAGATCGAGAGCTGCTGATCCTCGACAGAGGTGTCGCGGTCGATGCGATAGGACAGATAGCGCGCCAGTCGCGCCTGCCGGGTTTCGTCGGGGTGGCGGTAGAGCCGCCCGGTCAGCCGCGTCACGCTGGCCGACAGGGGCAGATCCTGATAGAACTGCGCGCCTTCGGGTGTCATCGCGATGACGGTGTTGGGGAAAAGGCCATAGTAGGTCCAGGCCCGTTGCAGATGTTTCGGCAGGTCCGGGCGGTCCGGGGCCAGGCGGATATAATGCCGCACCGACCAGCCGCGCCCCGGCGCATCGCCGAACCATCCCACCGAAACGGTCAGCCCGTTGGCCAGATTGAGATCGCGGTAGGTGCGCCCGTAAAGCTCTTGCAGGCCGGGATGCGCCATGGCGACATGATAGCCCTCATTGTCCACGTCGCGGACGGATTTCCAGTTCACCGGCAGATCGTTTTCCCATTTCGTTCTGCCTGCGGGCAGGACATCGGATATCTTGTAGGCTGCGAAATCCTTGGCGAAGGGGGCCAGAAGATCGGCGACGGGCGGCTGCGGGCCGGGGGCAAAGCGCAGGAAGATGAAGCCGTGAAATATCTCCATCTCGACCGGCTTGAGGCCGAATTGCGCGCGCTCCATCTCGCCAAAGGAGGATGGCCGGGCGGGGCCGCGCAGGCCCCCGTCAAGATCATAGACCCAGCCGTGGAACGGACAGACGATGGCCCCCTTGCAATGGCCCGAGTCCCCCGCGACGACCCGCGCGCCCCGGTGACGGCAGAGGTTGTGGAATGCCCGCACCACCCCGTCCGCGCCGCGCATCACCACCGCGCGCTCGCCCAGCAGGTCAAAGCCCAGCCAGTCGCCGGGGGCGGGAATGTCGCATTCGTGTCCGGCCAGTTGCCAGTGGGTGAGGAACAGCTGTTCGCGTTCCAGCGCGAACATCGCCTCGGAGTGATAGGTCCATGCCGGCAGGCCCCTGCGGTCCCAGTCGTTTGGCACGGGGAGGGTGGGATAGGGGAGTCTGGTCATGACGGGTTCTCCATTTCTGTCCTGATCCATTGGTGAAATCGGTGGATTTCATATTCCTCGGGCATGAGGCGCGCATGGGTGAAGGCGGGCGAGGCCATGCCGCGCTGTGTCATCTCGGCGGCGGCACCGTCCTGCGCGAGAACGGTTCTGGCAAAGGCCGCGACCTCTGCGGCGTCGAAATCGGGCCGGGCCAGCGTTTGGGGCGCAAAATACCACTCTGCGGTCAGCCGGGTCCGGTCCGGGCCAAGCGGCGTCAGGCGCACCGAGCGGACATGATCCACATGCGCGACGACAAAGGCCGAGGGCCAGAGCGTGACAAAGCTGTGACCGGCGGCGCGTTCCTCGTCGTTCAGGTCGGCAAAGGCGGGGCCGCAGGCGGCGCCGGTCATGGTCCAGCTCTGCGCGCCCGGTTTCAGGGCGGGTTCGGGGGCTGTGCCGGGTATCCAGTCGAGAGATTCCGAGGGCGCCATCAGGCCGCTGGCATAGATCGGCACCAGATCGCTGAGTTCGGGATGGATGCCGGGGCAGTGCAGGCATTCGGAGTAGTTTTCCCAAAACACCTTCCAGTTGCAGGCGAGATCGACGGTGTGCCGGTGCCCGGTGACGAGATCCTGCATCGGCCAGTTGTCGAGGGTGGAAAGCGACACGTCCGACCAGAGGTCAGGCGGGTTCGTCGCCGCCGACAGAAAGACGAACCCGGCCCAGATCCGCAGGCAGAGCGGGATGAGGCCGTGATCCTCGGGCCGGAAATCCCCGGTTGGTCTGGCAAAGGCGGTCGAGACCAGCCGCCCGTCCTGCGCCGCATAGGCCCAGGCGTGATAGGGGCAGGTGATGAGGCGGCCCAGGGGTTCGACCTCGCCGCGGCAGAGTTCGGCCCCGCGGTGGCGGCAGAGGTTGTGAAAGGCCGCGAGATGACCTGATGCGTTTCGGCACAGGATGGCCTCGGCGGCCCCCACGCGAACGCGGCGCATGGTGCCGGGGGTCAGATCGGCCAGTCGGCCCGCCATCACCCAGTGGCGGGAGAATATCCCGGCCATTTCGCGCCCGAACCAGTCCGGGTCGATATAGGCGGCGCGCGGCAGCCCCTCGGGGCAATGATCAAGGCGGGGCGAGCGGGCAGGGGTTTGCGGATCGGTCATCACAGTTTTCCCGGTGGTGTCTGGCGTTTGCGCGTCGGGTTGAAGAATGGCCGCGCCACCACCCGCGCGGGCATCATCATCCGGGCATAGTGCAATTCGCGCAGGGCGTAGATCTCGGCCCAGAGATTGCCGCCCTTGGCATGCCGCGCCTTGACCTGCGCGAGTGCGATGCTGGTCTTGAGCGTGGGCGACCAGCAGGCGCCGGTGATGACGCCGATCTCGGTCTTGCGGTTGTGGTAGAGGATCGCGCCCTCGGCGGCGACATTCCCCTCGATTTCGAGACCGACAAAGGCCCAGTGCGGGCCGCGCTCGCGCTGTCGCAGGAGGGCGCGGCGACCGGTGAACTGTCCCTTGTCCCAGTCGATCAGCCAGCCAAGCCCCATTTCCAGCGGGCTGCGCAGGCGATCCTCGCGCAGGCAGTGCGGGGCGGGGGTGAAATCCTGACCGGCGATGATGAACCCGGCCTCGAGTCGCGCGATGTTGAGCGCCTCGGAGCCGACCGGGCGCAGGCCGTAGAGCGCGCCCGCGTCCGTCAGGCTATCCCAGAGCGGCAGGGCCAGATCGGGAGTGGTCCACAATTCATATCCCAGATCGCCGGTGAAGCCGGTGCGCGAGATCGTCAGATGCCCGCCCGCAAAGGGAAATTCGGCCATGCGAAACGGTTTCAGAGTGTCGATGTCGAACCCCGCCGCGCGCAGCACCACGGCCGAGGTCGGCCCCTGCAATGCCAGCGCCGCGATTTCCCCGGTCTCGTCGGTGATCCGCACGTCAAAGCCAAAGGCCGAGTCGAGCAGCCAGGGCAGGTGCCGTTCCTGACAGCAGAGCCGGTAGCGGTCGGGCGCGAGGCGAAAGAGCGTGCCGTCGTCGATCAGGTGGCCCGCATCGTCGCACCAGACGGTGTAATGCACGCCGCCCACAGCCAGCCTGTCCGCGTCGCGCACCGTCAGGCGATTGAGGCAGGCGGCGGCGTCGGTTCCCTCGATGCGGTACTTGATCATCGGGCAGAGGTCATAGAGCGTGGCCGCATTGCGGATCGCCGAATGTTCCATCGCGAGGTCGTCATAGGTCTGGACCGTTGCATAGCCCGCCCAGGGGGCCCAGGCGTGCAGCCTGTTGGCGGCTGAGGTGCGGGGGTGAAACGGGGTCTGCCGCAGCGGGGTCTGGTAATGGCGCAGATCGGTCATTTGCCCGCCCTTTCCATCGCCAGCGCCGCGTTCCAGCCAGCCGTGCCCGAGACGCCGCCGCCCGGATGACAGCCTGCCGAGGCGAGCCACAGGCCCTTGATCGGTCCCTGATATTGCGACAGACCGGGCAGGGGACGCAGGAACAGCATCTGCTCGACGCTCAGTTCTCCGGCATGCCAGTTGCCGCCGGGCAGGCCCCAGCGGGTCTCGATGTCATGGGGCATCAGCATCTCGGCCTTGAGGATCAGCGCGCCGATGCCCGGCGCATGGTCCTCCAGCACCCTGAGGCTCGCGTCCAGCATCGCGGTGCGCGCGGCGTCGGGATCGGCGGGGGCAGGGGGGGCGTATTGCACGATGGCCGACAGGATGTGCTGACCCGCCGGGGCAAGCGTGGGGTCATGCACCGTCGGGATCACGATTTCCATGACCGGGGCCTGGGGTGTGCGACCGTATTTCGCCGGATTGAAGGCGCGTTCGACAGCGTGTTCGGAGCCTGCGATCACCAGCCGGTCGCCAAGAGCGGCACCCCGGAAGTCCGGTGCGGCGCTGAGTGCCAGATGCAGTTTGGCGGCGCCGCCGCGCGTCTTGAGGTGGCGCGCGCGGGTGGTTTGGCCCGCATCCAGATGCCGCGCGCCGACCAGCGACAGGAGCGTGGTTTTCGGGGCGAGGGACGACACGATGCGCGCCGCGCTCAGTTCCTCGCCATCCGCGAGGCGCAGGCCCTGCACCGTGTCGCCGTCGGTCAGGATCTGCGCCACGGCGGCGTTGCAGCGGATTGTCGCCCCCGCCGCCTCTGCCGCCCGCGCCATGGCCGCGCCAAGCGTCGCCATTCCGCCCATGGGCAGACCGAGGGCCGCCTGCGCGCCGTCAGTGGCCCCCGCCAGACGATCGAGCCAGGGCAGGACGGAATTGGGTGAGCGCGGCCCCAGCCAGATGCCCAGCGTCGCATCGAGGGCAAGCGCGCCCTTCAGGAGCGGCGTTTCAAGTTCATCGTCCAGCAGGTCATGCACATTGGTCAGGAAGATGCGGCCCAACTCGCGAAACTCGTCTGCCCCCATCATGCGCGCGCGCAGGGCGATTTTGGCAAGCTGTCCCATCGGGTTGCCGACGCCCTTTGCCAGCCGAGGCGGGGTCATCCCGCGCAACGGCGCCAGCACCCCGGCAAAGCGCAGGAGACGCGCGCGCAGTCCGGCCCAGGCGGCGCGGTCCCTGTCGCTGACCTCGCCCGTGAGCGTCAGGCCCAGCGGCCCTTCGAGCCGCAGATGCGCGCCCGTGGCCGAGAGCGCCGTGGTGGCGAGATTTGCATTGGCCCACCGCAACCCGTGGCGCGGCAGATCCATCGTGCGGGCCACGCGGGCATCGAGATTGTAGCTCAGATGCGCGAGGGGCATGGCGGCAAATCCGGGGGCAAATTCCGCGCCCGCCGCGCCGCCGCCGGGAGTTGTCCCGCGCTCCAGCACCAGCACCCGGTCGCCGCGCGAGGCCAGGCGGTGCGCCGCCGCAAGCCCGTTCGGCCCCGCGCCGATGACAATGGTGTCAAAGGACGGCATAGGCGTCCCTCATGTCATCCAGAGGCCGTTTCATGTCGCGCAGGATCTCTGCCGCCGCATTGCGCCCCGGCGCGCCCATCACGCCGCCGCCCGGATGGGTGGACGAGCCGCAGAGCCACAGGCCGCGGATCGGGCTGCGGTAATCGGCATAGCCCGGCACGGGGCGGTTGAAGAACATCTGATCAAAGGTCAGCTCGCCCTGAAAGATGTTGCCCTCGGTCAGCCCGACCTCGGCCTCAAGCTCGCGCGGGGTGCGCACCTCGACATGCAGGATGAGATCGCGGAAACCGGGGGCGGCGCGTTCGATCTGCGCGATGCAGGCCTCGCCAAAGGCGTCGCGGTCGGCATGCGTCCAGTCCTTTCCCGCGATTTTCGGCGGGGCATATTGCACGAAGGAGGACATGAAATGCTTGCCCGGCGGGGTCATTGTCGGATCAATCGTGGTGGGGATCATCATGTCCTGGAACGGATCGCGGCTGAAGTGACCGGATTTCCAGTCGTCATAGGCCAGTTCCATCCTTTCGATGGAGTCGGTGAAATGCAGATCGCCCCGGATCATCGGCGCGCCCTCGGGCAGCGCGGTAAAGCGGGGCAGGCCGTCAAGCGCGATGTTGAGCTTGCCCGAGGAGCCGCGCGTCTTGAAGGTGCGCACCCGCTTGAGAAAACCATCGGGCAGATCGTTGGCCTCGACATGGCCGAGGAAGGTGCGCCGCACGTCCATGTTCGACACCACCCGCGATGCGCGGATTTCGTCGCCATCGGCCAGAACGACGCCGGTGGCGCGCCCGTCGCGCACCAGAACCCGCTCGACGCCCACGCCCGCGCGCAATTCGCCGCCCGAGGCCCTGAAGCTGTCGGCAAGCGCGCGGGTGATCGCCCCCATGCCGCCACGCGCATAGCCCCAGGCGCCGACATTGCCATCCACATCGCCCATCGCGTGATGCAGGAGCACATAGGCCGTGCCCGGCGACATCGGCCCCAGTGCGGTGCCGATGATCGCGCCCACTGCCTGATAGGCCTTGACCACCGGGTTCTCGAAATATTCGTCGAGATAGTCGGAGATCGATATAGTCCAGAACCGCAGCATGTCGCAGATCGCGGCCTCTGACATGCCGGAAATCTGCTTGCCGAGCCATGCCAGTTCGGACAGATCGCGTGGCCGGAAGCTGGCCAGGTCGGGCGGTCGGCGCATCAGAAGCGGGCGGATGAACCGGCAATGGCGCATGAGGTCGCGCAGGTAGCGGTCATAGTTTTCCGCATCGCGCGGCGAATGCCGGGCCATTTCGCGGCGGTTGGCCTCGTGGTCGCGGAACATGCCCAGATAGCCGCCGGTTTCGGTGAACATCGCGCCACCCTCGTAGGGCAGGATCTGAAGCCCGTGCCGGGGCAGTTCCAGATCGCGCATGATTTCGGGGCGAAACAGGCTGCAGACATAAGAGCAGTTGGAATAGGTGAAGCCGGGGTAAAGCTCGCGGCTGACCGCGGCGCCGCCGATCCAGTCGTTTTTCTCGACCACGCAGACCCTGAGGCCCGCGCGCGCCAGATAGCAGGCGGCGACCAGGCCGTTATGCCCCGCGCCGATGATGACCGCGTCATAGGTCATGCGGAGGTCTGCGGGGTTGCGCTGCGCGCGCTGCCGGGCTGGTCTGGATCACGGCGTGGCGTGGCGGACATGGGAGGCTCGCGAACGGGGTGTGGGATCAGGATGCCATTTGACTGACTGGATTGTCAATCAGAGAATCCCCTTTCGGCCCGGCACGCCATTCGCTAGAAAGGGGTCAGCACAACGCAGGGGGCCCGCTTGACCCGACCCGAACACGCCGATGACCCGCGTCCGCCGCGCACCATGAGCCGCGAATCGCGGCGCATCCAGTTGATCGAAGCAACGATTGAAACCCTTGCGTCCCGTGGTTATTCCCGGACCACCCTGACGGAGGTTGCACGCACTGCCGGCATCTCGCACGGGTTGGTGCTGTTTCATTTCGCGACCAAGGAAAACCTGCTGGCCGAAACACTGACCTATCTGGCCGAGGAATACCGCCAGAACTGGACCGAGGCGCTTGCCGCGGCCGGTTCTGATCCTGCGGATCAGTTGCGGGCGATGATCGAGGCGGATTTCAACCCCAGGATCTGCACGCCCGCGCGGCTTGCGGCATGGTGCAGTTTCTGGGGCGAGGCGCAGAGCCGACCGATGTACCAGGCAAGCTGTGGCGACAAGGACGACGCCTATACCCGTGTGCTTGAGGGTATCTGCGCGCGCCTGTCGGAGCAGGGCGGTTATGGCCGCGATCCGGTTCACACCGCCCGCCTGATCCGGGTTGCGATCGAGGGGGTGTGGCTGGACATGATGACCATGGCCGTGCCCTATTCCCGCGAAGAGGCGCTCAGGACGGTGCGGATGGGCGTGGCGCTGTGCTTTCCCGATCACTTCAGCATGCAGGACGCCTGAACGCGCGCCCAAGCGATCCTGTCAGATGCGTTGAGGCGGCGGGTTCAGGTCATCCTGCCGATGCTCAGGCGGGCAGGTGGATTTTGAACCTCTTGCGGATTGCCGCATCGGTTGCCGGATCGAACCGGGCTGCGGCGCGTTGGGTCAGGATTTTTTCCTTTTTGGCGATCGCCTGTGCGATCAGGTCCGGCTTGCCCAGTTCATCCCATTCCTTGGGAGAGGAGCGGTTGGCGAGGCAGGGATAGAGATAGTCGGTCTGCATCCGCCCGAGGGTTTGCGCCGCGCCGAGGTAATGCCCCGGACCGCCCATGCAGGTCGCGCGGATCACGTCGAGGCTGAGCGTGTCCTCGTCCACCTCGATGCCGCGTGTGCAGCGCAGGGCCTGGCCGATGAGATCATCGCCGAGGATCAGCGATTCGAGGCAGAACCCGAGGAGCGAGGCGTGCATTCCCGCCGCCTCGTAGACCATGTTGAGGCCCGACAGCCCCGCCATGACGTTCGAGGTGGCCTGTTCCCAGCCGGCCTGCATGTCCGGCAGCTTGGCATCGGCAATGCCCGCTGCGGCGCCGCCGGGCAGGCCGTAATACTTGTGCATCTGCGCGCAGCCCGCGGTCAGCAGCGCCTGTTCGCCCGAGCCGCCCGACATCGCGCCGGTGCGCAGGTCGCTGACAAAGGGCCATGTGCCGAAGATCGCCGGAAAGCCCGGTTTGATCGCGTTGACATAGACCAATCCGGCCAGGCATTCTGCCGTGGCCTGCACGATTGCCCCGGCGATGGGGGCGGGGGCGGTGGCCCCGGCCTGACCCGCGCTGAGCAGGAGCACCGGCATGCCGCCGCGGATGCATTCCTCCATCACCAGGCAGGATTCGGTGGCGAATTTCATCGGCGGCACGACAAAGCAGTTGGAATTGCTGACAAATGGCCGCTCGCGCCATTTGTCCTCGCCCCCCGCGATGAGGTGCAGCATTGCCATCGCGTCGGCCACGAAACCCGGTTCGGTAAAGGAGGTGCCGACATGTTTGGTGGTGCCCGCACAGCAGGCATAGAGCGTGTTCAGATCCATCTCGCGGTTGTCGGTGATGTCGCGGCAGACCATCGGGCGTTGCACGAAATGGATGTTGTCCAGTTGATCCGCAATCCGCGCCGCGTCGTGCAGATCCTGCACCGTGCTGTCGCGATAGGTGCGCGTCTGGACATCGACCACATGCACCGCCGCCCCCGCCGTGCCGTAATGCACGCGGTTGCCCGAAAGGGTCATGTCATGGCGCGGATCGCGGCCGAAAAGGGTTATGGATTTGTTGGCGCGCGCGATCGTGTCCTCGATCAGGGCGCGGGGAAAGCGGATGCGCCCGTCGCTGCCGAGGATCGCCCCGGCGCCGGTCAGGTAGGCCACCCCCGAGGGTGGCGCATCGGCTAGGCCGATCTCTTCCAGCGCGTCGAGGACGGCGTGGTGGATGCGGTCCATCTGCGCCGGGCTGAGCGGGTGGTAAGTGCCGCCCTCCTGTCCGGGGCGCACCGGGCGCAGGGCGGCGTCGAGCGGGTTGGAGCGGGCTTCACGGCGGGCGGCGCGGCCACCGGCGCGGCGCGTTTGGGTTTCGGTCATGGGTCTGGAAATCCTATGGAATGTCAGGGCAGGGTGGGGGCGTCAGACGCGCCCCGGACGCCCGCGCGCCGCACGACCGCGTTCCGCCCCGATGGTGCGGATCACCAGCGCAATCTTGCTGCGAGGATGCATGTGGCCACTCCCTTGTGTCGTGATCAGCCCACCCGATTCTGCGCGGCCTGTCTGTTCCGTTTCCGACCGATGTCGCAAACGCGCCGTGATACGACGCGCTTGACCGACGCGCAGCATGGCCCTAAAGCGGGGACATGACGACCGGAACCTGCATTATCTGCTGCATTATCCGCTGAGTTCTCTCAGGCGGGCCGGTCTTGTGTTTCCAAGCGATCACGAAGTTGCTAAGCCCGCCGCGGGACCGCGCGCGAGGACAAGATGACGACGATCAGGCTGCACAATACCAGAACCCGCCGAAAAGAGGTTTTCGAGCCTCTCGATAAGGACAATGTGCGGATGTATGTCTGTGGCCCGACGGTCTATGACCGGGCGCATCTGGGCAATGCGCGGCCCGTGGTGGTGTTCGACGTGCTTTGCCGGCTGCTGCGGCATGTCTACGGGGCGGATCACGTCACCTATGTTCGCAATTTCACCGACGTGGACGACAAGATCAACGCGCGCGCCGCCGAGAGCGGGCGGGCGATTGGCGAGATCACGGCGGAAACGACGCAGTGGTTTCTGGACGACATGGCGGAGTTGGGGGCGCTGGAGCCGGACCACATGCCGCGCGCGACGCAGTATATTCCGCAGATGGTGACGATGATCGAGGGGTTGATCGTCAAGGGCCATGCCTATGAGGCGGAGGGACATGTTCTGTTTGCCGTGGATTCGTGGCGTGAGCATTATGGCAAGCTGTCGGGGCGCTCGGTTGATGACATGATCGCGGGTGCGCGGGTCGAAGTGGCGCCGTATAAACGCAACCCGATGGATTTCGTTCTGTGGAAGCCCTCGGGCGATGATCTGCCGGGGTGGGAGAGCCCATGGGGCAGGGGGCGGCCGGGCTGGCATATCGAGTGCTCGGCGATGGCGCATGAGTTGCTGGGGGAGAGTTTCGACATTCATGGGGGCGGCAATGACCTGATGTTCCCACACCACGAGAACGAGATCGCGCAAAGCTGTTGTGCCCATCCCGAGGGGCTGTTCGCGCGCTACTGGCTGCATAACGAGATGTTGCAGGTCGAGGGCAAGAAGATGTCCAAGAGTTTGGGCAATTTCTTTACGGTGCGGGATTTGCTGGATCAGGGCGTGCCGGGGGAGGTGATCCGGTTTGTTTTCCTCTCGACGCACTATCGCAAGCCGATGGACTGGACGGCGGAGAAGGCGCGGGAGGCGGAACAATCTTTGATTGAGTTCCAGAAAATTGCTCGGGGACACACACCCTCAAGCCCGCCAAATTGGTTCGTTGCGCTCCTTGCTGATGACCTAAACACCTCCTTGGCTCTGACAGCACTTAGGGATATCGCAGACGAGGGAGATCCCGCGCAATTTGTTGCTTCGGCAAATCTGCTTGGACTTCTTTTGCCGGACACTGGTTATTGGTGGAAAGAAGAACTTCTAGATGGAGTATTTGTCGCAGGTTCACAAGGACAATGGGACCATGTTGCGACCGTGCGCTCTGTTGCAAAACGTTGGCAAGAATTGCGCAAAGAAAGGCACTTTTCTGAGGCTGACAAGCTTCGCACAGAGCTTTCTGACGCTGGAGTTGAACTTAGAGCGGTAGCCGCAGGCGTGAGTGCTTACATGAGCATGAGTATTGATGCATCCAAGCTGGAGGCGTTGAAGTGACGCGCGTTTTTGCACGACGTCTGTCTGCCGCGCAGGGTCCGACCGCGGGGGGGCGCTGCGACGCTTTTGCCGGGCACTTTATGGTGCCTCCTACTGCGACAGTGTTGCATGGTGCAGCGTTGCAAAAGCGCCCGCCCGGGGGGCGGTCGGGCGCTGCGCGGCGGCGCGTACCGCGCCTTGATTCCGCGCGGGCGAGTTGCGGGCGGAGTCCAAGGGATGCCGCGACACCGCCCGTGGCGCGCGGCGGAGTGAGGGGCCTGCCCCTCACGCTCCCCGGGGTATTTTCGCCAAGAAGAAGCAGGGGGGTGGCCTGTGATGGCTAGGGAACGCCTCTGGCTCTACGACACCACGCTGCGAGACGGGCAGCAGACGCAGGGCGTCAGTTTTTCCACGCCCGAGAAAATCCAGATCGCGCAGGCGCTCGACCGTTTGGGGGTGGATCATATCGAGGGTGGCTGGCCGGGGGCCAACCCCACAGACAGCGCGTTTTTCGAGGCTGTGCCCGCGACGCGCGCCGCCATGACCGCCTTTGGCATGACCAAGCGGGCGGGCCGCTCGGCGGAGAATGACGAGGTGCTGGCGGCGGTGCTGAACGCGGGCACCAAGGCGGTGTGCCTTGTGGGCAAGACCCACGATTTCCACGTCACCGCCGCGCTCGGGATCGGTCTTGAGGAGAATACCGACAACATCGCGCGCTCCATCGCCCATGTGGCGGGGCAGGGGCGCGAGGCGCTGTTCGACGCCGAGCATTTCTTTGACGGCTACCGGGCCAATCCCGGCTATGCGCTGGAGTGTCTGCGGGCGGCGCATGACGCGGGCGCGCGCTGGATCGTGCTGTGCGACACCAATGGCGGCACGTTGCCCTCCGGGATCGGGCGGATCGTGGCCGAGGTGATCGCGGCGGGTATTCCGGGCGAGCGGCTGGGCATCCATACGCATGACGACATGGGCCTTGCGGTTGCGGGCAGCCTGGCGGCGGTGGATGCGGGGGTGCGGCAGGTGCAGGGCACGCTGAACGGTCTGGGCGAGCGCTGCGGGAATGCCAACCTGACCACGCTCATTCCGACCTTGCTGCTGAAAGAGCCCTATGCCAGCCGTTATGAGACAGATGTGACGCCGGAGGCCTTGCACGGGTTGACGGCGATCAGCCGCCAGCTGGATGAAATCCTCAACCGTGTGCCGCTCAGGCAGGCGGCCTATGTCGGGGCTTCGGCATTCGCGCACAAGGCCGGGCTGCACGCCAGCGCGATCCTCAAGGATCCCAGCACCTACGAGCATGTCGATCCCGCGACGGTCGGCAATCAGCGCATCATTCCGATGTCCAACCAGGCCGGGCAATCCAACCTGCGCCAGCGGCTGAGCGAGGCCGGGATCGTGGTGAAACCGGACGATCCGGCGCTGGCGCGGCTGCTTGAAACGATCAAGGCGCGCGAGGAGCAGGGCTATACCTATGACAGCGCGCAGGCGAGTTTCGAGTTGCTCGCGCGCAAGGAACTGGGGCAGATGCCCGATTTCTTCGAGGTCAAGCGCTACAAGGTCACCGTCGAGCGGCGCAAGAACAAGTATGACCGGATGGTCAGCCTGTCGGAGGCGGTTGTCGTGGTCAAGGTCGATGGCGAAAAGAAGCTGTCGGTCAGCGAGTCGATGGACGAGGCGGGTTGCGACCGGGGGCCGGTCAACGCGCTGGCCAAGGCGCTGGCCAAGGATCTCGGCCCCTATCAGGAGCAGATCGCCGATATGCGGCTGGTGGATTTCAAGGTGCGCATCACCCAGGGCGGCACCGAGGCCGCGACCCGCGTGATCATCGATTCAGAGGACGGGCAGGGCCGCCGCTGGTCCACGCTGGGGGTCAGCCCGAACATCGTGGATGCCTCGTTCGAGGCGCTGCTGGATGCGATCAACTGGAAGCTGCTGCGTGCTGACCGATGACGTGATCGCCTGCGCTGAGATCGTGCGCCGGGCCGATCCGCCGCGATTTCAGGCGGTGATGGCGGCGCCGGTGGCGGCGCGGGCGATGCTGTTTCCGATCTATGCGTTCAATGTCGAGGTGGCGCGCGCGCCGTGGGTCACGGCAGAGCCGATGATCGCCGAGATGCGCCTGCAATGGTGGCGCGATGTGCTGGGCGAAATCCGCGCGGGTGGTTCGGTGCGCCGCCATGAGGTGGCAACGCCGCTGGCGCGGGTGCTCGATGCGCGGGGGGCGGCGTTGCTCGACGATCTGATCGAGGCGCGGCGATGGGATATCGCCCGTGATCCGTTTGCCGATGAGGCGGATTTCAACCGCTATATCGAGGCCACGTCGGTCAATCTGATGCAGGTGGCGGCGCGGGCGCTGGGCCCGGCGGAGGCGGAGGTGATCCGGGATGCCGGATATGCCCTGGGGCTTGCCAACTGGTTTCGCGCCATTCCGGCGCTGGAGGCGGCCGGGCGCAGGCCTCTGCCGGACGGTCGCGCCGCGGCGGTGCAGGCGCTGGCCGCTGATGGTCTGGGGCGGCTGGCGCGCGCCCGTGCGCACAGGTCGGGGGTTTCGTCTGCCGCGCGTCCGGCGTTGCTGACCCTCTGGGAGGCGGGGCCGGTCCTGCGACAGGCCCGCCGCCATCCGCGTGCCGTGGCTGAGGGCACGCTGGGGATTTCAGCGGCGCGCAGTCGTCTGATGCTGATGTGGCGCGCCGCGACAGGCCGGTGGTGACTGTCAGTCCGGGCCCAGTGCAGGACGCGGCGGCAGCCCCGGCGTGCCGGCCAGTTCGGGATGCGCGTCCACGTAGCGCGCCTTGATCGTCTCGGACGTGCCGCGGCTGTTGTCATGGCTCCAGCCCGGTGGCATGACGCAGTAGTTCAGCCGTTCGCGCCATGTCAGCCCCGGTTGCGTGGCGTCCCGGAAAATCCCCACCCATTCGTGAAAAGCCACCCGGATGGGGTTGAACGTGCCCAGGTTGTGCACCAGCCCGTAATCGACCTTTTCCTCATCCAGTTCAGGCACGAAGGTGCCAAAAAGCTTGTCCCAGACGATGAAGACCCCGGCATAGTTGCAATCCAGATAGCGCGGGTTGCGCCCGTGATGCACCCGGTGATGGCTTGGCGTGTTCATCACCGCCTCGAACCAGCGGGGCATGCGTCCGATCGCCTCGGTGTGGATCCAGAACTGATAGATCAGGTTCAGCCCGCCGACAAAGAGCACCATGGCGGGGTGAAACCCCAGAAGGATCAGCGGCGCACGCACGATCATCATGAAGGTGAAGGTGCCGGTCCATGTCTGGCGCAGCGCGGTGGTCAGGTTGTAGTGCTGCGAGGAGTGGTGATTGACGTGGCTGGCCCAGACCCAGCGGATGCGGTGGCCGAACCTGTGCACCCAGTAATAGCGCAGATCGTCCAGCACGAAGCAGAGCGCGATCACCCAGAGCGATGTGCCCAGATCGAGCGGCGTTATTTCCCACAGCACCATGAAGAACCCATAGGCAATGAAACCGAGCAGGATGCCCTCGGCCACATTGCCCGCCCCCAGCATCAGCGAGGTGAGCGCGTCGCGTGTCTCGTACCGTCCGCCGCGCCCCCGGATCACGATCCAGAGAAGTTCCGCGAGGACCGCCGCGATGAAGAACGGCACCGCCCAGTTCACCACGTCGGGAAAGCTGATCATGTCGGTCATGCGGGCTCCTTGAGATAATCGGGCCATTGATCGGCCTCTTGCGCGGCAAGATGCAGGCGAATGCGCGGGGCGGTGTAATCGGGCAGGGCGATGCACAGCCCGGTCGCGGTGCGGGTGATCCGCGCCCCGCGCAGGTAGCGCGCGGTGGTATCGGCGCCCATCGGCCAGACAAGACCGCGCCCCTTCTCGGTTTCGATCAGCGCGGCGGTTCTGTTCTGGCAGAGGATGATGCGGGTGGGGCGGTCGTCGGGGAACTCGCGCAGCCATGCGCGCTCTGCCGCCGCTTCATCGGTCAGCGTTGCGGTGCGCGACAGGCCCAGGAGGTGCAACAGCACCACGATTCCCGCGATGCCGGTCACGACCATCGGCAGAAGAATGCTCAGCGGCATGGTGTCCTCCCTCGCCGATGATTTGCGAAAAGCCGGGTTGATTTGTCAAAGGTAGCGTTGCGTCACGCGGGCGGCACCGGGGCCGGGGTCTGACGCCTGCGCCCCTCGCGCCACGCCAGAAGGCCAGCGCCGCACAGGATGACCGCCGCACCGATCACCGAGACAGCATCGGGCCGGACGCCGAATACCAGCCCGTCATAGAGCGCGGCAAAGACCAGCGCCGTGTAGAAGAATGGTGCGACAAAGCTTGCATCGCCACGTGCCATGGCGTTGACGAAACAGGTCTGCGCCAGCGCCATCAGCAGGCCGATGCCCAGCAATGCCGCCCATTGCGCGGCAGAGGGCGCGATCCAGACCCAGACTGCGGCGAGGCTTGCGATGACGAGGCCCACGGCATTGTTGATGAGCAGGATCTGCCAGGGGCCCTCGCGCCCCGACAGGCGCTTGATGAAGATCAGTTCCGCCCCCAGGCAGACCGCCGCGCCAAGCGCCAGAAGCGCGCCGGCCTCGACCACCCCGCCGCCGGGCCGGGTCAGGATCGCGGCACCGACGAGCGCGATGCCCGCCGCGCCCCAGCGCACCGGACCGACCCGCTCGCCCAGGAGCGGCACGGCGAGAATCATCCCGAACACCGGATTGAGAAAGCTGATGGCGGTCGCGTCCGACAGCGGAATGAAGGCTGCGGCGGCAAACATCAGCGTGACCCCGCCCCAGCCGAGACAGGACCGGCCGACATGGGTGGCAAGATCCGGTCGGGTCCAGCGCGGCCGCACAATGACCGAGACCAGCCCGATTGCCATGAGCGCAAAGAGAAACCGCCCGTGGCTGATCTGAAGCGGGTGCATCGGCTGTCCGAGCGCCCCGGTGCCGAGCGCCTTGGCCAGAAGCGTCGTGCCTGCCAGAAGCGCCGCCGCCAGCAGCGTGAGCAGGGCCGCAAGGACCGGGTTATGGGGGCGTGGCGTGAACATCGCGGCCAGAATTGCCGCGTGGCAAGCGGAGCTGCAAGCCGGAAACGTCCCCCACCGATCGACAAAATTTCGTGGGAGGCGATCCAAAAACGACAGGATGTCGTCGTTTGCCAATCGCGCCGCTGCGATCCGTGATCAGCGTTGCGAAAAGCCTGCGAAAAGACGGACGAGAGAGAGCATGCATCAACGTCGTATTCCCGAATGGCTGCGCCATGCGCCCGCACCCTCGGTGCGCGGCTTTGCCATGCTGGCCGGAACCGAGGCGATGGCGCGCGGCATTCTCATTTCGGTGATGCCGCTCGAGATGTACCGCGCGCTCAGGGACGCCAGCACCGTCTCGGAGGTCTATTTTCTTGTCGGTCTGCTGTCGCTGATCGTCGGGCTGATGGTGCCCTTTGTCAGCCGCTTCCTGCCGCGGCGCTGGATCTATGTCACCGGCTGCGCGATGTTCGCCTGCGGTGCGATCCTGGGTGCGCAGGGCGGCGCGCCGGCGATGATCGCGGCGCTTGCGCTGATCACCTCGGCCACGGTCACCGTCTTTGTGTGTTTCAACGCCTATGTGCTCGACTACATCGCCAAGACGGAGTTGGGCCAATGCGAGACATCGCGCATGTTCTACAGTGCCCTGGGCTGGACGGTTGGGCCATTTCTGGGCGTGACGCTTCTGGCGATGTGGCGGCCGCTGCCGTTCCTGATCGCGGGCGGTGCGGCGCTCGCGATGATGGCGCTCTTTCTTTACATGCGTCTTGGCAATGGCCGGCTGATCACCCGCGCGCGCCGCCCGGCGCCCAATCCTTTGGCATGGCTGCCGCGGTTCTTCGCGCAGCCGCGGCTGGTGGCGGGATGGACTTTTGCGGTGATCCGCTCCTGCGGCTGGTGGGTCTATGTGGTCTATCTGCCGATCTTTGCGGTCGAGCGGGGGCTGGGCGAGGATCTGGGGGGGATGCTGTTGTCGGTCTCCAACGGGATGCTGTTCGTGACGCCGCTGATGTTGCGCTGGATGCAGCAGCACTCGATCCGGCATGCGGTGCGCACGGGATTTCTGCTCTCGGGCGCGCTCTTTGTCCTTGGGGCGGTTCTTGGCGGTCTGCCCTGGGTGGCGGTGGCCTGTCTGGCGCTTGCCTCGGTCTTTCTGGTGCTTCTGGATGTCTCTGCGGGCCTGCCCTTTCTGATGGCGGTCAGACCTGCCGAGCGCACCGAGATGTCGGCGGTCTATGCCAGTTTCCGCGACGTTTCGGGCATCCTGACGCCGGGTGCCGCCTGGCTTGTGCTGTTGGTGGCCCCGTTGCCGGGCGTTTTCGCGGTCGCGGGCGCGGCGCTCTGGGGGTGCTGGCATCTGGCGCGGCACCTGCATCCCAGGCTGGGCGCTGCGCGGGTGCAGATGGAGCCGGCGCCGGTCTTGCATATTCCGCTTCCCCTCTCGGGCAAAACCGGCTAAAGCGCGGCCATGATCACTGGTGTTTCATATTCCACGACCCGACGCCGACGCCTTCGCGCCTGACGTACCGCTGCCTGTGATCCCGGCGCGTCTGCGCCAAATCCCTCTCATATCATTGACTTGCCCGCGGCCTTACGGCACTCAAAGGGCCTGTTTGACAAGGAAACCGTCATGATCCCCTCGATCCTGCCCACCTATAATCGTGCCCCTCTCAGTTTTGTCAAAGGTGAAGGGAGCTGGCTGATCGAGGCGGACGGGCGACGCTTTCTCGATCTGGGGGCGGGGATTGCGGTCAACGCTCTGGGGCATGCGCATCCGGCGCTGGTCGCGGCGCTGACCGAGCAGGCGGGCGCGCTGTGGCACACATCCAATCTCTATCAGATTCCCCGGCAACAGGAACTTGCCGACCGGCTGGTCGCGGCGACCTTTGCCGATACGGTGTTTTTCACCAATTCGGGCACCGAGGCCTGTGAACTGGCGGTCAAGATGGTGCGCAGGCATTTTCACGACGCGGGGCAGCCTGAACGCACGGATATCATCGCCTTCGAGGGTTCGTTTCACGGGCGTTCCTCGGCGGGCATCGCCGCGGCGGGGTCCGAGAAGATGACCAAGGGTTTTGGCCCCCTGCTGCCCGGTTTCAGGCATGTGCCCTGGGGCGATCATGATGCGCTGCATGCGGCCATTGACGACAATACCGCCGCCATCCTGATCGAGCCGGTGCAGGGCGAGGGCGGTATCCGCCCGCTGCCCGATCAATGCCTCAAGGGTCTGCGTGCGCTCTGCGATGAGCGCGGCATGTTGCTGATCCTCGACGAGGTGCAATGCGGCATGGGGCGGACGGGGCGGCTGTTTGCCCATGAATGGGCCGGGATTGCCCCGGATATCATGATGGTGGCCAAGGGGATCGGTGGCGGCTTTCCTCTGGGTGCGGTGCTGGCCACGGAACACGCGGCCTCGGCCATGACCGCGGGCACGCATGGATCCACCTATGGCGGCAATCCGCTGGGCTGCGCCGTGGGCTGCGCGGTGATGGAGCAGATCGCCAATGCCGAATTCCTCGCCGAAGTCTCGCGCAAGGCGGGGCTGCTGCGTCAGCGGCTCGAAGGGCTGGTGGCCGGTCATCCGGAGATTTTCGAGGAGGTGCGCGGCATCGGTCTGATGCTGGGTCTGAAATGCAGGGCGCTCAACGCCGATGTGGTGCAGGCAGGTTATGATGCGCTGGTCGCCATCGTGCCCGCCGCCGACAACGTGGTTCGCCTGCTGCCGCCGCTGACGATCACCGACGACGAGATATCAGAGGCTGTCAACCGCCTTGATGCCGCCGCCACACAGCTTGAAACCGCCTGATTTCCATTGGCTCCGATTATTCCGGGTCCGGGGGTCGGCCCCCGGTTCACCGATCAAAACGAGGCGACACGGACATGACCCATTTCCTTGACATCCACAAGACCCCCGCCAAAGAGCTGCGGCGGATCATCGACAATGCCCGCACGATGAAGGACGCGCGCGCGGGCCGTCCGCGCGGCACGCCGGATGACGATCTGCCGCTCGCAGGTCGCATGGTGGCTCTGATATTCGAGAAGCCCTCGACGCGCACCCGCGTCTCGTTCGACGTGGGCGTGCGGCAGATGGGCGGGCAGACGATGGTGCTCTCGGGGGCGGACATGCAGCTTGGCCATGGCGAGACCATCGCCGACACGGCGCGCGTGATGAGCCGCTATGTCGATCTGATCATGATCCGCACCTTTGACGAATCCGTCCTGCTGGAAATGGCGGAACATGCGGATGTGCCGGTCATCAACGGCCTGACCGACCGCACCCATCCCTGTCAGATCATGGCCGATATCATGACCTACGAGGAGCATCGCGGCCCGATCAGGGGCAAGAAGGTGGTCTGGTCCGGCGACGGCAACAATGTCTGTGCGTCGTTTCTGCATGCGGCCGGGCAGTTCGGTTTTGATCTGACCTTTACCGGGCCGATGCAGCTTGATCCCGAGGGGGAATTCATCGGTCTGGCGCGCAAGGCGGGCAGCACGATCACCATCGAGCGTGATCCGCTCAAGGCCGTTGAGGGGGCCGATCTGGTGGTGACGGATACCTGGGTCAGCATGCATGACAGCCAGTCCACCAAAGAGCGCCGCCACAACATGCTGCGCGGCTATCAGGTCAACGAGCGGCTCATGCAGGCCGCCAACCCCGATGCGCTGTTCATGCATTGCCTGCCTGCGCATCGCGGCGAGGAGGTGACGTCGGAGGTAATGGACGGCCCCGCCTCGGTGATCTTTGACGAGGCCGAAAACCGCCTGCACGCGCAAAAGGCGATCCTGCGCTGGTGTCTGGGCGTTTGAGCGGGGCGCTGCTTGCAATCCCTGCGCCAAAGCGCTTAGCCTGACGCAAGGACGTTAGCGATAGCAGGAGGGCGCATGGGGCAGGCGCAGATTGGCGTTTACGGTCTGGGCACCATGGGTAGCGCGCTGGCGCTCAACATGGCGGAGCATGGCTTTGACGTGGCCGTGACCAACCGCGAGACCGACTGGATCGCGGTCTTCGTGAAAGAAGCGGGCGATCTGGCGGTGCGGCTGCATCCGCATGAGGCGCTATCGGAATTCGTCGGCAGCCTGAAGACGCCGCGGGTGATCCTGTTCATGATCCCCTCCGGCGCGCCGATTGACGCCATGCTGGCCGAGATCACCCCGCTGCTCAGCCCCGGCGATACGGTGATCGACGGCGGCAATGCCGATTTCCACGATACCCGCCGCCGCGCCGCGCAACTGGCCGGGCTAGGCCTGCATTTCGTCGGTCTGGGGGTCTCTGGTGGCGAGGCGGGGGCACGGCATGGCCCCTCGATGATGCTGGGCGGCAGCGATCACAGCTGGCAGCAGTTGCGCCCCATCCTGACCGCCATTGCCGCCGACTATGAGGGCGTGCCCTGCGTGGCGCACCTGGGGCCTGACGGGGCGGGCCATTTCGTCAAGACCGTGCATAACGGGATCGAATATGCCGACATGCAGGTGATCGCCGAGATCTACAGCCTGTTGCGCAATGGCGCCGCCATGGCCCCCGCCGAGATCGCGGCGCTGTTCGCGGAGTGGGACAGGGGGCCGCTCAAATCCTATCTGGTCGAGATCACCGCCCAATTGCTGACCTATACCGATCCCGACACCGGCCATCCCATGGTCGACGTGATCAAGGATGCCGCCGGGCAAAAGGGCACCGGGCGATGGACCGTGATCGAGGCGCTGCGCCTGGGGCAATCCGCCAGCATGATCGAGGCCGCCGTGGGGGCGCGCGGCTGGTCGTCCGAGAAGGACACGCGCCAGGCTGCCGAGACCATACTGGGAGGGGCGGTGGGCGCCTTTGACGGCAGCACGCAGGCGCTGGCCGAGGCCTTTCTGGCGGCGCGCATCCTGTGTTATGCGCAGGGGTTCCGTGTCCTGGCCGCGGCCTCTGAAGACTTTGGCTGGTCTCTCGATTTCGCGGCGATCGCGCGCATCTGGCGGGCGGGCTGCATCATCCGCTCTGCGCTGCTGGATGACATAGCGACCGCGTATCAGGGCGACCTGCCGCAGGGCGAACTGATCCTTGCGCCGGGATTTGCGCGAACTCTTGCGGGCTGTCTGCCCGCCTTGCGGCAGGTGGTCTGCGCCGCCGTGCATGGCGGCCATCCGGTGCCTGCGTTATCGGCGGGTCTGGCGTGGTATGACACGATGCGTCTAGGTCATGGCAGCGCCAATATCATTCAGGCGCAGCGCGACATATTCGGGCGGCACGGTTTCGAGCGTCTGGGGCAGTCGGGCACATATCACGGGCCGTGGTGGGGCTGAGCGAAGGCACGGTGTTTTACTGCGAACGTATCTCATCGGCGATCTGCTGCATCGCATCCTGCGGCAGATAACCCCGCAGCATCTGGTCGCCCATCACGAAGGATGGCGTGCCATTGATCTGCATCCGCTGGGCGAGCGCGTGATTGGCCGCAATCACCTGTGTCACGGCCTCGCTGTCCATCGCGGCCAGGATCACGTTGGCGTCAAGCCCCAGCGTATCGGCCAGGCGCGTGAATCCCACCTCGTTCATTGTGCCGTTATAGGTCATCAGTGCGTCATGCACGGCCTTGTAGGCGTCATCCCCCGCGACCTGCCGCGTGGCAAGGGCAAAGCGTGAGGCCAGCACCGACTCCTCGCCCAGAATCGGGAACTCCTTGACGACAAAACGGATATTGCCATCCGCCGCCAGCAGCCCCGTCACCTCGTCATGCGCGCGGCGGCAGAAGCCGCAGCGGTAATCCATGAACTCGACAAGAGTGATATCGCCCTCCGGGTTGCCGCCCACCCAATCGCGTTCGTCGTTGAAGAGGGCCTCGGCATTGACGCGCACCAGATCGACATCCGCCTGCGCCTGATTGGCTGCCTGCCGCTGTTCGAGCACTGCGACCGCTTCCATGATGACCTCTGGGTTTTCCAGCAGGTAGGCGCGGATCTCGGCGTGCAGGAGCGTGCGTTCGCTGGCGCTCAGGCTCTCAAGATCGAGGGCGTGGCCGGGCAGGGCCATGCCCAGGCCGAAGCCGAGTGCAGAGGCGGTCAGAAGAGGACGTATCATCAGGTTCACTATCTCCGTTTTTCGTCGGCTTCGGCAGCGGCAAGCACGTCCTGTGCCCGCTGCCAGGCGGCAGAGCCGCGCGGCAGCAGCGCTGTCGCGCGTTCGGCGTGGATCTTAGCATCTTTCAGGCGTCCTGCCATCGCATATCTCTCGGCGGTCAGGACCGAAGCCATGCCGTTGTTGCCCTGTTTGGCGTAAGCGACCGCCAGATCGCGCAGAATGCGCGAATCGCGCCCGTCCTGGCTGCGCGAGCGTTCCAGAAACTCCTGCGCCTTGGCAACCTGCCCGTCGGCCAGCAGGGAACGCCCGTAAGAGCCCAGAATGAGCGCATTGCCGGGCGCGAGATTGGTTGCCCGGGCATAGGCGGCCACCGCAGGTTTGATCTGGCGGCCCTCCATCAGGATCTGGCCGCGCAACTCGTGCAGATAGGGATCTTCGGGACGGCGCGCGACGGCGCCGTCGATTGCCGCCATGGCGCGTTTCAGATCGGCCTGCCGGTGATAGGCGATGGCCTGCCGCATCAGTCTGATATCCTCGTGGCCCGATTCCCCGGCCCGTGTGAGGGTCCATTTCGGCGAGCGCAGGAACGCCGAGAGCTTGCCCTTGGCGCGGGCGAACCAATACTCTGCCTGCGGATCGGGCCGGACGGTGGCGCCCTGCGCCTCTGCCAGTTGCTGGATGCGCCGGAAACGATCGCGCGATAGCGGGTGCGTGCGCGCATAGGCGTCCTGCCGGGTGACCGAAAGCGCCTCTTGTCCGCGGAAAATCTCCATCACCTCGACCGCGCCGCGCAGATCGACCCCGGCGGCGGCCATGAAGCGCATGCCGCTCGAATCGGCGGCGTTTTCCTCGGCGCGGGTATGGGCAAAGAAACTGCGCAGCGCGGCTCCCTGTATCCCCGCCGCCGCCCCGGCGGCGAATTCGCCGCTGCCGGCGGCGATCCCGGCGGCAGCGGCAAGGGCGCTGCCGATGCCGGCGGCGGTGCGGGCATTGCGGGCATTGATCGGGCGGCGCATCAGGTGGCCATTGGCTATATGCGCGGCCTCATGCGCGATGACCGATTGCAGCATGGCCGGGGTCTGCATGCGCAGGATCAGGCCGGAATGGATGAAGATCGTATCGGCATCGACGACAAAGGCGTTCATCCCGGCATCGTCGATCACCAGAATACCCACCCGTGCGGGGCTAAGCCCCGCAGCCTTGAGAATGGGAGCGGCCAGTTCGCCCAGGGCGTGCTCGATGTCGGGATCGCGCAGCAGCGTCAGCGCCCGGGCCGGAGCCGCCGCCAGCAGGCTCAGGACCAGCGAAATGGCGAGAAAACGAACAAGTTGCATTGACGCGCGCTACCTTTCCCAGTGAAACCGTCGCCACGGTCATTAGTCTGATGTCTTTAAACTTGAGAGGAATGTAATGCGAAACTCGGCCCGGTCCAAGGTTGACCCTTTCATCGTGATGGATGTGATGGAGGCGGCCCGCCGCGCCGAGGCGGCAGGCCGCCACATCATCCACATGGAGGTTGGCCAGCCGGGCACGCCCGCGCCACGGGGCGCGCGCGATGCGCTCGGTCGCGCCCTGGGCACTGACGCCATGGGTTACACCGTGGCACTTGGCCTGCCGGAACTGCGCAGTCGCATCGCCCGGCTATATGCAGAGTGGTACGGGCTTGATCTCAATCCCGACCGGGTGGTGATCACGCCGGGGTCGTCGGGGGCGTTCATTCTGGCCTTTACGGCGCTGTTCGATGCGGGGGACCGTGTGGGCATCGGCGCCCCCGGCTATCCCAGTTATCGCCAGATCCTGCGGGCGCTCGATCTGGTGCCCGTCGATATCGAAACTGCGGCGGAAAACCGCCTGCAACCGGTCGCCTCCGATCTTTCGGGCCGCGATCTGCGCGGGCTTCTGGTGGCGAGCCCGGCGAATCCGACCGGCACGATGCTCGACCGCACAGCGCTCGCCCGTCTGATTGACGCAACGGCAGAGCAGGGGGCCAGTTTCATCAGCGACGAGATTTATCACGGTATCGAATATGAGGCCAAGGCGGTGAGCGCGCTCGAGATCAGCGATGACTGCTATGTCATCAATTCGTTTTCCAAGTATTTCTCGATGACCGGCTGGCGTATCGGCTGGATGGTGGTGCCCGAGGATCATGTGCGCAGCGTCGAGCGGCTGGCGCAGAATCTCTTTATCTGCCCGCCTCATGCCAGTCAGATTGCCGCCCTGACCGCGATGGACTGCGCGCCGGAACTGGAGGCCAACATGGCGGTTTACCGACGTAACCGCGCACTCATGCTCGACGGTTTGCCACGCGCAGGCTTTGACCGGATCGCGCCGCCGGACGGGGCATTCTATATCTATGCCGATGTGCGTCACCTGACCAGTGACAGCCGCGCGCTTGCCGCCGAAATCCTTGAACATGCAGGCGTGGCGGTGACCCCCGGTCTCGATTTCGACCCTGCGCGCGGTGCCGGCACGCTGCGGTTTTCCTATGCCCGCGCCACGGCGGATATCGAGGAAGGTCTGGCGCGGCTTGCACGTTTCATGGCGGCGCGTAGCGCGGTGGGGTGAGGCCGGGAAATTGAGTACTTGAAGGAAAGTGAATGGGTATTTGCCCAAATTCTGTCACGTTTCGTTCGGTATATTGTCAAAATTCGGGGGCAAAAGTTAAGCAGTCGCAAAGATCCAAGAGACACGGCAGCGCCATGGAACAGTTGAAAAACGGATATCGCGGGCTGAGAGTGCTGATCGAGATCAACACCGATCTGCTGCTTTTCCTGATGACGCTCGGGCTGGCGCTCGCTGCGGTGAGCTATCTCGGCACCATCTGAACCCCGCCGGGTATTGCGGTAACTCGCGTTTTGACAAGCCCAGACAGACGCGGTAGTGACAACTGCATCTGCATGTCTGACCGGGTTTGAATAATGAATCACGATAACGTTGACGGGCCTTCGCGCCCCTTGCTCTCCTGCTTTGTGAAAACCCTGTCCGGCACAGTCGCCGTGATGCTTCTGGCGTTCATCCTGCTGGGGGCGGTCACGCCCGCAACGGCGCAGTCCTACAATTTTTCGTCGGTCGTGATCGAGGGCAACCAGCGGATCGAACCGGCGACGATCCTCAACTTTGCAGGCATTGAGCGCAACACCACCATATCGGCTGGCGAATTGAACGATGCCTATCAGAAAATCCTGGCCTCGGGTCTATTCGAGCAGGTGGAGCTGGTGCCGCAGGGCAATACCCTGCTGATCCGGGTGATCGAGTTTCCCACCATCAACCGGATCGCGTTCGAAGGGAACAACAGGATCAAGGACGAGGATCTGCAAGGTTTCATCCAGAGCAAGGTGCGTCAGGTCTTCAGCCCCTCTCAGGCCGAGCGGGATGCCGGAACGATTGCCGAGGCTTATGTGCAGAACGGGCGTATCGCGGCGCGCGTGACACCCAAGGTGATCCGCCGCAGCGACAACCGGGTCGATCTGATCTTCGAGATATTCGAGGGCCGCAAGATCGAGGTGCAGCGCATCGGCTTTGTCGGCAACCGCGCCTATTCCGACCGCCGCCTGCGCCGGGTGATCGAGAGCAAGCAGACCGGGCTTTTGCGGGCGCTGATCGAGCGCGATACCTTTGTCGAGGACCGGATCAATTTCGATCGTCAGGTTCTGACCGATTTCTACAATTCGCGTGGCTATGTCGATTTTCGCGTGACCGGAACCAACGCCGAGCTGGCGCGGGAGCGCGATGCCTATTTCGTCACCTTCAACGTTCAGGAAGGGCAGCAATTCCGTTTTGGCGAGATCACCACCGTCAGCGAGATGAACGGGGTCGAGGCCGAGGACTATCACAGCACCCTGAAAATTCGCCCCGGCGTGATCTATTCGCCGACGCTGGTGGAGAATTCCATCGCGCGGATGGAACGGCTCGGGATCAGGAACGGCGTCGATTTCCTGCGGGTCGAGCCGCGTATCACCCGCAACGACCGCGATCTAACGCTTGACGTGGAATTCGTGCTGCAACGCGGCCCGCGTGTCTTTGTCGAGCGCATCGACATCGAAGGCAACACCACCACGCTCGACCGGGTGATCCGGCGTCAGTTCGACGTTGTCGAAGGAGACCCGTTCAATCCACGCGCGATCCGTCAGGCCGCAGACCGGATTCGCGCCCTGCGCTATTTCAAGGATGTGGACGTGAATGCCCGCGAAGGTTCGCGGCCCGATCAGGTTGTCATCGAGACCGACGTGGAGGAAACCACAACCGGCACCGTCTCTGTCGGGGCCAGTTTTTCCACCAATGCGGGACTGGGCATTCAACTGGGGTTCAGCGAGCGCAATTTCATCGGTCGCGGCCAGCAACTGACCGCACAGATTCTCGCAACGGGTGACACGATCAATTACAATCTCGGATTTGTCGAACCGGCCTTTCTGGGGCGCGATGTTGCCTTTGGTCTCGATTTCGCGTTTCGGGAAACCGACAATGATAACAGCCTGTTCGACACCGCTATCGGTACATTCCGGCCAAGTCTGACGTTTCCGACCGGCGAAAACACGCGCCTTGGTGTGTTCTACAATGCAAGCTACGAGGAAATGTCGGATTACAACGGCACTTCGGGCATTCTGCAGAGCGAGGTTAATCAGGGGGGGCTCTGGACCAGTTCGGTCGGCTATGAGTTCAGCTATGACACCCGCCGCACCGGCCTCAATCCCAATGCCGGGGTGCTGTTGTCCTTTGGCCAGGAATATGCCGGGCTTGGCGGTGACAACGAGTTCATCAAGACGACGGCCCGGCTTGTCGGTCAGACCACCGTGCTGAACGAAGAGGTTACGCTGCGCGCCATTCTTGAGGGCGGCGCGTTCGAATTTTCGAGTGGCCAGAACAGCCGGTTCCTCAACCGTTTTAGTGGCCAGGTCATTCGGGGGTTCGAAGTGAATGGCATGGGGCCGACAGAAGGTAATGAGCAGTTGGGTGGTGATTACTTTGCCGCGCTGAAGCTTGAGGCCGAGTTTCCGCTCGGGTTGCCGGATGAATACGGAATCACCGGCGGTGCCTTTTATGATGTGGGTTCGATCTGGGGGATCGGCAACCAGGCGGCGGCGACCGGACCGCTGGCCTCTACCGGATTCAAGGCGCGCCATGTGATCGGTTTCTCGGTCTTCTGGTCCTCGCCCTTTGGCCCGATCCGCATGAATTTTTCCAACGCGCTGCAGAAAGAGCCGGGCGATTTCGAGCAGCAGTTCGACCTGACGGTCAGAACGGATTTCTGACATGCGCGTGGCGCTTGCTCTGACCGGGCTGGCGGCGCTGCTGGCATTTGGATCACCGACACCGATCAGCGCGCAGCAGATGGGTGTGGTGCAGAGCGACGTGGTGGTGATCGACCCCGAGCGGTTGTTGACCGAGACGCTCTATGGCCAGCGCCTGCAATCCGAGCTTCAGGCGGCGCGCGACCGTCTTATTGCGCAGAATGACCGCGTGGCGCAGGATCTGGAGGCCGAGGAACTGGCTCTGACAGAGAAACGGGCGACTATCCCGCCTGACGAGTTCCGCGAGATGGCCGATGCCTTTGACCAGAAGGTCGAGCAGTTGCGCCTTGACGCCGAGCGGATGGCGCGCGAGCTTGAGCGGCGCCGCGATATGGCACCGATCCAGTTCATGCGCCTCATTCAGCCGATTCTGTCCGAGCTGCTGCAAGAGACCGAAGCCGTGGTGATGCTGGATGTGCGCAGCGTGCTCCTGCGCTCGGAGGTGGCCGATGTGTCGGATCTGGCGATTGCCCGGATCAATGAACGGATCGGCAGCGGTCCCCCCCTCTCTGGCGCACAGGACGTGACCCCGGATCCGGCAGAGCCGACCGTATCCGGAGATTAGCCGAACATGGCCTGCCTTGCCTCGACCGGGCGCTGTTGCTAGGGACCGATGCAGGTGACGACGCGAAAGGATAGCCTATGACCGAGCCGCTCAAATCTGCGGACATCCACCTGATCCAGCGGCTGATCCCGCATCGCTACCCGTTTTTGCTGGTGGACAAGGTGCTGGATATCGACGGCTATCAATCGGCTCGTGGGATCAAGAATGTCACCATGAACGAGCCGCATTTCCAGGGTCATTTTCCGGGGCATCCGATCATGCCGGGCGTGACCATCATCGAGGCAATGGCGCAAACCGCGGCGGTCATGGTCGGCACGGCGCTTGGCATGGAGGATCGCGGCATGCTGGTCTATTTCATGACCATCGAGAACGCCAAGTTCCGCCGCATGGTGTTGCCCGGCGACGTTCTGGAAATGAAGCTGCGCACGCTGCGTGGCAAACCCGGCGGAAAGGTCTGGAAATTCGCGGGCGTGGCCGAGGTGGCCGGCGAGATGGCCGCCGAGGCCGAATTCACCGCGATGATGGACCTGCAGAAAGACTGAGCCATGACAGAGACGCTCATCCATCCCTCGGCCTGTGTGGAGCCGGGCGCGCAGATCGGCGCGGGTTGCCATATCGGCCCGTTCTGCCATGTCGGCCCCGAGGTACGGCTTGGTGCGCGGGTGACGCTCAAGTCGCATGTGGTCGTGACCGGCGACACGCAGGTTGGCGAGGATACGGTCGTCTTTCCCTTTGCCTGTATCGGCGAGGTGCCGCAGGATCTGAAGTTCAGGGGTGAGAAGACATCTCTGGAGATCGGCGCTCGCAATCGTATCCGAGAGCATGTGACGATGAACACCGGCACCGAGGGGGGCGGCGGCATCACCCGTGTGGGCGATGACGGTCTGTTCATGGCGGGCTGTCATGTGGCGCATGACGTGCAGATCGGCAACCGGGTGATCGTGGTGAACAACGCCGCGCTGGCCGGGCATTGCATTGTCGAGGACGATGTCATCATCGGCGGACTGTCGGGTATTCACCAATGGGTGCGGATCGGGCAGGGGGCGATCATCGGCGCGGTCACGATGGTCACCAACGACGTGATCCCCTACGGTCTGGTGCAGGCGCCGCGCGGGCAGCTTGACGGTCTCAACCTTGTGGGGCTCAAGCGCCGTGGCGTGTCGCGCAGCGACATTACCGCGCTGCGCGCTGCGTTTCAGATGCTGGCGCAGGGCGAGGGCGCGTTTCAGGATCGCGCCCGCCGTCTGGGCGAGGAGACCGAAAGCGATTATGTCCGGCAGATCGTCGATTTCGTGACCGCGCATTCCGATCGCTCCTATCTCACGCCCGGTCAGGGGTAGGGATGGGGCTGGCGCTGATCGCTGGGCAGGGCGGGTTGCCGCCGCATCTGGTGCGCAGCCTGCTGGCGCGGGGCGAGGTGCCGCTCTTGTGCGAGGTCGAGCAGTTTCCCTCGGAGGTCACCGGCGATCTGCCGCGCCTCGGCTTTCGGCTGGAGACCTTCGGCACGCTGTTGAACACGTTGCGCGACAGGGGGGTGAGCCGGCTGTGCATGGCCGGGGCCATGCGTCGACCGCCGGTCGATGCCGCGCGTATCGACCTTGCCACCGCGCCTCTCGTTCCCCGTCTGCAATCGGCACTGGCGCGGGGCGATGACGGCACGCTGCGCGAGATCATCGCCATCGTCGAAGAGCAGGGTATCGCCGTGGTCGGCGCGGCGGAGCTTGCGCCGGAGCTGTTGCCCGCGCCGGGGTTGCTCAGCGGTGCGCTGCCGGGCGGGATCGACGCCGATATCGAAATGGCCGAGGCGGTCCTCGCCGAAATGGGGCGTGCGGATCTGGGGCAGGCGGTGGTGGTGCGGGCGGGGTGCATCATTGCGCGCGAGGACGATCGTGGCACCGACGCCATGTTGGGTGATCTTGTCCGGCCGGGGGCAGATGACGGCTGGTCGCTCGATCCGTTCGATATTGCGGAGCGGGCGGTTGGCGGCGTGGCCGACTGGCTCAGTGCCACGGATAACGGGCCCGACCGGCCTGCGGGCGGTCTGCTCTACAAGGCGCCCAAGCCGGGGCAGGATCTGCGCGCAGACATGCCGCTGATCGGTCCCGAGACAGCGATGCGCGCCGCCGAAGCCGGGCTGGACGGCATCGTGATCGTGGCGGGTGGCGTGATGGTGCTGGAACCCGAGAATGTCTGCGCGGCACTCGCCGCGCGCGGCATGTTTCTGTGGGTTCGTCCCGGAGCGGATCCGTGAAGGTCTTTGTCATCGCCGGCGAAGCGTCGGGCGACAAGCTGGGGGCGGCGCTGATGGCGGGGCTCGCATCGCTTGCCACGCCGGAATTTCACGGTGTTGGCGGTCCCCTGATGCAGGCCGAGGGCCTGCGCAGCCTGTTTCCGATGGAGGATCTCAGCGTCATGGGTCTTGCGGAAATCCTGCCCAGATATCCGCATCTCAAGCGCCGCCTGAACCAGACCGTCGCGGCGGTTCTCGACACCGCGCCTGACCTGCTTATCACCATCGACAGTCCCGATTTCTGTCTGCGCGTGGCGCGGCGCGTCAAGGCCGCGCGGAACGACATCCGCACCGTGCATTATGTTGCCCCCTCGGTCTGGGCGTGGCGGGCGGGGCGGGCGCAGAAAATGGCCCGCGTGATCGACCATGTGCTTGCCCTGTTGCCGTTCGAGCCGCCCTACATGCAGGCGGCGGGGATGGAATGCGATTTTGTCGGTCACCCGGTGGTGGCCGAACAGCACCCGAGCGCGGAGCAGCAGGCGGAGTTCCGTGCCCGCCATGCGCTCGGTGATCAACCGTTCCTGCTGGTCTTGCCCGGCTCGCGCCGGGGCGAGGTGACGCGCCTTGCGCCGGTATTCGGAGAAGTGGCCAGCCGAATTGCAGCGGCGCGCCCCGGCATCCGCCTTGTGCTGCCGACAACGGCGCATGTCGCCCCCCTGGTGCGCGATCTGACGCGCGACTGGGCCATACAGCCGCTGATCCTGGCGCCATCCGGCCCGGATTTCGCGCTGGACAAGGCCTGCGCCTTTCACGCCGCCGACTGGGCGCTTGCCGCCTCGGGCACGGTGTCGCTGGAACTGGCCGCGGCGCGTACCCCGATGATCATCGCCTATGACATGAACTGGCTCAGCCGTGCGATCATCTCGCGGCTGCTGAGCGTCGATACGCTCACGCTGGTCAATCTCGTCAGCGACAGCCGCGCGGTGCCGGAGTTTATCGGTCGAAATTGCCGCCCTGATCGCATTGCACCTGCGCTCATCGACCTCATGGGGCGTCCTGACTGTCAGCGGCAGGCGATGGATCTGACCATGCAGCGTCTGGGCGAGGGCGGCGACCCTCCGGGCCTGCGCGCGGCGCGCGCGGTGCTTGGGCGTGCCGGGGTGGCGTGATACGCCCCAAGGGCCGGGGTCGGCATATTTTCACCGGACTATCCGATGGCTTGCACCGGGCGGGCAGGATTGCTATCTGCGACAGGGAAAAACCCGATCAAATTGATCGGATAGAACAAGAGGCCCCGGTGCAGACGCAATCTCCCCGGCTGGAAATCAGGAACCTCACGCGGCGCTATGACGGGCGCCTAGTGGTGGATGATGTGTCGCTCAGTGTGATGCCGGGGCAGGTGACCTGCCTGCTTGGCCCCTCGGGTTGTGGAAAATCCACTACGCTGCGGATGATCGCGGGCGTCGAGATGCAGGATTCAGGCGAGATTTATGTCGATGGCAGGCTGGTCTGCGACACGGTCTTTCGCGTGCCGCCCGAGCGGCGGCATATCGGCCTGATGTTTCAGGATTTTGCGCTGTTCCCGCATCTCAGCGTGGCGCAGAATGTGGGTTTCGGCCTGTCGGGGGACAGAACCGCCAAATCCGCCCGTGTGGTGGAATTGCTGGAGCGCGTCGGGATGGGCCGTTACCTGAATGCCTATCCGCATGAGTTGTCTGGTGGCGAGCAGCAGCGCGTGGCGCTTGCCCGTGCGCTTGCGCCCCGACCCGGCATCATGCTGATGGACGAGCCGTTTTCCGGCCTCGACAACCGCCTGCGCGACGGTATCCGCGACGAGACGCTCGATATCCTGCGCGAACAGGATACCGCGATCCTGCTGGTCACGCATGAACCCGAAGAGGCGATGCGCATGGCCGATGAGATCGCGCTGATGCGCGACGGGCGCATCGTGCAGCAGGGCGCGCCCTACAACATCTACAACGCGCCGGTGGATCGCAGCGCGGTGGCGTTCTTTTCCGATATCAATGTCATTCGCGGCACGGTGCGCGGTGCGCTGACAGAAACGCCGTTTGGTCATTTTCTTGCCCCCGGCGTGCCGGACGGGCAGGAGGTCGAGATCGTCATCCGCCCGCAGCACATCAAGATCGACTTTGACCGCAACGGGCGTGGACCCAACCCGACGTCGCAGGATGGCACGCCCGCCCGCGGCGTGGTCGAGCGCGCGCGGTTCATGGGCTCGGAAAGCCTGGTCGAGTTTCGCATGGATCACGACGGTTCCGTTCTCAAGGCGACGGTGCCGAACGTGTTTCTGCCCAAACCCGGCAAGCCGCTCTGGCTGATGATCCGGCGCGACCGCTGTTTCGTCTTTCCCGCAGGCGCAAGGCGGCGCTGAACGGCGGCGGTCAGGTCACAGTCTGCGAACCTTGAGCTTGGTGATCCGGTTGTCCTTGCGGGCGAGCACCTGAAACCGGAAGCCGTGGAAGATGAACACCTGATCCACCGCCGGAATCATCTGCGCCTCATGGATGACGAGCCCCGCAACCGTGTTCGCGGCGTCATCCGGCAGGGTCCAGTCGGTCGCGCGGTTGAGATCGCGGATCGTCATCGCGCCATCGACGATGAATTGGTTGTCCTCACTTTTGCGGATCGTATATTCGCCGTCCGGATCGAATTCATCGGTGATTTCACCGACGATTTCCTCCAGGATGTCCTCGAGCGTGATCAGGCCCTCAAGCGTGCCGTATTCGTCTACCACAAGGGCGAAATGACTGCGCATGCGCAGGAACTGTCGCATCTGATCGTCGAGCGTGGTCGTTTCTGGTACGAAATACGGCTTGCGTGCAATGCTGCAAACATCAAAATCTTTCAGTGCCTTGGCACCCTCTTTTGATCCGGTGACAAGTTTGTGCATTGCACGCAACAGATCCTTGGCATGCACCACGCCGATGATATTGTCCGGATCTTCCCGATAGAGCGGCAACCGGGTGTGGTTGCTCTCGAGACATTGTGCAAGAATGGCTTCGGGATCGGCCTCTGCGTCGATCATCTCGATCCGGCTGCGATGCAGCATTATTTCCTCGACTGCCCGCTGTCCCAGATCGAGCGCGCCAAGTATGCGGTCGCGATCCTCTTTTTCGACCACGCCCTCGGATTGCCCGAGGTAGAGCGCGCCGGCGATTTCTTCCTTGAGTGCGAGAATGTGGATGTCCGGGTCGGTCTTGACACCAAAGAGGGCCAGCACGCCGCGCACGAACAGGCGGACCGCCGATACGACCGGTGAAAAAACCTTTATAACCAAAAGGATGATCGGTGCTGTTCGGGCGGCGGCGGATTCGGCATTGGTGATGGCATAGGTCTTGGGCAGAACCTCGGCGAAGACCAGCACCAGAAGGGTCATCACCAGCGTCGCCAGCGCCACGCCGCTCTCGCCGAATATCCGCGTGAAAAGGGCCGTCGCCAGCGAGGCGGCAAGAATGTTGACGAGGTTGTTGCCCAGCAGAACGGAACCGATGAGCCGTTCGTTGTCCTCGGTTATCTTAAGGGCGAATCCGGCGCCCTTGCTTCCCTTTTCGGCCTGAGCGCGCAGTTTGCCGCGCGAGGCGGCGGTGAGCGCGGTTTCGCTGCCGGAAAAGAACGCGGACAGGACCAATAGCCCGAGGATGGCCCCGATCGTGATCCAGAAGGTCAGGTCAAGGATGGCGGTTTCGGGGTCCATTGGCGCAGCTTTCGGTTTTTCCTCTTGGTGTTATGCAGGGCGCGCGGGGGTGCTTCAAGGGGTGGTTGCAAACCCGGCAGGCCTGGTTGCCGATGCGGATCGAACGGTTGTCATGGCTCATCGGATGCGGCATCGGTCGCCTGTTTGCGCCGGGCTGCTTTGGCCAGCGGATGATGTTCCTCGACGAGGGCCTGCAAGCGTCCCTCCAGCACGTGGGTGTATATCTCGGTTGTCGCCAGGTCGGCGTGGCCCAGCAAGGTCTGGATCACCCGCAGATCCGCGCCGTTGGCCAGCAGATGCGTGGCAAAGGCATGGCGCAGGGTATGCGGAGTGACCTTGGCGGGCGACACACCGGCGTTGACTGCCAGTTCCTTGATAATCGTGTAGAATCCGTGTCGTGTGAGATATCCGCCGGTGCTGGTCGATGGAAACAGGAATGTCGAAGGGGCCTTGCCGTTGCTGCGCGCCAGGTCTTCGTCTCTGTCGCGCAGCGCCAGCCATGCGGCAAGAGAGTCGCGCGCCGGCGGCGAGAGTGGCACCATGCGTTCCTTGCCGCCCTTGCCCCTGATCAGCAGCATCTGCGGATCACCCCGCGCTGCCGATACCGGCAGCGATACCAGTTCGCTCACCCGCATCCCCGTCGCGTAAAGCAGCGCCATCAGGCAGGTGTTGCGGACGCGGTCCTTTGCGGTCCGGCCATGTTGCTGTGCCGCCTGCAACAGTCGGTTAACCTCGTCTTCGCTCAGCGTCTTGGGCAGGCGTTGCGCCCGTCCCGGCCCCTTGATGCGAATCGCGGGATTGTCGGCGCGCAGGCGCTCGTCAAAGGCGAAGCGGTAGAGTTGCCGCACGGCGGATAGCCGGCGCGCGCGGGTGGCGCGGGCCAGACCCTGTTCATCGCAATGCACCAGATAGGATTCAACATTGTCCTGCGTCGCGGTTTCGAGACCAAGCCCCTGATTCCGAAGCCAGTTCACAAAATCACGCAGATCGCGTTGATAGGCCAGGAGTGTGTTATGGGTGGCACCCAGTTCGGCGGCCTGCGCCTCGAGAAAGAGTGCGATCCAATGCTGGTCCCGGCTCATCCCCGCGCCCCGAGCAACAGCAGTTGAATCGCCGCCCGGCGCGCGGTCTCTTCCAGTCCGACGGTGCGCAGGGTGGCGATCGCCGCCGAGATATCCTCGCGCCCGCCGCCGGAGGATTGATCGAGTTGTGCCGCGGCGCTCAGGATTGCCTCGCCGAGTTGGGCACGATCCAGAAGCGGCTTGTGGGCTGCCGCGGCTTCGGTTGCCGCAAAGCCCGAGGCGATTGCCTGTTCCAGTGCGGTCGTGGCCTGGGCAGCCTGCGGCTGGCCGGTCGCCAGATCGGCAAGAAAACGATGCTGTGCATTCACTGTGCTCAGGTGTTCCGCAGCGGTTTCATATGAGCCGGACAACAAGGTGATCCGGAACGCCAGATCTTCGATTTCAGCCGGCAGGTCCAGCCCCTTGAGACGTGGCGCAAACAGATCCGCAAAGGCCACCTCGAGCCGCTGAGATTGCATCGCCGTCCAGGTTCTTGGCAGAATTCGGGTCAGGGCGGTTGTATCATTGCGGTTCAAAGCGTCATCGAGCACCTGGATCGCGGCCACCCTGTCCCATACGCCGCCCGATGCGGCCGGTTTGCGGGCGGTATAAAGGCCGAAGAGTTGTGTTGCGGGCAGGGCGCCGGTGCGGGCAAGGCGCTCGGCTGCCTCGAGTTCAGCTTTCCAGCCCGCCGTCCCGCGCAGATCGGCATTGGCGAATACCCTTGGAAGGTTGTGGGTCGGCAGGGGGGCGCCGATTGCCTCGAACAGCCGGAACTGAAGCGGCGTGAGGCTGTCGGGAACCGCAGGCGGGGGATTTGTCTCGACAAGCTCAGGATCAAGAAAGAGGGCAAGCAAGGTCTGATCGGCGGGTTCAAGATCGCCAAGAGCAATGGCCGAGTCGTATGTCAGCGCCGCGGTTCCCCAATCGCCCGCCCTTGCGGTGCAGAAAATCCTTGATGCAAGGCTGTTGGTCAAATGCGGCTGGCGCGCAAGGGCGGCGCAGGCGCGGTCCTCGTGTCCGTTCAGCAGAGAGAGATCGAGCCATTGATCAAAGAGGCTCTCCTGCAAGGGTCCGGCGGCCTCGACGAGAGCGAGCGCGGGCTCGACAGCGCCGAACCGTCGCAATGCGTTCAGGCGCGCGGTGAGGAACACCGCATCCTGACCCACATCATCGGGCGCGGTCGCCTCGGCGAGCAGCAGCGTATAGTAGAGCGCCTGAACTGCGGGCAGCGGCTCGGGCGACAGTCGTTCGAAGTGGCGTTGCAGATTGGCCGCCGCGCTGCGGTACCACAGTGAGGCTGGAAGCCCGGTGGCATGGCCGGGCAGCAATCCGACCGCATCCGCGCGGGTTGCGTCAAGGGCTGTGACCTGAACGCTGGGTGTCTCGATCTCTTCGGCAACGGGGGGTTCGCCCAATATGCCGCCTGGCAGAGGCGACACGGTGGCCGTGCTGGCGTCGTTGAGCCATTCGATCGCCGAAAGCGGTTCCTGCGCGAAACCGCCGGTGCCGAGAAAAATGGTAAAAAGGACGGCGCTAGTTCGTTTCAAGAATGATTTCCTGACGAATCTCGTCTTGTGGCGGCGAGAAATCGGCACCGAAGAACGGTCCGACATAGGTATAGGCCACCAGGGCGATGAAGCCCAGAATGGCCAGATAAAACAGCCACTTGATCAATCGAAACATCTGGTCCCCTGACTGCTCTTGCTGGTCTTTTCAACAAGTTATAACTGGCCTTTTGGACAAGATCACGTCATTCAGTGAAAAATATCCGGAATTGGCAGGGGAGCGCCGAAGCGTGTCGGGCGCAGGGGATTGGAAACTAAAGAAAACCGTCGTGCTGGTGGGTATGATGGGGGCAGGCAAGACGGCGGTGGGCAAGGCGCTCGCGGCGCGTCTGGGTGTGCCGTTCCTGGATTCGGACGCCGAAATCGAGAAGGCGGCAAACATGACGATTGCCGAGATTTTTCAAAGGGATGGCGAAGATTTCTTTCGCCGCCGCGAAACCGAGGTCATTGACCGTCTGCTGGACACGCACCGTGGTGTTCTGTCCACCGGGGGCGGGGCGTTTCTGGCCGAACGCAATCGCGCGCTGATGTCGGAAAAGGGGGTTTCGGTCTGGCTCAATGCCGAGTTGCCGCTGCTGTGGTCGCGGGTAAAAGGTAAAAATACCAGGCCATTACTGCGCACAGCTCATCCATATGAAACGCTCAGGGCGATCTATGAGGCGCGCGTGCCGATCTATGCGCTTGCGGATCTGAGCGTGCGGGCGCAGCCCCATTATTCGGTTGAGGATATGGCGGCACGGGTCGAAGAGGCGCTACGGGCGCGCGAGGATGTGTTGGAGAGGGTGCAATGACCGAAATCGTACATGTGGGTCTCGAAGGTCGGGCCTATGACATCCATATCGGAGCGGGGCTTTTGGCCGAGGCGGGAGCGCTGATCGGGCCGTTGCTGAAACGTCCGCGTGTGGCGATCGTGACGGATGAGAATGTTGCGCCGCTGCATCTGGCAACCCTTGCCGGAGGGCTGGAAAGAGCCGGGATTTCCTCGGCTTTGCTGACGCTTCCCGCCGGGGAGGCGACCAAGAGCTGGCCCCATCTGGAGCGGGTGGTGGCCTGGCTGCTGGATCAGAAAGTCGAACGAAATGATGTGGTTATCGCGCTTGGTGGCGGGGTGATCGGGGATCTCGCGGGCTTTGCCGCGGCGATCCTGCGGCGCGGGGTGCGGTTCGTGCAGGTGCCGACGAGTTTGCTGGCGCAGGTCGACAGTTCGGTGGGGGGCAAGACCGGGATCAATGCGCCGCAGGGCAAGAACCTGATCGGGGCGTTCCATCAGCCGAGCCTGGTCCTGGCGGATACGGCAGTTCTGGACACGCTCACGGAACGCGATTTCCTGGCCGGTTACGGTGAGGTGGTGAAATATGGCCTGTTGGGAGATATAAATTTCTTTCAATGGCTTGAAGGCAATGCCTCACGCGCTGCTGCGGGCGATATGGCGGCGCGCGTTCGGATCGTGAAACGGTCGGTCGAGATGAAGGCGGATATTGTCCTGCGGGACGAGACCGAGCAGGGCGACCGGGCGCTGCTCAATCTGGGGCATACATTTTGTCATGCGCTGGAGGCGGCGACACAATATGATGGCGCGCGGTTGTTGCATGGTGAGGGGGTTGCAATCGGCTGTGCGCTGGCGTTCGATCTGTCGGCGCGGTTGGGGCTGTGTTCGCAGGAGGATCCGAGCCGCGTGCGCGCGCATCTGCGTGACATGAAGATGAAGGTTGATCTATCTGATATTGAGGGAAAATTGCCGGATGTTGACGGATTGATCGCGTTGATGGGGCAGGACAAGAAAGTGGTGGACGGCAAGCTGCGGTTCATCCTTGCGCGCGGTATCGGCGAGGCGTTCGTCGCCTCGGACGTGCCGTCCGAAACGGTGCGCGCGGTGCTGGACGAGGCGCTTGGCGCGCGGCGATGAGGTGTACAGGCGGTACAGGGTGAGCGCGCCTTGTGTACGCACCCGCCGCCGCAGCGGGCGCGTCAGTCCGCGAGCCGAACCAGCGCGTGCCGTTTCCGGCCTGCCGAGAGCTTGATCGGTGCGGCGAGATCGGCGGTGCCGATCATGAGCCCGGCATCGGTCAATGGCCGATCATCCATCCGCGCGCCATTCTCGGCGATGAGGCGTTTGGCCTCCTTGCCGGATTTGGCGAGACCGGCGCGCACGATGAGTTGCACGATGGAGAGTCCCCCGGCGACCTCTGCCGCCGTCACCTCGACGGTGGGCAGGTCGTCGCCGACACCGCCATGTTCGAACACCTCGCGCGCGGTGGTCTCGGCCGCCTGTGCTGCCTCGGCCCCGTGCAGCAGGGTGGTGACGGCATTGGCGAGGATGATCTTGGCCTCGTTGATTTCGGACCCTTCGAGCGCGCCGAGGCGGTCGCATTCCTCAACCGGCAGTTCGGTGTAGAGTTTGAGAAAGCGCCCGGTGTCGGCGTCGGTCGTGTTGCGCCAGAATTGCCAGAATTCGTAAGGGCTGAGCATGTCGGCATCGAGCCAGACGGCGCCGCCCGCCGATTTGCCCATCTTGCGCCCGTCCGAGGTGGTCAGCAGAGGCGAGGTCAGGCCGTAGACCTCGTGGTCGATCACCCGGCGGGTGAGGTCGATGCCGCCCACGATATTGCCCCACTGATCCGAGCCGCCCATCTGCAGGAGGCAGTCATAGCGGCGGTTCAGTTCCAGAAAGTCGTAGGCCTGAAGGATCATGTAGTTGAATTCGAGAAAGGACAGCGATTGTTCGCGGTCGAGGCGGGATTTCACGGATTCGAACGACAGCATCCGGTTGACCGAGAAATGCCGCCCGATGTCGCGCAGGAAATCGAGGTAGTTGAGCCCGTCGAGCCATTCGGCGTTGTTGAGCATGAGGGCGTCGGTGGGGCCGTCGCCATAGCGCAGATAGCGGGCAAAGACGCGCTGCATGCCGGCGATGTTCTCGTCGATCTGCGTTGGTGACAGCAGCGGACGTTCGTCCGAGCGGAACGAGGGATCGCCCACCTTGGTGGTGCCGCCGCCCATCAGGGTGATCGGGCGGTGCCCGGTCTTTTGCAGCCAGCGCAGCATCATGATGTTGAGCAGGTGCCCGACATGCAGTGATTTCGCGGTGGCGTCATAGCCGATATAGGTGGTGACCGTGCCCTTGGTCAGCGCCGTGTCGAGCCCCTGCAAGTCGGTGCAATCCGCGAGGAAGCCGCGCGTCATCATCACGCGCAGGAATTCCGATTTGGGCTGATAGGTCATAACGCTTGTCCCGCTTGTCTTTGCGCGGCATGTATAGGCAGTTGGCGGGCGAAGGAAAAGGCCATGTTGAAGGCGGGGCGTCTGTGGGCGCTTGGGGCGATGTCGGGCACCTCTCTGGACGGGGTGGATGCGGCCATGGTCGAGACCGATGGTGTGTTGATCCACGGGTTCGGGGCCAGCGCCTATCGGCCCTATTCGGGGGCGGAGCAGACGGTGCTACGGGCGGCGCTTGGCAAATGGCCGGGCGAGGATCTGGCGGAGGCCGAGGCGCTGGTGGAGCGCGCGCATCTGGAGGTGCTGGGCGGGTTCGACGGCGCGGCGCTGGTGGGGTTTCACGGGCAGACGCTGGCGCATGAGCCGCAGGGGCGGGGCACGCATCAGCTGGGCAATGGCGCCCGGCTGGCGGGAGAGCTGGGCCTGCCGGTGGTCTGGGATTTCCGCAGCGCCGATATCCGGCTGGGTGGCGAAGGCGCGCCGCTGGCACCGTTCTTTCATTTTGCCTGTGCCAAATGGATCGGGGCCGATGCGCCGCTGGCGTTTCTCAATCTTGGCGGGGTGGGCAATCTGACCTGGGTCGATCCGACACGCGCGCGGCCCGAGGAGCCGGGGGCGTTGCTGGCATTCGACACCGGGCCGGCCAATGCGCCGATCAACGATCTGATGATGGCGCGGCGCGGCGCGGCCTATGACCGCGACGGCGCGCTCGGGCGGCAGGGCGTGGTGGCGCAGGACGTGCTGGAGCGGTTCCTGGGCGAGGCGTATTTCCTGCGGATGCCGCCGAAATCGCTGGACCGCGACACGTTTCGCGGCATGATCGGTCTGGTGGCGGATTTGCCGGATGCCGATGCGGTGGCGACGCTGACCGGCATGGCGGCGGCGGCGGTGGCACGCGGCATGGAGCATTGCCCCGAACCGCCCGCGCGGGTGCTGGTGACCGGGGGCGGGCGGCACAATCCGCTGATGATGGAGATGCTGGCTGCCGCATTGGATTGCCCGGTCGGGCCGGTCGAGGCGGTGGGGCTGGACGGGGACATGCTGGAGGCGCAGGCCTTTGCCTATCTGGCGGTGCGGGTGGCGCGGGGGTTGCCCACGTCATGCCCCGGCACGACCGGCGTGCGCGCCGCCGTCTCGGGCGGCACGATCAGTCGGCCGGAGGGGATGTGATGGAGTATGAGCTGGACGCAGGCGCCGGGGCGGGGTTGAGGTTGGGGATGATCCTGCTCAGCGTGGACGAGACCGTGGAATACGAGGCGCGGCAGGTGCTGGCGGGGCGCGAGGTGAACCTGATGCATGCGCGGATTCCGGCGCGCGCCGATGTCACGCCCGGTGATCTGGCCAGCATGGCGCCCGAGATGACGCGCACGGCGGCGCTGTTGCCCAAGGGGCTGAGCGCGATCGCCTATGCCTGCACGTCCGGAGCGACGATCATCGGTTCGGACGAGGTCGCGCGGCTGATCGGTCTGGCGCATCCCGGCACGGCGGTCACCGATCCGCTATGTGCGGTGATCGCGGGCCTGCGGGCGTTGGGGGCGGAACGGATAGCCATGGTGACGCCCTATGTGCCCGAGGTCAGCGGGCCGATGGCGGAGCGGCTGGCCGAGGCCGGGATCGGGGTGGTGCGCGCCGTCAGTTTCGGCCAGAAGGAAGAGTGGACCGTGGCGCGGATCGCCGAAGATAGCACCCGCCGGGCGATGCTGGAGGCGGGGCGCGCCGAAGGGGTGCAGGCGGTTTTCGCAAGTTGCACCAACCTGCGGACATTTGGCGTGATCGACGCGGTCGAGGCGGAGCTGGGTCTGCCGGTGGTGACCTCGAATCAGGCACTTTTGTGGGATATGCTGCGCCGGTCCGGCGTTGAGGCCCATGGCTGGGGGCCGGGGCGGCTGTTTGATCTGTGAGGATGGAAGAGAACGGGAATGACGAATGACCAGATGAAGCCAGCAACCATTGCGGCGCAGGCGGCGGGGGCCACGGACAACGCCACGGGTGGCGTGGTGCCGGGGATCAGCCTGAGCACCACCTATTTGCGGGATGCGGATTATGCCTTGTTGCGGCCCGACAACATCTATGGCCGCGATGCCAATGACACGGTGCGGCAGGCCGAAGAGGTGATCCGGCAGCTGGAAGGGGCGGCGGCAAGCCTGCTTTTCCCGTCCGGCATGGCGGCGGTGGCGGCGGTGTTCCGGGCCTTGCCCTCGGGAGCGCGGGTGGTGATGCAGAACGGCATCTACTGGGGCACGCTGAAATGGGTGCGTGATTACTGCGTGCGCCGGGCGATCCTGCTGGACGAGATCGACGCGGCGGATCCGGGCGCGCTGGCGGCGGCCTGCCGGTCCTCGGCCGATATGGTGTGGATCGAGACGCCGTCGAATCCCTGGCTGAAGACGGTCGATATCGCGGCGGCGGCGGGGGTGGCGCACAAGGCGGGCGCGGTGCTGGTGGTGGATGGCACGGCGGCGACGCCGGTGCTGACGCGGACGCTGGATCTGGGGGCGGACATGGTGATGCATTCGGCCACCAAGGCGCTGAACGGGCATTCGGATGTGCTGGCGGGGGTGCTGTCGTGCCGCGAGCCGGGCAGTGCGATGTGGCGGGAGATCGTCACCGACCGGCACGATGCGGGGGCCATCATAGGCCCGTTCGAGGCGTGGCTTCTGATGCGCGGGATGCGGACGCTGCCGCTGAGGATGGAGCGGATGTGCGCCAATGCGATGGCGCTGGCGGAATATCTCGCGGGGCATCCGCGGATCGAAGCGGTCTATTATCCGGGGCTGGTGGGCCATCAGGGGCACGAGATCGCCCGGCGGCAAATGCAGGGCGGCTACGGGTTTCTGTTGTCGGCGCTGGTGACGGGCGGCAGGGAGCGGGCGCTGGAGGTGGTGGGGCGGCTGCGACTGTTTCATCGCGCCACGTCGCTGGGCGGGGTCGAGAGCCTGGTCGAGCATCGCCATACGATCGAGCCGCATACGGGCATACCCGAGAACCTGATCCGCCTGTCGGCGGGGATCGAGGATGCGGGCGATCTGATCGCGGATCTGGAACAGGCGCTGGAGGGGTGACGGAGTGAGGTCGTGCGCCCCTCTCGCGGGTTGCCATCCTCCGGCCCGACCGGAGGATCCTTGTGGAGCGGGCGGGTGAGGGTGCCACCCGCGCGAACAGCGCCGAAGGCGCCGCGCGATCGCCGGGCCGTCCCGCGGCCTGGCGATTTTGCAGCGAAGTGCAACACTTCGAGGTTTTACGGATTGGGCTGGCATAAAGTGGCAGTTCCCGTCGTTGCATCGCCAGTCCCTGGCCCGTCGGCCGCGCGTCGCGGCGGGCACCCTTTCAACAAGCATCATCCTCCGGCCTGACCGGAGGATTCCGTGCGGCGGGAGGCCCTCGGGTCAAGCCCGAGGGTGACGGGGAGGGGATCGCTCCTCCCTCCCCCTACCGCCGCCGCCCGGTGCCGATCCGGTCGAGGATCGCCTCTATCGCGCTGTCGGGTCCGGCGCCGCTGGCCGCGACCCGCGCCTTGATCGCGTCGAAGCGGGCGCGCAGGGCGGTTTTCTCTGCCCCCTGGCAATCGTTCCAGGGGCGGCCCTGCAACCCCATGACCATGGCGTAATAGGCGATGAAATGGGGTTTCGATCCGCTTTGCAGCAGTCGCTCATAGGCGGCGTCCGGTCCCATGGCGCGCAGATCCTCGGCGCTCAGGATGCCCGCGCGGGCATAGGCGGCGTCGGTGGCGGGACCAAGATTGCGGATCGAGGAGACGGGGGCAGGCATTGGCGGTATTGCTCCGTGAGGAATGTCGGCGGGCCGGGTCAGTAATCCTTTTCGAAGAATATGCCGATGCCCGAGGAGCCGTCATTCGAGGCGGAGCCCTTGGCGGTCACGGATCCCGTCAGGTCGAGGTTGAGATTGATCTGTTGCCGTCCGGCGCTGTCGGCGGTGATTTCGGTATAGACCCGGTCCGAGATGTAGCCGCCAGCGCTGACCTCGGTATCGCCTTCCTCGGTCTGGGTGACGTCAAGGTCGCTCAGCCCCACGGCGCCGCGCAGTCGGCCCACGATGTCGTTGTCGCTGTTGCCCGAGAGCGTGGCCACGGCAGAGGCCAGCTGTGCCGCCTGAAAGGCCGATATGTTGTCCAGCCCGCGTCCGAAGATGAGGCGCGCGATCACCTCTTCCTCGGGCAGGAACGGGTCGGAGGTAAAGGTGATTTCGGGGGCGCTGGCCAGCCCTTCGATGATCACCTGCACGGTGATGTCGCCGGTTTGGGTCTCGGCCACGAAACGCAGGTAGGGATCGAGCGAGCCCTGCATGGTCACCCGCCCCTGGGTCAGGTCGAGCCGTGTGCCGAGGATGTCGAAACGGCCACGGATCAGTTCGAAAAACCCGTCGGGGGCGACGGCATCGGTGGTGCCCGCGATCCTGAGCCGCCCGCCGAGTTCGGCGTCGAGGCCGCGACCGCGCACGAAGATGCGGTTGGGCGCGCTGATAAAGAGATCGAGGCCGAAGGGGCGGGTCTGGCCGCCGGTCTCGGTGACGATCAGGCCTGCGCGCTGGCGGGTGGCGCGAACCTCGGGGGGTTCGTTGACATGGCGAAGGTCGGGCAGGGTCACGCTGGCGGGACCGAGGCCGGAGGGGATGCGGATATTGGTCTCGCCAAGGGTGATCGCGCCGCCGATGCGCGCGCCGCCCGCAAGCGGGCCGGAGAGCGTGACATCGCCGTTGGCGGTGGTGGTGTAGATCAGCTGATCGCTGAGCACGAGGCCCGACAGCCCGACGGCGAGATCGCCGTTGAAACCGGGTGTCAGGTTGACCGGGCCGGTGATGCGGATCTGTCCGCCATCGCGCATGCGGGCGGTGAAATCGGTCTGGGCGCGGCTCTGCCCGAGGGTGGCGGTGCCGCTGAGGTCGTCAACCGCGAGGCCGGTGGCGGGCAGGGCGATGCGGGTGCCGGTGGTGGTGAGCGTGCCCGAGAGCGCGCCGAGCGAGGGCGCACCGTTGAGGCGCAGGTCGTATTGCGCGGTGCCCTGCAGGGCGTTGGGGGTGATGAAGGTGTTGGCGAGCGCAAGCGGCAGCGCGCCGGTTGCGGCCATATCGAGCCGCTGGCCGTGGTCGATGACATCGCCCGTGAGGCGCGCGGTGGTGCCGCCGGGGCCGTCGGCGGCGAGATCGAGGGTGATCTGGCGTGCCTCGGGGCCAAGCAGCGTGGCGCGGCCGGTGGCCGTGACCGGCCCGGAAAACTCGGGCGCGAAGAGGCCCAGATTGGCAAGCCGCGCGGTGATGTCGAGCGGTGCGCCGGGGGTCGCGCTGCGGGCGGTGAGGCTGAGTTGCGGGGTGTCGAGGGTGAGGCGCTCGATCTGGATATTCTCGGGGGTGCGCCCGGCGCTGGCCGCGAGATTGAGGCGGCCCGCGATCAGGCGGTCGAGATCGGGGATGCCGGTGGCGAGGTTCTCGCCCTTGAGCGTCGTGGTGACGGAAAAGCTCTGGCCCTGCGCCTCGGCGCTGCCTTCGAGGTCGAGATCGAGCGTGCCGCGCAGGGTCTGGCCGGAGAGGGCGTTGAAGCGGGAAAGATCGCTGAAGGCAGCGGTGAGGCTGCCCGAGGCGGGGACGCCGGGGGTCTCGGGCGAGAGCGTGCCGGTGGCCTGGATGCGCGCGCCCATCAGGCTGGCGTCAAGGCCGGTCAGGGTCAGGTCGCCGCCCGATGTCCAGGCGATGTTGGTGCTGACTTCGGCGGGGCCGTCGAGGCGTCGGTCGCTGAGCGCCAGATCGGTCAGCCGCGCGGCTATGGTGAGCGCGCCGCTCTGGCTGTTGAGGCGTCCCGATGCGGTGGCGTTGAAGGTGTCGTTGGCGATCAGCAGGCGGTCGAGATCGGTCCCGGTGGTGTCGCGCCGCGCCGCCAGCGAGAGCCTGCCGGGGCTGGCGATGAGCGGGTCAAGTTGCGCGATGCCGAGCGCCAGGCCGTCGGTTTCGGCGTCGAGGGTGAGGGTGAAATCGCCCCCCAGAAGGCGACCCGACCCGGCGATGGTGGCGCGGGCCGCGCCCGCCATCTCTTGCCCGGCGAGGGCGGCGAAGCGGGTGAGATCCGGTGCCTCGACGGTGAAGGCGCCGGAGACGGGAAAGCCCTCGGTCAGGGCCGCGATCCGGCCGTTGCCCGAGAGACGGGCACCGTCGGCGGTCAGTTGCAGGCCGAGCAGGTGAAGGGGCTTGTTCTCGGTCCAGTCGATGCTGGCGTGGCCCGACAGCGCCGTGCCTGCGGCCTGCGCCAGGGCCGGATCGCTGAGCCGGAGGCCGGTAAGGTCGAATTCGGTCAGCGCGGTGATGCCGCGCGGCGGGTTGCGGCGGATTGCGCCGCGCGCCGAGAGGGTGCCGCGGGCGATGCCGAGGTCGGCCTGTTCGAGGCGGTCAAGGGCGATGCGCGCGCGCCAGCGGTCGCCGCGCGCGGCGTCGAAACGCGCATCGAGATCGGCCCGCAGGAGGCGCGTGGGCTGGCCGGAGAGCGGCAGGCGCACAGGCGTCTGGCCATCGCCCACCTGTCCCGTGAGGGCAAAGCCGGTGGGCCAGCCGGCGGCGTCGAGCGAGAGCGTGCCGCCGAGGTTCAACTGTGCCGCCGACAGGGTGAATTCGCTGATGTCGAGCGCGCCATCGGCGCGGCGCAGGCCGGTCAGCGCCAGTTGGCTGTCGGGGCCGAAGAAGGGCCGGTACTCGGGGGCGAAGAGCGGTGTCAGATCGCCGCTCAGATTGGCGGTAAAGCGGTTGCCGGGGGTTTCGGGCGGACCCTCGGCGCGGATCGTGACCGCGCCGGTCAGGCGTGGTTCGCCGTCCGAGGCAAGGCGGATGTCGGCGGCGTAGTCCGAGAGCGGGGCCTCGCCCATGACGCTGAGTTCGAGCGCGGGGCGGTCGGGCAGGTTGAGCAGCGTGGCGGCGATGCCGCCCGCGTCCTCGCGCAGCGACAGGTCGAGGGCGAGAACGCGGGTCTCATTGGCGAAGGCCGCATCGAGGATCAGTTCGCCGCGTCCGTCGAGGCGGGTCACGTCGATCCGTGCCGCCCCTTCGCCCGAACCGAGCGAAAGGCGGCCCAGGAGGCGCAGCGCCACCTCCTCGCCCAGGATCGGCGCGCCGAGGGTCAGGGTGTCGGCGCTGATCTCGCCGATATCGACCGACACGGGCAGGTCGGGCAGGGAAAAGGGTTTCGCCTCGGCCATTTCGGGAGAAAGCGTTTCCTCGGTCTGCGGCAGGCGGGGCAGGTCGATTTCGCGTGCACTCAGGCGGTTGACCTCGATCCGGCCGCGCAGAAGCGCCGAGCGGGTCCAGTCGAGCGTGACCTCGCGCAGGGTGATCCAGACGCCGCTGTCATCGGCGATGGTCATCTCGTCAAGGCTGGCCTGCGAGGAGAGCGCGCCGCGAAATCCGGTGATGCGGACCTCGCGTCCGGCGGCGGAGAGATTATCCTCGATCAGGCGCTGGAGCAGGCCGCGATCCTCGGCCTCGGTCTGCGACGAGAGGGGGGCCGCGAGGCCGGCGAGCAACAGGGATATGACGATGAGGCGCCGCATCAGAACGCCTGTCCGATGCCGATGTAGAGTTCGAAATTCGTGCCCGCATCGCCATCGAGCGGTGTCGCGATATCCACCCGGATCGGGCCGACGCCGGTAAAGTAGCGCGCGCCGATTCCGGCACCGCTGTGCCAGCGCCCGCGCCCGTCGCCAAGCGCCTCTTCGCCGACAAAGCCGGTATCGACAAAGCCCACCGCCTGCACCTTGTCGTTGATCCCGGCGCGCAACTCGCCGGAAAAGCCCATGAAGGAACGCCCGCCCACGGTGATGCCGGGGGCGAGATCGACGCCGAGCGACTGATAACGCTGGCCGCGCACCGTGCCCGCGCCGCCGGAATAGAACAGCATGTCGGCGGGCACATCGGTGAGGCTGCCGCCCGCGACCGACCCGAGTTGCGCGCGCCCGGCCAGAACGAAGCGGTTGCCTTGTCCGAGACCGAAGTAACTGCGGACATCGGTGTAGAGCCGGGTGCCGCCGCTGCCGCCCTGATCGAGACCCGCGAAGGGTGTCAGGCTGAGATCGATATAAACCCCCTTGCGCGCGTCGAGCGGATCGTCGCGCCTGTCCCATGTGGCGCGCAGTGGAAACAGCAGGTGCTGCAACTGGCGCGAGCCGAGATCGTCGTCGATATCGGAATAACGATAGGTGATCCCGGCCTCGGCGGTCAGTTCGCGGGAAAAGACATGCGTGAGGCCGCCGCCGATCTCGGCCTTGCGCTCGCGGTAATCGGGTTCGTCGTTGTCCTCGATCCGGGCAAGCAGGAAAAGCCCGGTGTCGGGGGTAAAGGTGGCGGGCCTGTCGTAGCGCAGGCCAAGGCGGTAATCCTCGCCGCCCGAATCGCCGCCTATCCCGCCGACAAGCGCGTCGATGCGCAGCCGTTCGGCCCCGCCCAGCAGGTTGCGGTGCAGCCAGAAGCCCGAGAGCGTCACCCCTTCGAGCGAGGAGAGTTCCGCGCCCGCGCCGACGCGGCGGCGCTTGGCGTCGGTGACGCGGGTGGCGATGTCGAGCGTGCCGTCGGGATTGGGGGTCTCGGCCTCGGTCATCACGACAGAGCGGAAGGCGCCGCTGCGGCGCAGGCGGTTGGCGGCGTCGTCGAGTTTGTCGGGCGAGAACACCCTGCCGGTGGGCAGCCCGGCGATGGCGCGGATCCGCGAGGGGCGCACGCGGCTGGGGCGACCGGTGTCCTCGATTTCGAGCGCGCCAAAGCGCAGGCGCGGGCCGGGGGCGAGGCGGATGTCGGCATCGAGCGTGCGGCGCGCGTGGTCGGCGACGATGGTCTGGTCGGCCACCAGCGCCTTGGCGTGGCCGGTGGCGCGCCAGGCGGCGATGCCGGTGCGGGTGGCCTCGCCGATCAGCGTGCCCTTGGCCAGCTGGCCGGGGGCGAATTTCTCGGGCAGTTCGGTGCCGGGCGGCAGGGGGGCGACGCGGGCGGTGGAAAAGAAGAACCCGGCGCGGCGTTCGACTGTGATGTCGATGCGGTCGATCCGGTCGGGGGCGCGCAGGGGCGGGATGCTTGCCGCCTCCTGTCCGTTGACGCGGATGCGGATGGTGCCGCCGTAATATCCCTCGGCGTAGAGCACGCCGATGAGGCGGGAATAATCGGCCTGTGCGGCGGCCAGCAAATCCTGTGCGGTGGTGCCCTCCTGCGCGGCGGTGGAGAGGGTGAGCGAGGCGCTGCGCAGCCGTTCGGTAAAACCGCCGGGCGCTTGCGGTGCGTTGAATGTCACCTCTGCCGCAGCCGCCGGGGAACCGCCAAGGACGCCGGCAGCGACTGCGGCGAAAAGGGAGGATCTGAAAAATGATTCCGCCACGGGTGGCCTACTCCAATACACTTTGGAATTTATCGCATCGGCGCGCCGGTAATGCCACCCGCAGGCGGCAGAAATTTCAAAAAGCGCGGCAGATCGGCGAAAGCTCACTCAGCCGGTTGCGCATTGCCGTTCAGCTCGGCCTCGAGCGCCTTTTCGATGGCGCCGCGCGGCCGGGTGAACCGCGCCATGAGGTCGTAAAGGACGGGTGTGACAAAAAGCATGAGCGTGGTGGCCATGCCAAGCCCGGCGATGATCACCGTGCCCACGGCGATGCGGCTCTCGGCCCCGGCGCCGGAGGCCAGCACCAGCGGCAGCGCGCCGAGGATGGTGGAAATCGCCGTCATCATGATCGGGCGCAGGCGCAGCACCGAGGCCTCGATCACCGCGTCGCGCACGCTCATGCCCTCGTCGCGCAACTGGTTAGCGAATTCTACGATCAGGATGCCGTTCTTGGAGATCAGTCCGATCAGCAGGATGATCCCGATCTGGCTGTAGACATTCAGCGACAGGCCGCCGAGCGCCATGGCATAGATCGCCCCGGCAATCCCGGTGGGCACGGTCAGCATGATCACCATCGGGTGGATGAAGCTCTCGAATTGGGCGGCGAGGACCAGGTAGACGATGATCAGCGCCAGCACAAAGACCACGCCGACCCCGCCCGAGGTGTCGATGTAGGTGCGCGACTGGCCGTCATAGCCGAGTTTCGCCTCGGGCGGCAGGATCTCGGCCGCGATCTGCTGAAGTTCGGTCAGCACGTTGCCCAGTTCGGCATCCGGGGCGAGTGCGCCCGAGAGCTTGATCGAGGGCAGCCGGTCGAAGCGTTGCAGCGAGGGCGCGGCGGCGTTCTCGCGCAGGGTGACGAGCGCGCCCAAGGGCACCAGCGTTTCGCCGTCGCCCGCGCGCAGAAAGATGTTTTCGATATCGGTGGGGGTGCGGCGGTCGCTGTCTTCGGCCTGGACGAGAACCGGGTATTCGCGGCCCCGGCTGACAAAGGTCGTGACCTCGCGCGAGGCGAGCATGGTTTGCAGGGTGCTGGCGATCACATCGGCCGAGATGCCCAGGTCGTCGGCGCGGGCGCGGTCGATCTCGATATCGAGCTGCGGCAGGTTCTGTTCGAAATTGATCTCGGGATTGACCAGGCCCCCGACCGATTCGGCGCGGGCGAGAAAGGCGGTGGCCCATTCCTTGACGCTCTCGAAATCGGGGCCGCCGATCACCACCTGAACCGGCGTCGAGCTGCCGCGCAGTCCGAGGCCCGCCGGGGTCACGGGAAAGCCGCGCGCGATGGTGACCTTGTCCATCTGGGGAGCGATTTCGGCCACGATGGCAGAGACGGGACGCTCGCGTTCCTCCCACGGGGCGAGGCGGAAAACGACGAAGGAGCGCCAGGCGCGCCCGCCCCAGCCGGTAAAGCTGAACACGGTTTCGATCTCGCCGGATGTCTGCAACGGGACGAGGATCTCCTCGACCTGACGCGCGGCCATGTCGGAATGCGCCACGGTCGAGCCCTGCGGGGCGGTGAGCGGCACGAAGCCCACGCCGCGATCCTCGCGCGGGGCCAGTTCGCGCGGCAGGCTGTCGTAGAACAGCGCCGCCCCCGCTGTCGCCACCAGCGTAACGGTCAGTACGACCAGAGGCATGCCTATCGCGCGGGTGAGTGCCGCGCGATAGGCGCGCTGGACCAGCGGTGCCGGGTGGGGCGTGTGGGGGGCTACCCCGGCGCGGGGTTTTCGCGCGCTCAGCACCTTGGAGGCGAGCGCGGGGCAGGCGGTCAGCGCGACGAAGGTGGAGATTGCCACGGTGCCGGCCATGACCCAGCCGAATTCGACAAAGAGTCGCCCGACCTGACCGGGCATGAACGAGAGCGGCACGAAAACGGCGATCAGCGTGAGCGAGGTGGCGATGACGGCGAATGTCACCTGCCGCGCGCCCTTGAGGCTGGCGACGAGGGGTGTTTCGCCGTTCTCGATCCGGCGCTGGATGTTTTCCAGCACGACGATGGCGTCATCCACCACCAGCCCGATGGCCAGCAGCAGCGCCAGAAGCGTCAGCGTGTTGAGCGAAAAGCCCCAGATGCCGATCAGCAGGAAGGTGCCGATCAGCGAGACCGGGATGGTGATGGCCGGAATGAGCGTGGCGCGCGCGGAGCGCAGGAAGAGCAGGATGACCGAGACGACGAGGCCCAGCGAGATGAAGAGCGCGATCACCACCTCGCGGATCGAGGCGCCGACGAAGAGCGCGTCGTCGGAGCCGACGATGATCTGCATGCCTTGCGGCAGGGTGGGTTGCAGTGCCGCGATCTCGGCGCGCACGGCCTTGGAGATGGCGAGCGTGTTGGACTGGCTCTGGCGCAGCACCCAGACACCGACCGCATCCTTGCCATTGGTGCGCACGATGGTGCTGTCGTCGGCCACGCCGGGTGCGATGCGCGCCACATCGCCCAGGCGCACCGGATAGCCCGCCACCCGGTCGAGCACGACATCGCGGAAATCCTCGATGCTGCGCAGGCGGCTGTTGAGGCGCACCGAAAGCTGCCGGTTGTAGGATTCGATTTCGCCGGCGGGCAGTTCGATGTTGTTGCGCCGCAGGGCGGCCTCGACGTCGGCGACGGTCAGGTTGCGCGCGGCGAGGGCGCGGCGGTCGATCCAGATGCGCACCGCAAAGGGCCGGGATCCGGCGATGTCGATATTGGCGACGCCATCCAGCGTGGCGATCCGGTCGACCAGAAAGCGGTCGAGGTAATCGGTGATCTCGGCGGTGGTCATCCGGTCGGAGGTGACCGCGAGGCGCATCACCGGGTCGGCGTCGGCGTCGCTCTTGACGACCTGCGGTTCGTCCGCTTCTTCGGGAAGATCGCCGCGCACCCGGCCCACGGCGTCGCGCACGTCATTGGCGGCGACGTCGATATCGGTGCCGCTGTCGAATTCGATGGTGACGCGAGAGCGGCCCTGACGGCTCTCGGAGCTGATGGTGCGGATGCCGGAGATCGAGGCGATCGCACCTTCGATGGTTTCGGTCAGGTCGGTGTCGATCACCTCTGGTGCGGCACCGCGATAGGTGGTGCTGACGGTGACCACGGCGTTATCGACATCGGGCAGTTCGCGCACCGAGATTTCACGCAGGGCGGTGATGCCGAAGATCACGATCAGCAGGCTGGCCACGGCGGCGAGAACCGGGCGCCGGACCGAGATGTCGGACAGGGTCATGTGGGCGCCTCGGGCGCAGTCTGGTCGGCGTCGGCGGTGGCGTCACGATCGCTGTGCAGGATGGTGATCGGGCTGCCGTCGCGCACCCGTTGCAGGCCGCGCACCAGCACCTCTTCGCCCGGCTGAAGCCCCGAGAGGATCGCGATCATGCCGTCCTTGCGTTGCCCGGTGGTGACGATGCGGCGCCGGGCGATGCCGTCCTCGGGCACGAAAACATAGGTCTCGGCGGCCTGAAAGATGATTGCCTCTTCGGGGACGGTGAGACGTTCGTGTTCGGCCAGCACGAGGGTCAGCGACAGGAACATGCCCGCGGGCAGCGTGCTGTCGGGGTTGGGGATGAGCGCGCGCACCCGAAAGGCGCGGCTGACCGGGTCGATCCGGCTGTCGACCGCCGCGATCGCCCCGGTGAATGCGCGGTCGGGAAAGGCGGCGCTGCGCGCGGTGAGGTTCTGGCCGGTGGAGACCTGCGCGAAGACGGTTTCCGGCAGGGCAAACTCGACCTCGACCTCGCTGAGATCGTCGAGCCGGGTGAGAACCTGGCCTTCGGTGACGCGGGCGCCCGGATCGTAGTTGGTCAGCCCGACAACGCCGCTGAAAGGGGCTGTGATCTCGCGGTCCTCGAGTCTGCGCAGCGCGCGATCGCGGTCGGCGATGGCCTCTGCGAGGCGGGCCACGGCCTCTTGTTCGGTGGCCTGTGACACGGCGTTGGTCTGGCGCAACTGGCGGATGCGTTCGACGGTCTGCTGCTGTTCGGTCAGGACCGCCTCGGCCTCGGCCAGGTCGGCGCGCTGGATGGTGTCGTCGAGCCGGGCGAGCACATCGCCCTCGGCCACCCTGCTGCCGGTCCTGATGCGCGATTCCACGAGGCGGCCGTCGGTTTCCGGCACGATCTCGATCGAGCGCCGGGCGCGGGTGGTGCCGACGGCCTCGATGGTCTGTTGCAGCAGACGGCGTTCGACGCGGGCGGTCTCGACCGAAACCGGCCGCGCCCCGCCTGCGGGGGCCTCGGCCTGGGGTTGCGGAGCCAGATGGGTCTGGTAGACCTCGAAGCCGCCATAGGCCAGCCCGGCGAGCAGGACGATCAGCAGCATTTGTTTCCAGACTGACATGAATTCCTGTGTCCTGCGGTTCGAAGGCTGTCCTGAAGCGGTAGTGTATTCCCGGCACAAGCTATAGTAAGCCCCGCGAAAGGCAACTCTTCGTGACTTTAACTTCTGTTCGCGAGTCCGGTTTTCGGGTCAGGCCGCGTGGTGTCGGGCGTCGATCTGCGCCAGTGTTTTTTCCATGAGACCGGGCAGGTCTTGCAGAAGATCTTGTGCCGTCCCGCGATCATCTGCCCGCAGGGCGGTCTCGGCGCGGCTGAGCAGACGGTGCAGTGCCAGCGCGCCGGTGGTCGCCGCACTGCCCGCAAAGGCGTGCAGCCGGTCGCTCAGGGCGCCGGGCGGTGCCTGCCAGAGCCGGTCGAGGTCGGCGAGCAGGGCCGATCCCTCGGTGGCGAACTGGTCCAGCAATTGCGTGATGCGGGCGGGCGGAAGGCTCTCACTCAGCTGGCTCAGAACGCTTGCGTCCACGCAGGTCGCGGCGGGTTGCGGCGGGGCGTCCGGGCCGGTGTGGGCGAGAATCGCGCGCAGCGTCTCGCGGCGCAGCGGCTTGGTCTCGACACCGTCGAGGTATCCGCCGCGCAGGGCGGTCTCGATGTCGGGGCTGCAATGCGCGGTCAGGGCGATGATGCGCGTCCGGGCGGAGGGGCCGGAGCCCGCGCGAATCCGGCGCACGGCCTCGAGCCCGCCCATCCGGGGCATGTTGATGTCCATGAGGATGAGGTCATGGCGCGCCTCGGCGGCATGGGCCACGCCCTCGATGCCGTCGCTGGCGAGGCGGACGCGGTGGCCGTCCTCGCGCAGCATGGCTTCGAGAACGACACGGCTGTTGGCGTTGTCCTCGACCACGAGGACATCGAGGGGAGCGCAGGGCCGCGCGGCGGTTTCCGTCATGGTCACGGCGGGCAGCGGGATGCGCACCCAGAACAGGCTGCCTTCGCCCTTGACGCTTTCGGCGCCGACCGACCCGCCCATCAGGGTGACCAGTTCGCGGACGATCCCGAGACCAAGGCCGGTGCCCTCGGGTCGATCGCTTTCGGGATCGTCGAGGCGCACGAAATCCTCGAACATCTGCGGCATATCCTCGGGGTTGATGCCGATGCCGGTGTCGCAGATCTGGAATTCGACCATGTCGGGGCCATCGCCGGACGGATCGGTGCGATCCGCGATGATCGTGATCTCGCCGTCGCGGGTGAATTTTATGGCGTTCGAGACGAGGTTGAGGAGAACCTGATAGACGCGGGTCCTGTCGCCCCGGACCCGGTTCAGGTCCGGGGCGGAGCACACCAGCCTGAGCTGGTTGTTGCGCGCCTGCGCGGCGGCCTTCTGGGTCTCTGCCAGTTCCCGCAGCATCCGGTCGAGATCGAATTCCGCCATGCGCAGGACCAGTTGGCCGGTCTCTGCCTGGGCCATGTCGAGCGCATCGGTGATCTGGGTCAGCAGCAACTGACCCGAGGATTTCATCACATTGGCATAGCGCGCCTGATCCGGCGTCAGGCGGGTTTCGCCGAGCAGGTCGAGCGCGCCGAGCAGGCCGGACAGCGGGGTGCGCATCTCGTGGCTGATCACGCTGAGAAACCGCGCCCTGGCACGTTCGCCGCTGAGCGCGCGGTCGCGGGCGGCGGCGATCTCGGCTTCGGCGGCGAGGCGGTCGGAAATGTCTCGGATAAAGCAGATGCACACCGTGGTCGCGCCGCTCCGGGCGATGGCGGTCGAGATCTCGGCGCAGAATTCATCGCCCTGCGTGTTGCGCACCATGAGGTTGGCGCAGCGGCTGGGTCCGTTTGCGCAGCAGGCGATCAGTCGCTCGCCGGTGAGTGGCACCAGATTTCCGTCGGCTTCGCGCCGATGCAGGAAATCGCCGACACGGACGTGCCTCGGCGCGTCTGACGGGATCGCAAACATCCGGTTGGCGACGACGTTGCGGTCGCGGATGATGCCATCCGGACCGACCACCAGAACCGCGTCCTGCGAGGTGTTGAGAATCGTGGCGAGACGGCGCGATGTCTCGCGGTTCTCCTCGGCGCGGCGCCGATGTTCGGTATAGAGCCGCCAGACGAACAGCAGCAGCATGAGCAGGGCGGTCACCATGGCCAGGCTGAGCACCGTCAGCACCACGATCTGCGAAGTGAGTTCGCTGCGTTCGGCATCGGAACGGCGCGCATCGACGGTGAGTGCCCGAGAGGCGATGCGGTGAACCGCAGGCGACATATCCGTGGCCCGCTGCATCAGCGTCGCCCGTTCGCTGAAGAGCCGTGCATTGGAGTTGTCGATGACGGGTACCATCGCGTTCAGCGTCGCGACGATCAGGCTGATGTCGGCCATGACGTCAACGGTCGAGAGAACCTCGCGGTAGACCTGCCCGTCATGCAGCAGCGTCGCGCGGCTGTAGAGCACGTCGAAGCGGCGGCGCAGCGTGTCAAGCAGGGCGGCGTCGGGGCGGTCGAGGCGTTCGATCGTGGCGATGAAGTTGAGCTGATCCACCTCGAGGCGCGAGATCGTCCACTGGATATTGTCCTGATTGGCTGTGCCGTATTCCCCGAGCCGGGTGAAGACCTGGGTGATCACCACCGCCGTGGCCAGCATGCAGCTGATCGCGAAAACGCTCAGCGCGCCCGCTTGCAGTTGTCCGTTTGCCAACAGGGTCCGCGGCCTTGGCCAGGGCATTTCGGTTACTTTCAGAAGAAGATCCGCACCAGTCTAGCGCTTTACGGTGATGTGGTCGAGTTGCCAGATGCTGCGCGAAAAGACAGTCTGTGTCCGGTTGGCCGCGTCGCCGTCGTAGTTGTAGACCAGCCAGAGCGGGCCGTAATCGCGCAGGCTCATCGGCCTGTCGTTGCGTTCGTAGGCGATCATCGGTGCGTCGGTGCGGATTTCGCTCATCGGGATGGTGATGCGGTAGTCGTTGGCGGCGCTCAGCACGATCTCGCGCCCCTCCAGCCCGTAATGGTCGAGCAGCGCCCGGAGCGGCACGCCGGTGAATTTCTGCACCCCGCTGGTCCAGATCGTCGTGGTGTTGAAAGTGAGCCGGGGCAGGTCGCGGATCTGATCTTCGGTCAGGGTGATCGCCCCCGTCTGGTCGTTGCGCGGCATGTCGTAGGTGATCGTCATGATCACGCAGAACGCATCATCTGCGGTCGCGGCCATGGATGGCCGGGCCAGGGCCGCAAGGGCAGCGGCCAGAAATCCGGAGGTCAGTGCGCGTCTGTACATGGATATCCTGCGGGTGACTCTCTGCAACTTTACGTATTTTCCGGCAGAATCCATACCCCTATACAGGCGAATAGCGTTTATGCAGGTTTCGTGAGGCTGATCCTGCGCTCTGATCATGTGATTGCCACAGCCGGGATCACATGCTAATCAGGTGCTTTGTTTTGCTGGATGATGCTGGTGAAGTCCGAAATTATGAACCGAATCCTGTTGGTTGATGACCACGATCTGGTCCGGGAAACGCTTGCGGATTTCCTGCGCGCGAACGGGCGGTTCACGGTGGATAGTTGCAGCAGGTTCAGCACCGCGCTGAAGCTCTGTGAACGCGGCGGCGTGTTCGATCTGGTGCTGCTGGATTATCTGATGCCGGGCATGGACGGGTTGTCAGGACTGGCGGCGATGCGGACGCGGGCCGGGTGCCCGGTGGCGATCCTGTCAGGCACGGCGCCGCCGGATGTGGCGCGGCGGGCGCTGCGCGCGGGCGCGGCGGGATTTTTGCCCAAGACGCTACGGCCGGAATCGCTGATTGCCGCCGTCCGGCACATGCTGGCGGGCGAGATATATACGCCGCTCGATTTCCTGAGCGATGCCGGGGATGAGGCGCACCAGATCCGCCTGACCCCGCGCGAGACCGATGTTCTGGTCGGGATTTCCGAGGGCAAGTCCAACAAGGAAATCGCCCGAGACCTCGATATCCAGGAGGTCACGGTCAAGCTGCACCTCAAGACGATGTCGCGAAAGCTGGGGGCAAGGAACCGCACCCACGCGGCCATGCTGGCGCGCGATATCGGGCTGGCGTGAGAGGGGCGCTGCTTGGAGGCTGAGAGGGGAGCCGTGCGGTCGCTGGGCCGGGGACTGGCGAAGCAACGGTTGTAGCTGCCGCTTTATGCCAGCAAAGCCCGTATAACCTCCAAGCGTAGCACTACGCCTCAAAATCGCCAGGCCGCGGGACGGCCCGGCGATCGCGCGGCGGCGCGTTCCGCGCCTTTGCTCCGCGCGTTGGTGCCAGACACAAATTTCATGTCAGGCAGAAACGATCCCCAAACCAAAAAGCCCCGCCTTTCGGCGGGGCTTTGCAGGTTCACGTCAACGTTTACGCCCTGCGACGGCTGCGGCTGCCCGCGCGGCCGCCGGCGCGGACCTCGTCACCGGGTTTGGGCGGAGCCTTGTTGAACTTGATCCAGTTGCCGCCGTGGGGGTCGTTGTTGGTCAGGAAATTGGCGGCCATGATCGCCTCCATCTCCTTGCCGGCGCGGGGTTTGGTGCTGCCGAGGCCGAAGATCTGGCAGAAGGTCTCGTCGTCCATGTCGTCGGGCAGGATCAGGCCGGTGGCGGCGACCTCGGCCTTTTTCGCCTCGATTTCGGACTGTTTCACCGGCAGGGCGATGGGATTCATGATGGCGGATGTCATGCCCGCGCCCATCGCCATGGGCAGGAAGGCGTTGTTGATGCCGTGCCGGTTGGGCAGGCCGAACGAGATGTTGGAGGCGCCGCAGGTGGTGTTGACGCCCAGTTCCTCGCGCAGGCGGCGCACGAGGGTAAAGACCTGAAGCCCGGCGGTGGCCATGGCGCCGACGGGCATGACGAGGGGGTCAACCACGATGTCATGCGCGGGGATGCCGAAATCGGCGGCGCGCCGGACGATCTTTTTCGCCACGGCGAAACGCACGTCGGGATCCTCGGAAATGCCGGTGTCGTCGTTCGAAATGGCCACGACCGGCACGTTGTACTTCTTGACCAGCGGCAGGACGTATTCGAGGCGGTCCTCTTCGCCCGTCACCGAGTTGAGCAGCGGGCGGCCATGCGCGGCCTTCAGCCCCGCCTCAAGTGCCGCGGGAACCGAGCTGTCGATGCAGAGCGGCAGATCGACGAGGCCCTGCACCAGCTCGATCATTTTCGTCATCAGCGGCGGTTCGGTCTCGTTCGGGTTGGGGTTGGAGTTGTAGACCACGCCCGCGTTGATATCGAGCACGGTCGCGCCTGCGGCGGCCTGAGCTATGGCATCGGATTCGACGGTCGAGAAATCGCCCGCCTCAAGCTCGGCGGCGAGTTTCTTGCGCCCCGTGGGATTGATACGTTCGCCGATGACGCAGAACGGCTGGTCAAAGCCGATGATGGCGGTTTTGGTTTTGCTCTCGACGATTGTGCGGGTCATGGTCGGTCCTTCAGGATGCGTTTGCAGGGGTGGCGGCGCCGCCGCCATTGGCGATGGCCCATTCGGCATTGGTCTTGATTCCGCCCAGCGGGAAGAAATGGACATGCTCGATGTTGAAGTCGGGATTGGCGGCCTTGTGCGCGGCAAGCTCAGTCAACACCTCGGTCGGCTCGTAGGGCAGCAGCAGCTTGGTCACGTCCATGGCGCGCTTTTGCAGCACCTTGAGCGAGGGACCGACGCCGCAGGCGATGGCGAACTTGATGAGGGTCTGCAGTTTCGCGGGACCGGCGATGCCGATATGGATGGGCAGGGTGATGCCCGCATCGCGCAGGCTGTCGGCCCATTTGATGATCGGCTTGGCCTCGAAGGCGAATTGCGTGGCAAGCGCCATTTTGGCGTCGGTGGTTTCCGAGAATTTCTGTTTCCAGCGCAGCGCGTCCTCGACGTTCTTCATGCTGCCGTCCGGGTCGATGTCCCGGTTGCCCTCGGGGTGACCGGCGACGTGCAGCCGCTTGAAGCCCGCGCGGTCGAATTCGCCGGATTCGAGCAGTTGCATGGATGAGTGGAATTCACCATGCGGCTGCGTGACGCCGCCCGCGAGCAGGAGTGCCTGATCGACGCCCGCCTCGCCCTGATAGCGGGCGATCCAGTCGGCCAGCGTGGCGCGGTCCCGGATGATGCGGGCCGGGAAATGCGGCATCACGGGATAGCCGTCGCGCGCCAGACGGGCGGCGGTGGCGACCATGTCCTCGATCGGGGTGCCCTCGATATGGGCGATGTAGACGCGGGTGCCCTCGGGCAGCAGGTCGCGGAAATTCTCGACCTTTTCGGCGGTGCGCGGCATCACCTCGATGGAGTAACCTTCAAGGAAGGCCTCGAGCTGGGCATTGGCGGGGGTGAATTTTTCACGCTTTCTGAAGTTCAACAAAGCCATAGCGGCCTCCCATAGCGATCCGGGGCGCATTCATGCCCAGCCATTATTGGCAATCAGGGCCTTGATGCGCTCCTGATCATACTCTGCATCGAGCCGGGCCGCCTCGGATTGGGCGACGGCGTCGGGCTCGCCTTCGACGGGGTAGGGATCGGCCTTGCGCCACTCGGCGAGGTAGGCATCGGTGCCTGCCGCGCCGGTTTTCATCGCCGCGCGGTCGATCGCCTGCTCGAACCGTTCGGGCAGCTGCACCTTGCTGCCGCGACGGCCCTTGCCGACGATGACCTGGGCGGGGATGTCCCGCCAGTAGACGATGGTGACGTCAACCATGGATGATTCCTTTTCCTTCGTGGCTTCTACCTAATGCAGGCGATGCCCTGGCAAGGGCACGATTTCGACAGAACGGATGCGTCATGCGACCTGCGCAGCATAGCCGGAGCCTGCGGACAACACGACAGGGGGTGGATGCGAAAATTATTCATCATCGTTATCGAGCGCTCGCAAGGCTTGCGCGGTCAGGCCAATGACATTACTCTGGCCTCAACTTGAAATGGAGGGCGTTTTGCTATGGCGCCCAAGCGTCCCGAAAGTGCGGGCGCGATCCCGAAACCGGTTGAGAGCCCCGCACTGAGCCTGCCGGATCAGGGTCCGCTATATGCGGCGCTGGATCTGGGAACAAACAGTTGCCGGATGCTGATTGCCCAGCCCAGGGGCAGTCAGTTCAAGGTCGTGGACAGCTTTTCGAAGTCGGTGCAGTTGGGAGCGGGGCTGGAAGGCTCGGGCCAGCTGTCGCGGGCGGCGATATTCCGTACCATCCAGGCGCTCCGGGTCTGCAAGCAGAAACTCAAGCGGCACCGGGTCGAGCGGATGCGTCTGGTGGCGACAGAGGCGTGCCGGCGCGCCAGCAATGGCGTGGAGTTCATGGCGCGGGTCGAGCGCGAGACCGGGCTGCGGCTGGATATCATCGCGCCGCAGGAAGAGGCGCAGCTGGCGGTGGTCTCCTGCGCGCCGCTGGTCAATCCGCGCACCGATCAGTTGCTGGTGGTGGATATCGGCGGCGGTTCGACGGAGCTGGTGTGGATCGACCTGACGGCGGTGCCGCATCATGCGCGGCGGCGCGCGATCATGCGGATGCACCTGGGGTTTCACAGTTGCGAGGAGGGTTTGCCCCCGGCGCGGGTGGTGGACTGGATCAGCGTGCCGCTGGGGGTGGCGACGCTGCGTGACCAGTTCCGCGATGTGGCGGATGACGCGGCGCGGTTCGCGCTGATGAGCTGGTTCTTCGAGGAGAACCTGGCGGAATTCGCGCCCTACAAGGACGAGCAGAAGCGTGAGGGGTTCCAGATCGTGGGCACCAGCGGCACGGTCACGACCGTCGCGGCCAGTCATCTGGGGCTGAAGCGCTATGACCGCAACAAGGTGGACGGGCTGACCATGACCAGTGACGAGATCGACCGGGTGATCCGTAGTTATCTGGCGCTTGGTCCCGTCGGGCGCCGGCGCGATCCGCGCATTGGACAGGACCGGCAGGCGCTGATCATGTCGGGGGCGGCGATCTTGCAGGCGCTGCTGCGGTGCTGGCCCACGGATCGTCTGTCGGTGGCGGATCGCGGTCTGCGCGAAGGGATGCTCTATGCGCAGATGGCGGCGGATGGTGTATTGACGGATGGGGTTGCATGATGGCCAAGGGACCGGATGGCAGGAATACATCGGGGCGCGGACAGCGCGATCTGACCGTCAAGGTCAAGACCGCGCGCGGGCGCAGGTCGTCCTCGACGCGGTGGTTGCAGCGTCAGCTCAACGATCCCTATGTCAAGCGCGCGCAGGCCGAGGGCTACCGCGGGCGTGCGGCGTTCAAGATCATGGAGCTGGATGACAAGTTCCGCTTTCTGGTGCCGGGCGCGCGGGTGGTCGATCTGGGCTGTGCGCCGGGCGGCTGGTGTCAGGTGGCGGCGGCGCGGGTGAATGCGCTGGGCGACAGGCCGGGCAAGGCCGTGGGGCGCATTCTGGGCGTCGATCTGCAGGAGGTGGAGCCGATCCCCGGCTGCGAGATTCATCAACTGGATTTCATGGAGGATGACGCCGACGAAAAGGTCAGGGAGTGGCTGGGCGGCAAGGCGGATGTGGTGATGTCGGATATGGCGGCGGCGAGTTCGGGCCACAAGCAGACCGATCACCTGCGTATCATCGCGCTGTGCGAGGCGGCGGCGAACCTGGCGTTCGACGTGTTGGAAGTGGGCGGCACATTCGTGTCCAAGGTGCTGGCGGGCGGGGCCGAGGGCGAATTGCAGAAGTTGCTGAAACAGCGGTTCGAGAAGGTGGCCAATGTCAAGCCGCCGGCGTCGCGCTCGGACAGTTCGGAGAAGTTCGTGGTCGCCACCGGCTTTCGCGGCTGAGGTCAGAGCCGGGCGCCGGTCGCATCGGCGCGGGTCAGGGAGCGGGCGGCCATGACGGCGAAATGCGACAGGTCGGCCGGGTCGGGTGTTGCGGTGCGGGCGATCCGCCGGTTGACCGATTGCGCCATGCCGCGCTGGCGGATCAGTTCGAACAGGAGCGCATGCCGGGGCTGTGGCGTCTGGCGCTCGGGCGGATCGGCGGGGTCGGTCATGCTGTGGCTCTGCGGTTTCGTGACGGGGGATGACCGAGAGAGTGTGCCGGGGAAATGCGGCGGTTTTGGTGCCCGGATGGTGCGGTGATGTGGCATTTTTCAAGCCGCGCCGGGCTGCGGCGACCGGGCGGCATCAAGCGGTTTGCGTCCCGCCGCGAGTTGCGGGATAGTCGGGGCGAAGAGGGGCCTGAGTCTGCCAATGGCGCGCGGGGCCCGTTACAGGGAAAGGACAGCCGGAATGCGATACGAGGCACCACAGAGCATCGACGATGCCGTCAGGCTGCTGGCGGCAGGGGCAGGCGCGCATGTGTTGGCGGGCGGCACCGACCTGCTGGTCAAGCTGCGCGCCGAGATGGTCGAGCCGGAGGTGATCGTCGATATCAAGCGGATCGCCGGGATGAAGGAAATCACCGCCGAGGGTGGCGGTTGGCGCATCGGCGCGGCGGTTTCGGGCGCCGAGATGAGCGAACATGCGGGGCTTGCGGCCTCCTGGCCGGGGGTGGTCGAGGCGGCGGCGTTGATCGGTTCGACTCAGGTGCAGGGACGGGCCACGCTGGCGGGCAATCTGTGCAATGCCTCGCCTGCGGCGGATTCCGTGCCGGCGATGGTGGCGGCGGGTGCCGTGGCGCGGATCGCGGGCCCCAAGGGCATGCGCGATCTGGCCGTCATCGACGTGCCCAAAAGCCCCGGCAAGACGGCGCTGGAACCGGGCGAGTTCATCGCCTCGGTGTTCCTGCCCGCGCGGGGGGAGCGGTCGGGCGACGCCTATCTGCGGTTCATCCCGCGCACCGAGATGGATATTGCCGTGGTCGGCTGTGGCGTGGCGCTGAGCCTCGATGCGGGCGGCAAGGTTTCGGCGGCGCGGGTGGCACTGGGCGCGGTCGGGCCAAAGGTGATTCTGGTCGAGGCGGCGGCAGAGACGATCCGGGGCCGGACGCTGGACGAGGCGGCGCTGGCCGATCTGGCGGCGGCCTGTTCGGCGGCGGCCACGCCGATTGACGACAAGCGCGGCACGGTCGATTTCCGCCGCCATGTGTCGGGCGTTCTGGCCCGCCGCGCGGCGGTGATCGCAGAGGCGCGCGCGAAAGGAGAGAAGGCATGAGCCGGATACATGTGACGACGACGATCAACGGCGACGAAACCGATTTCCTCTGCGATGCCGAGGACACGCTGCTGGATGTGCTGCGCGACCGGCTGGGCCTCACCGGCACCAAGGAGGGCTGCGGCACCGGCGATTGCGGCGCCTGCTCGGTTCTGGTGGACGGGCGGCTGGTCTGTTCCTGCCTGATGCTGGGGGCCGAGGCCGAGGGCCGCGAGGTGGCCACCATCGAGGGCATGGCAAGGGGCGATCAGTTGCACCCGTTGCAGCAGAAATTCATCGAGATGGCGGCGCTGCAATGCGGCATCTGCACGCCGGGGATTCTGGTGGCAGCCAAGTCGCTGCTGGAGCGCAACCCGGATCCGAGCGAGGAAGAGGTGCGTTACTGGCTGGCGGGCAATCTGTGCCGCTGCACCGGGTATGACAAGATCATCCGCGCCGTGATGGAAACGGCGGCGGATATGCGGAGGGCCTCATAATGGCATTGGATCAGACCGGCAAGACACGCGATTTCAAGGTTGTGGGCACGCGGCCCAACCGACCCGACGGGATCGACAAGGTGACCGGCCGCGCGCGGTTCGGGGCCGATATCGTGGCGCCTGGGATGCTGACCGGGCGCATTCTGCGCTCGCCCCACGCCCATGCGCGGATCCTGCGGATTGATGCGTCGAAGGCCGAGGCGCTGCCGGGCGTCAAGGCGGTGGTGACGCGCGCCGATTTCGGTGATGTGCCGGATCATGTGGCCGATATCATGGACAACTGCATGGCCGGGGCCAAGGCGCTTTATGACGGGCATGCGGTGGCTGCCGTGGCGGCGAATTCGGCGGCGGTGGCGCGCAAGGCGCTGCGGTTGATCGAGGTGGAATACGAGGTGCTGCCAAGTGTCACCGATGTGGATGCGGCGATGCGGCCCGGCGCGTCGGTGCTGCACGAGGGGCGGCAGCAGGAAACCGTGCCCGGCGGCATGTCGGGCAACGTGATTTCCCGCGTGGAATTCGGGCATGGCGATATAGAGGCGGGGCTGAAACGCGCCGACCGCGTGGTGACGCGCATCTATCGCACCGCCGCCACCCATCAGGGTTATATCGAGCCGCATGCCTGTCTGGCCACGATGGGACCGGACGGGCAGGCCGATCTGTGGGTCTGCACGCAGGGGCATTACATGGTGCGCAACACCTGTGCCGCCATTCTGGGGATGGAACAGGGGCAGTTGCGGGTGACCGCAAGCGAGATCGGCGGCGGGTTCGGCGGCAAGACGACCGTGTTTCTGGAACCCGTCGCGCTGATGCTGTCGAGAAAGGCGGGCCGTCCGGTCAAGATGGTGATGAGCCGGACCGAGGTGCTGCGCGCCACGGGGCCGACGGCATCCACCTCGATCGACGTGAAGATCGGGATGAGGAAGGACGGCAAGATCACCGCCGCCTTTGCCGAGTTGCGCTATCAGGGCGGGGCCTATCCGGGGTCGCCGGTCGATATGGGGTCGATGTCGGCCTTTGCGCCCTATGATCTGGAGAACGTGAAAACCGTCGGCTGGGACGTGGTGACGAACCGGCCCAAGGCCGCCGCCTATCGCGCGCCGGGCGCGCCGATGGCGGCCTTTGCGGTGGAGAGCGCGATTGACGAACTGGCCAAGGGGTTCGGTCTCGATCCGCTGGAGGTGCGGCTGATGAACGGTGCGGATAAGGGCACGCGGGCCTCTTATGGCCCGACCTATCCGGCGATCGGTCTCAAGGCGACGCTGGAGGCGGCCAGGGCGCATCCGCACTGGAAAGCACCTTTGGGTGAAAATCAGGGGCGGGGTGTGGCCTGTGGCTTCTGGTTCAATTTCGGCGGCGATACCTGTGTCAGCCTCAATGTGACGCCCGACGGCACGGTGAACGTGTCCGAGGGCAATCCCGATATCGGCGGGTCGCGCGCGTCGATGACGATGATGGCGGCGGAGGAACTGGGGATTCCCTATGATCAGGTGCGCACCATCATTGCCGATACCGGATCGCTGGGGCAGAACGAGGTGACCGATGGCAGCCGCGTGACCTTTGCCGTGGGGCTTGCGACGATTGAAGCCGCGCGCGCGGCCAAGCGCGAGATGTGCCGCCGTGCGGCGATGGTGTGGGGCATCGACGAGGACGCGGTCGAATGGGAGGACGGGGCGGCGCGCCCCGCCGGTCCCAACGCGGGAAAATTCCCGCCGATGACGTTAAAGGAGATCGCGGCGATTGCGTCCAACTCCGGCGGGCCGATTGCCGGGCATCACGAGGTCAACGCCGAGGGTGCGGGTGTCAGTTTCGCCACGCATATGGTGGATGTCGAGGTGGATCCCGATACCGGGGCCACCAGGATCCTGCGCTACACGGTGTTTCAGGACGCGGGCAAGGCGGTGCATCCGTCCTATGTCGAGGGGCAGTTTCAGGGCGGGGCGGTGCAGGGCATCGGCTGGGCGCTGAACGAGGAATACATCTATGACAAGGATGGCATCCTGCAGAATCCGGGGTTCCTCGATTACCGGATCCCGGTGGCCTCTGACCTGCCGATGATCGACACGGTGATCCTGGAAATTCCCAATCCGGGGCATCCCTACGGGGTGCGCGGGGTGGGTGAGACATCCATCGTGCCACCGCTCGCGGCGATCGCCAATGCGGTGTCGGCGGCGGCGGGCGTGCGTATGGTGCAACTGCCGATGTCGCCGCCGCGTATCCTGGCGGCCATGCAGGGGCGCGGGCGCGCCTGACATGGTCCGGGTGCGGCTCTGGGGTTCGCTGGCCGAGGGGGCGGAGGGGCAGCGCGAGGTCGAGATCGAGGCGGGCAACCTGCGCGAACTGCTCGACGGGCTGGGAGAGCGGTTTCCCGCCCTGCGGGCGGAACTGGAGCGCGGCGTGTCGGTGTCCATCGACGGGCGGGTCTACAATGACAGCTGGTTCACGCCAATCGGTCCCGAGAGCGAGGTGGTTCTGCTCAGGCGGCTGAAGGGGGGGTAGGTGTCGTGCGGGTGGGTCTGATGCGGACGTTGGCCAACGGCTGATGAGCCGCGCGGTCGCCGGGCCGGGGACTGGCGAAGCAACGACGGGAACTGCCGCTTTATGCGAGCAAAGTCCGTATGACTCCGAAGTGTTGCGCAACACCTCAAGATCGCCAGGCCGCCGGACGGCCCGGCGATCGCGCGGCGGCGCGTTCCGCGCCTTGATTCCGCGCGGGTGGCAGCATCAGGCCATCTGTGGCGCTGCCGCCCCCGTCCTGCCCTACTTGATCAGCGCCACGATCTCGCGGAAATCGGGGTGGTCCGCCGTGCCGAGCCATTCGAAGATCACCATTTCCGTGGTCACGATCCCCGCGCCGTGCCGTTCCATACGGGTCAGTGCGGTGTCGCGGTTGAGCGCCATACGCGACCCGATGGCGTCCGCCACCACCTGCACGCGGCGGCCCGCGTCGAGCAGGCCCAGAACGGTTTGCAGCACGCAGACATGCGCCTCGCAGCCGGTGACGACGATCTCGCGCCCGTCGTCGAGATGCCGGGCGACGGCATCGCTGCGGCAGGCGTCGAAGGTCATCTTGGCCAGCACCGTCTCGCCGGGTTGCGGGGCAAGGTCGGGCAGGGTGGCCCCGAGGCCGCGCGGGTTCTGTTCGGTATAGCTGATCGGCACCTGCAGGCGGCGCGCGGCGGTGATCAGGCGGCGGGCATTGCGCACAAGGGCGGGCCCGTCGGGGATGGCGGGCATCAGGCGGGCCTGAAAGTCGATCACCAGAAGGTGCGAGGCGGCGGGATCAAGCGTCAGCATGGCGGCAGGTTACGCGCGCCGCACCGGCTTGCCAAGCGCTGAGCGTGGGCCGGGTTCGGGCATGGTTCCGGACTGTGCCGTATGGGGTGGGGTCAGAGGCGGGTGAGACGCCATTCGTTGTGGGCGAAGCTGTAGCAGATCATGCGGCGCGCCGTCTTGCGCACACGAGCGCATTTCACGTAGGACCGATAGGCCAGCACGAGGATCCGCTCCCAGGTGAAGGGGCGGCGCCTGAGCGTGCGAAGCTCCTTGCGGTAGGCGCCAGGGATCTGTTGAGAAAGTTGATCAGGCTCAACGGTGAACGAACCGATATGCGTGTCGATGACATAAAGCGGGTGATGTTGCGCGAGCGAACGCCAGAGAAAATAATCTCCGGCGAGTCTGCATGTCCGGAGCCGATCCAGATCGAGATGCCGGTTGAAGTCGGTGCGCCACAAGGTGCTTTCCTGCTGCAACACCGTCAGCAGGGTGCCGTACATGCCGCAATCGAAGAACCGCTGGTGGAACGGATGCGGCACGCGGCAACCGACGATCTGGCGATCCGCGTTGCGCACAACCTCCTGCCCGGTGAGCCACTGGATTTGCGGGTATCGGGTCAGCACCTCGGTCACCACGGCAAACGCATGGGGGTCATAGGTTTCGCCTGCGGGCATATAGCCTGTCACGTCGCCGGTTGCCCGGGCAAGCCCCTTTGCCAGAGCGTCATACATGCCCTCGTCCGGCTCTGAGATCACGGAAAGGGCCGGGTTGTCATAGGCCCTGACGCGGGCAACCGTGTCATCGGTCGAGCCGCCATCGACGACAAGGCAGTTGAGACGCGCCGTTCCCGCCGCGAGGGCGGTCTGCGCGAGCAGGCTATCGATGGTCAGGTTGATCTTGGGTCCGGCGTTAAAGACCGGAATGATGATGGTGAAATCCATGATCTCTCAATTCATTTTACAGGTATGCGATGCTGTCCTGATGTAATGATCAGGATGCGGCTTTTTCCGTCAGATGACCATGCCTGAAGCCCCGGTAGCATCGCTGCTAGGGTCTTGAATGTGTTTGGTGCTCCGTGATCCTGTCGAGAAGGGTGGTATTGCTGAGCGAGGTCTCGCGCAAGACCCTGCGGGTATGCGTCTTGGAAAACGGCAGAAGCATTGCAAAGAGCCGCGCCTCGATCCTGCGCGGCAGGGACGATCCGTAATCGCCGCGCCGGATGCGCATCAGTTGCGCCGCGTGCCGGTCGACCACGGGGTTGCGTTTGAATTTCTGCGGCGTCGCGTCGAGCAGGCGGATGAATTCCTGCCCTGAGCTGACATATTGCTTTTTGTTCCAGCGTCCGTCGTGATCGAGATGCCAGACGTTCACGCCTGTGTTGTCCACGAAATCCGCGCCACGCCACAGCAGCATCATGGGCATGAAATGGTCCCACCACGGCATGCCGAACACGAGATCACCGCAGTCGATATCCGCGAGCACCGCATGCCCGGCCCCGAAGAGGTCGATACCGCAGTCATAGGGCGGTTCCGCCGTGGTCTTGTCGCCGGTATGATCGCGTCGGCGCACGGCCACGGCCTGCATCGGGCCAAGGGTTTCGAGGCGGGCGCGCGCCTCTGGTGTCATTTCGAGTTCGATATCGGCGTTGACGATGAACACCCGCTCGCGCGACAGCGTGCGCGCGGCGTCGAGCAGGTCGCCGAGAAACACATGCGGACGCCCGGTGATCGCGCGCGCGTCGCGCGGCACGCGCAGCACCTTGACGCCAAGGTCGTCGATCAGCGGATGCAGCGGTTCGTTCACGGAGTTGACGGTCACCGGGTCAAACCCGCAGGCGCGCCATGATTGCACGCAGCGCGTGAGGTAATCATCACCGATCTCGTTGCCCTGTGCATCCTTGCGGGAAAAGACCGGCGGGATGGAGGTGACGATCAGATTGTTCATGCAACTACCGTTTAAGTGGAAAGTTGCTGCCGCCTATGACAGATGCACGTTGCGGGATCAACCCGGTGGCCTGCCCTCAGCCCCCCGCGCGCAATAACATGCCGAAAAGGTCGCGGGGATCGTCGGGGTCGGCGAGCAGGTCGAGATCCATGTAGAGATCGGTGCCCGCGATATGATCGCGCACGTAGCGCAGGGCGCTGAAATCCTCGATCGCAAAGCCGACGCTGTCGAAAAGCGTGATCTCTTCCGGGCTGGTGCGGCCCCTGGCGGTGCCGTTGATGACCTGCCACATCTCTGTCACCGGGTGGTCGGGGGCAAGCTGCTGGATCTCGCCCTCGATCCGGGTCTGTTCGGGATATTCGACAAAGATCGTCGAGCGGTGCAGCACGCCGGGGGCAAGCTCGGTCTTGCCCGGGCAGTCGCCGCCGATGGCGTTGATATGCACGCCCGCGCCGACCATGTTGTCGGTCAGGATCGTGGCATATTGCTTGTCCGCCGTGCAGGTGGTGATGATCTGCGCGCCCTCCATGCTGTCCTCGGCCGAGCGGCAAGCGACCACATCGAGGCCCATGCCGGTCAGGTTGCGCGCGGCCTTTTCGGTGGCGGCGGGGTCGATGTCGTAGAGGCGGACGGATTTCAGGCCACAGATCGCCTTCATCGCGAGGCTCTGGAATTCGGACTGCGCGCCGTTGCCGATCATCGCCATGGTGTCGGCGTCGCGCGGGGCGAGGTATTTCGCCACCATGGCCGAGGTGGCGGCGGTGCGCAGCGCGGTCAGCACGGTCATTTCCGACAGGAGCACCGGGTAGCCGTTGCCGACATTGGCCAGCAGACCGAAGGCGGTGACGGTCTGTAGCCCCTCGCGGGTGTTCTTGGGGTGGCCGTTGACGTATTTGAAACCGTAGACCTCGCCATCCGAGGTGGGCATGAGCTCGATCACCCCTTCGGCGGAATGCGAGGCGATGCGCGGCGTCTTGTCGAACAGTTCCCAGCGGCGGAAATCGGCCTCGATATAGTCGGCCAGCCCGCGCAGCATCGGTTCTACCCCGATGTGGTGGACCAGTTTCATCATGTTGTCGACGGAAACGAAGGGCACGAGCGCCTTGTCGGAGGGGGAGAGGGTCATCGGTGTCATCCTCAGCTGAAAGCCTGTGTCGGGCGGTCGAAGACGCGACGGCCAAGCGCCGAGGCGGCGAGATCGACCATGACCTGCGCGGTGCGTCCGCGGTCATCCAGAAAGGGGTTGAGTTCCACCAGATCGAGCGAGGTCATCAGACCCGAGTCGCAGATCATCTCCATCACCAGATGCGCCTCGCGGATGGTGGCGCCACCGGGCACGGTGGTGCCGACGGCGGGGGCAAAGGAGGGGTCGAGGAAATCGACATCGAGCGAGACATGCAGCGCGCCCCTGGCCGATGCCACGGTGTCGAGAAATTCCGCCAGCGGGCGGGCGATGCCGCGTTCGTCGATCTCGCGCATGTCGTGGCAGCGGATCTGCGTGGCCTGCAGGGCCTCGCGCTCGGCCTGATCGACAGAGCGCAGGCCGAGGATGCAGATGTTGGCCTCGGGCACCGGATGGGGCACGGGCGGAAAGCCGTGAAAGCCCGCGCGCCCGGTGGCATAGCCCAGCGGCGTGCCGTGCAGATTGCCCGAGCCGGTGGATTGCGGCGTGTGAAAATCGCTGTGCGCATCCAGCCAGAGCACGAATTGCGGCCGGTTGCGGGCGGCGGCGTCATTGGCCACGCCGGTGACAGAGCCGAGCGAGAGGCTGTGATCGCCACCCAAGAAGATCGGCAGGCTGTCCTGCATCGCGGTTTCTGCCTCCGCCATGATCGCGGCGGTCCAGCCGGCAGTTTCGGCGGGGGCATGGATATGGCGCGGCATGTCCGAGTCGGGCATGGTGGAGGCAGGGGCAAGGTTGCCCCGGTCGGTGACGCGGTGGCCCAGGTCAGTCAGCGCCTCGGCCAGGCCCGCGGTGCGATAGGCGTCCGGGCCCATGAGGCAACCGCGGCGATCCTTGCCGCTGTCGACGGGGGCGCCGATGAGGATGATGCTTTGCGAGGTCATTGGGGGATCCGTCCGGTTCTGTGAGTCCCGGCCAGAATGCTGCCGATTCGAGTTGAATTGAAGCCGCTCTTTCGTGCTAAACGAGGCATATCTATGCAAATCGGATTGGATAAGTTTCGAAATGGATGATGTGGATCAGAAACTGATCTCGGCGTTGCGGCACGATGCGCGTGCTTCGCTGTCGGATCTGGCGATCGGGCTGGGGGTGTCGCGGACGACCGTGCGGGCGCGGATCGAGCGCTTGCGCGCGAGCGGCGATATCGTCGGGTTCACGGTGGTGCTGCGCGGCGATACGGCGCGCGATCCGGTGCGCGGGCTGATGATGCTGGGGATCGAGGGGCGCGGCACCGACCGGATCATCCGGCAACTGGGCGGGCTGAGTGCTGTGCGCGCGATCCACACCACGAACGGGCGGTGGGATGTGATCGTCGAGATCGGCACCCCGACGCTGGAGGATCTGGACAGGGTGCTTGCGCAGATCCGGCGGTTCGACGGGATCGCGAATTCGGAGACGAGCCTGCTGCTCAATACGTGGAAATCGGGCAGCTGAGGCCTGTCTCAGCGGGCGCGCAGGGCCATGAGCCACAGCCCGGCAAGTGCCAGCGACGCCAGCATGTTCCAGCTGGCCATGGAGAGGCCGAGCATCTCCCACGCCACCTCGTCGCAGCGCACGAGGGGGGCGGCCATGATCTGTTCAAAGAGATCCTCGGCACTCAGCCCAGCCGTGTCGGAGGAGGTGCAGGTCGATGGCCCTTCCCACCAGGCGCGCTCGACCCCGGTGTGATAGCTGCCGATCGCGGCGGTGGCGAGCGCGGCCAGAAGCCCGCCAAGCGCCATGAGGCGCGGCAGCGCCACAAGAGCCGCGAGCCCGAGACCGATGGCGATGACATGCGGCCAGCGCTGCCAGATGCAGAGCGAACAAGGCGCCATGCCGCCGATGTGCTGAAAGGCAAGCGCACCCAGCATCAGCGCCGCAGAGCCGGAGGCGGCGAGCAGGATCAGTTGTTTCTGACGGGTCATGGTCATAGGAACCTCGTGGCATAAAAGCCGCCGAACAGCAGCACGACAAAGAGAATGGTCAGCAGGCCAAGGCGGCGCTCGATGAAATCGCGGATTGGCGCGCCGAATTTCCACAGCAGCGCCGCCACCAGAAAGAACCGCAGCGCCCGCGCCAGGATCGAGGTGGCGACGAAGGTAAAGAGCGGCATGCCGGTCCAGCCCGACATGATGGTGATGACCTTGTAGGGAAAGGGCGTGACCCCGGCGGTCAGCACCGCCCAGAAGCCGAAATCGTTGAAACGGGTGCTGAACGCTTCCATCGCGTCGCCCTTGCCGAGGGCGGCGAGGATGGGTTGGCCGATTTCCTGATAGGCGAAGGCGCCGATGGCATAGCCCAGCAGACCGCCGAGAACGGATGCAATCAGCGCCACCGTGGCGATCAGCCAGGCGCGCGACGGGCGCGCGAGGATCATCGGGATCATCAGCACATCGGGCGGGATCGGAAACACCGAGCTTTCGATGAAGGAAACGAAGGCCAGAACCCAGAGCGCGTGGCGGTGATCGGCCATGCGCAGGGTCCAGTCGTACAAGGCTCTGATCATGGGCGGGTCTCTTGCTTATTTGCCGCGACACAGCATGCAGAGCCGCCGCGGTCAAGGCAAATGGCGGCAGGGATCAAAAAAACCGCCGGGACCACTGGACGCAGGCAATGCCCTTCGCTAGAGATCGGGCTGTGCCCAAGTGGCGGAATGGTAGACGCAGAGGATTCAAAATCCTCCGCCTTTGCGGGCGTGCGAGTTCGAGTCTCGCCTTGGGCACCATGTTCCGCATCATCCTGACACCGGCCCCTTCCCGGCGGCGGTTGCAATCGACTCGGGGCTGGGTGAGACTTGGGCCGGGCGGTCGGTTGCGTCTGACCGGCGCGGGGAGGTGGACCAATGATGACGATTCGCCGGCTTGATCTGGCCGATGCCGGGGTTCTTCTGGGTGGTGCGCGGGCGCATGCCGCCCGGATCGGCGTGCCGATGTGCATTGCGATCACCGACGAGGCGGGGCATCTGCTGGCCTTCGAGCGGATGGACGGGGGCAAGCTGACCTCGGTCACCATCGCCATCGACAAGGCGTTCACCGCCGCGGGCGCGCGGCGGGCGACACATGAATATGGCGCGCTGAGCCAGCCGGGTCAGCCGGTCTGGGGCATCGTATCCGCGATCGGCGGGCGGTTCATGACGGTGGGCGGCGGTCTGCCGGTCAGCGTGGACGGCGATGTGGTGGGTGGCATCGGCGTCAGTTCCGGCACGCCCGAACAGGACCGCGCGGTGGCGCAGGCGGGGATCGACGCCTGGCTGGCGCGCCTCGGCTGAGGGGTGGGGGCGCCCGGCGCTTGACCGGGGCACGGTCAGAGGCGAAAACCAAAAGGCGCGCCGCGCCGATGATGCGACGCGCCTTGCAAAAAGGCCTGACCATGCCGCCATCTCTTGCCGATCCTGCCGATCCGCGCGCCGCACCTCTGCCGAGGCGCGGCCAAGGGCGTGTGCCCTCTGTCTGGCTGGCGGTGCTGGCGGCGCTCGTGGTGCTGGGCCTCATGGCGGGAGCGATCTATGCGCGGGCGATCCAGATCACCTTTGGCGATCTGCAGGAGCGCGGCGAGAACACGCTGCGGCTGGCCGAGGCCAGCCTGCGCGGACAACTGGCGCGGTTCGAGCGGCTGCCGGGGCTGCTGGCCGAGGAGCGCGCGGTGCGTTCGCTCTTGCTCGCCCCGGAGGATCAGGCGCTGGTCGGGCAGGCCAATCTGTATCTGCGCGAGACGGCGCGGCGGCTGGGTGCGTCGGACATCTACGTGATGCACCGCGACGGGGTGACGCTGGCGGCGAGCAACTTCGATCAGCCGCATTCCTTTGTCGGCGGCAATTTCGCCTTTCGCCCCTATTTCCGCGATGCGATCAGCGGCGGCGAGGGGCGGTTCTTTGCGCTGGGCACCACGTCGAACAAGCGCGGTTATTATTTCGGCGCGCCGGTCAATGTGGGTGACCAGGTGCGCGGGGTGCTGGTGATCAAGATCGACCTCGACGAGATCGAAATGGCCTGGGCGAGCAACGATCTGCGGATCGTGGTGATGGACCCCGAAGGTATCGTGTTCCTGTCGAACCGGCCTGACTGGCGGTTCCGGGCGCTCTCTCCGCTTGGCCCCGAGGAGGCGCGGCGGACCCGCGAGACGCGGCGCTATGCCAATGCCGAGGTGGGCGTGGTGCGGGCCACGCGCAGCGATCTGCGAGGCGGGTTCTCGTTGTTGCAGGCGGAGGTGGAGGACGGTGCCGAGACCGAATATCTGCTGACGCAGGCGGCGATGGCCGATGCAGGCTGGACGGTGATGGTGCTCAGCCCCACGGCGGGGGCGCGGCAGCAGGCGTTGCTGGTGGTGGCGGCGATCCTGCTGGGGCTGGGGGCGGCGGGGTTTGCCGGGCTGATCGTCTGGCTGCGGCGGCGGCAGCTGGCCGAGCGGATCGCATTGCAGGCGGCGACGCAGGTGCAACTGGAGCGGCGTGTTTCGGAGCGCACGGCGCAGCTGGCGCAAGCGAACCGTGCGCTGCGGCAGGAGGTGGAGGAGCGCACCGCGACCGAGGCACGGCTGCGTGACACGCAGGCCGAACTGGTGCAGGCGGGCAAGCTGGCGGCGCTGGGGCAGATGTCGGCCGCACTTAGCCATGAATTCAATCAGCCGCTGGCGGCGGCGCGCAATTATGCCGAGAACGCCGGTCTTTATCTGGAGCGTGGCAAGCTGTCCGAGGCGAAGCGGAATATCGGCCACATTCTGGGGATGGTCGAGCGGATGGGCCGGATCAGCCGCCATCTGCGCAATTTCGCGCGCAAGCCCAATCAGAAGCTGCGCCCCGTGGCGCTGGAAGGGGTGGTGCAGGAGGCGCAGGATCTGCTGGGCTGGCGGCTGGAACAGGCGGGGGCGGAACTGATCGTGGATATTGCGCCTGCCGGTCTGAGCGTCACGGCGGGGGCGGTGCGGTTGCAGCAGGTGCTGGTCAATCTGCTGACCAATGCGCTCGATGCCACCGAAGAGGCCGGGGACCGGCGGCTGCATCTGATGGCGCGGCGCGCGGGTGGCGAGGTGCTGCTGAGCCTGCGCGATCACGGGCCGGGCGTGCCCGAGCAGTTGCAGGCGCGGATTTTCGATCCGTTCTTTTCGACCAAGGGGGTCGGCAAGGGGCTGGGGCTGGGCCTGTCGATTTCCTACAATATCGTGCGTGATTTCGGCGGCGCGCTGGAGGTGTGCAATCCGCCCGAGGGGGGCGCGGAATTCGTGCTGCGGCTGCGCGCGGCAGAGGCGGACGGGACATCGGCGGAGGCGGCGGAATGAGTGGCGGGCAGGTTCTGCTGGTCGATGACGATGCCGATCTGCGGGGGGCGACCTTGCAGTCGATGGACCTGGCCGGGCTGGAGGCGCAGGGGTTTGCGGCGGGCGAGGCGGTGCTGGACCGGATCACCAGCGGGTTCGAGGGCATTGTCATCACCGATATCAGGATGCCGGGGATCGACGGGCTGAGCCTGATGACGCGGGTGCATGAGATCGACCCCGAGGTGCCGGTGCTGCTGGTCACCGGGCATGGCGATGTGCCGCTGGCGGTGCGGGCGATGCGCGAGGGGGCCTATGATTTCATAGAAAAGCCGTTCTCGGGCGCGCAACTGGCGGGTATTGCCGCGCGCGCGCTGGAGTTCCGGCAACTGGTGCTGGAGAACCGCCGATTGCGCGCGGTGGCCGGGCAGTCCGACGATCTGGAGAGCCGTCTGGTCGGGCGGTCGGCGGCGATGATCGACCTGCGCCGCCGGGTGCGCACGATCGGGCCGTCGGATGCCGATGTGCTGATCGAGGGCGATACCGGCACCGGCAAGGAGGTGGTGGCGCAGGCGCTGCATGATCTGTCGCCCCGGCGCGGGCGGCCCTTTGTGGCGATCTCGTGCTCTGCGCTGCCGGAGGCAATGATCGAATCCGAGCTGTTCGGCCATGCGCCGGGGGCGTTCGCGGGCGCGTTACGCGCGCGCATGGGCAAGTTCGAGCATGCACGCGGCGGCACGATCCTGCTGGACGATATCGGGGCCATGCCGATGGAGGTGCAGGGCAAGCTCATGCGGGTGATCGAGGATCGGGTGCTGACACCGCTGGGCAGCAATGAGCGGATCGCGCTGGATGTGCGGTTCATCGCCACCAGCCGCGTGCCGCTGGCCGAAGAGGCGGCGGCGGGACGGTTTCGCGCCGATCTGCTCTATCGGCTCAACGTGGTCAGCCTGCGGGTGCCGCCGCTGGCGGAGCGGGTCGAGGATATTCCCGCGCTGTTCTGCCGCTTGCTGGCGCAGGCGCAGGCGCGGCATCGCCTGCCCGAGCGCGGGGCCACGCCCGGACTGCTGGCGGAACTGGCGCGGCGCGACTGGCCGGGCAATGTTCGAGAGTTGCGCAATGCGGCGGAGCGGTTTGCCCTGGGGCTGATGGAACAGGCGGCGGCGGGGGCGGAGGCAAGCGCCGACACCACGCTGGCAGAACGGATGGCCGAGCATGAGCGGCGGCTGCTGGTGGATGCGCTGATCCGGCATCAGGGGGTGCTGAAGCCGGTTTACGAATCCCTCGGGCTGTCGCGCAAGACGCTCTATGACAAGCTGAGGCGTCACGGCATCGACAAGGGCAAACTGGGGTCCGGGTCGGGCGGAATGTGAAGCAGGTTACACATGACCTTCCAGAGATGGGTGGTTTTCTACACATCTGTTGGTCAAACAACCGCGAGGGGCGTGGTGCCGGTCGCGAAACGCTTGCAATCTTCTGCGCGTGCCTCTGTCATGTGCAGCGTATCGGCCCCGCAGAGGAGCAGGGCCGGACGTTCTACATATGCGTGAAACCTTTGGGAGGATACCATGCGCTTTACCAAAATCGCGGCTCTGGCCGCATCCGCCGTCATGGCCGCCGGGCTGGCCACGGCCCAGGATCGCACCGGCTGGCCTTCGGATCTGACCGTGGGCACCGCCAGCCAGGGCGGCACCTATTTCGTTTATGGCAACGGTCTGGCCAGCTTCATCGGCGAGGAGCTGGGACTCAATGCCTCGGGCGAGGTGACTGGCGGCCCGGTGCAGAACATGACCCTGGTGCAGACCGGCGACCACAATATCGGGCTGGTCACCATGGGCCCGGCCTATGAGGCATGGACCGGGGTCAGCGAACTGGCGCCGGGGCTGGAGCACAAGGATGTGCGCGCCCTGTTCCCGATGTACAAGACCGCATTCCAGGTGATCGCGCTGGAAGGCTCGGGGATCAAGTCGGTTTCCGATCTGGGGGGCAAGCGCGTGGCGGTTGGCCCGGCAGGCGGCACGCCCGGTACTTACTGGCCGCGTTTCATCGAGACGCTGGGCGTTGACGCGACGCCGTCGTTCACCGGTGCCGCGGATGCCGCGAGCCAGCTCAAGGACGGGCTGGTCGACGCATTCGCCTTTGCCGCCGGCATGCCGATCCCGGCCTTCAGCCAGCTTACCGCCGAGGCCAAGGTGGTGATGTTCGGGTTCAACGAGCAGGAACTGGCGACCGTGCTGGAAAACCATCCCTCGGTGTCGCCCTTCGTGATCGAGAGCGGGGTCTATTCTGGGCATGACTACGATCAGCCGACGGTGGCGATGTGGAACTTTGCCGTCGCGCATGCCGACATGCCCGAGAGCCTGGCCTATGAGATCACCAAGCTGGTGATGGAAAACAACGACCGGATGCTGCAGATCCACTCTGCCGCGAGCGAGACCGTGCCGGAGAATGCGGTCAACAACGGCTTTCTGCCGTTTCATCCCGGCGCGGTGCGCTATTACGAGGAAAAGGGTATCGCCATTCCCGATGAGCTGAAAGGCTGATCGGTCGGTCATCCGACGCAGGACAGGATCGGGGTGCGGCATCGGACCGCGCCCCGACCCAAGACGCAAAAGCATCGCGCGGCCCGCAAATCCGCCCGCCTGCGCGACGGTTTCACATCCCAACGGGAGGCAGCCCCATGTCGTCAACTCCGGCACAGTCCGACATTGATCCAAATGAGAGTCTGGCAGAAGGCGTGGACCGCGAGGTCATCGCCGTCAATCAGCGCGTCTTTACCGGCAGCCTCGGGTTCGCGATAGCGACGCTGTGCATTCTCTATACGTCGTTTCATCTCGTTTCGATGAATCTCTATCCGATCGAGACGTGGATCTACCGGCTGAGCCATGTGGCGGGGGGGCTGGCGCTGGGCTTTCTGCTGTTCTCGTCGCGGATCGTGTCGGACGGCAGCGGTGATGAATCCTATTCGATGGCCGAAAGGCTGCTGACCTGGCTGGGTGGTGCGCTCATCCTGCTGGCGCTGGGGCAGGTTATGGCGATGCTGGTGCTGAATGACCGGGTCGTGACCGGGGCACCGGCGGGAAAGCATCTTTACAGTTTCGGCTACGCGCTGATCGCCGGGACGGTTCTGACGCTCATCGCCTCGTGGATGGCACCGTCGCGCGACCGGGCGCGGTTTGCGCCTGCGGACGCGCTGCTGGCGCTGGCGGCGATCGTGGTCGGGGCCTATATCATCGGCCATGCCGAATTCCTGCGCATTCGCGCGCAGGTCTTTCCGCACCCCAACGACATGTGGGCCTCGGTTGCCGGAATCATCCTGATCCTGGAACTGACGCGCCGCCTGGCGGGGCTGGCGCTGGTGATCATCGTGGCGGTTTTCGTGGTCTACGGCTTTGTCGGGCCGTGGCTGCCGGGGGTGCTGTTTCACAAGGGATATGATCCGGCGCGGTTCTTTGCCTTCATCTACACCGACAATGGCGTGCTGGGGCCGACCACGGCGATCTCGTCGACCTATATCATCCTGTTCATCACTTTCGCCGCCTTTCTGCAGGCGAGCCGGGTGGGCGAGTATTTCGTGAATTTCGCCTTTGCCGGGGCGGGGGGCGCGCGCGGCGGACCGGCCAAGGTGGCGGTCTTTGCCTCAGCGCTGATGGGCATGATCAACGGCACCTCGGCGGGTAATGTGGTTTCGACCGGATCGCTGACCATCCCGCTGATGAAGAAGGTGGGCTACAAGCCGCAGACCGCGGCCTCGGTCGAGGCGGCGGCGTCGTCGGGCGGACAGATCCTGCCGCCGATCATGGGGGCGGGGGCCTTTATCATGGCCGAGATCACCGGCATTCCCTACCGCGACATCGTGATCGCGGCGATCATTCCGGCGGTGCTGTATTTCACTTCTGTCTATTTCATGGTGGACAAGGAGGCGCTGAAGAAGGGCATGCAGGGGCTGCCGCGCGATCAACTGCCGAAATTCGGGGCGCTTGCGCGCCGGGCATTCCTGTTCATTCCCATCATCATCCTGATCGGGGCGCTGTTCATGGGCTATTCGGTGATCCGGGCGGGCACGCTGGCGATGGGGGCGGCGGCGGTGGTAAGCTGGCTCACGCCGCACAAGATGCTGGTCAAGGAGGTGCTCTACGCGCTGGAGATCGCGGCGCGCATGTCGCTGCAACTGGTGGCGGTCTGTGCCGCGGCGGGCGTCATCGTGGGGGTGATCGCACTCACCGGGGTGGGTACGCGGTTTTCCTCGATGCTGCTGGGGCTGGCGGGGCAGAGCCAGCTTCTGGCGCTGATATTCGCCATGTTGGTGGCAATCATCCTGGGCATGGGCATGCCGACGACGGCGGCCTATGCGGTGGCGGCGGCGGTGATCGCGCCGGGGCTGATCCGCATGGGGATCGAGCCGCTGACGGCGCATTTCTTCATCTTCTACTACGCGGTCATGTCGGCGATCACGCCCCCCGTGGCGCTGGCGGCCTATGCGGGGGCGGCGATCGCGCAATCCGATCCGATGCGCACCTCGGTCGAAAGTTTCAAGATCGGGCTGGCCGCGTTCATCGTGCCGTTCATCTTCTTTTACAACAATGCCATGCTGATGCAGGGCGGGGTGTTCGAGATCCTGCATGTCTTTCTGACCGCGATGCTGGGTATCTACCTGCTGGCCTCGGGCGTGCAGGGTTGGCTCTTTGGCAGGATCGGCTGGGTGCTCAGGATCGTCACGATGGTGGCGGCGATCTCGATGATCGCGGCGGGCTGGACATCTGATCTGATCGGGCTGGGGGTTGCGGCGCTGGTTTTCTTCATTCAGCGCGGGGTGCTCACCGCCAAGACCGTGGCCCGCGGCGCGGATTGAGGGCCGCGTCGCCGAGAGGCCGGGAAATGACGCGAAAGAGGGCGTTCAGGGCGGTTGACCATTGCTATCCCTGTCATGACTTGGTTCAGTCGCACCAAGCCATGACAGGGGGACACTGATGCGGTTTTCGGGCCTGCGCGTTCTGAAAGAGGGGCTGACCGGCAACAAGGGCTGGCGGGCGCATTGGCGCGATGCGGCGCCGAAGCCTGAATATGACGTGGTGATCATCGGCGGCGGCGGGCATGGCCTGGCGACCGCCTATTACCTGGCAAAGCGGCACGGGATTACCAATGTCGCTGTGCTGGAAAAGGGATATCTGGGCGGCGGCAATGTGGGGCGCAACACCACCATCGTGCGCGCCAATTATTTCCTGCCCGGCAATTCGGAGTTCTACAGCCACTCGCTCAAGCTCTGGGAAGGGCTGGAGGTGGATCTGAATTACAACGTGATGCATAGCCAACGCGGGCAGATCGTGCTGTTTCATTCCGACGGGCAGCGCGATGCCGCCGCCCGGCGCGGCAATGCGATGCGCAACCGGGGCGACGATGCGGAACTGCTGGATCGCGCGGCGCTGCGCCGGATGGTGCCCTACCTCGATTTCGACAATGCGCGGTTTCCGGTCCATGGCGGGTTGTTGCAGCGCCGGGCGGGCACGGCGCGGCATGATGCGGTGGCCTGGGGCTATGCGCGGGCGGCGAGCGAGCGGGGCGTGGACCTGATCCAGAACTGCGCGGTGACGGGGATCGACGTGGAACAGGGCCGCGTGCGCGGCGTGCAGACCACGCGCGGCGCGATCCGGGCAAAGAAGGTGGCGATTGTCGTCGCAGGGCGTTCAAGCCAAGTTGCGGCGATGGCGGGGATGCGTCTGCCCATTGAGAGCCATGTGTTGCAGGCCTTTGTCACCGAAGGGCTGAAGCCGGTTGTCCATCACGTCATCAGTTTCGGCATGGGGCATTTCTATATCAGCCAGTCGGACAAGGGGGGGCTGGTGTTTGGCGGCGATCTGGACATGTATGCCTCCTATGCCGCGCGGGGCAATCTGCCGCTGGTCGAGCATGTGATGGAGGCGGGCATGGCGCTGATGCCGATGATCGGCAATGCCCGCGTGCTGCGCAGTTGGGGCGGGATCATGGACATGTCGCCCGATGGCTCGCCCATTATCGACCATGCCGGGATAGACGGGCTCTATCTCAATTGCGGCTGGTGTTATGGCGGGTTCAAGGCGGTGCCGGGGTCGGGGGATGCGATGGCGCATCTCGTCGCTACCGACCGCCCGCACCCTGCCGCCGCGCGATTCCGGCTGGACCGGTTCAGGACGGGCCGGGGGCTGATGGACGAGGAAGGCACCGGCGCGCAGCACAACCTGCATTGAGGGCCGAGGGGTGGAATTTTGAGTATTTTCAGAATGATGAAAGAGCGGGTTCGATGCGACTGAGCTGTCCGATCTGTGGCGAACGGGATCGCCGCGAGTTCTATTATCAGGGCGCGGCACTGGCGCGGCCCGAGGGTGAGGCGTGGGATGCCGCCTGGGACGATTACCTGCACAACCGCGAGAACCCGGCGGGCGTGACCCGCGATCTGTGGCAGCATGAGCAGGGCTGTGGCGCGTGGCTGGTGGTGACGCGCAATACGATCACGCATGAGGTGCTTGGTGTCGCGCTGGCGGCGGAGGCGGGGGCATGAGGATCGAGGGCAGGGGGCTGATCGACCGCGACCGGGCGGTGAATTTCTATTTCGACGGGCACCGCTATCAGGGGTTCGAGGGGGATACGCTGGCCTCGGCGCTGATGGCCAACGGGGTGCGGATGGTGGCGCGGTCGTTCAAGTATCACCGCCCGCGCGGCGTGATGACGGCGGGTAGCGAGGAACCCAACGCGCTGGTGACGGTCGGTCTGGGACCGGCGCAGGAGCCCAATCTGCGCGCCACGGTGGTAGAGGTGAGCGAGGGGCTGTGGGCGCGCAGCCAGAACCGCTGGCCGACGCTGGGCCTGGACCTGCTGGCGGTCAACGATCTGTTTGCACCGTTTCTGGGTGCGGGTTTCTATTACAAGACCTTCATGTGGCCGCGCGCCTTTTGGGAGCGGGTCTACGAGCCGCTCATCCGCCGCGCCGCGGGGCTGGGCGCGCTGTCGGGCGAGCCGGCGGAGGATCGCCATGAGCGCGCCTTTGCGCATTGCGATCTGCTGGTCATCGGCGGCGGGCCTGCCGGGCTTATGGCGGCGCGGGCGGCGGCGGAGGCGGGGGCGGATGTGATCCTGGCCGAGGAGGACACGCGGCTTGGCGGGCGTCTGCTGGCGGAGACCGACGAGGTAGACGGCCTGCCCGGAGCGGAGTGGGCGGCGGAGGTTGCGGCGGAACTGGCGGCGATGCCCAATGTGCGGGTGATGACGCGTTGTGCGGTGACCGGGGTCTATGACCAGGGCACCTATGGCGCGTTTGAGCGGATGGCGCCCGGCGTCGCGGACCGGCCCGGCGCGCCAGGGGGGTGTTTCTGGCGTATCGTGGCGCGGTGCGCGGTGCTGGCGGCGGGGGCGTTGGAGCGGCCGGTGACCTTTGCCGACAACGACCGGCCCGGTGTGATGATGGCGGGGGCGGTGCGGGCCTATGTCAATCGCTGGGGTGTGGCGCCGGGGCGCAGCATCGTGGTTTTCGGCAACAATGACAGTGCGCATCGCACCGTAGCCGATCTGCAGGAGGCGGGGGTGCATGTGGCGGCGCTGGTCGATGCGCGTTCTTACGCGCGTTCGGATCTGGATGTGCCATTCTATCCGGGCGCGCAGGTCTGCGGCACCTCGGGGCGGCGCGGCCTGGAGGCGGTGACGATCGCCACGGCGAAAGGCGAAGAGCGCATCGCCGCCGATTGTCTGGCGGTCTCGGGCGGCTGGAACCCGAGCGTGCATCTGGTCTGTCACATGGGGGCGCGGCCTGTCTGGGATGCGGAGCGGCAGGCGTTTCTGCCCCCCGATGGGGCGGTGCCGGGGCTGCGCGTGGCGGGTGCGGCGGCGGGGGTCTTTTCCACGCGCGGCTGCCTTGAGAGCGGTCTGGCCGAGGGGCTGCGCGCGCTGCGCGACCTGGGGTTGGAGGCCCCGGACATCGCCGCGCCGATGGCGGGGGATCAGCCCTATGACATCTTTCCGCTCTGGCAGGTGCCGGGGCGCGGGCGCGCCTGGCTGGATTTCCAGAACGATGTGACGGTCAAGGACGTGGAACTGGCGGCCGCCGAGAATTTCCGTTCGGTCGAGCATATGAAGCGTTACACGACACAGGGCATGGCGCCGGATCAGGGCAAGAATTCCAATGTCTCGGCGCTGGCGGTGCTGGCCGAGGCGACCGGGCAGGGGATCGCCGAGACCGGAACGACCACTTTTCGCCCGCCCTATGTGTCGGTGCCGATTGCCGCGCTGGGGGCGGGGGGCAGGGGCAAGGGCTTTGCGCCCGAGCGGCTGACCACGTCGCATGCCGAGACGCTGCGCCGGGGCGCGCCGACGATCGAGGCGGGGTTGTGGCACCGGCCGGGCTATTTCCCGCGCAAGGGTGAAGATCACTGGCGGCAATCCTGCGACCGCGAGGTTGCTATGGTGCGCGAGGCGGCCGGGATCTGCGATGTCTCGACGCTGGGCAAGATCGACATTCAGGGGCCGGATGCGGCGCGGTTCCTCGATTTCGTCTATACCAACACGTTCTCGACGCTGAAGCCGGGGCGTGTGCGCTATGGGCTGATGCTGCGCGAGGACGGGCATGTGATGGATGACGGCACCTGCGCGCGCCTGGGAGAGCAGCATTACCTGATGACCACCACGACGGCGGCGGCGGGGCAGGTGATGCGGCATCTGGAGTTCGTGCATCAGTGCCTGCGGCCTGATTGGGATCTGCGCATGGTGTCTGTCACCGAGCAATGGGCGCAGTTTGCCGTGGCTGGGCCGAAATCGCGCGATCTGCTGAACGGGGTGTTGGATGCGCCGGTCGGGGATGAGGCATTTCCCTACATGAGCTGTGGCGCGGTCAGCATCGGCGGGGTGGCGGGGCGGCTGTTTCGCATCTCGTTCTCGGGCGAGCATGCCTATGAGATCGCGGTACCGGCGCGGTATGGCGCGGCGTTGTTCGCGGAACTGGTCGAAGAGGCCGAGGCGGTGGGAGGCGGCGCTTACGGGATGGAGGCGCTAAACGTGCTGCGCATCGAAAAGGGGTTCATCACCCATGCCGAGATTCATGGCCGGGTGACGGCGTTCGACATCGGCATGGCGCGGATGGTGAGCGCGGGCAAGGATTGTATCGGCAAGGCGGCGGCGGCGCGGTCCGGTCTGGTCGATGACGCACGCGAGCAACTGGTGGGGCTGAGGCCGGTGGGCGCGGTCAGGGAATTGCTGGCGGGCGCGCATCTGTTCGACGAGGCGGCAGAGGCGGTGAGCGACAACGATCAGGGTTATGTCACCAGCGCCTGCTATTCGCCGACGCTGGGCCATGTGATCGGCATGGGGTTTCTGAAACACGGTCGCGCACGGATCGGCGAGCGGGTGCGCGCGGTTGATCATCTGCGCGGATCCGAGACGATCTGCGAGGTGCAGGACATCGTGCAGTTTGATCCCGAGGGAGGGCGGTTGCGTGGCTGAATTGCGAGCGGAGACGCCCTGTGCGGGGCTTGTGCCGGTGAGGGTTGCGGGGTTGAGCCTGAGCGAGGTGGCGCCGGGTCGGATGACGTCGGTTGCACCCTACAGGGGGCAGGAGCGGGCGCTGTCCGCCGCGCTGAAATCGGCGCATGGGATGGCATGGCCCGCGCCGGGCCGGATGACCGGGCGCGAGGGTGCGCGGGCGATCTGGTTCGGGCAGCGGATGGCGCTGCTGGTCGGTCCCGATCCCGATCCGGCGCTGGCCGCGCATGCAGCACTCACCGATCAGTCCGACGGCTGGGCGGTGCTGCGGCTGGAAGGAGCGGGCGCGCGCGAGGTGCTGGCGCGGCTGACGCCGCTTGATCTGCGTGAGCGTGTGTTCGAGCAGGGACACACCGCGCGCAGCGAACTGGCGCATATGGCGGCCTCGGTCACGCGGATGGGCGGGGATGCCTGGCAGGTCATGGTCTTTCGGTCGATGACGGCGACGCTGGTGCATGAGGTGGAGACCGCAATGCGCCGGGTCGCGGCGCGGGGGATTTTTCCGTGATGGGCGCTGACAGCAGCGTGGAATCGCCTTAGGTTTCCGGCAGACCCTGTTTCCGAGAGGATTGCCATGCGCCCGATGTTTCTGACCGTCGCCCTGATTGTTCTGCCGATGAGCGTAATGGCGCAGAATCCGATCTGCGCGCCCTCGGGCAGGATCGTGCAGGCCGCGGTCGAGGCGCGGATCGAGGGGCAGGATTCGGTCGCGGCGATCCGGGCGATCAGCGACGCGCTGCCAGAGGACAAGAAAGCCTATGAACCGGCGGTGCAACCGCTGGTGGACTGGGTCTATACCCTGCCCGCGGAACAGTTGGGCGCGGAGGTGGCCGAGGCCTATATTGCCGCCTGCGAGGCGCAGTAGCGCGCACTGGACTTTGGCGCGGCTCTGGCCAATATAGAGGGTATGAGCCTGCCACCCGGATTTCTCGAAGAGCTGCAAAGCCGCCTGTCGCTGTCTCAAGTGGTCGGGCGCAAGGTCATCTGGGACATGCGCAAGTCCAATCAGGCCAAGGGTGACATGTGGGCACCTTGCCCGTTTCACCAGGAAAAAACCGCGTCTTTTCATGTGGATGACCGCAAGGGGTTTTACTATTGCTTTGGCTGCCACGCCAAGGGCGATGCTATTTCCTTTGTTCGCGAGACCGAGAATGTCGATTTCATCGAGGCGGTGCGCCTGCTGGCTGCCGAGGCCGGCATGACCATGCCCGAACGCGATCCGCAGGCGCAGGCCAAGGCGGATCGACGCACGCAGATGACCGAGGTGATGGAGCAGGCGGTCAAGTATTTCGGCCTGCAACTGCGCGCGGGCGCGGGGGCGACGGCGCGCGACTATCTGCGCGGGCGCGGTCTTGACGAGGCGACGCAGGCGCGGTTCGATCTGGGTTTTGCGCCCGATGGCTGGCAGGGGTTGTGGGATCACCTGACGGCCAAGGGTGTCGCGCCCGAGATGATCGTCGCCTGCGGGCTGGCCAAGGAAAGCAGCAAGGGTGGCAAGCCCTATGACACGTTCCGCAACCGGATCATGTTCCCGATCCGCGATGCGCGCGGGCGCTGCATCGCCTTTGGCGGGCGGGCGATGGATCCTGATGATCCGGCCAAGTATCTGAATTCGCCGGAAACCGAGCTTTTCGACAAGTCCCGCACGCTCTATAACCACGGCCCCGCGCGCGAGGCGGCGGGCAAGGGCAGGCCGCTGATCGTGGCCGAGGGTTATATGGATGTGATCGCGCTGGTGGCGGCCGGATTCGAGGCGGCGGTGGCGCCGCTGGGCACAGCGGTGACGGAACATCAGGTCGAGATGCTGTGGCGGATCAGCCCGGAGCCGGTGATCGCGCTGGATGGCGATACGGCGGGGCTGCGCGCCGCCTATCGGGTTGTCGATCTGGCGCTGCCGCTGCTGGAGGCGGGCAAGAGCCTGCGGTTCGCGCTGATGCCCGAGGGCAAGGATCCCGATGATCTCTTGCGCAGCGACGGGCCGGGGGCGGTGCAGGCGCTGATCGAGCGGGCGCTGCCGATGGTGCAGGTGCTCTGGCAGCGCGAGACGGCGGGGCGCAATTTCGACAGCCCCGAGCGCCGCGCGGCGCTGGACAAGGTGCTGCGCGACAGGATCAAGCTGATTCGCGATCCGTCCATTCGCGGCCATTACGGGCAGGCGATCAAGGATCTGCGCTGGCAGCTGTTCAATCCGCGCCGCAGCCACACGCCCCGCGCCAGGGGCGGCAAGTGGCCCCCGTCCGAAACCGCAAGGGCAAGCACCAAGTCCTCGATGCTGGTGGCGTCGGGGCAGGACAGCGAGACGCATCTGCGCGAGGCGGTGATCCTCGCGGCGCTGATTTCCTGTCCCGCGGTATTGGACCAGTTCGAGGTCGGGATCGAGCGGCTGGAATGCTGCGATCCGGTTCATGCCCGGTTGCGCGACCTGATCCTGCGCCATGCCCCTGCGGGCGTCGAGACCTTGCGCGCGCGGATCGTCGAGGCGATGGGCGAGGAGCCTCTTGAAAAGCTGCTGGCGCTGCCCCATGTCGCGATCACCCCGCCGGTGCGTCACCCCGGTGACGCCGATCTGGCGGAGAGGACGCTTGAGGAGGAACTCAACAAACTGTCGGCGCAGCGCGGGCTGCGCGCGGAACTGTCGGAAGCGAGCGCCGATATGGCCGGCCTCGCGGATGAGGCCGTGACGTGGCGTCTGGGGCAGGCGGCAGAAGCCCGCAACAGGGCGGTTCGCAGCCAGCAGGAGGACAGGGCGGAATACGATCTGGGCGAGAATGGTGCCCGGATCAGACGTCAGGAGAAACAGCGGTTCGAGGCGCTGCTCGGCACGATAACCTTTTCCAAACCGAAACGCTGACAGATTTTGGGGAGGAAGAGACAGGAAATTCAGGGTAGACGGGTGTTCGAATCACCAGATCGCGCTATTGATTCGGACACCGCGAATCGCCTGCCCGTCCACAGATCAGGAGTCTTTCATGGCCGCCAAGGATACCGAAGATCAGACGACCGACGAATCCGATAACGAGGTTTCTCTCGACATGAGCCAGACGGCGGTCAAACGGATGATCGCCGAGGCGCGCGAGAAGGGCTTTATCACCTATGACCAGCTCAACGAGGTGTTGCCGCCCGACCAGGTATCGTCGGAACAGATCGAGGACGTGATGTCGATGCTCTCGGAAATGGGCATCAACATCATCGAGGGCGAGGAAGCGGAAGAAGAACAGGGCCGCACCACCGCGCTGGCCGAGGTGGGCAAGCGCGGCGAGATCACGCTGGGATCGGGCAAGGATGAAAAGCTCGACCGGACCGACGATCCGGTGCGCATGTATCTGCGCGAGATGGGCAGCGTCGAACTGCTCAGCCGCGAGGGCGAGATTGCCATCGCCAAGCGGATCGAGGCCGGGCGCAACACGATGATCGCGGGCCTCTGCGAGAGCCCGCTGACCTTTCAGGCCATCACCATCTGGCGCGACGAATTGCTGGGCGAGGACATCCTGCTGCGCGATGTGATCGACCTTGAGGCGACATTCGGCAATCAGCTGGGCGAGGACGGGGTCGAGCCGGTGGTCGAGGCGGCCAATGTTCCGGGCGCGCCCTCGGGCGGTCGAGGCGATGATGAGCCGGATCTGGATGCCGACGGCAATCCCATCATGGGCGACGACGAGGACGAGGATGACGACCATGCGAACATGAGCCTTGCCGCGATGGAAGCGGCGCTCAAGCCGCGTGTTCTCGAGACGCTCGACCGGATCGCGGAGGATTATGTCCGGCTCTCCGAGATGCAGGACAGCCGGATCTCGGCGACGCTGAACGAGGATGGTTCTTTCTCGAACGCGCAGGAAGAGACCTATCAGACCCTGCGTTCGGAGATTGTCGAACTGGTCAACGAGCTGCATCTGCACAACAACCGGATCGAGGCGCTGATTGACCAGCTTTACGGCATCAACCGCCGGATCATGCAGATCGACAGCGCCATGGTCAAACTGGCCGATCAGGCGCGGATCAACCGCAACGAATTCATCGAGGAATATCGGGGGCGCGAGCTTGATCCCAACTGGCTGGAGGATATGGCGCAGAAATCCGGGCGCGGCTGGCAGATGTTCATGGAACGCAGCCCCGAGAAGGTCACCGAGCTGCGCGCCGACATGGCGCAGGTGGGGCAGTATGTGGGGCTCGACATTTCCGAGTTCCGGCGCATCGTCAACCAGGTGCAGAAGGGCGAGAAAGAGGCCCGGCAAGCCAAGAAGGAAATGGTCGAGGCCAACCTGCGGCTGGTGATTTCCATTGCCAAGAAATACACCAACCGCGGCCTGCAATTCCTTGATCTCATTCAGGAAGGCAATATCGGCCTGATGAAGGCGGTGGACAAGTTCGAGTATCGCCGCGGCTACAAGTTCAGCACCTACGCGACATGGTGGATCCGGCAGGCGATCACGCGGTCAATTGCCGATCAGGCGCGCACGATCCGCATTCCGGTGCACATGATCGAGACGATCAACAAGCTGGTGCGCACGGGGCGTCAGATGCTGCACGAGATCGGCCGCGAGCCGACGCCCGAGGAACTGGCCGAAAAGTTGCAGATGCCGCTGGAGAAGGTCCGCAAGGTGATGAAGATCGCCAAGGAGCCGATTTCGCTGGAAACCCCGATTGGCGACGAGGAAGACAGTCAGCTTGGCGATTTCATCGAGGACAAGAACGTCATCCTGCCGCTGGATTCAGCGATTCAGGACAATCTGAAGGAGACGACCACGCGGGTCTTGTCGTCGCTGACGCCGCGCGAAGAGCGGGTGCTGCGGATGCGCTTCGGGATCGGGATGAACACCGATCACACGCTCGAGGAGGTGGGGCAACAGTTCTCGGTGACGCGGGAGAGGATCCGGCAGATCGAGGCCAAGGCGCTCAGGAAGCTGAAGCATCCGTCGCGAAGCAGGAAGCTGCGGAGTTTTCTGGATCAGTAGGGTGGGTGCCAACTCACCTTTGACAATAATCGGTGATGGGCATGGTGGGCTGGCACCCACCCTACCTTACTGTGCCACCTTGAAATTCCGTACGCGATCACGTACATCCGCTCTATGAAACACACCACCTCCACCGATCTGCGCAAGAACCTCTCGGCCATGATGGACCGGGTGAATGACGATCACGAGCCGGTCATCGTCACCCGCGCCAAGGGCAAGCCGGTGGTGATGATCTCGCTCGAGGATTATCAGGCGATGGACGAGACCGCCTATCTGCTCGCCACGCCGGCCAACCGGGCGGCGTTGATGGCTGCAATCTCGGAGAGCGACCCATCGCGCATGGTCGAGGTCTCGATGGATTATCTGCGCGCGATGGAGCGGGAGTGAGGCTCGCGTTTCGCGCGCAGGCATGGGCGCAATACCTCTACTGGCAGCAGACTGACAAGGCCATGTTGCGCAAGATCAATCGGCTGCTCGAGGAATGCCTGCGCCACCCTTTTGAAGGAACGGGAAAACCCGAGCCGTTGCGCGGCGATCTGGCCGGTTTCTGGTCGCGGCGAATGGAGCGCGCGCATCGTTTGATCTATCGTGCCGCGCAAGAGGCGTTGGAAATCGTGCAATGCCGCTATCATTATTGATGCTGTCAAACGATAGCTTCGTTGGAAAAGGGGGCCGCATGTCGATCCTGTCGCGATTGTTCGGAGGGGGAGCCAAGCCCGAGGCACGGGCCGAGGTCAGCGAAACCTACAAGGAGTTCCGCATCTTTGCCGCGCCCCGGTCGGAAAAGGACGGGTATCGCGTGGGTGCCCGGATCGAAAAGGAAATCGGCGGCGAGGTGAAGGTGCATCACCTGCTGCGCGCCGACACGCTGCGCAGTCTCGATGAGGCGCAGGCATTATCGATCCGCAAGGCGCGGCAGGTGATCGACGAACAGGGCGACGCGATTTTCGGGTGAACGGGCAAGAGGTTGGGCGACGTCCAGGAAATACGCCGCCTCCGGCGAGAGCGGCGGTGCGGGTCGCGTCTTGTCATGCCGACGGGGTAGGGCGGTGTCGGTGCCGTTGGCATTGCCGCAAGAGGCGCTCATCGCATCCGATGAGCACCCCGGTCAGTCATGATGAAGTTCCTTGCCAAAGAACGCGGTTCTTGTTCATGGTCCGGCCTTTGCGCCGAAAAGAACGGCTGAGAGGTACACATCGCCTGAACCGGAAGGATCATCGTGACTGGCGAGGTTCAGGGCGGCCAGCGTCATGACGAGGCTGGCCGCCGCAATCAGGATTTCCAGGCCCGTTCGCACGGCCTGAGTCAGCCCTTGCCGACGATGTTATGCTCGGGTCCGTAGGGGAAGCCGGTGATGTTCTCGGCCCCATTTTCGCCGATCACGAGGATATCGTGCTCGCGGTAGCCACCGGCGCCGGGCTGTCCCTCGGGGATCATGACCATCGGTTCCATCGAGACGACCATGCCGGGTTTCAGTTCCGTCTCGATGTCCTCGCGCAGCTCGACCCCGGCCTCGCGGCCATAGTAGTGGCTGAGCACGCCGAAGCTGTGGCCATACCCGAACGAGCGATACTTGAGCAGATCCCATTCCCGATACATCTCGTTGAGCTCGATGGCGATATCCATGCAGCGCGCGCCGGGTTTCATCAGTTCCAGCCCCCGCTCATGCACCGCAACGTTCTTTTGCCAGATGTCGAGGCTGGCCGCGTCCACGCTGTCGCAAAACAGCGTCCGTTCGAGTGCCGTGTAATAGCCGAAGATCATCGGAAAGGTATTGAGGCTGAGGATGTCGCCTGACTGCACGATGCGGTTGGTCACCGGGTTATGTGCGCCATCGGTGTTGATACCGGACTGAAACCAGGTCCAGGTGTCCATCAGTTCCACGAAAGGAAAGGATTTGGCGATCTCGCGGATCATCGCGTTGGTGCCGGCGATGGCGACTTCGTGCTCGGGAACGCCCGCCTTGACCGCACCGGCGACCGCATAGCCACCCACGTCGCAGATCCTCGCGCCTTCCTTGATCAGCTTGATTTCTTCGTCAGATTTTATGGTGCGCATCCACATCGACGGCTGGCTCACGTCAACCAGTTCGACATCCGGCAAGGCATCCTGAATCTGCTGACGGTAGTCGAGCGAAACATGGTCGAACTCTATCGCCACGCGCCGTGCGCCTTTGGTCAGTTGCTGTACGGCGCGATAGAAATTGTCACGCCGCCAGTCGGTATAGGTGATGTTGCTGCCAAAGCTGCGACGCCAGGGTTGGCCACCATCGATTCCCGCCGAAATCGTCGTGGCGTTCTTCTGGTCGATGACCATTCCGTATTTGCGGCCAAAGTAGCAGTAAAGCCAGCCGGAATAGTAGTTGATACAGTGATAAGAGGTGAACAGCGCCGCATCGACGTTGTTCTCGGCCATCCAGGCGCGCAACTCGTTCTGGCGGCGGGCCATTTCGGTGTCGGAAAAGGGCGAAAAGTCCTTTTCGCCATTGTGCCACTCGAATACGTGCAGCATGTCATCAAGCATTGGGGTTCCTCCTTGCTGTCTTGGATGCAGATCCGCTAGCAGCAAAGTATGGAAAAACAAAATTAATAGGTTTGATTTATGAATAAGTAAATGAAATGAATTACCGCTGACTCGCCATGTTCTAGCTGCGCGCGAAGGTCGGCTTGCGAAAGGCGCTGACGCCTTCGGCGATTTGTTCGATCAGCTTCAGCGCGGCATCGGACACCTTCACGTGCTTGTAAAACAGGCCAACATGCAGATTGGCCAGTGGTGGAAAGCCCTCTCTGGGGGAAAGCACGCGCATTCCGGGCATCAGCGTTTTCTTGGTCAGGGCCGTCACGCCCATCCCGTCGAGCACCGCATTCTGAAGGGCTGTGATGCCAGGGCTCTCGAAGCAGATACGCCATTCGCGTCCCTCGGTGTCGAGTGCGTCGATCATCCTTTTGCGATAGAAGCAACCCTTGGGGTGGGCGATGATCTGCACTGGTTTGTCGAGGCTGTATTGATAGTCGCGCCCGCAGACCCAGAAGGGGCGCTCTGACCAATAGAGCGAGACATAAGGCGCGGGCATCATGTCGGTGATTGCGATGGCGAGGTCCAGTTCGTCCACATGCAGGTTGTTGAGGATGCTGCGGCTCCAGTCGCAGCGCACGTCGAGGGTGACATCGGGATTCACCTTGGCAAAGTCCGCTATGATGCGTTGAAAATATGCGATTGCGTAATCGGTGGGTAATCCCACCCGAAGTGTGCCCATGAACTGGGCTTGCTGAAAGTTGGCGACCGCGCGGTCGTTGAGCCTCAGGATCTCGCGGGCATAGCCAATCAGCGCGTGGCCTTGCGGCGTCATTTCGAGGATCTTGCCCTTGTGGTGCAGCAGTTTCGCGCCAACCAAATCCTCCAGCCGCCTGATCTGAAGGGAAATTGCGGGCTGGGTGCGACCAAGGATGTTGCCGGTCTCGGTGTAGTTTCCAAGGTCGACCAC
>NZ_FOAG01000015.1 GCF_900109455.1 Roseovarius azorensis | reverse complement strand
ATCCTGCGCAAGATCGCCGAAAACGACTACGGCAGCCTCGGCGACACCTCGACACTCGCAGACCCCTCGGTGGTCGAGGAACTGATCGCCAACCGCATGAACCACGCCTGATCCGGAGGTCCTTCCCCTCGATCCCCACCCGAACCGTCATCCTCGGGCCTGACCCGAGGATCTCCTACCACCCGGAGATCGTCCGGTCACGCCGGACGATGACGCGGACCACCACAAGGACACCACCCCGCAAGCCCCCGGCCTGCGGGGTTTTTCCGGCGCGCGTCGCAAAGAGGCGAGACAGTCGCTTTCCGTCCCTCCAGCCTGCGCACATGCCGCGCGCATTCCCCTGACGAAACCGGATTTCAGCCATGACCACCCTTTCGGCACAACCCGCCCCCGCGCCGTCGCGCGCGTTGCAGGGCATATTGTGCATCGAGATCGGCATGCTGTTCTTCGTCGGACAGGACGCGCTGATGAAATCGCTGCTGACGCTCTATCCGGTCTGGCTGCTGATCTTCGTGCGCTCGATCGTCACCCTGCTGGTGCTGACCCCGCTCATCTGGTGGCTCGGGGCGCCGCATCGCCTGCTGACCCCGCTCTGGCCGCTGCACCTGCTGCGCGCCTTTCTCTTCGCCTCCGGCTTTTCGATGTTCTACGCCGCCTTTCCGTTCATGGGGCTGGCCGAGGTCAGCACGATCTTTTTCGCGGCCCCCCTGATCACCGCGCTGATGGCCGCGCTCTTTCTGGGCGAAACCATCGGCCCGCATCGCAGCATCGCCCTGGTCGTGGGCTTTGGCGGGGTGCTCATCGCAATGAATCCGGCGGGCGAGAATTTTTCCTGGGCGGCGGTCCTGCCGCTGCTCTGCGCCGTAACCTATGCGATGTCCCAGATCATCGCCCGCCGCATCGGCGACCGCGAGAGCACATTGACCGTCGGGCTTTACACGCTGACCTTTGCCGGGGTTCTGATCCTGCCGATGGGCTGGTTCGTCAACCAGGTCATCCCGATCACCCCCGACCTTGCGCATTTGCGCTGGGAACTGCCAGCGCGCGCCTTTTCCGACCTGCCGCGCCTGACGCTTCTGGGACTGATCGGCATGGCCGGATACATGCTGCTGTCGCGCGCCTATCAGGTGGCCAATGCCAGCCTTGTCGCGCCGTTCGACTATTCCTATCTGCCCTTCGCCACCATCGTTGCCTGGCTGCTCTGGGACGAGGTGCCGGGCCTCGACACCCTCGCGGGAATGGCGCTCATCATCGCCTCGGGCCTTTATCTCGGCTGGCGCGAACTGCGCGCCGCGCGCCGCACCGACGAGATGCCGGTGACCGCCGAGGCGATCTTTGTCCCCGGCAGCCCGCTGCCGCCGCAGATCCCCGAGGAAGAAAGCGCCCAATGACCCGCATCGCCACCCTGCCCGAGCGCGATCTGCGCGGTTATGTCCTCGTCTTCATGGCGGGCGTGCTGTGGTCCACCGTCGGGCTGGGCATCCGCCTCATCGACGAGGCGCAGGTCTGGCAGATCCTGTTCTACCGCTCGCTGTCGATGACCGCGCTGCTCTACGTGGTCATCCGCCTGCGCACCGGGCGCGATCCGCTCCGGCTGGCGCTGCGCATGGGCTGGCCGGGGGTGATTGGCGCACTGTCGCTGGTCGCCGCCTACAGCGGGGCGATATTCGCGATCCAGACCACATCGGTCGCCAATGCGATGATGCTGTTCGCCTCGGCACCGCTGATGGCCGCCATTCTCGGCCGGCTGATCCTGCGCGAACATGTCCGCCCGCAGACGTGGGTGGCGATCTGCGTCGCCGCCTGCGGCATCGCGGTGATGGTGTGGGACAAATTCTCGGGCGCCGCCCTGATGGGCAATCTCGCGGCCATCGGATCGGCGGTGGGGTTCGCCACCTTCACTATCACGCTGCGCTGGGGCAAGGCGACCGAGATGCTGCCTGCGGTCTTTCTATCGGGCATCTTCGGCACGGTGCTCATGGGCGCGATCTGTCTCTCGCTCGGCCTGTCGCTGACGCTCTCGCCCTCGGACACCGGCATTTCCCTTGGCATGGGGGTGTTCCAGGTGGGCGCGGGGCTGATCCTCTACACCATCGGATCGAAAACCGTGCCCGCCGCCGAACTCACCCTTCTGTCGCTGGCCGAGGTGGTGCTTGGTCCGGTCTGGGTCTGGCTGCTGCTGGGGGAAACCGCAACGCTCAACACCCTGATCGGCGGCGCGATCCTGCTCGGCGCCATCGCGGGCAACGCCCTGTCGGGCGCGCGCCGCAAACCGCCGCCACCCATGGTCTGATCGGCAATGCGCCGCTGGTGCGGGATTTTGAAACCGCCGGAAAAATCCCTATGTTGCGTTAAAGATCATTCATTGACCGAAATTTCTGAAGAGGAGATGACCATGAAACGCAGCCTGATCATTGCCAGCATCGCCAGCCTGACCCTCGCGGGCTGCCTCGACACCACCGACAACCGCGAAGTGACCGGTGCGGCGCTCGGCGCCGGCGCCGGGTTGATCGGGGCCGCCATCTTCGACGCCAATGCCGGATGGACGGTGATTTCAGCGCTTGCCGGGGCGGCCGCAGGCACGCTCATCGCCCGCAACACCCGCACCAATCAATGCGCCTATTCCAACGGTGACGGCACCTATCGCACCGTGCCCTGCTGATCGGGCGAATGTAAGACACTGTGCTGGAAAGAGATGGCTGCTCCTGGGGTGTTCTAGGTTGCGAATGGCCTGAAGCTGCCACTCGCGCGGAATCAAGGCGCGGCACGCGCCGCCGCGCGATCGCCGGGCCGTCCCGCGGCCTGGCGATTTTGAAACGAAGCGCAACACTTCGAAGTCATACGGACTTTGCTGGCATAAAGTGGCGGTTCCCGCCGTTGCTTCGCCAGTCCCCGGCCCTGCGACCGCGCAGCTCCTCAGTCGTTGGTCAAAGTCTGATCAAGGCCACTCCCCCAGTCATCAAGCAGGCCGTGCCCTACCCTCGCCCGCGATACGGCGGCACATCCTGATCCGGGATCCACACATCCTCAGGACAGGCCCCCGTCTGCCAGAAGACATCAATCGGAATACCGCCGCGCGGATACCAGTAGCCCCCGATGCGCAGCCACTCCGGTTCCAGAAAATTCACCAGCCGCCGCGCAATGGAAATCGTGCAATCCTCGTGAAACGCCCCGTGATTGCGAAAACTGGTGAGATAGAGCTTGAGCGATTTCGACTCCACCAGCCAATCACCCGGCACGTAATCGATCACCAGATGCGCGAAATCCGGCTGCCCGGTCATCGGGCAGAGCGAGGTGAACTCGGGCGCGGTAAAGCGCACGTTATAGCGCACATCCGCCTGCGGATTGGCCACCCGCTCCAGCACCGCCTCTTCCGGGCTTTGCGGCACCTTCGTCGAGCCACCCAACTGCGTCAGCCCTTCATAGATATTTTCAGCCATGCCTTCCCCTTTCACACGCCCCGCCTGTTGCCCCAGAGCATGACATGCAACTGCGGCAGAACCCGCGCCTCGAACCATCCGTCAGCCGTCACCCGCTCCACCAGCCAGCGCATCCGCGCGTCGATCCCCGCCTGATCCACGCCTGCGCTGTCGTCATCGGGCGGCGGCGGGGTGTGGTTGCCGGGTTGCAGGTAGACCGCCAGCAGCGGCAGGAACTCCGCCACCTCGCGGGCGAAACGGTAATCGGCCTCGTCAAACACCACGATCTTCAGAACCGTCTGCGCGCCATCCGCCGCCTCGGCGCATTGCCCCAGCATCGCCCAGTCCATCTCCATCCCGCTCGACGGCGGCTTAGGGCTGAGCACCAGCATGTCGAGATCGGCAAACCAGCCCCGCGCCACCGACCCTTGCGTCTCAAGCGCAAAGCGATAGCCCTTTTCCCGGCCCAGCCGGATCAGCGGTCCCAGCGGCTGAATCGCCGGGTTCCCCCCCGAAAGCGTCACCATCACCGGCCGCCCGCCCGACAGCCGCTCGATCTCGGCCATCACATCAGTGACGGCCATCGGCTTCCACGTATCGCGATAGGCGGCATCGACCGCGTGCAGGCTGTCGCACCAGCTGCAACGATAATCGCAGCCCCCCGTGCGCACAAAGACCGTCGGCAGCCCGATCAGCGCGCCCTCGCCCTGGATCGTCGGCCCGAAAATCTCGGCAACACGGATGGAATCGTTCATGGCCGGTATTCCGCCCATGTCTTCGGCGTCTCGCTCACGCGGGCCGCCACCACCTCGGGCCAGCGCGTCTTGCACCAGTCGTGGAAATGCCTTGCCATCCGTTCCGCGGTCACACAGTCGTCGCCCAGCACGTCATTGAGATGCCGATGATCCAACTCCTCGTCGATATAGCGCTTCAACTCGGCCAGATCGTGATAATCGCGCACGAACCCATGCGCGTTCAGCGCGTCCGAGGCAAGCTCGACCACCACCACGTAATTATGCCCGTGCAGCCGCGCGCATTGATGCGTCGCGGGCAGATCCTTCAGCTGATGCGAGGCCGAGAAATGGAACTCCTTGGTGATCCGATACATCACGCGCCCCTCCCGGCCACGGCCGTCAGCCAGAAATCGCGATCCTCATAGACGGTCGGATCGACCACCCCGGCCAGATGAAACGCCTCGCGCCGCTCCACACAGGTGCCGCAGCGCCCGCAATGCCGCGCGCCGCCCTTGTAACAGGACCAGGTTTCGGCAAAGGGCGTGCCATGACGCGCGCCGTCCCTGACGATATCCGCCTTCGACCCCTCCACATAAGGCGTATAGAGCTTCACCTCGGCATAACCTTCAAGCGCGCGGTCCTGCATCGCCTGAAACGCCTCGATGAATCCGGGGCGACAGTCGGGGTATATGAAATGATCGCCGCCATGCACCGCCGTGGCCACCGCATCCGCCTTTTCCGCCGCCGCCATGCCAAAGGCAATGGCCAGCATGATCGCGTTGCGGTTGGGCACGACGGTGATGCGCATGGTCTCTTCGGCATAATGCCCGTCCGGCACCGCCACATCGTCCGTCAGCGCCGATCCCGACAGCGCCGCCCCGATCTGCCGGATATCCACCACCCTGTGCGCCACGCCGAGACGCTGCGCGCAGGCGGCGGCAAACTCCAGTTCCTTTGCGTGACGCTGGCCATAGTCGAACGACAAGAGGCCCATCAGCACATGTTCCGCCGCGACGCGATGCGCCAGCGACACGGAATCGAGCCCGCCCGAGCAGATAACAATCGTCTTCATCATTCGTCCTTGTTTTGAGCGGGTAGGCTGCGACCGCGTAACGTGCCGCATCTAACCCCTTGTCGCCCCGAAAACAAGCCATGCCGGCCCATACCCCGTGGCGTAGGACCGGAAAACCGCCTCAGAGGGTCTTGACGGGGACGCCTGCGGCCAACACAGTCGCACAGTTTTTCAACCGCCCGAACCTGCCAGGTATATCAAGGTGACAACCCATCTTTCCGACACCGTAGCACTCCTGCGTGACCTCATCGCCTTTCCGACCGTGTCCGAGGTCAGCAATCTCGACATGATCGCCTTCCTCGCCCACCGCCTCGAAGGCCACGGCGCACGGGTCGACATCTTTCACGACGAGATCGGCCACAAGGCCAACCTCTTCGCCACCATCGGGCCGGAGGTGGACGGCGGCATCGTTCTGTCGGGTCATTCCGATGTGGTGCCGGTCGCGGAACAGGACTGGTCCAGCGCGCCGTTTGAGCTGACCGAACACGACGGCCACCTCTACGGGCGCGGCACCTGCGACATGAAGGGATTCATCGCCGCCGCAACCGCCATGGCCCCCTATTTCGCCGAACGGGTGCGCGACCGCCCCGTTCATTTCGCCTTCACCTATGACGAAGAGGTGGGCTGTTTCGGCGCGCAGGCCCTGGTCGAGAGCCTGCGCGCGCGCGGCATCCGCCCCGGCGTGGCGATCATCGGCGAACCCACCTCGATGCGGGTGATCGAGGGACACAAGGGGTGTTACGAATATACCACCCATTTCTGCGGCCTCGCCGGGCATGGTTCTGCCCCCGACCGGGGTGTGAATGCGGTGGAATACGCCGTGCGCTACGTCAACCGCCTGCTCGAACTCCGCGAGGCGCTGCGCGCCCGCGCGCCGGAGAACAGCCGCTTCGACCCGCCCTGGACCACGATCAACACCGGCAGCCTCAAGGGCGGCGTCGCCCATAACGTCATCGCCTCCAACGCCACCATCGAATGGGAAATGCGCCCGGTGCAGGCGGCGGATGCCGCCTTCGTCAAGGAGGATCTGCGCCGCTATTGCGAGGAAATGCTGCTGCCCCGGATGCGCCAGATCTGCCCCGAGGCCAGCATCGTGACAGAGGTGATCGGCGAGGTGGACGGTCTCGAACCCGCCGAGGTGAACGAGGCGCGCGACATCATGATGGAACTGACCGGCGCCAACGGCGCCGATCTCGTGCCCTTTGGCACCGAGGCGGGACTGTTCCAGCAATACGGCATGTCGGCGGTGGTCTGCGGCCCCGGCTCGATCGACCAGGCGCACAAGCCGGACGAATACGTCTCGCTCGACCAGTTGCAGCAATGCCTCGACATGCTCGGACGGCTTGGCGACAGGCTGGCGGCGTGACCGGCGCACGGGCCACGATTTTCCGTTAGGGAAAAATCGCCCGGCGTCGTAAATTGACCGGATACCAGTCACGGATTTCTTCGCGTCATTTTCCGATTTCAGCACAGGAAGTTCCGCCATGAGCCTCAAGATCATCGGATCGGGTTTCGGACGTACCGGAACCATGTCCACCAAACTCGCCCTCGAACAACTCGGCTTTGGCCCCTGTCACCACATGGTCGAGGTCATGCAGAACCCCGAACAACCCGCCCACTGGGCCGCCATCGCCGCCCACAGGCCCGTGGACTGGGAGGCGGTGTTCCACGGCTACACCTCTCAGGTCGACTGGCCCGGCGCCGCCGTCTGGCGGCAGACCACCGTCGCCTTTCCCGACGCCAGGGTCATCCATACCGAACGCCCCGAAGTGGACTGGTGGCGCAGTTTCAACACCACCATCAGCAAGTTTTTCACCAAAGCGCCCGCAATGGATCTGCCGCCGCACATCCAGGACATCTTTCGCATCATGTCGGGCTGGTTCCTCAAGGAGACCTTCGAGGATCACACCGACCGCGATTGCGCGATTGCCGCCTACCGTGCCAACAATCAGGCGGTGCGCGATCTGATCCCCGCCGACCGCCTTCTGGTCTTTCATGTCGCCGATGGCTGGGAACCGCTCTGCAATTTCCTCGACGTGCCGGTGCCCGACACACCCTTTCCCCGCTCCCACCCGCGCGACGAATTCTGGGCGCATTTCGGCGGCGAACCGGCCTGACGCTGACGCCACCCGCGCTGCGTATACTTCCCGCGTACGCACTGCACACCATGCACGCGCAGCGCTCAGACCTTGCGGAACGTCAGGTAATGCGGCACCCGCCCCTCGCGCAGCGCCTTTTGCTCATACCGGGTTGAAATCCAGTCGCTCCAAGGCTCGCGCCAGTCGGCGGGCCGCTCTGCCAGCCATTCGAACCCGTGCCCGGGCACCTCTTCCAGGGTCTGACGCACATAGTCGGGAATGTCGGTTGCCACCCTGAAAATCGCGCCATTTTTCAATACGTTATGGAGGGGTTTCAGATACTCCGGCGTCACGAACCGGCGCCGGTGATGACGCTTCTTGGGCCAGGGATCCGGGTAAAGCAGAAAGGCACGGGAAATCGACTCTGCGGGCAAAACATCGAACATGTTGCGGACATCACCGGGATAAACCGCTATATTTTGCGCCCTCGACTCCCGGATCTTGCCCAGAAGCATCGCCACACCATTGATGAAGGGCTCACATCCGATAATCCCCGCCTGCGGATTACTCACGGCCTGATGCACCATATGCTCGCCGCCGCCAAATCCGATCTCCAACCAGACATCCATATCTCCGAAAAGTTTTTTCAGATCAATGGGTTCTCTGTCGGGATTCTCATCCCATCCGACCGGACCCGGCGACAGTTTTCCCAGATCCTCCTCCAGATATATCTCCTGACTCGGCCGCAGGGTCTTGCCCCGGAACCGGCCATAGAAATTGCGCCACGGCGCGCCAGAGGAATGTCTGTCTTGGGTCATTAAAAGTTAATGCGACACATGAATTTTATGCGTCATTGACTTGATTATACTGATTTTTTCAGAGCATCCACTAAGTTGGTCTGCTCCCAGCTAAAACCTCCGTCACCCTCAGGTGCCCGGCCGAAATGACCATAGGCGGCGGTGCGCGCGTAGATCGGACGCGCCAGATTCAGATGCTCTCGAATGCCGCGCGGGGTCAGGTCCATGCACTTGGCGACGGCTTTTTCTATCGCGGATTCAGGCACTTGGCCAGTATCATGCGTGTCCACATAGATCGACAGCGGCTTGGCCACGCCGATCGCATAGCTCAGTTGCAGCGTGCAGCGCCGCGCCAACCCCGCCGCCACCACGTTCTTTGCCAGATAGCGCGCCGCATAAGCCGCTGATCTGTCTACCTTTGTCGGATCCTTGCCGGAAAATGCCCCACCGCCATGCGGCGCAGCGCCGCCATAGGTATCGACGATGATCTTACGTCCGGTCAGCCCCGCATCGCCGTCCGGCCCGCCGATCACGAAGGTGCCTGTCGGGTTCACCCACCATTCCGTCGCCTCGGTCAGCCACCCCTCGGGCAGAACCTGCCGGATGTAAGGCTCTACAATCGCACGAATATCCGCGCTGCTCTGCGTCTCGTCACGGTGCTGCGTTGAGAGCACCAACTGCGTCACCTCGACCGGCTTGCCATCCTCATAACGCAATGTGAGTTGCGACTTCGCGTCCGGTCCCAGCGTCGGCTCCGCCCCCGATTTGCGCGCCTCGGCCAGCCGTTTCAGGATCGCATGTGCATAAAGGATCGGCGCGGGCATGAATTCCGGTGTCTCATCAACGGCATAGCCGAACATGATCCCCTGATCCCCGGCCCCGTCCCGGTCCACGCCCTGCGCGATATGGGCGGATTGCGGGTGCAGCATGTTATGCAGTTGCAGGGTATTCCAGTGAAACGCATCCTGCTCATAGCCGATATCACGCACGCAATCGCGCACGATTCCGTCGATCCGGCCCATGAAATCCGCAAGCCGCGACTTGTCCGACAACCCCACCTCACCGCCCACGACCACGCAATTGGTGGTGGCAAAGGTCTCGCAGGCCACCCGTGCATTGGCCTCTTCGGTCAGAAACGCATCGAGGATCGCGTCGGAAATGCGGTCGCAGACCTTGTCAGGGTGCCCTTCCGAGACGGACTCGGAAGTGAAAAGATAGTTTTGTCGTGCCATGAAAGTGCTCCATTGAATGACGCCGCCACGCCAGGAAGCCGTTGTGACGGGATTGCGTTTGGTTACGCGCGCACGGGCCGGTCGTCAATCACATTCTGCGCCATTCTCGTGCCCCGTTACCAAGGGGCGATGACACCAGAATGATCAGGAAAAACAGGAGCATCGGCATATCCCCCGTCCGCGCATAGACCGTCGGCGGCAGCGGCGACGGCAGGGCTGCATCCAACCAGCCCGCCTCTCCGAGCGGGATCGAGGCCGTGACCCTGCCGGTGGCGTCGATCATCGCGGACACACCCGTATTGGCCACCCGGATCATCGGCAACCCCTGTTCGGCGCTGCGCAGCCGGGCCTGCGCCAGATGCTGATAGGGGCCGGAAATCTCGCCGAACCATGCGTCATTTGTGATCAGCAGCATGAATTCGGGCCGTTCCGGTGCGGCGCGGATGTCCTGGGCAAACACGCCCTCATAGCAGATCAGCGGCAGCGCCCGGCCAAGCGCCCCCATGTCGATCACCTGCGCGCCCGGTCCGGGGGAATAGCCTTGCCCCTGACTGGCCGCGAGACCATAGATGCCGAACCGTGCCATCAGATCGCCAAAAGGCATGTATTCCCCGAAGGGCACGAGGTGATGCTTGTCATAGACCGAGGCCACGGTTCCCCCGGCCTCGACCAGCGCCAGCGAATTGTAGAGACGTGGACCGTCATGGCGTTGCAGCCCGACCACCACCGGCACGCCGCCCGCCGCGTCCGAGATCACCTCGAGCGTGGGTGCCGCATCGTTGAGCATCACCGGGACCGCCGTTTCAGGCCAGACGATCAGATCGGGACGGGTGTCGCCCGCCGACGAGAACGCGATCTGCCGGTCGAAAAACTCCTGCACCTTGTCGCGCTTCCATTTTTCGTGCTGCGGCGCGTTGGGCTGAACGAGACGCACAGTTGGCGCCTCATCCGGCGCAGACGCATCCGGGGTGAGCCACGCGCCAAGCGGCCAGAACAGCGCCACCGCCACGCAGCCTATGATCCCGTCAGATCGCCCCTGAACCGCCCGCCAGAGCGCCACAGATGCCAGCAGCAGCAGCGCCAGCAGACCCAGTCCACCAAAGTAAGAAGACCAATGCAGAAGCGGCGTATCTATCAGCACCTGACCGGGTCGCGCCCAGGGAAAACCCGTGAACAGATAACCGCGCGCCGTCTCGGTCAGCCCCAGACCACCGGCGAATCCTGCAACGCCCCCGCCCATCGCACGCCCCAGCCCCAGGCCACCGGCCCAGAACAGAGCCAGCCCCGCCGCCAGGCCAAGCGCTGCAAAGGGGGCCATCCAGCCATGGCGCGCGACATCGACGAGAAAGGGTTCAATAATCCAGCTCAGCGCGACAAGAAAATATCCGGCGCCGACGGCCCAGCCCAAACCGGCCCCCTGCCGCCAGCCTGCCGCGCGCTCGAAGAGGCCGTAAACCAGTGCCAGGACGATCAGGGTAAACGGCCAAAGTCCCCACGGGGCCTGGCCCAGGGCTGCCAGCGCGCCGAAAAGCAGAAACACCAGGATACGGCGACGCCGCGGCAGGGCCCATATCCGGTCGGCCAGACCTCCCGCGCGAAGAGGATCAGCCATTCACAGCCTCTGGCAGACGCACACGCAGCCGCTTGATCCGCCGCGGATCGGCCTCGATCACCTCGATCACCGGTCCGGCGGGATGCTCGATCACCTCGCCTCGCACCGGCACGCGACCAAGCAGCATGAAGACCAGCCCGCCCAATGTGTCGATCTCTTCTTCATCGACCTGATCCACATCGGTGAGCGACTGGCCGATTTCGGCCTCGAACTCTTCCAGCGGGGTCTTGGCGAGGGCGACATAGCAGCCGGGCTTTTCCTGGGTCCAGTATTGTCCCTCATCTATATCGTGTTCGTCCTCGATCTCGCCCAGAACCTGCTCGATCAGATCCTCGATCGTCACAAGGCCGTCAACACCGCCGTATTCGTCGATCACCAGCGCCATGTGGCGGCGCTCGGCCTGCATCTTCTGCAGGAGAACGCCAATCGGCATCGAGGGCGGCACAAAGAGCAGCGGTCGCAGCATCTCCTTGAGCGAGAACCGCCCGCCATTGCCGTTGAAGCCGTGCTTGAGCGCAAAATCCTTGAGATGGACAAACCCTATGGGCGTATCCAGCGTCCCCTCATAGACCGGCAGCCGGGTCATGCCGCTGTCGCGGAACACATGCACCAGCTCCTCCTTGGTGATCGTGGCAGGCACCGAGACGATATCCGCCTTGGGGATCGCCGCGTCTTCGACGGTCATGTGCCGCAGATTGCCGATCCCGGGCGCCCCGTTCACCGGGGCGCTGTCCGCGTTCATGCGTGTCTCGCTGTCGTCGCTGGGGTTGAACACCCCGATGATCCGGCGGAAAAATCCGCTCGCCGCCTCTGTCTCTGTCTGGCCGTCCGGCTGCGCGCTTTGCGCTGCGCTAGAAGACCCGTCGATACTGTCACCCATCCGTCTCATTCCAAAAACAAGGCTTTCGCCCCTATAGCGCTAATATGGGTCAGCCACCCCCAGTTTGCCAAGTATCACTGCCTCTGTTGTTTCCATCAGAGTGGCATCCTGATCACGTACATGATCATACCCCAGCAAATGTAACACCGCATGCACGATCAGGTGCGTCACATGGTCCGTGAGAGGTTTGCCGCCTGTTGCGGCTTCGCGGGCACAGGTTTCCCAGGCGATGGCGATGTCACCCAGTTCATTGTCGGCACCGGGTGCCGGTAATTCGGGCTGCGCGCCCGGCGTTGCGGCGGCGCGTTCCCGGCTGGGCCAGCTCAGCACGTTTGTCGGCTGCGACTTGCCCCGGAAATCAGCATTGAGCGCGGCAATGCGCGCGTCGTCGCAGGCCAGAACGCTGATACCCCAATCATCGGGCCTGAGTCCGAGATGGTCCAGCACCGCCTCTGCCGCACGTTCCGCCAGATCCTCCAGCCCCGCCGCCTGCCAGCGGTCGTCCTCGATGATCACCTCGGTCAGCATGACCCGTCAGCCATCCGCCTCATAGGCCTCGATGATCGCCGCCACCAGCGGGTGACGCACCACATCCCTGGCAGTGAAATAGTTGAAACTGATCTGCGGGATGGTTTTCAGCAGACGTTCGGCATCCGCCAGCCCCGAAGACACACCGCGCGGCAGGTCGATCTGCGTGCGGTCGCCGGTGATGACCATCCGGCTGCCCTCGCCGAGGCGCGTGAGAAACATCTTCATCTGCATCGAGGTCGCGTTCTGCGCCTCGTCCAGCACCACGAAGGCATTGCTGAGCGTGCGCCCGCGCATGAACGCCAGCGGTGCGATCTCGATCTTCTTTTCCTCGATAAGCTTGGCCGCCTGCTTGCCCGGCAGAAAATCATTGAGCGCGTCATAGAGCGGCTGCATGTAGGGATCGACCTTGTCTTTCATGTCGCCGGGCAGATAGCCCAGCTTTTCGCCCGCCTCGACCGCCGGGCGGCTGAGAATGATCCGATCCACATGCCCCTCGATGAACATGTTTACGCCGACCGCCACGGCCAGATAGGTCTTGCCCGTGCCCGCCGGCCCGATGCCAAAGGCCAGCTCATGCGCAAACAGCGATTTGACATAGGATTTCTGCGCCTCGGTACGTGGTTCGACATATTTCTTGCGGGTCTTGATCTCGATCGGACCGGCCTTGAACATTTCCATCTGATCGCCCGTCAGGGCGCCGGTCTCGGCCTCAGAGCCACCCATGCGCAATTCACGGTCCACATCCGCCGATGCAACCGCCTTGCCTGTTTCCAGCCGCGCGTAAAGCGCCCTTAGCACGTTCGCGGCCTCCTGCACCGGGCCGTCCTCGCCCATCACCGAGAGATGATTGCCGCGCCGCACGATCTGCACGCCCAGCTTGCGCTCGATTTCCGCGAGGTTGCGGTCATATTCGCCGCACAGGTCAATCAGCAACATGTTGTCAGGAAATTCTACCACGGCTTCATGCATCGGAGCCATGTCGGGGGCGGGGGGCGGCGCGCTGTGGACCAATCATTTCTCCCAGTGGCAAATGTCTGGGACAAGCCTGCCAAGATGAGCCGCAAGGTGCAAGTGTCCTGCGCGGAATGTCTGTTCTTTTGGATCAAATACTGCCCATCGGCGGTCAGATCGCCACTATCCGCCCCGCCAGGGAATTCGATCCGCTGCCGGTGATCTCGACCTGTGCCAGATCCCCCGGATGCGCGCCCGCATCCGAGACATGCACCGCATGCAGATAGTCGGATTTGCCCACCATCTGCCCGGGCAGACGCCCCGCCTTTTCAAAGAGGACGCCAACCGTCCGCCCCACCATCGCATCCTGCGCCGCGCGCTGCTGGCGGGTGATCAGCGCCTGCAGGCGTTGCAGCCTCTCGGATTTCACCGCCTCGTCCACCTGCGGTCTTTCGGCTGCGGGCGTGCCGGGGCGCGTGGAATACTTGAATGAAAAGGCATAGCCGTAATTCACCGCCTCGATCAGATCGAGCGTGGCTTGAAAATCCGCCTCGGTCTCTTCAGGGAACCCGACGATGAAGTCACCGGACAGCAGAATATCGGGTCGCGCCGAGCGAATCCGCTCGATCAGGCGCAGATATCCGTCGGCGGTATGGCCGCGGTTCATCCGCTTGAGGATGCGATCGCTGCCCGATTGCACCGGCAGATGCAGATAGGGCATCAGCTTGGCGCATTCTCCATGCGCCGCAATCAGATCGTCCTGCATGTCGTTGGGGTGACTGGTGGTGAACCGGATACGTTCCAGCCCTTCGATATCCGACAGCGCCCAGATGAGCCGCGCCAGGGACCAGTCGCCGCCCACACCCGCGCCATGATAGGCGTTGACATTCTGCCCCAAGAGCGTGATCTCGCGCACGCCGCGCGCCACCAGATCGCGTGCCTCTTCCAGCACGCGCTCTGCCGGACGGCTGACCTCGGCGCCCCGCGTATAGGGCACGACACAAAACGCGCAAAACTTGTCGCACCCTTCCTGAACGGTCAGGAACGCGGTCGGTCCGCGCGCGGCCTTGGGACGATGGCGCAGCGTATCGAACTTGTCCTCCGCCGGAAAATCGGTGTCGAGCGCCTTTTCGCCCTTGCGCACGCGCACCTCCATCTCCGGCAGTCGATGATAGCTCTGCGGCCCCACCACCAGATCGACGAGCGGCTGGCGGCGCATGATCTCTTCGCCCTCAGCCTGCGCCACACAACCCGCCACGCCGATCTTGAGATCAGGTTTCTCAACCTTCAACGCGCGGAACCGCCCCAATTCGGAATAGACCTTTTCCGCCGCCTTTTCGCGGATGTGGCAGGTGTTGAGCAGGATCATGTCGGCCTCTGACGGCTCCTGCGTTTCCACATATCCCGCCCCGCCCATGGCCTCGGCCATGCGCTCGCTGTCATAGACATTCATCTGACAGCCATAGGTCTTGATGTAGAGCTTTTTCACATCCGTCATACGCCCGGCCTCCGCCTGAGGGTTCAGGTTGCCTGACTACATCACAGCACGGGGCACTTGCAATGCCCGGACGTTTGACGGATTTTGCCCCAAAAGGACAGAGCAGACCATGCCAGCCCCCGATCTACGAACCTTTCTTGCACGCCCCGGTGAGGCGCTTTCCAGAGGGCCCGTAGCACTCATATTCGCCGAGGACGAGACCGAGATCGGATCGACCCTGCGCCATCACCTCGACATCGGGTTCGAATCCGTTCTCGCCCTGATGCCGGACAGTTTCGCGCTCGACCCGGATGTTGCCGGGGCGGTGCATCGCATACGCCACGACCTGACAGGAGGCGACAGCCTGACCGGGACGGTAAACGCCGTCATCGCCGCAGCGCCGGGACTGTGGATGTATTACTGCTACAACGCGGAATATCTGTTCTTTCCCTTCTGCGAAACGCGCAGCGTGGGTGAAATGCTGGCCTTTCATACCGAAGAGCGGCGCGAGGCAATGCTGACCTATGTCATCGACCTCTATGCCGGGGATCTGGAGCGCTTTCCCGATGCGGTCTCGCTCGAAGAGGCGCATCTGGACAAGTCGGGTTATTACGCGCTGGCCCGCCCGGATCCCGCTGGCGACAATCATCCGATGGAGCGGCAGCTTGATTTCTTTGGCGGACTGCGCTGGCGCTACGAGGAACATGTCCCAGCATCAAAGCGCAGGATCGACCGGATTGCACTGTTTCGGGCGCGCCCGGGCCTCATGCTGCGCGAGGATCACACATTCAGCGACCCCGAATACAACACCTATGCCTGTCCGTGGCATCACAACCTGACCAGCGCCATCGCGTCCTTTCGCACCGCCAAGGCGCTCAAGCGCAACCCCGGATCGACCTTCGACATCCACAGTTTCAAATGGCACAATTCCGTGCCCTTCGAATGGCATTCCCGTCAATTGCTGGATCTGGGCCTGATGGAACCGGGGCAATGGTTCTGAGCGGTCGGGTCCGTCAATTGTTGATCTTCTGCAGCATCGCCGATACCGGATCGGTACGCTCGCCGGTGGCGCTCTGCGCGGCACTCGACCGTCGAGTCAGAAACGCCTGAACCTGTTCGTTGCGCGCGATCATCTGTTCGCCGGAGTTCGCCGCCAGTTGCATTCCGGCATGCACCTTGGGCGATAGCGCGGGTTCCTGCCAGATGGCGACCAGCATGCAACCCACAAGGCCAGTCCCGACAAGCCAGGCCCAGCCTCGCGCCCGGCTGGCGCGGGCCTTGTAAATGTCCTGCCTTGGCGGCGGCGCGTTCCGATCAATCAACATACGATCAGGCTCGCATCGCGTGGTGGCATTTCTGGGGCAAAAGCGGGGCCAAGACCGGGCTACAGAAACTCCGGCTGCGGCATTCCCAACACATGAAAACCACCGTCGACACGGATGATCTCGCCCGTGGTGCAGGCTCCGGCGTCGGACGCGAGATAGACCGCCGTGCCGCCAATCGCCTCGAGCGTGGCGTTGGCGCGCAGCGGCGCGTTGGCTTCGGTATGTTTGAAGGTCTTGCGCGCACCGCCAATCGCTGCCCCTGCCAGCGTCTTCATCGGGCCGGGGCTGATCGCGTTGACACGGATACCATCGGGCCCCAGATCATTCGCCAGATAGCGCGTTGCCGCCTCAAGCGCGGCCTTGGCCACGCCCATGACATTGTAATTCGGCACCACCCGGTTCGAACCCTGATAGGTCAGTGTCAGCAGGCAGCCACCATTCTCCTTCATCATAGGATAGGCGCGGCGGGCCACCTCGATGAAGGAATAGACAGAGATATCCATCGAATGCTTGAAATTTGCCCGGCTGGTGTTGAGGAACCTCCCGGTCAGTTCCGATTTGTCCGAATAGGCAATCGCATGAACCACGAAGTCAATGGTCGGCCAGCGGTCGGCCAGCGCGCTGAACGCCGCATCGAGCGAGGCATCGTCGGTCACGTCCGCATCCAGCAGGATATCGGAGCCAACGCTCGCGGCCAGCGGCTCGACACGTCTGGCAAAGGCCTCACCCTGATAGGTAAAGGCCAGTTCCGCCCCTGCCGCGTGCATGGACCGAGCGATGCCCCAGGCGATGGAGCGGTCATTGGCCACCCCCATGATCAGGCCGCGCTTGCCCTGCATTGAATTCGTCATCTGCGTGTCATCCGTAATATTTGCTCAGGAGCATCGAGCCATTTGTGCCACCAAAGCCGAAGCTGTTGGTCATGACCGTGTCGAGCCCGGCGTTGTCCACCCGCACGGTGGCGATCTCGGCGGGATCGAGCGCGGGGTCGAGCGTATCGACATTGATCGAGGGAATGATGAAATCGTGCTCAAGCGCCAGAAGGCAGTAGATCGCCTCCTGCGCGCCGGTTGCGCCCTGGCTGTGGCCGGTCATCGACTTGGTCGAACTGATCGGTGGCACGTTGCCCTTGCCGAAGATGCGACGCACCGACTCGACCTCGCCGATGTCGCCGACCGGGGTAGATGTGCCGTGCGCATTGATATAGCCGACCCTGCGATTCGCAGTAAGCTGGCTCAGCGCCAGCCGCATCGCCCGCTCGCCGCCCTCGCCCGAAGGGGCAACCATGTCATGCCCGTCGGACGTGGCGGCATAGCCCGTCACCTCGGCATAGATCTTCGCACCGCGCGCCTTGGCATGTTCGAGTTCCTCGAGCACGAGGATGCCGCCCCCGCCCGAGATCACGAACCCGTCGCGCCCCGCATCGAAGGCGCGGCTCGCCTTTTCCGGCGTGTCGTTGTATTTCGAGGACATGGCCCCCATCGCGTCAAAGAGACAGCTGAGCGTCCAGTCCAGTTCCTCGGCGCCGCCGGCGAACATCACGTCCTGCCTGCCCATCATGATCTGCTCGGCGGCATTGCCGATACAATGCAGGCTTGTGGAACAGGCCGAGGTGATCGAATAGTTGATGCCCTTGATCCGGAACGCCGTGCTCAGATTGGCCGAAATCGTCGAGCACATGCATTTGGGCACGGCAAAGGGTCCGATCCGCTTGGTCGCGCCGGAATTCAGCACGACCTGATGCGCCTGCAGCATCGCCGAGGTCGAAGGCCCTCCCGATCCCGCCACAAGGCCCGTGCGCGGGTTGACGATATCAGCCTCTTCCAGCCCGCTGTCGGCAATCGCCTGGCTCATCGCAATATGGGCATAGGCCGCACCCGGCCCCATGAAACGCAGCGTGCGCTTGTCCACATGTTCGGTCACGTCGAGCTTGACCGCGCCCGCCACCTGGCTGCGAAAGCCGTGTTCGGCCATAGCTTCATTGGCGGTGATCCCCGACCGCCCCTCCCGGAGCGAGGTGAGAACTTCCTCGGCGTTGTTGCCGATGCTGGAGACAATCCCCAGACCGGTCACCACGACTCGACGCATAGGCGCACTCCTTCTTTGCGAGGCTCAGTTGTCCGACAAGGCGACCTTCATGTCGCTGACCTGATAGATGACTTCACCATCGGCCTCAACGCGGCCATCGGCAACCCCCATCGTCAGGCGACGGGTCTGCACTGCCTTTGTAAAATCCACGTAATAGGTCAGCATCCTGCGATCCGGGCGCACCATCCCGGTCAGCTTGACCTCGCCCACACCAAGAGCATACCCGCGCCCCTGCCAGCCCCGCCAGCCGAGGTTGAAGCCGGTAAGCTGCCACAAGCCGTCGAGCCCCAGACAACCCGGCATGATCGGATTACCGGGAAAGTGGCATTGGAAGAACCAAAGATCGGGACGGATGTCGAATTCCGCCACCACATGCCCCTTGCCATGCACGCCGCGATCCCCGGAAATATCGGTGATCCGGTCCATCATCAGCATCGGCGGTTCGGGCAATTGCGCATTGCCCGGTCCGAACAGCTCGCCGCGTGCGCATTTCAGCAGATCGTCCCGATCGAAGCTGCTTGGATAGTCGGCCATTCAGGCGGTTCCCTTGATTGCTAGACCCAGTCGTCAGAAACCCTCTACCATCCGGCAAAAGGCGCATGCAAGCCTGCGGCGTCAACACGCCTCCGTTTCAGGCGACAGTGTTTTTATTTGAAATCAGGGTGGTTCCGCCCCTATATTACTGGGAAACACGGGAATGACGAGACAATGACAGCGCAAGCAACGACAACAGCGCAGGCAACGACAGTTGCGACCAGATGGCTTTCGGGTGCCGGTCTGCGCCCGACCCGGCAGCGCGTGACGCTGGCCACGCTGCTGGTGGGCGACGGCCAGCATCGTCACGTCACCGCCGAAAGCCTCTTCGACGATGCCCGTACTTACGGGGAAAGCGTATCGCTGGCCACCGTCTACAACACCCTGCGCGCCTTTTGCGATGCGGGACTGGTGCAGGAGGTGACCGTGGACGGCTCGAAAAGCTATTTTGACACCAACACCCATGATCATCCGCATTTCTACTGGGAAGACGAAAACCGGCTCAGCGATGCGCCGGCGGGCGAGCTGGAAATCGCGCGTCTGCCCAAGGCTCCGGAGGGGGCCGAAATCACCGCAGTGGATGTGGTGATCCGCCTGCGCCGCACTCGCTGACCGGCCCCGCGATGCGCGCGGTCTGGTACTCGGAATTCGGCGCGGCAGCGGATGTATTGCGATTGTCGGATATGCCATCCCCCGACCCGGCACCGGGCGAGGTGCTGGTGCGGCTGCATGTCTCGGGAGTCAATCCGTCGGACGCCAAGGCGCGGGCAGGCAATCGCCCCGGTGCAACCAGGCCGCCCTTTCCGCGAATCATCCCGCATTCAGACGGCGCGGGCGTGATCGAGGCGGTCGGCCAAGATGTCGACGCCGGGCGCATCGGCCAGCGCGTGTGGATCTGGAACGGTCAGTGGCAGCGGCCATCGGGCACGGCGGCCGACTATATCGCCCTGCCCGCCGCACAGGCCGTGCCCCTGCCCGAAGGGGTGTCATTTGACACCGGTGCGACCCTGGGAATTCCGGGGTTGACCGCCGCGCACACCGTCTATGGCGGCGGCGAGGTGGCGGGACAGACGCTGCTCGTCTCGGGCGGCGCGGGGGCGGTGGGGCATAACGCGGTGCAACTGGCCAGCGCCTCGGGTGCGACGGTCATCGCCACCTGCTCGAACTCTGCCATAAAGCGGGTGCGCGCAGCAGGCGCCGCGCATGTGTTCGACTATGCCGACCCCGATCTTGCCGCGAGGATCCTCGATGCCACCGGCCGTCGTGGCGTCTCGCGCGCGATCGAGGTGGAATTCGGCCGGAACGCCGCCCTGCTGGCCGAGGTCATGGCCCCGAACGGCACCATCGCCGCCTATGGCTCGGGCAAGGACATGGTCCCGCAACTGCCCTTTGGCCCCTATCTCTTCAAGGCGCTCACGCTCGACATCACGCTGGTTTACATCCTGCCTGACGCCGCCCGGCAGATCGCCATCGCACGGCTGCATGAGGCCCTTGAAACCGGTGCGCTTCGCCCCGCGATCCACGCGCATTACCCCTTGGCAGACTGTGCCAGGGCGCATGAGGCGACGATGACGCCGGGGCGCATGGGCGCAGTTCTGCTCGACATCGCCTGACCCCTGCGACCCACGACGCGACCTGCCGCAGGGGCCGGAGCGCACGGTTCAGGCGATCGAGACCAATTCGATGGCAAAGGTCAGATCCTTGCCCGCAAGCGGGTGATTGGCATCCAGCACCACCTGCTCTTCGGTGACCTCGACCACCGTCACCGGCATCACCTGCCCCTGCGGCGTCTGCACCTGCAACTGCGTGCCCGGATCGAGCGGGATATCGGCGGGAATCTCGGCGCGGGGCACGGCCTGCTGGGCGCTCGGATCCGGCTGACCGTACGCCTCGTCGGCGGACACTTCGACGGTCTTCTTCTCGCCCACAGCCATGCCCGGCAGGGCGGCATCGAGACCGGGAATGATCTGCCCGGATCCAACCGCGAATTCCAGTGGATCGCGGCCCTCGCTGCTGTCAAAGGTAGTGCCGTCCGCCAGTGTTCCGGTATAGTGAATGCGGACGGTATCGCCCGGTTTGACCTGCGTCATGGCATATCCAATCTGTTGGGGGGATGAGTTTGCAAGGCCGCGTCTGCCACGCGGGTGCTTGTATGATGGATGAATCTTACCTGCCCCCGATCTGATTTGCAAACCGATCCTGACGATGACCCGCACTCCTCACAGCCGCGTGAGCGCTTGGGTCTTTCCCGCCGTTCTGTTCCGTGCCAGTCTGCGCCCGATCACAAAGGGGGACTGCCATGCCGATCACCACCTGCATCTTTGACGCCTATGGAACGCTGTTCGACGTCGCCGCCGCGGCGCGCAGCGCCGCGCAGGAACCGGGACGCGAGGTCTTTGCCCGCCACTGGCCGGCGATCGCCGAGAAATGGCGGCTCAAACAGTTGCAATACACCTGGCTGCGCGCCGTCATGGACCAGCACACCGGGTTCTGGCAGGTGACGCAGGACGGGCTGGACTGGGCGCTTGAAGCCGAAGGATTGCAGGCCGATGCCGGATTGCGCGAACGCCTGCTGCAACTCTACTGGGAGCTGGAAGCCTATCCCGAGGTTCCCGCCATGCTGGCCACACTCAAGGCGGCGGGCATGAACACCGCGATTCTGTCCAACGGATCACCGGACATGTTGCAGGGGGCAGTGCAGTCGGCGAGTATCGGGGATGTGCTTGACGACGTGCTCTCGGTCGAGAGCGTCGGCATCTACAAGCCCGCGCGCGTGGTCTATGATCTGGTGGGGCAGCGATTCGGCTGTGCACCGGATGAGGTGCTGTTCGTGTCGTCGAACGGCTGGGACGCCTGCGCCGCTGCAGGATATGGTTTCACGACCGCCTGGGTCAACCGTGCCGGCGACCCGGTGGACCGCCTGCCCGCAACACCAAGACACCGTCTGAGCGATCTGACCGGAATCCCCGATCTGGCGCGCGGCTGATGGCGCGATTCACCACCTCTGACGGATTGTCGCTGCATTACGAGGACGAAGGCGAAGGCCCCGCGATCCTCTGCCTTGCCGGGCTGACCCGCAACAGTGCGGATTTCAGCTTTGTGCTGCCGCATCTTGGCGGGCACCGGGTGATCCGCATGGACTATCGCGGGCGCGGACAATCGGATCACGCACCCGATTGCATGAGCTACAACATCCTGCGCGAGGGGCAGGATGCGATCGAACTGATGGATCACGCGGGATTGGACAGGGCCACCATCCTCGGCACCTCGCGCGGCGGGCTGATCGCAATGGTGCTGGCCTACAGCCATCCCGCGCGACTGTCGGGGGTGGTGCTCAACGATATCGGTCCCGAGGTTGATCCGAAGGGGCTGGAGCGGATCATGGATTATGTCGGCCGCGCGCCCGACCTGCCCGATCTCGACGCCGCCGCAGCAGCGCTTGCACATGTGCATGCAACCGGCTTTCCCGGCGTGCCGCTCGCCCGCTGGCGACAGCAGGCCGGATTCATGTTCGAGGAAAGGCCCGGCGGCGGCCTTGGCATCCGCTATGATGCCCGCCTGCGCGACGCGCTGATCGGTCAGGCTGGCGCGGGCGAGGCACCAGATCTGTGGCTGCTCTTTGACACGCTGCGCGATCTGCCGCTTGCCGCAATCCGCGGGACCAATTCCGACCTTCTGACACCCGCCACGCTGGCCGCGATGCAGGCCCGCCATCCCGGCATGATCGCCGCCACGGTGCCGGATCGCGGTCATGTGCCCTTTCTCGATGAACCCGAGGCGCTCGCCGCCATTCACGCCCTTCTGGACCAGATAGAATGACAGACATCACCATGATCCGCGCCTCCGCTGCCCGCCTTGCGGGCCATGCGAGGCGCACGCCACTGCTGTCCTCGCTCTTTCTCGACGAGATCGCGGGGCGTCGCGTGTTCGTGAAACCTGAATGCCTGCAACACACCGGCAGTTTCAAGTATCGCGGCGCGCGCTCTGCCATCTCGGCGCTTGATCCCGATACTCGTGCGCATGGCGTCATCGCCTTTTCCTCTGGCAACCACGCACAGGGCGTTGCCCTTGCGGCAAACGAATTCGGCGTGCCGAGCGTGATCATCATGCCCTCGGACGCGCCACGGACCAAGATCGACAACACCCGCGCTCTGGGAGCGGAGGTGGTGCTCTACGACCGCGCGACCGAGGATCGCGACGCCATCGGCGCGCGCCTGAGCGGCGAGCGCGGTCTCACGCTGATCAAGCCATATGACGAGCCGCAGGTGATCGCGGGACAAGGCACGGTGGGGCTGGAGATCGCCGAGGCTGCGGCCGCACTTGGCATCGGAACCGCCGATGTGCTGGTGTGCTGCGGCGGCGGCGGCCTGACCTCGGGCATTGCATTGGCACTCGAGGCAGATGCGCCGGGTTTGCGCGCGCGCCCCTGCGAACCCGAGGGCTTCGACGACGCCACCCGTTCGCTCGCCTCTGGCCGGATCGAACGCAACACGCGCCTTTCGGGCAGCCTATGCGACGCCATCGTGACACCGCAGCCGGGCAATATCACCTTTCCGATCATGCAACGCCTTTGCGGCCCCGGCCTTGTGGTCACCGAGGACGAATGTCTGCACGCCATGGCGCTTGCCTTCTCCCGGCTCAGGATCGTGGCGGAACCCGGCGGCGCGGTGGCGCTGGCAGCCGCCCTCTTTCGCCGCGATCAAATCGAAGGCGATGCGGTCTTTGCCACCATTTCCGGCGGTAACGTGGACGCCGATGTGTTCCGCGAAGCCCTGCACCGCTTTGCCTGAGGATCGCCCATGCCGTTTGCCGAATTCGATGATGTTACCCTGCACTACCTTGACGAGGGGACACGCGACGGCGCGCCCGTCGTCTTTGCCCATGCGCTCGGCACCGGCACGATGCTATGGGATGCGGTGGTGCCGTTGCTGCCACCGGGATTGCGGATCATCCGCTATGACGCGCGCGGGCATGGGAAATCCTCCTGCCCTCCCGCCCCCTATTCGATGGGGGCGCTGGTGCGCGATGCCGAGCGACTTCTGGATCACCTGAACATCACCGAAGCGATGTTCGTCGGTCTCTCCATCGGCGGCATGGTGGCCCAGGGGCTGGCGGTCAAGCGTCCCGATCTGATTCGCGCGCTGGTGCTCTCCAATACCGGGGCCAGGATCGGCACGCCGGAAATCTGGGCCGGGCGCATCGCCACCGCCCGCCGCCCCGGCGGGATGGCGGATCTGGCCCTCGCCTCCTGCCAACGCTGGTTTTCGCCGGTTTTCATCAGGGAGAACCGCCATTTGCCCTGGCTAGACCTGCTCAGCAGACATGATCCGGAGGGGTATGTCGGTTGTGCCTCGGCCATTTCAGGCACCGATTTCTATACCCCCACAAGCGGCCTGCGCCTGCCGACACTGGGGATTGCCGGATCAGAGGATGGATCGACCCCACCCGATCTGGTGCGCGAGACGGTAGCACTCGTTCCCGGATCACGCTTTCACCTGATCCGTCGCGCGGGCCATGTGCCCCCCATTGACCACCCCGAGGATTACGCGCGCCTGCTCGACGATTTCCTGCGTGGCACGGGCCATATCGACACGATGTGACGCGATCGTGCTTGCGGCCCCGCGCGAATCCGCATCACCTGACGCGAAACCAGAAGGAACAGAGACATGCAGATCATCAAAGCCGCGGTTTGCCACGCCTTCCGCGAGCCGCTCGTGATCGAGGACGTGCATCTGCGCGCGCCCCAGCCGGGTGAGGTGCAGATTGATCTCGAAGCGGTGGCGATCTGCCATTCCGACATCTCCTTTGCCGAAGGCGCCTGGGGCGGCACGCTTCCGGCGGTATACGGTCACGAGGCGGCAGGGCGCGTAAGCGCGGTGGGCGCTGGCACCACGGGCTTTGCTCCGGGTGATCCGGTGGTTGTCACGCTGATCCGCGCCTGCGGGAACTGTGCGCCCTGCGCTGCGGGACGGCCCACCGGCTGCGAGACGCCGCATGACGGCGAAGACGGACCGCTTGGTACGGCGTCGGGCGGGAGGCTGACACAGGCCATGGCCTGCGGCGCATTTGCCGAAAAGGTGGTGGTGCATCACAGCCAGATCGTGAAAATCCCCGAAGGCATCGACATGGCCGCCGCCAGCCTTCTGGCCTGTGGGGTCATCACCGGCGTGGGCGCGGTGGTCAATGCCGCACGCCTGCGTGCCGGTGAGGATGTGGTGGTGATCGGCGCGGGCGGCGTCGGGCTCAATGCCATTCAGGGCGCGCGCATTGCCGGCGCCCGGCGCATCGTCGCGGTAGATATGAGCGACGACAAGCTGGCCACCGCGCGCGCCTTTGGCGCGACCGACGGCGTGATGGCGACGCAGGAAAAGCCCTGGCGCGCAGCGAAACAAGCCATGGGGCGCGGGGCCGATGTGGTGCTGGTCACCGTGGGCGCGGCCCGCGCCTATGACGATGCTCCGCGTTACCTTGCCGGGGGCGGTCGCATGATCATGGTCGGCATGCCCCATACGGGTGCCGTCTCATCCTACGAGGCGGTCAATTTCGCGGCGGCAGGTCAGTCCATGATCGGCTCGAAAATGGGCGAGACGGTGATCCGCCGGGATATCCCCTGGATGGTCGATCTCTACCGGCAGGGGCGGCTCAGGCTCGATGAGCTGATTTCCGGCCGCTGGCGTCTTGACCAGATCAACGAGGCAATTGCCGATACCAGATCCGGCGCGGCCCGACGCAATGTGATCGTATTTGAATAGCGTTATTCCCGCCTGAAACGTCTCGGTGGCCCGAAGGCCGGGAACCAGAATACACAAAGGATAAATTCCATGAAACTCAAGGATCTGGACATCATCGTCACCGCGCCCCCGGCTCCGGGCTGGGGCGGGCGCTACTGGATTCTGGTCAAGCTCACCACCGATGACGGGATCACCGGCTGGGGCGAATGCTATGCCTCATCGGTCGGACCCGAGGCGATGCGCGCAGTAATCAACGATGTGTTCGCGCGGCACATGGCGGGCGAGAGCCCTGAGAATATCGAGTTGATGTTCCGTCGCGCCTATTCTTCGGGTTTCACCCAGCGGCCCGACCTGACCGTGATGGGGGCGTTCTCCGGGCTGGAGATCGCCTGCTGGGACATTCTGGGCAAGGCGCGCGGACGACCGGTCTGGGCGCTTCTGGGCGGGCGGATGAATGACCGCATCCGCGCCTATACCTATCTCTATCCCCTGCCCCATCATCCCGTCGCCGATTTCTGGACCTCACCCGAGATGGCTGCCGAAAGTGCTGCCGATTGCGTCGCGCGCGGCTATACGGCGGTCAAGTTCGATCCAGCCGGGCCATACACTCTGCGCGGCGGCCATATGCCCGCGATGTCGGATATCTCGATCTCTGTCGCCTTCTGCAAGGCTATCCGCGAAGCTGTCGGCAACAAGGCCGATCTTCTGTTCGGCACCCACGGGCAGTTCACCACGGCAGGCGCGATCCGGCTGGGTCAGGCGCTGGAACCCTATTCGCCGCTCTGGTTCGAAGAACCCGTCCCGCCCGACAATCCGCTCGCGATGACGCAGGTCGCGCAGGCCGTGCGCATCCCCGTCGCCACCGGCGAGCGGTTGACTACCAAGGCCGAATTCGCCGCCGTCCTGCAGGCCGGTGCCGCCGCGATCCTGCAACCCGCCCTTGGCCGTGCGGGCGGCATCTGGGAGATGAAGAAAGTCGCAGCCATCGCCGAGGCGCATAACGCGCAGATGGCCCCGCATCTTTATGCCGGACCCGTCGAATGGGCGGCCAATATCCACCTTGCCGCCTCGATCCCCAATATCCTGATGGCCGAGAGCATCGAGACGCCGTTTCACGATGCCCTGATCGGCGGTGGAATCCGTGTCGAAAATGGCCTTGTCACCCCGCCCGAGGCCCCCGGTCTGGGCATCGAGGTGAACGAGGATCTGGCGCGCGCGCATCCCTATACCGACAGCGGCCTGCATCTGGAAATGCAGGAGGCACCCTGCGATTACGTCAAAGGCAACAGCTTTGCCGGTGGGGCGCCGCTCAAGATCGGCTGACGTGCGCACAATGCCCCGAGCTACGCGCAAATCCGGTCGCCCGGCACCATCCCATCCCGTGGGCCCTTGCCTCTCAGGGCAGGATTTGCAGCCAGACCCATGCGGTGACGACCGTCAGCGCCGTCGACAAAAGCACGCTCGATGCCGCCACCCGCTTGGCGTTGCCATATATGTTGGCAAAGATATAGGCGTTGACCCCCGGCGCCATTGCCGCCGTCACCACCGCCGAGCGGACTGCCTCGACCGGCAGACCAAACCCCAGAACAAGGCCGTAGGTGATCAGCGGATGCGCCACCAGCGAGATCAGGCAGACATAAAGGATCACGCGCAGATCGCCCTCGGGCCGGTATTGCACCAGCACGCCGCCCAACCCGAAAAGCGCGGCAGGCAGCGCCGCGCGCACCATCAGATCAAGCCCGTCATTGACCGGCCCCGGCAGCGTGAGTCCCGAGAGATTGACCACGAAACCCAGCCCCACGCCCATGATCAGCGTGTTGGAGAACATCGCCTTGAGCACTTTGACGACAACCTGCGGCCCCGCCACGCCGCGCGCCTTCACCACCTCCATGACGGTGATTCCGATGCCGTAGCAGAATGGCGAGTGTACCGCGATGATCGCGAAATTCGCGGCGAGCGCATCCGCCCCATAGGCGCGTTCCATGATCGGCAGGCCCAGGAGAACCGAGTTGGAGAACAGACAGCAAAAGCCGATGGCCACTGCATCCTCCCATGTGCGCCCAAAGATCAGCCGCGCGCCGAACAGCCCCAGCAGAAAACCCGACAACGCGCCAGCATAGAATCCCGCCAACAGGCGCAGATCGAAATTTTGCCCCAGATCAAGCCGGGAAATGGCGGTAAAGAGCAGGCAGGGAATGGCGAATTTCTGGGTGAATGCCATCAGCCCGTCCACCCCCGCCTGACTGAACCAGCGCCGCCAGACCGCGACATAACCAAAGCCGATCACCAGAAAGACCGGCAGAATGACCTCGATCAACGCCTGCATCGGATCAGACCGGGTAGCGGATGATCATGCCGTCATGGGCCGGAGTCACATGTTCGGGGGTTTCCTCGACCAGTGTCCGGTAATCCATGTCGATATGCATGTTGGTCAGAACGCCGCGGCGCGGGCGCGCGCGCGCGATCCATTCGAGCGACCGCGAAAGATGCGCATGCGTCGGGTGCGGCGTGCGCCTGAGCGCATCGAGCACCCAGCAATCCAGCCCCTCCAGAATCGCCCAGGCGTCGTCGGGGATGACTGCCACGTCGGGCAGATAGGCCAGATCGCCGACCCGAAACCCGAGCGCGTCGATAGAGCCGTGCTGCACCCGGATCGGGCAGAGTTCGATTGCCCCACCCTCTCCCTCGACGCGAAACGGCCCTCTGATCGTATGCATGTCGAGGATCGGAGGATAGGGGCTGTCGTCAGGCTGGACGAACGCATAGCCGAAACGCGCATAGAGCGCGTTCTGCGTATCGCCATCCGCCCAGACCGGCAGCCGCCGACGCATGTTGAAGACGATCATCCGCAGATCGTCGATCCCGTGGACATGATCGGCATGAGAATGGGTATAGACCACAGCATCCAGCACTCCGACCCCGGCATCCAGAAGCTGCGCGCGCAGGTCAGGTGAGGTGTCGATCAGCACGCGGGTAGTGCCGGTTTCGGTCTCGCGTTCGATCAGCATGGAGCAGCGACGGCGCGCATTGCGCGGCTCGTCCGGGTCGCAGTCGCCCCAGTGTCCGCCCAGACGCGGCACCCCGCCCGAAGAGCCACAGCCTAGGATGGTAAACCGCAACTCGGCCATCACAGCACCGCCTTTGTGAAAAGCCGCTCGAAATTGGCCTCGGTCTGGGCCGCGAATTCGGGCCAGTCCATGCCATAGATCCCGGCCGCCTTCTGCGCCGTGTGAATCGTGTAGGCCGGTTCGTTGCGTTTTCCCCGATAGGGCGGTGGCGCCAGATAGGGTGCGTCGGTCTCGACCAGAATGCGATCCACCGGGGCGGCGGCAAGTATATCGCGCAGATCCTGACTCTTGGGAAAGGCGGCAATCCCCGACACCGAGAGGTAAAACCCCAGATCGAGCGCCGCGCGCGCGAGGTCGGGACCGGAGGAAAAGCAATGCATGACGCAGGTGTAGGCACCGTTGCGGTATTCGTCGATCAGGAGGCGCGCCATGTCCGCATCCGCTGCACGGGCATGAATGATCAGCGGCAGCCCGGTCCGACGCGCGGCCTCGATATGGACCCGCAGGCTGTCTTGCTGCACCGCCGCGCTGTCGGCGGTGTAATGGTAATCCAGACCCGTTTCACCGATACCCACGAATTTCGGATGATCCGCCAGTTTCACCAGATCCTCGACCGTGATCAGCGGCCCCTCCGACGCGCGCATCGGGTGAATGCCCGCCGCATAGAACACCGAAGGGTGCCGCTCGGCAATCGCGCGTACCAGGGCCTCCTGCTCCAGCCTGGTGCAGATCGTCACCATCCGATGCACCCCCGCCGCCACGGCACGCTCGATCACCGCGTCCCGTTCGGCGTCGAAATCTGGAAAATCAAGATGGCAATGGCTGTCGGTGATGCGGATGTCGGTGCTCATGCCTGTCCTCGGCCGGGGTTCAGGCCCCGGCGGTTTGCTGAATCCTGAACACCGTATCCAGCACCAGGGCGGCAGGGTCAAGGTTGACCGCCCGGCCGTGACGCGCCCGTGTACCGATCGCCTCGGCGCACTCCGCCCAGGCCCGGCCCTTGTGTGGATCAGGCGCCAGCCGCGAGAACAGCACCGCCTCTCCCGGCGCCGCCTCCGTCACGGGCGCTTGCCCCATCGCCCCGCTGCGCGCCAGACGAGCGAGCATCAGATCGGTCAGCGAAAACAAGAGGTCGAGCCGCTCTTCGGCCCCGCGCATGGCTACCGATTCGGCCAGTTTCAGCGCGCGCGCGCGGTCGAGGCGCGGCAGGCTCTCCATCAGGCCCATCAGTTCGCCATAAATCTTCAGGCCGCCCAGATTGATCAGCCGCACCGCCGCCCCCACCGAGCCGCCGGACAACTCCGCAAGCGCCGCCGGATCGCCATCGGACGCAATACCCACCTGTTCCAGCGCCTGCGCCATGTCGGGCGGTTCCAGCGGGACCAGCCGCAGCGTCCGGCAGCGCGAACGGATCGTCGGCAACAACCCCGAAGGCTGGTGCGAGACGAGCAGCATCACCGTGTGCGCCGGCGGTTCTTCAAGCATCTTGAGAAGCGCATTTGCGGCCTGCGTGTTGAGATCATCCGCCGCGTCCACTATCACCACCCGCCGCCCTCCATCCGCCGCCGAGAGGGCAAAGAAAGTGCCCAGTCTGCGCACCTCCTGCACACGGATTTCAGCGGCCAGCCGATCACCCTTGTCATTGGCCCCGCGCCTGAGCAGGAACAGCCCCGGAGCCGACAACGCCAGCAGCCGCCGCGCCACCGGATGATCGGCGGCAATGTCCAGCGTCTCGGGTGGCGGGGGCGCGCCAAAGAGCCCCTCGTTATGCGCCAGTGGCGTGGCCAGCAAGAACCGCGCCATGCGCCAGGCCAGCGTCGCCTTACCCACGCCGCGCGGACCGGTGATCAGCCAGCCATGATGCAATCGCCCGGTGTTGCACGCATCGAGAAACTCGGCCTCCGCCGCACCCTGACCGAAAAGCCGTGCGGTTTCGCGCGGATGTGGCGCGCCTTCTATACGGTCGGGTTCCGGAAGACTCTCATCGTTCATGGCAGCCGAACCCGAACCGCCTGCGCCACATCGGCAGCCACATCCTCCACATTGCGGTTGCCGTCGATCACAACGAAACGATCCGCGAATTCCTCTGCAAGCGCCAGAAATCCGGCGCGCATCCGCGCCTGCAACTCCTCGCCGAAAGACTCGAACCGCGCCTCCGCACCACCCCGCGCCAACGCCCGGTCCAGCCCGACTCCCGGCTCGATATCGACGAGCACGGTCATGTCCGGTTCGCGGCGGATCATCATCGCATGCAACTGGTCCACAGCCGCGCGCAGATCGCCCCGGCCCAACCCCTGATACATGCGCGTGCTATCGGCAAAGCGATCGCAGATCACCACCCTGCCCGCCGCAAGCGCCGGTTCGATCACCCGTTCCAGATGGTCCCGCCGCGCCGCCGTGAAGAGCAGCATCTCGGTTTCCGCCGACCAGCGATCCTTGTCCCCTTCCAGCACCAGCCGCCGGATTTCCTCGGCCCCCGGGCTGCCACCCGGCTCGCGGGTCAGAACCACGTCACGGCCCTGTTCGTGCAGCGCGTCGTGCAGCCGCCGCGCCTGCGTGGATTTGCCCGACCCGTCGATTCCCTCGAAACTGACAAAGAACCCCTGCCCGCTCAAAGCGTTCCCTCGGGCCCTTGCTGCAAGCGTGAGAGCAGCAGGCCCGAGACCGTGCGCAAGCGCGTCAGGAACCCGCCCTGCGCCACATCCTCGGCCGCCACCAGCGGCACCCGCGTCTCGGGCAGGTCGGCCGGCGCGAAAACCAGTTCGGCCAGCACATCGCCCTTGGCCAGCGGCGCGCGCACCGGCCCGGTAAACACAATCTCGGCCTTCAGTTCGCCACCGTCCAGAACCGGCAGGAGCGTGTTTACATCCTCGGCGGGTGTCAGACCAACGGTCGCCGCCTCTCCCATCCAGACCGGCGCGCGCGCCAGTTCCTCGCCCGCTTTCACGACCGATTTCTGCGCAAACTGACGAAAGGCCCAGTTCACGATCGCCTCGGATTCCCGCGCCCGCGCCTGCATGCTGTCCAGCCCGGAGATCGCGAAGATCACCCGCCTGTCGCCCTGTTTGGCCGATCCGGTCAGCCCATAGCCCGCCTCTTGCGTATGTCCGGTCTTGAGACCATCGGCGCCGATGCCAAGACCCAGAAGCGGATTGCGGTTGTGAATGTTGCTCGGCGCGCGCCCGTCAAAACGGAATTCGGTCTCGGCGAACATCTCGTAGAATTCCGGGAAATCCTCGATGATCCGCCGCGACAGCAGCGCCAGATCCCGCATGCTCATGACATGTCCCTCGGCGGGCCAGCCGCTGGCGTTCTTGAACACCGAATTCGTCATTCCCAGTTGCTGCGCACGCTGCGTCATGAACCGGGCAAACCCCGCCTCGGTGCCATCGGGGCTGAGCGCCTCGGCGATCACCACACAGGCATCGTTGCCCGACAGCACGACGATCCCGCGCAACAGATCCTCGACCCGCACCCGGTCCGTCGTGTCCAGAAACATGGTCGAGCCGCCAAAGCTCATGGCGTGCTGCGAAACCGGCAGACGTTCGTCAAGCGTGAGCCGCCCGCTGCGCACCGCTTCGAAGGCGACATAGAGCGTCATCAGCTTGGACATCGACGCAGGCGGCAGGGGGGTGTCGGCATTCTTGTTCAGCAGGACCGTGCCGGTGGTCACGTCAACCACATAGGCGGCGCGGGCGCTGGTCTCGAACGCATGAGCGGGCGCGGCCAGCGCAAAGCTGAGCAGGATGACGGAGAGATTACGGAAAAGGCGCATCACGGTCTCCCGGGATCAGTTGGTGACAGGATAGGCATCGGCAAAGCCCAGCCCCTTGATCTGCTCAAGCAGCACGGTACGTTCCGGAGTATCCGTGACCGGCCCGACAATGACGCGCCAGAACGTCTTGTCCTGCGACGTCTGCTCGAGCACCTGCGGGACGATCCCAGCATTGCTCAACCTTGACGAAGCGGCGCGGGCGTTCTGCTCCAGACTGAAGATACCGATCTGGATATATGGCTTTTCAACCGACACGGCTTGGGCCTGCGGAGCAGCGGACGGTTCGGTCTGTGGTCTGGTTTGTGGTCTAGTCTGTGGCACCACGACCGATTGCGACCGCGCCGCCTCCGCCACCTCGGCGGCGTCAATCGCCACCGCCGCTCCGGCGACCGGATCGAGCGTCGTTTCCTCGATCACCCCGGCAGGCTTCAATTCTTCCGTCGCCTCGTCAGCGGCGGCGGGCGCTTCGACCGTCGTCTTTTCGCGCCGCAGGGCAACCACGTCCAGCTCAGTGGGCGCCCCCGCCAGCATGCCAAGTTCAACGGCCGCATCCGAGGACACCTGCAGGATCGGACCGGGAGCGCTCATCTCGCGCCGGAACAGCGCGCCGATCACCGATTTCGAATTGGCCGTGTTGCGGATCAGCACGCGCTCGGGCTCCTTGACATCCGGATGCGCGACCCAGACGCCACCCAGCGACGGACGCCCGTCCCAGAGTCCCATATCAGTGACCTGGAACACATCCGGCGCCTCGACATCGCGCTCGACCATTTCGGGTGCAGCGGTTCTCGCGGCGGTCCCTGTCGATTGCTCCTGACCGGACTGGAAAAGCGCGAACTGTCCGTCCTCGCCGCATCCGGCGAGCACCATCAGACCGATTCCCGCCGCAAGTCCGCGCCAACCTCCGCGCCGCTCTGTTGATGAACCAGCCATGCCTCGCCCCTTGCCTGTCTTCGCGTCGCGACACCGCGCCCCGCCGGTTTGTCCGGTCGTTGAGATGACGGATTCGTAGCGCGTTTCTCCATCATGCGCGTCCGCACTCTAGCGCCTTGCCCTTCACAAGAAAAGTGCGCAACAGGGCGGTGCGCGATTTTCCCCGCAAACCTGTCTTCCAGAATCGTTTGCGCGCCTATAGGCACGTCAAGATCGGAGGAGTGGCAGAGTGGTCGATTGCACCGGTCTTGAAAACCGGCGTGCGTGAAAGCGTACCGTGGGTTCGAATCCCACCTCCTCCGCCACCCACACCCGTCTCTCTGGAACGGTGCGATTTTCTCCTGTTTTTCAACGCAAATTCAGAGCCTTGCTATAGCATATTCGCAACAGAGACGTACCGTTACTCGGCATTTTGCTGACATTGCGGTCCGAGTCTCAGATGGCCGTTTGAGACGGTTCGGTTTTGGGCGGGTTCACTGATTTACAGGGAATTATCAGGGTAATCTGGTTTTCCAGGGCTGTTTTGAGCCGGATCCGGCGATTTGCGCTGTGATTTCACGCGTGTTTGCAGGAGCTTGAGGGGCGTTTCCCTGTTCTGTCAGGAACAGGGAATTTTCTCCGGCTGATCAGGGAATGATTTTTGCCGATCAGGGAAGGCTGCAGAGGCTAACAGGGAATGCTGGCGCGGGACGATTCTCCACTAGAACCTTGGGACATCGAGCTCGCGGTGCACGGAATCGTCAGGTTAATCCGTCTCATCCGGTTCCGGCGCATCGGCCCAGAGCAGCGTGACCGCATGGCCGTCTGCGCCAACGCGGGTTTGTTCGAAGAGGTCTATGTCTGTACGGTTGATCCAGGCGGCCGCGTGGATCTCGGTGAATGCGGTGAAGCCTTGGCTGTTGTTGCCGACCGCGCGGAACGCGGCCGAGATCTGCGGCAGCCGGTCACCTGGCTCGAGATGGACAAATGGAAACCCGCCGTTGCGTGTCGAATATCGCACCTGCCCGTTCTTCGACCAGACCGCCGCCAGAGGCTCCTGGCGCCGATCGATCATGCGCCGGACGCAAGCCTCGAGACTGACGTCGAGACCCTCCCGCAGGCGCTGGCCATCTCGCAGGTCGGGATCCTTCGACAGGAACAGGTCCACCATCCTGAAGGGCGCCAGCAGTCCGATCGCGAACTCATTGGCCTGGCTCTCCTGCTTCTGATGACGTCGGCCCTCCCGCGTCTCGCGCATGTCCTGCGCGCGGCATCTGAACCCGTCCTCCGCAGACAGAACGTGCTGCTCCATCAGGAAATGTCCCAACTCATGTGCAATGGTGAAGCGGGCGCGGCGCTGTCCATGACGTGTACTCGCGAGGATCGCTCCCTGGCTCCGACACTGGTCCGTGAGCAACATGCCTTCAAAACCATCGAAGATGTCCGTGCGGATCTCCGCGATATCGAGCGCGCGTGCAATGTTATCCACCGGAACCGGCGGCGCGATCTTCCCGAGCTGGGCATGCACGGCAAGGGCGAGAGATCGCGGCAGGCTTATATCGGCAAGCTCGAAACGGTGCAGGTCCAGGGCCTCAGTCACGAGCCGCCGCGCGGGCCTTCAAGACCTTGATCATCTCCTCGACAATCTCCCGGTCGCGGTCGGTCAGATCATCCAGACCCCGGTGCAGCCGCTCGATCTGAAGCCGCTCCGCATCCGGTTCATCCGCCTGACCCACCAGTTCATCGATACTCACCCCAAAATGCCCGGCCAGCTTGCGCACGAGATCGAAGGACGGGTTGGTGCTGCGGCCTTTCTCAAGCTCCCAGATATGCGCCTTGGAAATCTTGATGGCGTCGGCCACTTGCTGCAACGACTGCCCGCTCTTCTGGCGCAGGCTGAAGAGGCGTTCTCCGATTTGCATGGTGCCCTCTGTTCGGTATGTCGAACTCCACCATACGGTATGATTGACGGCATGCCAAGTCGTTTGATATATCTTACGAATGAGGCCGCCGGAGTGATTCCGGTGGATCGAAGCAGGCAACAACCAACAGGAGGTCGCAATGACCCAAGCGAATATAGAGAGGATTGCGATCAGCGATCTCAGACCCTGGGCGCGGAATGCCCGGACCCATTCCAAAAAACAGATCCGCCAGATCGCGAACAGCATCGAAACCTTCGGGTTCACCAACCCGGTGCTTATCGACGGGACCCGCACGATCCTTGCCGGGCACGGCCGGGTGGAGGCGGCAAAACTCCTTGGGCTAGGGGAGGTGCCCTGCCTGCGGCTGGACTATATGAGCGAGGTCGAGAAGCGCGCCTACGTTCTGGCCGACAACAAGCTGGCGCTGAATGCCGGCTGGGACGAGGAGATTCTGGCGGCGGAGCTCGGGGCGCTGATGTCCGCCGATCTCGACTTCGATGTCTCGATCACCGGCTTCTCGATCCCCGAGATCGACGGGGTAATGGAAAGCGTGGCCCCCGAGGAGCCGGGCGATCCGGAGGATGATGTGATGCCGGGAGCGGTGCCGGCACGGGTGCGGCCAGGGGATATCTGGAAGTTGGGTCCACATCGCCTGATCTGCGGTGATGCGCTGGATCGCCAGGTGGTTGCAGCGTTGATGGCGGGTGAGACGGCGCGAATGGTGTTCAGTGATCCGCCCTACAATGTGAAGATCGACGGTCATGTGGGTAATTCCGGCAAGATCCAGCACCGGGAGTTCGCCATGGCCTCGGGCGAAATGAGCAGATCACAGTTCACCGCCTTTCTGGAAACCGCCTTCCGCAACATGGCCGATCACAGCCTGGACGGGTCGATCCATTTCCTCTGCATGGACTGGCGCCACATGACGGAGATGCTGGAAGCGGGTCACGCGGTCTATGACGCGCTGAAGAACCTGATCGTCTGGGCCAAGGACAATGGCGGCATGGGCACTTTCTACCGCTCGCGCCACGAGCTGATCTTCGTCTTCAAGAAGGGCGATGCTCCTCACATCAACACCTTCGAACTGGGCCAGCACGGGCGCTACCGCACCAATGTCTGGGAGTATCGCGGCGCCAACAGTCGGCACGGGAACAGGATGGAGGAGCTGGCGCTGCATCCCACGGTCAAGCCGGTACAGATGATTGCCGATGCGATCCGCGATGTCTCGGGACGCGGGGAGATCGTGCTCGATCTTTTTGGCGGCTCGGGCTCGACGCTGATCGCCGCCCAGAAGACCGGGCGGCGCGGATATCTTTGCGAGCTTGACCCGATCTATTGCAATCGCATCCTCGCCCGCTGGGAAGCCCATGCCAAAGACGATGCCGAGCGCGTCCTGTGCGGCTGGCAAACTCAGGACACGACTTTGGAGGCAGCTGAATGAGCGGAGAAAAAACCAGGCTGCTTGTGCACAAGCCCGATGCCGACTACGAGGTGGGCTATGCAAAGCCACCGAAAGACACGCGCTTCAAGCCCGGGCAGTCGGGTAATCCGATGGGGCGTCCGAGGGGGGCGAAGAACAAGCGACCGGCGCTCAACGAGGAACGTCTCAAGGACATCATTCTCGATGAGGCCTACCGCGACATCACCGTGCGCGACGGCGATCGCAATGTGACCGTGCCGATGGCGCAAGCCGTCATGCGCGCCCTCGCGGTCAATGCCGCCAAGGGCCAGCACCGGGCGCAGCGGCTCTTTGCAGAGATGCTGGCCACTACCGAGCGGCAGAACAAGCAGCTCTCCGATGAGTGGCTGCAGACCGCGATCGCCTACAAGGTCGATTGGGAGCGGGAATTGCAAAGACGCGCGCAGATGGGCATCACACATCTCCCTGCCCCCCTGCCGCATCCCGATCAGGTGCGGATCGACATGAACAAGGGAACCGCATGGATCCAGGGCCCGATGACCAAGGACGATCTCAAGGAACTGGAGGTTTGGCGGGAACGGCGCAAGAACTTTGAAGATGAGCGCGACTATCTCCTCGAACATCTGGACACCGAGAAAAACCGCAAAACCCGCAAGTTCATGGAGGATGATCTCGCGCAAACCCAGAAGATACTGGGCCTTATCGACCAGGTCCTCGACAGGATCGGGTATTGAGGACAGATCCTCGGAGGGTCACGCCGCACCCGGCCGAGCGCTCTCGAACCCCAACATCCGTTCCTGCACCCTCCAGTCCAACGGCAGCCGGGCGCGTACCAGCGTCTCCAGTGTCAGCTCAGGCGGCAGGGATCCGTCGAGGATCGCGGTCTGGATACGCGGGGTAAGATAGGCAAGCTGGGCACGCGGGCGGATATAGGCCTCCGTGACCCGCTCGCGTTTTGCTATCACCGAGATGGGCGTGCCTGATTGCAGCTCCGCCGCCCATTTATGCCCTTTCGCCAATCCCCGCAGCAGAACATGATCAGGGCCGCAAAAAACATCCCCGACGATGATCTTCGTCTCGACACCGCGCCGCCGGAGGTCGAACGGGGCGGTGCAGGTCAGCGCCTCGCGGGCCAATGCCGACGGGTCAATATCCAATACATTAGCCAGCATGGCGCTATTGAGATGGATCGTGATGCGCCCCCGGTCCAGATGTCCCTCGCGGACAAGGTCGGACAAGGTCCCGACATCACTGGTTCGAAGGCGCGCGGCCAATGCTTGGCCGAGCTCGACATGATCCTCCCCTGCCCTGACCTCCGGATGCTCCAGCAAGGCATGACGCCGGGCGGCCTGATCAAGGTGGTTTGCCACGGTGTTAGCGACCGACGTCTCGAAGGCCGCAGCCGGCAGGCGCCAGCCGCTCGGATCCTTTGCGCCGGACAGCAATCGGTTAGAGACATAATAACGGATGCGCGCCCTGCCCTTCTGCGTGTGGCTCGGCGTCAGACGGTCCCCGGTCGCATCGCGGAATTTACCTGTGAGCGGTGAGGCCACGTTTGCGCCGTGCTGGTGGTCCACCGATTTGCCGTTGGTTCTGGGTCTGGCACTGGCTGCTTGCAACCTGACCTGAACGCAGTCCCAGAGCGCATCGTCGATGATGGCAGGGTGCAGGCCGTCAAAGATCTTGTCCTTGTGGCGGATCCGGCCCGCATAGATCGGATTGCAGAGAATGTAGTGGATCTGGCCCCGGGAGAGCTTTCCGCCGCCTTGCACGCGGCCGGTCGAGAAGCTGTGCCGCTTGGAGCGCAGGCCAAGTCGGTCCGCTTGCTGCTTGACTGCCCGCAGGCAGCCTAGCGCCTCGTAAAGCGCGAAGAGACGCTCGACCGTGCTGCGCTCGGCCTCGTTGATCACGAGGCTACGGGTATTGGGGTCGGGATGGGCGTCATAGCCGAGGGGGGACACACCACCCATCCAGAGACCGCGCTTCTTTGACGCCGCGATCTTGTCGCGGATGCGCTCGGCGGTGACCTCGCGCTCGAATTGGGCAAAGCTCAGAAGCATGTTGAGTGTGAGCCGTCCCATCGACGAGGATGTGTTGAAGGCCTGCGTGACCGACACGAAGGAACAGTCTGCCGCCTCGAACCGGTCCACCAGTCTGGCAAAATCCGACAGTGACCGTGTCAGCCGGTCGATCTTGTAGACGACGATCATGTCAATGCGCCCCGCATCCACGTCCTCCATCAGCCTGTACAACGCCGGGCGCTCCAGCGTGCCACCGGAGACCCCACCATCGTCGTAGCGTGCAGGCAGAAGACTCCACCCCTCGCCGCGCTGGCTGGTGACATAGGCCGCACAGGCCTCATGCTGGGCATCAAGCGAGTTGAACTCCTGGTCAAGCCCGTCATCCGAGGATTTGCGCGTATAGATGGCGCAGCGAATTCTCTGGTTCATCGCACCGCCTTCCCCGACAGACCAAAGAAGCGTGGTCCGGACCAGTGCGCCCCGGTGATCTCTCGGGCAATGGCCGAGAGCGAGCGGTATGTGGTGTTGCGCCAACGAAAGCCATGTTCGGTCACATCGATGACATGCGTCACACCGTTCCACTCGCGCAGCAACCGTGCTCCTGCTTGCAACTCCGGACTGCGTTTTGGCGCCTCGTCGCCAATCATGCGCTCCAACCGTGCAACCAACCCATTCGGTAATCCCCCCATTGTGCGGGCCTGCGCCTCGAAGGCCAGTGCCCGGCGCAGGAAGGGTCGGCTCAGGCTCTTTGGTTGTGCGGTGCCGAATATCTCCTGCCAGAGCGCGCACAGGTCGGGTCGCTCCATCAGTTCGATCTCTGCGGCGGTGGTCAGTGATGGCTTGTTTGGCTTGTGCCTGGCTGGCTCGGTCGTGACTTGGGCCATGGTCGATCTCCCGATATCACGGGCCAACCCCTTGCCGGCCCCTGTACCGGAAGCAGCCCGAACTCACCTCGGGCACGGTCTCAGCAATGCTCGGATCCGCGCACTTGTCCAGTCTGATCGGGAAGAATGTCGTTGCGGGAAAACTGGCTTGGACGAGGGGATTGCAGAGGAGCCCCGCGGGTGCAAGGACACGGGGCGAATGCGCTCCATCGGCAATCTCGACGGGCCGGCTGATAGTGTCCGAGGACGTTCACTAATCGCCTTGGTCATGAGCCAATCTTTCAACGTTCCATCCTGCGTGCCGGGCTCTGAGGTTCTCTCCGCGGTCACCGCTTGGGGCCGTATGTTTGCGTTCAGGGTCGGGTGGATCGAAGTGGTGTGCGCGGTCGTTGCCGCAGTCCACGGAGCGATCTCACCCTCGCCGCGCGTCCCGGCTGGACGCATTGGGCGTCAGTCAGGGCACGTCGGGTCAAGGTTGCTCTCCTCTGTTCGCAACCTTGAATCAGAACTCACACCAAATGGGAATTGAACGTCAACAGACCTTAATCACGACACTCTCAGATAGTCTCCAATCTTACATCTTCTAAGCCAACGTCGAAAGGTTTCTGAGCGTTTATCATTATAAAGGATAATACTATACGATGGACTTTGCGCTCAAGATTTGATGGTGTCGCAATGCATCTTCCTATCCGGGACTACTGGGATGACAATCGGTCCTTTCGCTCATTCTGGGTCTACTGACGATCAAAGCGACTGGCAAACACTCTCTGACCATTTGCGAGAAACGGCGCTTCTGGCGGCTGGACGAGGCGCGAAAATCGGCCTCGAGCACACGGCCTGCCTGGCCGGTGCCTGGCACGATTTCGGCAAACATGATCTGGCGTTTCAGCGGCGCCTGATGGGAACTGCTGACCGCGTAGATCACTCGACAGCCGGGGCAGCCCTTCTGCTGAAACGCGCAAAAGGAGAGGAACTCCTTGTGGCCGAGCTTGTGGCCTATGCAATCCTCGGCCATCACGCTGGATTGCCTGATGCGACAGGGTCAGACGCCAGCATGGTCCAACGGCTGGACCGATTCCAGGACAATGTCCCACCAAACGTCACCGCGACGGCACAAGTCGAGCTTGCGCCGCTGCTGGCGGAGATCTCAGCCAAATTGCGCAATGACACAAGCAGCTTTGACCTGTCCGTGGCTGGACGGATGGTCTTCTCCTGCCTTGTTGACGGTGATTTCCGGGACACCGAGGCATTTTATGATCAGTTGGAGGGCCGCAAGAAAGATCGGGACTGGCCTGCACTGCCAGATCTCTTGCCCGATTTACGTGCTCGGTTCGACACCCATATGGCGCGGTTCACAGAAACAACCGATCTGAACCTCCTTCGCGCAGAAGTGCTTGCTCATAGCCGCGCCAAAGCAACCCTGCCGCCGGGGTTGTTCACATTTACCGTGCCGACAGGCGGTGGCAAGACTTTGGCGAGCCTTGGGTTCGCTCTGGATCACGCCGCTCGGCATGGGCATCGCCGTATCATCTATGCCATCCCCTATACATCGATCATCGACCAAACCGCCGCAACATTCCGCGACCTGTTCGGCGATATCGTGCTGGAACATCACTCGGCCATAGACACCGAGAAGCCGGGCCAGGAAGAACGCGCCAAAGCCCGGCTAGCGATGGAGGACTGGGCGGCACCGCTGGTTGTCACTACCAATGTGCAACTGTTCGAGAGCCTCTTTGCCGCCCGCCCCTCGCGCTGTCGCAAACTGCACAATATCGCCGGATCGGTAATCGTGCTGGACGAGGCGCAGAGCCTGCCACGATCGCTGCTTATCCCGACGCTTCGGATGATCGACACGCTGGGTTCAAAATACGGCTGCAGCATTGTGCTTTGCACGGCAACGCAGCCCGCCTTTGACAGCCGACAATTAAAGAAGGGTGGCTTGCCACTGGAAGGGCGGGAATTAGCTCCTGATCCGGTCGCACTGGCCAGTCGTCTGCGCCGCGCTCGGATCGTGCAGGGCGGCGCGATGGAGGATACGGCACTTATCGAGACCTTGCGCGACACACCACAAGGCATGGTGATCGTGAACAGCCGCAAACACGCGTTAGAACTGTTTCAGGCGGTGCAAGCCGAGGGTCTGGACGGCGCGGTTCACCTAACAACCCGTCAATACCCGGCTCATCGCCGCCGCATCCTAAGTGCTGTTCGACAACGCCTGAAGGACGGCACCTCATGCCGACTGATTGCAACGAGCTTGATCGAAGCCGGGGTTGATGTCGATTTTCCAAAGGGCTGGCGGGCAGAAACCGGGCTGGACAGCATTGTGCAATCCGCCGGGCGCGTGAACCGCGAAGGCAAGAACCCATTAAAAGCCAGCACACTGACCGTGTTCGAAGCGCCCGGTCAGCCGGTCCCCACTTCATTAAAACCCCTGATTGCAGCGATGCGGAGCACGGCCCAGCGGTTTGAAGACCTGCTTTCACCTGAGGCAATCCGCGACTGGTTCGAACAGGTCTACTGGACCCATGGCCCCGAGCGCATGGGACAACCGATGATCGATGCGTTTGTTTTTGGTCGCGCCGGCACCAATTTCCCCTATCGCAGCACTGCAGAGAGATATCGCATGATCGACAGTATCATGGTGCCTGTAATCATAGCCATCGAACCCGAAGCCAAGGCCGAAATTTCCCACCTTGGATTTGAACAACGGCACTCCGGCCCCATCGCCCGCGCGCTTCAATCCTACACGGTGCAGGTGCCACAAAAGGCGCGCGCCCTGATGATCCAGAACGGCCACGCCAGTTTCCACGCCCCCCACCTGCGTGGCGACCAGTTTTGCGTGCTGGAAACGAAGACCCTCTACCATCAGGACAGCGGGCTGCGTTGGGAAGACGCAGAGTATCTGGAGGATGGCATATTCTGATTCTTCAATCTGAAGAACATTTGGCCTTGTGACATACACCAAATGCGGTAACTTAAATGCAATTTGAGGGTATTAAATGGCTTATGGCATTCGTCTGCACGTCTGGGGCCAGCACGGACTGTTCACCCGCCCCGAGCTCAAAGTCGAGCGCGTCAGCTATGATGTTATCACCCCCTCTGCGGCACGCGGCATACTTGAGGCGATCCACTGGAAGCCTGCAATCTGCTGGGTGATCGACAGCATCCATGTGCTTGAACCGATCCGTTTTCAGTCGATCCGCCGCAACGAGGTGGGGCACAAGGCCCCGGCGGGCACCATCAAACGCGCGGTGAACCGGGGCGATATGCAGGGAGTGCAAATTCTGGTCGATGAAGATCGCCAACAGCGCGCCTCCACCGTATTGGTGGGTCCGCGTTATGTCATCGAGGCGCATTTTGTCCTGACCGCACGTGCCGAGGCCAGCGAAACCGAAGGCAAGCATCTGGACATCTTCAACCGCCGGGCCGCCAAGGGTCAATGCTTTCACCAGCCCTGCCTTGGCGCGCGCGAATTCGCCGCCGGTTTCGAGCTTGTCCCGCCCGGCGCCCCTCTGCCCGCCCGCAACGCGCAGGCGGAAACTCCCGATCTTGGCTTTGGCGCGCCGCGCGACCTCGGCTACATGCTGTGGGACATCGACCACGCCGCGCCCGGCCGCCCCTCGCTCCTATTCCGCGCAAGCCTGCAGGATGGCGTGATGGAAGTTCCGCAACCTGGCAGCCCCGAGGTAAAGCGATGAGCCTGATCGCCGCGCTCACCCGCGCCTATGACCGACTACCCGACGCCCCGCCCTATGGGTTTTCATCCGAAAAGATAGGGTTCTGCGTCGTTCTTAACGCCGATGGCTCCGTAGCCGAAGTAATCGACCTGCGCGATACCGACAAAAAACGCAGTCCGAAAATGATGTTGGTGCCGCAGGCTGTAAAGCGCACCGCCGGAATCGCGCCGAACTTTCTGTGGGACAAATCCGCCTATGTGCTCGGCGTCACAGTAGCCGAGGGGAAACGCACCGCTGAGGAACATGCAAAGTTCCGCGAGAAACATCTGGAATGGCTGAGCGAAGCTACCGATGCTGGACTTCTGGCTCTACGCCTTTTTCTGGAACGCTGGGAACCCATATCTTTCGCTCCCCCGCTCTGGGACGAGGAGACCCGCGACCAGAACATCGTCTTTCGTCTGTCCGGAGAGTTCGAGTTCTTACACGACCGACCCGCCGCCCGCGCGCTCTGGCGTCAACTCGGGGTTGCATCAGCTTCTGACCCGCAGATCTGCCTCGTCACCGGCACCCCCGGCCCGGTGGCTCGGCTGCACCCCTCAATAAAGGGCGTTTGGGGGGCGCAATCCTCCGGGGCCAGCCTGATATCGTTCAACCTCGACGCCTTTACCTCTTATGGCCACGATCAAGGCGACAACGCCCCGGTATCCGAGGCCGCCGCCTTTGCCTATACCACCGCACTGAACCGCTTTCTGGAGAAGGACAGCAACCACCGTATCCAGATCGGTGATACTTCGACGGTATTCTGGGCAGATGCCGAACCGGACACCGCAGAGCAGGCCGAAAGCTATTTCAGCGCCTTCTTCGACCCCCGCGCTGAGGATAGCGTGGAAACCGCCAAGATCGGCGACAAGTTGGAGGCAATCCGCAGAGGAGCACGTTTGACCGACGTCCAACCGGAACTGTCGCAAAACGTGCGTTTTCATGTTCTTGGCCTTGCGCCCAACGCGGCGCGGCTTTGCGTGCGTTTCTACTGGACCGGAGATTTCGGCGTGCTGACCGAAAACTATCAACGATACTTGTCCGACACCGCATTGCAGCCGCCTCCACGAAATGGCTGGCCGCCATTGTGGCGTTATCTGGTCGAACTGGCCGTGCAAGGCAAGCGCGAGAATGTGCCGCCGCTGATTGCGGGGGAATGGATGCGCGCGATCCTGACCGGGGCGGGCTATCCGCTGACGCTTTTGTCCACCACGCTGATGCGCATCCGCTCCGATGGCGAAGTGAACGCGCTGCGCGCGGCCATTCTGAAATCTGTTCTGATCCGTAATTTCAAATCAAAGGAGGCTCCCGTGGCGCTAGATCCCGCCAATACCAACAAGGGCTACATGCTCGGGCGTCTGTTCGCCGTCTATGAAGAAGTGCAGCGCGCTGCATTGGGCGCCAATGTGAACGCGACCATCAAAGACAAGTTCTATGGCGCAGCCTCGGCCACTCCACAGAAGGTTTACCGCACGCTGGATGCGGGATCGCAGAACCATTTTTCCAAGCTGCGCAAGGTTTCGCCCGGCAGAGCCGTCAATCTGGAAAAGCTGTTGACGTCAATCACCGATCTGATGGATCCCTGCGATGACCCAATTCCCGCATCGTTGAATTCTGCTGAGCAGGCACTGTTTGGTCTCGGCTATTACCACCAGCGCAGCGATTTTTTCCGCAAGCATGCCGACAAAACACCCGAGGTGACAGAATGACCACACTTTCCCGACGCCATGATTTTGTGCTGATTTTCGAAGTCACCAATGGCAACCCCAACGGTGACCCCGACGCAGGCAACCTTCCACGGCTTGACCCTGAAACCAACCACGGCCTTGTCACCGATGTCAGCCTAAAGCGAAAGATCCGCAACTACGTGGAATTGGCCCGCACTGGTGAGGCAGGCCATCACATCTATGTTCAGGAAGGGTCGATCCTGAACGAAAAACACCGACAAGCGTATACTGCCCTGAGAGGGGAGGGCACAGGCAAAAAGGAAGCCAAGCTGAATCCAAAAGACGATACAGAGGCGAGAGAATTGCGCGACTGGATGTGCCGAAACTTCTTCGACGTGCGCACCTTCGGCGCCGTCATGTCGACCGGCATCAATTGCGGACAGGTCAAGGGACCCGTGCAGATCACCTTTGCCAACTCGGTGGAGCCGGTGCTGCCCATGGAGATTTCAATTACCCGGATGGCCGCCACCAATGAGGCTGAGCAGAAAAAACGTGCCGAGGGCGCAGAGGAAAGTGATACCCGCACCGACAACAGGACAATGGGGCGCAAACATATCGTGCCTTACGGCCTGTATTTCGCGCACGGGTTCATTTCGGCCAAGTTCGCTGAGCGCACTGGGTTTTCAGAGGCCGATCTGGACTTGTTGTTCGAGGCACTTGCCAACATGTTTGAACATGACCGCTCTGCTGCACGGGGAGAGATGACCACTCGCAAGCTCATCGCTTTCCGCCATGACAGCGCGCTTGGCAATGCCCCGGCGCACCTCCTGTTCGACCGTGTGAAAATTGGCCGAAATGTCGATGGCGAATTTCGAGCCGCCGATGACGCCGGCCTCGGCAACCTTCGACCGGCGCGGAAGTTCAGCGACTATATGATCAGCATCGACCGCGAGGGATTGCCAATCGGTGTTGAAATTCTTGAATTGCTCTGACCATGCCTCCCCTGCCTGCCGAGATGGAACCGATCCCTCTCTCGGCGGTGCAGCATGCGGTGTATTGCTTGCGGCAGGCGGCCCTGATTCATTTAGAACGGCTCTGGGCCGAGAACCGCTTTACCGCCGAGGGTGATGTGCTGCATGCCGTGCCGACAAGGGCGGCAGCCGCAGGGCGCGTGGAGTGCGGCGGGTGCTATCGCTGCCGCTGGCCTCAAAACGACTAAACCTGACGGGAGTAGCTGATCTCGTAGAGTTTCAGGGAGAAACCCCTTTCCCTGTCGAATACAAACGTGGCAAGCCCAAGCTACACCGCGCGGATGAGGTGCAGCTCTGCGCGCAGGCTCTTTGCCTTGAAGAGATGACCGGCCAACGCGTGCCTACGGGTGCGCTGTTCTATGCCCAAACAAAGCGCCGGTCCACCGTTCCATTCGACACCCAGCTCCGTGCGCTGACAGAAGCCACCATCGCCGATCTCGCCACTGTGCTTGCCAGCCGTCAAACACCGCCACCCACCCCGCACCGCACGCGTTGTCGAGCCTGCTCCCTGCTGGAGCTTTGCCGCCCAGAATCCGTTAATCGCCCAGTGAGGCAATGGCGCGATCAGATGCTGTCCAAGGCACTAGAGGCGCCATGAAAAAGCTGCTGAACACCATTTATGTCACAACCGAAGGTGCCGCACTGAAAAAAGACGGCGAAAATCTGGTGGCCGAGATCGAGGGCGCTGAAAAGAAGCGTGTGCCCCTCCATATGCTGGCCTCGGTTGTGACCTTCGGCCCGATCTTGATTTCGCCCGCGCTGATCGGCATCTGCGCTGAACGCGGTATCACCATCGTCCTGCTTGACCGGATCGGCCGCTTTCAGGCTCGGATAGAAGGTCCGGTCTCTGGCAATGTCCTCCTGCGCCGCGCGCAATACCGGGTGGCAGACAGCGCCGAAGATATCGTTCGATCCATCGTCATGGGTAAGATCGCAAACCAGCGCGCCGTGATCCGCCGGTCCTTGCGCGACTACGGTTCTGAAATCGATCCACTCATTCGAGCTGCCCTAGAAACAACAACTGAGCGCATGGCGCTCATTCTGCGTCGGGTGCAGCTTGCGGATACGACGGTGGATCAGATGCGCGGCTCGGAGGGCGAGGCTGCCACCCTCTATTTCGCGATTTTCGATTACCTCATTCGCGCGCCCGACCCCGAATTACGCTGGACAAAGCGCTCACGTCGCCCGCCACTGGACGCCATGAACGCTCTGCTTTCATTTCTCTACACGCTCCTGACCCATGACTGCCGCTCTGCCTGCGAGGCGGTGGGGCTCGATCCGGCTGTCGGCTTTTTGCACCGCGACCGGCCCGGCCGCCCAAGTCTGGCGCTTGATCTGATGGAAGAATTGCGCCCCCCATTGGTCGACCGTCTCGCTCTGTCGCTGGTTAACCGACGACAGCTTCGCGCTCGAGATTTCCAACAGATGGAAACCGGTGCAGTGCTATTGACCGACGACGCCCGCAAATTGGTGCTGACCGCTTGGCAAGAGCGCAAGAAGGAAGAGCGCCTGCATCCCTTCCTTGCCGAAAAGGCCCCCTTTGGCTTGGTGCCCTATCTTCAGGCACAGATGCTGGCCCGCCACCTGCGCGGCGATATTGACGCCTATCCCCCTTGGTTCTGGAGCTGACATGTTGGTTTTGGTCACTTATGACGTCAATACGCTTGAGGAAGGCGGTAAAAAACGCTTGCGTCAGGTCGCCCGTGCCTGCGAAGATTTTGGCCAGCGCGTGCAGTTTTCCGTCTTCGAGATCGAAGTGGACCCCGCTCAATGGGCCAAGCTGAAAGCGCGGCTTGAAGGGATAATCAAACCCTCGTTCGACAGCCTGCGATACTACTATCTGGGTGCAAACTGGACGCGCAAAGTTGAACACGTCGGCGCGAAACCTGCCACTGACCTGAACGGACCACTTATCATCTAAATTAGTCTCGCACGCCCATTGCGAACCCCAAGCGTGACAATTTTAAGCCAATGTTCGCAGATGCGATAGCTCTTTGAAATTGTTGAAAAACCGCAAACTTCTAGGCCGCTCAGCCTGCTGAAGGGTTAATGTGTCGCCCACCTCCGCAACTTACTCCCAATTTACTCAATTTGAACAACAGCCTATACCCCACAGAGTCGCCCCCTTCCCGGGGGCGTGGATCGAAACTCTCCCTTTCCCTTTTCGCTTTTGCCGCTGCCGGGTCGCCCCCTTCCCGGGGGCGTGGATCGAAACGACCAGACGCCCGACCAGATCGGCGGGCGCCAGAGTCGCCCCCTTCCCGGGGGCGTGGATCGAAACTGTTCGTTCGACGGTCAGGAATCCCCGACGTGCGGTCGCCCCCTTCCCGGGGGCGTGGATCGAAACTTCCCGCAGCATGAGCCTGTGCAGCCCGTTACGGGTCGCCCCCTTCCCGGGGGCGTGGATCGAAACTGGTTCAGGCCGCGCGGGACTTGCCCGCACTGGCAGGGTCGCCCCCTTCCCGGGGGCGTGGATCGAAACCCAATCGGATCATCTGGGATGATTGGGAGGATTGTCGCCCCCTTCCCGGGGGCGTGGATCGAAACCGCCAGAACGCCCTGACGGTTGACGCGACCGAGCGTCGCCCCCTTCCCGGGGGCGTGGATCGAAACCGAATCGGACGCTGCCGAACACCGGCAATGCCATGTCGCCCCCTTCCCGGGGGCGTGGATCGAAACTGGCACCGTGAGCTGGAGCTTCTGCCCTGGCAGTGTCGCCCCCTTCCCGGGGGCGTGGATCGAAACCCTCGAGACCACCAGTAATCCCGGTGGGGTTCGAGGTCGCCCCCTTCCCGGGGGCGTGGATCGAAACCGCACCGTGTCGGGCAGCACGACATCGGCTGTTGGTCGCCCCCTTCCCGGGGGCGTGGATCGAAACTATGTCGGTCGCTCGCGCGTAGTTCGCGTCCGTTGTCGCCCCCTTCCCGGGGGCGTGGATCGAAACGGGCGTTTGGCGCGGTGAGCAGTCAGGGCAGCGGGTCGCCCCCTTCCCGGGGGCGTGGATCGAAACTGCCCAAATTCGCAGCCGAAGGTCAGGAGGCTTACGTCGCCCCCTTCCCGGGGGCGTGGATCGAAACTGATCATCACGCATCCCAATCTGTCGACGCCCAGTCGCCCCCTTCCCGGGGGCGTGGATCGAAACTCCGCCGCCTCAATACCGTGCCTGACGGTAGCCCGTCGCCCCCTTCCCGGGGGCGTGGATCGAAACCGTTTCGGTCCAGCCCAGCCCGCAAATCAACAAGGTCGCCCCCTTCCCGGGGGCGTGGATCGAAACGATGCCGCCGTGCGCACCGACAGTCACACCGCCAGTCGCCCCCTTCCCGGGGGCGTGGATCGAAACGGCTGATGACCCTGATCCTGCCCCGCGCCGGAACCGTCGCCCCCTTCCCGGGGGCGTGGATCGAAACAGCTTATGCTGCAATACGGCTTTATCCCGCGCTACGTCGCCCCCTTCCCGGGGGCGTGGATCGAAACTGGAAAACGGCGTTTCGGGCACGCAGTGGGTTGTAGTCGCCCCCTTCCCGGGGGCGTGGATCGAAACAAGCAGAGTAGAGAAGAGTAGAGTAGAGAAGAGGTCGCCCCCTTCCCGGGGGCGTGGATCGAAACCCACCATCCTTTGCTGGCGTCCCGACAAGCAGAAGTCGCCCCCTTCCCGGGGGCGTGGATCGAAACACTGAACAACGACTCCGCGAGGCTTGGCCGGATAGTCGCCCCCTTCCCGGGGGCGTGGATCGAAACTATCAGGCGACCACACCATGCGTCTATGCCAAGGTCGCCCCCTTCCCGGGGGCGTGGATCGAAACTTCGCAAGCTGTCACGGTTTTCGCCCAGCAGTGGTCGCCCCCTTCCCGGGGGCGTGGATCGAAACGTTTCATCAACATTTAGCTGCTAAGCGGTCCATGGTCGCCCCCTTCCCGGGGGCGTGGATCGAAACACCAGATAGAAGCCGCCGCTGTCGGATCAATGCCCGTCGCCCCCTTCCCGGGGGCGTGGATCGAAACCCCTCCCCCCCCACATAAAGGCCGCGAGCGCCCGGTCGCCCCCTTCCCGGGGGCGTGGATCGAAACCCGCCGCAACAGAAAGCACGGTAACGGTTGTGTCCGTCGCCCCCTTCCCGGGGGCGTGGATCGAAACATCACAAACACCCAAGACGCGCTCAACAAAATGATCGTCGCCCCCTTCCCGGGGGCGTGGATCGAAACCTTCATGGCCTGCAATTCGCTCACCTCCATGGTGACGTCGCCCCCTTCCCGGGGGCGTGGATCGAAACAAAGGTTTTGGCCGATGCGATCCGCTCGGGGCAAGTCGCCCCCTTCCCGGGGGCGTGGATCGAAACGAGGATGGCAAGCAACCAAGCCACAGATTCGCTAGTCGCCCCCTTCCCGGGGGCGTGGATCGAAACATCCCACCAGACATTAAATAGCCCATCCCGCGACGTCGCCCCCTTCCCGGGGGCGTGGATCGAAACAGATGGAAACATTCGGCCTTCAATTGCTGGTGGCGGTCGCCCCCTTCCCGGGGGCGTGGATCGAAACACCGCAGCGTCATGGGCTGCGTCGGTATGCTCAAGTCGCCCCCTTCCCGGGGGCGTGGATCGAAACACATGAGGGGTGGCGGCGCGGGTGGCGAAGTAGGTCGCCCCCTTCCCGGGGGCGTGGATCGAAACATAGCCTCTTACTATGAGGCAGAGGCAACATGCCGTCGCCCCCTTCCCGGGGGCGTGGATCGAAACGAACCGACAAGACAATCAACCGCAATTGTGGCGGTCGCCCCCTTCCCGGGGGCGTGGATCGAAACTATCGCATCCGGCACGCAGTCGAGACGGTTGGTGGTCGCCCCCTTCCCGGGGGCGTGGATCGAAACGGTCCGTGATCGAGGGGCCGATGCAGCATGTCGCCGCGTCGTGCCGCCACCCTGCACCGTCTCCATTGACGGTCAGATACTTTGCCCGCTACCTATTTCTTTTTGTGCTCGCCAAGATTGGTCAAGGCTTTGCCCTTCGTGAAGTCGGCTGTTGCAACGACCTTTTCCTTCGCCTTCTTGGGCTTCTTCGCTTCACGGTTGCCGCGTTGCTTGTCACCTTTGGTCATTTCAGTTTCTCCTGATTCTGGATTCTCTTGGCGAATTGATGAGTGTTTGTGTCCATCAAGAATGAAGTTTCGCGTCCCGAGGCTCCTGCACACGCGACGCCGCCGTTCACATCATTCCGCCCATTCCACCCATGTCGGACATTTCGCTGCCGGCGCCGGCCTTCTCGGACTTTTGCGCGACCATCGCTTCGGTCGTGATCAATAGCCCGGCAATGGACGCGGCGTTTTCGAGCGCGATCCGGACAACTTTCGTCGGATCGATGACGCCGGCTTTCAGCAAGTCGCCGTATTCTTCAGCCTGAGCGTCGAAACCGAAGCTCGGGCTGTCGCTCTCGATCACCTTGCCAACGACGACCGATCCGTCGATCCCGGCATTTTCGGCAATCTGGCGCAGCGGTGCCTGGATCGCGCGGCGGACGATCTTGATGCCGGCATCCTGATCATTGTTCTCACCCTTCAGCGTCGCCAGCACCTTGCCAGCATGAACCAGTGCCACGCCGCCACCGGGCACGACACCTTCCTGAACCGCAGCGCGGGTGGCATTTAGCGCATCGTCCACGCGATCCTTGCGCTCCTTCACCTCGATCTCGGTTGCCCCGCCGACCCGGATCACGGCAATGCCGCCGGCAAGCTTGGCCAGCCGTTCCTGCAGCTTCTCCTTGTCGTAGTCCGAAGTTGTCTCCTCGATCTGCGCCCGGATTTGCCTGACGCGCGCTGCGATCGCGTCCTTGTCGCCGGCACCGTCGATGATCGTCGTGTCATCCTTGGTGATCGCGACCTTCTTGGCGGACCCGAGCATATCCATGGTAACATTCTCCAGCTTGGTGCCCACTTCTGCAGAAATCACCTGACCGCCCGTCAGCACGGCAACGTCTTCCATCATCGCCTTGCGGCGGTCTCCGAAGCCGGGCGCCTTGACGGCCGCGACCTTCAGTCCGCCGCGCAGCTTGTTGACGACCAGCGTGGCCAGCGCCTCGCCCTCGATATCCTCGGCCACGATCAGCAGTTGCTTGTCGGCCTGAATCACAGCCTCCAGCAGCGGCACCATGGATATGAGAGAGGTCAGTTTCTTTTCGTGAAGCAAGATGACGCAGTCTTCCAGTTCGACGACCATCTTCTGAGCATTCGTTATGAAATAGGGGCTCAGATAGCCGCGGTCGAACTGCATGCCCTCGACCACTTCGGTTTCGGTTTCCAGTCCCTTGTTTTCCTCGACGGTGATCACGCCTTCATTGCCGACCTTGGCCATCGCATCTGCGATCTGACGGCCGATCACGACTTCTCCGTTCGCCGAAATGGCCCCGACCTTCGCGATCTCGTCGCTGTTGCCGACGGGTCGGGACATGGCCTTGATCTCGGTCACAACCGCAGCGACTGCCTTGTCGATCCCGCGCTTGAGATCCATCGGGTTCATCCCGGCCGCGACCGACTTCATGCCCTCCCGGACAATCGCATGGGCGAGTACGGTGGCGGTCGTGGTTCCGTCGCCAGCCTCGTCATTGGTGCGCTGCGCGACCTCCTTGACCATCTGCGCGCCCATATTCTCGAAATGGTCGGACAGCTCGATTTCCTTGGCGACGGTCACACCATCCTTGGTGATGCGCGGCGCACCCCAAGATTTGTCGATGATGACGTTCCGGCCCTTGGGTCCGAGGGTGATCTTTACGGCGTTGGCCAGCGTGTTGATGCCTTTGAGCATACGGTCGCGGGCATCGGTACTGAATCTGACGTCTTTGGCGGACATGGTGGGGTGCTCCTGGGAATGAGATTTCGGCGTCGCTGTCGGGGTCAGGCCATGACGCCGAGAATGTCGCTCTCCTTCATGATCATGAGATCTTCGCCGTCGAGCTTGATCTCGGTACCCGACCACTTACCGAACAGGATCCTGTCGCCTGCCTTGACATCCATGGCGATCCGATTGCCATCTTCGTCCCTTGCTCCGGTACCCACCGAGACCACTTCGCCTTCTTGGGGCTTTTCCTTTGCGGTGTCCGGGATAATCAGTCCACCAGAAGTCTTGTCATCGCCTTCGATGCGGCGGACCAAAACCCGGTCATGCAGGGGTATAAACATTTGGAAAGACTCCTTCTACGGGGTTTCTGATATGAAATGGCGATTTCAGGGAGTCTCTGGCACTCGACATACATGAGTGCCAACACATTTAAAGTGGTGACTGTCGGGTCAGTAAACAATACCGTCAAGAAAATAGAGATGCTGCGAAAATCTGAACAGCCGGGATAAGTGGATTTTCCGCGCAACGGCGGCATGATGCTGCAAGCGAGGAGAAGACCATGGCAAGACGACCGCGCCGGAACCACAGCCCGGCCTTCAAGGCGAAAGTGGCTGTAGCCGCGATCAAGGGTGAGAAGACGCTGATCGAGCTGGCGCAGGATTTCGACGTTCACCCGAACCAGATCAAGCAGTGGCGCGATCAGCTTCTTGAGGGCGCGACCGGAGTGTTCGGCGAAGCCCCGGAGGCCGAGGCGGGACCGGTGATCGATGTGAAGACCCTGCATGCGAAGATCGGAGAGCTCACGCTGGAGAACGATTTTTTGTCCGGCGCGCTCGGGCCGAGGCGGGTCTGTTGCCGAGCGCAAGAAAATGATTGATCCCACCGCAAAGCTGAGCGTCAGCCGCCAGGCCATCGTGCTGGGGATCAGCCGGGGCAGCGTCTATTACAAGACGCGCCCTGTGTCGGACGCCGATCTGAAGCTGATGCACCGGATCGACAAGCTGCACATGGAGTTCCCCTTCGCGGACAGCCGGATGTTGCAAGGGCTGCTGGTCCAGGAGGGGTTCAAGGTCGGACGGCTGCACGTTACCACGCTAATGAAGCGCATGGGCATCGAAGCTCTTTACCATCGGCCGAACACCTCGAAACCGGCACCGGGGCACAAGATCTACCCCCTACCTGCTGAGAAAGCTGCCCGTCATCCGGCCCAAACAGGTCTGGGCGATGGACATCACCTACATCCCGATGGCGCGGGGCTTCATCTATCTCGCCGCGGTCGTGGACTGTTGCACCCGGCGCGTTCTGTCCTGGCGGGTGTCGATCACGCTGGAGGCCGACTTCTGCATAGAAGCTGTGGAGGAGGCGTTGGCACGTCACGGCACCCCCGAGATCATCAACACCGGTCAGGGCAGCCAGTTCACCTCGACTGACTTCATCAAGGTGCTGGCCGCCCGCGAGATCAGGATCAGCATGGACGGCAAGGGGGCCTGGCGCAACAATGTCTTCGTGGGGCGCCTGTGGCCGACCATCAAATACGAGGAAGTCTACCTGCGGGCCTATGCCAGCGTGTCCGAAGCCCGCGCCGGGATCTGCCGCCATCTTGGCTTCTACAACAGCCGCCGCCCGCATTCGTCGCTTGACGGGAAAACCCCCGATCAAGCCTACTTCAACCAGCCAATGCCCGAAGCGGTGGCGGCGTAACCGAGGCGGAGAATCCGCTTATCCCGGCTGTTCAGATCAACCGAACCACCTCTCACTAACGCGCAGGATTCACGTCCCTGTCGTTATTCCGCGCCGTCAGTCAGTATTTTCGATCGTAGAACCAGCGCCCGAAGATGTGTCTGCAAGCGTCTTGGGCCTTTATCGCCGCCTTTCGAGTGGATCATGTCTTTGGTCAGTAACTCTTGTTCTCTTCGGCAGACTCAGTGACGGCGTCAGCGCCTGCGGACACGTCTCTTCCGATACCGGCGGCGGTGTTACAACCCTGTAGCGTGAACGGTACAGTCAAGGTCGCCGCGATCAGCAGCGTTGACGCAAGCCTCGGCAACTTCATGAGATTCCTCCTGATATGATATGCAGCAGCAAATGCCGCGATCTCTGAAGGTCTGGTTATTCCGATTTCGAAAAGTTGACACTAACCTGCGTTAGCCTTCGGGGACCGAATGCCTCAAGATCTGTCCATTCAGCGACATTCTCACTCCCACGGGGAACGAGGGGCAGAAAGACTCACTCTGCGCTTTACGAACGCAGTGGCCGCTTTCGGCGAGTAGGTCCCGATGCAGTCTGCGGAGGCACCATGCTGAACCCGAGGCGCTTTGAAATTTCTTGGAGGAAATCCCCTCAGACTCAGCCCATTAATGCCCGGGCCTCCGCAAAGGTTAGCAGTTTGCAGCGCTTTTCATCCCAGAGGTGGAGACGTGCGCAGCGAAAACTTTGCCAAAGCGTGATGCGTTTGGATTGTGCAAGCATATCGTGGTCTTCGATCACTTCGGGAAGACGATAGAAAGGTATGCGGCTGGCCAGATGATGCACGTGGTGGATCCCAATGTTTCCGGTGATCCAGCGCAGAACGCCCGGGAGGGCATAGTGCGAACTGCTGTCGAATGCGGCGTCCTGCACGTTCCAGTCTTCCTCGCGCTCCCAGCTTGTGTCCTCGAACTGATGTTGCACGTAAAAGAACCACATTCCGGCCATCGCGGCCAAAAGCATCGTTGGCAGAAACACGAACAGGAGGACATCCCAACCGCCCAGCCAGACAATAGCCGCCAGGGTGACGCCAATTGCGACATTTGTCCCCATCGCACTCTGCCAATAGCGCCAGCCGGACCGCATCAAGTGAACAGGCAGCCGGTTCTGCAGGAAGAATGTGTAGAACGGCGCGACTCCGAACAGGAACACCGGATGGCGGATCAAGCGATAGACTGCCCGGCCGATCCACCCCTTCGCATAGTATTCGCTGACCGTCAGCGTCGGTAGATCCCCGACGCCCCGCCGGTCCAGGTTTCCAGTCGTGGCATGGTGGATCGCGTGCGTCTTGCGCCAGACGTCATAGGGCGTCAGCGTCAGAACACCGATCATGCGACCGATCCAGTCGCACAGGCGCCGGTCCCGAAAGAACGAGCCATGACCGTAATCATGCTGGATCATGAACAGCCGGACCAGGAAGGCGGCATTGATGACCGCCAATACCATGGTCAGCCCGATGCTGATCGACAACATCCACCAGGCAACTGCCCATGTCGCGACAAACGGGGCAAGCGTGACGGTCAGTTCGAAAATGCTACGGGAGGGGTTCGGCTGGCGATATTTTGCCAGGATTCTGGTCCATTCCGATGGGGTCAACCGGGTGTCACCCTTTTGTTCCTGGCGGACCAGGACGGATGATAGACCGTTGGGAGGGCGCGGAACCGAGCGGGGATTGAAATTGGGATGGCTGCGCGTTCGCTGGCATCGCAAATGCGTCAACATCGACGGCAATCCTTTGGTTCACCTTTCGGGTTGCAATCCGGCACCAGAATCTCTCGGTCATTCAGGGCAAGCCGGAGCGCCTTGCGAAACGAGGGCGCCACCATTCCTGCATGATAGGTGTGTTGGGACATTGCTGGTTATTTTTCCTGCGGATATTTTGCCACGGCGATACCATTGTGGCAGCAAAGATCACGGCAGGGGCTAACCTCGATCAGCCCGTTTCGCCGCGATATTTCCTAGGATGTGTTCTGCAGGGAACGGTGCAGGGAAGGCTTGGGGAGAATGTATGGATAGCAGTAATGAGTATGCGGTCATCCAGATCAGGGGTGGCGGTCATCCGCGCACAGTCGACTGCAAATCGGAAGGGAGCATCTGGATGGATAATCTGACCAGCAAGACCACCGCCGTTTTTTCCCGACCGTTTACCGTTCCGGGTTTTGACGAGACACTTCCCGCGGGTGAATACGAGATCGAGACAGAGCTTTCATCGCCTCCCAGCCACCTCAACCCACAAGCATGGAAGGCGTCGGTCCTAGTTCACCTGAATCCGCGGATATCCCATCCCGGCCTTGCCCGAAGCCTGACCCTGTCTCTGGTCGATCTGGACAAGGCCCGCGCCAAGGACAAGCTGTCTGGAAGGGAGCTGTCGCATTTCTTTCTCGAAGAGATGTTGTCCGATCCTATGGTGCGTCTTGTCATGCAGGCCGACGGTGTTTCCGAAGCACAACTGCGTCATCTCTATTCGAGCGACAGTTCGCAAAGACAGTCCCGTGATGTGTCAGGCATCGAGCGTGCGGAAAACGAAGGCATGCCGACGCGTACCGAAATCGCGCCACCGCGACAGTGAAATCCATCATATCAATCGAGGGGTGTTTCATTGATCGGAGATAATCGCATGCAATCTGAAAATGAGAACACCGACATCTATCATCCGGCCCGCGCATTGGACGACACGCCCAAGGAAAGATGTTGCCTGCGGTGCAAGGCCATCTTTTGGAGCGATGGGTTCGGAGAACGGATCTGTCGGCGCTGCAAGGGCCTGACCGCATGGCGGAACGCAGCCCACTCCAGTCGCGGCACATCGCGCAATCGCTGAAAGAATGTGTGAAGCTGATCCGTCTTTTCCGCCCGGGCCGATTTCGGGTCGCTCACTTCTGTGCAAACCGGCGACAGAGCATTGGTTGAAAGCAAAGCACCTAACGCAGATCAGTATGCCTGACCGCCAATAATGCAATTCAGAGATCAGTTCGGGTGAAACCGCCGCGCAGGTGCGTGGTGATTACCTTATTGAAAGGACACAGAAGATGGGCAACCATGGAAAGACAATTGCATTCGTCATTACCGCTGCAACGCTCGTGCTCGGGGGTTGCACCTACAACAATGGGACCGCCAACAAGCCCGCAACCGGCGCCGTTATCGGCGGTCTGACCGGAGCGGCGGCCGGGCGGGTCATCGGTGGGGATACCAAGGCAACCTTGATCGGTGGCGCAGTCGGGGCCGCGGTCGGTGGGGCGATCGGGGCGCAGATGGCGGCGCAGGAACGCGAGTTGCGCCAGTCTCTCGCCGGCACGGGTGCAGATGTCACCAACACCGGCAGCCAGCTCCGGGTCATCCTGCCCGAGGCGGTGACATTCCGTACCGCGTCTTCGGTCGTCGATCCCGGGTTCCGGCCTGCATTGAGGACGGTTTCGGAAAGCCTGCGCCAGCATCCCAACTCGACTGTTCGTGTCGTCGGGCACACGGACAATGTCGGGTCGGCAACCTACAACAACCAACTCAGCCGTGACCGTGCGATGTCGGTTGCACGGGAACTTGTTGCCAATGGTACCGCCGCGTCGCGGGTCACCGTATCAGGTCGCGGGTTTTACGAACCGATCACATCGAATGCGAGCGCAGCCGGGCGCGCGCAGAATCGCCGGGTCGAGATCGTGATAACGCCGACCAATTGAGCGTATCCAGAGTTGACTGAAATGGGACGTGCCGGGATCAACCCCGCGCCCGTCCCGTTCTTGTCGGGCCGCAGGAACCGCGCTTGAAAAAACTCCCCGGCACCAACCTGGATCAGTCCCACCCCGACCGCGTCCGGATAGGGTTCTGATTGATGGCAACATATTCCGCCATCGATTGTTTGTAACGAGCGCTGGCAAAGCTTTCCTGTCGGGTAGCCGGAGACCATCCCGGTCCGACGGGGAGCTTTGTCAATTCGTGCAGACCGTTTAAAGGATCAATTCCATGGACTCGAAATCACCTGCACTCAACACGGCCGAAAAGATGAAATCCGTCAAGGCGGCCTGGGACAAGGCTCCCTCTGGTCCCAAGAAGGATTCGGCGCTGAAGCACTATCAGGCAGCCGAAAAGGCGCAAACGGCGAAGAATGACGCTGAGTGCAACCGTGAACTCGACGCGGCAAAGCACGCGCTGGCATAAGGGCCGCAGGGCCGCGCAACGATGCCTCTCCGGCGGGATTTGTCGGAGGGGAGGTTCAGCGCAGCAGGGGCCCTTCCTGATCGAGATATTCTGTGTCGAAACAGGCGAACTCCTTGAGACGCTCGAAGTTGTCAAAGACAACGCGCCCCTTCCGAAATGTGACGAGCCCCTCTTCGCGCAGTAGTCGAAGAACGCGGTTCACATGCACGGCGCTCAGACCGAGCGCGTCGGCAAGGTGGTATTGCGTCAGCGGACAGTCAAAGCCCGTCCTGTCGCCGCCCCCCACGAGTTTCAGCCGCGCCCCGAGTTCGAGCAGGAGATGCGCCATGCGTTCCTCGGCCGAACGACGGCCAAGGTTGACCAGGTGCTCCACCACCATCGCTTCGTCCCGCGAGGCGGCCCAGAGCACTGCTGTGGCGAGGCGTGGCGCACGCGAAAAGCCATCGAAGATATCCGACGCCAGAACCTCGGAGGCCTCGATATCGGTCACCGCCTCGACGCTGTGGTCGGCGGTGCGGAACAGGATGCTGCGCAGCCCCAGAAAATCGCCGGGTATCTGGAAATCAACGATCTGGCGTTCACCATTTGGCAGGATCTTGTAGGAAAAGGCCCATCCCTTGGCCAGAATGAAGGCAGATTGGTTTCTCTCACCATGATTGATCATTTCATGCCCGGAAAGAAAGGTCCGGCGGCGCTGGTGAAAACGCGCAAGCGTTTCCACGTCGACATCCGAAAGGGTGACGAAGGCGGAGAGTTTTCGTGTCAGCGGGCTGTTTGCAGGCAAGATGTCAACTTTCAGAAAAGATCGGCAGCGGGTGGTACCCAAAGTCAAGTAGCCGAAAGAGAAGTGCCTCACGCTGCTTTGGATCAGTCGAGTGTAGCAGATTGCGCCTATGATCGCGACAAGCTCCGGCCAGCGGATAGTCGGAGCCACCTGTCCCATGAATGGAAAGTGACACCGATATGACCACGCATCACAGCATCGCCGGCACCGCCGCACTGTCGATATGCGAAGCAATACTTCTGGCACTCAATGACCGCAATATCCTTCCGGAAAACGAGATTCTGGGGATTCTCAAGGATGCGGCGGCGGCACACGAATTTGCACCCGATGATGGTGCCGCCGAGATGCACGTCGCTGTGGCGGCCTTGATCAACAGCATTCTTGCCGGCGGCAACTCTGTGCGCCGACGCTGACTGGCCTGGATTTTCCGGGATGTCGGCGTATTGCCGATTGCGCGCTGGCAGGTTGCGCCCCTAGAGGCGACCCGTTACCACCAGCACGAGCAGGATCAGCAAAATGAGACCAACAGAGCCGCTGGGGATATACCCCCAGGACCGGCTATGCCCCCAGGTGGGAAGCACGCCAATCAGCATGAGAACGAGTACGACGATGAGAATGGCGCCAAGCATGAAGGTGTCCTTTGTTCTGGATTCGGGTATGAGTGGTCCCGCCGCGGGGGGACAGCGCGGCGGGACCATTCGGCAGCATGATCAGCCCTTCCGCGGAGCGACCTGTACCTTGCCGAATGCCTTTTGAAACCGTCCTTCGGCCTTTTTCGTCTTTCCCTCAGCCTCAAGCGTTTTGTACTCTGACTGCCTGGTCGCGCCCTTCCTGGTCGCATCGCCGGCCTTTTTCTTGCGGTTCTTTTCCATGGATCATGGTTCTCCGTTGGGTTCCGGCATTAATTGAGCGATCACGGGGCCAGAACGATCTGACGCGTCTCAGACGCTTCTGAAAGCATCTTCGCCTTTCGTCATGCTCGCGGCGCTAACCTGCATCAGCGCGGGCAGAATTTGCTGCCCTTAGGCTTTCGGCGGCGCGTATGCGTCGCTTATCCATCGCAACAGAAAGGCTGGCGCGCGCCATGTCCGACCCGACCTTGCACACAGCATCAAGAGAGCCGCACCCGGCACCATCCGGAGGCTGGTTTGCGTCGCTTGACCGTGGCACGATCCAGTCGTTGCTGCTGGGCATCATTGCCGGGGTGATGATGCTGGCGGGATTGAGCGCGGCCAGCCTGATCGCGGTGCCCACGGTTCTGGCGTTGCTTTGCGCGATTGCTCTTGCGCCCTGGGTCCGATGGCTGGAGAGATCGGGCGCTCCTGCGTCGCTTTGTGCTGCTTTGGTGGTTGGCAGTATTCTGATCGGGGCGGCCACTACTGTCTATTCCCTGGCGCCCTCAGCCGAGGCCTGGAACAGCCGCGCGCCGCAGATCCTGCGCGAGGTGGAACGACGCGCCCGCGAGATCGCATCGGGGGTTTCGGACACTCTGCAAACCAGTCCAGAAGTTGTCCCCTCTGAAATGCCCGAACAGCGCGTTCCGACCGAAACCAGTGATGCGCCCGAGCCGGGACCGGGTGAAGACGCCGTGGACAAGCTGGTCGAAGGCGGCCAGAGACTGCTTGCGGACTGGGCGATCGGCGCACCGGGACTCGCTGCGGGGATCGCGTTCTGGGCGATGCTGACCTTCTTTTTTCTGAGAGACCGCGTGATGCTGGCCCGATGGGGCATGTCGCTGATACCCTGGCCTTCGACACGCCGGGCGGTTGGGCGGGCCATGCGCGACGTGCGCACCAATGTTGCGCGCTATTTGCTGGCAATCAGCGCCATCAATCTGGGGCTTGGCCTCTGCATCGCTGGAGCGTTTTACCTGCTCGGGGTGGAGAACGCCCCTCTCTGGGGCGTTGCTGCGGCGCTCCTGAATTTCATGCCCTTCATCGGAGTTGCCATTCTTGGGGTGGTCACATTGGGTGTCGGGATCGTTTCTTTCGAGGATCCGTTAGTTGCCTTTGCACCCTTTGCCGTCGTCGTCATACTGAACTTGATCGAAGCACAGGTGGTCACGCCGATGGTCGTGGGTTCAAGGATCCGCATCGCCCCGATTGCCGTCTTTGTGGCGATTGCCTTCGGGGCGTGGCTCTGGGGCGCTGCGGGTGCGCTGGTTGCCACTCCGACGCTGATTGTCGCAGTTGCCTTCGTGCGGCGTCTCAACGTCGCTTCGCCCTCGTCACGACCGTCGCGCCAGTACGAACGCGGCCACAAAGGCCACGAGCGGCAGTAAGGGTCGCGCCGACCGGGCAAGGACGGTCGCGAGGGCGATGTCGGTCTCGGCGCGGCTTCGTGCTGCCATGGTCCGCGCTGCCTGCCTCGCGGAAATCGCGCGCCCGAAAAGATGCATGGCCAGTGCAAGCACCGCAAAGAGTGCGGCGAACGCGATGGCCGCAACCGGGAATCCAACCTCCCGCATCAGCACGACAAAACCTGCCGAAACGAGAAACGCTGTCGCCACGATCGCAAGAAGCGCCGTGGCGATTGCCATTGTGGCGCGAATACCCGCGCTGCGGACCGCGGTGCCGGCAAGGTCGCGCAGCGGATCCCATAACGGCAGCGCCATGTCAGTTCAGCCCTTCCGCGCCATCATGCCAAACAGCAGCCCAATTCCGGCGGCAATCCCGACAGCGGTCAGGGGATGATCGAGCACCGCGTTGGTTGCCGTCGTGCGGGCGTCACGACCGGTCTGCCCGATCTGCTGACCGGCCTTTCCGATACCTTCGGCCATATTGTCAGAGAGTGTTGATGCAAGCTTTGCCAGGTCTGCCCGCAGCACCTCGATCTGATGGCTTAGGTCGTCAGGGGAAGCGGCGGCTTTGATGGCTGAGGTGACAGGGGTGTTCATTCGGTATCTCCAGTAATGGGTCAGTCGCCCCAGATCGTGCCGGGGCCCACATGCTATATGCTTGATTGCGACCAGCCTGCGCCGTCCGATCGGGACTGTCGCAAGTTTGGGATCGCTGGTGTTGTGTCGTTCAGCGCAGGCCCAAGTAACCCAGAACGAACATGACAATCACGACAAGGCCGACAAAGTAAATGATCTGGTTCATCGGCTCCCTGCCTGTTCCGCAACCAGCGAATGGCTAGTCATCGGAGAATGAGTAATCCTCTCGCTGTTGGAGCACCACAACATGGATCAGTCTCGCCTGGCATCTCATGAAGCGGTCCGAGTTGGGCTTTGATCCGGCCGCACCAGCAGCAAAGTCAGTCACACGGCTGATTTGCATCAGTCAGAGTGAATAGATGTCAGGTTAGTATAGAGTCCTGACATCATCGCTCACCCCGTTTCAAAGGAACAGAAATTGTCACAGTCAAATATCCTTGGCCTTGTCGTCCTCGCCTTGGGCAGCTTTCTGCTGTTTTTCGCATGGCGTGCCTCGAACACCCCGGTCGATCAGTTGTCAGAGGCGCTCACCGGACGATTTACCAACAACACGATGTGGTATCTGGTTGGCGGGCTGATCGGCACTATAGGTGGTCTGGCACTGCTGCTTCGCGGCAGGAAAACGTCCTGAGCCTTGGTTCAGGACCGAAACGCCCCCGGCCAGAAGAGTGACCGGGGGTATCTTCAAACCAATGGCTGTTGTCTCGGACAGGCGCTGCAAGTGAGCCCTTGAGCGTTCAGAGTCCTCTTTGCCGGACAAGTGCCGTGATCCTGCGCACAGCTACACGACGGTTCAGACGCTCGGCGTCCTGCGTTGGGATCTTCAGAAAGCGTTCGCCATAGCCCTGGACGACCATGTTCTCGGTCGGCACATCGAAATACTCGCTGAGGGCCAGCGCCACCGACTCGGCGCGCCGGTCGGACAGAAGCAGATTGTAGCCCGGCGCCCCAACCGCATCGGTATAGCCCTCGATCAGGAACAGTTCGGTCGGATCATTCGCGATCAGCTCGCGCATCAGCATGCCCATCTGCCGGAGCTGTTGTGCCTGCGACGGCTGAATGGCGGATGAGTTGGTGGCAAAGGTGATATTCCGAAGATTGATCTCGGGGCTCAACTGCCGCACCTCGTGGATTTCCCGCACCTGCCGCAGGCTGAAACTGCGACCGATATCGCGCCGGTCAGCGGCAAGCAGCGCCAAGCGCAGGCTTTCACGGTCGCTCGCGGCCTGATAATCGAAATCGTCGAATTCTGGTTCAGGAAGGTCACGGATCACCACGGGTTCAAAACTGCGGGTGTCGTCGAACAGCACATATTGACGCCCGTCCGTCTCGACAAGAACGCGCCTCAGAACGCGCCCGCCCGAATCGCGGATGGTGATGATCTCCGTGCCGTCACTGCGAAGGACATTGGTGCGCGTGGAACCGTCGCTGAACCGCTCGGTGCGTACATCCGAACCGGGCTGACGCAGCAGCGCGTCATCGTCTTTGAGGATCCGGTAGTAATTGTCATCATCAACCACAACGACCCGATCACCCGTATTTGCTTCGACGCGCTGACCATTCAACAGGATCGCGCCCACCACGACCGCGCCAAGAGCCAGCAGACCAGCCTTCTCCAGATCGCTAATTCCGCTCTTTGATTTCGCCTTTGGCGCGACATTTTGCTGGGTTGTGCTGCGCTCCTGGTCTTCGGGACTCCACTCAAGAAACTCCTCGCTGCTCGAGCGCTGTGTCTCCTCTGTAACGGTCTGGGTTGTCACTTCGGCCGATGTTTCTGCATCCGTATCGGTTGCCAGCGCTTCGAGCGAATCGCCGGTCAGAGTGTCGACACAGACGACAGAACCGTCACTGGCGATAACCTCTGCGAGACATGCTTCGGTATTGTCCGTGCTCGTGCTGGTCGTAGCCGTGTCGGTTTGTTGGTCTTCTTCGGCTGGCGCCTCTGTCGTGGCTTGTGTCTCGGCCTCAGTGGCAGCATCCGCCTGCGTTTCTGGTTCAGCGCCTGCGTCGGTTTCTTTCTTTTCTGCTTCGGCGGTTGCCTGAGCCCCGGATTCCGCGTCTGCGGCTGCCTGAGCCTCGGCACCTTCTGCCGCAAGGATTGCTGCGTCGGCTTCGGCCTGCGCCTCGGCTTCGGCCTGAGCCTCGGATTCCGCGTCTGCGGCGGCCTGAGCCTCGGCACCTTCTGCCGCAAGGATCGCTGCGTCGGCTTCGGCCTGCGCTTCGGCTTCGGCGGCTGCCTGAGCCTCGGCTGCCGCGTCTGCCGCCGCCTGTGCCTCAGCCTCTTCTGCCGCGAGGGCTTCGGCTTCGGCCTGTCCAGTGGTATCGTCCTCGACAGGTGCGGCTGTGGCGGCGTCGGTCGTCGCCGCTTCAAGTTCCAAAATGTGAAGGCCACACTCCAATTCCTCGAAGATATTGACCTCGGCACATATTTCTTCGGGCGTGCGCAAAGGGGTCTGTTCGTCTGTCTGTGCGCCGGCATCGTTTACGCTCACGTCCGGGCTGGATTGCGCGAACGACGGCAATGGCTGCAGCAGCGACAATGCAGCAAGAATTGCCGTAGTTGATTTCAATGGCCTGTGGGTCATATCGTTTCCTCTCAAGTGGAGTGCAGAAGGTTCGAGCCAGGTCAGGTGCTGCAGCAGAGTGACTGCAAGCTGACTCGGCCAATAGAAGAAGGCATCATGCGGGCATCACTTCAGCGCCTCGACAGCTGCCCGGCATTCCTCCAGACGCTTGGTTTCGTCATGAACTGCGAATGCGGCCTGCGCAGCCCGAAAAGGTGCAAGGGCTATGCTTCGGCCCGGACTTTCGGGGGCGGAGGTCCACGCTTGCCAAGTATCGTTCATCTGGTGTGAGGTAGATATGAAAAGCGAGCGATCTGGGTCCACGTGATTCTCCTGAAATTCCCCAACCAAGAACGCAGGCAGAACCTCTTCGGGCTGAAAAAAGGACAGTGCTGAGTGCTGTCGGCCCCTTGGAGGCATTTCCGATGTTGTATGGTCCGATCATTTTCCAAGCTAAAGCGGACGCGCCAACATCACGCTGATACATGTTAGTATCAGAACACTCATTTTGAGCGATAGCTTGATAGAGGGCGAACGAAAACGCCGCCCGAATACGTTGATAAATCATATCACATCACATCGAAAAGCGAAACGTGTCAAATGCTCGACTGGGCATTGCACGGCGTGCTTGCGATGAGGATCAAACAAGGAAAAAAGAAATGAAACTTCTCCGAACCACCGCACTTTGTACCGGCCTGGCACTGATCGCCGCCGGCCCGCTGGCCGCAATGGAAAAGACCTTGTCCGGCGTAGAGGTCAAAGCTGACCTGAGCGCCTATGAAGACAACAATGTTCTCAAGTTCTGGCCGACGCTGGAAGAAGACATCACCACGGCGATTGCCTCGCAAGTGACCGTTGACGATCGCGCCGACGCGCCGCGAATCTCCGTCGAGATCAGCAAGGTTGCGATCGACGGCGATACAACTCTGCCTGATACCGGGGAGTTCAATCAGCTTGAGGGCACGGTGACCACTTACGAAGGGGTCAACAATGTCGCTTCAGTCTCCAAGGGACAAGCCCGAGATGCACAGATTGGCAGCTATGCAATGCGTATGAGTGCCGTAAGTGGCGAACAAGAAGCACCGGAAGGCTGGGTTACTGTGGCGCCATCCCAAGACGATTTCTACAATGCCCTCATCAATGCTTACGCGACGGCAATTGTCGAACGTATCGAAGAATAATGATCAGCAAGAGACGCCAATCCAGCTCGGGTTGGATTGGCGGTTCTCTGACTCTTAAGCATCTTCCGACGAAGAGAGCTTCGACGCTTGCTAGACCTTGCGATGCACACGGGGCTGCACCCAAAGGCACAGTCAGACGAAACCAGCTTGAGCCGGGCAGGGCGGTTTCGTAACCTCGCCGGATGACCAAACCTGACCCATTTCGCTATTTCAAGACGAGCCGAGAGATTATCCGCCTAGCGGTGATGATGTACGTCCGTTTTCCTCTGTCCCTTCGAAATGTCGAGGATTTGCTCCACGAACGCGGCATCGATGTCAGCCACGAAGCGGTGAGATATTGGTGGCACCGGTTCGGTCCGATGTTCGCGGCGGAGATTCGAAAGCGACGGATTGAGGGGATGAAATTCAGCCGATGGCGTTGGCACCTCGACGAGGTCTTCGTGAAGGTCAATGGGGAGCGGCACTACCTTTGGCGGGCCGTGGATCACGAAGGCGAAGTCCTGGAAAGTTTTGTCACAAGGACGCGCGACAAGAAAGCCGCATTGAAATTTTTAAAGAAAGCAACGCGTAAGCATGGCCGCCCGAACGTTATCGTCACGGATCGGCTGCGGTCCTACGGTGCCGCGCTGAAGGAGATTGGTGCGAAACACCGCCAAGAAACTGGCCGCTGGCTGAACAATAGAGCAGAGAATTCGCACTTGCCGTTCCGACGACGAGAGAGGGCCATGCTTCGCTTCAGGCGCATGCGAAGTTTGCAGAAATTCGCCGCCGTTCACGCATCAGTCTACAATCACTTTAATCAAGAACGCAGTCTCTCAACTCGAACGAATTTCAAACTCAACCGCGCCGCTGCTCTTGCCGAGTGGCGCGGTCTCTGCGCGGCATAAGGGACAGGCTTACTGTCCTTGTGGAGACTGGTTCGAATTAGTCTGCCAGCACCGCCACTCTGGAACATAAGTGCGAACGCCGTTCGCCGCAGTTCCTACGCCATTTGCCGACGCCAGAACCTTCAGAAGCTCGTTGCGCGAACCCATGATCCGAACCTCGCGCTCGGCAACCTCGACCCGCTGGGCCAGCGCCCGCAGATGATCCCGCCGAAATCTGCCGTCCTTTCCACGCATGCGCCGACGGGCGACGGCCGCGAAACGGGCGATCTGGTCGGGTGTGACCGCCTGGCCCGCGCTCTCGATCGAGGCGCGCGCGCGTTCCGCGTCGATGCGCGCCTGATCGCGCGTCGCCTTCAGTTCCTCGATGCGCGTCCTGAGCGACGGATCGTCCAGATCGACGACGCCGCTCTCGATGGCGTCGTAAAGGCGCTTCAATCGCGCCTCGGCGGCGGCCGCGCGGTTGACAAGTTCTGCCGCATGCGCGCGCCGACGTTCATCCCTCTCCTCACGACGGTCGAGATGGATGGCGAGCAAGTCGCGTAGCCGTTCGGGCTGAAGGAGCCGCTTCTCCAGATGCTCGGCCACCAGATGGTCGAGCCGGTCCATCTGGACCGTGCGACCCTTGCAGCCGGTCTTGCCCTGCCGCGCGGCGGTCGAGCAGGTGTAGTAGCGATAGTGCTTGGCCTTGCCCGACGTGCGCAGCGTCATCGCGCCGCCGCAGTCGGCGCAGAAGCAGATGCCGGTGAGCAGCGTCGGCCCGCTGACTGTCCGGCCCGGCACGACCATCGGACTGCGGGACTTGAGCAGTTCCTGGACCGCGTCGAAGGTCTCCCGGTCGATCAGCGGCGGCACGGGCACGGTGACGGTTTCGGCCTGGGACTTCGGCGTGCCGTCCTTGTAGCGCCTACCCCAGTGATGCTCGCCGATATAGGTCCGGCGCGTCAGGATGCGGTGCACGGTGCCGACGCCCCAGCGTCCGCCGGTGCGGGTGTAGAGCTTGCGCGCGTTGAGATACGCCGCGATCGCCTTCACGCCCATGCGCCCGCTCGTGCCGTCGCCTTCCAACGCCAGCTTGAACATCAGCCGGACCGTGTCGGCATGCAGCGGATCGATCTCCAGCACCTTCTTGATCTTCGCGCCGCGCTTCTCGGCGTCGACGACGCGATAGCCGACCGGCGGCAGCGAGCCATTCCAGAAGCCTTGGCGGGCGTTCTCCTTCAGGGCCCGGAGCGTATGCTTGGCGTTCTCCTTGGACTGATACTCGTCGAACAGCGCCATGATCTGGCGCATCATGACGTGCATCGGGTCGTCGCCCAGCTCCTGCGTCATCGAGACGAGCCGGACGCCGTTCTTGGCAAGCTTGCGGACGTAGAACTCCAGCTCGAAATGGTCGCGGAAGAAGCGGCTGAAGGAGTGGACCACCACGACGTCGAAGGCCGCCGGCTTCGCCGTGCCGGCCTCCATCATCCGCTGGAACTCCGGCCTCCGGTCATTGGTCGCCGAGGCGCCGGGCTCGATATAGGTCTCCACGAGCTGGTACCCGCGCGCCGCGCAATAGGCTTCGCCCTGCCGGCGCTGGTCGGGGATCGATACGTCGTGCTCGGCCTGCCGGGCCGTCGAGACGCGCAGATACAGCGCCGCGCGCAGCTTCACGGCGGGTTGCGGGGCGTTCACGAGCGGCCCCCTGCGGCCTTGCGCTCCGTCCCGTCGATCAGCGGCAGGTCGAGCGAGACTCTGTCGTAGACGATCTTCGGCTTGAGGCGCCGGCCCTCGCCGGGCTGCATCTCGATCAGGCCGTAGTCGGCCATCTTCTTCAGCGTCCGCGACAGGTTCGACTTGGCGCGGCCGGTCATCTGCGCGAGATCGTCGAGCGAGCCCGGCGCGCGTTCGGCGATGGTGCGCAGGAGCTCGCGGTTCCCGGCCGACAGGACCTGGGCGAAGGACTCGGTCGAGGTGAACCAAACCTTGGGGTCGTCCGGCCCCTGGCGCTCCTCGCCGCGGGCGATCCGCATCGTCCGCGCCTTCATCGTCTCGTAATCGGCGATGCCGACCTTCAGCGTCGTCATGGGATCACTCCGCTCTCCTTCAGCACTGCGTCCACCAGCGTCCAGAAGTCGGCGAGCAGCGTCGCCGCATCCCGGTAATCGTAGGGACGCACGGTCCGAAGCCGGTGCCGGTGATCCTGCGGTTCGCCACGCTTGCGACGGCCCACGGGGTGGGCGTTGTCGAAGCCGGCGAGCCGTCCGCCGTCGGGACCGTGCAGGGTCAGCGCATAGTCGAGCCCGTGGGGCTTCTCCGGGCTGACCGGCACACGGCGGACAACGAACTTGACCCAGTGCCCGCCCTGCGGATCGACGACCAGCACCTGGCTGTCGAGATCGAGCAAGGCGTCGAGGCCGGGATCGCGCGTCTCTCTTGTCATGAGAGGTTATCGCGAGGTGATAACAACGTCAAGCGCGATCCGGCCCTTCCGGCCCGAACAGCTCCTCGAGAATGTCGCCGAACCAGGCCTCGAAGACGTCCACCTCCTCGGGCGTCACCGGCACGTCCTCGGGCCAGTCATCGGTCACTCGCCAATCCGACAGATCGTCCGCGACGGGACGGCCGCGCGGCTTCGGCTCTGGCAGACGGCAGTAGTCGAAGAGATCGATCTTGGCCGGAGGGGAGCCTGAGAAGCGGCGTCTATCGTTTGCGGCGGAGGACATGGTTCAACCGTGCCGCGCGATCGCCGGTTCATAAATCAAAACTGTCGGGCCGGAGAGCTCTCGGCGGCGAAGACAGGCACGCTGCGCGACGCCTCAGCGCGTGGTGCGCCAGCGATGAGAGTGAAAGTCCAGCGGCTGTCGCCGTGACGGGTTTGGAGGTCGAGAGAGAGGCTCTCAGGCCGCCCGTCATGGAGATGAGCCATGACTTCAGTCGAGATCATGACCGGCCGCCCCGAGAGCGGCGGCTACAAGGTGGACGTGTCGCGCGGCGAGCGCGTGGGCCGCGTGTCGTCGGAATGGTTTTCCCGGCCGGACGACGAGCGTTATCTGTCGCTGGACGACCTCTTCGCCTCGGTGAAGGGCCGGGCCGAGCGCAGCCGGACGCGCACCGTCGAGAGCGCTGCGATCCGCGTCGAGGCGCACCGTGACGACCCCGAGCGGCTGGCGCTGGTCCTGCCCGACGCTGAGGCTCCGGTCGCGCCAACCCATTGGAGCTTCGGCCAACTCGCCGGTCTCGTGGGCGCTCCGGCGGCCTATCTGCGCCAACTCCCGGCGCCGCTCGCGGGCATCAACCTGCAATACGGGCTGACCAACCACCGCGCTGAACAGGTCAAGACGCTGGAGACGGACGACGGCCGGACCGAGCTGCGCGCCGTCACCGGACCTGATTACGGGCGCATCTACGATCACGAGCTCGTCTCCGCCGTCCGCCGCATTGCGGGAAACGGCACCGGCGACACGCGCTGGAAGGTGCCGGGCGTGCTCGACTGGTCGACTGGCGTCTACAACCCGATGGTCGACGTCACCAAGGATACGACCACGCTCTACGCCTCGGACCGGGACGTCTTCCTCTTCCTGGTCGACGACATGAACCCCATCGAGGCGGGACGGCGGCCGGACGGCTCGCCCGACCTTTATTTCCGGGGGTTCTATTGCTGGAACTCCGAAGTCGGCGCGAAGACGCTCGGCATCGCGAGCTTCTATCTCCGCGCTGTCTGCCAGAACCGCAATCTCTGGGGCGTCGAGGACTTCCAGGAGATCTCGATCCGGCACTCCAAATACGCCGCCAACCGCTTTGCCCATGAAGCCGCCCCGGCGCTGATGCGCTTCGCCAACTCCTCGCCGGCGCCGTTCATCGAGGGCATCCGTGCGGCGCGCGAGAAGATCGTCGCACGCTGCGACGAGGATCGCGCCGATTTTCTGAAGAAGCGCGGCTTCTCGAAAGCCGAGACGGCGAAGATCGTCGAGACCGTCCTTGCCGAGGAGGGCCGCCCGCCCGAGAGCGTGTTCGACTTCGTGCAAGGCATCACGGCCGTCGCGCGGTCCAAGCCGCAGCAGGACGCGCGCCTCGCGATAGAAACCCGCGCGAAGGCATTGCTGGAGCGCGCGATTTGATCGCGGGACATTGCGGATCGCCCGCCGTCGTGGCATTGAGGCTCCAGCCGCGCACCCGTGCGGCATGGAGCTTTGATGTCTACGATTGCGGGTCACCGCGCGTCCTGATCCGAGGGCGCTGAGCACAGAAGACGTTGGCGGCCGCGAGAGCGGCTGCCCGCTTATCTGTGCATAGCAATCGAACATCACTGGCGAGAACGGCACGCGACTGGATCCAGTCAGTGGCCCGCCGGTTTCTCGCCGAACAGACGAAAGCTCCACATACCATGACCATTGAACTGACGATCCGTCCCGCCGAGCGGCAGGACATCGCCGCCATACAGTCCGTGGCGGACAACGCCGAACTCTTCCCACCCGAGATGCTCGAAGACATGATGATCGGGTATCTCGACCGGACCAGCAACGACCTGTGGTTCGTCGCCCTCACCGGCGACCGCCTTGTCGGGTTCGGGTTCTGCGAACCCGAGCGCATGACGAGCGGCACGTGGAACCTGCTGGCCATCGGCATCCTCGACGACTGCCGCGGACAAGGCATCGGCGCGGCAATGATGCGTCACCTCGAGGACCGTCTTCGCACGGCCGGCGAACGCATCCTGATCGTGGAGACCCTCGGCACGCCAGCCTTCGAGCGCACGCGGTCCTTCTACCGCACGAACGGCTATGTCGAGGAAGCCCGCATCCGGGAGTTCTACGAACCCGGAGGCGACAAAGTCGTCTACTGGAAGCATCTCTGACCAAGAACCGGGCCGTCCCTTGGGACGGCCCGGCCTCTATCGCGGCTGCATCACGCGTTTGCGCGTCGATGCAGCCGTACATCTGCGGCGTCGCCTCTTCAGAGTGAGAGGGCGGCGCTGCGCTTCGTGACGGGTTTGGAGGTCGAGAGAGAGGCTCCCGATCGGCCCGTCGCGGAGAACTCCGATGACCAAGCAACAGAAGATCACCCTCAGCGCCTCGCGCGATATCCCCTTCAACAAGCTGGTGCTCAGCCAGTCCAACGTCCGGCGCATCAAGGCCGGCGTCTCGATCGAGGAGCTCGCCGAGGACATCGCCCGGCGCACGCTGCTCGCCTCGATCACCGTCCGGCCCGTGGTCGACGAGAGCGGCGCCGAGACCGGCATGTTCGAGATCCCGGCGGGCGGGAGGCGCTACCGGGCGCTGGAACTCCTCGTCAAGCAGAAGCGGCTCGCGCGCACCGCCCCCGTGCCCTGCATCGTGCGCACCGACGGGCTCGCCGAGGAAGACAGCCTTGCTGAGAACGTCCAGCGCGCGCCGCTCCACCCGCTCGACCAGTTCCGCGCCTTTCAGGCGATGCGCGAGAAGGGCCGCAGCGAGGAGGAGATCGCCGCCGCCTTCTTCGTCTCGCCGAACGTTGTGAAGCAGCGGCTGAAGCTCGCCGCCGTCGCCCCCTCGCTGCTCGATGCCTACGCCGAGGAGGAGATGACGCTCGACCAGCTGATGGCCTTCACGGTCAGCCCTGACCATGAGCGCCAGGAACAGGTCTGGGAGGCGCTGAAGCGCCACTACTCCAGGCAGCCCTACGAGATCCGCCGCATGCTGACCGAGGGCGCCGTGCGCGCCTCCGACCGGCGGGCGCAGTTCGTCGGGCTCGACGCCTACCAGGAGGCCGGCGGCCTCATCCTGCGCGACCTGTTCCAGTCCGACGATGGCGGCTGGCTGCAGGATGAATCGCTCCGGGTTTGTCGGAGACCTATAGCTTCATTTCACGCGACCATATCGAGCACGTCGCGCTGTGCATAGAAGTTCTCTTCGGCCTCTG
>NZ_FOAG01000010.1 GCF_900109455.1 Roseovarius azorensis | reverse complement strand
GGGTTTGCCCATGATCCACCTCCAAACAGAAGTGAATCAGACAAAAATCCTCCTGTGAATCCCCATTCGATTCAGATCAAACGCAAACCGCTTTAGGCCGGTGCTGTGAATGACAGGCGGGCAGTGCCTCAGGAGGGATCGGTGATCACCGTGCGGGCAGACAGCGCGAGCGCCAGCGATGCAAAGCGCGCCTGCGCCACCTCGCCAAAGAGGGGCGCGGCTTCGGGCGAGAGGCGCAGTTCGAGCACTTTCTTTTTCGGGAACCAGCGGATTTCGCCCAGATGCGCGTCGCGTTTGAGCCAGAGCATCGCGGCAAACCGCATCGCCTTGCCCACCACTTCGGCTTCGTGCAGTTCCTGCTCGGAAATCAGTTGTTCCAGAGCGGCAAAGCGGCTGCCATCGCGTTTGTTGGAGTAGCGGTGCAGAAGGGCGAGGCCAAGATAGACCCGCTCGGAATGTTTGAGCCCACCCAGATTGGCGCGGGTGGCGTTGTCAAAGCAGACCTCGGCACGGTAATCGGGATGCGCGCGCCAACTAACATCGTGCAGCAGACAGGCGGCGCGGATCAGGCGCAGGCGCTCGGGCTTGGCCGATTTGAAAAGCGGCAGGATGAAGTGATAAATCACCCGGCCAAAACCGGGCAGCCGCGCGTCCTTGTGCTCGGCAAAGCGGCAGGCCTCGATCAGCGGGTCGCGGTCGCGCAGTTGTTGCGGCATCTGTTCGTAGAGCAGCCCTTCTCGGATACCGTAGCTGGAAATCGCTATGTCATGCGGCCTGAAGGTTCTGACGACCTCACGCAGGACTTCGGCGGCTTGCGGCACCAGCGGCATCCGGGCTGCCGAGACGCCGGTTTGGAGGCGCAATTCCTCGAGGTCATGACTCTCGATATACCGGGTTGTGGCGCGCACATCGGCGGCGGTCATGCGATATTCGTGCAAAACGTGCAGCGGGTAGTTGCGGCGGGCCATGTCGATCCGGGCGATGGCGCGCCATGATCCGCCGACCAGAAAAAGGCGATTCTTCTGCTCGCCCAGTTCCGCACGCATTGTGGCGAGCGTATCGCGGATCAGGGTCTTGCGGGCCTTCTTGCCGCCACTGAGGTCGCGCAGCTTGAGCGGCCCGAGGGCCGAAGAGACGCGCACGCCCACCTTGCCGCCGTTGATCTCGGCCAGTTCCATCGACGATCCGCCAAGATCGCAGACCAGGCCATAGGAGCCGGGCCAGCCAAGCAGCACGCCCTGCGCGGAGAGCCGCGCCTCTTCGCGCCCGTCGATAACCCAGAGTTTGAGGCCGGTCTCGCGCAGCACCTCTGCGCTGAAATCGGGGCCATCGGTAGCCTCGCGCACGGCGGCGGTGGCGACGATGACGAGCGGGCCGGTGTTCATTCCCTCCGCCAGAAGCTTGAACCGCTTGATCGCGGCCAGCGCGCGGGTTCGGCCCATCGGGTTGAGGCGACCGGTGTCGGACATGCCTGCGCCCAGTTCGCACATGATCTTTTCGTTGTAGAAATAGGCCGGAGAGCGGGCGGCGCCGTCGAATACCACGAGACGCACCGAGTTGGAGCCAACATCGACGACGCCCACCCGGCTGAGGGCGCGCGCAGCGGGTCCGTCAAAGAGCGGACGGCCAAAGGGGCCGCCATCAGGTTCCGTTGGGTCGTTCGTGCCGTCCATCGTCGCCCCGCTGTGGTGCGTCCCCTCTATGCGACAGGGGCGGGCGCGGGTCAATCATCCGTATGGGTCAGTTTCGGCACATCCGACGCGCCCGCAGAGCCGCGTCCGGAGAGCGAGGGGTTTTCCATGAAGAAACGGTGGCAGTTGAAGGCGAATTCGCCCTCGGGCAGGGAGGCGCGGGTAAAGCTGCCATCGGGGGACATCACCCAGCTCTGCGCCACATCCGCCATGTTGGCGGCCATAATCTGGCTGACGATCTGGGCCTTGACGGTTGCGTTCTCGATCTCGACCAGGGTTTCGACCCGGCGCACCAGGTTGCGTCCCATCCAGTCGGCGGAGGAAATGAAGACCCGCGCCTTTTTCGAGGGTAGCCCGGCGCTATTGCCGAAGCAGACGATGCGCGAATGTTCCAGGAATCGCCCGACGATGGATTTGACGCGGATATTGCCGCTCAGCCCCCGGATGCCGGGGCGCAGCCCGCAGATGCCGCGCACCACGAGGTCGATCCTGACCCCAGCCTCTGAGGCGGCATAGAGGGCGTCGATCACATCGGGGTCGATCAGCGAATTCATCTTGGCCCAGATCGCCGCCGGGCGCCCGGCGCGGGCATGATCGGCCTCGGTGGCGATCAGTTCGAGCAGGCGCGGCTTGAGGGTGATGGGCGAGATGGCGAGGTTATCCAGGCTCTCGGGCTGGGCATAACCGGAGAGATAGTTGAAAACCTTGGTCGCGTCGCGCCCCAGCTTGGCGTCACAGGTAAAGAACGACAGGTCGGTATAGATCTTGGCGGTGATCGGGTGGTAGTTGCCGGTGCCGTAATGGGTATAGGTTACCAGGTTGTCGCCTTCGCGGCGCACGACGGTGGAAATCTTGGCATGGGTCTTGAGGTCGAGAAACCCATAGACCACATGTGCGCCCGCCCGTTCCAGCCGCCGCGATTGCCGGATGTTCGCCGCCTCGTCAAAGCGCGCCTTGAGTTCGACCAGCGCGGTCACCGATTTGCCGTCCTCGGCCGCCTCGCACAGTGCCTCGACGATGGGTGAATTGCGTGAGGTACGATAGAGCGTCTGCTTGATCGCTACCACGTCGGGGTCACGCGCCGCCTGTTGCAGAAAGCGGATAACCATGTCGAATGTCTCGTAGGGGTGATGCAGCAGCATGTCCTTTTGCCGGATCGCGGCGAACATGTCGCCGCTGTGGTCCTGCACCCGTTCGGGCACGCGCGGCACGAAGGAGGGCCAAAGGAGATCGGGGCGCGCATCGAGCACAAGTTCCTTGAGATCGGCCAGACCGATCATGCCGTTGACCTCGACGACCTCGTCGGGAATGACGTGCAGTTCCTCCATGATGACATCGCGCAGCGCGGGTGGGGCATCGGCAGAGATCTTCATCCGCACCACCTCGCCGCGGCGGCGGCGTTTCAGCGCCACCTCGAATTCGCGCACCAGATCCTCAGCCTCTTCCTCGACCTCGAGATCGCTGTCGCGCAGCACGCGAAAGGCGCAGTGACCCCGGTATCTGTAACCTGGAAAGAGGCTGTGCAGGTGCAGCAGCAGCAATTCCTCGAGCGGCAGAAAGCGGAACGTGCCGTCGGGTGCGGGCAGGGTGACGAAACGGTCGATCTGCTGCGGAATCGGCAGCAGCGCCTGAAGCGGACGCTTGTCGGTGCGGCGCTCCATCTGCAGGGCCAGCGAATAGCCCAGGTTGGGGATGAACGGGAACGGATGCGCGGGGTCGATCGCCAGTGGCGACAGCACCGGAAAGACCTTGTGCAGGAAGACCTCGGCGAGATGTGTCTTGTCCTCGTCGGTGACGCTGGTGTGATCGAGAATCGAGATGTTCTCGGCTTCCATCTCGACCCGCAGGGCCTCGTAGGTGTTCTGCTGCGATTCGAGCAGTTTGCGGGCGTTCTCGTTGATCAGCACCAACTGTTCGGCCGGGGTCAGCCCGTCGGCGGCGGGGGTGGTGTTGCCCGCCTGCGCCAGTTCGCGCAGGCCCGCCACGCGGACGTTGTAGAATTCATCGAGATTGTTGGCTGAAATGGACAGGAACCGCAGGCGTTCCAGCAGCGGCACGCGGTGGTTCTGCGCCTCTTCCAGCACCCGCCAGTTGAAACCCAGCCAGCTCAGTTCGCGGTTGAAAAAGCGGCCCGGCCCCTTGATGTCGATATCAGGCAGATCGGCTGGTTCCGGCAAGGGGGATTTGAGGAAATCTGCTGGGGTCATTGGGGCCTTATGGCGCTGTCATGTAACGGGTTAATGAAGCAGGGTGGTGTTATTCGCGCAGTTTGTCCAGCACCTCGACCGCGAGGGCACGGGTGATCGGGCGGCGTTCTGCCAGGGCGGCTTCGTCGAGGCGGGCGACCGCCCGACGGGCCGTGTCGAACGAGCGCTCCATGTGGCGTGCGAGATAGGGGATGGTATCGGGGCTTGGTGCGATCTGGCGGTCGGCAAAGAGCTTGGTCAGCACCGCAGCCAGGAGCGCATCATCGGGTTCGTGCAGATGAGCGAGCAGCGTGCCCTGCACACGGCTGGCCAGATCCGGCAGGCCGAGCGGCCAGAGATTGGGGGGGCGACATGCGGTCAGCAGCAGCGCATTGCCCTCGGCCAGCGTCAGGTTGTGGAGGTGAAATAGCGCCTCTTCGGCGGCGCACTTGCCGACGATGCGGTCGGCATCCTCGACCGCGACGGAACCAGTGGCAAGGGTCGGGATGTCGGCATTGCCGATGTCGGCCCCGGTTACGATCCGCGCACCCGAAAGCGCGGCCCAGACATGCGCGAGATGCGTCTTGCCCGCACCGGGCGGGCCTATCAGGACCAGCTTGCGGTCGGGCCAGTTCTGCCAGCCCTCGATCAATGTCACCGCCTGGACATTGGCGGGCGAGACAAAGAAATCCTCGCGCCCCAGTGCCGCGCGCACGGGCAGGTCAAAACTGAGTTGGCGGGGCATCACGTATCGTCCTGCGTGTCCAGTCCGCGATAAAGGCGGCTCTGGGTATATTGCCCGATGGCAAACCGCGCCAGAACGCCGATGGCCGCCGCGACCGGCACCGCCACCAGCATGCCGACAAAGCCGAAAAGCGCGCCAAAGACCGATAGCGCAAAGATCAGCCAGACAGGGTGAAGCCCGACCGAAGAACCGACCAGCTTGGGCGTGAGGACATTGCCCTCGATCACCTGACCCGAGACAAAGATGGCGGCGACCAGTGCTATGCTGAACCATTCGCCCCAGAACTGAAAGAGCGCGAGCCCGAGAGCAAGCGCGCCGCCAATGATCGCGCCGACATAGGGAATGAAGGTCACCAGCCCCGCAATGGCCCCGACCACGAGGCCGAATTGCAGCCCGACCAGCATCAGCGCCACGGCGTAATAGGTGCCGAGGATCAGACAGACCGTGCCCATGCCGCGGATGAAACTGGCCAGCGTGGCGTCGATCTCGCCTGCGAGGCGGCGGATGACGGGCGCATGATCGCGCGGCAGCAGGTGGTCGATCCTTTCGACCATGTGATCCCAGTCATAGAGCAGGTAAACCGCCACCACAGGCGCCACGACCAGCAGGATCACGATGTTGAGGAGCGAGGCGGCAGAGCTGAGCGCGGTTTCCAGCACCTTGACGCCACGTTCTCGCACCGTGTCTCCCAGCGACAGGAGCGTCTTGTGCAGCGCCGAGTCCGGTTCGAAGACCGAAGGAAAATGGGTGTTGAGAAATCCCTGCAGATCGCGCGCCAGTTGCGGTGCGATGTTGAAGAGCGCCACCGCCTGGTTGACGATCGACGGCACCACCAGCAGCGCCATGATGACAAAGATCAGGATTGCCGCCAGCGTGATCACCACCACCGCAGCGGCGCGGCTGAGGCCCATCCGCTCCAGCCGGTCGGCGACGGGATCGAGAAAATAGGCAATCGCCCCGCCCAGCACGAAAGGCAGGATCACATTGCCCAGAAACCACAGCGCCAGCACGAACACCGCCGCCGCGATGCCCCAGTATTTGAACTGTTCCCTGATCGGTAATGCCATGCGTTTTATCAATCCGGTTGCCTGTAGTCACATTGCCGATGCGGGGTCCGGTTTCAAGGGGAACTGCTGAGAAAGCGGTTGATCCTCCCTTGTCTGGCGCGGTTCAACGCCATAAACGAGAGCAAATGTCCCATGACCAGAGGTCCGATATGCGTCTGAGCCGCTACTTTCTGCCTGTTCTCAAGGAAACCCCTGCCGAGGCGCAGATTGCGTCGCATCGGCTGATGCTGCGGGCGGGGATGATCAAGCAGGCGACCGCGGGGATTTATTCCTGGCTGCCGCTGGGTTTCAAGGTTCTGCGCAAGCTGGAGAATATCGTGCATGAAGAGCAGGTGCGCGCCGGCCATATCCCGATGCTGATGCCAACGCTGCAATCGGCGGATCTGTGGCGCGAGAGCGGGCGCTATGACGATTACGGCGCGGAAATGCTGCGGGTCACCGATCGACACGGGCGTGACATGCTCTATGGGCCGACCAATGAGGAACTGATTACCGATATTTTCCGCGCGCATGTCGGCAGTTACAAGGATCTGCCGCTGACGCTCTATCATATCCAATGGAAATTCCGCGACGAGGTACGGCCCCGGTTCGGCGTGATGCGGGGGCGGGAATTCTTCATGAAGGACGGATACAATTTCGACCTGACCAAGGAGGATGCGTTGCACGCCTATAACCGGCATATGGTCAGCTATCTGCGCACCTACGAGCGAATGGGGTTGCAGGCCATTCCGATGCGGGCGGATTCGGGACCGATCGGGGGCGACGATACGCATGAATTCCTGGTGCTGGCAGACACCGGCGAGTCGGAGGTGTTCTATGACAGCGCGATCACCGATCTGACCCTGGGCGACCGAGTGGTGGATTACAACAGCCGCGAGGAATGCGAAGCCATTGTCAGGGAATGGACCACGCCCTATGCGCGCACCGACGAGACGCACGATGAGGCGAAATTCAACGCCATCCCCGAGGTGCGGCGCAAGTCGAGCCGGGGGATCGAGGTGGGGCAGATATTCTACTTTGGCACCAAGTATTCAGAGCCGATGAGGGCCACCGTGCAGGGGCCGGACGGAAAATCCGTGCCGGTGCATATGGGTAGTCACGGCATCGGCGTGAGTCGTCTGGTGGGTGCGATCATCGAGGCATCACACGACGACAAGGGGATCATCTGGCCCGAGGGGGTGACGCCCTATCATGCCGGAATCGTCAACCTCAAGCAGGGCGATCCCGAGGCGGACGCAGCCTGTGAGGCAATCTATGCCTCTCTGATGGCGCTGGGGCTGGAGCCGCTTTATGACGACCGCGACGAGCGGGCCGGGGGCAAATTTGCCACGATGGATCTGATCGGTCTGCCCTGGTGGATCACGGTGGGACCGCGCGGACTGAAGAACGGTGTGGTCGAACTGACCAGCCGCCGCACCGGCGAGAGCGAGGAACTGCCGCCCGAACAGGCGGTGGAAAAGCTGGCGTTGGCCTATGCGGGGCATGTGCTGCGCCCGGCGTTGTGAGGGGGGTGTTGTCGCGGGATGCAGAGCCGTCCGCAGGCTGTGACCTGCACGAGCTGGGACCGGAGGATCTGGAACGGTTCCGGGCGATGCTGGCGCTGTTTTCGCGGGTCTTCGAGATGCCGGAGACCTATGCGGCGGCGCAGCCCGATGCCGATTACGCGCGCCGCTTGTTGGCGGCGGAGCATTTCATCGCGCTTGTGGCCGAGGCGGATGGCGCGGTAATCGGTGGGCTTGCGGCCTATGTGCTCGACAAGTTCGAGCAGGCGCGGCGCGAAATCTACATCTACGATCTGGCCGTGGATGCCGGGTGGCGGCGGCGCGGGGTTGCGACAGCCCTGATCCGCCGCTTGCAGGCGCTGGCAAGGGCGCGTGGCGCCTGGGTGATTTTTGTTCAGGCCGACCATGGCGACGATCCGGCAATCGCTCTCTATCAGGGGTTGGGGCACCGTGAGGACGTGCTGCATTTCGACATCTCGCCCGAAGGCTGAGACGGGGCGAGGGGCGGAGCATGCCCCGTCCGGCCCGGCAAGACAGCCCGCACAGCCGCATCGGGCCGAAACGCGCCACCCTGCCTTGACGCCACCGGGGGAAAAACGCACTGTCCGCGCGAGTTTGACCAAGGAGCCGGAATGGCCAGATCGCCTGCCCCCTTTGCCGCCTTTGAGTGGATGATCGCCTGGCGCTATCTGCGCGCCAAGCGCGCCGAGGGAGGGGTGAGCGTGATGACCTGGATCAGCCTCATCGGGATCACGCTTGCGGTGTTCGCCCTGATTGCTACGCTGGCGGTGCGCTCGGGGTTTCGTGCGGAATTCGTCGATACGATCCTGGGCGCTAATGCGCATGTGACGATCTACAATATCGGCTCGGTCGATGGACAGACCGGGCAGATCGACCGCACGATAGAGGATTTCGCGGCCATGGCCGAGCGCGTGCGCGGCGTGCCCGGCGTCGTGCGGGTGGCGCCACTGATCAAGGGGCAGGTCATGGCCAATGCGCGCGACCGCAATGCAGGCGTGCAGGTCTTTGGTATAGCGCCCGACGATCTGGAACGCATCCCGCGCGTAGCCGATCCCGAGACGAGCCTGGGCGATATCGCGCGGTTCGAGGAGGGTATCGCGATCGGCTCGGGCGTGGCGCAGGAACTGGGCGTGACGGTGGGTGAGCGGATCAGGCTCATCTCGCCCAACGGTGTCAAGACGCCGCTTGGCACAAGCCCGCGGGTCAATGCCTATGAGGTGGTCTATATCTTTTCTGCCGGGCGTTATGACATCGATCGGGTGCGGGTCTATCTGCCGTTCGCCGAGGCGCAGACGTTTTTCAACCGCGATGGCCGCGCCGATGAACTGGAGGTGATTGTTGAAGAGCCCGAGAACGTCGCGGCGCTGACGCTGCCGCTGCTCAGGGCCGCCGGAGAACGCGCACAGCTCTGGAGCTGGCAGGATTCGAGCGGATCGTTCCTGCGCGCGCTCGAGGTCGAGGACAACGTGATGTTCGTGATCCTGTCGATTCTCGTGCTGATCGCCGCGATGAACATCACGAGCGGGCTGATCATGCTGGTCAAGAACAAGGGGCGCGATATCGGCATCCTGCGCACCATGGGGCTGACCGAGGGGTCGGTCCTGCGGGTGTTTTTCATCTGCGGTGCGTTCACCGGGCTGATCGGGACGGCGATGGGTGTTGTGCTGGGGTGCCTTTTTGCCATCTATATCGACCCGATCTTCAGTTTCGTGAACGTGGTGATGGGCGGGCAGGTCTGGGATCCGTCGATCCGCGGGATCTACCATCTGCCAGCAAAGTTGCAGGTGGGCGATGTGATGTCGGCGGTCGCCTTGTCGCTGGGGCTGTCGTTCGTGGTGACGATTTTTCCGGCGCGGCGGGCGGCGCGGATGAACCCGGTCGAGGCGCTGCGCTATGAGTGATGCGATGCTGCGCCTTTCCGGTGTCGAAAAAGTCTATAACCGCGGGCAGACCGGCGAGGTGCGGGTGCTGATGGGTGCCGACCTGGTGCTGGCGCGCGGCGAGATGGTGGCGCTGGTCGCGCCATCCGGGGCGGGCAAATCGACGCTGCTGCATATCGCGGGGCTGCTGGACACTGCCGATGCGGGCCGGGTCGAGATCGGCGGTGAGGACATGACCGGCCTGAGCGACCGGCGGCGCACGACCCTGCGGCGGCAGGAGGTGGGATTTGTCTATCAGTTCCACCACCTTTTGCCCGAGTTCACGGCGCTGGAAAACGTGGTGCTGCCACAACTGGCCGACGGGGTGGCGCGACGGACGGCAGAGGCGCGGGCCCGTGAGTTGCTGGAACAGGTGGGTGTGGGTGCGCGGGCGGGGCATCGCCCCTCGGCCCTGTCGGGTGGCGAGCAGCAGCGGGTGGCGTTCTGCCGGGCGCTTGCGAACAGCCCGCGGATCCTGCTGGCGGACGAGCCGACCGGCAACCTTGATCCCGGCACTTCGGATCAGGTCTTTGCGGCGCTGGAACTGCTGGTGCGGGACAGCGGCCTGTCGGCGCTGATCGCGACGCATAATCTGGAGCTTGCGGCCCGGATGGACCGGATTCTGCGGCTTGATCAGGGGCGCGTGGTGGCGGGTTGATCTTGATCAAGGCGCATGGCCTGCGGATCGGGTGGAGTGATCGGGCGGAGATTCTGCCCGAGGAGGAGGCCCCGATGAGACGGATCATGGCGATTGGCATGGCGGCGTGGATGGCCGTTGCAGGTGCGGCAGAGGCGCAGGACGTCCGCGCGGGCGAGGAAACCTACGAGCGTTATTGCGCCGCGTGCCACGGGCAGGAGGCGACGGGATATGGGCCGATGCGCGCGGTTCTGACGCTGCACCCGGTTGATCTGACCGCGCTCAGGGCCGGAAACGGTGACGTCTTTCCTATCGCGCGGGTGGTGCGCCGGATCGACGGGCGCGACCCGCTGGTGTCGCACGGCAGTCCGATGCCGATCTATGGCGGATTTTTCGAGGGCCGGGATGTGGCGCTGAAAACCGATGCAGGCCAGCCGATCATGACCAGTCAGCCGGTGGTCGATCTGGTTGCCTATCTGCAATCTCTGCAACAGCCGTGAGCGGACTTGAATGACCGGCGGGCGGCGCTAGTTCCTCAAGACATGGAGGTGTGCCATGCGATCTTTGCTGTTTGCCGTGATGATTTCAATTGGCCTGACGGGGGTGGTGCGCGCAGACGAGTCTGCGGTGCGGTCGGTTATCTCTGCACAGATCGAGGCGTTTCTGGCCGGGGACGTGACACGCGCCTACGGCTATGCCAGCCCGTTCATCCAGCAGAAATTCGGCACCCCCGAGATATTCGGCACGATGGTACGCGAGGGCTATCCGATGGTCTGGCGACCCTCGGATGTGAATTTTCTGGAGATCGAGGAAATCGGTGGCAGGCTCTGGCAGAACGTACTGGTGCGTGATGCGGGCGGGGTGGCCCATATCGTCGAGTACGAGATGATCGAGGGCGCAGAGGGCTGGAAAATCAACGGTGTACGGGTGCGCAAGGCACCCGAAAGCTCTGTTTGAGTCAGAAGCGGAAGTTCAGATCGCCGCGCGCCGCGCCCTACCGCAACCGCAGCACCGGCGCGGGGCCAAGCGGGATCGGCCCCAGCAGTGTGCGCCCGTTGCGGAAGGTCAGCGGGACATCCAGCGTCTGCGGATTGCCATTCATCTGCGCGATGAGCGACAGGCCGCTTTCCAGCGTCTGCGCCAGAGATTGCGGCAGCGCGCCGGAGGCGGTTGCAAGCTCCAGCATGTCGCGCCAGTTGCGCGCCTTGAGGGTGATTTCCCCCTCGGGAAAACCCTCGTCCGTCACGGTGACCGCGCCTGCTGCCTGCAGGTGAAGCTGGCCCCATTTCGCATCGGCCAGAGACAGCCGGATCGCGGTGGGTTGCGGACGCGACTGTTCGATGGCGGTGCGGTCCCACGGCTTGTCGAAGGTGACATCGAGATCGGCATGCAGGCCGGATATCTGTCCCGGCAGGCGGTCCTGCGGATCGAGCCGCGCGCGCCATTGCGGGGACAGGGTCAGCCCCTCGGCGGACAGGCCGAGGCGATAGCGGGTCCCCTCCTGCCGTTCGGCGGCCAAGGTGAGCGCGCTGAGGGCGGTGGTGTCATCAGGGCGTCCCGCAGGCGTGATGCGCAGGAACTCGGCCGTCAGCGTGCCGCGTTCCGGGGCCAGCCTTGTGTCGGGAGCGATCACGAGGCTGGCGCGCATGTCGTTGCTCTGGACGCGGTATTTTTCCACTGGCGTTGCGATGAGTTGCTCCTCGGGCCAGACGGCGATGGCGTGATTGGGGCGGTAGCTGAGCATCAGGATCTGAAAGAACGGCGCCTGCCAGGCGAGACCTGTTTCCGGATCGGCCAGCATCAGATCGGAAAACCCGATATCAAAGCGGTTGGGAAAGCCCTGAATGCGCAGATCAGAGGTTTCGGCAACCCAGCCCTCGATGCGGCGGGCATCCAGCCATGATGAAAACGCGGTTTGCAGGCTATGTTGGCCGATGAACCAGTAGCCGAACCAGCCCAGAGCCGCGACAACGATGGCGGCAAGCAGAAATCTCATGGAGGGTGCCTCTTTCATGCCTCTTGCCGATGGTGTTTATAGAGGCTGGCAGGCGAGTAACAGGGATAATGACGATGTGGGTGTTCGGCTATGGGTCGCTGGTCTGGAACCCCGGGTTCGAGGTGGCGGAGCGGGTAATCGCGCGGTTGCCCGGATATCATCGCAGTTTCTGCATGCGCAGTATCCACCATCGCGGCACGGATGAAAATCCGGGTCTCGTGCTGGCGCTAGATGCCGCGCCGGGCGTGGTCTGTCACGGTGTGGGTCTTGGCGTCGCCCCCGATCAGGCGGATGCGGTGCTGGCCTATCTGCGCGAGCGCGAGCTGATTTCCTCGGCCTATCTGGAGCGCATGCTGGAGATTGACCTGGCCGATGGCCGCCGCGTCGAGGCGGTGACCTATGTCGTCGATCCAGATCATGTGCAATATTGCGGCGGACTCGATCTGGAGGAACAGGCCCGGATCATCGCGCGCGCCGTAGGTGGGCGGGGACCGAACAGCGAATATCTCTACAACACCACCGACCATCTCGGGCAACTCGGGATCACGGATCGCGAATTGGACTGGCTGGTGCGGCGGGTGCGTCAGATCTGCGGATAAATCCTTGGCTTGGCGGAATTGACCGCGTAGTGTTGGGCCAAGAAATGCAAGTGTCGGGAGCGTCCAGATGGACCAGCCGGACCGCGAGGTCGAGCCGCAGTTTTCATACCCCTATCGGCAGATCGTGCTGATGCTGATTGTTCTGGGGCTGGCCTTGTTCGGGGCGTTTGTCGCGTTGCCGCGCGTGTTGCCGGTGTTCGAGGCGAACCCGTGGCTCAACGGTTTCATCATCTTTGTGTTCTTCATCGGGGTGGTTGTCTGTTTCTGGCAGGTGTTCCAACTGATCGGGGCGGCGCGTTGGATCGAGGGTTTCGCCGCGCAGATTCCAGGTCATGAAATGACCAGCCCGCCGCGATCGCTGGCACCGCTGGCCACAATGCTGCGCTCGCGCGGCAGACGGATGCAGATTGCCTCGACGGCGGCGCGCTCGATCCTTGATTCGGTAGCACAGCGAATCGACGAAGCACGCGAGATCACGCGCTATATCGTCAGCCTGCTGATCTTTCTCGGGCTGCTGGGCACGTTCTACGGATTAGCCACGACCGTGCCCGCGGTGGTGGATACGATCCGCAGCCTTGCCCCGCAGGAGGGCGAGGAGGGCGTCGATATCTTCAACCGGCTGATGACCGGGCTTGAGGCGCAACTGGGTGGTATGGGTGTTGCCTTTGCCTCTTCGCTGCTGGGTCTGGCGGGATCGCTGGTGGTTGGCTTGCTGGAGTTGTTTGCCGGGCACGGGCAAAACCGGTTCTACCGCGAGTTGGAAGAGTGGATGTCAACCATCACGCGGGTGGGGTTTGCCGGTGGCGATGGCGACGGCGGCGGCGAGCATGACGCGGTGGCGCATGTGCTCGATCAGATGGGCGAGCATATGGATGCGCTTCAGTCGGTGCTGACCCAGTCGGATGTCAGCCGTGCCATGGTCGATGAAAAGCTGGGAGTTCTGGCCGATTCCATCGAGCGGCTGACGCACCGGATGAGCGATACCAACCCGGTTCAGGTCGCGCTGATGCGGCTGGCCGAGGGGCAGGAACGGCTGGTTCAGGCGCTCGAGTCGCGTGAGGTTGTTGCCAACGAGGGGCTTGATGCCGAAAGCCGGATGCGGCTGCGGTCGATTGACGTGCAGATGCTGCGCATTCTGGAAGAAATCAGCGCCGGCCGGCAGGAGGCGATGAGCGAATTGCGCACCGATCTGGCGGCCTTGACGCGGGTGCTGGGTCAGGCGCGCGGCTCTACCGCGCGGTCGATCCGTCAGATGCCGCTGCGGTCCGAGGCGGATTCCGGCGGGGAGGGCTGAGCCATGGCGCTGTCGCGGCGCACCGGCGCGCGGTTTCAGGCCTCGATCTGGCCCGGCTTTGTCGATGCGATGACCGGACTGTTGCTGGTGCTGATGTTCGTTCTGACGATTTTCATGATCGTGCAATTCGTGCTGCGCGAGGAAATCACCGGTCAGGCGAGCAGACTGGATACACTGTCTGCCGAGGTGGCGGCGCTGTCGCGGGCGCTTGGGCTGGAACAGGACAGGAGCGCCACCTTGCAGGATCGGGTGGGTGCGCTCACCGCCACGCTGGACGAGGCGCGAGGCCGCATCGCGAGTTTCGAGGAACAGGTGGCGGGACTCTTGTCGGAGCGCGCGCAGTCGCAGGGCCGGATTGCCGATCTGGAAGACGAGCGCGAGGCCTTGCTGAGCGAACAGGAGCAGTTGCAGCTGGCGTTGGCGGGCCTGCGCGAGGAAGTGGACGCACAGGCCGAGGCCGCCCGGCTGGCCGCTGCGCGCCGTGAGGCGCTGGAGGCGCTGGCCGAGGATTTGCGCCGCGATCGGGCGGAGGCTTTTGCAGCGCAGGCGGCGCTCGAGCAAAAACTGAGCGAAGAGGAACAGGCGCGGCTCGCCGAGGCGGCGGCGGCGGAGGCGCTGCGCAGGCGGCTGGAGGGGGCGCAGGCCGAACTGACCGCGATGACGCTGGCGCTGGAGGAACAGCGCAGGCGTGCCGAAGAGACGCTGATCTTGTTGGCGGCGGCGGAAACCGCGCGCGAGGATCTCAACAACCAACTGGCACAGGCGCTGCTGGATGCGGAGCGGGCAGAGGTCGCGCAGGAGACCGAGATTTCGCAGTTGCAGTCGGCATTGGCGCAGGCTCGCGCTGAGAAGGAGGCTGCGGAAAGCGCCGCACTCGATGCCGAGGAGGTGCGCGAACAACTGGTGGCGGCGCTGGCGGCACAGCGCGCGGCAGAGGCAACCGCCGCCGAAGAAATGAGTGCCGCCGAAGAGCGGGCGGCGCTCTTGTCCGAGGCGCGCGCCCGACTGGCAGAGGAGCGCGAGGCCGCGAGCGCCGCGCAAAAGGAGACGGCCTTGCTCAATCAGCAGGTCGCCGCGCTGCGTCAGCAGTTGTCGGGCTTGCAGGCGCTGCTGGATGACGCGAGAGAGCGGGAAGAGGCGGCGGAGGTTCAGCTACAGTCGCTTGGGAATGAGCTCAACACCGCGCTTGCGCGGGTGGCGGCAGAAGAGCGGCGTCGGCGCACGGCGGAAGAAGAGCGTCGGCGGCTTCTGGAGGCGGAGGCCGAACGGCTTGCGGCGGAAAAGGAGGATCTGGAGAAATACCGCTCTGAATTCTTTGGCCGCCTGCGTGACCTTCTGGGCCAGCAGGAAGGTGTGCGAATTGTGGGCGACAGGTTCGTGTTCTCCTCCGAGGTGCTGTTCGCGCCGGGTGAGGCGCGGCTGTCGGCGGCGGGCGAGCAGGAGATCGCCAATGTAGCGGCGATCCTGCGCAATGTGACCGATGCCATTCCAGAAGGTATCGACTGGGTGCTTCAGGTGGACGGGCACACGGATACGGTGCCCATCGTCGGGGGCGCACAATTCGCGGATAACTGGGAGTTGAGTCAGGCGCGGGCGCTGTCGGTCGTGCGGTATATGACCGATGTTCTGAGCTTCCCGCCCGATCGGCTGTCGGCCAACGGGTTTGGCGAGTTTCAGCCGGTGAATCCCGCGGATACGCCGCAGGCGCGGGCGCAGAACCGGCGCATCGAGTTGAAGCTGACAGGGAAATAACCGGGTCTGGTCTGGCCGGTTAAGTTGTTGCGGCGGCCACAAGGGTAAGGGCCGCCGCAAACGTTTCATTCGGCCGTGAGGAGCGGCGGCTTTTTCTTGCCTGTCAGACGGCGGTTGACAGGGCCTTCGACATCGAGCGCGATCTTGCCCTCCCTGACGCTTACCCTGACCACGCCGCCCTTGGCCAGCTTGCCAAAGAGCAGTTCCTCGGCCAGCGGCTTCTTGATGTGTTCCTGAATGACCCGTGCCAGGGGGCGCGCACCCATCTTGTCGTCATAGCCCTTGTCGGCTAGCCATTCGGCGGCAGGTTCTGTCAGTTCGATGGTCACGTCGCGGTCCAGCAGTTGCGCCTCGAGCTGGAGGACGAATTTCTCGACCACCTTGAGGATTACGGATTTCGGCAGCGGCGCAAAGGAGATGACCGCATCCAGCCGGTTGCGGAACTCGGGGGTGAAGGTACGCTCGATGGCGGCGGTGTCCTCGCCCTCGCGGCGGTCACGGCCAAAGCCGATGGCGGATTTCGCCAGCTCCGATGCGCCCGCGTTGGAGGTCATGATGAGAACCACGTTGCGGAAATCCACCTTGCGACCGTTGTGATCGGTCAGCGTGCCGTGGTCCATCACCTGAAGCAGGATGTTGAACACATCGGGATGCGCCTTTTCGATCTCGTCGAGCAGCAGCACGCAGTGCGGGTGCTGATCGACACCATCGGTCAGCAAACCGCCCTGATCGAAGCCGACATATCCCGGAGGCGCGCCGATCAGGCGCGAGACGGCGTGTTTCTCCATGTATTCGGACATGTCGAACCGCAGCAGTTCCACGCCCAGCGTGTCCGACAGCTGTTTGGCCACCTCGGTCTTGCCCACGCCGGTGGGTCCGGCGAAGAGATAGTTGCCGATCGGTTTTTCCGGCTCGCGCAGGCCCGCGCGGGCGAGTTTGATCGAACTGGCCAGCGCCTCGATTGCCGCGTCCTGACCGAAAACGGTGCGCTTCAGGGCGGCTTCGAGATCCTTGAGCACCTCGGCGTCGTTCTTGGAGACATTCTTGGGCGGGATGCGGGCGATCTTGGCCACGACATCCTCGATCTCCTTGACGCCGATCGACTTGCGCCGCTTGGACGCGGCCACCAGATGCTGCGCCGCGCCCGCCTCGTCAATGACGTCAATCGCCTTGTCGGGCAGTTTGCGGTCGTTGATGTAGCGCGCCGCGAGATCGACCGCAGAGCGGATGGCGTCGTTGGTGTATTTGACGTGGTGATGATCCTCGAAATAGGGTTTGAGACCCTTGAGTATTTTCACCGTATCCTCGACCGTCGGCTCGTTCACGTCGATCTTCTGGAACCGGCGCGACAGAGCGCGGTCCTTCTCGAAGTGCTGGCGGAATTCCTTGTAGGTGGTCGAACCCATGCAGCGCAGCTTGCCGCCCTGAAGTGCGGGTTTGAGCAGGTTAGAGGCGTCCATCGCCCCGCCGCTGGTTGCGCCCGCCCCGATCACGGTGTGAATTTCGTCGATGAAAAGCACGGCGTCGGGATGTTTTTCCAGATCGTTGACCACCGCCTTGAGCCGTTCCTCGAAATCGCCGCGATAGCGCGTGCCGGCCAGCAGCGCGCCCATGTCCAGCGAAAAGATCGTGGTGCGGGACAGCACCTTGGGCGTTTCGCCCTTGACGATCTTGAGCGCCAGCCCCTCTGCGATGGCGGTCTTGCCGACGCCGGGATCGCCCACCAGAAGCGGGTTGTTCTTGCGTCGGCGGCAGAGCACCTGAATGCAACGCTCGACCTCGGAATCACGACCGATCAGCGGGTCGATATCGCCCCTGCGCGCCTTTTCGTTGAGATCGACGCAGTATTTCGACAGCGCAGAGTCGCCCGCCTCGACAGCATCGGTTTCGGTCTGTTTGCCCGCCGCCTCGTCCTCGAGATCGGAAGCGCCGATCACCGGGCGGGATTCCCCGTAGGCGGGATCCTTGGCGACGCCGTGGGCGATGAAATTCACCGCGTCATAGCGCGTCATGTCCTGTTCCTGCAGGAAATAGGCGGCATTCGACTCGCGTTCTGCAAAGATGGCGACCAGCACATTGGCCCCGGTCACCTCGGTCCGGCCCGAGGATTGCACATGGATCGCGGCACGCTGGATGACGCGCTGAAAGGCGGCGGTCGGCACCGCCTCTGATCCGTCGATATCGGTCACCAGATTGGCGAGGTCGTCGTCGATGAATTCGACCAGAGTGGTGCGCAGTTCCTCGGTGTTGACGCTGCATGCCTTCATGACGCGGGCAGCGTCAGGCTCGTCCACGAGGGCGAGCAGGAGGTGTTCCAGCGTGGCGAATTCGTGCTGGCGTGCGTTGGCCAGGGCCAATGCCGCATGGATTGCCTGTTCGAGCGTGTTCGAGAATGAAGGCACGGCGTGGTGCTCCTTCTGATCTTGGTCGGGGCAGCATGCCCGCAAACCTTGGCCTCATAGTGTTAAAGTTTGGTCGATAGTGGCGCGGCTTCAAGGATTATTTCGTCAAACTGCCTCACTTTTCGTTATACTGATGCTGCTTTTGGTCACATGCGCGTCAAAACCGGTCCTTGCGGCTCCGGATTTCGGCAAAAACCTTTGTCTGGTCCGTGCCCGAAAGTCCCAACCGGCTCTGGATTGCCGGATCACCGGCGCGCAGAAACGGGTTAGTCGCGAGTTCTTCTGCAAGCAGCGAGGGAACTGTGGGTCGCCCTGTAGCACGGGCGGCGTCGATTTCTTTCGCTCTGGATCTAAGCGCGGGGTTCTCGGGGTCAATGGTCAGCGCGAATTTCGCGTTCGCCTGCGTGTATTCATGGCCTGAGCAGACCACCGTTTCCGGCGGCAGGGCGGCGAGTTTACGGAGGCTTGCGTGCATCTGCGCCATGGTGCCCTCGAACACCCGGCCACAGCCGAGCGCCATCAGGCTGTCGGCGGTAAAGACAGCACGGCTTCCGGGGAAATGAAAGGCGACATGGCCGATCGTATGGCCCGACACATCCATGACATGACCGGTCTGCGTGCCGATGCGAATGGTATCACCCTCCTGCACCGCCTGATCGAGAGGCGGCAAGCGGTGAGCGTCGGCAGCGGCACCGATGACCCGCGCCGGGGCGGATTTCAGCAGGTCGTCGAGGCCGTCGATATGGTCCCAGTGATGATGGGTGAGCAGCACATGGCTGAGCGTCCAGCCATTGTTTTCAAGCGCTTGCAGGATAGGTGCGGCCTCCGGCACATCAATCGCCGCGGTCGCTCCGGTGTCAGGATCATGCGCCAGATAGGCGTAGTTGTCGGAGAGACAGGGAATGGTAAGGATTTGCAAAGCCATGGTATTTTCCCGATTTCCGGTTAGTGTTAACCTCCAGAGTGACTGATCTTGGGCCGTGCCGCAATGCATCTGGACGTGCAGGACTTGCGAAATTTCTATTACCGCAACCCTCTGGGGCGGGCGGTGCAGAGTGCTGTGCGCGAGCAGGTGACGACATTCTGGCCCGAGGCGCAGGGGCAGACCGTGGTGGGCTTTGGCTTTGCCCTGCCGTTTCTGCGGCCCTATCTTGCCGATGCCCGCCGGGTGATCGGGCTCATGCCCGCCCCGCAGGGTGTCATTGGCTGGCCGCAGGCCATGCCGAACATCTCGGTGCTGTGTGAAGAGACGATGTGGCCGATCGAGACCGGACATGTGGACAAGTTGTTGGTGGTGCATGGGCTGGAAACCTCGGAGCAACCCGGTGCCCTGCTGGAGGAATGCTGGCGGGTTCTGGGGCCGGGGGGATCGGCGCTCTTTATCGTGCCGAACCGGGCCGGGCTCTGGTCGCGTTCCGACCGCACGCCGTTCGGTTTCGGGCGGCCCTATAGCCAGACGCAGCTGGAGAGCCAGCTGAAGCTGCACAACTTCCTGCCGGAGCGGCACGCCACGGCGCTCTACCAGCCGCCTTCGGACCGGCGGTTCTGGCGCAAGACGGCCGGAATGTGGGAACGGTTGGGTGCCAGGCTGTCGGTGGTGGCGGCGGGCGGCGTGCTGATGGTCGAGGCCACCAAGCGGGTGCAGGCCCCGAGCGGACCGGCCTTGCGCGACAAGGTGCGCAAGCCGCTGGAGGCGTTGGCTCCGCGGCCCGAGGCCAAGCCGGTCTGAAGCGCGACCGGTTTTTCCGTTTCGGGGCTAACGGCGCGCCCGGAGTGGGCATGCGTGGGCTGGTTCGCGGGCCGGGGTGAACCGCGGCCTACGCGGTTTGCAGGTAGAATGCTGGTCCGCACGGGCGTCCTGGTGCGTCAGACAGGGTGGTAGCGGTAACGATTGTGGCGGGTTTCGGCAGAGCCTGCGCAGATGGAATCGCCAAATCATGAGAAAAAGCGATCTTTTTTGCAGAGGAAAAAGCATGCAATAGGTCGCAGTTTGCGCAAGTCTTTGAAATAAATCGGTATTCAATGGTATACTTTGGTTTTCAAGCGGCTTGCCCGCTCGGGAAGGCTCTGCTACACCGCAGCCGAATTTGGGTGTTTCGCGAAGGACACCAAAGGCCAACGCCCCCGGAGGTGACCCCTGCGTCGCCCCAGACCAACCGGGGCCAGATTATCGGAAGGGTGGACGTGTCCGAACCAGCTTCGATTTCCTCAGGCATTGCCGCGCGCTATGCCACAGCGATGTTCGAGCTTGCGAAAGAGAGCAAGTCTCTGGCCAAACTGGAAGGCAATCTCAATGATCTGGCGCAGGCGTTGACCGAGAGCGGCGATCTGCGCGCGATGATTGCCTCGCCGGTGCTGAGCCGGGACGAGCAGGGCACCGCGATGGGCGCGATTGCCAAGAAGATGAACCTCGTTCCCGAGTTGCAGAACGGCCTCGCGCTGATGGCGCAAAAGCGGCGTCTGTTCGTCCTGCCGCAGCTTGTCGCGCAACTCGACGCGATGATCGCCGAGGACAAGGGCGAGGTGAGCGCAGAAGTGGTGAGTGCCAAGGCGTTGACCAAGGCGCAGGCGGAAAAATTGGCCAAGACGCTCAAGGCGCGCGTCGGCAAGGATGTAAAGATCAATGCGACCGTTGATGAAAGCCTCATCGGCGGTCTTGTCGTCAAGATGGGCTCGAAGATGATCGACACCTCGATCCGCTCCAAGCTCGATTCCCTCCAGAATGTAATGAAAGAGGTCGGATAAATGGGTATCCAAGCAGCAGAGATTTCTGCGATCCTGAAGGACCAGATCAAGAATTTCGGCCAGGACGCCGAAGTCGCAGAGATCGGCCGGGTTCTCTCGGTCGGGGATGGGATCGCACGGGTGCATGGGCTGGACAATGTCCAGGCTGGCGAACTGGTCGAGTTTCCGGGCAAGATCATGGGCATGGCGCTCAACCTCGAGAGCGACAACGTCGGCGTCGTGATCTTTGGCTCTGACCAGGACATCAAGGAAGGCGACACCGTCAAGCGCACCAAGTCGATCGTGGACGTGCCAATCGGTGACGAACTTCTGGGTCGGGTCGTGGACGGCCTGGGGAACCCATTGGACGGCAAGGGGCCGATCAAGACCAAGAAACGCGGCCTGGCCGACGTCAAGGCGCCCGGCATCATCCCGCGCAAATCGGTGCATGAGCCGATGGCGACCGGCCTGAAATCGGTTGACGCGATGATCCCGATCGGGCGCGGTCAGCGCGAGCTGATCATCGGCGACCGTCAGACCGGCAAGACTGCCGTGGCGCTGGATACGATCCTGAACCAGAAGAATTACAATGACGCCGCCGGCGACGATGAGAGCAAGAAGCTCTACTGCATCTATGTTGCCGTCGGGCAAAAGCGCTCGACCGTGGCGCAACTGGTGAAAAAGCTCGAAGAGAGCGGCGCGATCGAATATTCCATCGTGGTAGCCGCCACCGCGTCGGACCCCGCACCGATGCAGTTTCTGGCACCCTATTCCGCAACAGCGATGGCCGAGCATTTCCGCGACAACGGCCGTCATGCGCTGATCGTTTACGATGACCTCTCGAAACAGGCCGTGGCCTATCGCCAAATGTCGCTGCTGCTGCGCCGTCCGCCCGGGCGCGAAGCCTATCCGGGCGACGTGTTCTACCTCCACTCGCGTCTGCTGGAGCGCTCGGCCAAGCTGAACGAAGACAACGGTGCGGGTTCGCTCACGGCGCTGCCGATCATCGAGACGCAGGGCGGTGACGTGTCGGCGTTCATTCCGACCAACGTGATTTCGATCACTGACGGGCAGATTTTCCTTGAGACGGAACTGTTCTATCAGGGGATCCGCCCGGCTGTGAACACCGGTCTGTCGGTGTCGCGCGTGGGCTCTTCGGCCCAGACCAATGCGATGAAGTCGGTTGCCGGTCCGGTGAAGCTGGAACTGGCGCAGTATCGCGAGATGGCGGCGTTCGCGCAGTTCGGCTCGGATCTGGATGCGGCGACGCAACAGCTGCTCAATCGCGGCGCGCGTCTGACGGAACTGATGAAGCAGGCGCAGTATTCGCCGCTGACCAATGCCGAGATCGTCTGTGTCATCTATGCCGGCACCAAGGGCTATCTGGACAAGATCCCGGTCGATCAGGTGGGGCGTTTCGAACAGGGGCTGCTCAAGCATCTGCGCGGCAAACACGCCGGTCTGCTGGAGCACATCACCAAGGACGACCCCAAGATCAAGGGTGAATCCGAGGACCGGATCAAGGCTGCGCTGGACGAATTCGCCGCTGATTTCGCGTAAGGGGGATAGCGCATGCCTTCTCTCAAGGATCTGAAAAACCGGATCGGAAGCGTCAAGAACACGCGGAAGATCACCAAGGCCATGCAGATGGTTGCCGCGGCGAAATTGCGCCGCGCGCAGGAAGCTGCCGAGATGGCGCGCCCCTATGCCGAGCGGTTCAATGCCGTGATGGAGAAACTGGCGGCCTCGGTGGGCGACGCAGAGAATGCGCCGCGCCTGCTGACAGGGACCGGCGAGGACAAGGTTCATCTGCTGGTCGTGATGACCTCCGAGCGCGGACTGTGTGGCGGGTTCAACGCGAATATCGCCAAGCTGGCGAAATCCCGCGCCGCGGAATTGCTGGCAGAGGGCAAGACCGTCAAGATCATCACCGTCGGCAAGAAGGGCCGCGATGCGATGAAGCGGGAATATGGCAGGTATTTTGTCGATCACGTCGACATGTCCGAGGTCAAGCGCGTCGGCTATGCCGAGGCGCAGGCGATTGCCGTCAATGTGCTGAACCGTTTTGATGCGGGCGAGTTCGATGTGGCCTCGCTGTTCTTTGCGCGGTTTGAGAATGTGGTCAGCCAGATTCCGACGATGCAGCAGATCATCCCCGCGGATGTCGGCGGCGCGGCGGTCGAGGCCGATCAGGGCAGCTTTTACGATTACGAGCCTGACGAGCAGGCGATCCTAACCGATCTGCTGCCGCGCGGTGTGGCCACCGCGATCTTCAGCGCGCTGCTTGAGAACGGGGCAGGCGAACAGGGGGCGCGGATGTCGGCGATGGACAACGCCACCCGCAACGCGGGCGAGATGATCGACAAGCTGACCATCGAGTACAACCGTTCGCGGCAGGCCGTGATCACCAACGAGCTGATTGAAATCATTTCGGGCGCGGAAGCGCTTTAAGATAACCGGAGACGAAACATGGCAAAAGCAAAAGGCAAAGTGACCCAGGTCATCGGCGCCGTGGTGGACGTGCACTTTGACGATCACCTGCCAGCGATCCTGAACGCGCTGGAAACCGATAACAACGGCAAGACGCTGATTCTCGAAGTGGCGCAGCATCTGGGTGAGAACACCGTGCGGGCGATTGCGATGGACGCCACCGAAGGTCTGGTGCGCGGACAGGAGGTCAGCGACCGGGGCGAACCGATTTCGGTGCCGGTGGGCGATGCCACGCTGGGCCGCATCCTGAACGTCGTCGGCGAGCCGGTGGACGAGAAAGGCCCGATCAAGGCGAAGGAACACCGCACCATTCACCAGCCGGCGCCGGAATTCTCGGAACAGGCGACCGAGTCGGAAATCCTGGTCACAGGGATCAAGGTGGTGGACCTGCTGGCGCCTTACGCGAAAGGCGGCAAGATCGGCCTGTTTGGCGGTGCCGGTGTGGGCAAGACGGTTCTGATCATGGAACTGATCAACAACATTGCCAAGGTGCACTCTGGGTTTTCGGTGTTCGCCGGGGTGGGAGAACGGACCCGCGAGGGCAACGACCTCTATCACGAGATGATCGAGTCGGGTGTGATCGTGCCGGACAATCTGACCGACTCGAAGGTGGCGCTGGTCTATGGCCAGATGAACGAGCCGCCGGGGGCACGGATGCGCGTGGCGCTGTCGGGTCTGACGCTGGCCGAGCAATTCCGCGATCAGTCCGGGTCTGACGTGCTGTTCTTTGTCGACAACATCTTCCGATTCACGCAGGCGGGGTCCGAGGTATCGGCGCTGCTGGGGCGTATTCCCTCGGCTGTGGGCTATCAGCCGACGCTGGCCACCGACATGGGCGCGATGCAGGAGCGCATCACCTCGACCAAGGCGGGTTCGATCACGTCAATTCAGGCGGTTTATGTGCCGGCGGACGACCTGACCGACCCGGCGCCTGCCACGACATTCGCACACCTCGACGCAACCACCGTGCTGAGCCGGGCGATTTCGGAACTGGGCATCTATCCGGCCGTGGACCCGCTCGATTCCAACTCGCGCCTGATGGATCCGGGCATCGTCGGCGAAGAGCATTACAAGGTGGCGCGGGACGTGCAGGGCGTGTTGCAGCGCTACAAGAGCCTGCAGGACATCATCGCCATTCTCGGCATGGACGAATTGTCTGAGGAGGACAAGCTGACCGTGGCGCGCGCCCGGAAGATCCAGCGCTTCCTGTCGCAGCCCTTTGACGTGGCCAAGGTGTTCACCGGCTCGGACGGTGTGCAGGTGCCTCTGGAAGAGACGATCAGGTCGTTCAAGGCCGTGGTTGCCGGTGAATACGATCACCTGCCGGAGGGCGCGTTCTACATGGTCGGCGGCATCGACGATGTGATTGCCAAGGCCGAACGCATGGCAGCCGACGCAGCGTAAGGGAAAGGTGGGGATTTCCCCACCATTCGTCACAAGAGGAGGCCGGAATGGCTGAGACAGTGCAATTCGATCTTGTGAGTCCCGAACGTCTGCTGACGTCGGTGGCGGCGCGAGAGGTGCAGATCCCCGGAGCCGAAGGCGATCTGACGGCCATGGCCGACCACGCGCCGCTGATCACCACGCTGCGCCCTGGCGTCGTGAAGGTATCGGGCCCCGAGGGTGAGCGCGAATATGTCGTGACCGGCGGCTTCGCCGAGATCAGCGGCGACAGCGTGTCGGTGCTGGCCGAGCGTGCCGTGGCGCGCGAGAACATGACGCAGGAACAGTTCAAGTCGATGGTGGCCGAGGCCACTGCCAGGCTGAACCACGCGCAGGAGGCCCATGCCTCCGAGCCCGGCGCGGTGGACGAGGCGGCAAAGCTACTGGCCGACATGGTGGCGGTGGGTGATCATATCGGTTTGTCGGCGCAGTGATATCTGCCCGAATGTAATGCTGGAAGGGGTCGTTTTACGGCCCCTTTTTCGTTCCCAATTATGCCCAGAATGATGACTAGAGAAGGGCCGGGACCGGAAGGCGCGGGCATGCAGGTATTCATCCAACAGGCCATTGGAATTGATCAGGGCGATGACGTGCTGTTCACGGATTATGCCGATGGTGGCGACATGTGGACGGGCAAGGGGGATCGCGAACGCCGCAAGAAGATCGCGTTCAGCAAGCCGTTCAAATCCGCGCCGGTGATTCATATCGCCCTGTCGCTGTGGGATATCGACAGCGCCCGCAACACGCGCGCCGATGTGACGGCGGAAAAGATCACATCACAAGGGTTTGAAGCGGTGTTTTGCACTTGGGGCGATACCCGGGTGGCGCGGGTGCGCGTGCGCTGGATGGCAATCGGTGCCGCGTTCCACGAGGATGACTGGCGGGATTTGTGTTGAGGCAGGTTTGGCGGGGTGAAACCCCACCCCACGGGGCTCAGCCGCCGAACTGACCCTCATAGACCGGCTCGAGGGTGGGGGTCTCGAAGAGCGAGGAAACCGATGTGCCGTTCCAGATGTTGAGGATCGCCTGCGCGAACACGGGGGCCGTTGGGATGATGCGCATGTTGGGGGTGGCGCGCACGGCCTCGGTGGGTTGGATCGTGTCGGTGATGACCATCGACTTCAGCACCGAGTTGGTGATCCGTTCGACCGCCGGACCGGACATGACGCCGTGGGTGGTATAGGCGTGCACCTCCTGCGCGCCGTTCTCGATCAGCACCTCGGCGGCCTTGCACATGGTGCCCGCGGTGTCGCACATGTCGTCGACGATGATGCAGATCTTGCCGGTCACCTCGCCGATCACGGTCATCTCGGCCACTTCACCAGCCTTTTCGCGGCGCTTGTCGACGATGGCGAGCGGCGCATTGATCCGCTTGGCCAGTTCGCGGGCGCGGGCCACGCCACCCACGTCAGGTGAGACGATCATCACATCCTCCACACGGCCCTTGAACTGGGTCAGGATATCCAGCGCAAAGATCGGCGAGGCGTATAGGTTGTCGACCGGAATGTCGAAGAAGCCCTGAATCTGTGCGGCGTGCAGATCCATGGTCAGCACCCGTTCGACGCCCGCCTCGACGATCATGTTGGCCACCAGCTTGGCCGAAATCGGTGTGCGCGCCTTGGAGCGGCGATCCTGACGGGCATAGCCGAAATAGGGGATCACGGCGGTGATGCGCGCCGCGGAGGACCGGCGCAGCGCGTCGGCCATGATCAGCAGTTCCATCAGGTTGTCATTGGCCGGATTCGAGGTGGGCTGGATGATGAACATGTCCTCGCCGCGCACGTTCTCGTAGACCTCGACAAAGATTTCCTGATCGTTGAACCGTTCGATCCGGGCATCAACCAGCCCCACGTTGACGCCGCGATGCATCGACATGCGCCGCGCGATGGCGGTGGCGAGTGGCATGTTGGCGTTTCCCGAGATCAGTTTCGGCTGCGACGTGGTTGGCATTATGGTGGTCCCCGGCTGTGCGATGTGACAGATTCGTGATGTTGACACCGCTTAGCATGTGCCTAGGGTCAGGCAAAGCGATGCCAGCAGGGAGCGAGCCGAAATGGCCCATATCGACTATTATTTCTCGACATTGTCCCCTTTTGCCTATCTGGCGGGACGCGGGCTGGAAGAGATCGCCGCGCGTCACGGGGCCAGCGTGACCTACAAGCCGCTGGATATCATGGCGCTGTTCGCGCGCACCGGCGGCACGCCACCCGCGGAACGGCATCCGTCGCGCAATGCCTACCGCGCGCAGGATCTGCCGCGGCAGGCGAAAAAGCGGGGTATGCCGCTTAATCTCAAGCCCGCATTCTGGCCGACCAATCCGGCGCCGTCCTCTTATGCGATCATTGCCGCGCAAGAGGCGGGCGGCGGGGATATGGGATCGCTTGTGCATTCGGTGCTGCGCGCCTGCTGGGCCGAAGAGCGCAACATAGCAGAGGATGAGGTGGTGCGTGATTGTCTGACAGCGGCCGGGTTCGATCCGGATCTGGCGAATCGCGGGTTGCTGAGCGGGGCCGAGACCTATGCTGCCAATCTGGAGGATGCGGTGAACGCGGGTGCCTTCGGCTCGCCGTTCTATGTCGTGGACAGCGGGCAATCGTTCTGGGGACAGGACCGGCTGGAGGATCTGGATCTGCATCTGGCGGGCAAGCTGTGAGCGATGCCGCGGGCTGAGCGGGCGGGTTTTCCGACCTGGTGGCGAGAGTTCGGGAAGGGACCGCGCGCCGGTCTGGCAATCCATTGTTCGCTGGCGCACTCGGGTAGCTGGGGCGCCGTGGCGCGCGATCTCGCAGAGGTTCTGACAATCACCGCGTTCGATCTGCCGGGGCACGGGCAGAGTGCGGCCTGGGACGGGCGCGGCGAGATTCAGGCCGTGAGCACCGCGATTGCGGCGGATTTTCCCGATCGGCCTGCGGATGTCATCGGGCATTCCTTTGGCGCGACGGTCGCGCTGCGGCTGGCGGTGGAGCACCCCGATCTGGTGCGCACGCTGATCCTCTATGAGCCTGTGTTCTTTGCGGTGGCCTTTGCGGATCAGCCACAGATGCGGACCGCTTATGCTGCGACCATGGCGGAGTATGATGCGGGGATCGCCGCCGGGGATCATGCACGCGCCGCAGCGGAGTTCACCCGTATCTGGGGCGATGGGCGGCGCTGGGTGGATTTACCCGCCGCAGTGCGCGCACAGCTTGCGTCACAGATGCCGATGATCGAGGCGGCGGCCCCGGCGCTGCATGACGATGCTGGCGGGATGCTGTCCAGCGGCGCGCTGGAGAGGATCGGCGCGCCGGTGCTGTTGATGGAGGGGAGCGCCTCGCCCCCGATAATCGCGGCGATCAACGCGGGGCTGGCCGCGCGGATGCCCCACGCCCGGCGTGCCGTGATCGCTGGCGCGGGGCATATGGGGCCAATCACCCATCCGGCACAGGTGACGGCAGAGGTTCGGCGGTTTCTCGAAGCGGGTGTGAAGGTGGGGTGAAACCCCACCCTGCCGATGTCATGCGCCGTGAGCGATATCGAGAAACCGGCTGATATCCGCCTCGGTGATCGACCAGTCGCAGACGAGGCGCATCATCAGGGGTTCGTCGGCGGGGCCGTTGTCCAGCGGGCCATCGTAGAGCGCATAGGCGGCACCTGCCGCCCTGAGCCGTTGATGCGTGGCGCGGGGCAGGGTTGCAAAGATCATGTTGACCTCGCGGTCAAAGACGATCTCGGCCCCCGATACGTCGCGCAAGCCCGCGGCCAGCCGTGCGGCGCGGGCATTGGCGGTCTGCGCCGTGTCCAGCCAGAGATTGTCGCGCAGATAGCCAAGCATCTGCGCCGAAAGATAGCGGTGCTTGGAAAAGAGATGCGCCGAGCGTTTGCGGCGCAGTTCGAATTCCCATGCGTTCTCGGGGTTGAAGAAGATCACCGCCTCGACCCCGAGGCAGCCGTTCTTGGTGCCGCCCATGCTGACCGCGTCAATCCCTGCCTTCCATGTCATCTCGGCCGGGGTGCAGCCAAGGGCGGCCACCGCATTGGCGAACCGCGCGCCGTCCATATAGGTGGGCAGGCCGTGATCGCGCGCGATCTGGCAGAGCGCGGCAATTTCAGCGCAGGTATAGATCCGCCCGCGTTCGGTGGCCTGGGTCAGCGCCACAGGCCCGTGCTGCGGGTTGTGGACATCGCCCGCAGGCCATGCGCCGATAGCAGCACGCAGGGCGTCCGGCGTCATCTTGTCGGCCTGTCCCACAAGGCTGAGTTTCGCGCCGCCGGTGAAAAACTCGGGCGCGTTGCATTCATCGGTGTGGATATGTGCGAGCGGCGTGCAGAACACCGTCTGCCAGGGCTGCGACAGCGTGGCCAGCGCCAGTGCATTGGCCGCCGTGCCGGTCGCCACCAGATAGACACTGGCCTGCGGCGCCTCGAAGAGCGTGCGCAGCCGGTCGCGCACCTCGTCCATCAGCGCATCCTCGCCATATGAGGGCGAATAGCCCGCATTGGCGTCGATCATCGCCTGCATCACGGCGGGGAGGGCGGGGCCGGTATTGTCGGAGGCGAAGTTCATCAGATGGGTTCCTCGATTATATGGTCTTCCCAGTCGTCCTCGGGCACTTCGAATTCCGGCAGGGTGCGGTGCTGCATGGAAACGCCCGCCCGATGCACGGTTTGCGGATCGCCCGAAATCAGCGGGTGCCAGTCGTAAAGGCGCTTGCCCTGATGCAGCAGCTTATAGGCGCAGGTGTCGGGTAGCCAATAGGCGTGGCTGTCGATGGTATGCGGCTTGAGTGTGATGCATTCGGGCACGAACTGATGCCGGATCGGGTATTGTGCGCAAAGACACGTGGTGTCGTCGAAGAGACGACAGGCAACGCGGGTAAAGGCGACCTCGCCGGTTTCCTCATCCTCGAGCTTGTTCATGCAGCATTTGCCGCAGCCGTCGCAGAGCGCCTCCCATTCCTTTTGCGTCATGCGGTTCAGGGGTGTGGTTTCCCAGTAGCGCGGGCGCAGGCCGGAGCGGTCGATGGGGTCGGTCATAGCGCGGCCAGAATGCTGCGCGCGCGGGCGCAATCGGCGTCCATCTGCGCGATGAAGGCGTCCAGACTGTCAAAGGTTTCCTCGGGGCGCAGATAGTCGATCAGCCCGACCGAGAGGTGAGCGTCATACAGATCGCCGGAGAAATCGAAGAGGAAGGTTTCGAGATTGGGTTCCGCGCCGTGGAACATCGGGCGAACGCCCAGCGAGGACGCCCCCTGATACTGGCCCTTGTGCGGCCCATCGAGCACGTCGACGAGTACCGCATAGACGCCGAACCTGGGCAGGTGCAGCCCCTTGAGCGACATGTTGGCGGTGGGATAGCCCAGCGTGCGGCCGCGCTGTTCGCCGCCGATCACCGGCCCGTCGATGCGGTGCCAGTGACCCAGCATGGCGGCGGCGGTGCGCGGTTCGCCGTCGCTGAGCGCGCGGCGGATGGCGGTGGAAGAAACCTGGCCGGAACTGCCCTCGACCAGTTGCGCGATGGTGGTGCCAAAGCCCATCTCGGCACCGAACTCCTGCAGCATTGCGGCGTTGCCCGCGCGCCCCTTGCCAAAGCAGAAATCCGCGCCGACGACCACATGACGCAGCCCGAGGCCGTCGCGGATCACCCTTGCGGCGAACTCCTGCGGGCTGAGCGCGGCGAGTGCGGCGTTGAAATTGATCTCATAGAGCCTCTCGACCCCGAGTTTTTCCAGCCGGTGCGCGCGTGTCTCGCGACCCATCAGGCGAAAGGGAGGGGCGTCGGGTGCGAAATATTCGCGCGGATGCGGATCGAATGTCAGGACACCCAGGGGTGCGCCGATGGCATCACCGGCGCTGCGGGCGATGTCAATCACCGCGCGGTGGCCGAGATGGACGCCATCGAAATTGCCGATGGCGACAGAGGCCCCGCGATCGGCCTCGGTGACATAGGTGTAATCCCGGATGATACGCATGGCGCAGGGGTAGCGCCGGACGCGCCCACGCGCAAGGGCGATCAGGCGCGGGCGGGGCGCACCCGGCGGGCCAGGAGCGCGGCAAGATAGAGAAGCGTCAGGATCGCCGCCATCCCGGCGACAAAGAGCACCAGTGCCGAGGGTTCAGTCGGCAGCGGCAGGGCATCGGACAGCGGCGCGGGCAGCGCGCCGGTGGCGAGTGTCCAGCCCATCGTGGTGGCGAACCAGACCGGCATCGCGGCAAGCCCAAGACCGAGCGCCAGCCCCAGTCGCGCGCGGCGCACGCGCAGGCCCCGGCGCAACGCGGTGATCTGGCGCGAGAGATCCTGTCCGATGGCGATGAAAGCGGGCACCACCAGAAGCACCAGCAGCATACCGAAGCCAAGGCCATAGACCAGCGTGATCACCGTCGGTTTGAGAAACTGCGCCTGCGTCGAGCGTTCGAAAAGCAGCGGCGCAAGGCCCAGCACCGTTGTCAGAGTGGTCAGCACCACGGCGCGCAGGCGATCTGCCGTGCCCTCGATGATGGCGGGCACGATGCCGCGCTCGCGGGCGTATTCGTCGATCGAGGTGACCAGGACGATGGAATCATTGATGATGATGCCGGTCATGCCCAGAAGGCCCACGACGGTGAACATCGAGAGCGGCACATTCCATTGCGCGTGGCCCCAGATCGTGCCGACAAGGCCAAAGGGGATAATTGCCATGACCACCAGTGGCCGGGTCCAGCTGGAGAACACGAGCGACAGCACAAGATAGATACCCAGCAGCGTGAGCATGAGGCCGAGGCGGGCGTCGGCCATGAATTCGTCCTCCTGTTCCGACAGGCCCGCAAGGCGATACTCGATCTGATGCTCGCTGGCGATGGCGGGCAGGATTTCGGTTTGCAACGCCTGCATGATTTCGGCGGCGCGGGCGGGGTCGTCCTCGGAGATGTCGCCGGTCACCGTGACGACCCGCAGCCCGTTCTCGCGTCGCACGGTGGCAAAGCCGGTGCGCGATGTCACGCTGACGACATCGGCCAGCAGGACATGGCCGCCCGCGGGCGTGCGCAGTAGCATCCGGTCGAGAAAATCGGCGGCAAGGTCTTCTTCCGGCAGTTCGACGCGCACCGTGGCAGAGCGCGGGCCGTCGGGATAGGTCGCCGCCTCGATTCCGTTCACGCGGTGGCGCAGGATACGGCCAAGGTCATCGGTGCTGATGCCGAGCGCCCGCCCCTGTGGGGTCAGGTCGAGGATGAGTTCGGACTTGTCATAGGCAAGGTTGTCTTCGAGCGCCGAGACCTCGGCATAGCGTCCAAGCGCGGATTTCAGCGCCTCGGCGGCGGCTTTCAGCTCTTCGGCGGTGGCGCCGTAGATCTGCACGTCAAGCGCATCGCCGCCGGGGCCGGAGCGCGCGCCGCGAAAGCTGAGCGTTTCGGTGAGCGGCAGTTGCGGCACCCGGTCCTGCAGGTCGGCGACAAAGGCAAAGCTGGAATAGGGGCGCAGGTCGGCGTCGATCAGTTCGATGGAAATACCGCCCAGCAGGTCCGAGTCGCGGGTGTCGGATCCGGCCAGTCCGCGCCCCGCGGTGCCGCCCAGCTGCGCCACCACATAGGCCAGCGGGTTGGTGCCGTACCGCTCTTCGTATTCCGCGCCGAGCGTCTCGGTGGCGCGCTGCATCTCGCGCATCTGCGCGAGAGCATCCGCACGGGTGGCCCCTGGCACCATCGCGAAATTGCCCGAAACAGTGCCCTGTTCGGGCGCGTTGAAGAACCGCCATGTGACATCACCGCGGATGAAGCTGGCGATCTGCGTGGCCAGCAGCACCAGCGCCGTGGCCACCACCACATAGCGCGCGTGGATTACCCAGGCGATAAACGGGCGAAAGACGCGGTCGCGCATCCTGGTGAACTCGCGATTCATCACCCGGCTGGGGATGTCATACCAATGCTGCCTGGCGGAGTGGGCCAGCGCATGCGCCATGTGGTTGGGCAGGATCAGAAAACACTCAATGAGGCTCGCCAGCAGCACGGCGATGACGGTGAAGGGGATGTCATAGATGAGATCGCCGAACCGCCCGCCGATAAAGCCCAGCCCGAAAAACGCAATAAGGGTGGTCAGAGTCGCCGAAAAGACCGGCAGCGCCATGCGCGTGGCGGCGCGTTCGGCGGCCAACGGCGGGGGTTCACCCAGTTTCCGGTGACGTGCATCGGCATGTTCGCCAACGACGATTGCATCATCCACCACGATGCCAAGCGTGATGATGAGCGCGAAGAGCGAAATCATGTTGAGCGTGAGACCGGCGGCATACATCAGCGCGATCGCGCCAAGCATCGCCACCGGAATCCCCGCCGCCACCCAGAACGCGGTGCGCGCGTTGAGAAAGAGAAACAGCAACCCCACGACAAGCGCAAGGCCGGTCATCGCATTATCGAGCAACATGCTGAGTCGGCCGGAAATAGCCTCGGCGCGGGTGCGGATCAGGTCGATGGTCACGCCCTCGGGCAGGGTGTCGGTCATCTGGTCGGCGATGGTCTGGACCTGCGCCTGAATCCTGATCGCATCGCCCTGCGCCGAGCGGTCGACGCGCAGCGATATGGCCGGGGCATCGCCCACATAATAGGCGAGATTACGGGTCGCCCCCTCGACCCGGATGCGGGCAACATCGCCAATGGTGAGCGTGGTGCCGTCGGGGGTGGAACGCAGGGGGATGGTGGCCAGATCGCGCGGGCTGCGTTTTTCGGTGCCGGTGCGCACGCGGGTATTTGCTCCGGTCATGTCACCGGCGGGATCGGTGCTGACCCCGGTGGCGATGGCGGCGGCGATTTCGGCCATGGTGATGTCATGGGCGATGAGGTTGGTGCCGGGCACCTCGACGATGGTTTCGGGCGCTGCGACGCCCTGGATGGTGGTGCGGGTCACGCCTGCGTCAAAGAGTCGGGTCACGAACTCATCCGCCAACCGCGCCAGTTGCTCGGTGCCCACGGGGCCGGTGATTACCACATCTGTCACCCGGTCGCGCCACGCGCCGCGCCGGATCACGGGTTCCTCGGCCTCGTCGGGCAGGGTGGTGATCACATCGAGCGCCGCCTGCACCTCGTTCGTGGCACGGCTCATGTCCCAGCCGGGCTCGAAGTCCAGCGTGATGCTGGCGCTGTTCTCGCGGCTGCTGGCGTTCGAGCTTTCGCCCCCCTCGACCGCCAGCAGGGCCGGTTCAAGAATCTGGACGATTGCGTTGTCGACATCCTCGGCGCTGGCCCCCTCCCACGCGACCGAGACGGTGACGTTGTCGATCACCACGTCGGGAAAGAACTGCGCGCGCATTCGCGGCAGGGTGGCCAAGCCAAGCACCAGCATCAGGACCAGCAACAGGTTTGCCGCAGTGCGGTGGCGGGTGAAATAAGACAGCAGGCGGGCCATGGGTCAGCCGCCGATCCGGCGTTCCAGCCGCTCGACCATCTGCGCGGGCACCTGCGGCTGACCAAGTTGCGCGAGCAGGCGCTGTTTGACCGCATCGGGCATGTCGGGGCTACTTTCGACGTAGGCCACCAGCCGCGCGCGCCGGTCGGGGGTCAGGGTCACGGTTTCCTCGTCCGTTTCCTCATCGGGTGCGGTGGGCAGTGGGCGGACCTTGATGCCGGGTCCAAGCACGGGGGTGCGGTCGCGGACCACCGCGCGCCCCGAAAGCCCTTCGCCACGCACCAGGACATCGTTGCCCTGACGGCGCAGAACGTTGACCGGCAGGGCCTCGAGCCGGTCCCCGGTATCCAGCACCAGAACCGTGCCGTCCGGTCCCAGAGCATCCGCGGGCAGGTGGACAACGCGTTCGAGCCGAGGTTCCTCGACTGTGACGGTCACGAAATCGCCGGGCTTCATCGCCGGAGCGCTGTCGAGCGTCGCAAAGATCAGCCGCCCGGTCTGGCCCTCACCCACCGCCGCCGATTGGCGGGTGACGGTTCCCGTCGCGGTGAGATCGAGGCCAAAGGCGTCCAGCGTGGCGGTGACGGGCGCGGGCAGCAGCGCGCCGCTGTCGTCCAGCAGGCGGGCATATTGCGGGGTGGAGACACGAAAGGCCACCTCCAGAGCCGTACCATCGACCAGTCGCGCCAGTTGCTCATTGGCCGACACCAGACGGCCTGCAACCAGCGTCACATCGCTGAGCGTGCCGCTGAAACCGGCGTTGATACGGGTTTCGGCAAGGCGGCGCTCGGCCTCTGACAGGGCCAGTTTGGCGCGCGCGGCGGCGGTTGCTGCCTGATCGACACGCGCCTCGGCCTGCGCCAGCGCCTGACGCCCGGCCAGAACCGCCTGACGCGCCTGCACCACGTTGTATTCGGCGGTCTCGACGGCGGTAAGCGTGCCCACGCCGCGCGATTCCAGATCGCGCTGGCGGGCCAGCGCGCGCTCTTGCAACGCGGCCTGATCGCGGCGGGCGGCCAGTTCGTCCTGCGCCAGTGTCAGGGCGCGGGCGGCCTCGCGTTCTTCGGCGCGCGCGTCCATCAGATCGGTGCGGGCGCGGTCAAGCGCGGATTGGGCGTCGGCGGGGTCTATGCGGGCCAGGAACTGTCCGGCCCGCACCTGGCCCCCTTCAATGAAATCGGGAGACAGTTCCGTGATGGTGCCGGTGGCCTGAGCACGGATTTCGAGGGTGCGGCGGCTCTGAATCTGGCCAAAGGCGGTGAGTTCCGGGGTGATCGTGGCCTCGGTGGCCAGCGTGGTGCGCACGGCAAAGACGCGCTCGCGGCGTTCGGGCACGCGGGTTTCGCGGCTCAGGCGCTCTTCGATCGCGCTCATGATTGTCTGCCCGGCATAGGCCAGAAGGCCCAATGTCAGCGACAGAAGAAAGAGCCCGGTCAGGCCCTGACGCAGAAACCGCATGGCGCGCAACCCTTGCTGGTACGGTCTGTTGGACGGACCCAATTCAATTTAACCCCGGCTGGCGAAAAGCCAAGCCACATGGTCGTCAAACGCAGGCGAGGCCTATTTCCGGCGCTTGTGTTCGTCGAGACGCGGGAGGATCTCGACGAAATTGCAGGGCATGTGGCGGTAATCGAGCTGCCATCTGAGAATTTCGTCCCATGCGTCGCGGCAGGCACCAGGGCTGCCGGGCAGAGCAAAGAGATAGGTACCGCCCGCCACACCCCCGGTGGCGCGGCTCTGCACCGCCGAGGTGCCGATCTTCTGCATCGAGATGATGGTGAACACGGTGCCGAAGGCGGTAATCTCTTTCTCGTAGACATCGCGATGCGCCTCGATTGTCACGTCGCGCCCGGTCAGCCCGGTGCCGCCGGTCGAGATCACCACATCCACCTCGGGGCTTGTCACCCATTCGCGCAGCTGTGCGGCGATCTGGTCGCGCTCGTCGCGCACGATCATCCGGTCGGCGAGAATGTGGCCCGCGCTCTCGATCCGCTCGACCAGCGTCGCGCCGGAACGATCCTGCGCCATGTCGCGGGTATCCGAGACCGTCAGGACGGCGATGCGGATCGGGATGAATTCCTTGCTGTCGTCGATGCGGGACATGGTTGTTCAACTCCGTTGCAGTAACGCGAGACGTGCGGCAAGGCTGGCAAATATCGCCGCCGAGACCAGGCCGAGGCCGCGGGTGAAACGCGGTGAGGTCGCCATGCTGCGGCCAAGCCCCCCGGCAAAGACGCCGACCGCACCGTTGATGACAAACCCGCCGAGCGCCAGCACGAGGCCGTAGATCAGGAACTGCGGCAGGATGGCGTGGGCGGGGTCAATGAACTGTGGCACGAAGGCGAGCACGAAGAGGATCACCTTGGGGTTGGTCAGGTTGACCACCATCCCCTCGCGAAAGGCGCGGGCGGCGCGCATCGGCGCGACGGTGGAGCTTTGCGGGCATTGGCGCAGGGCGTTCCACGCCAGCCACAGAAGATAGGCCACGCCGATCCAGCGGATCGCGTCAAAGGCCCAGGGCAGGGCGGCGATCATGGCGCCGAGACCGAGACCCGCGAGCGTTACATGCACCATGCCGCCCGCGGCGATCCCGGCGCTGGCGGCGACGGCGGGGCGCGGCCCCGCGCGCAGGCCGAGACCAAGGCAGAACATCATGTCCGCGCCCGGCGTCAGGTTGAGCGCGAGACCGGCAGGGATGAAGGCCAGAAGGGTCAGCGGATCTAGGATCACTTGCTGCCTCCCAGTCGCGCCCTGAGCGCCAGAAGATCTGCCCAAGCCTCGCGCTTGGCGTGCGGGCTGCGCAAGAGATAGGCGGGGTGAAACATTGGCAGCGCGGGTTTGCCATAGGCCTCGGCCCAGTGTCCGCGCAGCCGGGTGATGCCGCGCCGCCCCAATCCTGCCTCGCAACTGATATTGCCCATGAGCACGATGAGGTCGGGATCGGCAAGCGCCACATGGCGCTGCATGAAGGGACGCATCATGGCGATTTCCTCGGGGCTGGGATCGCGGTTCTGTGGCGGGCGCCAGGGCAGGACATTGGTGATATAAAGCGCCTCGTCGGGGCGATCCGCGCCGCGCGACAGGCCGATGGCGGCGAACATCCGGTCCAGAAGCTGTCCGGCGCGGCCGACAAAGGGCTTGCCCTGCAGATCCTCGTCGCGGCCCGGTGCCTCGCCAATGACCATGACGCGGGCGGCGGGAGTACCATCGCAGAACACCAGATTGCGCGCGCCGCGTCTGAGATCGCAATGTGGATAGGCCGCGAGGGCCGATTGCAGCGCGTCCAGCGTGGTCGCGGCAGCGGCAGCGCGCTGTGCGTCGGTCACGGGATCGGCGTGCAGTGCCACGCCCGGAGGGGGTGTAACCGGCTCTGGCGCGGGTCTGGCGGATTTTTCGGGCAGGTCGTAACGATTGAGCGGCGCGTCCGAGACAGCCTCGGTCGCGCCAAGTTCGATCTGCCAGGCCAGGCAGGCAAGGGTGTCATGCGGGCTGAGCATCGATTCCATGGCGCGAGGCTATCCTGCCTCGGCGGGGCGTGAAAGAGGTGATGGTGGCGCAGGGGGCATGAGTATCTGCAGTACGATGAAAGCAGGCATTTGAGGATGGCTGAAACCCTGCCTTGCTCATGGGCGGTGCGGGTTTTAAAAGCGTTGGAAACCGGATCGGAGGCGGCATGAGTTTTCCACACGCGCATCTCTTGGGGATCGAGCCGCTGGCGCCTGAGAACATCACTGCGATCCTCGATCTGGCCGAGGAGTATGTGACCCTCAATCGCAGCGATACGAAACATGGTGACGCGCTGGCGGGTCTCACGCAGATCAACATGTTTTTCGAGGCATCGACCCGCACGCAGGCCAGTTTCGAACTGGCCGGCAAGCGGCTGGGCGCGGATGTGATGAACATGGCGATGCAGGCCAGCTCTTTGAAGAAAGGCGAGACGCTGATCGACACTGCGCTGACGCTCAACGCCATGCATCCCGATCTGCTGGTGGTGCGACACCCGCAGTCGGGCGCGGTGGATCTCTTGGCGCAGAAGGTGCGGTGCGCGGTGCTGAACGCGGGCGACGGGCGGCACGAGCATCCCACGCAGGCGCTGCTCGATGCGTTGACGATTCGGCGCGCCAAGGGGCGGCTGCACCGGCTGAACATCGCGATCTGCGGCGATATCGCACATTCTCGAGTGGCGCGGTCGAACATCCTGCTCTTGGGCAGGATGGAGAGCCGGGTGCGCCTCATTGGTCCGCCGACGCTGATGCCTGCGGGGATCGAGGAGTTCGGTGTCGAGGTTTACGACGATATGCGCGCGGGGCTTGACGGCGTCGATGTGGTGATGATGCTGCGCCTTCAGAAAGAGCGGATGGATGGCGGGTTCATCCCGTCGGAGCGGGAATATTATCACCGCTACGGGCTTGACGCGGAAAAGCTGGGCTACGCCAAGCCTGATGCCATCGTCATGCACCCAGGGCCGATGAATCGCGGCGTGGAGATCGACGGCGAGATCGCCGACGACATCAACCGCTCGGTCATTCAGGATCAGGTCGAGATGGGGGTGGCGGTGCGCATGGCGGCGATGGATCTTCTGGCGCGCAACCTGCGTGCGCGGCGGGCCGGATGAGCATGGTGCTGAATATACCCGCGCAGGAGGCGCATGTGGTGCGCGTCTTTGCAGTGATCGAGAATCCGGATGCGCCGCTCGCCGACGAGGCGGTGCTGGCGGCACTAGGCGCGGGGGGCGCGCTGCGAACCGAGGAAATTGAGTTGTTCGATCTTGGGGATCTGCAGGATCTTCCGCTGGCGGATTATCTGGCCGAGGGGCATGGCATCGGTGCTGCGGATCTGGAGCCGATGCGCGGGCAGTTGAACGGGCTGACAGGCCGGGTGCTGATCCTGCCGTCGCGCGCCTTCGCGGGCCGCGCGACGGAGATGCGGGTCGAGGCGGCGCTGCGACTTGTCGGACGTTTTGCCGAGGAGGTGGCTCCGGTGCGGTTCGCGCCCATGCCCGGTGGTGGCGCCGAGGGCGGGCTTGTGGCTGGCGCCGGCAAGCGGGCGGGACGGCAACGGGCGGCGCGGTGGCTGGCCTTTGGCTTTTTCGCGATCATGGCAGCGGTGCTGGCGCTGGTGATCGGACTGGCGGTGAAGTTGTGATGGGCGCTTCGCTCCGTGCGATGCCACACGCCGCCGGTCTCGTCGATGACGAGCGGGCGCCGACGGCGTCAGGTATGGAGTGAGACCGACGATGCAGGAGCCGAAAGATCCAAGGATGTCCGGCCGGATCGCCATGATCGCATTGCTGGTGATTGCCGCCCTGACCTTGGTCATGATCTGGGTGGCGGCATGAGCGCGTTGCGAAATGATAAGAGAAAGAGTGGTTCATGACCCGCACGCTGTTTATTGATGCCCGTCTGATCGACCCCGAGGCGGGGACGGATGCACCGGGCTGGCTCTTGATCGACAAGGGGGTGATTGCCGGGCGGGGGGCCGAGGGTGCGCCGCAGGCCGATACCGTGGTCGACTGCGGTGGCCATTGCCTTGCCCCCGGCATCGTCGATATCGGTGTCAAGGTCTGCGAGCCGGGCGAGCGGCACAAGGAAAGCTATCGCTCTGCCGGGCTGGCTGCCGCTGCGGGCGGGGTGACGACGATGGCGACGCGGCCCGATACGCTGCCTGCGATCGACAGTCCCGAGGTGCTGGAATTCGTGGCCCGCCGCGCCAATGAGGCCGCGCCGGTGAATGTGCTGGTGATGGCGGCACTGACCAAGGGGCGGCAGGGCCGCGAGATGACCGAGATCGGGTTTCTGATGGATGCGGGCGCCGTGGCCTTTACCGATTGCGACCATGTTGTGACCGACACCAAGGTGCTGAGCCGCGCGCTGAGCTATGCGCGGTCCTTGGGCGCGCTGGTGATCGGCCATCCGCAGGATCCGGGGCTGAGCGCGGGGGCGGCGGCAACATCGGGCAAATTTGCAAGTCTGCGCGGTCTGCCCGCCGTTTCGCCCATGGCCGAGCGGATGGGGCTAGACCGTGACATAGCCCTGCTGGAGATGACCGGCGCGCGCTATCACGCCGATCAGATCACCACCGCCCGCGCGCTGCCCGCCTTGCAACGGGCCAAGCGGAACGGACTGGACATCACCGCAGGCACCTCGATCCATCATCTGACGCTCAATGAGCTTGATGTCTCGGATTATCGCACCTTTTTCAAGGTCAAGCCGCCGCTGCGCGCCGAAGAGGACCGGCAGGCCGTCATCGAGGCGCTGCGCGAGGGGCTGATCGACACGATCAGTTCGATGCACACACCGCAGGATGAGGAATCCAAGCGCCTGCCGTTCGAAGAGGCGGCGAGCGGCGCGGTGGCGCTGGAGACGCTGCTTCCGGCGGCCCTCCGGCTCTATCATGCCGAGGCGCTCGACCTGCCGACGCTGTTCCGGGCAATGGCGCTCAATCCGGCGCGGCGGCTGGGGCTGGCCTCGGGGCGACTGGCGGTGGGTGCGCCTGCTGATCTGGTGCTGTTCGATCCTCATAAACCCTTTGTGCTGGATCGCTTCGCGCTGAAATCGAAATCCAAGAACACGCCCTTTGACGGGGCGCGATTGCAGGGTAGGGTGCTGGCGACCTATGTTGCAGGAACCGTCGTTCATGAGGCCGAGTGATGCCCGCGATTGAAAGCACTGCCGCCGTTCTGGGGCTCTGGGCGGTTGTCGGTTATCTGATGGGATCGATCCCTTTCGGGCTGGTGCTGGCGCGGGTCATGGGTCTTGGCAATCTGCGCGAGATCGGATCGGGCAATATCGGGGCGACCAACGTTCTGCGCACCGGCAACAGGACCGCGGCGGCGCTGACGCTTGTGCTGGACGGGGCCAAGGGGGCGGTGGCGGTCCTGCTCGCGCGCGCCTTCACAGGCGAGGATGCGGCGCAGCTGGCGGGGCTCATGGCGTTTCTCGGGCATTGCTATCCGGTCTGGCTGGGCTTTCGCGGCGGCAAGGGTGTGGCGACCTTTCTGGGGCTTATGCTGGCGCTGGTCTGGCCGGTCGGAGTGGCGTCTTGCCTGACATGGCTGGTGGGTGCGGTGACCACGCGGGTGTCGTCGATGGCGGCATTGCTGGCGGCGGCGCTCTCGACCGGCTGGATGATCCTGCTGGGAGACGGAGGAACCCTCACGCTGGGGATCACGCTGACACTGCTGGTCTTCTGGCGGCATCGGGCCAATATCGGGCGGCTCAAGGCGGGGACGGAACCGAAGATCGGGCAGAAGGATTGAAAGGGGGCGGAATGGATTTCAGAACGGCGGTAAAGACCTGTCTTGTCGAGAAATACGTCGCTTTCGAAGGCCCGAACCGGTTTGACCCCGATCCTATGGCCGGGCAGGCCTGAGCAGTCGTCGGCTCAGCGCTCGGGCAGCCCGGCGCGCTGCAGGCAGGCGCGGAATTCCCCCATCCTGTCCGCATCCTTGAGTGGCATCCGGTCGAGATCGGCGACGGTCATTTCGGGCAGTACCTCAAGGCAGGCACGGACCGCCTCTTGCGCCTCGGGCAAACGCCCCGCCTGCACGTGGCTGGCCGTCAGGATGAAATGGCCGATATACCAGCGAGGCATCCGATGGATTGCGCGTGCCGCCCACTCCACCGCTGCATCGAACCGCCCGGCCATGTAATGCGCAAGCGCAATGCCGCTGAACCGGAAGAAGATGCTGGGATCGCGTGGGTTGGAACGGATCGCGATCTGCTGATTGGCAATCGCCTCTTCGCTGCGCCCGACGAGGCCCAGAGCGGTGCCAAGGCTGCCGTAGGCGAGTGAGCAGTTAGGATTGAGTTCGACCGCGCGTTGCAGGGCGACAATCGACTCGTCATGTTTGTGCAGACCCCAGCCGCTGATGCCAAAGGCCCAGTGGGCGTATTCGTTGCGCTCGTCGAGTTCTGTCGCGCGGCGGCCGAGTTCGTATGCCTCGGTGATCGTCGCGCGGGCGTCTTCGGCATAGCCCATCAGCGCGGTGTGATGCTGGATGAGCGAGAGTACCATTGTCGCCTCGGCGCTGACTGGATCGAGTGCCAGGGCGCGGTGCAGGAGACCGCGGGCCGTATCAAAGCTCTGGGGAGTGAAATCATAGAGCAGATGCCAGGCGCGCATGGTCAGCTCCCACACCGTCAGATCGGGGCGGGTGGAGCGCTCGACTGGCTCCTCGATAGTGGTCAGATGCACGCGGGTCTGTATGGAGGCCACGACATTTCGGGTGATCTCGTCCTGCAGGTCGAAGACATCCTCAAGCTGACCGTCGTAGCGCTCTGACCAGACATGGCCGCCGCTCAGGCCATCGATGAGCTGTGCGGTGACGCGGATCCGCTCGCCCGCGCGGCGCACGCTGCCTTCGAGCACGAAGCGCACGCCAAGCTCGGTGGCGACGCGGCGGATATCCACGTTCTGCCCCTTGTAGGTAAAGGTCGTGTTGCGTGCTATGATGAAGAGCCAGGGCGAGCGCGACAGCGCGGTGATGATATCCTCGGTGATGCCATCCGAGAAATATTCCTGCTCTGGATCGCCCGACATGTTTTCAAAGGCCAGAACAGCAATCGAGGGTTTGTCGGGGCGCGGTGGCGCCTTATCGGGCAGGTCGGATCCCCCGGCGTTCCGCAGATGGCGGTGCAGGTCGAGCTTGGAGGAAACACCAAGCTTGCGGTAGATCGTCGTCAGGTGGGTGCGCACCGTCGAGGGCGCGATGCAGAGACGCTCTGCAATGGCCTGATAGGTGTCGCCGCCGGAAAACGCCTCGGCGATCTGGCGTTCCCGGGCGCTGAGGGTTTCTGGCCTTGAAATGTCTTTTTCCAATGCGCGTCCCGTCGTTTGTCGCCGGCCGTCCGGCACTTATGCGCGTTTGGGCCGGTGCTGTAAGCGAAATACTACACATGCCCGAGCCAAAATACAGCACTTGCCCGATACTGGCAGGGAGCAATCCCGCGTATGCTGCCACTATCACTGCAAGACATGGAGGTCACAATGCTCAAGGAACAGACAAGAACGTCGGAGATCGTGCGACGCGGATGGGACGCGGTGGCGCGGGGTGACTGGGAGGCGCTGGTCGCGGATTATATCGAGGATATGGTGTTCGTCATGCCGGGGCAGGCCGATGTGCTGAACGGGCGGGCGGCCTTTAGAGAAGCGCTGGATGGACTTGGTGGGCTTTTGCCCAAGGGGTTCTCCATCAGCTCGATCCGTCAGATTGGCGAGGGACCAGAAGTGGTCTCGATCGTTGAATGGACCTGCGACAGCATTCCCGAGGGCAGTCAGTTGGCGGTGCTCTTTCGGTTCCGTGGCGACAAGGTGGCCGAGGAACGCTGGTTCGTGGATACCGAACAGTGGAAGGCAGCGTTCTGAGAGCAGAATCCGGGGCGGGAGTGCCCGCCCCGAAACAACCGTTCAATAACTGTATTCAGCGTAGATCCGGCTCAGGTCGCCCTGCCAGTCTCCGTGGTAATGATCCAGAAGTTCATCGGCCGGAGTTTTGCCTGAGTCCACGCTCTCGCGCAGGGCGTTCAGGAAATGCGTCTCGTCGGGGATCAAGCCGCCGCCGCCCGCGCGTGCGCGAGCCTTGAGTCCTGCCTCGGAGATATCGAGAACCTCGCGCGCCAGTCGGTGCATGCGGATGTCGCCGACACGCGCCTGCAATCCGTCAACGCTGGCGGCGACGCGCAGCGCGTCGCGGGTCGCCGCATCCCAGCCCTTGGCAAGATCCCAAGCGGCATCGAGCGCGCCCTGATCATACATGAGGCCGACCCAGAACGCGGGCAGCGCGCACAGCCTGCGCCACGGGCCGCCATCGGCACCGCGCATCTCCATGAATTTCTTGATCCGCGCCTCGGGGAAAGTGGTGGTCAGGTGGTCCGCCCAATCCGAGAGCGTGGGTTTCTCGCCGGGCAGGGCGGGCAGTTCACCGCGCAGGAAATCGCGGAAACTCTGACCGAGGGCGTCGATATACTGCCCGTCGCGATAGACGAAATACATCGGAACATCGAGCGCGTATTCGGCATAGGCCTCAAAGCCGAAGCCCTCGTCAAAGACAAAGGGCAGCATGCCGGTGCGCGCCGGATCAAGATCGCGCCACACCCGCGCGCGCCAGGATTTATGCCCATTGGGTCTGCCCTCGAAGAACGGCGAATTGGCGAAAAGTGCGGTGGCCACGGGTTGCAGGGCAAGTGCCACGCGCAGTTTCTGCACCATGTCCGCCTCGGAGGCGAAATCGAGATTGACCTGCACCGTGCAGGTGCGGCGCATCATGGTCTGGCCCATGGTGCCTACCTTCTGCATGTAGCTGTCCATAAGCTTGTAGCGGCCCTTGGGCATGAGCGGCATGTCCTGATGCGTCCAGACCGGGGCCGCGCCAAGGCCGATGAATCCCACGCCCACCTTGTCGGCGATGTCCTTCACATCCGCCAGATGCTCGTTCACCTCGTCGCAGGTCTGGTGAATGTTCTCCAGCGGCGCGCCCGACAGTTCCAGCTGGCCGCCCGGTTCGAGGCTGACATTGGCGCCGTCCTTTTCCAGCCCGATAAGCTTGCCGGCCTCCTCGACCGGGGTCCAGCCGTGCAGATCGCGCAGCCCTTCGAGCACGGCCAGAATGCTGCGGGGGCCCTCGTAGGGGATCGGCCGCAGCGTGTCCTTGCAATAGCCGAATTTCTCGTGCTCGGTGCCGATGCGCCAGTCCTGTCTGGGTTTGCAGCCGCTTGCGAGATATTCGGCAAGCTGACTGTGACGTTCAATCGGCCCGCCGCCGGATTGTGGGATGGACATGTTCGGGCCTCCTGATGGGTCATGGCGTTTCGCGGGCCACAGTTGGCGTCAATCTGACGGACTGTCAATGCAGCCAAAGGTGCGAGGGCGCGCTTTGCCTGCGCTGCCAGATCACTGTGGGGTGATCGGGCAGGCGGCGCATCTGGGCCAGCATGTGTTCGGTGCGAAGACCCGGCAGGGTAGCGAAGGCGTCGAACAGCGCTTCGGCCCCTTCGGCGGTAAGGGGGATGTGCAGATCAGGCTGATCGGGCTGGCTGAGCACCCAGTGGGCGGGCGTGCCGGACGGATCGAGAGTGAGTGCGCTCAGATCGCGGACCGCAACGATGCCACCCGTCAACGGGCCAAAATAGGTCACCTGCCCCTCGTCCACCGAGACGATGCCCGGGCCGCCGCTGCCTGCGCGAAAGCGGGCGCGTTGCAGACCCATGACCAGGATCGCGCCGGCCAGCGCGATGGCGGCATAGCCCAACCAGTGCAGCAGCCCGCCGGTGGTCAGCACCCACCACAGACCAACCGCCGCCAGACCCAGCCCGCTCAGAACCTCGCGCCAGCGCCAGAGGGCGGCGCGAGCCTCCGGCCGCACAAAGCTCATGTCCAGTCTCCGAATGTGATCTGCCAGAGAGTGAGCGCCGCGACAACGGCGGTGTCGGCGCGCAGGATGCGCGGCCCGAGGCTGACGGGACGGGCCTGTGGCAGGCCCGCTATCCGCGCACGTTCGGCATCGGAAAAGCCGCCCTCGGGGCCGATCAGGATGGCCCATTTGCCCGTCCCCGCCGCGCCGGGTGTCCGGGCGCTGTCGGCAAGCGTTTCGTCGCAGAACATCAGATGACGGTCCTCGGGCCAGGCATCGAGCATCCGGTCGAGCCGGTGCAGATCGCTCACCTCTGGCACGAAGGTGCCACCGCATTGCTCGGCGGCCTCGATGGCATGGGCCTGAAGGCGATCCTGCCGGATACGTTCCGAGTTGGTAAAGTCGGTCTGAACGGGGAGGATCCGCGCCGCCCCCATCTCGGCTGCCTTTTCGACGATGAAATCGGTTCGCGCCTTCTTGATCGGCGCAAAGAGCAGCCACAGATCGGGCGGATCGCGTTGCACTGCGGTCTCTTCCTGCGCAATCAGAACGCCGCCGCGCTTGCCCGCCTCTGTCACTTCGGCGCGCCATTCGCCGTTGCGCCCGTTAAAGACCAGAACGGCATCGCCCAGCCCCTGTCGCATCACGCCAAAGAGGTAATGAGCCTGCGCCTGGGTCAGAGCAATGGTTTGCCCTTGCCCCAAAGGGTGTTCTACATAAAGTCTGATCTTAGCCGTTTTCATGGGGACAGCATATGACCGGACACAACCAGACGCCAGAGGCCGCAGGCGTGGTTGCCGATGCCTACAGTGGCAACTGGGTGGACCGTCTGGCGCCGGAAATCACCCGGCCCTATCTGCGGCTTGCGCGCGCCGACCGACCCATCGGCACATGGCTCTTGCTTCTGCCTTGCTGGTGGGGGCTGACGTTGGCGATGCTGTCGGACGGGCGGGCGGGCTGGCACGATCTGTGGATCCTCATCGGCTGCGCCATTGGCGCGTTTCTGATGCGTGGGGCGGGTTGCACCTGGAACGATATCACCGACCGGCACATCGACGGGTCGGTGGCGCGCACCGCGTCGCGGCCGATTCCCTCGGGTCAGGTCACGGTGCGCGGCGCAGTGCTCTGGATGGTGGCACAGGCGCTGGTGGCCCTTGGCATCCTGTTCACGTTCAATACTGCCGCCATCGCGCTTGGCGTGCTGTCGCTCTTGCCGGTGGCGGTCTATCCGTTTGCCAAGCGGTTCACATGGTGGCCACAGGTGTTTCTGGGTCTCGCGTTCAACTGGGGGGCGCTTCTGGCCTGGACGGCCCATGCCGGGCGGCTGGAGGTCCCGGCGGTCGTCCTCTATTTCGCTGGAATCGCCTGGACGCTGTTTTACGATACGATCTATGCTCATCAGGACGCCGAGGACGATGCGCTCATCGGGGTCAAATCCACCGCGCGTCTCTTTGGTCGGGATTCTCCCCGCTGGCTGCGCTGGTTTCTGGCGGGCGCGGTGTCGCTGATGGCGGTTGCGATCATTCTGGCGGTGCCCGACGGGCGCATGGCGGCGCTGTTAGTGGCGCTTTGCGGACCATGGGCGATGGGCTGGCACATGCACTGGCAGATGCGGCGGCTGGACCTCGATGACAACGCCCGCCTCCTGATGCTGTTTCGCTCGAACCGCGACGCGGGCCTTCTGCCTGTGCCGTTTTTCGCCGTCGCGCTGCTGCTGTGATTGATCTCGGTCCAAGGCGGGCCTAAAGACGAGGGCAAGGTCAACAGGAGTGGTCATAGCCTGATGCGTTTATCCTCGGTTTTCACCATTGCGGCGACCTTTCTGGGAGCGGCAGTGACTTGCGTCGTGGCGGCGGGCTTTGCGGTGAGCGCGATCGAGGACGGATCGCGCCACGCGGTGCGCGACCGACTGGACGGTGAGGGCATGCACTGGGCCGAGGTGCATACCGATGGGTTGCAGGTATTTCTGGCGGGCACTGCACCGACCGAGGCCAAACGCTTCAAGGCGCTTTCCTTGGCGGGCACGGTGGTGGATGCGGCGCGGGTGATCGACCAGATGCTCGTCGAGGATGCCGCCGATATCGCGCCTCCGAAATTCGCCATCGAGATATTACGCAACGAAAGCGGGATATCGCTGATCGGGTTGGTGCCTGCGGCCACCGACCGCGAACAGCTGCTGGCCGATATCGGCTCTGCGACCAACGATGCGGCGGTGGCGGATTTGCTTGATGCAGCGGATTATCCCACGCCAGAGACCTGGCCCGACGCGCTGCTCTATGCGGTGCGTGCGCTGGGCCAACTGCCGCGCAGCAAGATCTCGGTCAGCGCTGAACGTGTCGAGATCACCACCATGGTCGACAGCGTGGAGGCGCAGCGGCGGATCGAGACCGATCTGGCGCGGCGCGCGCCCGAAAATGTGCGCCTTGCGCTCAATATTTCCGCACCACGCCCGGTGATCACGCCCTTTACATTGCGGTTTGTCATCGACGAGGGCGGTGCGCGCTTCGACGCCTGTTCTGCCGATACCGAAGAGGCCCGAGAGCGCATTCTGCGCGCCGCCGGGCAGGCGGGGATGCAAGCCAGGGCCGATTGCGTGGTGGGCATGGGCGTGCCCTCGCCGCATTGGGCGCAGGCGGCGGAACTGGCGATTGCTGCGGTTGCCGAACTGGGGGGCGGTAACGTTACCTTTGCCGATGCCGATGTCGCGCTCTGGGCACCGCACGGCACCGGGCAGCGCGTCTTTGACGATGTGGTTGGCCGACTGGAGGCCGATCTGCCCGAAGTGTTTTCGCTCAGCGCCACGCTGCCGCCTCCGCCCGCTGACGCAGCGCCGGTGGTGCCGGAATTCATCGCCACCCTGTCGCCTGAGGGGCAGGTCCTGCTGCGCGGTCGGGTGGGCAGCGAGCAGACGCGGACCACCGTGGCAAGTTTCGCCAAGGCGCGCTTTGCCTCGGATGCGGTGCATGTGACCGCCCGGGTGGCCGAGGGCCTGCCGGGGGACTGGCCGATGCGGGTTCTGCTTGGGGTCGAGGCGCTCTCGTATCTGTCGAGCGGAGTGGTGACGGTCACGCCTGACCGTCTGAGCGTCGAGGGAAATACAGGCCGCGAGCGCGCCAGTTCCGAGATCGCCCAGTTTCTGGCGGACAAGCTGGGTGGGGCGGAGCAGTTCGCGATCAATGTCGCCTACAAGGAACAGCTCGATCCCGTGGCGAGCGTCCCGACACCCGAAGAATGCGTGGCGCGCATTGCCGAGGTGCAGAGCGGGCGCAAGATCAATTTCGAGCCTGGCTCGGCGACGATCGACGGGCAGGGTGCGGAAATCATGGATGATATAGCCGACATTCTCAGGGAATGCGGCGAAATTCGCATGGAGATCGGCGGCCATACCGATAGCCAGGGTCGCGAAGAGATGAATGCACAACTGAGCCTGGACCGCGCCCGCACGGTGCTGAACGAATTGCGGCTGCGACGTGTGCTGACCTCGGCCCTGGAAGCCAGAGGCTATGGCGAGAGCCAGCCGATTGCCGACAACGACACGGAAGAGGGCCGCGAGACCAACCGGCGCATCGAATTCCGTCTGATCCGGCCAGAGCCGGTGGCGGAAAAGGAAACAGGTCTTGAAAGCCTAGAAGAACAGGTGGAAGAAGGAACTGAGCAATCCGAAGATGCGCAGGACCAGACCACCAATGAACAGAACTGAGTTTATAATCGCCACGGCCATCGTGCTGTTCGTGGCGTTCTGCATGGGCTGGTTCGCCAACTGGCTGGTGCATCGCTTTATCCGGGTGCCCGGTTCGGACATGGGCGAACTGGATCGTATGGCGCAGGAACTGCACGAGGCCGAAGAGACCCGCGATCAGGCGATCACCTATCTGCAGCAGCGCGAAGCGGAACTGACCAATCAGCTGAGCCAGACCGAGGCAGAGCTGGCCGCCACCATGGAAGGGCTGCGCGAGGCCCGCTATGAGGCCGAACAACTGCGCGTGCATCTGGAAAAGGTCGCCAATCGAGCGACGGGGTAGCCTTGGGGTCGCCATGATGCCTGTGAGGTCGCTTCGGGCGACGATACCGGAGGGGCCGCGCAATGCAGCATGCGGTAGATTTACACGCTATGTGAGATCGGGCGTATGTGTCTCGCCCCATTGGCGCAGTGCGCCCATCACGGGGCCAAGCGCACGGCCCGCTTCGGTCAGCACGTATTCAGAGCGCGGTGGGTTCGAAGAATAGGCGCGGCGCGCCACGATGCCTGCGTTCTCCAGTTTCTTCAATCGGTTGGAGAGCGTGTTGGGCGACAGCCCGAGCATGTCTTGCAAATCCTGAAAGCGGCGTGGGCCTTCGAGAAAGAACTCGCGCAGGATGAGGATCGACCATTGGTCGCCCATGACATTGGTGGCGCGCAGGATCGGGCAATTGTCACGGCTGGATGTGATCATGCGCGCGATTATAGCGGGAGAATTCAAAACGGGAATTGACTATAATAAATGAAGTAACTACCAAAAAGGTAGCAATAATGGAGATTCCGATGCTATCTGATGTCTTTCTTGCCTATGTGCATGTCTTTTTCATTTTCCTGCCCGGTCTGGCGCTTGTCATTGTGGCTCTTGGAGCGGCACGCGCCGGGCTGGGCGGGGCCGCCTTGATGCGTGCGGTGCTGTGGCCTGCCGGGCTCTTGTCGTTTTGGGGGGCGGGGGCGATGGCGCTCTCGCAATCGGGAGCGTTCATGGTGCCCGCCACGCTGAGCGATCCGCCGGTCGTGCTCTTCTCGATGCTGGGCGGAGCGGTCACGCTGTGGCTTCTGGCAACGCGCACGCGGACCGGGCAGGCCATCGTCGCGCATACCGATCCGGGGCTGCTCATCGCCTTTCAGATCCCGCGGGTCATGGGCGCGGTTTTCCTTGTCGGCTGGGCGGCGGGCGTTATCCCGTGGCAATTCGCGCTGTTAGCGGGGCTGGGCGACATCTGGGCCGGAGTCGAGGGTTATCGGGCGTGGAGGGCCTGTGCACGGGATGCCCCGGATGCCCGGGCCAAGGTGATGCGTGCCAACCTTGTCGGGTTGGGTGATTTCGTCGTGGCGGTGCTGGTGGGAATCACCACGTCGGAAGGGTTCGCGCATCTGATGGCGCACGAGACCCCCAACATCATCAATCTGCATCCGCTGGCAATGTTTCCCGGTTTCTTTGTTGCAATCTTTCTCGCCTTCCACTTTGTCTCTCTGAGCAAGCTGCGGTCCCCTCCTGCATCTCTGCAGCCGTCTGAGAGGCGCGCGTGCAAGGCGGTGGTCTGCCGTCTTGCGCGTTGCGCGCGTGATGTGGCTGCGGCGCAATCAGCCCTTGGCAAATTTCACGATCGCATCGGTCAGGCAGTCAAGGCTGTCGGTCGCTGGCGTGCCGCGTGGCAGGGCATCGGTCATAAGCGACAATTCGGTGCAGGCCACGAGCAGGTGATCGGCGCCCTGCGCGAGCAGGGTTTCGGCCTCTGCGTGCAGGCGGGGGCCGAGGGTGGCGGCGGTCTCGCCTGCCTTGACCGCGCGGATGATCGTCAGGAGCGCGCTGTCGTCGGGCAGGGTCACGGCGGTCAGCCCATGCGCGGCAAAGGCGGCATCGAACACACCCGCAAGCCGCGTGGCGGGCGAGGCGAGCATGCCGACGCGCTGCGCACCCTGTGCCGTGAGCGACCGCGCGGTCGCCTCGATCATGTCGAGAAACGGCAGGGGTGTCGCCGCCGCAACGGCTGGGGCATAGTGGTGCGCGGTATTGCAGGGCATGGCGAGCGCCTGCGCTCCGGCGGAGTGCAGATCGCGGGCCATGCGCGCGAGGGTGGGCCCCGGATCCTCGCCGGTACCCTCGATCAGCGCCTTGATCCTGCTGGGCACCTGCGGGTTCTGATGCACAATCAGCGGAATATGATCCGCATCGTCGCGTGCGGGCACGGCGTTGAGCAGTTTCTGCATCAGCAGGATGGTGGCCTCGGGTCCCATTCCCCCCAGAATGCCGACGGTTTTCATGTGGCGGTCTTATCCTGTCGATGTTGCCGTGCGGCTCTGCGTGACGAGCCGGATGTCGGCGCTGCGGGCGTGTCCTTCCATGCCCTCGGCGCGGCTGAGACTGGCGGTGACGCGTGCAAGATCAGGCAGCGCGCGCGCATCCACCTCTTGCCAGGTCACGGTCTTGAGGAATTTGTGCACCGAAAGCCCCCCTGTATAGCGCGCCGCACCGGATGTGGGCAAGACGTGGTTGGGGCCTGCCGCCTTGTCGCCGAAGGCCACGGTGGTGTTCTCGCCCAGAAAAAGCGAGCCATAGGCGCGCAGGCGCATGCGCCACCACGGCAGGTCGCGGGCCTGAACATGCAGATGTTCGGGCGCCTTTGCATCGGCATATTGCGCCATGTCCTCGGGTGTATCGCATAGCGCCACCTCGGCCAGATCGCGCCAGGCGGCGGTGGCCGCCGCGCGGTTCGGTTCCGGCAGCTCGGCGATCAGGGCGGGCACGCGGGCCAGCACGGCATCGGCCAGCGGGCGGTGCGTTGTGACGAGCCAGACGGGGGAATTGCTCCCATGCTCCGCCTGTCCGACAAGATCGGCGGCGACGGTTTCGGGATCGGCGGTGTCATCGGCGAGGACCAGGCTATCGGTGGGGCCTGCGAACATGTCGATGCCGATGGGGCCGAAAAGTTGTCGTTTCGCCTCGGCGACATAGGCGTTGCCGGGACCGACGAGGATATCCGCCGTCGGCGCGCCGAAGAGGCCAAAGGCCATCGCGGCAATGCCCTGCACGCCGCCGATGGTCAGGATGCGCGTGGCCCCCGAGAGGTCCATTGCGTAGAGCATAGCGTCGGGGATGCCCTGGCTGCCGTTTGGTGGTGAGCAGGCGGTAATGTCGGGCACGCCCGCCTCACGCGCGGTGGCAATGGACATCAGCGCCGAGGCGATATGGCTGTAGCGCCCGCCCGGAACGTAACAGCCTGCGGCGGCGAGTGGGATCTGGCGTTGGCCCGCCCACAGACCGGGGCGTAATTCGAGGGCCATGTCCTGCGCGGTGGCACGCTGTGCGGCGGCAAAGCGCGAGATGTTGTCATGTGCCCAGCCGATATCGTCCTTGAGCCCCTGCGGCACGCGGGCCACGGCGGCGTCGATCTCGGCGCGGGTGACGGTGATCGCCCCATACCAGCCGTCGAGCTGACGGGCATATTCCAGCGCGACCTGGGCGCCGCCCGTGCGCAGCCGCGCCAGCATGACCTGCACGGTATCGGCCACGTCGGCGGCGGTGCGAGGCGGTTCTCCGGGAGCGGTTTTCAGATGAGTGACGGACATGGTGCGATCTCCTTGCCTCTATGGAATGGGGGGACGCACGCGCTGTGGCAAGGGAATTGCCGGGATCGTGACGAGGATTTTTCAGGTGCTGAAAGGCCCTTTCGGAAATCCCGAAAGCGGCTCAGAGCCGGGCGACAAGGCCGCGTGCGCAGATCTCGATCAGATTGAGCGCACTCTCGAAATCCTGCGTGTAATAAGGATCGGGGATCGTATCGGTGCCCGCATCGGGCGCATAGTCGGTAAACAGCCGCACGGGTGTGATTTCACCTGCGGGGCGCAGCGCCTCGATATCGTGCAGGTTTTCGGTGTCCATCGCAATGATCAGGTCGAACATGGAAAAATCCATCGGGCTGAACTGGCGCGCGCGCAGGTCCGAGATATCATAGCCGCGGGCACGCGCAGCGGTCTGCATCGGGCCGTAAGGGGCCTCGCCGACATGCCAGCCGCCGGTTCCGGCGCTGTCGGTGATGAGATGCGGCGCGAGGCTGCGCACAATGCCCTCTGCCGCCGGAGAGCGGCAGATATTGCCGAGGCAGACAAAGAGGATGCGAGTGGTCATCAACGCTCCTTTGCCCATAAGATACGCGAAGGAGGGCGAATGCGAAAGATTGTCATTCTGACCGGGGCGGGGATTTCGGCCGAGAGTGGGCTGGGCACATTCCGCGACGCCGGCGGACTCTGGGCGCGGCACCGGATCGAGGATGTGGCGACGCCTGAGGGGTTTGCCCGCGATCCCGCGCTGGTGCACCGGTTCTACAATGCGCGCCGGGCGCAGGCGGTGGAGGCGCGGCCCAACCCGGCCCATGCGGCGCTGGCGCGGCTGCAGGCGGCGCATGATGGCGAGGTGGTGATCATCACGCAGAATGTGGACGGGCTGCATGAGACGGCGGGCGCGCAAAATGTGATCCACATGCACGGCATGCTGTCAGGGGCGCTGTGCGCTGCCTGTGACGCGCGCTGGCAGGCGCCGCTGGCGATGGGGCCGGGCGATGCCTGTCCGGTCTGTGCTGCGCGCGCGGCGCGACCCGATGTGGTCTGGTTCGGCGAAATCCCATACCGGATGGTGGAGATCGGGCAGCATCTGGACGAGGCGGATGTCTTTGTCGCGATAGGCACCTCCGGGCAGGTCTGGCCTGCGGCGGGTTTCGCGCAGCAGGCGGCGCGCGGCGGGGCCTGGCGGGTCGAGATGAACCTGGAGCCGTCCGACATAACCGGCGATTTCTCCGAGACACGGCTGGGCCGCGCCTCGGAGGTGGTGCCGGTCTGGGTGGCCGAGGTGCTGGGTGCCTAGTTGCCTGTGCCGTGGCTGTGCCCGTGCCCATGACCCTCGGCGGATTTGCGGGTCAGGTCGACGGGGATGTCGAGGGTGATCTCGCCGGATTTCTCGAACACCAGCGTGAGCGGCACGGTCTTGCCCTGCTCAAAGCTTTCGGTCAGCCCCATGAACATGATATGGCTGCCACCGCGTTCCAGAAACAGCGTCTCGCCTGCGGGAACGGGCAGCCCATCCTCGACATGGATCATCTTCATCACGCCGCCCTCTTCGCGGTGGGTGTGGATCTGCGCGATCTGCGCAACGGGGGAATTCGCTCCGATCAACCGGTCATCGGCATCGCCGATGTTTTCGATCAGCATGAAGGCTGCGCCGGTCTTGGCCGCCGGGCTGGCGCTGCGGGCGTAGGTGTCGAGGATGTGGATTTCCTGCGCCATGGCGGGCAGGGCAAGGGTGGCGGCGGCAAGCGCCACGAGAAGGGTGGATTTGGGGGACATCTGTCGCTCCTTTGATCTGTCTGTGAATGGGTCTACGGGATCAGACAGCCGGGGGCGCGCGCGCCGTGAAAGCGGGGTATTCGGATCCGGCGGGGCGTCGCGTGATCCCGGTCAGCCGGGGGGCTGCGGTCGCCGCTGCCCTGTGGGCCGCGTCGGGCGCGGCGGGGGCCTCGCCAAAGAGGCCGAGCATGCAGTCGGGGCAGATATGCGGCGTGCCGGTGGGCTGGCCCGTGGCATCGACCGCAACGCTGACCGGGCCGGTGCCGGTACAAAGCACGATATGTCCCACCGGCTGCGCGGCGCCACGCGCCACGGCCAAGGTCTGACTGGTCAGCGCCAGAAAAAGGCAGAGGCCGAGGGCCGTCAGGGAATGCCGCGTGATCATCATGCAGCGATATAGGTGCTCAGCCGGGGCCGGGGCAAGCCGTAACGCAAGACAGCCCCGCCGCGAGGGACGGGGCTGTCGGAAAATTGACCGGGGACGGCAATCAGGCGGTTGCGGCCTGCGCCTTGGCGATCTCTTTCTTGACCCTGAGCGCGTTGGCTGACAGTTCGTCGTCCTTGGCCTTGGCGAGGAACGCATCCAGCCCGCCACGATGATCGACGCTGCGCAGCGCATGGGCCGAGATCCGCAGCTTGATGCCACGCTTCAGGGTTTCCGACTGCAGCGTCACATCGTTGAGGTTCGGCAGATACCGACGCTTGGTCTTGTTGTTGGCGTGGCTGGAGTTGTTGCCAACCATCGGGCCTTTTCCGGTCAGTTCGCAGCGGCGCGACATGGGGTCATCCTCGTCTTTGAAGAGGGCGCGTGCTGGCCCTTCTTAACACAAATGGGCACCGCCACAGGCAGCGCCCCGAATTCCGTCTGGGGTCTTTAGGCCCAAAGCGGCGGCGCGTCAAGGGATTCGGGCGTGGAATTTGGGGCATTGATCGGGGTGGGGATGCGGCTAGGATCGGGGCAAAGCGGAAGGAGACGACGATGGAGATCATGAAGGCAGGAACACGGGCCAGCCGTCTGGCCAGCACGGACTATTTCACCGGGCGGGTCTGGCAGGACACGGTGATCGAGGCGCCGGCGCCGGCGCGGGTGCGGGTGCTGCGCGTCACCTTCGAGCCGGGGGCGCGCACGGCGTGGCACACGCATCCCTTCGGGCAGACGCTGCATGTGCTGTCGGGGGCGGGCCTGATCGGGCGGCGCGGCGCGGCGGCGCAGGTAATCCGGCCAGGCGACACGGTCTGGATCCCGCCAGGCGAGGAACACTGGCACGGCGCGACACCCGAGATGATGATGTGCCACCTGGCGGTGCAGGAGGCCGAAGACGGCCGCACAGCGGACTGGTTGGAGCATGTGAGCGAGGAGGAGTATGGGGCGATTGGGGGGTGAAGGGGGGAGGGATTGAGCGGTCATTCGTGGTAGACATCGACGCTGGGGCGCGGAGCCGTAATCGGGCTGATCACCGCGATGCAGCCCCAAAAGTGTCCGTGACACTCTTCGTGCGGCATGGCATGGTGCGCACAACCTTGAATGGTGGCGGTGCAGCATGGCGGAAAACGACGGAATTCATCGCGCAATCATTGATCGAGACAGCCTTCCGGCAAAGTGGCCGACGCATCGCCACGCGCCGGAATTCTGGGAACAGCTTGGAAGAACCGTCGCAACCTTTGGCTTTCTTGAAGAAGTCTTGGGTAAGGCGATTTTTGCATATACAGCAACACGGCGGTATGAAACGCAAGCCAAAGCGCAAGCAGCCTATGCGGCATGGCTTCCGACTCTTGAACGCGCCTTGACGGAAACGTTGAAGCCGCTTGCCGATGCTTACGGAAAGGCGGTCCGTGACAATTCCGAAAACACTACTGAAAACGTCGGCAAACTGATTGTGGCGATAAAGGAAGCGTCGGAAATAAGGAATGTAATTTGCCACGGCTCTTGGCGAACGCCCGACGCCGAAGGACGTTCTTTACCTCTTTTCATAAACAAGCGTAAAGAGATTTTCGAAACGCCTATAGATATTGCGTATCTTCACCAAGTTCACTGCCATGTTGCGGAACTCGCCTGCACCGTAGTTGATACCGTAACCCACATGGGCTTTCAGTTTCCTGGCGGTGCTGGGCCGGGGAAGCGGGTTTGGAACAATGAGTGAAGGCATCTTGGCAGTCCAACACCATTGGTGGTGAGGAACTCCCTCGCGGCTGGCATCTGCGCGCGGAATCAAGCCCGTAGGGCGCCGCGCGATCGCCGGGCCGTCCCGCGGCCTGGCGATTTTGAGGCGTCGCATGACGCTTGGAGGTCACACGGGATTTGCTGGCATAAAGCGGCAGTTCCCGCCGTTGCTTCGCCAGTCCCCGGCCCAGCGACCGCGCACCCCGGCCGGGATCGGTCCCCCTCACCCCCGTCCATGCGCCGAGTCGAAATCCAGCACCGGGTTCACCGGGATGATCCGGTTGGGATTGATGGTGTCGTGGCTGTAGTGGTAGTGGCGCACGATGTGGTCGAAGTGGACCGTCCGGCGCACGCCGGGCCATTGGTATAGCTCGCGCAGATAGCCCCAGAGGTTGGGGTAGTCGATGATCCGGCGGCGGTTGCATTTGAAATGCCCGTGATAGACCAGATCGAACCGGATCAGTGTGGTAAAGAGCCGCCAGTCGGCCTCGGTCAGCCGGTCGCCCATTAGATAGCGGTTGCTGTCCAGCCGCTCCTCCAGCCAGTCGAGGCTGTCGAAGAGCGGGTGGACGACGGCGTCATAGGCATCCTGCGAGGTGGCGAAACCGGCCTTGTAGACGCCATTGTTGACCGTGTCGTAGATGCGTTCGTTGATCGGCTCCAGCGCTTCGCGCAGATCCTCGGGCCAGTAATCGTCGGTGTTGCCGGTGATGCGGTCAAAGGCCGAGTTGAACATGCGGATGATCTCGGAGCTTTCGTTCGACACGATGGTTTCACGCTTGATGTCCCACAGGATCGGCACGGTGACGCGGCCGGATATCTGCGGATCGGCCCTGAGGTAGATGTCGCGCGCGAAGGGCAGGCCATAGAGCCGGTCGCCGGTCGCGCCGGGATAGTCGGTGGCAAAGGTCCAGCCGTCGGACAGCATGTCGGGATGCACGACAGAGACGCCGACATGATCCTCGAGCCCCTTGAGGGCACGAAAGATCAGCGTGCGGTGCGCCCAGGGACAGGCATAGGAGACATAGAGGTGATAGCGACCGCTCCCGGCTTCGAAGCCGCCCTCGCCCGAGGGGCCCGCGCGCCCGTCCGCCGTGATCCAGTTGCGGAACTTCGCGGTCGAGCGGACGAACTTGCCGCCCGTCGATTCGGTATCATACCATGTGTCCTGCCATTTGCCGTTGACCAGCTGGCCCATTGTCATGCCCTCCGTTTGAGCACAATCTAGGATCCGGCCCGCGTGGCGGTAATACGCGGGTCCGCGCAGGGCCCGTGCATGTCCGCACAGGCGGGTGCGGTTCAGTCGTCAGCGGCGCGTCTCGCGTTTCCCGAATTCGCTGTCCAGCAGGGCGCGCAGTTTCTTCGCCCCGCCGCGCAGCGCCGCCTGAACATTCGCATCGTGATGGGTGATGGTCTGTGGCTGCATGCCTTCGGGGCGGGCCTCGATGGTGCAGCGGATGTCGTCCGCGCCGCCCTTGGCGGCGTTGACATCGGCCAGATGAACCTCGATCCGCGAGAGGCGTCCGGTCAGATGCCCGAGGGCGTCGGCGAGCGTCGCCTGCGCGATCTCGGATAAGCGGTCGTCGCCGTGGATGTTGTGATCCGTGTTGAGCTGAAACTGCATGTCGCGCCTCCGCGGTTTTTCTGACATTTATCACAGGACAGCTATGCAGCGGTTTGATCCTGCGCAAGATGCGGGAGGGCGGGAGGAGAAAGGATGCAGGCGGCAGAAGCAAGACGGGTACTGCTGCTGGGGGCCACGGGAACCATCGGGCGCGCGGTGCTGACCGGGTTGCGGGTGCGGGGGCATGCGGTGACCTGTCTGACCAGGCCACCGGGCGGGGCGCTGCCCCAATCGGCGGCCCTGGATCGGGTGATGGCCAGGGGGCGGTTCGATGCTGTGCTGTCCTGCATGGCCTCGCGCAGTGGCGCGCCGGACGATGCCAGGGCGGTGGATCACGATGCGCATCTGGCGGTGCTGCGGGCGGCGCAGGCGGCGGGTGTGTGGCAGTTCGTGCTGCTCTCCGCCATCTGCGTGCAGAAACCGCTGCTGACGTTTCAGCAGGCAAAGCTCGACTTCGAGGCGGCGCTGATGACGTCCGGGCTATGCTGGTCCATCGTGCGGCCCACTGCCTATTTCAAGTCGCTGTCGGGACAGATCGCACGGGTGCGGGCGGGCAGGCCCTATCTCATCTTCGGCGACGGGCGGGGTACCGCATGCAAGCCGATCAGTGATGGCGATCTGGCGGCCTATCTGGTGGAGTGTCTGCACCGCGAGGACCGCTGGAACCGGGTGCTGCCGATCGGCGGGCCGGGACCGGCGATCACCCCGCGCGAGATGGGTGAGGAACTGTTCCGGCTGACCGGGCAGGCACCGCGGTTCCGCTCGGTGCCACCGGGGCTGATGGATGCCATCGTTGCAGGGTTGTCGCTGGCCGGGCGCGTTTCGGGGCGGCTTGCCGCCAAGGCGGAACTGGCGCGGATTGGGCGCTATTACTCGACCGAATCGATGCTGGTCTGGGACGCGGCGGCGGGACGCTATGATGCTGCGGCCACGCCCGAGACAGGCAGCGAACGGCTCTTTGACTATTATGCCGCGGTGCTGCGCGGCGAGGCCAGCGCCGAGCGCGGGGAGCACGCGGTTTTCTGATCGTTTTCAGCAGGATGAAGATATTGCATCCAGCTTATTGCAGGTCCCCGAAGGCCGCTTGCAGCCGTTCCATCGCTTTGGTTACCTGCGCGCGCTGAGTGCCGAGGTTGAAGCGCAGGAAAGTCTCACCTCCGCTGCCAAAATCTGCGCCGATGCTGGGAGCGATGCGGGCGTCGGTCTTGACGCGCCGGATGACCTCTTCCATCTCCATCCCGGTATTGGCGAAATCGACCCAGCCCAGATAGGTCGATTGCATCGGCATGGCTGTCAGCCCCGGAATCCCGGAAATACCGTCAACAAAGATTTGCCGGTTGCCGTCCAGATACCGCACCAGCGCGTCCACCCATGCCGCGCCGCGCGGGCTGTAGGCGGCCTGGGTCAGAACGACACCGAGCAGATTCGGCTTGATGTCGAGGGCGCGCATCGTGGCGGCGAAACGCTGGCGCAGGCGCTCGTCGGGGATTGTGACACAGCCAAGGCGCGACCCGGCGATGTTGAAGGTCTTAGAGGCCGAGGTCAGCATGATCAGCCGGTCGATCACATCCGGTGCGGCGATCGGGAACGGGACATGAGTATGGCCGGGAAAGACAAGATCGTGATGAATTTCGTCGGACATCAGCAAGAGATCGTGGCAGGCGCAGAACGCGGCCAGGGCGTGCAGTTCCTCGGGTGCCCATACCCGGCCGGCGGGGTTGTGCGGCGAACAGAAGATCACCACCTTTTCCCTACCGCTGAGCGAGGCCTCAAGCGCGTCGAGATCCATGTGATAGACCCCGTTCCCGATCCTGAGCGGGCTCTCCCTGACGATGCGTCCGGCCCTGCGAATCTTGCCGATGAATTCGTGGTAGACGGGGGTAAAGATGATCACCTCGTCGCCGGGCTCGGTATAGCTTTGCAGGCAGAGGCCGATGCCGTTGCCGAGGCCAAAGGTCGAAAACATCGCCTGTGGGTCGGCGGCCCAGCCGTGCCGCTCGCGCATCCACCAGGCGACCGCGTCCTTCATATCGCCTTCGCCGGTGAAATACCCGTAATTCGCCTTGTCCAGAAGGCCCGTGGTTGCCTCTTGCAGCACATCCGCCGCGCTAAAATCCATATCCGCCACCCACATCGCGATACCGTCCGGGTCGGCGACGCCGGTTATGGCGGCCATTTCGTCCCATTTATTCGAATTGGTGCCGAACCGGTTGATGGGCTCGTCAAAGTTGACGTTGATGACGGCCTTGCTGGAATTCATGCCCGGACTCTCCTGATGTTTGCGCGCAGGCTAGCGGATCACGGGCCGAGCGCAAGGGGCGTTGCAGACGGGCAGGGTATCGCCTAAATAGCCGCCATGAAACGCCCTATCCTGATCCATCCCGATCCGCGCCTGAAAAAGGTCTGCACGCCCGTGGCCGACGTGACGGACGGGTTGCGCAACCTTGCCGGGGACATGCTGGAAACGATGTATGATGCGCCCGGCATCGGTCTTGCCGCACCGCAGGTGGGGGTGCTGGAGCGGCTGATCGTTCTGGATTGCGTCAAGGAGGAAGGCGCCACACCGCGCCCGATGGTGATGCTCAACCCCGAGATCGTGGCGGTTTCGGAAGAGACCAATGTCTATGAGGAAGGGTGCCTTTCAATCCCCGAAGAATATGCCGAGATCACCCGACCCAGAGAGATCGAGGTGCGCTGGCTGGGGCTGGATGGCAAGGAGCATCGCGAGGGGTTTGGCGGGCTGTGGGCGACCTGCGTGCAGCATGAGATCGACCATCTCGACGGCAAGCTGTTCATCGATTACCTGAGCGCGATCAAGCGCCAGTTGATCACGCGGCGCATGCAGAAGCTCAAGCGCGAACTGGCGCGGGGGTGAGCACCGTGGCGCGTCCCTGCCTGCGCTGGCCGGACAGGCGGCTCAGGATGGTGGCTGCGCCGGTCGCGACGGTTGACGAGGCGGTGCTGCGCATATGGACCGAAATAATCGAGGTCATGGAGGCGATGCCCGGTGTGGGTCTCGCCGCGCCCCAGATCGGTGAGATACAGGCGCTGGCGGTGATTAATGCCAGTGAGGTGCGCGAACAGGTGGTGCGCATGGCCAATCCGGTGATCCTGCATGCAAGCGTGCAGAGGCGCGCGCATGAAGAGGCGAGCCCCTGCCTGCCCGGCGTCTCGGCGGTGATCGAGCGGCCGCGCGCGGTGACGGTGCGGTTTCTCAACGATGCGGGCGAGACCGAGGAACGCGATTTTGTCGGACTCTGGGCGACGAGTGTGCAGCATCAGATCGACCATTTGCAGGGGCGGATGTATTTTGACCGGCTGAGCAAGGTTAAGCGGGACATGCTGTTGCGGCGGGCGCGCAAACTGGCGGTGTAACCCCGCCCTACGGGAGTGGACATGCGTATCGTATTCATGGGGACGCCAGAGTTTTCGGTGCCGGTGCTTGATGCGCTGGTGGCGGCGGGGCATGAGATTGCGGCGGTCTACTGTCAGCCGCCGCGCCCTGCCGGGCGCGGACAAAAGGCGCGCGCCTGCCCGGTTGAGGCGCGGGCCATGGCGCTGGGTCTGCCGGTGCGCCATCCGGTCAGTCTGAAAGGCGCAGACGAGCAGGCGGAGTTCGCGGCGCTTGCGGCGGATGTCGCGGTGGTGGTGGCCTATGGGCTGATTCTGCCGCAGGCGGTGCTGGATGCGCCCAAACAGGGCTGTCTGAACATCCACGCCAGCCTATTGCCGCGCTGGCGCGGCGCGGCGCCCATCCACCGCGCGATCATGGCCGGGGATCGCGAGACGGGCGTGTGCATCATGCGGATGGATGCGGGGCTGGACACCGGGCCGGTGCTGTTGCGCGAGACCCTGGCAATCGGCGCACAGGAAACGACGGGGCAACTGCATGACCGGCTGTCGGAGATGGGAGCGCGGCTGATCGTCGAGGCGCTGTCGCGGCTGCCGGAGTTGCGCGCAGAACCGCAGGCCCGGACGGGTGTCACCTATGCGACCAAGATCGACAAGGCCGAGGCGCGGGTGCAGTGGAGCCGTCCGGCCGAAGATGTGGATCGGCTGATCCGGGGGCTTTCACCCTTTCCCGGCGCGTGGTGTGAGGTGAGGGGCGAGCGGATAAAGCTGCTCGGATCCAGTCTGGCCGAGGGGCGGGGAGCGCCGGGCGAGGTTCTGGACGATGCACTCACCGTGGCTTGCAGCACGGGGGCGGTGCGGCTTTTACGCTTGCAACGCGCGGGCCGCGCGGCGCAGGATGCGGGCGAGTTCCTGCGCGGCATGGCCCTGCCACGCGGCACGTTTCTGGAGTGACGGGATGTTTCTGCAACTCTTCGGCACGGTGGTGATCGCGGGCATCGTGGGCTATGTCAGCGAGAAAAGCGGGTTCACGCGCAATGGTTATGTTCCCTCGATCATCATCTGCGTGGGTGGCGCGTTCCTGTTCTATTTCATCCGCATCATGTTCGGTTTCCGCTTTGGCGCACCGGGGGTGGATGCGATCATTTCCTCGGTGGGCGCGCTCATCATCGTGCCGACCCATTGGCGGCGGCGGAGGTAACGGGCGATGGCTGTGGTCTGGCTGATCATCATAGGCGCTGCGGCAGGGTTCCTTGCGACGCGGCTGATGCGGGTCGAGGCCGGGGTGGTGCCGACCATCCTGATCGGGATCGCCGGGGCACTGATCGGCGGCGTGCTGATCCGGGCGATCCTGACGGTAACCGGTATCCTGGGCGGCCTGATCGGGGCGGTTCTGGGCGCGCTCCTGCTGCTGTGGCTGTGGCAGACCTATCTGGATCGGAAATAGAGTCTAGCTGCGTGGCGGGCGGGCGCGGTAGGCCGGCAGGCGCCAGCCAAACGCCAGCGAGCCTGCGCGCAGCGCCCATGTGGTGGCCGCGCAGACGGCGAGGACGATCAGCGGATCCCCGGTGAACATCGCGACACTCACAGCAGCCAGCGCGCCTGCAAAGGCGGCGGTGACGTATAGCTCGCCCTGTTTCAGCACCAGCGGCACCTCGTTGCAGACCACATCGCGCATCAGCCCGCCCATGCAGCCCGTGACCATGCCCATCAGCACCACGATCACCCCGCTCTGCCCCATGGTCATGGCGGCGCTGACGCCTGCGGGCACCGCCACGGCCAGTGCGAAACTGTCGAGCCACAAGAGCAGGCGATAGCGGCTTTCGACCAGATGAGCGGTGAAAAAGACCAGAAGGGCGGCGGCGCAGGCAATCAGGATGTAATCGGGATTGCCCAGCCAGAAGACCGGGTTGCGGTCCAGCAACACATCGCGCAGCGTACCACCGCCCACCGCCGTCAGGCAGGCGACAAAGGCAAAGCCGACTATGTCAAGCTGCTGGCGCGAGGCGACCAGTGCGCCGGTCAGTGCAAAGATCAGCACCGAGGCGTAATCGAGCAGCGTGAGCGCGCTCACGGTTGCGCCCTGCCGGGCTTGAACGGAGCCATGCCCGCGCGAGCCAATTCATCGGCGCGCTCGTTCTCGGGGTGGCCGGCGTGGCCCTTGACCCATTCCCAGGTGACCCTGTGGCGGCTCTGCGCCTCGTCGAGGCGCTGCCAGAGGTCGGCATTCTTCACGGGTTTCTTGTTCGAGGTCTTCCAGCCGTTCCGTTTCCAGCCGTGAATCCAGCCGGTCACGCCGTTCTTGACATAGGCGCTGTCGGTGATGAGCGTGACGGCGGAGGGACGGCTCAGCGCCTCGAGCGCATGGATTGCTGCCAGAAGTTCCATCCGGTTGTTGGTCGTCTGCGCCTCGCCGCCCGAAAGTTCACGTTCCTTGACGATCCGGCCTCCGTCCACCGCGCGCATCAGCACACCCCAGCCGCCGGGGCCAGGATTGCCGGAGCAGGCCCCGTCGGTATAGGCGAAAAGATCGGGCATCAGGCGAACACTCCGATGGCGATTATCGTAAGGAGGATAAGCCGGTCGAATCGCGCAAACCCGGCAAGGCCGCGGATGGGGAACGTGTGGGGGATCGCCTGCATGGGCGGCAAGATGGCCTGCGAAGCGCCGGGTGGCAAGAGAGTCATGGGTATTTGAACCAAGAAGAAACCAGGGTGGGATCAGGCCGGTTCGCGCAGCACGCGGGGCACCTTGAACTCGACGCTCTCCTGCGCGGTCTCGATGGTTTCGACGGTCACGTCATAGCGGGAGCGTAGCGCGTCGATCACCTCGTTCACCAGCACTTCGGGTGCCGACGCCCCGGCGGTGAGGCCAAGGCTGGTGATGCCCTCGAGGGCGCGCCAGTCGATATCGGTGGCGCGTTGGACAAGTTGCGCATAGGTGCATCCGGCGCGTGCGCCGACCTCGACGAGGCGGCGGGAATTCGAGGAGTTGGGCGCGCCCACGACCAGCATCGCTTCGGCGTGGGCGGCCATGACCTTGACCGCCTCCTGCCGGTTGGTGGTGGCGTAGCAGATATCCTCCTTGTGTGGCCCGACAATTGCCGGAAATCTCGACCGGAGGGCAGCGACAATCTCGGCGGTGTCATCGATCGAAAGCGTGGTCTGCGTCACGAAGGCGAGGCGCGCGGGATCGCGCACGTCGAGCGCGGCCACGTCTTGCGGCGTTTCCACCAGCAGGACCGCGCCCGGCGGCAACTGGCCCATGGTGCCGATCGTTTCGGGATGGCCTGCATGGCCGATCATCACGATCTGCAACCCTTTCTCGTGATGGCGTTCGGCTTCTATATGCACCTTGGAGACCAGCGGGCAGGTGGCATCGACATAGAGCATCCGGCGCGCGGCGGCCTCGGCGGGCACCGATCTGGGCACGCCATGTGCGGAAAAGATGACCGGCCGGTCGTCGGGGCAATCGTCCAGTTCCTCGACAAAGACCGCGCCCTTGGCGCGCAGGTCATCGACCACGTATCTGTTATGCACGATCTCATGACGCACATAGACCGGCGCGCCCCATTTCGAGAGCGCCATTTCGACGATCTTGATGGCGCGGTCCACACCGGCGCAGAACCCGCGGGGGGCGGCGAGGTAGAGGGTGAGGGGGGGCTTGGTCATCGTGCATCTCCTGCTTGGATCAAGAGGTAAGGCAGGTGAGGCATGGCGTAAAGGGATGCGGCAGGAAATCTGGCTTGTCCGGGCTTGACCTTCCTGTGTCGAACGCCAGAGAAAGGAAGGGAAACCCAAGGAGGTGGCATGAGACAGCACGTCATGCTGGCGGTGGTCTGTGCGGGAATTCTGTGCAGCTACCCCGCGTCAGCCGATCAGACAGGGGGACTTTTACCTTACAGGGATGCGGAGGCGGTGGCGCGTGGTGCCGAGATCTATGCCGCGACCTGTGCCGCGTGCCACGGGGAGCAACTGCAGGGCGCACCGAACTGGAAGACGCGGGACGCCGAGGGTTACCTACCCGCGCCACCGCATGACGAGACCGGACATACCTGGCACCATCCCGATGCGCTGTTGCTCGAACTCGTGCGACGTGGAACGGCGGCAGTGGTCGGGCAGGGCTATCGCAGCCGGATGCCGGGCTATGCCGGTGAACTGACCGAGGCGGAGATGCGCGATGTGCTGGCCTATATCAAATCGACATGGCCCAAGCGCGTGATCGAGGTTCACGACCGGATCAACGCAGAAGCAGGTGGATAGGTTTCATCCCGTCGCCTGGGCCGTCACCCATGCCAGCACGATATAGCGTCCGGTCTTGGCAATCGTGACCAGCAGGAGAAAAAGCCAGGCGGGCGTGCGCATGATGCCTGCAGCGACGGTAAAGGCATCGCCCAGAGGGGCCCAACTCAGCAGCAGCGTCCAGACGCCCCAGCGGGCATACCACTGCTGCGCCCGCGCGAGTTGCACTGCATTGACCGGAAACCAGCGGCGGCTGCGGAACTGCTCGATGCCGCGGCCCATGACATAGTTGACAACCGCGCCGAGGGTGTTGCCGATGCTGGCCACCAGGATCAGCCAAGTCAGCGATGCGGTGCCCGCAATCTGCAGCGCCACGAAGACGAACTCGGATTGAAAGGGCAGCAATGTTGCCGCGCCGAAAGCGGCGAGAAAGAGCCCTGCAAGCTGCGGGAAAAGACCCGCTCCTTCCGCGATCATGCGCGCGGTGTCCGGGCCTTTGCAGTGTCGTGGTTCAGGCGCCGATTACTCTTGTTCGACATAGGCTTCCTGGCGGTCGTTGCTGTAGTCGCGTGGCGGGCGACCGATGACATCCTTGAGATCGGCAAGCTCGATGAAGTTATCGGCCTGACGGCGCAGCTCGTCCGAGATCATCGGCGGTTGGCTGCGGATGGTCGAGACGACCGAGACGCGCACGCCCTGCCGTTGCAGGCTTTCCACCAGGGGCCGGAAATCGCCGTCGCCGGAGAACAGCACGATATGATCGACGCGCGGGGCAAGCTCCATCGCGTCCACCGTCAACTCGATGTCCATGTTGCCCTTGACCTTGCGGCGGCCCTGACTGTCGGTGTATTCCTTGGCCGGTTTGGTGACCATGGAATAGCCGTTGTAGTGCAGCCAGTCGACCAGCGGGCGGATCGGCGAGTATTCGTCATTTTCCAGCAGCGCGGTGTAGTAGAAGGCGCGCAGCAACTTGCCGCGGCGCATGAACTCGGAGCGGAGCAGCTTGTAGTCGATGTCGAACCCGAGTGCCTTGCCGGCGGCATACAGGTTAGATCCGTCGATGAACAAGGCCAGACGGTCATCCTTGTAAAACATCTTAAATGTCCTTCCAAATTTTTTTGTCTTGCCCGTGAGTGTGAGTGGTGTGAGTGGTGTCGGCGCGACAAATTAAAGTGATCAATTAGGGATTTTGATGGGCGCGCGCAAGACAGTGTGGAGTCTCGAAAGGATAGGGATTTGATGACAAACGATCAACTCTGCTTGATCGCCATGGGTGGAAATCTGCCGTCCGGGGCCGGGAGTCCCGCGGGAACTCTGCGCGCGGCGCTGGAGCGGTTGCGCGCCGAAGGAGCAGTGATCGAAGCCGTGAGCGGGTTCTACCGCACGCCGGCCTTTCCGGCCGGGTCGGGTCCCGATTTTGTCAATGCCACCGCCGCCATGCGGATCCCGGGCTGTCCGCAGGATGTGCTGGCGCTATTGCACCGCATCGAGGCGGCGTTCGGGCGCGAGCGCGGGCGCCGTTGGGGACAGCGGACGCTGGATCTGGATCTGATCGCGATGGGCGATCAGGTTCTGCCCGACCGCGCGACATTCGAGGCGTGGCTGGCGCTGGACCCGGCAGAGCAGCAGCGCTGCGCGCCGGAGGGTTTGATCCTGCCGCATCCGCGACTGCAGGAGCGGGCCTTTGTTCTGGTGCCGCTGGCGGATGTGGCGCCCGATTGGGTGCATCCGGTGCTGGGACGCTCTGTCGCCGAACTGCTGGCAGCTTTGCCGGAAGAGGAGCGGATGGCGGTGGCGCTCCTCTGATTCTCTGCTTGTAAATCCCGTGTTGACGGCCTAGATACAGGGCTTCTGAAAATCCGCCCCTTATTTGCCGGAGGTCGCATGGCCCGCGTTACCACAGAAGATTGCGTTGACAAGGTTCCAAACCGTTTCGAGCTTGTGATGCTCGCCGCACACCGGGCGCGCGAGATTGCCGCCGGGGCGCCGCTGACAGTGGATCGCGACAACGACAAGAACCCGGTTGTGGCGTTGCGCGAGATCGCCGAGGAAACACAGTCGGCGGACGAATTGCGCGAGCGGCTGATCGAATCAAACCAGACCCAGATCGAGGTGGACGAACCCGAAGAGGATTCGATGGCTCTGCTGATGGGCGGAGAGGCGGACAAGCCGGATCAGGACGATATGTCCGAAGAGCGGCTGCTGCGCGCCCTGATGGAAGCACAGGGGCAGGGCTGAGCCCGACCCGGAGACCGCAAGGCGCAGAGTGCGATGATCGCTGTTGACGACCTGATCACGCTGGTGCGCCACTATAACCCAAAGACCGACGAGGCATTGATACGCGCGGCCTATGATTTCGGACGCGCGATGCATGAGGGGCAGCTGCGTCATTCCGGCGAGCCCTATTTTACCCATCCCGTTGCCGTGGCCGCGATCCTGACCGAGCAGCGGCTGGATGATGCGACCATCGTGACCGCACTCCTGCATGACACGATCGAGGACACCAAGGCGTCCTATCATGTGGTCGAACAGAAATTCGGTCGTGAGATCGCGGATCTGGTGGATGGGGTCACAAAACTGACCAATCTGCAGCTTTCGAGTTCCGAGACCAAGCAGGCCGAGAATTTCCGCAAGCTCTTCATGGCGATGTCCAAGGACTTGCGCGTGATCCTCGTGAAACTCGCCGACCGGCTGCACAACATGCGCACGATCAAGGCGATGCGCCAGGAAAAGCAGGCGCAGAAGGCGCGCGAGACGATGGATATCTATGCGCCGCTTGCCGGGCGCATGGGCATGCAATGGATGCGCGAGGAACTGGAGGATCTGGCGTTCCGGGTGCTCAACCCGGAGGCGCGTGCCAGCATCATCCGCCGTTTCATCACGCTCCAACGCGAGACCGGCGATGTGATCGAGCGGATCACCGGCGACATGCGGCACGAGCTGGAAAAGGCCGGGATCGAGGCGGATGTCTTTGGTCGCGCCAAAAAGCCCTATTCGATCTGGCGCAAGATGCAGGAAAAGGAGATGGGGTTTTCGCGTCTCTCCGACATCTACGGTTTTCGTGTCATCACTCGGTCCGAGAATGACTGCTACGGGGCTTTGGGCGCGATCCATCAGCGCTGGCGTGCCGTACCGGGTCGGTTTAAGGATTACATCAGTCAGCCGAAATCGAACGGCTACCGCAGCATTCACACCACCGTCTCTGGCCGCGACGGCAAGCGCGTCGAGGTGCAGATTCGCACGCAGGCCATGCATGACGTGGCCGAAACCGGCGTCGCGGCGCATTGGTCCTATCGCGACGGTGTACGCAGCGAGAACCCGTTTGCCGTCGACCCGGCGCGCTGGATTTCCAGCGTGACCGAACAGTTCGACGCCGAGGAGGATCACACCGAGTTCATGGAAGCGGTGAAGCTGGAGATGTATGCCGATCAGGTGTTCTGCTTTACCCCAAAGGGCGATGTGATCAAGCTGCCGCGCGGAGCCACGCCGATCGATTTCGCCTATGCGATTCACACGCGGATCGGGCATGCCTGTGTCGGGGCGAAGGTGGACGGAATGCGCGTCCCGCTCTGGACGCGGGTCAAGAACGGACAGTCGGTCGAGGTGATCACCGCCGACGGGCAGACGCCGCAGGCCACCTGGCTCGACATCGCCACCACCGGCAAGGCGCGCGCCGCCATCCGGCGTGCGCTGCGCGAACTGGATCGCGACCGCTATATCAAGCTGGGCCGCGAACTGGCGCGCTCGGCCTTCGAGCATGTCGGCAAGAAGGCCACCGACAAGGCGCTGGAGTCCGCGGCGCGCACGCTGCGCCTGAAGAACGCGGATGAGGTGCGCGCAAGGCTGGGCAGCGCCGAGTTGACGGCGCATCAGGTGCTGAACGCGGTCTATCCCGATCTGGTGCCGGATGTGGGCAATGAGGTGGCGCGCGACCGGGCCGTGATCGGGCTGCGCGCCGACCAGAGCTTCGACCGCGCGCGCTGTTGTCAGCCCCTGCCGGGTGAGCGGATCGTGGGAATCACCTATCGCGGGCGCGGCGTGGTCATCCACGCCATCGACTGCGAGACGCTCTCGCAATACGATCAGCAACCCGAGCGCTGGATGGATCTGCATTGGCATACCGGCACGCACCCGGCGGTTTATGATGTGACGATGGATCTCACGATTGGCAATGATGCCGGGGTGCTGGGACGGATTTGCACCTTGATCGGCGAACAGAAGGCCAATATCTCGGACCTTACATTCGTTGACCGGAAACCGGATTTCTATCGCCTGCTTATTGATGTCGAACTGCGAGATGCCGAGCATTTGCATGGCGTTCTCTCGGCACTAGATGCTGAAAGCGATGTCGCCGCCGTTGAACGTTATCGCGATCCGTCCCGGTCGGGGGCGGGGCTGAGCCATGAACCCTAGGAGCCGCAGAGGTGGTTTTCAAACGCCGAGACAGACGCCCGCTGTGGAAAGTCGTCACTGACTTTTTCTGGCCCAAGGGCGGCTGGGGCCGGGCGTTTACTTATGTCAAACATCGTCTGCACCGGCTACCCGATCCGCCGCACCGGATCGCACGGGGGATTTTTGCAGGCGTGTTTACCACGTTCACGCCGTTCTACGGGCTGCATTTCGTGGTGGCTGGTACCATCGCCTGGCTGCTCAGAGGCAATATACCGGCGGCTCTGCTGGGCACGTTTTTCGGCAATCCGCTGACCTATGTGCCGATCGGTGTTATCTCGCTTCAGACCGGGCACGCACTACTCGGACGCCGGGCGCTGGCCGAAGATGAGATCAGCCGCTCGCTGGGGGGCAAGTTTCTCGATGCGGGCGAGGATCTAAAGGACAATTTCCTGACGATCTTTACCGAAGACAGGGCGGATTGGCACAATCTCCATGTATTCTACGACGAGGTGTTCCTGCCCTATCTGATCGGCGGTATCGTTCCGGGCATCGTCACCGGGTTGGCGGCCTATTACATCAGCCTGCCGGTGATCACCGCCTATCAGCACCGCCGCAAGGGTGTACTCAAGGCGAAATGGGCGGCGCTGAAGGAAAAGAAGGTGCTACGGGAAAAACAGGCGCGCGAGGCTGACGAGAGCCGGAAACCGGATTAGGTTGCCGATGAGTCGTCTTGAGAATGAGGGATGAGGTCCATGTCGGCAGAGCAGAAACTGCGCCTTGGCGTGAATATTGACCACGTGGCGACGGTGCGCAACGCGCGCGGCGGGGCCTATCCCGATCCGCTGCGCGCGGCGAAAATGGCCGAAGAGGCAGGTGCCGACGGGATCACCGCGCACCTGCGCGAGGACCGGCGCCACATCAGCGACGCCGACATCGAGGGGCTGATGCAGGTGCTCTCGGTGCCCTTGAACTTCGAGATGGCCGCGACCGAGGAAATGCAGAAGATCGCGCTGCGCCACAAGCCGCATGCCGTCTGCATCGTGCCGGAAAAGCGCGAGGAACGCACCACCGAGGGCGGTCTGGAAGTGGCGCGCGAGGAGAACCGGCTGGCGCATTACATCGCCCCCCTGCGCGAGGCGGGCTGCCGGGTGTCGATCTTTATCGCCGCCGACAAACGCCAGATCGACGCCGCGCATCGCATCGGGGCCGAGGTGATCGAGTTGCACACCGGGGCCTATTGCGACGCCCATGCCGAGGGGGATGTTGATGCGCGCGACCGCGAACTGGCGGCCCTGCGCGAGATGTCTGCCTATGCTCATTCGCTGGGGCTGGAGGTGCATGCCGGCCATGGGTTGAATTACGAGACGGTGCAGCCGATCGCGGCCTTTCCCGAGGTGCGCGAGTTGAACATCGGTCATTTCATCATCGGCGAGGCGATCTTTCGTGGGCTGACGCCGGCGATTACCGAAATGCGGCGGTTGATGGATGAGGCACGGGATGGCTGAACCACTTGGCATGCTCTCTGCCGCGCTGGCTTTCGCGGTGGTTGCCGCCTCGCCAGGGCCTGCCAATCTGGCGGCGGCGAGCGTCGCCATGGCCGCCGGGCGGACCAGGGGCCTGCGGTTCGCGCTTGGTCTGGGGCTCGGCCTGTTCTTCTGGGGCGTTCTGGCGGCGATGGGCCAGGGGGCTGTGCTGCGCTCGACCGGCTGGGCGTTGACGGCGCTCAAGATCGCGGGGGCGGCCTATCTGCTGTGGCTGGCGCTGCAATCGCTGCGCGCGGCACGGCGCTCGGGCAGTACGATGGTCGCCCGCGCCGCGCCGCGCCGATTGTTTCTGGCAGGGCTGATGCTGAATCTCTCCAACCCCAAGGCGGTGTTCGCCTGGATGGCGACACTGTCGCTGGGGCTTGGCGGTGGTAGTCAGAACTACGTGCCGCTGATGCTGCTCTGCGGTCTGATCGGGCTGGTCAACTACATCGGCTGGGTCACATTCTTTTCAACCGGCGTGATGATGCGCGCCTATCTGCGCGCGCGCCGCTGGATCGAGGCGGGCACCGGGTTTCTGCTGGGAGCGGCGGGAGTGTCGCTCCTGCGATCGTCGGCCAGCCAATGATCCTGGGCGTCGGTACCGATCTCGCGAATATCGAGCGGATCGCCGCAACGCTCGAGCGGTTCGGCGACCGCTTTCGCAATCGTGTTTTTACCGAAATAGAGCAGGCCAAGGCGGAACGTCGCCGCGACGTGGCGGGCACCTATGCCAAGCGATGGGCGGCCAAGGAAGCCTGTTCCAAGGCGCTGGGTACCGGGCTGCGCATGGGGATCGCCTGGAAGGATATGGCGGTCAGCAATCTGCCGACCGGTCAACCGGTTATGCATGTCACCGGCTGGGCCGCCGAACGCCTGGCCGAGATGACGCCGCCGGGTCATGACGCCATCATTCACGTCAGCCTGACCGACGATCACCCCTGGGCACAGGCATTTGTGGTGATCGAGGCCCGGCCCGTCACGTCAGGCCCCGCTTGACACCCCGCCACGCGCACCGCATGTAGCGCCGGACCAGTAATGTCTGCAAATTCCGGAGAGACCCATGGCAACTGACGCCAAAAAAGGAAATTCCATCGTCGAGACGATCAAGACGGTGTTCTGGGCGCTGGTGATCGCGGGCATTTTCCGCACGCTCTTCTTTCAGCCCTTCTGGATTCCTTCCGGTTCGATGAAGGACACGTTGCTGATCGGCGATTTCCTCTTTGTGAACAAGATGGCCTACGGCTATTCCTACGCCTCCTGTCCGTCGATCCGGCTGGGCGGGCTGAACATCGACGCCAAGGACATCTGCGGCTTTCTTGGCGGTGACAACACGCGCATCTTGGGTTCCGAGCCAGAGCGTGGCGATATCATCGTCTTTCGGCACCCCGCCGATGGCACGGATTTCATCAAGCGGCTGATCGGCCTGCCGGGGGACCGGATACAGATGAAGGACGGGGTGCTGCATATAAATGACGAGCCCGTGCAACTGACACCCGCAGGAAATTTCGTCGAGGAATTTACCCGGCAAGGGCCGATGGGCATCCGACCGCGCTGCGAGAACGGGGTTGTCGGCGAGGGGGCCGATTGCCTCAAGTCGCGCCACATCGAGACGCTGCCGGGCGGGCGGACGCACAGTATTCTCAACATCGGCGATCAGCGATCGGATCACACCGGCGTCTTCAGCGTGCCTGCGGGGCATTATTTCTTCATGGGGGACAACCGCGACAACTCCACCGACTCGCGGTTTCCGCAGGCCGTGGGCGGTGTCGGTTTCGTGCCCTACGAGAACCTGATCGGTCGGGCAAACCGGGTCATCTTTTCCTCTGCCGGGCGCTCGATGCTGGCCTTCTGGACATGGCGGGGGGATCGGTTCTTCGAGAGGCTGGAGTGAAGATAGCGGCAGATATCCGCGCGTTTCAGACGCGGCTGGGGCATGAGTTCGACAGGCCCGCCCTGCTGGTTCAGGCGCTGACGCATGCCTCGATGTCCTCGCCCAACCGGGACGACAATCAGCGGCTGGAATTTCTGGGCGACCGGGTGCTGGGGCTGGTGATGGCAGAGGCGCTTCTGGCGCAGGATGCGGCGGCCAGCGAGGGCCAGCTTGCGCCGCGCTTCAACGCGCTGGTCCGCAAGGAGGCCTGCGCCGACGTGGCGCGGCAGATCGACCTGGGCGCGGTGCTGAAACTGGGCCGCTCCGAGATGCTGTCGGGCGGGCGGCGCAAGGAGGCGCTTCTGGGCGATGCGATGGAGGCGGTGATCGCCGCCGTTTACCTGGATGCGGGATACGAGGCGGCGCGCGGCGTGGTGTTGCGGCTCTGGGGCGGGCGTATAGGTGCGGTCAAGCAGGATGCGCGCGACGCCAAAACAGCACTTCAGGAATGGGCGCAGGCGCGCGGACTGCCGCCGCCGGACTATGCCGAACTGCACCGCAGCGGCCCGGATCACGCACCGGTCTTTACCATCGCCGCACGACTGTCCTCCGGAGAGAGCGCCGAGGCGACAGCCGGATCGAAACGGCAGGCGGAACAGGCGGCGGCGCGGGCTTTGCTGGATGGACTGGAAAACGACACATGACCCAACGCGCCGGATTCATCGCCCTGATCGGAGAGCCCAACGCGGGCAAATCGACCTTGCTCAACCGCATGGTCGGAGCCAAGGTCAGCATCGTCACCCACAAGGTGCAAACTACCCGCGCGCGGATTCGCGGCGTGGCGATCGAGGGTGAGAGCCAACTGGTTTTTGTCGACACGCCCGGCCTCTTTCAGCCGCGCCGCAGGCTTGACCGGGCGATGGTGGCCGCCGCCTGGGGCGGGGCGTCGGATGCCGATATCGTGGTGCTGCTCATCGAAGCGCATCGCGGTGTGACCGAGGGGGTAGAACGTATCCTTGAGGGTCTTGCCGGGCTGGCCGAGGGGCGCAGAGTGGCCCTGGCGATCAACAAGATCGACCGGGTCGAGGCCCCGGCGCTGCTGGCGCTGACACAAGAGATGAACGACCGCCTCGCCTTTGAAAAAACCTTTCTGATCTCGGCGGAAAAGGGCTATGGCGTAGGGGATCTGCGCCTCTGGCTGGCGGGTGAGGTGCCCGAGGGGCCGTGGCTTTATCCCGAGGATCAGATTGCCGATCTGCCGATGCGGATGATCGCCGCCGAAATCACCCGTGAAAAGCTGACGTTGCGCTTGCACCAGGAACTGCCCTATCAGTTGACTGTCGAGACAGAAGCGTGGGAAGAGCGCAGGGACGGCTCGGCGCGGATCGACCAGGTGGTCTATGTCATGCGCGACGGGCACAAGGGGATCGTGCTGGGCAACAAGGGCGAGACGATCAAGGCCGTCTCCAAGGCCGCGCGCGAGGAGCTGGAAGAATTCCTGGGCCGCCGCATTCATCTGTTCCTGCAGGTCAAGGTGCGCGAGAACTGGATGGAAGAGGCGGCGCGCTATTCCGAGATGGGGCTGGATTTCAAGGACGGGAACTGAGGAGATGCCGGTCTGTCCAGTTGCAGGAACAGCCAGCCCCCGCCCAGCCGCACGCGCGCCATGACCCGGCTGACCGCGCGGTTCTGGGTCGATGCCTATCTGGCGCGGTTGCGGCTGGCGGATATCCCGGCCTTTGTGGTGGCGCATGGCGACGACACGGGTGGCGCGGTCATGATCAAGCTCAATACGCTCGACGGTCGGGCACGGCTCTGGCAGAGGTCCTTTGATCTGATGACGGGCGCGCGGGTCTGGGTGGTTCTGGCCGAGGGCAACGAGGCAGGGGTGGACGCCGCGATTGCCCGACAACGTGGCTTCGATCCCGATCTCTGGGTGATCGAGGTGGAGGATCGCGAGGGTCGCCACCTGCTCGACACGGACGGGCTGGAGGCGTGAGCGGTGATGGACTGGCGCGATCAGGGCATCCTTCTTAGCAGCCGCCGCCACGGGGAAAGCGCTGCGATCATAGAGGTTTTCACGCCCGAACACGGGCGTCACGCAGGCGTTGTGAGGGGCGGCGCGTCGCGCAAAATGGCCCCGGTGCTGCAACCGGGGGCGCAGGTGGACGTGACCTGGCGCGCACGGCTGGAGGATCACATCGGCACCTACACGGTCGAGCCGCTGCGATCGCGTGCGGCGGCCATGAGCAACCGGCTGGCGCTGTCGGGACTGATGGCGGTTTGCGCGCTCGTGCTTTTTGCGCTGCCCGAGCGCGAGGCGCATCGCACGCTCTACCGGCGGACTGAGACGCTGCTTGATCTGCTGGACCGGCCCGACATCTGGCCGCTGGCCTATCTTAAATGGGAACTGGCGCTGTTGGAGGAGATGGGGTTCGGTCTTGATCTGCGGACATGCGCGGTGCTGGGGGAAAAGGCGAACGATCTGAGCTATGTATCGCCGCGCACCGGACGCGCCGTGTCGCGGGCGGGGGCGGGGGAATATGCCGAACGGCTGTTGCTGCTGCCGCCCTGCCTGCTGGGGCAGGGGCCGGCACCGGATGCGGAAATCCTGCAGGGATTCGCGGTGACGGGCCATTTCCTGCGGCATCACCTGGCCCCGCATCTGGGGGACAGGCCGCTGCCCGATGCGCGGGCGCGGTTCATCGCACGGCTCGCGGCTGGTTTCCCGCCGGGCTGATCTGACCGGGTGCCACATGCGGACATGATCTTTATCGCCGGGGCATCCCCTTGGGCCGCATGAGGCGCTTCTGGGCGGCGATCCGGAAAGGTGCGTTGGGCGCGCCATACCCGCCGTAGCCACCTGTTCTCTGGACGATTTCAAAGAACATCCCGCCCGCGTAGGGCCGCGAATAGAGCTGATAGAATGCGCCATTGGCATCCTCGTCATAGAGGATGTTGCCCGCCCTCAGCCGCTCCAGCAGGGCGGGCGGCAGATCGAACCGGGCCGCAAGGTCGGCGTAATAGTTGTTCGACATCGGCATTGGCTCGAACCCGCAGGCCGCCAGTGCGCCCGAGGTGGCAAAGATATCGTCGCTGGCCAGCGCAATGTGCTGCACCGACGCGCCGAAGCTGTCGGCCAGGAAATTGCCCGCCATGGTGCGATGGGTCTCGGCCCCGTTGAGGGTGATCCGGAGCGCGCCGTCCGGCGCTTCGATCGCCTGACTGCGCACCAGCCCGTCGGGATCCACCACATCGACCATGGGGGATTTGCGCATCTCGAACAGCGTGGTGTAGAACAGCGACCAGCTGAGCATCTCGTCATAGCTCATCGTCTGCGCGAGATGGTCGATGCGTTTCAGCCCCGCCCCGTCATGCGGCGTGTCGGCGCCTTCGAATTCCACCGACCAGACCTTGCTCAGGCCGCTGGCCTCGTCGATGAAATGCACGACGCTGCCACTCAGGCCGCGGATCGCGGGGATGTCCAGCTCGCCGGGTCCGATGGGTTGCGAGAAGGGTTGCGCGCCAAGGCTGGTGGCGCGCGCGACGGTCGCCGCGGCATCGCCCACCGCAAGCCCGATATCGCACACGGTCGTGCCATGCATGGTGTAGGCGCTGCTGGCGTAACCGGTCGTTTCCCGGTTCACGACGATGCGGATATCGCCCTGACGCCAGAGCGAGAGCTGCTTTGCTATATGCCTGCCGGAACGCTTGAATCCCAGCGTTTGCAAAAGGTTTTCAAGCGCGTCCGCCTCGTCACCGCGCGTTGCGAATTCCACGAAGGCGACGTTTTCAACAACGGCCCGTTGCGGCATCGGCGGAAAATCGAGGACGGCGGCCGGTTCCTCGCGCCGCACGTCATCCATCAGCGCGACCAGAGAGCGATGCCCGTCCTTGGCGATGGTCTTTGGACGGCCGCCGCGGAACTGATCGTTGAAAATCTCCAGCGAGATCGGGCCGGAATATCCGGTCGCCACCACTGCGCGCATGAACTGCCTGACTGCCAGATCGCCCTCACCGGGCATGTTGCGGAAATGCCGGGACCAGTAGAGCAGGTCCATCTCGATCAGTGGCGCATCGGCCAGTTGCACAAAGAATATCCTGTCGCCAGGAATGCGCCGGATCGAATCCGGGTCGATCCGGCGCGCCAGAGTGTGAAAGCTGTCGAGGATCAGGCCGACATTTTCATGCTCGGCGCGGCGCACGATTTCCCAGGCGTCGCGATGATCGTTGACGTGCCGCCCCCAGGCCAGCGCCTCGAATCCAACGCGCAGGCCGCGCCGGGCGGCGCGCTCTGCCAGTTCGTGAAAATCCGCTGCTGCCCGGTCGATCCCGCCGAGCGCGTCCGGGTGACAGGACGAGCAGACCAGCAGCAGATCGGTTCCAAGCTCCTGCATCAGGTCGAACTTGCGCTCAGCCCGGTCGAATGCCTTGGCGCGCAGCGGGTCGGGCAGGCCCTCGAAGTCGCGAAACGGCTGGAATAGCGTGATCTCCAACCCCATCGAGCGGATCAGATCGCCAACCTCGCGCGGGTCGCCGTCATGGGCGATGAAATCCTGCTCGAAGATTTCGATACCGTCAAAGCCGGCAGCGGCAATCGCCTCCAGTTTCTCGGGCAGGTTTCCCGAAACCGAAACCGTCGCGATGGAGGTTTTCACAGCTCATCCCCCTCTATGGCGGTGCGCAGGGCGCTCCAGTCCAAGTCTATGCCGGTAAAGATGCGCCAGGCATCGACACCCTGACCAAAGAACAGCTCATAACCCGAGATGACATCAAGTCCGGCGGCTGTGGCGTCGCGCAGGAATTCGGTTTCGACCGGCGTATAGACCGCGTCAAAGGCCCATCTTGCCCCGGTCATGGTGGAAGCGGGCAGGGGGGTGCCGCCGATGCCAACCATCCCGAGGGGCGTGCAGTTGATGATACCGTCCGCGCCGATGACGGCCTGAAGCGCATCGGTCGCGGGCTCGATCCTTGTATCGCTGCCGACATTGCACAGCGCCTTCGCCAGTGCAGCGGCCTTGGTCGGGTCCAGATCGACACAGCGTATCGTCTCAGCACCGAGGCCGAGCAGACCAAAGGCGACCGCCTTGCCGACACCGCCGGTGCCAATCAGGCATACCGTGCCGGGCGGGGCCTGCCCCATCACGGCGCGGTAGGCGCTCATGAAACCGCTGTAATCGGTGTTGAACCCCTGCGGGCCTGACGGCTCGAACACGATGGTGTTCACCGCGCCGATCGCCCGGACAAGGGGATCGCTGATCTGAACCTTGCCTGCGACCAGTTCCTTGTAGGGGTAGGTCACGTTGATCCCGCGAAAGCCGCCGGCCCGCGCAAGTTCGAACGTTTCGTCGAAGCTCAGGCCAAGGTCGCGGGGAATGAGCCGGTCATAGGTGACGTTGAGACCGGCCAGTCGTCCCGCGGTGCGGTGAAGGCGAGGTGATTTCGACCGGCTGATATTGTCACCGATCAACCCGAGTCTGACGGATCCTGTCGGTGTCTCTGTCATGTGCTGGCCTTTCCGAACAAGCGGATTTTCGCGGCGCTCCAGAGCGGTGTCTGGCTGACGAAGATGAGGATGACCGCCGTGAAGAGCGTCAGCGAAAGAGGGCTGGTGATGATGCCTTCAAAAAAGCGGCCAAGATCCTCGCGCTCGGAGATGATCGCCCTGCGCCAGTTGTCGTCGAGAAGACGCGACAGGATGACACCGAGGATCACCGGACCCAGCGGATAGCCGTAATGGCGCATGAAGAACCCGAGGACACCGAAACCGAGCATCCAGTAGACGTCGGAGATCGCGTTGTTCACGGCATAGGCCCCGACGATTGACAGCAGAAAGATCAGGGGAATGATGATGGATCGGGGCATCTCGACAATCTTTGTGAATATCCTGATGCCGGTAAGGCCAAAGATCAGCATGAAGACATTAGCGGTCATCAGCGCGCCCACGATGAACCAGAACATGTCGGGCTGGTCTATCATCAGCATCGGGCCGGGATTCAGCCCGTGGATGAACAGCGCGCCGATCATGATTGCGGTGACGGCATCGCCTGGGATCCCTAGCGTCATCATCGGGATAAAGGCCCCGCCCACGGCTGCATTGTTGGCGGTCTCCGGGGCGACCAGACCCTCCATTGCGCCCTCTCCAAAGGGGCGCTCGGGATTCTTGGTGACGCGCTTGGCGTGATCATAGGCCATCAGCGCCGCAATATCTCCGCCGGTGCCGGGCAGGGCGCCGATGATCACGCCGATGGTTGAGGTCTGCAGGCTGAGCGGCAGATGCTTTCGCATGGTGGCGAAGGAGGGCACGATCTTCGAGATCTTCTGCCGCACCGCCACCTTGTCCACGTTCTGTAACTGCAGCAGCGCTTCGGACACACCGAACATGCCAATCATGACGGCGATGAAGGAAATTCCGCCCTGCATGATCTGCAGATCGAAGGTGAGGCGTTCCGTGAAGGTCAGCGGATCGCGCCCGACGGATCCGATGGCAATGCCGAACGCTCCGGCAAAGATGCCCTTGACCAGACTGCCGCTTGACAGGGAGCCGACCAGAAGGATCCCCAGGATCGCGAGCAGCATGTAGTCCCGTGGCTGGAATGTCAGCGCAAAGTCGGAGACGAAGGGCGCTGCAAGGGCGAGCACCAGAATGCCGATGAATCCACCAAAAAAGGACATGACAGTGGTCACGCCTATGGCCTGCCCGGCCTCACCCCTCTTGGCCATGGGATAGCCGTCCATCGCGGTGGCGATGGCCGATGGCGCGCCGGGGATATTGAGCAGTATCGCCGTGCGCGAGCCGCCATAGACGCCGCCCATGTAGATACCGACCATCAGCGAGATCGCCGGATAGACGTCCCATGAGAAGGTAAAGGAAATCAGGATTGAAACCGCCATGGTGACGGACAGTCCAGGAATGGCCCCGATATAGATGCCCGCAAAGGTTCCGATGCCGACCAGGAGCAGCAGTTGCGGTTGGGTGAAGATGGTGAAGATTGCCAGCAGCGTTTCCATCACGTCAGTTCCCGGACAGCAGGTTGCGGAAAATCTGGATGAACTCGGCCTCGGGCACGATCCCGGCCGGCAGGAGTACGGTAAAGACGACGCGGAAAACCAGCCAGATCACAATCAGCGACCCGAGCGCGACAAGCAGCGTGTAGCCCCATCCCCGGCGCGCCAGAACCTTGATCGCAACGATCAGAAAGAGCGCTGCGGTCGGCGCGAAGCCGACTGGTTTCAGCATGAGACCAAAGACAACGAGAAACCCGATGAAAATGATAATCAGCAGCGGCAGTATGTCGTTTGCCATGGTTTCATTTGCGACCTTGGGCATACGTGCCGTGCGCAACGTCACCATCCCCGCCGTTACAAGCATGATAAAGGTTGTTGCCATTGGCACCGAGCCGGGGGCGGACAGGGCGCCCAGTCCCGAGATGCCATAGGCGTTGTAGAGCAGCACCAGACTCGCGATGGTCAGAAAGATGGCAAAGCCCAATTCACCGGGGCGCCGCTGTGCCGGGTAGCCTCCGGGTGTTGCATCCGACGTGCCGTCGTGATGATCGCTGTCGCCTCTGAATTCCGGATTCATGATCCATTCCTCCCGTTGGACTTGGCCGGGCTCCTCCCCGGAACGCAAAGCGCCGCCCGACGTCAGGCGCGGGCGGCGCCAGTGTGGCAGGTCCTTTATGGCCCCACCATCCGACTGTGTCAGTTGTTATTCGCCCGGACGGGCGATGCCGAATTCTTCGGGGGAGGTCTTGGTCAGGCCCGCATCGTGCAGGAGCCATGCGGTGCCTTGCTGCCATTTCGTCAGGAAAGCGTCGGCCTCGTCGCCGGAGATGGACATCAGTGTGAATCCGCGGCTGTCCATCAGTTCGACGAAATCGGGATGCCGGGCCCCTGTCGCATAGGCGTCGCTCAGCTTGGCCACCACGTCATCCGGCGTGCCCTTGGGAACAAAGACGCCAAAGAACGGCCCCCAGGGCAGGTAGGTGCTGTAGGCTTCGTTGAATGAGGTCACCGCCGGCACGTCCGGTAGCTTGCTGTTGGGCGCGAGGTCAAAGACGGCCAGCGGTTTGATGTTGCCCGCGCGGATACCTTCGATGGCGGCACCAAGAACGGCGGGCATCACGTCGATCGCGCCACCTTGGAGAGCCGTCAGCGCGGGGCCGTCGCCATCGTAGGGAACGGCGATCAGGTCAAGTTCGCCCTCGACGGTGTTCATCATCGCGGTGACGACTGAAGGCACCCCGCCGGGTCCGGTGGATCCGATGCGCACTTCGCCCGGATTTTCGGCGATATAGGCCATCAGCCCTGCATAGTCGTCGTAGGGGGCATCCTTGTTCGCGACCAGTATCGGCGTGCCGCGGGCCAGGATGTTGATCGGGATGAACTCGCCGTAATCCTTGTCGCCGAGCCCCATGACCTTGTAGAGCATCGGGTTTTCCGCGCCCATCAGCAAGGTATAGCCGTCAGCGGTGGATCCGGCGACGTGGTTCAGCGCGATGGCGCCCACCGCACCCGTCATGTTCTGCATGACGACCGTGCCGCCCAGAACATCCTCGGCATGTGGTGTGACAGAGCGCATCACGGTATCGGTCGAACCGCCCGCACCCCACTGGATGATGCCCTGGATTTCCTTGCTGGGATAATCCTGCGCGGTGGCGATGGTTGCTGTCAGTCCAAGCGCAACCAGTGCGCCGATCAGTTTCGGATACATTCCTGTCCTCCCTAGGTGTTTTGCTGGCTGCCGATTCGCTCCTCTTCTCGGCGGTCACGATCACCTTTATGTACCCTGAGGTTAATTTGTCAATAAAAATGTTCCCAGAGGTTAATTTTGTGCTATCCAGCAGGGGAATCATCAGTCTGTTGAGGCAACTCCCATGGATGGCAGCGGCGATCGCGATTCCAAGAAGCGTAAAAGTTCATGGAGAAAGGATCCGGTCGCGGTCCGCGAGGATATTCTGGCAGTCGCGACGCAAGAGTTTGCCGCCCATGGCCTGTCGGGGGCGAACATCAACGAGATCGCCGAGAAGACATCGACGTCCAAGCGGATGATCTACTATTATTTCGGCGACAAGGAGGGGCTTTACTGCAAGGTTCTCGAGGGTGTCTATGCGTCCCTGCGCAACAGCGAGGACCGGCTGGACGTCGAAGGTCTGGAGCCCGTCGCGGCCCTCAGGCGTCTGGTCGAGGCCACGTTCGACGCGCATGCCAATGCGCCCCATTTCATCCGCCTTGTCATGATCGAGAACATCCATAATGCCGATTACCTGCGGAAATCCCGGATCGTCCCGAAGCTGAACCGCTCGATCATCGAGAAACTCGATGACGTCTGCACGCGCGGCAAGGCGGCGGGCAAGTTCCGGCAAGGCGTCGATCCCCTGCAACTGCACTGGCTGATCAGCTCTTTCAGTTTCTACAACGTGTCGAACCGCGCCACGTTCTCGGCTTCGTTCGGCGCATCGCTGTATACCAAAAAGACCCAGGCGATCCTCAAGGCGCGCGCCACGGATATGGTGCTGTCCACGGTAGTGATCGGCCATGTTCCGACGACATGGGATGCGCCTGCGGGCTGAACAGACCTGTGCCGCTGCGGGCATCACCCCCGGCGCATGGCCTCCATCTCGCTTGGATCAGGACAATGAAGCATTTGTCGAAACTGGCCGGAACTGCCCCCAACCCCTACTCCCCATTTCCACCGGCGCGGAACACCATCTCTCGTCCCTTGTCATTCGACAGGATCAGCACCTCGCCCGCTACCTCGACCAGGGTCATCTCGGCGAGCGCACGGAAATAGCGGGTTTCGGCGTCGAGGGCGGGGCAGGTGTGGCGGGTGGTGGTGACCTCTTCAGCGGCAAACCAGGGATAGGGCGCGGTCTGCGTGCCGGAGTAGAGGTTGCAGGGCGCCTCTCCGCTCAGCCTGCCCTCTTCGGGAAAGCGCAGCGTGGCGCGGACGGGATAGGGCACGCCGTCGATGCTCTGCAGGTGCCAGACTGCCGCATCGCCACCATAGGCGCGGACGGTCTCGTCCTTGCAGTAGCCCAGCAGGGACATAACCGCGAGGATCAGGGCAGCGCGCATCGCGTCACCGGAGCGCGAGAACGAGATCCACCAGAGACCCGATGGCGGCGGCGTTCCGGTCGGCGTCGCGGTCGCGCAGCGCCTGCATGCCGATCGCTGCCGCATAGAGGATGCGGGCCATTTCGATATTGCCAATCCCGCAGGCGGAAAGCAGCGCATGCAGCCGCTGAAGGCGTCGTTCATCCACCGCCTGCACTGCCGCCGCGGCGGCGGGATCGTCCTGCGCCCAGGCCCGAATGGCCGATTCGGCCCGCATCGCCGCTGCGTCGTTCTGGGCGCTGGCGGCGATGGTCTGCGCGGTGTCGCGCAGGCGAGAGGTGTCGGTCGCGGCCTCTGACGCTGTGGTGAGCGTGGCCTCTGCCTCGGCTGCCCACAAGTCCAGAATGGCCTGATGATAGGCGGGCACATCGTTGAAATGCCAGTAGAACGACCCCTTGGTGGTGCCGATCCGGCGCGCCAGCGGTTCAGCCCCGAGCGCGCCCGGTCCGATCTCGCACAGCGCCTCCAGTCCGGCGATAAGCCAGTCGGTCCGGGTCAGGCGGGGGCGGCGCAGGAGGGGCATGACATCAGCCTTACGCATCATGCTGCGCTGCCGCAAGAGGGTGGTTTGTCACGGCTGCACGCGATGCGGTGTCACAGAGATTTTACAGCCCTGTCGCAAAGTCGTTGGGAATCGTGCCTAGACGGGGTGCGAACCAACGGGGGCAATAGTCGTGCTGAGCATTGATGCGCTGACCAAGACATTTGGCCAGAACACCGCAGTGGACAAGGTGACGTTCTCTGTCGAGCGACCCGCGATGATCGGGATTATCGGCCGATCGGGAGCAGGCAAATCCACCCTCTTGCGGATGATCAACCGGCTGACCGATGCGAGTGCCGGGCGCATCTATTTCGAGGGCCGCGATGTGACCGCGCTCAGGGGAGCCGGGAAACGCGCCTGGCAGTCACAATGCGCGATGATCTTTCAGCAGTTCAACCTTGTGCCGCGCATGGATGTGGTGTCGAACGTGCTGCATGGCACGCTCAACCGCCGCTCGACGCTGGCCACGATGTTCAACCTTTATCCGCAGGCCGACATTCACCGCGCCATCGAGATCCTCGACCGACTGGGCATCGCCGATCATGCGCCGAAACGCGCCGAGGCGCTTTCGGGCGGGCAGCAGCAGCGGGTGGCGATTGCGCGCGCGCTGATGCAGGATCCAAGGATCATTCTGGCGGACGAGCCGATTGCCAGCCTTGACCCGATGAACGCGCAGATCGTTATGGACGCGCTGCGCCGCATCCATGAAGAGGACGGACGCACGGTGATCGCCAACTTGCACACGCTGGACACCGCGCGGCGCTATTGCGACCGGGTGATCGGGATGTTGCATGGCCGCGTGGTGTTCGACGGCACGCCGGAGCAACTGACTACCGGCGTGGCGCGCGACATTTACGGAGCCGACGCCTCGTTTTCCGAGGAAAGCACATCGACGTCCATCGAGACGCTCGGTCGCGGCCTCAAGCGCGCTCTGCGCGAGGCGGAGGCTGCGGTCTGACGACCCCGGCCCGCCGAGGGTGGCGGGCTTACACCTTGAACGGAGAGAAATCCATGAAGAATCTGCTTGCTGCCATCGTTGCAACCACTGCTCTGATCAGCCCCGCGCTGGCCGAGGACAAGATCACCGAATTCCGCATCGGCATTCTGGGCGGGGAAAATGCGCAGGATCGCATGACCTCGAACGAATGCTATCGCGCCGCTGCGGAAAACCTGCTCGGGGTGCCGGTCAAGCTGTTCACCCCCGCCGACTATGATGGCGTGATCCAGGGCCTTCTGGGTGGCACCATCGACATGGCGTGGTTGGGCGCATCGGCCTATGCCAAGGCCTATCTGACTGATCCCGAAGCGGTCGAGCCCATCATGGTCAAGACCAATATGGACAAATCCTATGGCTATTACTCGGTCGGTTTTGCCCGCAAGGACAGCGGCATCACCTCACTCGAGGACATGAAGGGCAAGGTCTTTGCCTTTGGCGATCCCAACTCGACCTCGGGCTATCTGATCCCCGCGATCGAGATTCCCGCCGAGACCGGCGCCAGTATGGAGTCGGGCGATTACTTCGGTGAGGTCAAGTTCACTGGCGGTCATGAGCAGACCATCGTCGCGGTCGCCAATGGCGATGTTGATGCCGGTGTGACCTGGGCCGATGGCATGGGCGCATGGGAAGACGGCTACAACTCGGGTGCGCTGCGCAAGGCGGTGGATGCGGGCTTGGTCGACATGAACCAGATGGTCGAGATCTGGAAGTCCAAGCCGATCCCCGAAGGCCCCATCGTGCTGCGCAAGGCGCTGCCCGAACGGGTCAAGCTGGACATCACCACCCTGACCGCCTCGCTGCCCTACATGGACGCCGATTGCGCCTACAACTTCATGGCAGGCGAGGCGCTGGGGTTCCAGCCGATCAGCCATGACGCCTATCTCTCGATCATCGAGGCGCGCAAGTCGCAGATGTAAGCCAGCGAGACTGACCGAGCGCCGGGCCCGCATCCGCGTGGGCCCGGTTTCGCATGACAGGAGGCGGGCATGAGCGATCTGACGGCAGAGCAGGCAGGCGTGGGCCGGGTGCAGGACGCCTATATGGCGATGACGCGGCGCAAGCGCACCTATGGGGCGGTGATGCTGATCGTCTTCGTGGCGCTGATGGTCTCGGGATTTCGCGTGGCCGACGGGCGCAACGCGGGCGGGTTCTGGAACGGAATCGGCAACATCTTTCAATTTCCCAGGGAGGTTCTAACCGAGGCGGTCGCCAAGGTGGCCAACCTGCCGGGGCTGATGTGGAAATTCCTGCCCTCGCTCATCGAAACGGTGAATATCGCGGCGGCCTCGACGCTGCTTGGGGCGCTGGGGGCGATCCTTCTGTCGCTTCTGGCGACGCGCGGACTGGCGAAATGGCCACGCCTGATCGGGCTTTTCCGGCGGCTGATGGATGTGCTGCGCGCGGTGCCCGAGATCGTGATCGCGCTTGTGCTGATCTTTATCCTCGGCGGCGGACCGGTCCCGGCGATGATCGCCATCGCCATTCACACGGCGGGGGCGCTGGGCAAGCTCTTTTCGGAAGTGAACGAGAACGCAAGCCTCAAACCGGTCGAGGGGTTGCAATCGGTGGGGGCCACATGGGGCCAGCGCATGTGGTTGGGCGTGATTCCACAGGTGGCGCCGAACTATCTCAGCTACGCCCTCTTGCGGTTTGAGATCAACATCCGCGCCTCGGCGATCCTGGGCTTCGTGGGATCGGGCGGCATCGGTTATGACCTCAAGAACGCCTTTAGCTGGGGACAGGGACGCTATGACGAGGTGGCGGCGATCTTTCTGCTGCTGTTCGGTACCATCGTGTTCTTTGACCAGATATCCAGCCACTACCGCAACAAGCTGATCGGCGAGGGATAGGCCATGAGCATGATGACCGATGTGACGCCCACCCGCCTTGACGCGATCCGCCTGTTCCGGCGTAAACGGCTGGTGACCTTTGGTTTTCCGGCGGTGATTCTTGCCTATTTCATTTATATATTCTTTGCCTTCGACATTCCGGGGCTGGCGGACCGTGCCCGTATGGACAACGCCAAAATTCTTGTCGCAGACAGCTACAGCTACAAGACCCATGTCACCCGCGACAACCGTGTGGGCAGTCTGACGATTGCGGTCGAGGGCGAGAACAAGGGCACATGGCCCGAGGGCACCAGCCCCGACTGGGTCGAGATCGAAAGCCCGGACCGCACTCGGATCGAACTGAAAAACGGCGAGGAGGTTCTGATCGACGGCAATACGATGCGCTATGACGTGCCGGGCTACGGGCTGATCGAGGCAGAGGCGGGCCGCCGGGGGATCGGCCTGCGCCTGCCCGAAGGCGAGGTGCCGGACTGGATCAGCGCCAGCGATACGCGGGTCGACATCACCACCGCTGCGGGTCGCGTGACGCTGACCCGGGCGCGCATCGAGGTGATGCGCTACCACTTCGGCTGGGAGTTGTTCTGGTTCACCCTCGACAGCCCGTTCTATGGCAAAAGCCCGGGTGATCTGATCGGGCTGGCGTTCTCGGACGAGCGGCTGGTCGCGGGCAAGAGCAATCTTGCGGCCATGGCGCATGACGTCTGGACCAACCGGATGTGGCAGCACAGGGACGTGATATGGGCGATTTTTGAAACCATCCTCATGGCTTTTCTCGGCACGATGGGCGCGGGTATCGTGGCGCTGCCGCTGGCTTTTGCCGCAGCGCGCAATTTCAGCCCGTTCATGGCGGTGCGCGCGGTGGTGCGGCGCGTCTTTGACTTTGTGCGCGGGGTCGATGCGCTGATCTGGACGATCATCCTCGCGCGCGCCTTTGGCCCCGGCCCCCTGACTGGCGCGTTGGCGATCCTGATCACCGATACCGGAACATTTGGCAAGCTATTCTACGAGGCGCTGGAAAACGTGGACAAGAGAGAGATCGAGGGCGTGCAATCGACCGGGGCGAGACCGCTGCAACGCTACCGCTTTGGCGTCATTCCGCAGATTACGCCGGTGCTGCTTAGCCAGCTGTTGTATTATCTCGAATCCAACACCCGCAGCGCCACGATCATCGGGGCAATCACCGGGGGCGGTATCGGTCTCTTGCTCACGCAGGCGATGATCACGCAAAAGGACTGGGAAGAGGTAAGCTATTACATCATTCTCATTCTCGTCATGGTGATGGTGATGGATACGGTTTCCGGCTGGTTGCGCCGCCGGCTCATCACCTCGGACGACGGCGGACACTGAAAGGGCGGAATCGGGTATTTGGACCAAGAAGAAGCACAGTCGGGTTTCTTCCTGACGAAATAGCCCTACCGGAAGCATTGAATTCTTTGGGAGCGCGGCATGCCGAGATTGCGGGCCGATGAGGCGGTGATCCATCCGGATTGCGAGATCAACGATTGCGAATTAGGGGTTTATACAGAAGTCGGGCGCGGCAGTCGCCTGGCGCATGTCGCGATGGGGGATTATTCTTATTGCGACCGCTATTGCGATCTTGCCAATGCCGAGTTCGGGAAATTCGCCAATATCGCCAGTTTCGTGCGGGTGGGGGCGACGGATCATCCGCTGGATCGCGCCAGCCTGCATCACTTTCTCTATCGTTCGGCCAGTTACTGGAAAGACGCAGAGGACGATGCGCACTGGTTCGATAAGCGGCGGGCGCGCGTGGCGCGGATCGGGCACGACACCTGGATCGGGCACAACGCGCAGGTCAAGCCCGAGGTGAGCGTGGGCCACGGCGCGGTCATCGCGGCGGGAGCGGTGGTGACGCGGGATGTGGCCCCCTACATGATCGTAGCGGGGGTGCCCGCACAGCCGCTGCGCGCGCGGCTGGCCCGTGACCTAGCCGAGCGAATGATGGCGCTGGCGTGGTGGGACTGGGATCACGCGAGGCTACGCGAGAGCCTTGAGGATTTCCGTGCGCTGAGTGCCGAGGCGTTCCTGGAGAAATACGGCGGCTGACACTCAAATGAAGGCGCCACGATGGACCGCCTTGCCGATGCTGAAATCGCCGGATGAAAAGGGCAGCTACAATACCATTCCATTGGTAGCCCAACGATGTGACAGGGCAGTGACAGCGCGGCGGAGGTTCAGAGATCGGCCAGGATCAGGGTTATCCGATCGCCTGCAAACCATGTGCGGCCGTATTCGATGGGTTGGCCGTCCAGGTCGACGTTGACGGCGATGGTGCGCAGGATGGGCGCGCCGGGGCTGAGATGCAGGTGCAGCGCCTGTGTGGGGCTGGCGAGTTTGGCATTGAGCCGGGTCGAAGCACGGGTGTAATCCGGCACGCCCTGCTCGGCCAGCGCCGCCGTGACCGATTTGAGGCGCGAGAGGGCCTCGGGCAGGTCGGGGAAGCGCGCCGCCGGAAAGGTGCTGCGAAAGATCGCCACGGGCATGCCGTCGGCGAGCGAAAGGCCGTCATAGACATGCACCTGCGCGCCGGGAAGCAAGGTCAGCGCCTCTGCTTCTGCCGCGTCGGCGGCGCGGGTTTCAAGGGCGAGGATTTCCTTGGCGGGCAGGCGTCCCGCAGCGCGCAGGTTCTGGTGAAAGCGGACGCGCTGGCCGATCGGATAGTCGGCCGGGCGGTGCGCGACAAAGGCCCCCGCGCCGCGCCGGGTAAAGATCACGCCACTGTCGGAGAGCGCCCTGAGCGCACGACGCACGGTGTGGCGGTTGACGCCGAAACGGGTGGCGAGCGCTGCCTCTGTGGGTAGTTTGTCGCCAGGTGCGTAGCGGCCCGCCGCGATATCTGCGCTCAGGCTGTCATGGATAGCGCGCCAGAGCGCATCGGGTTTCTCGCGGGTCATGTCACAGAAGTTTCACCGGTCGCGGGCTTGTTTGAAGGAGGGGTTTCGGGTATTGATTTGTCTAGTTGTATAGTAAGCTCGACAAATCTGCAAGGTGTCTGCATGAGCGATGAATTTGACCGCAAGGCGTGGATGGGCCTTTTGGCGCGCGCGCCGGCGGCTGATCTGGATCGGCTGTGGGCGCGTGCCGGATTTGCGCCCGAGCACAGCTATCTGCGCCCGCCCGAGGTGGGCGGCGTGATGGTGCGGGGTCGGGCCGGGGCGACGGGCGCACCGTTCAATCTGGGCGAGATGACGGTGACGCGCTGCGCGCTACGGCTGGCTGATGGGGCGGTGGGTCATGGCTATGTGCAGGGGCGCGGCAAGCAGCACGCGGTGCAGGCGGCGATGGTCGATGCGCTGATGCAGGGGCCGCAGGCGAAAGAGGTGCGCGCGGCGGTGCTGGAGCCTCTGGCAGAGGCAGAGGCGTCGCGGCGGGCGGCGCGGACGGCCAAGGCGGCAGCCACGAAGGTGGATTTCTTTACCATGGTGCGGGGAGAGGATTGATGGAGGCGCTGGCGCTTCAGGGGGGATTTTCCGACGCGTCCGTCGAGGCGGCGCTGGCGTTTCGCGCGGTAATGCGTGCCATGGCGCGCCCCGGCACGGTGGAGCATGTGGCGGGGGCTGTGCCGCCTGCGCCCCTGTCGGCGGCGGCGGGGGTGGTCATGCTGACGCTCTGCGATCCCGGAACGCCGGTGCATCTGGCCGGAGAGGCGGATTGCGCGGCGGTGCGGGACTGGATCACCTTTCACACTGGCGCGCCTCTGGTCGGGCGGGAGCGTGCCGCGTTCGCGGTGGGCACGTGGCCGGACCTGCTGCCGCTGGAGGGCTATCCGATGGGGCTGGCTGAGTATCCGGACCGTTCGGCCACGCTGATTGTCGAGTTGAACGTGCTGGAGGCGCGCGGCGCGCGGCTGACGGGGCCGGGGATCGCGCGTGAGGTGGCATTGTCGCTGCCGGAGACCGTAGCGTTTCAGGCCAATGCGGCGCGGTATCCGCTGGGGCTGGATTTCGTCCTTACCTGCGGGGATCGCCTGGCGGCGCTGCCGCGCACGACGCGCGTGGAGGCGAACTGATGTATGTGGCGGTGAAGGGCGGCGAACGGGCGATCGACAATGCCCATGCCTGGCTGGCGGAAGAGCGGCGGGGCGATCCTGCGGTTACGGAACTGAGCGTGGCGCAGATCCGCGAGCAGTTGAGCATCGCGGTCAACCGGGTGATGGCAGAGGGCTCGCTCTATGATCCCGATCTCGCGGCGCTGGCGATCAAGCAGGCGCGCGGCGATCTGATCGAGGCGATTTTCCTCATCCGCGCCTATCGGACGACGCTGCCGCGGTTTGGCGCATCCCTGCCGGTGGATACGGGCGCGATGCGCTGTGACCGCAGGATTTCGGCGACGTTCAAGGATGCGCCGGGCGGTCAGGTGTTGGGGCCGACCTTTGACTACACCCACCGCCTCTTGGATTTCAAGCTGGCGGCAGAGGGCGAGACGCCACACGCGCCGACAGCCACACCCACCCCCGGCCCCACGCCGCATATCATGGGCTATCTCGACTGCGAAGGGCTGATCCAGCAAGAGCCCGAGAGCGACAGTACGCCCCCCGACCTCACGCGCGAGCCGATGGAACTGCCCGCCGACCGGGCGCTGCGCCTGCAGGCGCTGACGCGCGGCGATGAGGGGTTCATCCTCAGCCTCGCCTATTCGACACAGCGCGGCTATGCCCGCAACCATGCATTTGTCGGCGAACTGCGCATCGGTGCCGTTGCGGTCGAAATGGGGATCCCTGAGCTGGGGTTTGCCATCGAAATCGGCGAGGTGGTGCTGACCGAATGCGAGACGGTCAATCAGTTCAAGGGCTCCAAGACAGAGCCGCCGCAATTCACGCGGGGCTATGGTCTGGTGTTCGGGCAGACCGAGCGCAAGGCGATTGCCATGGCGCTCGTGGATCGCGCGCTGCGCTGGAAAGAGTTGGGCGAGGAAGATCAGGGCGCGCCCGCGCAGGATGAGGAATTCGTCCTCATGCATGCCGACAACATTCAGGCGACGGGCTTTCTCGAGCATATCAAGCTGCCGCATTACGTCGATTTCCAATCCGAACTGGAATTGGTGCGAAAGCTGCGTCGGGAGGCCGAAGGTTTTGCAACGCAAGAGGCGGCGGAATGAGTTTTCTTGGAACGATCAAGCCGGGGCACGCACGATGAGTGATTACAACTTTGCCTATCTTGATGAGCAGACCAAGCGGATGATCCGCCGCGCCATTCTCAAGGCACTGGCGATCCCCGGCTATCAGGTGCCCTTTGCCAGCCGCGAGATGCCGATGCCCTATGGCTGGGGCACGGGGGGCGTGCAGGTCTCGGCGGCGTGCCTGACGCCGGGGGATACGTTCAAGGTGATCGACCAAGGCGCGGATGACACGACCAATGCGGTCTCGATCCGCAAATTCTTTGAGAAAACCGCCGGTGTCGCCACCACCGAGGAAACCGCCCGCGCCAGTATCATCCAGACCCGCCACCGCATCCCCGAGGAGCCGCTGACCGAGGATCAGATCCTTGTCTACCAGGTGCCGATCCCCGAACCCTTGCGGTTCCTGGAACCGTCCGAGGTGGAGACCCGCAAGATGCACAGCCTTGAGGAATATGGCCTCATGCATGTGAAACTCTACGAGGACATCAGCCAGCACGGCGCGATTGCCACTGCCTATGCCTATCCGGTCAAGGTCGAGGGGCGCTATGTTATGGACCCGTCGCCGATCCCGAAATTCGACAACCCGAAACTGCGCATGGCCGCGATCCAGCTCTTCGGCGCGGGGCGCGAGCAGCGGATTTATGCGCTGCCGCCCTATTGCGAGGTGGTCAGCCTCGATTTCGAGGATCACCCGTTCGAGGCCACCAGGGCCGATCACGATTGCGATCTCTGTGGGGCCTCTGACAGCTATCTTGACGAGGTGATCATGGATGATGCGGGCGGGCGGATGTTCGTCTGTTCGGACACGGATTATTGTCGGTCGCGGCGCGCGGCGGGGCATGTGGGGGCGCAGGGCGCACCCTACGAGGAGGGCAGGCCATGACAGCGCTGTTGCAGGTACGCGACCTCGCCAGGTTCTACGGTGCGCGGCGGGGGTGCGAGGGTGTCAGTTTCGACCTCTGGCCCGGCGAGGTGATGGGGATCGTCGGCGAGAGCGGGTCGGGGAAATCGACCTTGCTGAGTTGTCTTGCGGGGCAGATGGCGCCGGACCGGGGCGAGGTGATCTTTGACACACGGGGGGATGGCCCGCGTGATACGCTGAAGATGTCGGAACCCGAGCGGCGGATGCTGATGCGCACCGACTGGGCCTTTGTCCATCAGCATGCGCGCGACGGGCTGCGTATGGGGGTTTCGGCCGGGGGAAATGTGGGCGAGCGGCTGATGGCCGTGGGGGCGCGGCGTTACGGCGATATCCGCAATCGGGCGATCGACTGGCTGGGCCGGGTCGAGATTGCCGCCGACCGGGTGGATGACCGACCCGGTGCGTTTTCGGGCGGCATGCAGCAGCGCCTGCAGATCGCACGAAATCTGGTGACCGGGCCGCGGCTGGTGTTCATGGATGAACCGACCGGGGGCCTTGATGTGAGTGTGCAGGCGCGGCTGCTGGATCTGCTGCGGGGTCTGGTGCGGGAAATGGGGTTGAGCGCCATCATCGTCACGCATGATCTGGCGGTGGTGCGGTTGCTGGCCGACCGGCTGATGGTGATGAAGGATGGGCGCGTGGTCGAGGCGGGTCTGACCGATCAGGTGCTGGACGATCCGCAACATGGCTACACGCAGTTGCTGGTGTCGAGCGTGTTGCAGGTGTGAGCATTGGGGGCCAGCCCCCAAACCCCCGGGGTATTTGCACCAAGAAGAAGGAACGGATGATGATCGAGATTGAAGGTCTGGGCAAGAGTTTCACCCTGCACAATCAGGGCGGCGCGGTCATTCCGGTGATGGCGGGGGCGCATCTGCGGGTGGCGCGCGGCGAATGCGTGGCGCTGACGGGCACGTCCGGGGCAGGAAAATCCACGCTGATGCGGATGATCTACGGCAATTACCGGGCCTGCGGCGGGCGGATCATGGTGGGGGATGTGGATGTGGCCCGCGCCGCCCCGCGCGAGATCATAAGGCTGCGGCGGGAGGTGCTGGGTTATGTGAGCCAGTTTCTGCGGGTGGTGCCGCGCGTGCCGGTGCGCGAGGTGGTGGCAGAACCCCTACTGGCGCTTGGTGTGGGGCGCGAGGCGGCGCTGGCACGGGCCGAGGCGCTGCTGGCGCGACTCAATATCCCGGAGCGGCTGTGGACGCTGAGTCCGACGACATTCTCGGGTGGGGAGCAGCAGCGTGTGAATATCGCCCGCGGCTTTGCGCATGAGTTTCCGGCGCTCTTGCTGGATGAGCCGACGGCGAGTCTCGATGCGGCCAACCGCGAGGTGGTGCTATCGCTGATCGAGGAGGCCAAGGCGCGGGGTGCCGCCATCGTCGGGATCTTCCACGACGAGACAGCACGGGCGCGGGTCTGCGATTGCGAGGTGGATGTCACCCGGTTTTCGCCGGAGCGGGCGGCATGAACCGGGGATGGTTCATCGCCGTGGTTGGCCCCTCGGGCGTGGGCAAGGACACGCTGATGCGCGCCATGATCGAGGCGCGGCCCGGGCTGCGCCGCGTGCGGCGGGTGATCACCCGGCCCGCCGATCCTGCGGGCGAGGGGCATGAGCCGGTGAGCGAGGCGGAATTTGACATGCGTCTGAAGGATGGCGGTTTTGCGCTTCATTGGCGGGCTCACGGGTTGCGCTATGGCGTTCCGGTGGGGATCAGTCTGGATCTCGGACTTGGGCGGGATCTCTTGGTGAATCTGTCGCGCGGGGTTCTGCCCGAGGCGCAGGCACGATTTCAACCCTTTGCAGTGCTGCATCTGACGGCGGCGCAGGAGGTGCTGGCGGCTCGGCTGGCGATGCGGGGGCGTGAGGTGGGCGAGGATATCGCTGAGCGGCTGACGGGGGCTGCAGAAGCGCTGCCCGAAGGTGTAGGGCCGGTTGTGTCGCTCGATACCGATATGCCGGTGGCGCGACTGGCAAGGGCGGCGCTCAGGCAGCTTCAGGCGGTGAGGGTATGACGGTGGATGAGATGGAAATGGCCGGTCTCACCCTCGCCCATGAGCGAGAGGGCGTCGACGGCAAAGGGGCGCGGGATGAGCGGGTTCAGCGTCGCCCCGAGCGCATCGCGCAGCAGGGACAGTTCGGTCTTGGGGCGCTTGCCGGTGAGGGTGATGTGAAAGCGAAAAGCGTCCATCACGTAGGGATATCCCCATCGCAGCAGCAGCGCGTCCTGTTCGGGGGTGAGCCCGCCCGAGCGACGGCGAGCGATCTGTGCCTCGGTCAAAGGTGCGCGAAAGGCATCGAAGGCGCGCACGGTCCGGGCGGCGAGGGCGCTGACCGCGCCCTGATCGCCGGTCGGGATGAGCGCCAGAAAACGGCCCAGAGCGGCGACTTCGAGGCCGTCGAGCGTGACCGGGCCGTTCTGAGTACAAAAGCGGGCGAAGGCGTCGACGAGAGAGGCCCCGGTCTTGCCATCCGCCAGACGAAAAGGGGGGGCCATGGTGGCGTGCAGCCCGTATTTGCGGGGGGCGGCGGTGATCTCCTGCACCGGCGCGGGCAGGCCAGGCAGGTCGAGGTGATACACGGGCTGTCCGGTCGCCGGATCCCATCCCAGCCATGCCGCGCCGAAATCGGACAGGGGCCCCGGAGGGGGCGTGAAATAAATAGCGTAACGGGTGAATATCATGGGGCGTTTCATGGATTTGCCGTGATCTTTCAGGAAAGCATGACACTGACATGACAGAAGACTGTATTCTCGCCAATGCCCTGCTGATCCTGCCCTCAGAGGTGCGGGTCGGGTCGGTTGTCCTGCGCGGGGGAAGGATTGCCCGGATCGACAGCGGAACGGGCGTGCCACGAGGGGCGGTGGACTGTGGCGGCGATTTCATCGCGCCGGGTCTGATCGAGTTGCATACCGACAATCTGGAGCGCCATATTCAGCCGCGCCCCAAGGTAGACTGGCCGCATAATGCCGCTATCCTTGCGCATGATGCGGAACTGGCCAGCGTGGGAATCACCACGGTGTTTGACGCGATGCGGGTGGGATCCGTGCCCACTGGCGTGGGGCGCTACAAGAAATATGCGCGCGGGCTGGCCGATGAACTCTTGAGCCTGCGCGCCGAGGACGCGCTCAAGATCAGCCATTTCCTGCATCTGCGGGCCGAGGTGTGTTCGGAAACGCTGGAAGAGGAAATGGAGGAATTCGGCCCCGAGGACCGGGTGGGCATCGTCAGCCTGATGGATCACACGCCGGGGCAGCGGCAGTTTCGCGATGTGACCAAGCTGGAGGAGTACATGAAGGGCAAGCACGGTCTGACGGATGCGCAATTCGCGGAGCATGTGGCGCAACTGAGGGCGCTGCGGGATGCGCATGGCGACCGCCACGAGGCGTCGGCGGTGGCGCATGCGGGCCGCTATGGCGCGGTGCTGGCCAGCCATGACGACACGACCGAGGAACAGGTGGCGGTGTCGGAGGGTTATGGCATCAGGCTGGCCGAGTTTCCCACCACGGTCGAGGCGGCGCGCGCCTGTACCGCGCGGGGGATCGCGGTCATCATGGGCGCGCCCAACCTGATCCGGGGTGCGTCGCATTCCGGCAACGTGGCGGCCGGGGACCTGGCCGATCTGGGTCATCTGGATATCCTGTCGTCGGACTACGTGCCCTCGGCGCTGTTGCTGGCGGCGGTGCAACTGGGCGAGCGCTGGGACGACATGGCGCGCGGGATGGCCACGGTCTCGGCCAATCCGGCGCGGGCCGTGGGGTTGGCGGATCGCGGCGCGCTGGCCGAGGGCGCGCGTGGTGATCTTATCCGGTTTGCCCTGCGCGGGGGGGCACCGGCGCTGCGGGGTGTCTGGTCGCAGGGGCGTCGCGTGGCCTGAGCCGGGCTTTGACAAGGGGGAAGGCGGGGCGCATAACGGGCGCGAATTCAATCGCTTGCACCGGAGATCCCCATGACAGAAACGTTATTCAATCTGCCCGCCGCACCGTTGCTGCCTGTCGAGGGAGTGGCGGACGGATATCCGGTGGGCCGGGTGTTCTGCGTCGGGCGCAATTATGCTGCCCATGCCGCCGAGATGGGCAACGAGGTGGACCGTGAGGCGCCGTTCTATTTCACCAAGTCGGCGCATCACATCTGTCTGGGCGGGGCGACGATCCCCTATCCCCTTGGCACGCAGGACTGTCATCACGAGATGGAGTTCGTCGTTGCGCTGGGCGCGCCCGCGTTCCGGGTGAGAGAGGCGGAGGCGATGGCGGCGGTCTATGGCTATGCCTGCGGCATTGATCTGACGCGCCGCGATCTGCAGGCTACGGCCAAGGACAAGCGGCGGCCCTGGGATCTGGGCAAGGATTTCGAACACTCGGCGGTGATCGGGGCCATTACCCCGAAGGCGGAGTTTGGCGAGATCGGGCATCAGGCGATTCGGCTCAGGGTCGATGGGCGGGTAGCGCAGGAGGCGACATTGGCCGAGATGGTCTGGTCGGTGCCCGAGATCATCGCGCATCTGTCGCGTTTCTACCATCTGGCACCGGGCGATCTGATCTATACCGGCACCCCTGCGGGCGTGGGTCCGGTCGTGCCGGGCAATGTGCTGCTGGGAGAGATCGACGGGCTGGCATCGTTGCATCTGAACATCGGCGCGGCGGAGTAGGGGCGTTGCGCGGGACAGACCAGAGGCGGCTGCAATATGTGCCCGTCACGCTATTTACCGTGGTGATGGGGCTCTGCGGGTTCACGCTGGCGCTGCGTGCGGGTGAGGTGTCGCTAGGGTTGACGCATGTGATGTCATGGGCGGCGCATTGGTTGACCATGGCTGTCTTTGCCGCCGTGGCGCTGGGCTATCTGGCCAAGGCGGTGCGATATCCCGGGGCGGTGGCGGCGGAATGGCGGCATCCGGTCAAGCTGGCGTTCTTTCCCGCGATCTCCATCGCACTGGTGCTTATGTCCATCGTGATGCTGGTGCCCGCACCGTGGGTTGCGCACGTAATGTGGCTGATTGCGGTGCCGATGCAGTTGATCCTGACGCTGGCGGTGGTCAGCGGCTGGATCAGTGCGCGGTCGTTCCAGCACGGGCATCTGTCGCCGGCGTGGTTCATCCCGGCGGTCGGCAATGTGATCGTGGCGATTGCAGGTGTGCCACTGGGATATCTCGAGATCAGCTGGTTTTTCGCCAGCGTGGGGCTGATTTTCTGGATCGTGATGCTGGCGCTGGTGATGAACCGGCTGATTTTCCACGATCCTCTGCCCGAGCGGTTGCAACCGTCGCTGGTCATCCTGATCGCGCCGCCAGCGGTCGGTTTTCTGGCTTGGGTGGAACTGGTGGGCGGGGTGGATGAATTCGCCCGGGTTCTGCTGAACGGGGCCTATCTGTTTACGCTCATCGTGGCGGTGCAGTTGCCACGCCTGATGCGGGTGCCGTTTTCGCTGAGCTTCTGGGCGCTCAGCTTTCCGGTGGCGGCGGTGACGATCGCCAGCTTCGCCTATGCCGAGGCGGTGGGATCGGTCGGACACCGGCTGATCGGGATCGTCCTGCTTGCGGCGCTTTGCGTGATCATCGCGGGTCTGTTGTGGCGAACGGCGCGCGCGCTGCGGGCGGATGCGGTGTTTCAGCCGGATTGAGGGTGCGCGTCAGAAGTCGTCCGCGCCACGATCGAGAATCCATGCCTCGAACACCGGATCGGCAATGCGCCATTCGCCCTCCCACTGATCGGCGATGCCGCGACGCACAAGGGTGCGCAGATAGCTCTGCCGGGTCTGCGGGATCGGGGCGTCCACGCCGGTGAGTGCGGCATAGCGCGCCGCGCCGCCCGCGCCAAAGGGATCGGGCAGGCGCTCTGCGATGATCCGTGCCATGGCGCGATGCGGGGTCTGGAGCGCCAGCCATTGACGGTCAAGTTCAAGATCGGCGGCGAGATCCTGCGCGGTCTGTCGGGCGGCATCGGCTTCGGAGATGTCGGGCGAGAGGCCAAGCGCGGTCAACCAGCGCTGAAAGAACATCGGGTTGCCCTGGAAATGCCGAAAGAAGTCGAGCGCCGTGTCGCGGTCGAGCTTGCGGCGATAGACGCGGTGAAAGACCTTGAGCTGATGATCTACGAATTCCGGGCCCATGGGCGGCAGGTGTAGCGGTGCTGCAAAGCGGTAGAGCGGTGCGTTACGGGCGGAGAATACCTTGTTCAGCCCGATCTGGGACGAGCCGGTAAAGACCGTGCGCAGCCCCTCGCGCCGTCGGTCCAGAGAGGTGCGCAACCCCGCCATGATCTCTGTCCCCTGCGGATGGTGGGCCAGTTCCTGCACCTCATCGAGCAGCAGCAGCGCTGGCCGCCTGGAATCGGCCAGCCGGTCGAGATGCCGGTCGAGCAGCAGGAGTTCGTCGGCAGGGGGCGTGTCATTGTTCCGGCCCAGTTCGATCTCCAGCCCGGCCAGGTCACTGAGTGCGCCAAGGCGGATCCTGACCGGTGGGGTCTGCGCCCATTTCAGCAGGCGCTCGGAATAGCTCTGGGGGCGCAGGGCCATGTCGCAGGCATGAAGCAAAAGTGCCAGCGGGGCCGTGCTGATCTGCCAGAAGCTGGCGTAGAGGACGCGGTGACCATAGGTTTCTGCGGCCATAAAGCCCAGATCGCGTTGCAGGAATTCGGTCTTGCCGGTGCGGCGCGGACCAAAGAGGCGCAGCGCCGGGGACGGCCCCTGCGTGAGAGTGACAAAGACGCTGTGGGTGAACTCACGGCGCGGAAAATGCCAGTCGGACGGGGCCATGAGCCAAGATTAGCCATTGATGGCTAATTAGTCAACTATTGCTAAATCCGGCTGGAAGGATGGCCTCTGACCCCGCCTGCGCCTGCCATGACATGTCATCCGAGCGGCGCACGATCGCTGCCGCCTCCTGCCACCGGGCGCGGTGATGACATCCCGCCAGCCATCGCAGGTTTTCGGAATGGCGCGCGGGCTATCCCAGAAGTCGCCGGGCGATCACCTGCGCCTGAATCTCCGCAGCCCCCTCAAAGATATTCAGGATCCGCGCATCGCACAAAATCCGACTGATCGCGTATTCCAGAGCAAACCCGTTACCGCCGTGGATCTGCAACCCGTTGTCGGCGGCGGCCCAGGCGACGCGCGCGCCCAAGAGCTTGGCCATGCCCGCCTCAAGATCGCAGCGCCGACCGTGGTCCTTTTCCCATGCGCTGAAATAGGTCAGTTGCCGGGCGATCATGATTTCCACCGCCATCATGGCGAGTTTGCCCGAAACGCGGGGAAAGTCGATGAGCGATCTGCCGAACTGCTTGCGGTCGATGGCATATTTCATCGCCACGTCGAGGGCCGATTGCGCCACGCCCACGGCGCGGGCGGCGGTCTGGATGCGGGCGGACTCGAAAGTTTCCATCAGTTGTTTGAAGCCTTTGCCCTCTTCACCCCCTAGCAGGTTCTCGCCTTTCACATGGAAGTTATCAAAGCCCAGCTCGTATTCCTTCATCCCACGATAGCCCAGTACCTCGATCTCGCCGCCAGTCATGCCGGGGGTGGGAAACGGGTTTTCGTCGGTGCCGGGGGTTTTCTCGGCCAGAAACATCGACAGGCCCCGGTGATCGGTGGTGTCGGGCACCGTGCGCGCAAGCAGCGTCATCACATGGGTGCGCGCGGCATGGGTGATCCATGTCTTGTTGCCGGTGACTTTCCAGTCGCCATTTTCATCCCGCACGGCACGGGTGCGCAGGCTACCCAGATCCGAGCCGGTGTTGGGTTCGGTGAAAACAGCCGTAGGCAGGATCTCGGCGCTGGCGAGTTTCGGCAGCCACTGGGCTTTCTGCGCATCGGTGCCGCCGCAGAGGATCAGTTCGGCGGCAATCTCTGACCGGGTACCGAGCGAGCCGACACCGATATAGCCGCGGCTGAGTTCCTCGGACACGACGACCATTGACGCCTTGCTGAGGCCAAAGCCGCCGAATTCCTCGGGGATGGTCAGGCCAAAGACACCCATTCCGGCCAGTTCCTCGATGATCTCCATCGGGATCAACTCGTCCCTGAGGTGCCAGCCATGGGCGTGCGGTTCCACCTTTTCGACCGAGAAGCGGCGGAATTGTGCGCGGATCATTTCCAGTTCTTCATCCAGTCCGGTGCGACCCACGGTGATCTCTGCCGTACGTTCCTGCATCAATTCCACCAGCCGGGCGCGCGTGGCCTGCGTATTGCCTGCCTGCATCAGCAGGCTGGTGGCTGGGTCCATCAGGAGATGCGCGTCATCGGGTGTGAGGCCAAGATCCTGAATCCGGACCACTTCGCCCTGGTTCATCTGGATGCCGCCGGCGATCTGGCTGAGATACTCGCCGAATGCGATCTGGTGAAGCAGCTGCTCGACTTCGCCGAACTGGCCGTTGCCATTCAGCCGCGTGGCCCAGTTCTGCATCTGGCGCAGCGCTTCGGTATAGGTGGCAAGCCAGGCCAGACCATGTGTCGCGGTCTGTTCGGCATCCATCGCAGCGCCCGATATCCGACCGTCGATGGTGACCTTTTCGCGGACAGAGGCGGTGGCCTGTTCCAGCAGCCCCTCGACCGGGGCAATCGCCGCGCCGGTCAGTGCCAGAAGATCCCCCAGAATGATCGGTTCGGCCATTGCAATATCCTGTCCGTCATGTGCCATGAATCATATCCTCTATCCATCCTTGCGCCTTTTATCTACCATGCAGGTGCAGCGCAACTATTATGCGATTTGTCGCATGTTTTTGTTTTAAAATTACGTATTGATTTTCGCGCCGCAACATCAAACGGATGCTAAGAAGGCCATATGGATGCGTTTTTCGATATCGGCCTGGTCTGGGGCTGGGGGTTTGTCTTTGCCGTGGCGGTCTCCGCCGGGCTGGTCAAGGGCGTCGTCGGCTTTGCCATGCCCACCGTGATGATCGCCGGGCTGAGCGCGGTGATGCCACCTGATCTGGCGCTCGCGGGATTGATCCTGCCGACACTGGCCACAAATCTGTGGCAGGCGCTGCGTCAGGGGCGCCGGGCGGCGTGGGAGTCGGTGCGCCGGTTTCGTCTCTTCATGCTGGTGGGGGGCGTGGTGATGGTGATTGCCGCGCAACTGGTGCCGGTGCTGCCGCCCGCTGCGATGCTGCTCTTCATCGGGCCGCTGATCACGCTCTATGCGGGGGCCGCCCTGCTGGGCCGGGGGCTGCGACTGTCACCCGATCCGGGGCCGCGGGCCGAGGCGGGGGTGGGCGCGCTGGCCGGACTCTTTGGCGGGATATCGGGCATGTGGGGACCGCCCACGGTGGCGATGCTGACCGCGCGCGGAACCGAAAAGACCGAACAGATGCGGGTGCAGGGAGTGATCTACGGGCTGGGCGCGCTGCTGTTGCTGGTGTCGCATGTCGGCTCTGGCGTGCTGCGGACCGAAACCGTGCCCTTGTCGCTGGCGATGGTGCCGCCTGCGCTCTTTGGTATCTGGCTAGGGTTTCGGCTGCAGGATCGTTTCGATCAGGCGGCGTTCCGGCGAATCACGCTCTGGGTGCTGTTGATCGCGGGGCTGAACCTGATCCGGCGGGGGGTGATGGTGATGTGATCTACGGGAATGGTCCGGGGCAGGCATCGGGGATGCCGTCCGCGCGGCGGTTCAGGCCCCGGATCAGCTCCGGAGCCACAGCAGTCAGCCGATGGCCGCTGCCTTCACGTCTTCGTCGATATAGGGGACGTATTGCGCGAAATTGTCGGCGAACATCTGCACCAGCCTGGCGGCCTGCGCATCATAGGCCGCAGGATCATCCCAGGTGCGGCGCGGGTCGAGCAGAACCTCGGCCACGCCCGGCACGGCAATGGGCACGTCAAAGCCGAAATTATCGTCCTTGCGGAACTCGACCTCGTTCAGAGAGCCGTCAAGCGCCGCGGTCAGCAGCGCGCGGGTGGCCTTGATCGGCATGCGCGAGCCGGTGCCATAGGCGCCGCCGGTCCAGCCGGTATTCACCAGCCAGCAGGTCGCGCCATGCTTGGCGATCTTGGCCTTGAGCAGGTTGCCATAGGCCTCGGGGCGGCGCGGCATGAAGGGCGCGCCGAAACAAGTGGAAAAGGTCGGTTCGGGCTCGGTTACGCCGCGCTCGGTGCCAGCCACCTTTGACGTAAAGCCAGACAGGAAGTGATACATCGCCTGCGCTGGCGTCAGCCGCGCGATGGGTGGCAGTACGCCGAAGGCGTCGCAGGTCAGCATGATGATGTTCTTGGGATGCCCGCCAAGCGCCGTCTCGGAGGCGTTCGAGATGTAATGCAGCGGATAGGCGCAGCGCATGTTGGCGGTCAGTGAATCATCCTCGAAATCCAGTTCCAGCGTTTCGGGATCGAACACCATGTTTTCGATCACCGTGCCGAACTTGTGGGTCGTAGCGTATATCTCGGGTTCCGCGTCGGGATTGAGGTTGATCGTCTTGGCATAGCAGCCACCCTCGAAATTGAAGGTGCCGCGATCCGACCAGCCATGTTCGTCATCGCCGATGAGCGTGCGCGCCGGATCAGCCGAGAGCGTCGTCTTGCCGGTGCCGGAGAGACCAAAGAACACGGCGGTATCGACCGGATTGCCCTGCGCATGGTTGGCCGAGCAGTGCATTGGCATGATGCCCTTTTCGGGCAGCAGGTAGTTGAGCAGGGTAAAGATGGATTTCTTGTTCTCGCCGGCATACTCGGTGCCGCCTACGAGAATGAGCTTGCGGTCGAAATTCATCGCGATCACGGTTTCGGTGCGGCAGTCGTGCCGCGCTGGATCGGCCTTGAAACCCGGACAGTTGATCAGGGTGAAATCGGCGATGAATCCATCCAGCGCATCGCGCACCGGGCGGCGCAGCATGGTGCGGTTGAACAGGCTGTGCCAGGCCAGTTCCGAGACCATCCGCACATTGATTGCATGCGCCGGATCGGCGCCACCGACCAGATCCTGCACATAGAAATCACCGTCCTGCATGTAATCCAGCATGTCGGCATAAAGCGCGTCAAAGCCCTCGGGCGACATCGCGGCGTTGTTCTCCCACCAGATCGTGTCGGCAACGCTGTTGGTTCTGACGATATGCTTGTCCTTGGGTGAACGACCGGTGAACTTGCCGGTGCTCACAAGAAACGTGCCGCCCTGACCCAAGGTGCCTTCGCCATGCTTCAGCGCCGCCTCGATCAGGGCTGGTTCGATGAGGTTGTAATAGACATTGCCCAGTCCGGTGATGCCTTGATCCTCCAGCCGGAATTGCGGGTTGACCCGTCCGAATGTCATTGTGCCTAGCTCCTGTTCGCCAAGTCCGCGTCACAGCGGTATCCGTCATGGGCGCCAATACACGACGCCGGTCGGGCAGGCCTGCCCGGCTGAGCGCGTCTTAACATGACGCTTCTGTGAAATAACAGAACGGTTTTACCGAGTTAGCGCAATCAGATGCAAGTTAGCGCAACCAGAGCGATGTTAGCGAAAACGTGGTTCGCCATCGGGCAGGAAAGTGAGTCAATTTAGCCATTCTCAAGGATTATTTGCACCAATCACGGGGGATGTGCTGGCTGATTCGCAGTTTTGGATTGATCGGCGCCCCGAAAGAAGAGCATAGTGGCGGAAAAATGATAAAAACATAATATGAGCAGTATAAGGATGAACGCAATGTCCAGAATCGCCCTTGTGGACGATGACAGAAATATTCTGACGTCCGTATCCATGACGCTCGAAGCCGAGGGTTTCGAGGTGGAAACTTATAACGATGGTCAGCAGGCGTTTGATGCCTTCAGCAAGAGACTGCCCGACATGGCGGTGCTGGATATCAAGATGCCACGCATGGATGGCATGGACCTGCTGCAGCGACTGCGGCAGAAATCGCAGATGCCGGTGATTTTCCTGACCTCCAAGGATGACGAGATCGATGAGGTTCTGGGTCTGCGCATGGGCGCGGACGATTATGTGAAGAAACCGTTTTCCCAACGGCTTCTGGTCGAGCGGATCCGCGCGCTTTTGCGGCGTCAGGATGCGTTCAATGGCGATGTCGTGGCCGATACCGAGGAAACCAAGGTGATCGAGCGCGGTCAGCTGCGGATGGACCCGTTGCGCCACTCGGTCAGCTGGAAGGGTCTGGATGTCAGTCTGACGGTCACCGAGTTCCTGCTGTTACAGGCGCTTGCGCAGCGCCCGGGTTTCGTCAAGAGCCGCGATCAGCTGATGGATGTGGCCTATGACGATCAGGTCTATGTGGATGATCGCACGATCGACAGCCACATCAAGCGGCTGCGCAAGAAGCTGCGGATGGTCGACCCGGAATTCTCGGCTATCGAAACGCTGTACGGTATCGGGTATAGGTATAACGAAGAATAATGGCCCTTGCCGAGGGGATAGAGGTGCGCGATTTGCCGCCGCGAAAGGATAGCGATCTTGTCCTCGGGGATGATTTTGTGGCTCCCGACCGCGTGGAAGGGGAAGAGCTGAGCGCGCGCCGGGCAAGACGCGGCTGGTTCTCGATGCGGGATTCGTCGCTGACCCGCAAGATCATCACATTCAACCTGATCGCGCTCAATGTGCTGGTCGTCGGCATTCTCTATCTCAGTTCATCGCTCGACAATCTGGCACAGCAGCGAACCAATGCGCTTGTGGCGCAGGCGGCGCTCATCGCTGACGCGGTCGAGGCGCAACTGCCCGACGGCGCGCCGGTCAGTCTGATGACCGGCGACGGTGTCGATCTGGGCGCGCTTATGGATCGCCTGAGCATCGAGACCGGGACCCGGGTGTTCGTGTTCGATCGGACCGGCACGCTCGCCCTGGAAAAGGAAGGCGACATGCCCCCCTATGCCGCGGCAGAAGGGGCCGGGGCAACCCCGATGACCGATTTTCTGACGGCCCTCTGGGAGCGGCTTTCGGCCCCGTTTTCCGGCGCGGGCAGGGCCGAGCGTCAGCGGTCTGTCGAGGACATGGCGCGGGACATGGTCGCCCTCGCGGTGCAGGGTGGGCTGCAGGTGCAAACCGCCGATACCACCGGCGGCACGGTGCTTTCGGTGGCGGTGCCGGTTCTTCAGGGCGATCGTATGATTGCGGTGGTCGCTCTTGCCAACACGGCGGGCGAGATCGACAGGATGGCGCGTTTCGAGCGCGAACGTGTCCTGCAGATGTTCCTGATCGCGACCCTGGTTTCCGTGGGGCTGAGCTTTATTCTCGCCTCGACGATTTCCAATCCGCTGGCCGAACTGGCCGAGGCGGCGGAGATCGGTCGTGACCGAAATCGCGGCAATGGCGCCAAGGGGCGCATCCGCATTCCCGACCTGACCGCGCGCCCGGACGAGATCGGCAGGCTGAGCGGCGCGTTGCGCGGCATGGTGGCGGCGCTCTATCACCGGATCGACAGCAACGAACAGTTCGCAGCCGATGTGGCGCATGAGATCAAGAATCCGCTGGCCAGCCTGCGCTCTGCCGTGGGCACGATGCGCATTGCCAAGCGCGAGGATCAGCGCGAGCGCCTGCTGGAGGTGATCGAACATGACGTGCGCCGTCTCGACCGGCTGGTGAGCGACATTTCCAATGCCTCCCGGCTGGACAGCGAACTGGTCCGCGAAGAGCAGGAGGCGTTCGATCTGCTCGGCACTCTGCGCGGCTTGGGCCAGTATCTGGGCGAGGAGGCCGAAAAGAAGGGCGTCGAATTCATCACCGACTTCCCGGCCCAGCCGATTGTCATAACCGGGCTGGAGGCGCGGCTGGCGCAGGTTTTCGTCAATCTCATCGCCAATGCGATCAGTTTCTGCGAAGAGGGCGACGCGATCCGGGTCTGGGCGCGCCGACGCGCCAACCGGGTGCTGGTGGTGGTCGAGGATACCGGCCCCGGCATTCCTGATCAGGCGCTGGAAAAGGTCTTTCAGCGGTTCTATTCCGAACGGCCAGAGGGCGATTTCGGCAACAATTCCGGTCTCGGCCTGGCCATTTCAAAACAGATCGTCGAGGCGCATGACGGGGTGATCTGGGCAGAGAACATTCGCCCGACCCATGCCGACGCCACCTCTGATCCGCTGGGCGCGCGATTTGTCGTGGGCCTGCCGGTCTGAGCCGGTGCCGGGCGAGGCGGGCACTGCGGAAATGGTGACCCACGCCAGTTGTGTGGCGTATGGCGGGCGCGCGGTGCTGATCCGGGGCGCGCCGGGGCGCGGCAAATCGGGGCTTGCGCTCGACCTTCTGGCGATGGGCGCGGGGCTGGTGGCCGACGACCGCACGCGCCTCTGGCGACGGGAGGATCAGGTCATGGCGGATGCGCCGGAGACGATCCGCGGGCGGATCGAGGCACGTGGCGTCGGTATCCTGACCCTGCCCGGTGTAGGGCCGCAGCCCCTGGCGCTGATCGTGGATATGGACCGGGACGTGGCAGAGCGTTTGCCGCCACTTGATCACGAGGAGGTGATGGGCGTCACCCTGCCGATCCTCGGACGAGCGGCACATCGCCATTTTCCTGCGGCGATATTGCTATATCTGATGCATGGAGAGCTGTCCTGATGGAGTTGAGGGATGTCTGCGTCTGATCCGGATGACACGCGGCCTGGTGGTGCGGCCGACCGCCTTGTGCTGGTCACCGGCCCGTCCGGGGCCGGGCGCAGCACGGCCATCCGCGTGCTTGAGGACATGGGATACGAGGCGATCGACAACCTGCCGCTGTCGCTGTTACCGCGTCTGCTGGAGGGGCGCGCGCCCGACAAGCCGCTGGCGCTTGGTATTGATGTGCGCAACCGGGATTTCTCGACCAATGCGCTGATCGAGGTGATCGACCGGCGGGACTGGCCGCTGGGTCTGCCGTTGCAGGTGCTCTATCTCGATTGCCGCCCGGATGTTCTGGTGCGGCGGTTTTCCGAGACGCGGCGACGGCATCCGCTGGCTCCGGCCGAAAGCCCCGAACTGGGCATCGCACGGGAATTCGACCTGCTGGGTCCGGTGCGGGCGCGCGCCGATCTGCTGATCGACACCTCGGAATTGTCGCCGCATGACCTGCGCGCCGAACTGGAACACTGGTTCGCCGCGCGCGGTTCGGCGAGGCTGGCGGTATCGGTGCATTCGTTTTCCTACAAGAGAGGGCTGCCGCGGGGTCTCGATATGGTGCTTGACTGCCGGTTTCTGAAAAACCCCTATTGGGAGGCGGCGCTGCGCGGTCAGGACGGGCGCACCGAGGGCGTGGCGGCCTATGTGCGCAGCGATCCCCGGTTCGAGGGATTTCGCGCGCGCGTGACCGATCTTGTCGAGGTGCTGCTTCCGGCCTATGAGGCGGAGGGCAAGGCCTATCTTGCCATCGGGTTCGGTTGCACCGGCGGGCAGCATCGCAGCGTGTGCATGGCGGAAACCCTCGCGGCAAGCCTTGCAGAGAAGGGCTGGCAAGTGTCAATAAGGCATCGGGAGCTGGAGCGGCACGGACTGTCTGACGGGCCGGGGCCGGGTCGGAGATCTGAGGAGTTGAGACGGTCTTGATCGGAATCGTGATCGTGGCGCATGGCGGGCTGGCCCGAGAATATCTCAGGGCGGTCGAGCATGTCGTCGGTGCCCAGCCCGGGATCATGGCGATCAGCATCGAGGGTGATCATGACCGGGCGCTCAAGCAGGACGAAATCTGTGCCGCCGCTGATGCCGTTGACACCGGCGACGGCGTGGTTCTGGTGACCGACATTTTTGGCGGTTCGCCGTCGAACCTGTCGCTCAGGGCCTGTCGCCCGGATGACCGGCGTATTCTCTATGGGGCCAATCTGCCGATGCTGATCAAGCTGGCTAAGAGCCGTCACCAGACCGTGCCGGACGCGGTGCGCGCCGCACTTGAGGCCGGACGCAAATATATCGACAGCCACAATGTATCGGCCGAGTGAGAGGGTAGCGCGATGACGGACAAGGTGACGCGGCGACTGGACATCGTCAATGAAAAGGGGCTCCATGCCCGCGCCGCCGCCAAGCTGGTCGAAGTGGTCGAAGGCTTTGACGCGCGTGTCGAGGTTTCGCTTGGCGGGCAATCGGCCTCGGGCGACAGTATCATGGGGCTTTTGATGTTGGCAGCAGCCAAGGGAACCACTATTGACGTGCAGATTGCGGGTCCTGATGCCGTGCCGCTGGCAGATGCGGTGGCGGCGCTTGTGGCTAACCGCTTTGGCGAGGATATGTGAGCGCGCGGACACCTGCGGCGGTGGCAGTGCGGGACAGGGACGGGGCAGTGAGCATCGAGGCGCAACCAAAGACCGGTAGTGAAGCCGGAGAAACGGTCGTATTCACGAAATATGATCGTCGCAGCCTGACCTATGCCAACAGTTTTGACAGCCGTCTGACCTCCTTCGTCATTCGCACGATGGAATGGATGACGGGCAAGATCACAATCGTCCGGATGATCCGCAAGTTCGAAAAGCGCGGCGCGCCGACGGGTCAGGCGTTCTGGCGCGCGGCGCTCGACACGATGGGTATTCCGCTGCTGACGCCCGACGATGAGGTGCAAAACATCCCCCTCGATGGCCCGGTGGTGGTGGTCGCCAACCATCCTCATGGTCTGGTGGACGGAATGATTCTGGCGGATCTCATCGGGCGGCGGCGCGGTGACTACAAAATCCTGACGCGCGCCCTGCTCACCGGGATCGACGAGGTGGCGGCCTCTTACATGATCTCCGTGCCATTTCCGCATGAACCGGACGCGCAGCGTAAATCGGTCGAGATGCGCGCCAAGGCGATGGCTCATCTGAAAGAGGGCGGGGTGATCAGCGTGTTCCCCTCGGGTGTGGTGGCGTCCAGCGACACGCTGTTTGGCCCGGCGGTCGAACGGGAATGGAACGTGTTTACCGCCCAGATGATCCGCCGCTCGGGGGCAAAGGTGGTGCCGATCTTCTTTCCCGGCTCCAATTCACGCTGGTATCAGATCGCCAACCGCATCTCGGCCACGTTGCGGCAGGGGCTGTTGTTGCATGAGGTGGTGCATAGCTGCAACCGGCCACAAAGGCCGATCGTCGGCGAACCCATCAGCGACGAGCGGATGAAAATGTTAGAGAGCGATCCGCGCGGGTTCATGGAGTGGCTGCGGGCGCATACGCTGTCATTGGGACAAGGGCATAAGTAGTGCGGTTGGGCGGCGTTGGCCAATGTTCTCCTCAGCCCATCCGCGCGCGATACGCACCCCTGCGTCATCCGCCTCAGGTAAACCGGTTGTCGCGCGGAAAACCGCGTGGCGCCATGCGGCCCGATCCGGCGCGTTTGCCCAGCCATTCCTCGAGATCGGTTTCTGTGCGGGTGCGCCCCGCCGGATCCTGCCAGCTCAGCCCGTCGGCAAGCGCAAAGGTGGTGGCATCCGACAGCCCGCCATCCCTGTATTTCTGTAGCCGCACACCCTTGCCTCGGACCAGTTCCGGGAGTTCGTCGAGGGCAAAGACCAACACCTTGCGGTTCTCGCCCACGCAGGCGACGTGATCGCCGGTGACGGGTTTGCACACCTGCGCGCGCGCGGGCTCGCGCAGGTTGAGCACCTGCTTGCCGCTGCGGGTCTGGGCCACGACCTCATCTTCGGGCACGATGAATCCATCGCCCGCGGATGAGGCCACGAGCAGCTTGCGGCCCGGTTTGTGAATGAGCAGATCGACGATGCCCGCCTCGTTGGGCAGATCGACCATCAGGCGCAGTGGCTCGCCCATGCCGCGCCCGCCCGGCAGGTTGGCGGCGCTCAGCGTGTAGAACCGCCCGTTCGAGCCAAAGACCAGAATGCGGTCGGTGGTCTCGGCATGGAACATGAAGCGCGGTGCGTCACCGTCCTTGAACTTCAACTCGCGGCCAAGGTCGAGATGTCCGGTCATGGCGCGGATCCAGCCCATCTGGGAGCAGACCACCGTGATCGGTTCGCGGTCGATCATCGCCTCAAGGGGCACTTCCTCGATGCTGCCGGCCTTAGCGAATTGCGTGCGGCGCGCGCCGATTGCATGGGTCTTGCCGAAGGTCTTTCTTACCTCGCGCAGTTGATCGGCGACGGCGGCCCATTGCAGGGAAACATCCTCAAGCAGATCCTCAAGGCCCGCGCGTTCCTCCATCAGCGCATCGCGTTCACGCTTCAGTTCGATCTCTTCCAGACGGCGCAGCGAGCGCAGGCGCATGTTCAGGATCGCCTCGGCCTGCACATCCGTCAGCCCGTCCTCGCCGCCGGGGGGGGGAGGCATGTAATCGGCCTCGGATGTGGCGCGGGCGAATGTGCGCCCCCAGTCCTCGCGCATCAGCGCCGCTTTCGGATCGTCGTCATAGCGGATGATGTCGATCACCCGGTCGAGATTGAGAAAGGCCACGATCAGCCCCTCAAGCACCTCAAGCCGATGGTCGATCCTTTCCATCCGGTGCGCCGAGCGGCGCAGCAGCACCTCCTGCCGGAAATCCAGAAAGGCGCGCAGCACCTCTTTCAACGAACAGACGCGCGGCGTCACCCCGTCGATCAGCACGTTCATGTTGAGCGAGAACCGCAGTTCTAGTTCGGAATTGCGATACATCATGCCCATCAGCATCTCGGGATCGACATTCTTGGACCGCGGCTCGAGGATCAGACGAATATCCTCTGCGCTTTCGTCACGCACATCGGCGAGAATCGGCACCTTGCGGGTCTGGATCAGTTCGGCGATGCGCTCGATCAGCTTGGATTTCTGCACCTGATAGGGGATCTCGGTGATCACGATCTGCCACTGACCGCGTCCCAGATCCTCGACATCCCATTTGCAGCGCAGCCGGAACGCGCCGCGCCCGGTGCGATAGGCCTGCGCGATGCTCTCGGGCGGTTCGACGATGACGCCACCGGTGGGGAAATCGGGACCGGGTATGAAATTCAGCAGCGTTTCGTCGCGTGCGTCGGGGGACTTGATGAGATGCAGGCAGGCGTCGATCAACTCGGCAATGTTATGTGGCGGGATATTGGTGGCCATGCCCACGGCGATGCCCGAGGAGCCGTTGGCCAGAAGATTCGGGAAAGAGGCAGGCAGCACCACAGGCTCGCGCAGGGTGCCGTCGTAATTGTCGCGGAAATCGACCGCATCCTCTGCCAGCCCATCGAGCAGCGCCTCGGCAAAGGCGGTCATCCGCGCCTCTGTATAGCGCGAGGCGGCGGGGTTATCGCCGTCGATATTGCCGAAATTGCCCTGTCCGTCGACCAGCGGATAGCGCACCGCGAAATCCTGCGCGAGCCGCGCCATGGCGTCATAGATCGCTGCGTCGCCATGCGGATGATAGTTGCCCATCACATCGCCCGAGATCTTGGCGGATTTGCGGAACCCGCCGGTGCTGGACAGCCGCAACTCGCGCATTGCATAGAGGATGCGGCGATGCACCGGCTTCAGCCCGTCGCGCGCATCCGGCAGCGCGCGGTGCATGATGGTCGAAAGCGCATAGGTCAGATAGCGCTCGCCGATCGCGCGGCGCAGCGGCTCTGACACCGCCTCTGGCAGCATGTTGGGGTCGTCCAGCAAATCACTCATAGATGCGGTGATAGCGCCCGCAGGATTCCGCGTAAAGCTCATAGAGGCCGCGAGCGGCCAAAGTTTCGCGATTCTGCCGCAGTTTCAGAGGACGATCCGGGCATGCCGGGTGGGTTATCGCCAGTCGACCAACCCTGTTCAGACGCGGCAAAACATGCCGGGGCAATTGTACCGCGCGTCTCCGAGCAGGCTTGCATCGCTCGTGGTCCCGGGCCACAAGGCGGCATGAGCGAGAGAACCATCCTGATCACCGGCTGTTCCTCCGGCATCGGCCATGACGCCGCGCATGGCCTGCGGGCGCGCGGCTGGCGCGTCTTTGCCGCCTGCCGCAAAGAGGCGGACTGCGCGCGGTTGCGCACCGAGGGGTTCGCAAGCCCCCGGATTGACTATGAGGACGAGACGAGCATTGCCGCAGGTCTGACCGAGGTGCTGGAGACAACCGGCGGACGGCTCGATGCGCTTTTCAACAATGGTGCCTTTGCCTGTCCGGGACTGGTCGAGGATCTGCCACGCGGCGCGCTGCGCGAGATTTTCGAGGCCAATGTCTTTGGCTGGCACGATCTCACACGACAGGTGATCCCGGCGATGCGCGCGCAGGGCGGCGGGCGGATCGTGCAATGTTCGTCGGTTCTGGGTCTGGTGGCGATCGGTTGGCGCGGCGCCTATGTCAGCACGAAATTCGCGATTGAGGGGCTGACCGACACGCTGCGGATCGAGATGCGCGGCACGGGTATTCATGTCAGCCTGATCGAGCCGGGGCCGGTGACGACCAGAATTCGCGAAAACGCGCGCGCGCCCTTTGAGCGCTGGATCGACTGGGAAAACGCACATCGTGCGCCGGAGTATCGCGACAAGCTGCGCCCGCGGCTCTATGGCGAATATAGCAAGGATACGTTCGAATTGCCGCCCGGGGCGGTGACCAGAAAGCTCATACATGCGCTGGAGGCACCGCGCCCCCGCGCGCGTTATTATGTCACGGCGCCCACCTATATGATGGGCACGCTACGGCGCATTCTGCCGTCCCGCGCACTGGATTGGGTGATTTCCAAGGGATAGGGCTATTGACTGCGGCACATTTTCCCTTTCGCTTTGTGCCCCACCCCGCCTAGATGTGCCCCACGAGACCGACTCGGAAAGGACGCCTGATGCTGCAAGATCCGCTATTTCTCCTCGTGGCCTTGGGCTGTCTGGCCGTGGCGTTGATTCTGATCCGGGGCATTTCCACCTTTGGCAAGGAGGGGGTGGAGAATGCAAAGAGGTCGAACAAGTACATGCGCTGGCGGCTGATCGCGCAATTCATTGCTATACTGCTCATTTTGATTTTCGTCTATTTCCGCAGTTAGGGAGGATAGACCCATGGTGGTCCTGAACAAGATTTATACACGCACCGGCGATGCGGGCGAAACCGCACTTGGCAACGGCGCTCGCGTGGCCAAGCATTCGGTGCGCGTCACCGCCTATGGCACGGTGGACGAGGCCAACGCGACCGTCGGGCTGGCGCGACTGCATGCGACGGACGAAACCGACGCTGCGCTGGCGCGTATTCAAAACGATCTCTTTGATCTTGGGGCCGATCTGTGCCGTCCCGATATGGAGCAGGATGCCAAGGCCGAATACCCGCCGCTGCGCATGGCTGACAGTCAGGTCGCGCGGCTGGAGGCCGAGATTGACGCGATGAACGGACATCTCCAGCCCCTGCGCAGCTTTGTCCTGCCCGGTGGCTCGCCGCTGGCGGCGCATCTGCACCTCTGCCGTACAGTCTCGCGGCGCGCTGAGCGGCTGTGCGTCGAACTGGCGACGCTGGAACATGTGAACGCGGCGGCGGTGAAATATCTCAACCGGCTGAGCGACTGGTTTTTCGTCGCCTCTCGCATGGCCAATGAAAACGGCAAGGCGGATGTCTTGTGGATTCCGGGCGCGAACCGCTGAAACACTCTGGCAATATTCTTGCGCCCTAAATCCCGAAACGCGACGTCGCCGGACGCAAACGTGACGATTTTGCCCTGTTTTATGCGCGCCTGACCCGGTATCAACGCGCGAGAAAGATTTAGCCGAAGAGTCGGACCGGCTCTTCACCACTTTAAGGGAGACCATGCCAATGAAGGTGCTTGTGCCTGTCAAACGCGTGATCGACTACAACGTGAAGGTTCGCGTGAAGGCGGACGGCAGCGGTGTCGATCTTGCGAATGTAAAGATGTCGATGAATCCGTTCGACGAGATCGCCGTCGAAGAGGCGATTCGTCTGAAAGAGGCGGGCAAGGCCGAAGAGGTGATCGCGGTTTCCATCGGCGTGAAACAGGCGCAGGAGACGCTGCGCACGGCGCTGGCGATGGGCGCGGACCGCGCGATCCTGGTGGTGGCCGCTGAGGATGTGCATACCGATATCGAGCCGCTGGCGGTCGCGAAAATCCTTGCGAAAATCGTTGAGGAAGAACAACCCGGCCTCGTGCTTTGCGGCAAGCAGGCGATCGACAATGACATGAACGCCACCGGGCAGATGCTCTCGGCGCTGCTGGGCTGGTCCCAGGCGACCTTCGCCTCGAAACTTGAGGTCGAGGGCGATCATGCGCTGGTCACCCGCGAGGTGGATGGCGGTCTGCAGACGATCAAGGTCAAGACACCTACCATCGTCACCGTCGATCTGCGCCTGAACGAGCCGCGCTATGCGTCGTTGCCCAACATCATGAAGGCCAAGAAAAAGCCGCTGGATGAAAAAACTGCCGCCGATTACGGCGTCGATGTCACGCCGCGGCTGGACATCACCGTCACCTCAGAGCCCGCGGCGCGGGCGGCGGGCGTGATCGTGGGCTCGGTCGACGAACTGGTTGCGAAACTCAAGGAAGCGGGGGCCGTATGATGTCTGTTCTTCTTCTTGCCGAAGTCACCGATGGCGAACTGTCGCTGGATGCCACCGCCAAGGCGGTGACGGCAGCGGCCAAACTGGGCGATGTGACAGCGCTCTGCTGCGGGGCTTCGGCCGCAGCGGCGGGCGAAGCGGCGGCCAGGATCGCCGGTGTGAAAAAGGTGCTGGTGGCCGAGGATGCCTCATTGGGGCACCGTCTGGCGGAATCCACCGCCGCGCTGATCGTGTCGCTGGCTGACGATTACAGCCATATAGTGGCTCCGGCCACGACCGACGCCAAGAACGTGCTGCCGCGCGTCGCGGCGCTTTTGGATGTCATGGTGATCTCGGACGCCTCGGGCGTGGTGGATGCCGACACGTATGAGCGCCCGATCTATGCGGGCAACGCGATCCAGACGGTGAAATCGCGCGATGCGAAAAAGGTCATCAGCTTTCGCACCTCGACCTTCGAGCCGGCGGGCGAACAGGCGGCGGCCCCGGTCGAGACAATTTCGGCGGTGGCCAATCCCGGCCTCTCCGAATGGGTCGAGGACAAGGTCGCGGCCTCGGATCGGCCCGAACTGACCTCTGCCGGGATCGTCGTCTCGGGCGGGCGCGGCGTGGGCAGCCAGGAGGATTTCGCGCTGATCGAGAAACTGGCGGACAAGCTGGGCGCCGCCGTTGGCGCGTCGCGCGCGGCGGTCGATTCGGGTTATGCGCCGAACGACTGGCAGGTCGGCCAGACCGGCAAGGTGGTGGCCCCCAACCTCTATGTCGCGGTCGGCATCTCGGGGGCGATCCAGCATCTGGCGGGGATGAAGGATTCCAAGATCATCGTCGCCATCAACAAGGACGAAGAGGCGCCCATCTTTCAGGTCGCCGATTACGGCCTCGTGGCGGACCTCTTTACCGCCGTGCCGGAGCTGACCGAAAAGCTGTGAGAGCGTCCTAGACGTGGAATAACGGCCCGCGCCCCGGAGGCGCGGGTCCTTTCATTCCGCGATCAGAGGGGCGAGCGCCGGGGTCAGGGCGCGGGCCACCTCGCTATGGGCGAGCGGACCCGGCAGCGCGGCGGCGGCGATTTCTTCCAGCGGTGCAAAGCGCATGCCGTGCGTGCCCAGAGCCTTTGCGCCGGGGCTTGCCACCACCTCCACCACATACGCAGCGCGGCTGCCGACGGCCTGCAGCATGGCACGACTGACATAGGCGGGATCGTCGCACAGGTCTGCCGATCCCTCTCCGTTCCCCGGCGGATGACCCGCAAACCAGAGCAGCACCACGGGCCGTCCGATCCGGTCAAGAAGGTGCTGCATGCGCGCCACCCAAACCTCCTGAAGTTCCACGCGCAGTATGGCAAATCGCGCGGGGTCGATGTCCGAAAGCCGCAGCATCAGGTGACGGGTAAAGTGGAACTCGGTGAAATCGACCTCGGGAAACAGGCGGTAAAGGCGCGGGCTGGCCTGCACGAAGCGGTCATTGCGGCGCGGATGGACGCGGTAATAGGGATTGGACAGGTTCATCGCCGAGGGGATTTGCAGCACCACCGCGCGCGCGCGGTGTGCCAGCGCCAGCAGACCCTCATCCATGAGGAACACGTCGACCCCGGCATTGGCCCAGCCAAGGTTGACACAAGGCAGAGCCAGCCCCCGGCTCAGCAGGTCGGGAAACGGGCGCTCGATGAATTTGCCATAGGTTTCCGTACCCCCCAGACAGGCGACATAGCCACCATCCAGCCTGCGCCGGGGTCCGCGAAACAGCAGTTTCGATGCGCCGTAGTTTACGTGCTGATAGTCAAGGGGCTGTTGCCCCATCCGTTCAAATGCCATTGATCCCACCATTATTTGCTCACCCGAGGCAAGGATTCGCGAAAAATCCTTGAGGAATTGCTAATGTTAAAATTCGGCTAATATTTTTGCGGTCTTCACACCTGCCTTTGGCTACTTGCGGCCCTTGCAGGTGGCCCCCGCCGGGGCCTATGCTGGTGCAGCAAAAGCACGGGGACCGGACAGATGGATATCGCGAAAATCGGCGTGGTCGGCGCAGGCCAGATGGGTAACGGCATTGCGCATGTGATGGCGCTCGCCGGTTATGAGGTCCTGCTCAACGACATCAGCGCCGAGACGCTGCAACGCGCCATGGAGACAATCCGCAGGAACATGGACCGGCAGGTCAGCCGCGACAAGATCACCCGGGCCGAGATGGAGGCGGCGCTGGCGCGGATCACCACGACGCAGACCCTGACCGATCTGGGCAAGACCGATCTGGTGATAGAGGCCGCGACCGAACGCGAGGCGGTGAAACAGGCGATTTTCGACGAATTGTTGCCGCATCTGCTGCCACATACGATCCTGACCTCTAACACGTCCTCGATCTCGATCACGCGCCTGGCCAGCCGCACCGACCGGCCGGAGAAATTCATGGGGTTCCATTTCATGAACCCGGTGCCGGTGATGCAGCTGGTGGAACTCATCCGCGGCATTGCAACCGACAAGGTCACCTATGACGCCTGCCTTGCCGTGGTCGAGAAACTGGGCAAGACCGCCGCCAGCGCCGAGGATTTCCCGGCCTTCATCGTCAACCGCATCCTCATGCCGATGATCAACGAGGCCGTCTACACGCTCTATGAAGGGGTCGGAAATGTCAGGTCTATCGACCAGTCTATGAAACTGGGGGCCAATCACCCGATGGGGCCGCTGGAACTGGCGGATTTCATCGGGCTGGACACCTGCCTTGCGATCATGAACGTGCTGCATGACGGGCTGGCGGACACGAAATACCGACCCTGTCCGCTGCTCACGAAATACGTCGAGGCGGGGTGGCTGGGCCGCAAGACGGGGCGGGGCTTTTACGACTATCGCGGCGAAGAGCCGGTGCCGACGCGGTAGTGCGCTCGTACCGTGGCGCGGCGAATGCCAGGGCACCCGACGGATGTTCCGGGGATTGTCTGCGGCTCACGCCACCCGCAGCACCGCCATCATGCCCGCCGCCTGATGTTCCAGGATGTGGCAGTGAATCATCCAGTCACCAGGATTGTCAGCGACAAACCCGATCTCGACCTGCTCGCGCGGCGCCATCAGCACGGTGTCGCGCCATTCGCGATGCGGCGTGGCGATGCCGTTGCGGCTGAGCACACGAAACGAATGGCCGTGCAGGTGGATCGGATGGTGAAAGCCGGTAGCATTGGTCATCCGCAGCACATGGCTCGCGTCACGCCTGAGGGTGAGGATGGGGTCATGCACATGCCCTTCGGCCGCGACGCCGTTGACGAACCAGAAGCCGTTACCACGATGATCCATCTGCAGGCCCATGCCCTGCATCACCATGCCGCCCATGGCCCCGCCGGTAAACGTGATCTCGTGCCTGATCGCCCCTGACAGATCCGGTTCCGGCAGGGGGTTGGGGGCAAGGGCGATGGGCCAGTCGGGCGGGCCGTCGCGCAGCGGCGCGCCCTCGGCCACCAGATCGACCAGCCGGTAGGCGGCTTGGGGGTAGAAGCCGTCCGTCACGGAAATACGCGCGTCCGGCGCGCCGGGCATATCGAGGATCAGGTCGGCGCGCATCGCCGGGCCAAGCGTGACCAGTCCTGCCTCGGGGCTGTGCGGCGTGACGGGCTGACCGTCGAGGGCGATGATGCGCGGATCAAGGTCGCCGAAGTCGAGTTCGAAGATGCGCGCATTGGCGGCGTTGATCAGCCGCAGGCGGATGCGCTCGCCGGGGCGCAGGGCGAATTCATCGGGCACGCGCCCGTTGATCGTGACGGTATTGCCGATCCGTCCGGCATGGCTCTGGTCGTGGTTCGCTCCGAAATCTGCGGAAATTGCGGCCTCCTGCGTCAGGCGCCAGTCATCGAGCACCCAGATAACGTCGCGGTCCACGCGCGGCGGCGCGGCCTCTTCAACGATGAGCGCGCCGTAGAGGCCGCGCCCCACCTGTTCGGCGCTCTGCATGTGCGGGTGATACCAGAAGGTGCCCGCGTCGGGTAGGTCGAACTCGTAGGCAAAGGTCTCTCCCGGCCTGATTGGCGGCTGGGTCAGGTGCGGCACGCCGTCCATCGCGTTGGGCAGGCGCAGCCCGTGCCAGTGTACGGTCGTGTCGGTCGCAAGCCCGTTCTGCACCGCAACGCTCAGCCGTGCGCCCTGTGGCGCGCGCAGCACTGGACCAGGCACGGCGCCATCATAGCACCAGACCGGCGTCTCGCCCCAGGGCTCCGGGACCAGCCGCGCCCGGCCCGGCGCCGCGCGCAGGCCGTATGCGACCTGTCCCGTCGCAAGGGCGGGAACGAGAGGCAGGGCTGCCGCTGCGGCGGTTGTGCTGAGAAAGGCGCGGCGACTGAAATTCTGACTCATGCGGGAGACTCCTCCTGTTCTCGGGGTGTCATCGGTTCTGCCATCAGCCAGACGCCGCCCTCGGGGCGAAGTGTCAGGATCATCACCGGATCGGGATCGCGTCCCGGGACAGGGGTGAACCGGAACCGCGACAGCAACGTGGCAAGGATGATGACCGCCTCCTGCAACGCGAAGCTCGCGCCGATGCAGATGCGCGGCCCGTCGCCGAAGGGCAGATAGGCATAGCGCTCGATACTCTTGCGGTCGGCGAACCGCTCGGGACGAAAGGCATCGGGGTCGTCCCAAAGGACGTGATTGCGGTGCAGCGCGTAGATCGGGATGATCACCGTGTCGCCAGGCCGGATTTCGCGCCCACAGAGCGTGTCCGCCTTTTGCGCGGTGCGCGAGATCATGCCGGCAGGCGGATAGAGGCGCAGCGCCTCGTCGATGATCTGCCGGACAAAGGGCAGCCGCGCCACGTCCTCGCCGGTCGCGGCGCGGCCCTGCAGCACCGCCTGCGCCTCGGCACGGGCGCGGTCCTGCACATTTTGGTCAAAGGCGCAGAGATAAAGCGACCAGCCAAGCGTGAGCGCCGTGGTCTCATGGCCTGCGACGATGAAGGTCAGCAGGTTGTCGCGCAACTCGGCGGTGTTCATCCGACGTCTGGTTTCGGGATCCTCGCCCTCGAGCAGGAGGTCGAGCAGATCGGGCACGCCCTCGGGGCCGCGCGCGCGCCGCGCCTCGACCGCCGCGTCGGCCACGCGCTTCATCTCGTTAACCGCCCCGCCGGACATGAGCCGCCCCGGACGTGGCACCCAGTCGGGAAAGCCGAGGATGTCGAACAACGATATCTTGCCCGCTTCGGAAATATAAGCGTCGATGCCGCGATGCACGGCGTCCGCGTCAAACATGCCATCGCCCGAGAAAGTCACGTCGGCGATGACATCGAACGTGGTGCGCACCATGTCGGCGGCCATGTCCACGGCGCGCGGGCCGGCGTAGGCCACCCGCGCGCAGGATCGTTCGGCGGCGGCAGACATGACCGGTCCAAGATTCATCACGTTGCGATGCGAGAACACCGGCGCCGCAGTGCGCCGCTGCCAGCGCCAATGCGCTCCTTCGGCAACGAACAGGGAATCGCCGATCGCCGGGCGCAGGAGGTTCTTGGTAACGATGGATTTCGGATAATTGTCCAGATTTTCCAGCAGCATGCGACGAATCGCGCCGGGGTCCATCACCATGTGCCAGCGTTTGCCGGTGCGGCCCGAGACCATCGGCTGACGGGTGGCGATGGCGGGGATGATCGACAGCACATTGCGTCGCGCCGCACGCAGGCTGGCCAGCACGCCCATCGGTTCGGTCACGAGTGTCACATGGACCGGAACTGCGGGCCTCGAGAGGGTGGCGGTCTGGGACATGAGGCACCTTTGCGCTGACAGCCATGATATAGGTCCGCGTCCGCACCATGGCAAACGATTGCACCGCCCGACCGGCTGCGCTATCCCTGCACGACTTATTGCAATCCGGGATTTGCCGAATGATCCGTCTTTTTGCGCTTTTCGCCCTTGGGCTTGTCGCGGCCTGCACCGATCCGAACGATCTCGACGAGACGCCGGCCTATCTGGGAAACTTCCATCTCGGGCACAACGTGGTCGTGGCTCCGAACCTGATCAAGGGTCCGGCCTCGCGCGAGGCTACGCGCGAGGAATGGGTCGACGCGGTGACCAGGGCGATGACGGACCGCTTCGGGCGTTATGATGGAACCAGGCTTTATCATCTGGGGGTCAGCGTCGAGGGTTATGTCCTGGCGCTTCCCGGCGTGCCGGTGGTTGCCTCGCCAAAATCGGCGCTGATCCTGAACGTGACCGCCTGGGATGATGCAGCAGGCAGGAAGCTGAACGACAAGCCGCATATGGTCACGGTCGTCGAGAGCTTTTCCACCAGTACCCTGCTCGGGTCAGGCCTGACCCAGAGCAGGGAAAAGCAGATGGAGAACCTCAGCCGCAACGCTGCCAAGCTCATCCAGAACTGGCTGGTGCAGCAGAACAACGAATTCGGCTGGTTCGAGGATGACGGCAGGCCCGCCAAGGAGAAGATCAGCGTGCTGACCGGCGCGCCGACCACGCAGGCAGAGGTGGATTTTCCGGAAGCGGAGTTGGCACCGGAGGATGCGGCGGCTGAGGTTGACACGGCTCCGGCGCCTCCGGCGGAGGCACCGCCGACGGAGTGATCCCGACCGCTTCCGCCGCGACCGCCGCAATCCGCCATGAAAGGCTTGATTTTCCCTGCTGAACCCAATAAATGCCGCGCGGAGTAACAATCGGGCCGTGGTGGCCCCCCAACTGACAAGGCGCCTCGAGACATGGCAAAGGCAAAATTTGACCGCACGAAACCGCATGTTAACATCGGCACGATTGGTCACGTTGACCACGGCAAGACGACGCTGACGGCGGCGA
>NZ_FOAG01000034.1 GCF_900109455.1 Roseovarius azorensis | reverse complement strand
CAGGAGCAGACGATGCGAAGCAAGGTAACGAAGGCGATTTTTCCTGTTGCGGGTTTGGGGACGCGGTTTTTGCCGGCGACCAAATCGGTGCCCAAGGAGATCATGACGCTGGTTGACCGGCCGCTGGTTCAGTACGCGATCGACGAGGCGCGGGCTGCGGGGATCAAGGAGTTCATCTTTGTCACCTCTCGCGGCAAGGGGGCGCTGGAGGACTATTTCGACAACGCGCCGCAGCTGGAGGCGGAGTTGCGTCGCAAGGGCAAGACCGAGCTGCTGGAGATTCTCAAATCCACCAATATGGACAGCGGCGAGATCGCCTATCTGCGCCAGCACAAGCCGCTGGGTCTGGGCCATGCGGTCTGGTGCGCGCGTCGGCTGATCGCGAACGAGCCTTTTGCCGTGATCCTGCCCGATGACGTGATCGCCGCCGACAAGCCCTGTCTCGCGCAGATGGTCGAGGCGTTCGAGGAGACCCAGGGCAACGTTGTCGCCGCGATGGAAGTGCCGGATCACATGACCAGATCCTACGGCATTCTGGATATCAAGGAGGACATGGGCACGATTGTCTCGACCAAGGGCATGGTGGAGAAGCCCGCGCCGGGTTCCGCGCCGTCCAATCTGGCGGTGATCGGGCGCTATATCCTGACGCCCACGGTGCTGCAGAAACTGAACCGCAAGCAGACCGGGGCGGGGGGCGAGATTCAACTGACCGATGCGATCGACGCCGCGCGGCAGGATGGCGAAGAGGTTTATGGCTATCGCTTCCGGGGGCAGCGGTTCGATTGCGGATCAAAGGCCGGGTTTCTGCAGGCCACGGTGGCCTTTGCGCTGGCGCGCGACGATCTGCGGGATGATCTGTGGAATTACATTTCGGATGTGGTGCATTCTGAAAAGGCGGCACAATAACCATCCGTTCGGGGGCAGGCGGTGAGCAATGTTCTGGTGACGGGCGGCGCGGGCTATATCGGCAGCCACGCCTGCAAGGCGCTGCGCGCCGCCGGCTACACGCCCGTCACCTATGACAACCTGAGCACGGGCTGGCAGGATGCGGTCAGGTTCGGCCCGTTCGAGCGGGGCGAGCTGAGCGACCGGGCGCGGCTGGATCAGGTGTTTGCGGCCTATCGGCCGGTGGCGGTGATGCATTTCGCCGCCCTCAGTCAGGTTGGCGAGAGCATGCGGGATCCGGGGCTCTACTGGCATAACAACGTGGGTGGCTCGCTGAGCCTGATGCAGGCGGCGGTGCGGGCGGGGTGCCTCGATCTGGTGTTTTCCTCGACCTGCGCCACCTATGGCGATCAGGACGATGTCGTTCTGGATGAAAACAGCCCGCAGCATCCGGTCAACGCCTACGGGGCCTCCAAGCGCGCGATCGAGGACATGCTGCGCGATTTCGGGGCGGCGCACGGCCTGCGGCATGTGATCTTTCGCTATTTCAACGTGGCGGGCGCGGACCCCGAGGCCGAGGTGGGCGAGTTTCACCGGCCCGAGACGCATCTTGTGCCGCTGCTGCTCGAGTGCATCGACGGCGGGCGCGAGGCGCTGACCATTCATGGCACCGATTACGACACGCCCGACGGCACCTGCATCCGCGATTACGTGCATGTCTGCGATCTGGTCGCGGCGCATGTTCTGGGGCTGAAATGGCTGGAGGCGGGCAGGCCGAGCCGGGTGTTCAACCTTGGCACCGGCACGGGGTTCTCGGTGCGCGAGGTGATCGGGCAATCCGCCGCCGTCACCAACCGCCCGGTGCCGGTGGTCGAGGGGCCGCGCCGGCCCGGCGACTGCACGCGGCTTGTGTCGGGCTCGTCGCGCGCCGGCGCGGAACTGGGCTGGCGACCGACACGCTCGACCCTGGCGCAGATGATCGCCGACGCCTGGCGCTGGCACCGGACTGGACATTACGAGAAATAGCGACAACCTTGCCTCGGGGCGCAAAACAGGAACGGGCACGGGCAGTTTGGACAGGCTGAACGATCTGGCGATGGCG
>NZ_FOAG01000013.1 GCF_900109455.1 Roseovarius azorensis | reverse complement strand
ATCCTGCGCAAGATCGCCGAAAACGACTACGGCAGCCTCGGCGACACCTCGACACTCGCAGACCCCTCGGTGGTCGAGGAACTGATCGCCAACCGTGCAAACGCCTGAAGGGGAGAGATAATGCGAGACGGAATGGACACATCGCAGAGCGCTACCAACCTTGTTCTGCTCGGACCGCCTGGCGCCGGCAAGGGCACGCAAGCACGGATGCTGGAGGAGCAGTTCGGCCTGATGCAACTGAGCACCGGGGATATGTTGCGTGCCGCAGTTGCGACGGGCACCGAATCGGGAAGACAGGCCAAGGCGGTGATGGAGGCGGGTGATCTGGTCAGTGACGGAATCGTCATAGCCATCCTGCGCGATCGTCTGGCAGAGCATGATTGCGCTGGCGGTGTGATCCTGGACGGGTTTCCGCGCACAACGGTGCAGGCCGAGGCGTTGGATTGGCTGATGTCCGACATGGGGCAGGGCATTCGTGCGGCAATCAGCTTTGAGGTGGATGACGCCGCGATGGTGACGCGCATTTCCGGGCGCTACACCTGCGCGGGCTGTGGTGAGGGCTATCACGATACGTTCAAGATCCCGGCCATAGCGGGTATCTGTGACAAATGCGGCGGCACGGATATGAAACGGCGCGCCGATGACAATGCGGAAACAGTAGAGAGCCGCCTGCGCGCCTACCATGCGCAGACCGCGCCGCTGATTTCCTATTACGAGTCGCGCGGGGTCTTGGCCCGCGTCGATGCGATGGCCGAGATCGAGACCGTCGCAAAAGAGCTGAACGCGATCGTCGCGAAGGCGGTCGCGTGAAGAAGAAAAGTCCGTGCCGGGATGGTCCCGGCCCGGACAGGAGGAAGCCGTTTACAAAGGGAGGGCACGCTTTGTCCGATCAAGAAAGAGCAAACGCTTATTGGAAAGCCAATTTGCGTCTCATCACATGGAGCCTGGCAATCTGGTTCATGGCCTCGTTTGGCTTTGGCATCCTGTTTCGCCCTGTGCTGTCGGGCATCGCCATCGGCGGTACCGATCTGGGGTTCTGGTTCGCACAGCAAGGATCGATTCTGGTCTTTCTGGGGCTGATCTTCTTCTACGCCTGGCGAATGAACAAACTCGATGCCGAATTTGGCGTCGGAGAAGAATAAACAGGGGGAGGGACAATGGAACAAACAACGCTCAATATTATCGTCGTTGGTCTCAGCTTCGCGCTCTATTTCGGGATCGCGATCTGGGCCAAGGCGGGATCTACGGCCGAATTCTATGCTGCGGGGCGTGGCGTGAATCCGGTCGTCAACGGGATGGCAACGGCAGCGGACTGGATGTCGGCGGCTTCGTTCATTTCCATGGCGGGTCTTATCGCCTTTGTGGGTTATAACAACTCGACCTTCCTGATGGGCTGGACCGGGGGTTATGTTCTCATGGCCATGCTGCTTGCGCCCTATCTGCGCAAGTTCGGCAAATACACCGTGCCCGAGTTCGTGGGCGACCGCTTCTACAGCAACAAGGCCCGTGTCGTGGCCGTTGTCGCGCTGATCACCATGTCGGTGACCTATGTGATCGGTCAGATGGCGGGTGCCGGCGTGGCGTTCTCGCGCTTTCTAGAAGTCGAGAACACGACCGGACTTCTGATTGCCTCGGGCGTGGTCTTTGTCTACGCGGTTCTGGGCGGCATGAAGGGCATCACCTATACGCAGGTGGCGCAGTATTGTGTGCTGATCATCGCCTACACGATTCCGGCGATCTTCATCTCGCTGCAACTGACCGGAGTGTTTCTGCCACAGATCGGCCTGTTCTCTGAGCATACCGCATCGGGGCAGTATCTTCTGGTGACGCTGGATAGTCTGCTGAACGACCTTGGCTTCAACCAGTACACCTCTGGTTCAAGCCCTTGGCTGATGGCACTATTTACCCTGTCGCTGATGATCGGCACCGCCGGTCTGCCGCATGTGATCATCCGCTTCTTCACCGTGCCGCGTGTGTCTGATGCGCGCTGGTCTGCGGGCTGGGCGCTGGTCTTCATCGCGCTGCTCTACCTCACCGCTCCGGCTGTGGGTGCGATGGCGCGTCTGAACATCATGACCACCATGTGGCCGAATGGCGTGCAGGGCGAAGCCGTGCAGGTCGAGGAACTGCCGGATTGGTTCCGCACCTGGTCGGTTACTGGGCTTCTGGCTGTCGAAGACAAGAACGGCGACGGCAAGATCCAGTACTACAACGACAATTCCGAAGCGATGACGGCGCTGGCCACCGAGCGTGGCTGGCAGGGTAACGAGCTTGTGACGTTCAATCGTGACATCCTCGTGCTTGCCAACCCGGAAATCGCCGGTCTTCCGGGCTGGGTGATTGCCCTGATCGCGGCGGGTGGTATTGCCGCGGCCCTATCCACCGCGGCAGGTCTGCTGCTGGCCATTTCCTCGGCCGTCAGTCACGACCTGATCAAGTCGACGATCAATCCCAACATCTCTGAAAAGGGCGAGCTTCTGGCGGCCCGTATCTCGATGGCGGCGGCGATTGTGGTGGCGACCTATCTGGGCCTCAACCCGCCGGGCTTTGCCGCGCAGGTGGTGGCACTGGCGTTCGGTCTGGCAGCGGCGTCGCTCTTCCCGACGTTGATGATGGGTATCTTCTCCAGGCGGATGAACTCTGCGGGCGCGACAGCCGGTATGCTGGCCGGTCTGATCTCGACCACGCTCTACCTGTTCCTCTATCTGGGCTGGTTCTTCATCCCCGGAACGAACGTGCTGACGCCGGATCAGTACCTGTTCGGTATTCCGCCCACGCATTTCGGGCCGGTTGGTGCGCTTCTGAACTTTGGTGTCGCCTTCCTCGTGGCGCGGATGACGGCAGAGCCGCCGCAGGAAATCCAGGATCTGGTGGAAAGCGTGCGTATCCCGCGCGGTGCCGGTGGGGCCGTGAGCCACTGACGAACCTCTGGACAGGGGCGGCGAATGTCGCCCCTGTTCGCTCATGCCCTCCGACATTTACGGATCAAGGCCGCTGGGTATTATGGACAGGACAGCGCCAGGGGAGGAGCCCGCAGCAATGAGCGAGCCCGATACCGATCTGATAAAGGTGCTGCGCCGACACGCCCCGTTTGATGCGCTGCCCGGCGTGCTCTGCACCTCTCTGGCCCCGGACCTGACGCGCGTTGAAATCGCTCCGGGGGAGTTGCTCTTTGCCAAGGGCGAGCCGCTGGCGGGACTTTATGTCGTTGAAAGCGGAGCCCTGGATATCGAGACGGGCCATGCCGATCTGGTCTCGCGCCGGGGTTCTGGCGATATCCTTGGCGAACGGGGGATGTTTCGGGATGGCAACGCCCAACTGACTGCAAGGGCGGCAGAGCCGACCCGCGTTATTGTTATCCCCAGGGCGCGTTTTCTCGATCTTATCGAGCAATCAGAGGACATTGCCCGCTGGTTCGCGCGTGCGCGTCCAGCTGAACCCGGCGATGATGGTCCATATGCCACTGGTCTGACCGCGCTTCAGGTCTCGGATCTGATGGCGCAGACGCCGATCACCTGCACGCCCGAGGACTCGATCACCGATGTGGCGCGCCTGATGCGGGATCATGTGATTTCTTCAGTTGTGGTGATGCGGGGCGAACGTCTCGCCGGGATCATCACCGTGCACGATCTGACCAACAGGGTTCTGGCAGAGGGTTTGACCGGAACTGTGCCGGTGGCGCAGATCATGACGCCTGATCCGGTGACCATCGCCCCCAATCAGCTGGGGCTGGATGCGCTGATGCTCTTGTCCGACCTCAAGGTCAATCACCTGCCGGTCGCGCAGGCGGGCCGCGTGGTGGGGATGATCGGCAAGACCGATCTTTTCCGCCAACAGGCCGTAACCGCGAGTCATATGGTCGCGGATATCGCCAGCGCCGACAGCGCCGAGGATATGGCAAATGTGATGGAACGGGTGCCGCTGCTGTTGGCGCAACTGGTGCAGGCCGGGGTCCGGCCGCAGTCGATCACCCGGCGGATCACCGATATCACTGATGCCATTACACGCCGGCTGTTGCGGCTGGCCGAGGCACAGTTTGGCCCCGCGCCGGTGCCCTATCTCTGGGCAGCCTGCGGCAGTCAGGGACGGCGCGAACAGACCGGGATCAGCGATCAGGACAACTGCCTAATTCTGGACAACAAAGTGCAACCTGAACATGATGGCTATTTTGCCGCCCTTGCGAAATATGTCAGCGACGGGCTGGATACTTGCGGGTTTTTCTACTGTCCCGGCGACATGATGGCGACCAATCCGCGGTGGCGACAGCCCCGCAGAGTCTGGCGCGACTATTTTCTGGGCTGGATATCGCAGCCGGATAACCAGGCGCAGATGCTGGCCTCGGTCATGTTCGATCTGCGCCCGATCGCGGGCGAGACGTCGCTGTTTGCCGATCTGCAGGCCGAGGTGCTGCAGGCGGCGTGCCGGAATTCAATCTTTGTGGCGCATATGGTGTCGAACTCGCTCAAGCATACGGTGCCCTTGGGTCTTTTTCGCGGCTTTGCCATGATCCGCTCGGGTGAGCACAAGAACACCATTGATCTCAAACTGTCGGGCGTCGTGCCGGTGGTTGATCTGGGCAGGATCTATGCGCTGTTGGGATCGTTCGAGGTGGCGGGTACCCGTGACCGGATCGAGGCGGCACGTGCAGGTGGTGTAATCTCGGAGAGTGGCGGGCGCGATCTGCTGGACGCTTATGACCTCATCGCCGAGACGCGCCTGCGCCATCAGGCGGCGCAGATCAGGGCGGGGAAGAAGCCTGATAACTTCATGCCCCCCGCCGATCTGTCGGATTTGGAGCGCAATCACCTGCGCGATGCGTTTATGGTGGTCAAGACAATGCAATCGGCCCTTGCACAGGCCAGAGGAGCACCAGGATAACACATGTTTTTTGAATTGATCGCTACATTCGCAGTGGGCATTGGTGCCGCAGGCCTAGCCCTTGTCGCAGGGCATCTGAGCAGGGGACGTTTGCCCCGCTATGCCGCGCCTGTGGTGGCAGGGATTGCGATGCTGATCTATGCGATCTGGTCGGAATACACTTGGGCCGAGCGCACCGTGAACACGCTGCCCGAGAGTGTCGAGGTGCTGGTTTCTGTCGAGGAGGCCAGATTCTGGAAGCCCTGGACCTATGTGGTGCCGCAGACCACGAGGCTGATGGTACTGGACCGGGCCGGGGTTCAGACCAATCCGGCGGCCCCGTCGATGCTGCTGGCGGATATCTATCTCTTTGGCCGCTGGGCCCCGCCGGTAAAGCGCCCGCAACTGGTGGATTGCGTCAATGGCGCGCGGGCCGATGTGAGTGAAGCGGCGCTGACCGACCCGTCGCAGGCGGAATGGATGACAGTGGGAGCGGAGGATCCGCTTATCGGGGCGCTGTGCAATACCTGACCGGGAGAGGAGGCCCGAGACATGTCCGAGAAAACAGTTCTTCTGGTGGAAGATGAGGACAATATCGCCCTAGCCCTTGAGCATCTCATCGGGCGGGCAGGTTATCGGCTGCGGCGTGTCGCCTCGGGGGATGCGGCACTTGCCGCCCTGGCCGAGGAACGTCCTGATCTGGTCGTGCTCGACGTGATGCTGCCCGAGCGTTCGGGATATGAGATTTGCCAGTTGATCCGCCGCGATGCTACGCTGAAGAATGTCAAGGTCCTGATGATGACCGCTGGCGGCGGCGAAGTGGAGCGGCGCAAGGGGCTGGCGGTCGGAGCTGACGCTTTCATGACCAAGCCTTTTGCCACGGCCGATCTGACCGCACAGATCGGCGCATTACTGGCCGGGGCTGATAGTGCCTGAGCGCCTCTCAGCGCGCCTGAGTCTCAGGCTGCGCTTTGCGCTTTTTTTCGCGGCGCTTGGTCTGGGTGGTGCTGCGTTGATTGCCGCCGCGCTCTGGTTTGGCCATGCCCGCGCGGGGGGGGCGGTGGATGGCTATGTGATCGCAGGGCTGATCGCAACTCTGGGCCTGTTGGGGCTTTCGGTCTGGATCGGGCTCCTTTTCGACGAAAACGTCGCAAAACCCATTCTGGCCCTGGCTTCGGATCTCACCACCCGCGCCCGTGCCGATGTGGATTTGCAGATTGATGAGAGCCAGGCCAGGCATCTCAGCACGCTGGCCCCTGCCGCCAATGCAATCAATACGGCCCTGTCCGAGGCCCGCGCCGCGCGGCAGCGCGCGGTCGAGCGGCAAACCGCCCGGCTCGCCCGCGAAAAGGCGCTCTTTGAAGCGTTGTTCCGTGATCTGGGTGAGGGCGCGGTGGTGGCAACACCCGACAACCGGGTGATGCTCTACAATCGCATGGCGCAGGAGTTGCTGGGCGATATCGGGCTGGACCGCCCGCTTGCCGCCTTTCTGCGGCCAGAGCCGGTGCTGGATGCGCTGGCCCGCATGCAGGCCGCACGGGTGTGCGGGCAGATCAGCGCCGAGACCTTTCTGGCGGCCTCTGCTGATGGCAAGCGGTTCCTGCTGGGTCGGGTGAGTCCGGTCATTTCGGATGAGGAACTTTCGGGCCACGTCCTGATTTTCCGCGATGCGACCGAAGATCTCAGCGCGCATGCCCATCAGGATCATCTCTTCAACAGTCTGCTGGAGGGCGTACGCCGTCCCGCCGCGACCATCGGCGCATTGCTCGACGTGTTGCAATCTGGCGGCGACTTGCCGCCAGAGGCCCGCGTGAAGTTTGCCAAGGGGATCGAGGATGAAGTCACACGACTTTTTGATTGTCTGACGCACATGAGCAAGCAGCACGCAGCAGTGAAATCGCGTCGCTGGCCGATGTCGCCGGTGGCGGTGGCGCATATCTTTGACGGGATCGCCGCGCAGGTGGCGGTGCCACTGGAGGTTACACATACCGACGCGACGCTGGGTTGCGACGGTTTTGCCGTCACTACCCTGATGGGGGCGATTATCGCGCATCTGACCAAAGACGGAACGCGCGAGGCGCTGACATTGGCGGTCGAGACGGAGGGCGCGGAGACTCGTCTTGTCCTTGGCTGGCAGGGTGAGGCGGTGACCGATGGGCAGTTGACCGGCTGGCTTGAGGAACCGCTGTCATCCGCGTATGGCGATTATTCGGGGCGCGATGCGCTCAAGGCGCATCAGACCGATCTCTGGGCCGAGATGACGGCGGCGGGGCACCGTATCGTGCTGCCGCTATCCACTGCAACGGAACAACTCACTCCCGGTGACGCGCGGCCAGAGTTCTACGATTTCAGCCTGCCCGGCGCGCCTGTGGGGGAACTGGCCGAACGGGCGCTCTCGGATCTCAGCTTTGTTGTGTTCGATACCGAGACCACCGGCCTTTCGCCACGGGGTGGCGACGAGATTGTTCAGATCGCAGGGTTGCGCATCGTTAATGGCCGCATTCTGCGCGGTGAGACCTTCGACAGCCTCGTAAACCCCGGACGCCCGATCCCTCCTGCTTCGACGCGTGTGCACCACATCACCGATGCGATGGTGCAGGGCGCGCCTGATATCGCCAGGGTCGGGCAGCGGTTCCATGATTTCTGCGAGGGGGCGGTTCTGGTCGCGCATAACGCGCCTTTCGACCTGGCATTCTTGCGGCTCAAGGAGCATGTGATCGGGCGGCGGTTCGATCATCCTGTGTTATGCACCGTGCTGATGTCGGCGGGGTTGTTCGATCATACCGGGCAGCATACGCTCGATGCGCTTTGCGAACGGTTCGGGATATCCATCCCGCCGGAGGCGCGGCACACGGCGATGGGCGACACGATCGCCACGGCAGAAGTCTTTGTGCGCATGCTGGATCTCTTGCAAGCCAAGGGGGTGATGACTCTGGGCGCAGCAATCAGGGAGGAGGGGCGCATGACCCGGATTCGAAAGGCGCAGAAATACTGAACGGGGCCAAACCTACCTTGACCCGGCCTTTTCGCTCTACTAACAACGTGGCCGGTAAGCGGGCGTTGTGTAATGGTAAGACCTCAGCCTTCCAAGCTGATGATACGGGTTCGATTCCCGTCGCCCGCTCCATTCCTTCGACACTGCGGCTGATCTGTCCTCTTGACCCCGGACGAAGGGCCAGCCAAGAACCTGTCGGAAACGGCGAGGAATAGAAATTCATGGTGCGCAGGGCCGAGAACGGAGCCGATCTGCTGGACCGCGAGAGCTCGAAGCGCGTGGGAGCCCTGGCGGGGTTGTGGCCATTCCTTCGGCCCTATCGTACATTGCTGATCGCTGCCATCCTGGCGCTTGTGCTGACGGCTGCGGTGGCGCTCATGCTGCCTCTGGCGGTGCGGCGCGTAGTGGACAATTTCGGGGCCGAGGACGGCGCGCTGCTTGATCAGTATTTCGGCGCGGCGCTCGGGATTGCGGCATTGCTCGCTATCGGCACGGGCGCGCGCTATCTGCTGGTCACCCGGCTGGGTGAGCGTGTCGTCGCGGATATCCGCAAGGCGGTGTTCGATCGGGTGATCGGTATGAGTCCCGCGTTTTTCGAACGCCTGATGACCGGTGAGGTTCTGAGCCGGATCACCACCGACACAACGCTCATTCTGTCGGTGATCGGATCGTCCATTTCGATTGCGTTGCGCAATCTGCTGCTGTTCATCGGGGGTATGGCGCTGATGCTGCTGACCTCGGCCAAGCTGACCGGGCTGGTGCTGCTGATCGTGCCGCTGGTGATCGTGCCGATCCTGACGCTGGGGCGGCGGATGCGGGTGCTGAGCCGGGAAAATCAGGACTGGATCGCGAACAGTTCCGGCAATGCGTCGGAGGCGCTGTTGTCGGTGCAGACTGTACAGGCCTTTACCCACGAGGGCGAGAGCCGCGCGCGCTTTGCCGATGTGACGGAAAGAAGCCATGATGCCGCGCAGCGCCGGGTGAACACCCGTGCACTGATGACGGTGATCGTGATTTTTCTGATCTTCAGCGGTATTGTCGGGGTGCTCTGGATCGGCGCGCGGGATGTGCGGGCCGGGGACATGACGGCGGGCAGCCTGGTACAGTTCGTGATCTATTCCGTCATGGTTGCAGGTGCGGTCGCGGCGCTGTCGGAAATCTGGGGCGAACTGCAGCGTGCCGCAGGGGCGACCGAGCGTCTTGTGGAACTGTTGCAGGCCGATGATCCGGTGAAGGATCCGGCCAGTCCCGTGCCGGTGCCGCGCCCGGTTCGGGGGGCGATCGTGCTTGAGGGTGTGCGCTTTGCCTATCCGTCGCGACCGGGGGCGCTCGCGCTCGACAATCTCGATCTTGCGATACGGCCAGGCGAGACGGTGGCGCTGGTCGGACCCTCGGGGGCGGGCAAGACCAGCGTTATCCAGCTTGTCCAGCGGTTTTACGATCCTGATGAGGGGCGCATCACGCTGGATGGGGTATCGCTCTGCGATATGGCGCGGCACGATTTTCGTCGCGAACTGGCGCTGGTGCCGCAGGATCCGGTGATCTTTGCCGCCTCGGCGCGGGACAATATCCGCTTCGGGCGTCTGGACGCGACGGATGCCGAGATCGAAGAGGCCGCGCGCGCGGCCGCCGCGCATGATTTCATCAGTGCGTTGCCGCAGGGCTATGACACCTATGTCGGCGAGCGCGGCGTGATGCTGTCGGGCGGGCAGAAGCAGCGTGTCGCCATTGCCCGGGCAATCCTGCGCAATGCGCCGGTGCTGTTGCTGGACGAGGCGACAAGCGCACTTGACGCCGAAAGCGAGCGTGCCGTGCAATCCGCCGTCGATGCGATGGCGCGCACGCGCACCACGATCATCGTGGCGCACAGGCTGGCCACGGTGAAAAAGGCTGACCGGATCATCGTCATGGATCAGGGCCGGATCGTGGCGCAGGGGACGCATGAAAGCCTGGTGGCGGAGAACGGTCTTTATGCCCGCCTCGCCCGGCTGCAGTTCACCGATGGCGAGGCGGCCTGAGCGCGGCCATTCGCCTCTTGCTCAGATCATGGCGATTTGGGATAACGTCGCACGGACCAACACGGAGATCCCCATGCCCGCGCGCATCTACAAACCCGCCCGCAACGCCATGCAGTCCGGCACCGCAAGGACGAAGCACTGGGTGCTGGAATTCGTGTCCGAAACCGCGCGCGAGGTCGATCCTCTTATGGGCTGGACGTCGAATTCTGATACGCAGGCGCAGGTGCGGTTGCGGTTTTCCACCAAGGAGGCGGCGCTGGAATATGCGCGTGATCACGGGATCGACGCGGTGGTGCAGGAACCGCAGAAGCGCAAGCCGAATATTCGTCCTGGCGGTTATGGCGACAATTTCGCCACGAACCGTCGTCAGGTCTGGACCCACTGAGTCGCGTTCCCTCGTGTGAAGGAAAAAAGCCCCTCCCTCAGCCTGCGCATCCGCATCGTCTTTGGCGAAGCCGGCATGATAGGACCAGGCAAGGCCGAATTGCTGGAGCGGATCGACCGCTGCGGCTCGATCGCGGCGGCGGGACGCGAGATGGGGATGAGTTACAAGCGCGCCTGGATGCTGATCGAGACGCTGAACGCGATGTTCCGCGCCCCACTGGTCGAAAGCACGCGCGGCGGACCCGGCGGTGGCGGTGCGGTGCTGACAGAGACGGGACAGCGCGTTCTGGCGCTTTATCGCCGGTTCGAGGATGAGGTTGTGGTCGCGGGGGGCCCGCATCTCAAGGAGATGCAGGCGCTGCTCGGAGATGCCCCCGGCGAAGGGTAGTCACTGGCACAAGCGTGGCCCGGTCAGGATCGGGGGGAGCGCAGCAGGTCGTGGAATTCGTGCAGAATCCGCGCATAGACCGCGCGTTTGAAGGGCACGATATGTGCGACGAGTTCATCTGGCGGCAACCAGCGCCATTCCGAAAATTCCGGGTGATCCGTGGCGATATCGACATCGGCATCTGATCCCAGAAACCGCATCAGAACCCATTTCTGCTCTTGTCCCTTGTAGCGACCTTTCCAGATCCGGGGCACGATGTCATCTGGCAGATCATAGGTGATCCAGTCATCGGTTTCTCGCTCGATCCGCACCTTGTCGGGCGTGACGCCGGTTTCCTCCCAAAGCTCGCGCAGGGCGGCCTGACGCGGGGTTTCTCCGGGGTCGATGCCGCCCTGCGGCATCTGCCAGGCTGGCGCGTCATTGTCGATCCTCTGACCGACAAAAACATGGCCATCGGTATTTGCCAGCATGACGCCCACGCAGCGGCGATAGGGAAGTCTGGCGATTTCTTCCGGGGTCATGGCGTGCCTCTTTGCTTGTTCGGCGGCACAGTGCGGCGATGGGAGGGGGGCGTCAAGCCTTGCGCGCGCAGTTTGACTTTTCAGTCGATTGCCACATCATCACGCCATTGAGTCAACCGATTGGAGTGCAAGAAAATGGTGGGGAAACCTGTACTTTACGGCTTTGACGGCTCGACCTATGTGCGCACGGTGCGCATGGTGCTGGCCGACAAGGGGATCGAATACGATCAGGTGCCGGTCAATGTGCTGGCAGGAGAGCCACGACAGCCCGAACACCTGAAGCGCCATCCGTTCGGCAAGGTGCCGGTGCTGGATATCGACGGGATACGCATACGGGAGACGGATGCGATCTGTCGCTATCTGGAGGACATCGCGCCCAAGCCGCCGCTCGTCCCCGACGATGCCAGGGCGCGCGCGCGGATGAACGAGGCGATTGGCCTGATCGACAGCTATGGCTATGGCGCGCTGGTGGGTGTGGCGGGCTATCACCTGTTCCCGGATTTCATCGGTGGTCAGAACGAGGCTGCGCGTGAACGGGCGATTACCGACTCGCAGACCTTGCTGACGCTGCTGATGGAGAACAGGAACGGGGCCGGGTGGCTGGCGGGCGACAAGGCGACGCTGGCCGATTATTTTCTCGGGCCGATCATGTTCTATGTGGCGCTGACGCCGGATGCGGATGCGGTGATGAGCGTCGACGGGGTGAAGGACTGGTGGGAGGCGATGCAGGCGCACGCGACATTTGCCGTCACAGCGCCTGATCTGGGGTGATCTCGGGGTGGCGCCCTGCGCGGTCCTGTATTCCCTAGCGTCAGACTTTGTGCGCGCCCACCATCCCCATGATTTCATAGGTTTGCCGCAGAATAGGTGTGGCAAGGGCGCGGGCACGATTGGCCCCATCGACAAGGATGCGGTCGATCTCGGTCACATCCTGCATGAGGCGTGCCATTTCGGTCGAAATGGGGGCCAGCTTTTCGACCGCCAGATCGGCAAGCATTGGCTTGAATTCGGAAAACGGCTTGCCGCCCGCATCGCGCATGACCTGATCCACGCTCAGATCGGCGAGTGCGGCGTAGATATTGACCAGATTGCGCGCCTCGGGGCGGTTTGCCAGACCCTGCACATCGGAGGGTAGCGGCTCGGGGTCGGTCTTGGCCTTGCGGATTTTCCGGGCGATGGTGTCGGCATCGTCGGTCAGATTGATGCGGCTCATGTCGGAGGGATCGGATTTCGACATCTTGCTGCTGCCGTCGCGCAGGCTCATGACCCGTGTGGCCGCACCCTCGATCACCGGTTCCGGGATTGGGAAGAACTCGACGCCGTAATCGTGGTTGAATTTCATGGCGATATCGCGGGTGAGTTCGAGATGCTGTTTCTGGTCCTCGCCCACCGGCACATGGGTGGCGTGATAGGTCAGGATGTCGGCGGCCATCAGCGCCGGATAGGCAAACAGCCCCAGCGAGGCGTTCTGGGCATTCTTGCCGGCCTTGTCCTTGAACTGCGTCATGCGCTGCATCCAGCCCATCCGCGTCACGCAGTTGAATACCCAGGCCATTTGCGTATGTTCGGCCACCTGGCTTTGATTGAAAAGGATCGAGCGCGCCGGATCGAGCCCGGAAGCGATAAAGCCCGCAGCCAGTTCCCGTGTCGCATGGCGCAGGTTCGCCGGATCCTGCCAGACGGTGATCGCATGCAGATCGACCATGCAATAGAGTGTCTGCAGCCCCTCGTTCTGGGCCTCGGCAAAGCGTTTGAGGGCGCCAAGGTAATTGCCGAGATGCAGGTTGCCCGAGGGCTGGATTCCCGAAAACACGCGCGGGGTAAAGGCCGCCTCGGTCATGTGTAAACTCCGTGGTGGATTTCCGTGTCCGCCTCGCTTACCCATGCACCAAAGCCCCGTCAAGGAGAGCCGCCATGGATGGCCGCGAAAGCCTGAGTCCCCTCAACCCGGTGCCACCCTTTGCGGTGGCGCTCTTTCTGGTGATCCTCGGGGTCGAGGTGATGTTCACGCTGGGTGCGAGGGGGCTTGCCGGTGGCCCCGATGCCGTGGGCTGGCGCAGCGCGGCGATACAGGATTACGGTTTCAACAGTGCGATCATGGCCTGGATGATCGAGAACCGCGCCTGGCCCGTCGAGCATCTTCGCCGCTTTGTCAGCTATGCCTTCGTGCATGGGAGTTTCACCCACGCGCTCTTTGCCGGGGCGCTGCTTCTGGCCATGGGCAAGTTCCTGTCCGCCGTGTTCCGTCATTGGGCGGTTCTGGCGCTGTTTCTCATCAGCACGGTCGCCGGGGCCGTGGTTTACGGTCTGGTGATCGAAGGACAGCCCTGGCTCATCGGGGCGTTTCCGGGTGTTTATGGGCTGATTGGCGGTTTCACCTATGTCATGTGGCTGCGCCTTGGGCAGTTGGGGACCAATCAGGCGCGGGCTTTTACCCTCATTGGCGTTCTGATGGGGTTGCAACTGGTCTTTGGTCTGTTCTTTGGCGGCAATGGCACCTGGGTCGCCGATGTGGCAGGCTTTGCCGCCGGGTTTCTGGCGTCTTTCGTGCTCAGCCCGGGCGGATTTGCCAAGCTGCGCGCGCGCATCCGGCATGACTAGCGGCGCATCCGGGCGCGGATTTCCTGAATGCGGAATGCGCCAAGACTCTGGCCAAAGGCGCCATAGGCCAACGTGCCTGCCGCGACGAGCAGCAGCAACGCCAGCCAGCGCCAGCCGCCCATGGCGAAAAGCGGGACGAGCAGCACGCCGGTGCCCCAGAGCGCCGCGCCCATCAACGCCGAGGCGAGGCAAATCCGCCAGAGGCGGCGGTGGAACTGCGCGTCGAACCGCGCCACCTCGCCGAATTGCCGCGCGCCAAATGCCAGTTGCGCTACCATCACCCAGCCTGCAACGGTTGTGGCGATGGCCGCGGCGATCCAGCCCAGCACATAGGCCAGCCCCACCGCCAGCACCGCGTTGATCACCATCGCCACCACCGCATAGCGGAACGGGCTGCGGGTGTCCTCGCGGGCGAAATAGAGCGGTTGCAGAATTTTCTGCAACACGAAGGCGGGCAGGCCCAGGCTGTAGATCGCCACCGCAAGGGCGGTTGAGGCGCTGTCGTCGGCGCTGAATGCGCCGCGCTGAAACAGGACCGAAACCAGCGGCAGGGGGGTCACCATGAGGGCGACGGCGCAGGGCAGGGTGAGCGCCAGCGCAACCTCGCCCGCGCGCGACAGGGCATGGCGTGCGCCGGTGTCGTCGTGTGCCTTGAGCCGACGGGAGAGATCGGGCAGCAGCACGATGCCCACGGCGATGCCCACGACCCCCAGCGGTAACTGGTAGAGACGGTCGGCGGAATAGAGCCAGCTCACGGCTTTTTCGGTATTGGAAGCAACGAGTTGGCCGACCACGAGGTTTATCTGCACCACCCCGCCAGCCAGCGCTGCGGGGATGGCGATGCGCACGAGTTGCGCCATCTCGGGGGTCCAGCGGGGGCGGGTCAGATTGAGGTGCATGCCGGCGCGTCGGGTGGCGTGCCAGACGAGGGCGAGTTGGGCGAGACCGGCGAGGGGGATGGTCCAGACGAGGGCCTGGGCGACGGCGCCGCCGGTGAGGGCGGCAACAGTCATCGTGGAGATCAAAAAAACGTTTAGAATCACAGGTGCAGCGGCGGCGGCGGCAAAGCGGCCGGCGGCATTGAGCATACCGGAAAAGAGCGCGGCCAGCGAAATGAAGAAGATGTAGGGAAACACGATCCGCCCGAAATCGACGGTGATATCGAAGCGTTCATCGCCCGAAAACCCCGCCGCCGTGGCCCAGACGAGGGCGGGCATGAAGACCATGGAAAGCCCCGTAAGAACCAATAAAACAAGGCTCAAACCAGAAAATGCGCGGGAAGCGAAACCGATCGGATCCTCGTCCGCCTCAAGCCGTTTGGAGAACATCGGCACGAAGGCCGCGTTGAACGCGCCCTCGGCGAAGAAACGGCGGAACATGTTGGGCAGGCGGAAGGCCGCGACAAAGGCGTCCATGACCGCGCCAGGGCCTATATAGTTGGCGATCAGCACGTCACGCACAAAACCTAGTAGTCGGCTGAGCAGGGTCCAGCCGCCGACGGTCAGGATGCCGGTGAGGAGGCGGATGGGTTTCATGCGGGGCCTTTCGCCGGGGAATCTGACCCCGAGGATTAGCGGATCAGCGGGGCGGGGGGAAGGGCGCACCCGTACGGTTCTGAAGGAGAAGCGTACGGAATGCGTCCCGGTGCGCGCGGCGGGTTAACTGGATGGCAAGGGGGGCGGGGCAGGGTGCGCCCATCACCTTTGTCCGGAGAGCACATGAAAGAAATCGACCTGACCCCGATCCCCGAGATCAACTGTGAGAAGTTTCGCGCCCGGCTGCGGGACTGTCTTGAAGATGTGTGGATGACGGGGCGGCACATACTGATCGTCCGGCACGGGAAACCGCTGGCAGGGGTGGTGACGGTGTCAGAGACGCGGGCGCTGTGGAACGTGAAGCATAACCGGGCGACCTATTCGGAATGGAAGGCGATGCGCAGTCTGGACGAGGAGCGCGAGTTGCGGATGGCGCTGATGCGCGAGGTCGAGGCGAAGCGGCGCGCGGAATTTGAGAGGTGGAGGGCGAGGAGGAGGAGGTGAGGGGGGAAGGGGTGATCTGCAATGGTGAAGGGATCAGGCGGATTCGCCGTGAACTGACACTTGGGTGATCTTGAGATTGGGTTTTCCTTTGCGCTGGTGCAAGGCGCTAGGAGGTCGTTGTGACGGATGCTGCGCAAACCACAAACGTCCGGTACTGGTTGATGTTCTTTTCCGACGGCATTGCCCGAGCAAAGAAACGACAGAACGGGGTCTCAACATCCGATTAACCAACTCTTGCTAGAACCTATTTCGCACACCTGTCGGAGGTTCCATGCAACACAGTTTCGCGGATTTTCTCAGGCATGGCGGAAACGGTCAGTATGTTATTGCGCGTCGGAAGGCCAAGTCATCGGCCGCCGTTTTGCGATTTCGATCAAGTCGACCTTTCCAAACTATGCCGCCTTGCGCAGCCATTTCACGGATCGCTTCGACGAGGTCATCGTCGAAAACACCCGAATGTTGCTGAATGCGCTGACACCACCGGATACCGTGCCGGTCGTGACGGAGGCCGACCTGCGGGATGTCACAGACGCCAAGGACGAAGCACTTAATCAGTGGGACGTGCGGCTCGAAAACATTTTCAAAGAATATCAGGCGCATCCGCAACGTTTGCGCCCGCTCCGAACGGCCATGGAAGAACGCCTGCTGCGGACTTTTGCCGGCTTGATCAACCAGATTCGGCAGGAGGATCTCGGCATCGGACAGTACATCTGGCGGTCGAAGGACGATGCCAAGGTGCGCGGCATTCATCAGGAATACGATGACCGCGTGTTCCGATGGGACGGTCCGCCGGAGGGCGGACACCCTGGCCAGGCGCATAATTGCCGGTGCTACGCGGAACCAATCTTATCCGGATCACAGAGTGATGTGGTTCCTGCGCAGCTTGAGCCAACAGCCGACGACGGCTTTCCGCTACAGGATCTTTTCGAACACGAGGCTAGAGGAGGGCATACGATTGCCCTACATGTTGGAAAAAGCGAAGCATTCTTGCGGAGAGCGGTGACACTCCAACAACGCCGGGGACTGATTCTTAGCGTCTTTCGGAAACGCCATGGTTCCTTCTCCTCGCTCGAATCCGCGCAAAAGCTGACGAACGCAAACCTTGCAGGCAACGCAGTCATCGTGAATGCTGTCGCGACCGGGCAAAGGCCAGAAGCGTTCGTAACGAGCTCTTTCACCTCCTTGACGGGCACCGAAGCGTTTCGAACTGGTCCAAGAGCATCCGCACCGATTGTGGTCCGGACGGCCACTGGCGTTGGCACGCTCATCCGGCATGCGCCGGACATGCCGAGCGGCTTTATAATCATCACTTCGTATCCGAGGAATGACTAACGTGACACCGCCAAGATCTTTCGAAGCTTTCAGTTCGCAGTTCCATGCTGATCTGGACATCACCAATCCGGACCTTCAGTCCTTCAAGCGTCTCTATGAAGGATTCCGAACGTGGCAAGGGGACGATGCTGTTATGGAACTTGCTGCATACTTCGAGCAGCTACGCGGCGACGACCAGATAGATTTGGAAGCGGTATGGTTCAACTCAAAGGCCGACTTTCTCTTTTCCGGTCAGGATGTTCGACGGCTGTTCGAGGATTTCGAGAATTGGGCCGCATCATTGCGCTAGGCAAGGCCAAGCGCAATTCTGCCCGTATGCAGCCATTGGCGCAGGTGCAGCGAAAGCTCACTTGGTCCCGCTTTTCCGCCATCAGCTTTCCGAAGTTGCTGTGCGATGTGCGCATGGCCGGTCTGGTGATGGCGGGCCGACGCGCTGGTTCCTTCCGCCACAGTCCGGACCGGCCCGAAGGCGATACTCCTGTGCCCTCCGCGCGCGGCTTGTTCTGGGTGTCAGGAGATAAGATGGGAGATCCCCGCTTGCGCGGGGATGACGCTGTGGACGGGGAGGGGGCGGCCGCCGCGCCCGGCTCAGGTGGTGGCGCGCTCTACGCCTTCTTCTATCGCGGTGCGGAGTTTGCGTTCCAGCGCGGCGCGTTTGCTCTCGGAGTGGAATTTCAGCCCGAACATGTCCTTGACATAGAACGTATCGACCACCTGTTCGCCGAAGGTGGCGATGACAGCGCTGGCGATATAGACGTTGGAGGCCGCCAGCGTGCGGGTGAGGTCATATAGCAGGCCGGGGCGGTCGCGGGTATCGACCTCGATGATCGTGTAGATTTCCGAGCCGTCGTTATCGAAGGTGATATGCGTGGGCACGCGAAAGGCGCGTTCTCGTTTTTTCAGCTTGTCGCGGGATTTGATCGCCTCGCGGGGGACGATCTCGCCTTGCAGGGTCTTGTGGATCATCTTGCGCAGGCGCGGCAGGCGGTCGGACTCAAAGGGATGGCCCTCGGCGTCCTGGATCCAGAACACCGCCGTCGCAAAGCCGTCCTTGGACGTATAGGTGCGGGCGTCCACGACATTGGCCCCCACCAGCGCCAGCGCACCGGCAAGGCGCGAGAAGATGCCGGGGTGATCGGCCAGCGCAAAACAGGCGCGGGTGGCGTCGCGGTCCTCGTCGATGGCCAGATCAATAGCGATCTCGTCCTCGTGCAGGTCGCGCAGCAGTCGGGCAAAGACCACATGGGCGGTGACATGCAGCCCCTGCCAGTAGGGCGGGTAGTGGCGGGCGGTCTCGTGCTTGAGGTCGCGCGCGTCCCAGTCCGGCAGCGCCTCGCGCAGGTTGCGCTTGGCGTCCGCGCCGCGCTGTTCGCGGTTGAGCGCCTCGAGCCCGCCCTCCATCGCGCGGCGGGTCTGGCGGTAGAGGGCGCGCAAAAGCGACGCCTTCCAGTTGTTCCAGGTGCCGGGGCCGACGCCGCGGATATCGCAGACGGTGAGCAGGAGCAGGAGATCGAGCCGCTCGCGGGTCTGCACCGCCTTGGCGAAATCGCGCACCGTGCGCGGATCGGCGATGTCGCGTTTCTGGGCGGTATCGGACATCAAGAGGTGATAGCGCACCAGCCATTCGACGGTATCGACCTCGCGCGGTTTCAGCCCGAGGCGGGGACCGACGCGGCGGGCGATGCGGGCGCCGAGGATGGCGTGATCCTCCTCTCGCCCCTTGCCGATGTCGTGCAGCAGGAGCGCCACGTAGAGCACGCGGCGGTTGATGCCCTCCTTTAGGATCGAGGAGGAGACGGGAAGTTCCTCGATCAGTTCGCGGCGTTCGATCTTGGCCAGGTGCGAGATGCATTGGATGATGTGTTCGTCCACCGTGTAGTGGTGATACATGTTGAACTGCATCATCGCGATGATCGGTCCGAACTCCGGCAGGAATGCCGAGAGCACGCCCAGTTCGTTCATCCGCCGCAGCGCGCGTTCGGGGTTGCCGTGTTTGAGGAGCAGGTCGAGAAAGAGTTTCTGCGCGCGCGGATCGTTGCGCATCGCGTCGTCGATCAGGTGCAGGTTGGCGGTGACCAGCAGCATCGCGTCGGGGTGGATCAGAAGGCCGGTGCGCAGCGCCTCCTCGAAGAGCCGCAGCAGGTTGAGCGGGTCGGAGAGGAATGTCTTGTGGTCGGCGATGGCCAGGCGGCCATGCACCTCGGCATAGCCGTCCTTGAGTTTCTTGCGCCGCCGGAGCAGGCGTTGCAGAAGCGGCTCGGATTTGAGCTGCGAGGCCTCCAGTTTGGTCAGGAAGATCCGGGTCAGGTCGCCGACGGCGGTGGCGTGGCGGAAATAGTCCTGCATGAATATCTCGACCCCCCGCCGCCCGGCGCGGTCGGCGTAGCCCATGCGTTCGGCCACCGCGACCTGCATGTCGAAGGTCAGCTGGTCGTTGGGCCGGGCGCTGATCAGGTGCAGGTGGCAGCGCACCGCCCAGAGGAAATTCTCGGCTTTGGCGAAGGTGGCGAATTCGTCGCGCGTGAACATGCCAAGGGCCACCAGTTCGCTCACATCCTTGACCCGGTGCTGGTATTTGGCGATCCAGAACAGCGATTGCAGGTCGCGCAGACCGCCCTTGCCCTCCTTGACGTTGGGTTCGACCATGTAGCGCTCGCCCTGTTTCTCGTGGCGGGCGTCACGTTCTTCCAGCTTGGCCTCGGTGAAGGCGCGTTCCGAGCCCTTGAAAAGATCGTCGCGCAGGCGCTGGTTGAGCTTGTCGGCCAGCGTCGCCTCGCCCGCCAGAAAGCGGTTTTCCAGAAGGGCCGTGCGGATGGTGAAATCCGCGGCCCCGAGCCGCAGGCAGTCGCGGATGGTGCGGCTGGCGTGTCCCACCTTGAGTCGCAGATCCCACAGGATGTAGAGCATCGACTCGATCACGCTCTCGGCCCAGGGGGTGATCTTGTAGGGCGTCAGGAACAGCAGGTCGACATCCGAAAAGGGGGCCATTTCGCCGCGTCCGTAGCCGCCCACGGCAAAGACCGCGATGCGTTCGGCCTCGGTCGGGTTGGGCAGGGGGTGCATGGCCTGCGTGGCCAGGTCGAGCACGGCCAGAATCACGCAGTCGGTCAGCCATGAGTAGGCGCGGGTGGTGGCGCGCGCCTCGAATGGCCGGGCGGTGAAGGCCTCGGCGATGGCCGTGCGGCCGCGTCTGATCTCGTCCGACAGGATGGCCACCGCCGAACGCCGGAGCGCGCCCATGTCGCCCGCGGCATCCGCCCTGGCCCGGGACAGCGCCCGCGCGACGCCGTCGCGGTCGAAAATCGTTTCTGCCGGGCAGATCAGGTCGTCCCGGCGGGTGAGGGTCTGGGTCATGTCAGCGGACTTGCATCCCGGTCAGAAGCCCGCACCGCGAAAGCTCTGCGGGGCGGGAGACAGGATCGTGACCCGTTTGTCGAGGATCGTCGCCACCGCGAGGCCGCGTTCGTTGGTGCCGTCGGGGCGCAGGCGAAAGACGCCGTTCACCCCCTGGAATCCCGCTGGTTGGGTGAGTGCATTGCGCCCAAAGGGTTCGCGGTCGCCGGTTCTCAGAAGCGCGCCGATGGCGGCGATCCCGTCATAGGCGAGCCCCGCTATCGGATGCGGCGCATTGCCGTGGGCGGCCTGAAAGCGGCCCGCGAATTGCGCGGTGCGACCGGGATCGGGCAGCGCGAACCAGCCGCCCTGAACGCCGGGCAGATCGAGCGTCTGCGGCGGCGTATCCCAGCGCGACAGGCCGATATATTGTATCCGGTCCGGGCCAAGCCCGTTTTCCGGCAGCATCTGGGAAAAGAGCGGCAGCGCGCCGGCGGTGTTGGCGGTCAGGAATATGGCGTCGGCGGCGTTGGCATCGGCGGTGGATTTGATGGTGGGCACGGCGTTGAGTACGCCCTCCTGCGAGAATTCGTAGGCCACGCTGCCCGCGAGGGTGGCGCCGCGGTCGCGCACCGCCTGTTCGATGGCGGCGCGGCCAAGCCTGCCTGCGAGGTTGTCGGAATAGACCGCCATGATCCGCGACTTGCCCTGGCTCGTGGCAAAGCCCGCGAGCCGGCTGGCTGTGTTCTCGAAGGTCTGGCCGAGAATGAAGAGATTGCCGCCCGCGATGGTCGGATTGTTGGAAAAGGCCAGCACGTTGATGTTCCGGCCTGCGACTGCCACGGCGGCGGCATTGGCCGATTCCGCATGCAATGGCCCCAGAATGATGCGCGCCCCGTCGTCCGCAGCGGCGAGTGCGGCCTGCTGGGCCTGCTGGGCCTGTCCGGCGGTGGCGTAGACGCGCAGGTCGATCTGCACCCCCGAAAGATCCGCAACCGCCAGGCGGGCCGCGTTCTCGAGATCGCGCGCCAGTATCTGCTCTTGCGCGTCCGCGGAGCCATGCGGCACAAGCAGCGCCACCGCGACGGGCCGGTCCGGGGCGGTGCCGCCACCGGTGTTGGCGATCGGTGCGGGCTGGCAGGCCGCGAGCCACAGCGCGGCAAGGACGAGAAAGAGGCGGGCGAATGGCTTGCGGATCGAATCCAGAACGGTGAACATGCGGCGGTCTCACTTCCTTTTTGCGCGGGGCCGGGGGCGGGGCGCGACTATGGACAATCATAAACGTCATATGGAGCGGGTCCAGTGGTGAATCCAGACAAGCAGAAACTGGCCGCGGGGCTGTATCTGATTGCAACGCCGATCGGCACGGCGCGCGACATCACCCTGCGCGCGCTTGATATCTTGGCGGCGGCGGATGTGCTGGTGGCCGAGGACACGCGCAGCCTGCGACGGCTGATGGAAATTCATGGCGTGGGGCTGGGCGAGCGGCCGCTGTGGTCCTATCACGAGCACAACGGCGCGCGGATGCGGCCCCGGATCATGGCGGCGCTGGGCGAGGGGAAATCGGTGGTTTATGCCTCGGAGGCGGGCACGCCGATGGTGGCCGATCCCGGATTCGACCTGGGCCGCGCGGCGGTGGCGGAGGGGTTCGCCCTGGTTTCGGCGCCGGGGCCCTCGGCGGTGATCACCGCGCTGACGCTGGCAGGGCTGCCGACCGACAGGTTCCTGTTCACGGGGTTTCTGCCCAACACGTCGGGGCGGCGCAAGGCGGTTCTGGCGGAACTGGCGACGGTGCCCGCGACGCTGGTGTTTTACGAATCGCCCAACCGGGTGGCGGCGATGCTGCGCGATGCGGTCGAGGTTCTGGGCGCGGATCGCGCGGCGGCGCTCTGTCGGGAGCTGACCAAGAAATTCGAGGAGATCCGGCGCGGGACACTGGCGGACCTGGCGGCAGGTTGTGCCACGACACCGCCGAAAGGCGAAATTGTCGTGATTATTGATCGCGGGAGTTCGTTGAAAATTAGGGAAGTTGATTTAGACGGGATGGTGAGGGTGGCGCTCAAGGGGCAATCGGTGCGCGATGCGGCCGACCGGGTGGCGGCGGCAACCGGGCTGCCGCGGCGGCAGGTCTATCAGCGCGCCCTGCATCTCGCTGCGGAGGAGCGGGCTGCAGGGCCGGAGGGGGAGTGAAGGTGAGGCGACGGGCGTGTGATTTCGGGGTTACGGCGGTGTCGGTACCGGTGCGGCCGGGGTAGTTGTTGCGGTGATGGAGCCGGAGGACGGGGGAAGATGAGACAACTGGCGTTTGATTTCGAGGCCGTGACGGTACCGCAGTTTCCGGTCCGACCGGGGCAGTTGTTGCGGCGGCAGGAGCGGGGACGGCGGGCCTGTCTGTCAGGTCAGGCTGCCGAAGAGGCGGTGATCCGTGTCTATGCGGCGCGCGGCGCAGTGCTGCTGGAACGCCGCTGGCGCGGGCGGGCGGGCGAGATCGACGCGATCCTGCGCGCGCCCGACACCTATGTGTTCTGCGAGGTCAAGAAGGCGGCGACGTTCAATCTGGCGCTGCAGCGGCTCCATCACGGGCAGATGCAGCGGATATTCACCGCCGCCTCGGAATACCTGGGGCTGACGCCCGAGGGACAACTGGCGCCGGTGCGGTTCGATCTGGCGGTCGTGAATGGCGCGGGCGCGGTGCGGATTCTGGAAAACGCATTCGGTCATTTCTGAATTGCACCTTGTCCGCCCTTGCCGCATGTAAGTGGCAGAGTGCAACAGGGGGCAGCGTATGAAAATCGCCTTTCAGATGGATCCGATCGGGCCGATCAACATCCGTGCCGACAGCACGTTCCGGCTGGCCGAGGAGGCGCAGGCGCGGGGGCATGAGATGTTTTACTACACGCCCGACCGGCTGGCCTATGACGAGGGGCGGGTGACCGCGCGCGGCTGGCCGCTGAGCGTGCAGCGGGTCGAGGGGGATCATTACCGGCTGGGGCCCGAGGAAACGGTCGATCTGGGCGCATTCGACGTGGTCTGGCTACGGCAGGATCCCCCCTTTGACATGTTCTATATCACCACGACGCATCTGCTGCAGCGGCTGAGCCCCGGCACATTGGTGGTGAACGATCCGTTCTGGGTGCGTAATTTTCCCGAAAAGCTGTTGATTCTCGACTTTCCGCAGCTCATGCCGCCCACCGCGATCGCGCGCGATCTGGGGACGATCCGGGCGTTTCGGGCGCGTCATGGCGATGTGATCCTCAAGCCGCTCTATGGCAATGGCGGCGCGGGGGTGTTCCATCTGCCTGAGTCCGATCGCAACCTTGCGAGCCTGCATGAGATGTTCACCGGGTTCAGCCGCGAGCCGCTGATCGTACAGAAATACCTGTCCGAGATCAGCCGGGGCGACAAGCGTGTGATCCTTGTGGACGGAGAGCCGGTGGGTGCGATCAACCGCGTTCCGGCGCAGGGCGAGACGCGGTCGAACATGCATGTGGGCGGGCGACCCGAAAAGGTGGCGCTGAGCGCGCGCGACCGCGAGATCTGTGCCACCATCGGGCCGCTGTTGCGGGAAAAGGGGCAGGTTTTCGTGGGCATCGACGTGATCGGCGATTACCTGACCGAGATCAACGTGACCTCGCCCACCGGCATTCAGGAGCTAGAGCGGTTCGACGGGATCAATATCGCCGCGAAGATCTGGGAGGCGATCGAGGCGCGGCGGGGATGAGCCTGCGCCGCCGGATCCTCAATCTGCAACTGCGGCTGCTGGAAAAGCCCTATCTGGCGCGGGTCGCCGATCCGGCGGAGATACGGGCGGGTTTCGAGGCGAAGGCGCGGTTCTGGTTTCATCCGCCGCGCGGGACGCGGTTTGACGAGGATCGACTTGCCGGTGTGCCGGTGCTCTGGGCGATGGCGCCGGGGGTGGCGCGCGGCACCGGGCCGGTGCTGTTGTATTCTCATGGCGGCGGTTATGTCTTTGGTTCGGCGCGGACGCATCGGGCGATGCTGGCGCGGCTGTCGGGGCTGACTGGCCTGCCTGCCTGTCTGCCCGATTACCGGCTGGCCCCGGAACATGCGTTTCCGGCGGCGGTCGAGGACGTGCTGGCGGTGCTGGCGCGGCTGGGCGATCATCCGGGCGGTGTGATTCTGGGCGGGGACAGCGCGGGCGGCGGGCTGGCGCTGGCGGTGCTGGCAGAGGTGTTGCGGCGCGGCGGGTCGCGACCGCGGGCGGCATTCGCCTTTTCGCCGCTCACCGATCTGACATTCTCGGGTGAGAGTTTCCGGAGCAATGCGCAGGCGGAGGCCATGCTGCCTGCGGCCCGCGCGCATGAAATGGCGCGGATGTATCTGCGGGGGGCCGAGCCGACCGATCCGCGCGCCTCGCCGCTGTTCGCGGATTTTCCCGGCGCGCCGCCGGTCTGGATTGCGGCGGGGGATACCGAGATCCTGCTTGATGACACCCGGCGGATGGCGGAACATCTGCGCGCGCAGGGGGTCGCTGTGACCGAGGTGATCGCGCGCGATCTGCCGCATGTCTGGCCGATGTTTCAGCGGTTGTTGCCCGAAGCGGATGCGACCCTGCGCGATCTGGCGGGGTGGATCAGGTCTCTTTGAGGCCGGCGATGCGAAAGCTGACGGCCTCGGCGACATGGGCCGCGCGCACGGCGTCGGAGCCGTCGAGATCGGCGATGGTGCGCGCCACCCGCAGAACCCGATGGTAGCCGCGCGCGGTGAGGCCGAAGCGTTCGGCGATGCGGGTGATGAGGGCGCGGCCCTCCTGATCCGGGGTGGCGATCTCGTCCAGCGCCTCGCCTTCGGCATCGGCGTTGAGGTGCATGTCGGCGCGACCCGCGAAACGTGCCGCTTGCAGGCTGCGCGCCTGCGCCACCCGGTCGGCCACCTGAGCCGAGGGATCGCCAGAGGCGGGCAGGTCGAGATCGGTGAAGGCGACGGGCGGCACCTCGACGCGCAGATCAAAGCGATCCATCAGCGGGCCGGAGATGCGGCCGATGTAATCCTCGCCGCAAAGCGGCGCGCGCGAGCAGGCGCGGGCAGGATCACTGAGATAGCCACATTTGCAGGGGTTGGCGGCGGCCACGAGCATGAAGCGGCAGGGATATTTCACATGGGCATTGGCGCGAGCGATCATCACCTCGCCGGTCTCGATCGGCTGGCGCAGGGTTTCCAGCACAGTGCGGGGAAACTCGGGGAATTCGTCCATGAAGAGCACGCCGTTATGCGCCAGGCTGATTTCGCCCGGCGCGGCGCGTCTGCCGCCGCCGACGATGGCGGCCATCGAGGCGGTGTGATGCGGTTCGCGGAAGGGGCGGGTGCGGTTGATGCCGCCCTCGCTGAGCAGTCCGGCGAGGGAATGGATCATCGAGGTTTCCAGCGCCTCGGGTGCGGTCAGGGGCGGCAGGATACCGGGCAGGCGTGCCGCCAGCATGGATTTGCCGGAGCCGGGCGTGCCCACCATCATCAGGTGGTGGCGTCCGGCGGCGGCGATTTCCAGCGCGCGTTTGGCGCGTTCCTGGCCCTTGACATCGCGCAGGTCGCGGCCGGGGGGCGGGGCCGTGACCTCGCCGGGGCTGGCGGCCGGGATGGGGGCCTGGCCGGTGTAATGGCGCACCACGTCGGCGAGTGTCGCGGCACCGATCACCTGCACCGCGCCGACCCATGCGGCCTCGGCGCCCGAGGCCCTGGGGCAGAGCAGGATGCGGCCCTCTTCGGCGGCGGCCATGGCGGCGGGCAGCGCGCCGATCACCGGCATCAGCCTGCCGTCAAGGGAGAGTTCGCCGATCGCGGTCGTGCCCTCGGCCGCGTCCCGCGGGATGATTTCCAGCGCGGCGAGCAGCGCGAGGGCGATGGGCAGGTCGAAATGGCTGCCTTCCTTGGGCAGGTCGGCGGGTGAGAGGTTGATGGTGATGCGTCTGGAGGGCAGGGCGATGGCCATGGAGGAAAGCGCGGTGCGCACCCGGTCGCGCGCTTCGGACACGGCCTTGTCCGGCAGGCCGACGAGCGAGAAGGCGGGCACGCCGGGGGTGACGGCGCATTGCACCTCGACGGGCCGGGCCTCGACCCCTTCGAAGGCCACGGTATAGGCGCGTGCGACCATGATGATGCGCTCCGGGTTGCGACAAGGTTAACGGGTAACGCGGATGTGGTTTAGGAAGGGTTAACCGTGGTTCGGGGCGGGGATTCTCCGGCCTGGCCGTATGTCAGGTCGGGGGCGCCCGTCTTGGCCATTTGAAACCCATGCCGAATTCCCTAATCTCACCAAACCTGCGGGCGAGAATCAGGGAGGGCGCGATGGGCTGGATGAAGGATGAGACGGGACTGGAGCGGTGCGCGGCGAATTTCGTGCCGCTGACGCCGCTCTCGCATCTGCGCCGGGCGGCGCGGATTTTCCCGGACCGCGAGGCGGTGGTGTATCGCGGGTTCCGCAAGACCTATGCCGAGTATCACGAGCGCTGCACGCGGCTGGCCTCGGCGCTGGTCAGGTTGGGTATCCGGCCCGGCGATGTGGTGGCCACGCTTTTGCCCAACCTGCCCGCGCATTGCGAGGCGCATTTCGGCGTGCCCGCCTGTGGTGCCGTTCTCAACACGATCAACACCCGGTTGGAGGCCGATACGATCGCCTATATCCTTGATCACGGGCAGGCGCGCGTGGTGCTGTGCGATACGCAATTCCTGCCGGTGCTGGCGCAGGCCATCGAGGTCATGGAGGGCCCCGCGCCGGGGGTGATCGAGGTGGCCGATGACGAGGCGGGCGTGCATGCGCGCAGCGAGTATATGGGCTATGAGGATTTTCTGGCCACGGGCGATGCGGATTTCGAATGGATCATGCCCGAGGATGAGTGGGAGAGCCTTGCGCTCAACTATACCTCGGGCACTACGGGGCGGCCCAAGGGGGTGGTTTACCATCATCGCGGCGCGTATCTGATGACCATGGGCACGGTCATCAGCTGGGAGTTGCCGCGCTATGCGCGGTATCTGACCATCGTGCCGCTGTTTCACTGCAACAACTGGAATCACGTCTGGCTGATGCCGATGCTGGGCGCCACGGTGGTGTGCTGCCGTGATATCACCGCGCGGGCGATCTATGATGCGATCGCCGATGAGGGGGTCACGCATTTCGGCGCGGCGCCGATCGTGCTCAATACCATCGTCAATGCGAAGGACGAGGAGCGGCGCGCGTTCGATCATGTGGTTGATGTGTTCACCGCCGGTGCGCCGCCGCCCGCCGCGACGCTGGCCGCGATCGAGCCGCTGGGGTTCAAGGTGACGCAGGTTTACGGGCTGACCGAGACCTATGGCCATGTCACCGAATGTCTCTGGCAGCATCGCTGGGACGGCCTGGGCGATGAGGAGCGTTATGCGATCAAGGCGCGCACCGGGATCCTGATGCCGATGATGGAGGACATCACCGCGATGGAACCCGAAACCATGACGCAGATCGCGATGGATGGCGCGGCGCAGGGCGAGATCATGATCCGGGGCAATTCGGTGATGAAGGGCTATCTGCGCAATCCCGAGGCCACCGAAGAGGCGTTTGCGGGCGGCTATTTCCATTCGGGCGATATCGCCGTTCAGCATCCCGACGGCTATCTGCAGATCGCTGACCGGGCCAAGGACATCATCATTTCGGGGGGCGAGAACATTTCCTCGGTCGAGGTGGAGGGGGTGCTGATGCGTCATCCGGCGGTGCTGCTGTGTGCGGTGGTGGCGAAGCCGGACGAGAAATGGGGCGAGGTGCCCTGCGCCTTTGTCGAGTTGAAGGACGGGGCGGCGGTCACGGAGGCGGATCTGATCGCCTTTGCCCGCGAACGGCTGGCGGGGTTCAAGACGCCGAAAGCGGTGGTGTTCCGGGATCTGCCCAAGACATCGACCGGCAAGATCCAGAAATACGAGTTGCGCCAGGTTGCGCGTGGTCTCTGACGCGGGGCCAAGGCCGATTGCCCGTATCCGGCGTGACGTGCTAGTCTGAGGTCAAAGAGGCAGGGCAGCCCTTCACAGATGAAACAGACGGCACTCAGCAAATACCAGCGGCTTGAGGCGGCGGGCCTGTGGCGGCCTGATCCGGAGGCGCAGCGCGTCGATGTGATCGTGTCGGTGGGCGAGGCGACGCTGACCATCACCGATACGCGCGAGCGGGTGCTGGCGCATTGGTCGCTGGCGGCGATCGCGCGGGCCAATCCGGGGCAGCGGCCTGCGGTCTATCATCCCGACGGGGATCCCGGCGAGACGCTGGAACTGGGAACGGACGAGGCCGAGATGATCGCGGCCATCGAAAAGCTGCGCGGCGCGATTGCGCGGCAGCGACCGCGACCGGGGCGGCTGAGGCTGGCGGGGGTGCTGGCGAGCCTGTCGGCGGTGGTCGCGCTGGGCGTTTTCTGGCTGCCCTGGGCGGCGCGAGAGCATGCGCTGGTGGTTGTGCCCGCAGTCAAGCGGGTGGAGATCGGGCAGGAGCTCTCGAAGCATCTGCAGAGTGCCACCGGACCCGCCTGCCGCGGTCCGGGCGGCACGGCGGCGCTGGCGGCGCTGGCGCGGCGGTTGCCGCCTCAGGCCGGCGCGCTGCGCCTGATGGTGGTGCGTGACGGTGTGCCGGGGGCGGTGCGCCTGCCCGGCGGCACGGTTCTCATTCGCGCCGATCTGGTGGAGTATCACGAAGAGCCGGATGTGGTGGCCGGTCATGTAATCGCCGCGCATCTGCGCGCCGAGGCGCGTGATCCGCTGGGGTGGCTTCTGGCCGAGGGCGGGCTTGGGGCCACTCTGCGGTTGCTGACCACCGGCGCGGTAAGCGAGGAGGTGCTGCGCGCCCATGCCGAGCGGCTGCTGACCGAGTCGCCCGATCCGGTGGCGGTCGAGGTGATGCTGGAGGGTTTCCGGCGCTGGCAGGTGCGGGCGCGGCCCTATGCCTATGCGCTGGACATCACCGGCGAGACGACGCTGCCGCTGATCGAGGCCGATCCCTTTGCCCATGGCGATCCGCCGCCGCCGATCCTGAGCGATGGCGACTGGCTGCGGTTGCAGGCGATCTGCAGCGGGTAACGGGCAGCTATCGTTGCGATCGCGCGGTGCCTTCGGCGCTGTTCGCGCGGGTGGCAGACTTTGAAATTCACTCCGGCCCGCCAGCCCCTTTCCCCCGCCCGGACCAGATCAGGCGCGCACCTCGTAGGGTGTTTTGAACCAGTGTTCCTCAAGGTTGTCGCCCGGCCCGATCCGGTCCACCACGGCGAAGAGGCCGGGAGCCTCGAGCGGGGTCAGCACGCCGTGCCATGTGCCGCGCAGGAGGTTCACCGCCTGCCCCGGCGCGGTCAGAAAGGCGCGCGGCCTGCCGGGGGCGCCGCCTGCGTCCGGGGCCACGATGATCAGGAAGGAGGTGAGGCTCATCGGGATGAATGCCTGTGATCCCTCGGGGTGGCGTTCCACCAACTCGAGCCGGTAGGGCAGGGTGCGGGGCGCGGCCTGAAACAGGCTGAGGCCCGCCCGTCCGGCTCCGAAATCCAGCCGCGCGCGGTTGTGGTAACGCCCGCAGAGCCCCTGATTGATCAGCCTATCAGGCGCGCCCTGCGTGTCGAGCACATCGCCGAAGGCGGCAAACGCCTCTGGCGTGAGCGGCGTGGCGGTGATTGCGGTCATGCCAGCATGTCCCTCAGCCGCCAGAGCGCGATGCGTTCGACCTGATGGCAGGCCTGGGCGAATTCCGCCGCGCGGTCATTGTCCAGCCGCCGGGCAAAGGTGGCCTTGATTCCCGCCTTGTCGTGATCGCGCACCGCGATGATGAAGGGAAACCCGTGGCGCGCGATATAGGCGGTGTTGAGTGCGGCGAATTCGGCGCGCTCGGCATCGGTGAGCGCATCGAGTCCGGCGCTGGCCTGTTCGGCGGTGCTCTCGACCGTCAGCCGGCCTGCGGCGGCCAGTTTCCCCGCCAGATCGGGATGCGCCAGCAGAACGGCGAGGCGTTCGTCCTCGGTGCCGACGCGAAAGGCGCGGCAGAGCGCGTTGTGCAGCCCCGTGGCGCTGTCATGGGCGGGGCCGAGTTCGAGGGCATGGGCGCGTTCGGCCACCCATGGCGAATGTTCGAACACGCCGCCGAATCGCGCGACAAAGCTGTCGCGATCCATCTGCGAGGGGCGTTCGCGGGGGATGGGCGGATGGGTGGCGGCCCAGTGCCGCGCGATGTCGATGCGGCGCGCGACCCAGACATCGGGATGCGCCGCCACATGTTCCAGAAACCGCCGCAGCGCCAGGATACGCCCCGGGCGCCCCGCGAGGCGGCAATGCAGTCCGACCGACAGCATTTTCGGCGCACCCGCCTGACCCTCGGCATAAAGCGCGTCGAAGCTGTCGCGCAGATAGGCAAGGAACTGATCGCCCGCGTTGAACCCCTGAGGCGTGGCAAAGCGCATGTCGTTGCAATCGAGCGTATAGGGCACGATCAACTGATCGCGGCCGTGGGCGTGGCGCCAGTAGGGCAGATCGTCGGCGTAGCTGTCTGCGACGTAGTCAAAGCCGCCTTCCTCGGTCACCAGGTCCACGGTGTTGACGCTGCATCGCCCGGTATACCAGCCGCGCGGGCGGGTGCCGGTCACCTCGGTATGCAGGCGAATCGCCTCTTGCAGATGGGCGCGTTCCTCGGCGTGGGTGAAATCGCGGTAATCGATCCATTTCAGGCCGTGACTGGCGATTTCCCAGTCCGACTGCTGCATCGCCGCCACCTGTTCGGGGCTGCGCGCCAGCGCCGTCGCCACGCCGTAGACCGTAACCGGCATGGCGAATTCGGCAAACAGCCGGTGCAGCCGCCAGAACCCGGCGCGCGCGCCGTATTCGTAGATCGATTCCATGTTCCAGTGGCGCTCGCCGGGCCAGGCGGTGGCGCCCACTATTTCGCTCAGGAACGCCTCTGACCCCGCATCGCCGTGCAGGATACAGTTTTCGCCGCCCTCTTCGTAATTGACCACGAACTGCACTGCGATCCGTGCCCCGTCCGGCCAGAGCGGATCGGGGGGGCGGGGACCGTGCCCGCGCAGGTCGCGGATGTAGCGTTGCACTGTGCTGTCTCCTATGATCGTGTCCTTGAAGTTGTTTACACCACTGACGTGCGGGCGATCTTCTGCTATTTCCTGAAAGAGTTACAGGGTTTTGCGGCTTGGGTGGCGGGACGGGTCCGGTCAGACTGGACGCGCAGCGAAGCGAAGGGGCTAGGATGGCGGGATATCTGACAACCCATGTTCTGGATACCGCGCGCGGTCAGCCCGCCGCCGGTCTGAGGATCGACCTTTACGCCATTGCAGGCGAGACGCGCAGGCATATGGCGCGCGTCGTGACCAATGCCGACGGGCGCAGCGATGCGCCGATCCTGCCCGAGGGCGATTTCAGGCCGGGTGTCTATGAGCTGGTGTTTCACGCGGGGGACTATCTGCGCGCGCATGGAGCGCTGGCCGAGCCGCCGTTTCTGGACCTGATTCCGATCCGGTTCGGCGTGGCGGAGGCGCGGCATTATCATGTGCCGCTGCTGTTGTCGCCCTATGGCTATTCGACCTATCGCGGCAGTTGATCCCGGTGCCGGATCGCTGCCCTGGGGGCTGCGGTCACGCCGAACCTTGCCGATCCCGCGGCCTGCGGCCTGTGGTCTCTTGCCGGGGAGGTGTGGACGGCCTATGCATCGGGGCATGAAACGCCTCGTCTGTGTTACCCTTGCCGTCTGTCTGGCCTTGCCCGCGCCGCGCGCCGAGGCGCATCCGCATGTCTTTGTCGATGTGGCGCTCAGCTTCGAGGGGGACGGGCAGGGAAACCTGACGGGTGTCGAGGTGACCTGGGCCTACGACGATTTCTTCTCATTGCTCATTCTCACTGACATGGGGCTTGATCCCGACGGTGACGGGGTGCTGACCCAGGCGGAGCTGGATCAGCTGAAGGGGTTTGATCTGGTCGAGTGGCCGGAGGGATTCGAGGGTGATCTCTATATCCATTATGGCGAGACCAAGATTGCGCTGGACCATCCCGTGCCGACCGACATCGCGCTGGAGAATGGCCGGATCGTTGCCACGCATGTCCGCAGCTTTGGTCCGGTACCCGGCGACGGGCTGCGCGTCGATGCCTATGATCCGACCTATTACGTGGCCCATAGTCTGAAAGGACCGATCAGGCTGCCCGATGGCTGTGTTTACACCATCAGGGAACCCGATCCAGACGCCGCGCAGGAAGAGTTCCGAGAGATGCTGAGCGAGCTTGGCGCCGAGGTGGAGTATACCGGCGCCGATGTTGGCAACATCTTTTCCGAGAGTATGACGATCTCATGCGCCGCCCCGTCCTGAGCCTTGCCGCGCTGGCGCTGGCGGGGCTGGCGGTCTGGCTCTGGGGGTTCGGCGGGGCCGGTCAGGTCGCGGTCTGGGCAAAGGCTGGGCAGGCCGAGACGCAGCAGGCGATGGCGCGCCTGTTGCGGGCGCTCAGGGCGGGCGATCCGGGGGCGCTGGCGGGGCTGATGGGACTGTGCTTTGCCTATGGGTTTTTCCACGCGGCGGGGCCGGGGCACGGCAAGATCCTGATCGGCGGCTATGGTGTGGCGGCGCGGGTGAGCGCGCTGCGCCTGTCGGTGCTGGCGCTGGTCTCGAGCCTGGCGCAGGCGGCCGCCGCCGTTCTGCTGGTCTATGCGGGGGTATTCCTGTTCGATCTGACGCGGCAGCGCATGGTCGGGCTGGCGGACGATATCATGGCCCCTGCCAGCTATGGGGCGATCGCGCTGGTGGGGCTGTGGCTGGCGCTGCGCGGGGTGCGCCGGTTGCGCGCCCGCGCCGCTGCGCAGCAGCACCACGGCCATGACGGTGCCTGCGCCACCTGCGGTCACCGCCACGGCCCGACGCCTTCGGAGGCCGAGGCGGTCACCGGCTGGCGCGATGCCGCGATGCTGATCGGCGCGGTGGCGATCCGGCCCTGCACCGGGGCGCTGTTCCTGTTGATCCTGACCTGGCGCATGGGGCTGGACATGGCCGGGATCCTCGGGGCCTTTGCCATGGGGCTGGGCACGGCGAGCGTCACGCTGGCGGTGGCGCTGGCCTCGGTCACGCTGCGCGAGGGTGCTCTGGCGCGGCTGGCGGCGGGGCAGGACGGGGCGGGGCTGGTGCGCACGCTGCCGCTGCTGGAGATCGGTGCGGGTGTGATCATCGCGGCACTGTCGCTGCAACTGATGCAGGGCGCGCTCTGACGGCTCTTGCGCGGGCATGCGACCGGGGCTAACGGCTCTGACATGCAACACCGCCAGACATATCGTCAGCACATGCGTGCGGTGCTGGGCCTTGGCCTGCCGCTGATCGGCAGCCATGTGGCGCAGTTTTCCATCCATCTGACCGATGCGCTGATGCTGGGTTGGTACTCGGTCGAGGCGCTGGCCGCCGAGGTGCTGGGCGGCACGCTGTTTTTCGTGCTGTTCATCATGGGATCGGGATTTGCCTGGGCGGTGATGCCGATGGTGGCCTCGGCAGAGGCCTCGGGCGAGGGCGCGCAGGTGCGGCGGATCACGCGCATGGGGCTGTGGGCCTCGATCATCTTCGGGATTGTGACGCTGCCGGTGATGATCGGGTCCGAGGCGGTGTTCGGCCTGCTGGGGCAGGAGCCGGGAACCGCGGCGCTGGCCGCCGAATACCTGCGCATCGCGGGCTGGGGCATCCTGCCCGCGCTGATGGTTATGGTGCTCAAATCCTATCTTGCCGCGCTGGAACGGACTGCCGTGGTGCTCTGGGTCACGCTGGCGGCGGTGGGGCTGAATGTGATCGTCAACTACCTGCTGATTTTTGGCAATCTCGGGTTCCCTGAACTGGGAGTGCGGGGGGCGGCGATGGCCTCGCTTGCGGTCAACCTTGTCTCGCTGGCGGCATTGGCCGCCTATGTGCAGCGTTCCGCGCCCGAGCACGCGCTGTTCCGGCGTCTGTGGCGCCCGGACTGGGAGGCGCTGGGTCGGGTGTTTCGCCTCGGCTGGCCGATCGGTCTGACCAGTCTGGCCGAGGTGGGCCTCTTTGCCGCCGCCTCGGTGATGATGGGATGGCTGGGCACATTGCCGCTGGCGGCGCATGGTATCGCGCTGCAGATCACATCGGTGGTGTTCATGGTGCATCTGGGCCTGTCGAACGTGGCGACGGTGCGTGCGGGGCAGGCATACGGGCGCGGCGACGGTGCGGCGCTGCGTGAAGGCGCGCGGGTGGTACTGGGGCTGTCGGCGCTGGTGGCGCTGGCCACGATGGCGGTGCTGCTGATCTGGCCCGATCCGCTGGTCGGTCTGTTCCTGTCGCCGGACGACCCGGAGCGCGCGGCGGTGATTGCCGTGGGGCGGCAGTTGCTGGCGGCGGCGGCGCTGTTTCAGCTGGTCGATGCGGCGCAGGTACAGGCGCTGGGCCTGTTGCGAGGGGTGCAGGATACGCGGGCGCCGATGGTCATAGCCGCACTCAGCTATTGGGCCGTCGGGGTGCCGGTGAGCTATCTGCTGGGGTTCCGGCTGGGTTATGGCGGTCCCGGTATCTGGATCGGGCTTGCGGTCGGGCTGGCGCTGGCGGGGGTGTTCATGCTGGTGCGGTTCTGGGGGTGGTCGGCGCGCGGCGTCAGCTTTCCAGCCAGATCGTGACAGGGCCGTCATTGGTGAGGCTGACCTGCATTTCGGCGCCAAAGCGGCCGGTCTGGACGGGAATGCCCTGTGCCGCGACCTGCCGGGCGAAGTGATCGAACAGGCGGCGGCCTTCGTCGGGGGCGGCGGCGCCGGAAAAGCCGGGGCGGTTGCCGCGCGAGGTGTCGGCGGCCAGGGTGAACTGGCTGATCACAAGAGCGCTGCCGCCGGTGTCGGTGATCGCGCGGTTCATCCGGCCCGCGTCATCCCTGAAGATGCGCAACCGCGCGATTTTGGCCGCGAGGCGGTCTGCCTCGGCCTCGGTGTCGCCCTGCATGGCGCAGGCGAGGATCAGCAGGCCCGCGCCGCATTCGCCAATGATCTGTCCGTCGACGGTGACCGAGGCGTGGGAGACACGTTGCAGCAGGGCGAGCATGGAAGACCTCGGGCGAATTTGATGCGGGTCAAGGAAGTCTCTTGCCTTGTTAGGATAGTGTTGGCGCATCTTCAATGTGAAGGAGGATCAAAGGATGGTTGAAAAGTCTCATACAGCCGGATTCTGGCCCCAGCTTTACGAACCGTTCCGCACGTTTGGCACGCGGGTGGCGGATTGGCTGGCGCCGGCCTCGGACGCCTCTTCGGACGAGGCGGCCTATCGGATCACGATGGAACTGCCGGGTGTCGAGGAAAAGGATATCGACGTTGGTGTGCAGGACGGTGTGGTGACGGTCAAGGGCGAGAAATCGGCCGAACGCGAAGAAAAGGGCGAGACCTGGTTCTTCAGCGAGCGTCAGTATGGATCGTTCAGCCGGTCGTTCCGGTTGCCGGCTGATGCCGATGGCGACAAGATCGAGGCACATCTCAAGGATGGTGTGCTGAGCGTGGTGATCCCCAGGCGCGACACGACCGCCCCGGCGGGGCGCAAGGTGGATATCAAGCGGGGGTAATCCGGCCGGTCCGTCGGCTATTCTCGGCACGCCTCTGGCGTGACGGGCGGGCGCATTTGCAACGCCTCAACTCATTGCTCGGGGCCAACGCCCTCTTCAGGCTATTTTGCGGTCGAGATGGAAGGTTCGGACAGGTGTCAGCCGCGCGGGTCGTAGATTTCGTCGAGGTCGGCGCGGGTGGTGCGAAAGCTGTTGGCAGGGTGGTCCGGGTCGGGCAGGCCAAAGGAGATGGCGCAGAGGATGAGGCGGTTGTCGGGCAGGCCGAAATGCGCCCGGATCATCGGCGCGTAGGCCGCCACGGAGGCCTGCGCGATGGTGCCGACCCCTAGGGCTGTGGCCGCGAGGGCAAAGGCGGTGACGAAACCGCCCGTGTCCATCGCGCCATAGGGGCCGAGTTCGGCCTCGGAATGCAGGATCGCGACATGCGGCGCGCCGAAGAGGCGGTAGTTTTCCAGCGACTGCCGGGCGCGCGCGGCGCGGTCCGCGCGGGCGATGCCGACTGCCTCGTAGAGTTGCAGGCCGCATTCGAGACGTCGGGCGCCATGCGCGCCGGGGTAGCTTTGCGGCCAGGGCAGGTCGGGTCGGGGGGTGTCGTTCTGCACGGCGTGGGTAAGTGCGTCGCGGAAACGGTCGGTTTCCGCGCCATGGGTCACTGTCACCTGCCAGGGCTGGGCGTTGCACCACGAGGGCGCGCGGCCCGCCGCCCGCACGATCTGGCGGATGGTTGCATCCGGCACCGGGTCGGGCAGGAAGGCGCGGCAGGAATAGCGCGTGTCGAGCAGGGTCTGCAGGGTCGGAAAATGCTCTGTCATTCGGCGGTGTCCTCTGCGCCGGGCCATGTGTCCGAGAGCCGGTAGCCCTCGGGCCAGGGATCCTCGGGGTCGAGCATAAGGGTGGATTGCCCGGTGATCCATGCCCGACCGGCGATTTCCGGGCGGATGGCGTCGAGCGGGCCGCAACGGGCGGGGCCGATGATCCGCCCGTCAAAGCGCGCGCCGATGAGCGAGGCGGCGGCGTAGCTGTCGGTCTGCGCCATCTGGCCACGCGCATGCAACAAGGCCATACGCACCGAAAGCCCGGTGCCGGTGGGGGAACGGTCGATCTTGCCGGGGCGGATGGCGACGGCGTGGCGGGCGTGGAGCGTATCGCCCTGCCGTTCTGGCGTGGTGGCGAAGAGGCAGAAGGAGATATGCCGCCAGTCGGGGTTCTCGGGGTGCTCAAACCCCAGCTGATCGGTGGCGGCGCGAGTGATCCGGGTGCCGAGATCGGCCAGTGCGCGGGCATTGGACGGGGTGAGCGTGAGATCGAGCGTGGCGGGGTCCACCACGACGAAGCTGTCGCCGCCAAAGCCCGTGTCGACGCTGATCCGCCCGAGGTTCGGGACATCGAGCGGGGTGTCGAGGCGGGACGCGAAGGAGGGCAGGTTTTCCAGCGCGATGCGCGTGACGCGCCCACCCTCGCAGGTGGCGCGCACGGCGACGAGGCCGCCGGGGGCCTCGAGGGTGAGGCGGGTTTCGGGCTCGGTCATCGGCAGGATGCCGGTTTCCAGCAGCACGGTGGCCACGCAGATCGTGTTGGAGCCGGACATCGGCGGGGTGTCGCAGGGTTCCATGATGATGAAGCCCATGTCGGCGCGGGGAACTGTGGGCGGCACCAGCAGGTTGACATGGCGAAAGACGCCGCCGCGCGGCTCGTTCAGGACAAGGCGGCGCAGGCGGTCGTCGCGGTCGATGAAGCGCGATTTTTCCCACATGGTGGCACCGGGGGGCGGGGCGACGCCGCCGGTGATGACATCGCCCACCTCGCCGCCCGCATGGGCGTGGGTGATCTGGATAGAAAGGCTGGAGCGCATCAGAAGTTTCCTTCGCTGAGTGCGATGATATAGCCCGCGGCACCCGCGAGCACAGCGCCGAACAGCACGGCAAGGGCGATTTTCCACGCCGACCAGGGGCGTTCGCCCTGCACGCGCCCGGTGCGGCCATTGACCACGAAACGATAAGTCCGACCACGGTATTTGTAGGCGGCGAGCCAGACGGGCAGCAGGATATGCTTGAAGGTGACAGCGCTGATTTCGGTGTCGATGCCATGAATGCGCTGGCGGTCGCCGCCGATGTCAAAGCGCACGTCGCGGGCGATCACCGCATCCATGCGCGCGCGGGCCTCGGCAAAGCCGGTTTCGAGATCTACCGAGTAGCCCTCGGCGCGAAAACCGGCGAGATATTCTGGGATGTAGGGCTCAAGCGCCGCCAGATCCCAGGGTTCCAGCGCGTCGGTGAAGCGTTTGGGCAGCGAGGCGGAGGCCAGCACCAGAACGTCGTCGAAGAACCGCGCGACGCGGCCCGAGACCGCACGCCAGCGGACCTTGGCCACCTGCACCTGCTGACGCTTGCCGTCGCGCATGACGGTGCGGGTTTCGTAATAGACAGTGCCGCGTTCGCCGGTGTAGCGCGATTTCGTGTCGGCGTCGAAGGTCCAGTAGGGCACATAGATGCCCTGCATCCGGCGGCCCCGACGGGCGTAGTCCTGCAATCCGTTCGGCGCGAACCAGAGGCGGCCCAGCCAGTCGGTCATGGCTTTGCGTGCTGCTGTCTCGTCCAGTGCGAAGGGCAGCAGCGCGCGCGGCTTGATGTGGCGGTGGGTGCCGGTGCCGGTGACGACCGGAGAGGCGCAGAATGGGCATTCGGTGGCATGGGTGTCGCTGCCCAGTTCGACCTGCGCGCCGCAGCTGGTGCAGGTGGTGACGCGGGTTTCCTCGATCTCCTGGGCGGGGAGTTGATCGCGCAGCGCGCCGAGGAAATCCAGTTCGCGGATGACCGGGGTCCGGGGGGCGCTGGCGTCGATCTGTTGCACGTCGCCGCAATGATCGCAGACGAGGCGGGTCTGGCCCGGCTCATAGTGGTAATCCGCGCCGCAGCTGACGCAGGGAAAGCGGTGCTCGGTCCCGGCGGGGGTGGAGGGCGGTGTGTCCTGCATCCGGGGTCAGAGAATGGAATGGAAGGCGCGCGGCGTGATGCGGCGGAGTGCTCCATCGCCAAGGGCCGTGTGACGCCAGAGGTTGAAGGTGGCATGCAGGAGGATCACGGCGAGAAGGGCAAGCAGCAGCATGCGCGCCTCGGGGCCAGGCAGGCCGTGACCCGTTACCTGCGCCGCAAGCGCGATGGCTCCCCAGCCGAGCAGGAGGTAGACCGCACGGTGCAGCCAGGGGTGCAGGGTGCGCAGTGCGCCCTCCAGCCTCGGTCCCGGTCCGTTCATCAGGCCAAGCGACAGCGCGAGGGCGCACATGCCGAGCGCCGTGGCGGCATAGGTGAGCGAGAGCCAGAGCGTCGCGCCGCCGTCGCCCAGCACGAAGAGCAGCAGGATGGCGTTGAGCCAGTGCAGGATGACCGTCGCGCGGCGGCGCATCGGCTCAGGCCCCCGGCGGTGGCGGTGGCAGGATGGTGAAGAGCTGCGCCAGTTCGGTCACGTCCTCGGCGCGCATCCAGCCGTCCTGCCCTGCGGTCCAGACATGGGTGTCGCGGGTGAGCTTGCCCTCGGTCACCATGCGGCCCATGGACGCCTTTGAATAGGGGCCGTGGGTCTGGCCATTCTCGGCAATGTGCCAGACATGTTCGACCGGGGGCGGGGGCGGTTTCTGTGCGGCGGGCCGGGCGCCCCACGGCCCGTCCTGCGCGAGGTTCTGCGCCATGGCCATGCCCATCCCCATGCCCAGACCCGCGCCGATGCCGCCGCCGCCAGAGGGGTTTTTGGCCGCCGCCGTCATCGCCTCGGCGGCGGAATACTGGGTGAAGCGGCCCAGGTCGCCGACGATGCCCATCGAGGTGCGCTTGTCCAGCGCGGCCTCGACCTCGGGGGCAGCGAGATGTTCTCGATATAGAATTCCGGGATGGTGAGGCCGTATTCGGCGACGATGGCAGTGATTTCGCCCGCCACCAACCTGCCCAGATCGGCGGTATTGGCGGCCATGTCGAGCACCGGGATGCCCGAGCCCGCGATGATCCGACTGAACGCCTGCACGATGATGTTGCGGATCTGAAAGCTGATCTCGTCCATGGTGAATTCGCCGTCGGTGCCGACGATCTCGGCCATGAATTTGGCCGGGTCCGAGACGCGAACGCTATAGGTGCCGAAGGCGCGGATGCGGGTGGGGCCGAATTCCGGGTCGCGCAGCATGATCGGGTTCTTGGTGCCCCATTTCAGATCGGTGAAACGGGTGGTGGCGACGAAATAGATCTCGGATTTGAAGGGCGATCTGAAGCCGTGATCCCAGTGTTGCAGCGAGGTCAGGATCGGCATGTTGTTGGTTTCGAGCATGTAGAGACCGGGGGTGAAGACATCGGCCAGTTGTCCTTCGTGGACAAAAACCGCCGCCTGCCCCTCGCGCACAGTGAGTTTCGCGCCATACTTGATCTCGTGCCCCTCGCGCTCGAACCGCCAGACCATCGTGTCGCGCGTGTCGTCGGTCCAGTGGATGACGTCGATGAACTGGCCGGAGAGAAAATCGAAAATGGGCATCGGGAAACTCCTTGGTGGTGGCGTCAGACCGGACCGCCTGTGCGCGCATCAAGCAGGCGGCGGACGATCGGGCGGGCTTCGTCGGGGGTCATGCCGGGTTTGAGTTCGGGGTGGTAGAGCAGTTCGAGAAGGATCTCGTCATGGCTGGTGAGCAGGGCGAATTCGTCGTCGTCGTTGAAGATCGATGGACGCGCCTGCGGGCTGTCATCGGCAAGGCCCAGCCCCTGCGCCAGTTCCTCGTGTACGCAGGATTGCCGCAGCAGCGGGGGATGTTCGGTGCGGATGAGGGCAATGGCGCGGCGATAGGTGTGATCGCCGCCCCCGCTGGAAAATGCCACGACAAGGCAATGGATCGACCGCGGCATGGTGCGGAAGATCGACAGCGTGCTTTCGCCGATATTTGGCAGGATCTGGCGGATGCGGGCAGGAAGGATATCGCGGTCATCCTCGCCCATGAAGAGGACGTGAAAGTTCGGATTTACCGTGCTCACGCCGATCGGGTGGCGGGTGATCCGGGCGAGCCGGGCCGCATAATCGCTCACAAGGTGGCGGTCGCTGTCGCGCTGTTCGTCGGGAACCGAGGCTCCGAATTCGACGCTGATGCGGACCGGGCCCGTCCATTTGCGCAGCCCGCCCGCACGACCCGAAGAGGGGCGGTATCCGGCGCCGGGGGCGTATTCGTCGTAGAATACGATGCGCTCGAAATTGCGCAGGAGCATCGCGTGGGTGTAGGGCGTGTCCGGCCCGCCGCCATCGGTGCGCAGGAGACCCCGACCGAGCAGATCGGATTCGACACGGGCGTAATAGCCGGCCAGCGCCTGACTGCGGACCGAGGGGCCGGGCGGCGCGGGCGGCGCGGCGGCGGGCGCGTCGGCGCGCGGTTCTGTAGGGGGGATATCGCAAGCCGCCAGCGCCAGCAGCGCCAGCCCCAGCAGCCCCGATCGTGTTCCGCCTGCGCGCATGCCCGGATCAGCCCCTTGGCACGGCGCCGCCTGCATTGTCGCCGACGCCGTCGCGCCGGGCCTTGGCGGCGGCGAGCGTGTCGCGCAGCTCTTTCTCCATCTTTTTCAGGTCCTCCTCGGCCTTCGCCCGTTTGGCCTTGCCCTCGTCGGCGATGGCGAGGCTTTCCTGAATCGTGCCGATGAGATCGGCGTTGGCCTGTTTCACCGCCTCGATGTCAAACACGCCGCGCTCCATTTCCTGACGGATCAGCTTGTTGCTGTCGCGCAGGTTCCTGGCGTTGGCGGTGAGCAGTTCGTTGGTCAGGTCATTGGCGTCGCGCACCGCCGCCGCTGCCTCGGCAGAGCGCTGGATGGTGACGGCCTGCGCCAGCTGGGTTTCCCAGAGCGGGACGGTGTTGACGAGGGTGGAGTTGATCTTGGTCACCAGCGACTTGTCGTTTTCCTGCACGAGGCGGATCGAGGGCAGCGACTGCATCGTCACCTGCCGGGTGAGTCTGAGATCATGCACCCGGCGTTCGAGATCGTCGCGCGCGGCGCGCAGGTCGCGCAGTTCCTGCGCCTTCATCACCTGTTCGTTTTCTGGCGCGGCCTTGACGGCGGCCTCGGCGGCGGGAATGTCCTTGCTGTCCAGTTCTTTCAACTTGGCCTCGCCCGCTGCGATGTAGAGCGCCAGTTCGTCGTAGAAGGCCAGTGTCTTTTCATAGAGCATGTCGAGGGATTTGATGTCCTTCAACAGCGTGTGCTCGTGGCTGAGCAGATCGTCGGTGATCCTGTCGATCTGGCCCTGCACCTGTTCGAAGCGGGCGGTGAATTTGGCGAAGGGGGCGGCGCGGCCCAGGAGTTTTTCCCACCACGAGCGTTCGCGGCGCACGTCGAGTTCGGAGACCGAAAAGCCGCGGATCGTGGTCACGATGCCACGCAGGCTGTCGCCCGCGGGGCCGACATCCTTGTTGCGCACGCCTTGCAGCATGGCCTGCGATATCTCTTGCAACTCGGCCTGCGCGGCGGAGCCGAAGGAGACGATGGATTGCGTGTCGGCCATGTCGATCTCGGCCATGCGGCGGGTGATTTCGGCGCTGACCAGCGCGTCGGCCTGATCGAGCGGCACGATGGCGGCGGCATCGGCGGGTTCCGGCAGGAACGCGCGGCTTACGGCCTCGACATCGGCAAGAGCGGCCTCGGCCTTGTGGCGGGTGGTCTCTGACATGGGATCATCCTTTTACGCTAAATCTCTGGTTTCAAGGTGGACGCCCTCGCGCTCCAGCCGGTCGCGCAGCACCTTGATCTCGATGTCGAGATCGGTGGTGCTGTCGGCCATGAGTGCGCGGGTCTTGGCGGTGAAATTCTGTTCGAGATCGGAAAGCAGGCTGAGATACTTGTCGCGTGCGCCGGGATTGGGGGCGCGAGCGTGCAGATCGGCGAATTTCTGCGTCGCGTCGCGCGCGCCCATCAGGTAGACGCCAAGATATTTGCGCGCGGCGGTGAGATCGCGCGGGTCGTCCTCGACGGTGCGCAGCATGTCGCGCACGGTGGTCTGGAACCGCTCCAGCCGGGCCTCGGCCTGCCGGTCGCCGGCGCGTCCGATCGCGTCGGTCATCGCCCTGAGATAGCTTTCGGCCTGATCGACCACGCGCGCCACGCGGTCGGACTGCAAGCTGTCCACGCCCTCGATCCCCTTGTCGCGGAGCGGATCGGGGCCGAAGGCGAAGCCGTGCAGCGCGCTGCCGAGCAGGGCGTAGATCAACGGCTCTGCCAGGCCGCCATTGGCGGCGAAACCGGCCAGGCCAAGCCCCGCGCCGGTGAGCAGGGAGGCGAATATCTTGCGCGGGATGGCCGGGCGGCGGGCGATCCTGCGGGCTTCATACGCCTCTTGCGCAAGGATTCCCTCGCGGGTGAACCAGGCGGCGAGCAGCAGCACGCCGAGCGCCGCGAGGTTCAGCGCCAGTTCGCTCGGGCCAGCGCCAAAGGCGCGCACGGCGAGCGGCAGGGGCGCGAAGAAGAGCAGGTTGACGCGCCCGCCCGCGCGGGTGCGCCGCGCGCCGCGAAAGCTGCCACGGTCGGCGGGGAGCTGCGCCGGGCGCTCGCCGTCGGGGCTGTATTTGCCGCCAAAACGCTGCGCCATCACACGCCCCCCGTGGCGGCGACGAACAGGATCAGCACCACCAGCAGGAGAAACGCCAGTTTCTGAAGTCCGGTATCGCTCATGCTGCCTCTGGGGGTTTTGGCGGTTCAGGGTGAACTTAGGCCAAGGGGATCGTGCTTGCTAGGGTAAGATTTCGCCAGCCGGTCCATTCTGTCCGTAAATGCTGACATCAGGGTGCAACCGGCGTGTCGGGTATTTTTGCCAAGAAGAAATCCCGATCAACCCATCCGCCCCGGCAGGCCGTATCGAAGAGGCCGGGGTCAGGGTCTGGCACGCGGTGCAGAGCGGGCGGCCATGACATCGCGGCCGAGCGTGAGGGTATAGGCCTCGAGCTCGGTCAGGGCATTCTGCGCGGTTTCGGCATCCTGCATGCTGAGCGCGTCGGCGATGCGGGTGTGAAAGCCCACGATCGCCTCGCGCGAGCGGGCGGTGAAGGTGATCATGTTCATCAGGGGCTGCATCGCCTCGACCGCGCCCGCGAGTTGGTAGGAGAGCACCGGATTGCCCGCGCTGTCCACAAGCGCGCGATGAAAGGCCACGTCGGAGGCGCAGAAGGATTCGTCGGTCAGCCCCGGCTGGGCCTGGCGGTGAATCTCGGCGCGCATGGTGGCGAGCGTGTCGGGGGTGCGACGCCGCGCGGCCAGCGGCGTGCAGGCGCGTTCCAGCGCATAGCGCGCCTCGCAGGCGGTATCGAAGCTGATGGCGTTCATGCTGAGCAGCAGCGTCGAGGTGGTGATCTGCTGGCCGTAGGCCTCGGGGTAGCTGAGACGGTTGACGAAGGCGCCGCCGAAGGCACCGCGCTGGGTGCGGATCAGCGATTGCGCGGCCAGCCGTTTGAGCGCCTCGCGTACGGTGGGACGGGAGACCGCGAAGTGATCGGCAAGTTCGGCCTCGGAGGGCAGGCGTTCATCGACGATAAGCTGGCCCGAGACGATCGCATCGCGGATCGCCTCGGCAATCTGGGCCGAGAGGTCGGCCTTGTTGTCCGGGTCAATTTTCATTTGTCTTACATTTAAATGTCTGACAATTTAAAAGCAAGAGGTGAGTCGCCGGGGGATGCGATGATAGCGGCACGGGTGAGGCGGATGGGCGGGGGGCACTGGCTGGTGCTTTATGGGTTCATTATCGGGGCATGGGGGCTGCTTTATGCGATGGCGCTGCCGGCCGATCTGCGCGTGGGCGCGACGATCTATGGCGCGGATTTCCTGCAGAGCCTGTGCATCGTGACGCCCGACGCCGCGGGCTTTGGCGGGATCGTGGCGATGTGGGCGCTGATGGCGGCGGCGATGATGGCGCCCACGGCGCTGCCTGCCTTTGCCACCTATGAGGATCTGGCGCATACCGGGCAGACGCGGTTCGGCGTGCTGGTCATGGGGTATCTGGCGGTGTGGCTGGGGTTTTCGGTGCTGGCGGCGGCGGCGCAGATGGCGCTGTTTCATGGCGGTTTGCTGAGCGCGTTCGGCGACAGCCGGTCGGGACTGATGTCGGCGGGGTTGCTGGCCGTGGCCGGGGCCTATCAGTTCAGTCCGGTCAAGGAGGCGTGTCTGTCAAGGTGTCGCCGCCCGCTGTCGTTCTTCATGCAGTACTGGGACGAGGGCGCGCTGCGCAATGGCGTGCGGCTGGGGCTGGTCTGTCTGGGGTGCTGCTGGGCGCTGATGACGCTGGCGTTTGTGGGCGGTGTGATGAACCTTGCCTTCATGGGACTGGCGACGGTGATCATGGTGCTGGAGAAGCTGCCCGATCTGGGGCGGTATCTGACACGGCCGTTGGGCGCGGGCCTTCTGGCCGCGTCGGTCTGGGTTCTGTTCACGTCAATCTGAGAGAGGAGGCCGGAAAATGGCATTGGACGATGTGGGCACGGTGCCCTGGACGATCAAGGGGGAGCTGATCCTCAACTGCAACTGCACGGTATTCTGCCCCTGCGTGGTTTCCCTGGGCAAGCATCCGCCGACCGAAGGCTATTGTCAGGCCTGGGCCGGGGTGCGGATCGACGAGGGTACATATGGCGGCGAGGATCTGTCGGGGCTGAACGTTGGCCTGATGCTGGAGATCCCCGGCCTGATGGGGCGCGGCAACTGGAAGGCCGCCGCCTATATCGACGAGCGCGCGAGCGAGGCGGCCTATGACGCGCTGGTCAACATCTTTTCCGGCCGTGCGCGGGGCACGACCGGGCTGTTCAGCATGCTGGTGAGCGAATTTCTGGGCGCCGAACGCGCGCCGGTCGTCTTCGAGACCGAAGGCAAGGCGCGGCGGCTGATGGTGGGCAAGAAGATTCAGGGCGAGGTGGTGCCCGTCGAGGGGCATGGCGGCCGCGATATCGTCGTGACCAACACCGAATACTGGATGGGTCCGGATATCACCGTGGCCACCGCCACCAAGGGCCGGGTGCGCGCCTTTGGCCGGGTGTGGGATTTCGACGGGCGCAGCGCGGAGATTTGCCAGATCGACTGGAAAGGACCGCGCTGATGCTGCTGACGGCGGATCATGTGCGCCTGATGGCGCGCTATAACGGCTGGCAGAATGCACAGATCATGCGGGCGGTGGACGGCGTCAGCCTCAAGCTGCTGACCGAGGATCACGGGGCGCATTTCGGTTCGATCCTGGGCACGCTCAACCATCTGCTCTGGGCGGACCGGCTGTGGCTGAACCGGTTCGGGGCGGGCGTCGAGCCGCCCGGGGGCGGGATCGCCGAGGGCACCGCGCTGACCCCCACGGGGGCGGCGTGGAGCGCCGAGCGCTTTGCACTCGATGGCCGGATTTCGGCCTGGGCGCGCGATCTGCTCAGTATCGACCTGACCGGCGATCTGACCTGGCATTCCGCCGTGAAGGGGGCCGGGATCAGCCGCCCGCTGGCACTGTGCGTCACCCATATGTTCAACCATCAGACCCACCACCGGGGGCAGGTCCATGCGATGCTGACGCGCGCGGGGCTGGCCGCGCCGGAAACGGATCTTGCCTTCATGCCCGAGGACATCGAATGAACGCCCCCCTGTTGTCCCTGTCGCGGCGGTTGCGCCGCACGCCGTTCTCCGAAGGTGTCGAGGCGGCGGGCGTCCGGGCCTACACGGTCTATAACCACATGCTGCTGCCGACGGTGTTTCGCTCGGTCGAGGAGGATTACCGGCATCTCAAGGAAGCGGTGCAGGTCTGGGACGTGGCCTGTGAGCGGCAGGTCGAGTTGCGCGGACCGGATGCGGGCCGCCTGATGCAGATGCTGACGCCGCGCGATCTGCGTGGCATGATGGCGGGGCAGTGCTATTATGTGCCCATCGTGGACGAAACCGGAGGCATGCTGAACGATCCGGTGGCGGTCAAGCTGGCGGAGGATCGCTGGTGGATTTCGATCGCGGATTCCGATCTGCTCTACTGGGTCAAGGGGATCGCGCATGGCTGGCGGCTGGATGTTCTGGTGGACGAGCCGGATGTGAGTCCGCTCGCGGTCCAGGGGCCGCGCGCCGACGATCTGATGGCGGCGGTGTTTGGCGACGCGGTGCGCGACATACGGTTCTTTCGCTTCGGGCATTTCGATTTCCAGGGCCGCGACATGGTGGTCGCGCGCTCGGGCTATTCCAAGCAGGGGGGCTACGAGATCTATGTGGAGGGCGGCGAAACGGGCATGCCGCTGTGGAACGCGCTGATGGAGGCGGGGCGCCCGTGGGACGTGCACGCCGGATGTCCCAACCTGATCGAGCGGATCGAGGGTGGATTGCTGAGTTATGGCAATGACATGACCGACGACAACACGCCGCATGAATGCGGGCTGGGGCGGTTCTGCAACACCGCCACTGCCATCGGCTGTATCGGGCGCGACGCGCTGCTCAGGGTGGCAAAGGAAGGGCCGGTGCAGCAGATCTGTGCCATCGCCATTGACGGCGCTCCGGTGCCGGGTTGCAGGGAATGGTGGCCGGTCCTGTCGGAGAGGGGCCACCGCGTGGGCCGGGTCAGTTCGGCGGCGTGGTCGCCGGATTTCCGGACCAATGTGTCGATTGGCATGGTGCGGATGACCCATTGGGAGGCGGGTACGGAGTTGCGCGTGCTGGCGCCGGACGGCGAGCGGCGCGGAGTGGTTCAAAAGGGGTTCTGGGCCTGAGCAGGGTCGGGGGCGCTGCCCCCGTCGCCCGTTCCGGGCGGCTCCCCCGAGGCATTTTGGGCCAGATGAAGCGGGGCATGGGCTCTGCGTGGAAAAAGGAGATTGAAATGTTCAGGGCATTGGTCGTCGAGAAGGACGAAGAGAGCGGCAGGACGAGCGCCGGGGTGAAGGAGTTGGCGCTGGAGGATCTGCCGCATGCGGAGGTGACCGTGGCGGTCGAATATTCCACGCTGAATTACAAGGACGGTCTGTGCATCGGGCCGGGCGGGGGGCTGGTGCGCAAGTATCCGCATGTGCCGGGAATCGATCTCGCCGGAACGGTCGAGGCGAGCGAGGACGCGCGCTACAGGTCCGGCGACAGGGTGGTGCTGACCGGCTGGCGCGTGGGCGAGGCGCATTGGGGCGGTTACAGCCAGAAGGCGCGGGTGAGGGCCGACTGGCTGGTGCCGCTGCCCGAGGGGGTGGATACGCGGGCGGCGATGGCGGTGGGCACCGCCGGTTTCACCGCGATGCTGGCGGTGATGGCGCTGGAGGATCACGGGCTGGCGCCGGGGCACGGGCCGGTTCTGGTGACCGGGGCGGCGGGTGGCGTCGGGTCGGTGGCGACCGCGATCCTTGCGCATCTGGGTCATGAGGTAGTGGCGGTCACCGGGCGGACCGGGCAGGAAGAGTATTTGCGCGGGCTGGGGGCCAGCCGGATCGTGCCGCGCGAGGAATTCGCCGAGGTCACGAAAAAACCGCTGGAGAGCGAGCAATGGGCGGGCTGCGTCGATGCCGTCGCCGGGGCGATGCTGGGCCGGGTGCTCAAGCAGATGAAATACGGCACCTCGGTCGCGGCCATCGGTCTGGCGGGTGGTCCGGCGATCGAGGGGGCGCTGATCACGCCCTTTATCCTGCGGGGGGTGAACCTGCTGGGTATCGACAGCGTGATGCAGCCCTATGCTAACCGGGTGCGGGCCTGGGAGCGGATCGCGCGCGATCTGCCGATGGACAGGCTGGAGGCGATGATCGTGCCCGCGACACTGGCCGATCTGCCACAATTGGGCGCGGATATCCTGAAAGGGCAGGTCCGGGGTCGTGTTGTGGTGGATGTCAGCGCCTGAGGTCTGGTATAGGCCAACCGACTGCGAGTGAGAGGGGTCGGGGGGATGATGACGGATCAAGCAGAGCCTTGCATCCGGCTGGCGCGCGAGGACGATTTCGCCGCGCTCTGGCCGATTGTGCGCGATGTGATCCGGGCGGGGGATACCTATGCTCTTGATCCCGGTCTGACACGGGAAACGGTGCGCGATCTGTGGATGCACCAGCCTCGCGCCACCTATGTCGCCGAGCGGGATGGAGAGGTGCTGGGCACCTATACCCTCAAGACCAATCAGGCGGGTGGCGGCGCGCATGTCTGCAACTGCGGCTACATGGTCGGCGAGGCTGCGCGGGGGCAGGGGATCGCGCGGGCGATGTGTCTGCATTCGCAGGATGAGGCGCGGGCCATGGGCTATCTGGCGATGCAGTTCAATTTCGTGGTCGAGACCAACCGTGGTGCGATCGCGCTGTGGCAGAGCCTCGGGTTCGAGACGGTGGGCCGCCTGCCGCGCGCCTTTCGTCATCCGCAGGCCGGACTAGTCGATGCGCGGGTGATGTTCAAATGGCTGGCGCCCGAGACTTGACGCGCAGCCCCGCCGGGGTCCGTATGATCCCTTCCTGATCCGAACATTTGGACCGGCGCGTCACGCGGGGCATGTTGTCCTGAAGGTGAAGGTCTGAAATCCCATTCGGGAGGGCAGGCTTCCCCGTGTCCTGCGGGAATGTATGGGACGGTCGGGGATGTGCGGACGTCAGATGCCGGAAACGGGCGAATCACTCGGGAGAAAAGGTCGAATTTTGGCTGCCCTGGTGGAGTCATGTGGCTGGCCGGGAGGTCTGAGCGGCCTTTTTTGCCAAGTATGTGAAATAATCTTGGGAAATGATGGGAAATCATATTTCACTGTAGTTTTTACATATATTGTTATTTAAATCTATAAACATACAACATAAGGTGTATTTTTGATTGAAGTGACCACATAATCTTGCTCGATAGGGTCATTCTAAACAATATCCTATGCCAGCTTGTGCAAAAAATCATTGCCATGGGATAAATTCCCATAGTATCCATGATGCACGATGAGAACGGGATCAAAGAGGGGCAGCAAGACCCCGAAAACTCCCAAGTCAGGTTTCATACAGGCACCCGCTTTCATCGAACAATGAGATCCGGCGCGCGGGCGAGCAGACATCCCCCCAGGTGGCGCGCGCAGTCGGACACCCCCCGCGATGCGGGACGAGGGCGGCGGGTTGATCGGTGGCAGCAGATCAACCCGCCGTTTCGTATCCGAGGGGCTGGAAACTCGAGGGGGCAGGCACAAGGACCAGCGGGACAGTGGGCCGGATATTCAGGGGCGAAAGTCTCCACAAGGTGGATGGAAAGGGCAGGGTGTCGATCCCGGCCCTGTTCCGCCGTGTGATCGAGGCCTCGGATCCGAACTGGAAAGAGGGACTGAACCCCGAACTCATCATCGTCTACGGCGATCACCGGCGGCATTACCTGGAATGCTACACCGTCGAGGCGATGGAGGAAGTGGACGCCAAGATCGCCGCTCTGCCGCGCGGTTCGAACGAACGCAAGATGGTGCAACGGCTGTTCCACGGCCAGAGCTATCCCACGAGCGTGGACGAGACCGGGCGGTTGGTGCTGCCCGCCAAGCTGCGCAAGAAGATCGACCTTGAGGGCGAGGCGTTTTTCATCGCGGCGGGCGATACGTTTCAGATCTGGAAGCCCGAGACCTACGAGGCCGAGGAACTGGCCCGGACCGAGACCTGGCTGGACGGGTTCCCGGAAGATTTCGATCCGCTGATCCTGCTGGATCGACCGCAAGAGGGGTGAGCCATGGCCGCTGCCGCCGCCCCCAAGGACACTGACCCGCATATCCCGGTTCTGTTGCGTCCGCTGATTGCCGCCGTGGCGCCGGTGCGCGGGGTCTGGCTGGACGGCACGCTGGGCGCAGGGGGCTATGCGCGGGCGCTGCTGGAGGCGGGAGCGCGCGAGGTGATCGGGGTGGACCGCGATCCGCTGGCGCTGGAGATGGCGGCGGAGTGGGGCGCACCCTATGGCGGGCGGTTGCGGCTGGTGCAAGGCAATTTCGCGCAGTTGGATCAGCATGCCGAAGGGCTGGACGGGGTGGTGCTTGATCTGGGGGTGTCGTCGATGCAGCTTGATCAGGCGGCGCGGGGTTTTTCCTTTCAGAAGGACGGTCCGCTCGACATGCGGATGAGCCAGGAGGGGCCGAGTGCCGCCGATATGGTCAATACCGCCGACGAGGGCGAACTGGCCGATATCCTCTATCTTTACGGCGAGGAACGCGCGAGCCGGCGCATCGCGCGGGCGATCGTCAAGGCGCGCGAGGCTGGGCGGATCGAGACGACGCTGCATCTAGCGGGGATCGTCGAGCGGTGTCTGCCGCGCCCCAAACCCGGTCAGGTGCATCCCGCGACACGCACGTTCCAGGCGATCCGGATCGCGGTGAATGACGAATATGGAGCACTTCTGGGCGGGCTGGAGGCGGCGGAGCGTGCGCTGGTCCCCGGCGGGTATCTGGCGGTGGTGACATTTCATTCCATCGAGGATCGGATGGTCAAGCGGTTCCTGCAGGACCGGTCGGGCGGCGGTGGCGCCGGCAGTCGCCACGCGCCCGCGACTCTGCGCAAGGCGCCGCAATTCAAACTGAAATCGCGCAAGGCGATCGGGCCGGATCCGCAGGAACTGGCTGAAAATCCGCGATCGCGCAGCGCCAAGCTGCGGGTTGCGGTGCGGACGGAGGCCCCGCCGGGGCGCACCGACCGCGCATCCATCGGCATGCCGCTTCTCAAGGGGGAAAGATAATGCGCAGCCTGTTATTCGCAGTGACGACGCTGGCGGTGATCGGCCTGGCGTTCTGGGCCTATCGCGAGAATTACCGCACGCAGGAGGCGCTGGCGCGCGCCGAGCAGTTGCAGGCCGAGATCGGCGAGGCGCGGCAGCGGCTGCGGGTGCTCAATGCCGAATGGGCCTATCTGAACCGTCCCGAGCGGCTGATGGATCTGGTCGAGATCAATTACGACCGACTGGGTCTGTTGCCGCTGCAACCGCATCAGTTCGGGCGGATTGATCAGGTCGCCTATCCGGCGCCGGTGCTGCCGATCACCAATTCGATTGATGTCTCGACCATGGAGCAGGAGCCATGATCCGCACGCCACTGCGCCCGCTGGCGCGTATTCTGGATGCCCGCAGCCGGGGCGAGAACCCCGATGCCATCGAGCGCGAGAATATCCGCCTGCGCCATGAAGAGATGCGCGACCGCGCCCGGAGGCGGGCCGAGGGGCGGCTGCTGGTGCTGGCGGTGATGTTCTTCTGCGCCTTTGGCGTGGTCGGCGGGCGCATGGCGGTGCTGGCCCAGTCCGAACCCGCCGAGCCGCGCGCCAGCGTGGCGGGTGCGGAAATTTTTGCGCAGCGCGCGGATATCGTGGACCGGCAGGGGCGTATTCTGGCGACGAATTTCGACACCTACAGTCTTTATGCGCAGCCGCAGACGATGGTCGATCCGGCGACAGCGGCGGACAAGCTGGCAGCGATTTTTCCCGACCTCAACCGCGACCGGCTGCTGAAGGATTTTACCGGCACGCGCAAGTTCCTGTGGATCAAGAAGAAACTGAGTCCCGAGCAGCAGCAGGCGGTGCATGACATTGGCGAGCCGGGGCTGCTGTTCGGACCGCGCGAGATGCGGCTCTATCCCAACGGGCGGCTGGCCGCGCATGTGCTGGGCGGGGCGAGTTTCGGTCGTGAAGGGGTGCATGCCGCCGAGGTTGTGGGCGTGGCGGGCGTCGAGAAGTTCCATGACGAGCGGCTGCGCGATCCGGGCCGCTCGAACGAACCGCTGGTGCTGTCGCTCGACCTGTCGGTGCAGGCGGCGATGGAGCGTGTTCTGCTGGGCGGCATGAAGATCATGAATGCCAGGGGCGCGGCGGGCATTCTGATGGAGGTGGGGACCGGCGAGGTTGTCGCTGTGGCCTCGCTGCCGGATTTCGATCCCAACGACCGGCCCGCGCTGCCGGTGACGGGGCGGCCCGATGACAGTCCGCTGTTCAACCGCGCGGTGCAGGGGGTTTATGAGCTGGGCAGCACGTTCAAGGTCTTTGCCGTGGCGCAGGCACTGGATCTGGGGCTGGTGACGCCCGACACGGTGATCAACACCAAGACGCCGATGGCATGGGGCAAGTTCCGGATCCGCGATTTCCGCAATTACGGGCCGGAACAGTCGGTGACCAATGTGATCGTCAAGTCCTCGAACGTGGGCACGGCGCGGATCGCCATGGAGATCGGGGGCGTGCGGCAGCGCGCGTTTCTGGAAAAGCTGGGGTTCATGGAAGCCTCACCCGTCGAGATCACCGAGGCGGCGGGCAGCAAGCCGCTCTTGCCGGCGAAATGGTCGGAACTGTCGACAATGACGATTTCCTATGGCCACGGGTTTTCGACCAGCCCGATGCATCTGGCCGCCGCCTATGCCACGATCGCCAACGGTGGGCGGCGCGTCACACCGACCCTGCTGCATGGTGGCGCACAGGGGCCGGGCGAACGGGTCATTTCGGAACAGACCGCCGCCGCGATGCGCGGGATGCTGCGCGAGGTGGTGGCCGGCGGCACCGCGAGCCTGGGCGAGGTGCCGGGCTATGCGGTGGCTGGCAAGACCGGCACCGCCGACAAGCCCCGGATCAACGGCAAGGGTTATGAAAAGGACAAGGTGATCGCGACCTTTGCCAGCTTTTTCCCGGCACATGACCCGCAATATGTGCTGGTGGTCGCGCTGGACGAGCCGGTCGAGACATCCGGAGACGAGCCGCGCCGCACCGCGGGCTGGACCGCGGTGCCGGTTGCCGCAGAGATCATCCGCCGCGTCGCTCCGCTGCTGGGGCTGCGACCCGAGATTGAACCCGGGGAACTGGCTGCTATAAGGCAGGCATCCAATTGAACGGCAACGGGGCAGCGTGGTGGGGCAGATCAGATCATTGGCAGAGCTTGGCCTGACTGCGCAGGCCGGGCGGCACGCGCAGGTGACGGGTCTTGCCGTGGACAGCCGCGAGGTGCGCGACGGCTATCTGTTCGCCGCCCTGCCCGGCACGCGGCTGCATGGTGCAGAGTTCATCAGCTACGCCCTGCGGCAGGGAGCCGGCGCCGTTCTGACCGATGCCGAGGGCCTGCGGATCGCCCGCGAGGATCTGGAACAGAGCGATGCGGCGCTGATCGTCGCCGAGGATCCGCGTCAGACGCTGGCCTTCGCCGCTGCCCTCTGGTTCGGTGCGCAGCCCGAGACCATGGTGGCGGTGACCGGCACCAACGGCAAGACATCGGTGGCGACCTTTACCCGGCAGATCTGGGAGAGGCTGGGATTCGACGCGGTCAACCTGGGCACCACCGGGGTGGAGGGGGCCTATAGCGCGCCGCTGCATCACACCACGCCCGAGCCGATCACCCTGCACCGGTTGCTGGCAAAATGCGAGGCGGCGGGGGTGACGCATGCGGCGATGGAGGCCTCGTCGCATGGTCTGGCGCAGCGGCGGCTGGACGGTGTGCGGCTGATGGCGGCAGGGTTCACGAATTTCACCCAGGATCATCTGGATTACCACGCCACGTTTGACGAATATTTCTCCGCCAAGGCGGGGCTTTTCGCCCGAGTGCTGTCCGAGGATGGGGTTGCGGTGATCAATATCGACGACCCGCGCGGCGGCGACATGGCGGCGATTGCGGCGGCGCGCGGGCAGGATCTGATCTCGGTCGGGCGCAGGCCGGGGGCGGATCTGCATCTGATGGCGCAGCGTTTTGATGCGACGGGGCAGGTCATGCGGTTCGCCTGGGAGGATCGGGTGCATCAGCTGCGGCTGCATCTGATCGGAGGGTTCCAGGCGGAAAACGTGCTGCTGGCCGCCGGGCTGGCGATCGGGACCGGTTCCGATCCCGAACGGGTGTTCGAGACATTGGGCGCGATGAAGACGGTGCGCGGGCGGATGCAGCTGGCGGCGCGGCGCGAGAACGGCGCCGCGGTGTTCGTCGATTACGCCCATACGCCCGATGCGGTGGCCACCGCGATCCGCGCGCTGCGCCCGCATGTGATGGGCCGGCTCATCGCCATCGTGGGCGCGGGTGGCGACCGCGACCGCGCCAAGCGCCCGCTGATGGGGCAGGCGGCGGCGGATCATGCCGATCTGGTGATCGTGACCGATGACAACCCGCGCTCCGAGGATCCGGCGGCGATCCGCGCGGCGGTGCTGGCGGGCTGTCCGGCGGCGCGGGAGGTGGGCGATCGCGCCGAGGCGATCCTGCGCGGAGTGGACATGCTGGGGCCGGGCGATGCCCTGCTGATCTGCGGCAAGGGGCATGAGACGGGGCAGACGGTGGGCGATGACGTGCTGCCCTTTGACGATGCCGAACAGGCGAGCCTTGCGGTGTCGGTGCTGGACGGGGGGCGGGTATGACGCTCTGGTCGGCGCAGGAGGCCGCTGTGGCCACGGGCGGGCGGATCACCGCCGACTGGCAGGCCAGCGGTGTGTCGATCGACACGCGGACGCTGCGGCCGGGGGATCTGTTCGTGGCGCTGAGCGCTGCACGCGACGGGCATGAGTTCGTGGTGCAGGCGCTGGCCAGGGGGGCCGCGGCGGCAATGGTCAGCCGCATCCCGGAAGGGGTGCAGCCGGATGCGCCGCTTCTGATTGTTGAGGATGTGCAGGCGGGATTGGAGGCGCTGGGACGGGCGGGGCGCGCGCGGGCGCGGGCGCAAGTGGTGGCGGTTACCGGCTCGGTCGGCAAGACCTCGACCAAGGAGATGCTGCGCGATGTGCTGGCGCATCAAGGACGCAGCCATGCGGCCGAGGCCAGTTACAACAACCACTGGGGCGTGCCGCTGACGCTGGCGCGGATGCCTGCCGATGCCGAGTTTGCCGTGATCGAGATCGGCATGAACCATCCCGGCGAGATCGCGCCGCTGGCGCGGATGGCGCGACCGCATGTGGCGCTGATCACCACGGTGGCGGCGGCGCATCTGGAGGCGTTCGAGAATATCGAGGGGATCGCCCGCGAAAAGGCCTGCATCTTCGAGGGGCTGGAGCCGGGGGGCGTGGCGGTGATCAACGCCGATCTGGAGGTGACCCCGATCCTGCGGGCGGCGGCGGAGCGTCTGGCGGGCCGGGTGATCAGTTTCGGCGCGGCGCCGGGCGCGCATCACCGGCTGATGAAGGTCGAGTTGCACGAGCGGGCCACGGTGGGCCATGCCCGCGCCTGGCGCACGCCGCTGGTCTACAAGGTCGGCGTGCCGGGACGGCATTTCGCGCTGAACGCGCTGGCGGTTCTGGCGGTGGTGCGGGTACTGGAGCTTGACCGGGCGGTGGCGATGGCCGATCTGGCGGGCTGGTCCCCGCCCGCGGGGCGCGGCACGCGCGAGGAACTGGTGCTTGATCTGGCGAATGACGGGATCAGCATCGACCTTATTGACGATGCGTTCAACGCCAATCCCGCCTCGATGGCCGCAGCCCTTGAGGTGCTGGCCGCCGCGCGGCCGCGCGACGGGGTGGGGCGGGTGTCCAGGGGCCGCAGGATCGCCATTCTGGGTGATATGCTGGAACTGGGCGTGCGTGAGCAGGCGCTGCACGCAGAGTTGGCGACCCTGCCGGAGATAGCCGCGATCGACGAAATTCATTGCGTGGGATCGAGAATGCGCGCCCTCTGGGAGGTGCTGCCCGAGGTCCGGCGGGGCAGATGGGCAGAAACACCGGAGGCTCTGGCCGAACAGGCGCATCGCCTGATAGATGCGGGCGATGTCGTGCTGGTCAAGGGCTCGAAGGGGAGCCGGGTGAGCCTGGTGGTCGAGGCGCTGCGCCGCGCGGCCCGCAGTGCTGAGAAAGGAAACGGCTAGATGCTGTATTGGCTGACGGCGCTGTCGGATGGCGGCGACATATTCAACCTCTTTCGTTACATCACGTTCCGCGCGGGCGGGGCGTTCATGACGGCGCTGGTGTTCGGGTTCCTGTTCGGCCCGCCGCTGATCCTGGTACTGCGCAAGCGGCAGGGCAAGGGTCAGCCGATTCGCAGCGACGGGCCTGAGGGGCATTTTTCCAAGGCGGGCACGCCGACGATGGGGGGGCTTCTGATCGTGGGGGCGCTGCTGACCTCGACGCTGCTCTGGGCGCGGCTGGACAATCCCTATGTCTGGCTGGTGCTGTTTGTCACGCTGGCGTTCGGTCTGATCGGTTTTGCCGATGATTACGCCAAGGTGTCCAGGGGCAATGTAAAGGGTGTGCCGGGGCGCGTGCGGCTGGGGCTTGGCCTTGCCATCGCGATCATCGCGGCCTATTGGGCAAGCTACAACCATCCGGCGGCGTTGCAGTATCAACTGGCGCTGCCGGTGTTCAAGGATGTGCTGGTCAATCTGGGCGTCTTTTTTGTTCCCTTCGCGATGATCGTGATCGTGGGCGCGGCCAATGCGGTGAACCTGACCGACGGGCTGGACGGGCTGGCGATCATGCCGGTGATGATCGCCTCGGGTGCGCTGGGGGTGATTGCGTATACGGTCGGGCGAACCGATTTCACCGAGTACCTTGGCCTGCATTACGTGCCGGGCACGGGCGAGATCCTGATCTTTGTCGCCGGGCTGATGGGCGGCGGCCTGGGGTTTCTGTGGTATAATGCGCCGCCGGCGGCGGTGTTCATGGGCGATACCGGCTCGCTGGCGCTGGGCGGTGCGCTGGGGGCGATTGCGGTAGCCACCAAGCACGAGCTGGTACTGGCCATCGTCGGCGGTCTGTTCGTGGTCGAGGCGCTGTCGGTGATCATCCAGGTGCTCTATTTCAAGCGCACCGGCAAGCGGGTGTTCCTGATGGCCCCGATTCATCATCATTACGAAAAGAAGGGCTGGGCCGAGCCTCAGATCGTGATCCGCTTCTGGATCATCGCACTGATCCTCGCGATGATCGGGCTTGCGACGTTGAAGCTGCGGTGAGGGGTAGCGAGTATTGGCTTGAGAAACAGACGGATCAAGGCCGTGCCAGGATCATTTCCGTATGTTCTGAAGCGCTTCGCTGAAGGCCCCGGCAAGAATGCCCGTGGGTAACGCGATGAATCCGATCCCGGTGATCGCGGTGAATGCAGCGAATATGCGGCCTAAAGGTGTGACAGGCACGATGTCGCCATAACCGACAGTTGTCAATGTGGCCACAGACCACCACATCGCGCGAGGTATGGAGCCGAAGTTCTCTGGCTGGAAGTCGCGTTCGGCCAGATAAAGTGCTGTGGACGACAGCAACATGAGGCCAAAGGCGGCAACAATGCTGACGCCCAGTTCATAGCGTCTTTGGACTATCGCTTGCGAGATCATCTGCATGGCGAGTGAGTATCGCCCAAGGCGGGCGAGACGCACCAGTCGGGCGGCACGGAACATGCGAAACAATGTCGCCTCAAGCCCGAGGAAGGGGAATATAAAGGCCAACAGGACGATGAGATCAACCAGGGAGGCAAAGGTCAGGGCATAACGCCATGGTGAGCCGTAACGTGGATTGAGAGATGCGGCGTAGAGTCGGGCGAGATATTCGATGAGAAAAGCGGCAAAGAAAAACAGATGCGCCGCCGCATAGAGAGGTTCCAGCCCGTGGGTGAGATTCGGTTCCGTTTCAAAGACCCCGAGCAGGATCGACAAACAGATCAGAGCCACGATCCAGTTGTTGGTACGCGAAAGGCCGGGGCCATCGTGCATTTCCGGATCAAGCGCCTGAGAAAGTTTCTTTTGGAGCATGGAGCGTTTCGCTAAGCTGGAAGTTGCATAAGCGGGAGGCTAGCATGGTATTGCGTTTCAGGAGAACCATGAAAATCGCGCCGGGCGTGCGGTTGAATCTGACAAAGAAGGGCGTCAGCGCACGTATCGGGCCGCGTGGTGCAGGCATTACCACCGGGACCAGCGGCACAACAGTAAGTGTCGGCATCCCCGGTTCCGGACTGCACGTCAGCAGGAAGGTCAAGGCTGCAGCGAAACGGGCGGATACGCAGGATGCGGCAAAGCCTGACAATGTTCCCGGCGGAGGCGCAAAGCTTGGATTTTTCGGTTGGATCGGAGTGCTTGTCTGGGTTCTGATCATTCTCTGGGGTGTCGGTCGAATGCTTTGATGACCGCATTTCTGCGGCGCAACCAAGGTATTTTTCACATAGCTTTCCATGTTTGTGACGGGCGGGCCATCGTCGTGCGCGTGACCATGTAACGATGGCGGCGTCTTTGCACAGGGTGAAGAACGGCGGATGCAGGTTGCGGGGTGGAACCCCGCCCTACGGGGTTTGCGGTCAGGCGCCGCAGCCGCGGCTTGCATATTGTCCCTGTCCCGGCGCAAATACCGGGGAAGGATGCAGAGGGTCGGAATGATACCTGTCAGGGGCTTTGAGGGAGCAAGGGTTGCCGTGCTCGGGCTGGGGCGTTCGGGCCTGTCGGCGGCGCGGGCGCTGCGCGCGGGCGGTGCGGTGCCGCTGTGCTGGGACGACAACGAGGCGGCGCGCGTGGCGGCGGAGGCCGAAGGGTTCCGCATCGCGGATTTTAGTCGCGCCGGTGCATTCGACGGGGTGGCGGCACTGATCGTCAGCCCCGGTATCCCGCATCTCTATCCGGCGCCCAACCGGGTGATCGCAGCCGCACAGGAGGCGGGTGTGCCGGTGGACAACGATATCGGCCTGTTCTTCCGGTCGCTGGCGACGCAGGCGTGGGACGATCTCGACGTGGCCCCACGTGTTGTCGCTGTGACCGGCAGCAACGGCAAATCCACCACTTCGGCGCTGATCCACCATGTGCTGCGCGAGGCAGGCCGTGAGGCGCAGCTGGCGGGCAATATCGGGCGCGGCGTGCTGGATATCGACCCGCCGGGCGATGGCGGGGTTGTGGTGCTGGAACTGTCGAGTTACCAGACGGATCTTGCGCGCGCGCTGACGCCGGATGTGGCGGTGTTCACCAATTTCTCGCCCGATCATCTGGACCGGCACGGCGGTCTTGGCGGTTATTTCGCCGCCAAGCGGCGGCTCTTTGCCGAGGGTGGCCCGGACCGAGCGGTGATCGGCGTCGATGAGGACGAGGGGCGTTATCTGGCGGGGCAGCTGAGCGAGGGGTCCGGCGATGACCGGGTGATCCGGGTATCGGTCGCGCGCAAGCTGTCCGGCCCCGGCTGGTCGGTGTTCGCGCGCAAGGGGTTTCTGAGCGAATATCGGCAGGGCCGGCAGGTCGGGTCGATCGACCTGCGCGGGATCAAAGGCCTGCCCGGTGCGCACAACCATCAGAACGCCTGCGCCGCCTATGCTGCGGCGCGCACGCTGGGGCTGGCGCCACGGGTGATCGAGCAGGGCTTTCGCAGTTTTGCCGGCCTGCCGCATCGCAGTCAGCGGGTGGCGGAGAAGAGTGGCGTCACATTCGTCAACGACAGCAAGGCCACCAATGTGGACAGCGCGCTCAAGGCGCTGCTGGCGTTCGAGAATATCCGCTGGATCTGTGGCGGGCTGGAGAAGGAGGGCGGGCTTGCCGGGCTGAAACCCGGCCTCGCGCATGTGCGCAGGGCCTATGTGATCGGGCGCGAGGCGGCGCAGTTCGCCCTTGGTTTGGAGGGGGTCGAGAGCGAGGTATGCACCACCATGGCGCGTGCGGTCGGACGGGCCGTGGAAGATGCCGAGCCGGGCGATGTGGTGCTGCTGGCCCCGGCGGCGGCGAGTTTCGATCAGTATGACAATTTCGAGCGGCGCGGCGAGGATTTCATCGCTGAGGTGCGCGCGCGTCTATAGGGCGGCATTCCGGGTATTTTCACCAGGAGGAAACTCTGGTCCGGGTTTCTTTCTGATGCAAATCCCCATTTGCCAGGTCAGGCCCGCGTTGCGATCGCCTGTCCGGCAGCCCAGCCCGAGGACCATGCCCATTGGAAATTGTAGCCGCCGAGCCAGCCGGTGACATCGACCGCCTCGCCGATGGCGTAGAGGCCGGGGAGATGTTTGGACTCCAAGGTTTTCGAGGACAGCCCGTCGGTCGCGATACCTCCGAGGGTGACCTCGGCGGTGCGGTAGCCCTCGGTGCCGGTGGGTCTGAGATGCCAGGCGCGCAGGGCGTCGGTGATCTGGACGAGCCGCGCGTCGGACTGGTCGGCGAGATTGCCGGTGAGATCGAGCCGGGGGGTGAGGTAAGTCACCAGCCGGGCGGGCAGGTGGTGGCCGAGTTCGGTGGTCAGGTTGCGCCGACCCTCGGTCCGGCGCTGCGCGCGCAGAGCGTCAAGCAGCCTGGCCCCGGGATCCAGATCCAGCGTGACCGGCAGACCCTCGCGCCAAACTGACGATATTTGCAGGATCGCGGGCCCCGAGAGACCGCGATGGGTGAAAAGTGCTGCCTCGTCGAAGGCGGTGCCGTTGCAGGTGGCGCGCACCGGCAGCGCTGTGCCGGAGAGGGGCGCGAAGGGGCCCTCGGAAAAGGTGAGCGGCACCAGCGCGGGGCGGGTTTCGGTGACGTTGTGGCCAAACTGGCGGGCGATATCATAGGCAAGGCCGGTTGCGCCCATTTTGGGGATCGACTTGCCGCCGGTGGCCAGAACGAGGTTGCGGGCGGTGATCTGACGGGTCTTGCCTTCACGCTCCAGTATGGCGCAAAAGCGGCTGCCGTCATGGCGGATGTCGCGCAAGGTGGTCGAGAGCCAGAGATCGGCCCCGGCGCGGCGCAGTTCGGTGACCAGCATCGCCACCACCTGCGTCGCCTTGCCGTCGCAGAAGAGCTGCCCCAGGGTTTTCTCGTGCCAGGCGATGCCGTGTTGCGCCATCAGGTCGATGAAATCCCATTGTGTATAGCGTGACAGGGCGGACTTGCAGAAATGCGGGTTGGCGGAGAGGAAGTTTTCAGGGCCAGTATGAAGATTGGTGAAATTGCAGCGCCCGCCGCCCGAAATGCGGATTTTCTCGCCGGGGGAGGCTGCATGATCGACGATCAGCGTGCCGGGTCCGGCATGGGCCGCGCACATCAGGCCTGCGGCCCCTGCGCCGAGAACAAGTGTGTCGCAGGTCGTGCTCATGGGGCGTCAGAGATGCGAAAAGCCGCGTGAAGGCAAGGGGTTTGCGCTGGCAATAAGACGCAAATGGCGCTAGGATCAGTGTTAGACCCCGCAAAGGGGCGCAAGATGCATGAGGCGGCAGGCAAATGACAGAGATGGTCTATGGGGCAGTGCCCTTGCGGGACGCGGAACCCGTGATCCCGAAGTGGTGGCGCACGATCGACAAATGGTCGTTCACCTGCGTACTGATCCTGTTCTGCATCGGAATTCTGCTGGGCCTCGCGGCCTCGCCGCCGCTGGCGGAAAAGAACGGGTTTCCGGCGTTTCACTATGTGCAGCGGCAGGCGGTCTTTGGCGGCGTGGCGCTGGTGGCGATGGTTCTCTTTTCGATGATGCGGCCCGATCTGGTGCGGCGGCTGGCGGTGCTGGGGTTTCTGGCCGCGTTCGTGGCGCTGGCGCTGTTGCCGCTGTTCGGCACCGATTTCGGCAAAGGGGCGGTGCGCTGGTACAGTCTGGGATTTGCCAGCGTGCAGCCGTCGGAATTCCTCAAGCCCGCGTTTGTGGTGGTCGCGGCCTGGATGATGGCGGCAAGCCAGCAGATCGGCGGCCCGCCGGGGCAGAGCTGGTCCTTCGGGCTGACGATGGCGATTGTCGGCCTGCTGGCGATCCAGCCCGATTTCGGGCAGGCGGCGCTGGTGCTGTTCGGCTGGGGGGTGATGTATTTCGTCGCCGGTGCGCCGGTGATGCTGTTGCTGATCATGGCCGGGGGCGTGGTGCTGGCCGGGTCTGTCGTCTATTCCAATTCCGAGCATTTCGCGCGACGGATCGACGGGTTTCTGAGCCCCGATGTGGATCCGACGACGCAGCTTGGCTTTGCCACCAATGCGATCCGCGAGGGTGGGTTCTTTGGTGTGGGGGTGGGCGAGGGGCAGGTTAAATGGAGCCTGCCGGACGCGCATACCGATTTCATCATCGCGGTGGCGGCCGAGGAATACGGGCTGGTGCTGGTGCTGTGCATCATCGCGCTTTACAGCGGGATCGTGGTGCGTTCGTTCATCCGGCTGATGCGCGAACGCGATCCGTTCATCCGGCTGGCGGGCACCGGGTTGACCGTCATCATCGGCGCTCAGGCGATGATCAACATGGGCGTTGCGGTGCGGCTTTTGCCGGCCAAGGGGATGACCCTGCCATTCGTGAGCTATGGCGGCTCGTCGGTGGTGGCAGGCGGCATTGCCGTGGGCATGTTGCTGGCGTTCACGCGCACGCGGCCCCAGGGTGAGATCGGGGATATTCTGCGAGGGCGGCGATGAGCGACCGGCAACCGCTACTGATCATCGCGGCGGGCGGCACCGGGGGGCACATGTTTCCCGCGCAGGCGCTGGCCGAGGTGATGCTGCGCCGGGGCTGGCGGGTGCGGCTGTCGACGGATGCGCGCGGCGTGCGCTATGTGGGCGGCTTTCCGCATTCGGTCGAGATCGAGCAGGTGGCGAGCGCCACATTCGCGCGCGGCGGATTGATCAACAAGGTGCTGGTACCGTTTCATGTGACGGGGGGTGTGATCGGGGCCGTGCTGCGGATGCTGCGGGACAGACCCGATGTGGTCGTCGGCTTTGGCGGCTATCCGAGCATTCCGGCGCTTGCGGCGGCGTGGCTGTTGCGGTGCCCGCGCATGGTGCACGAGCAGAATGGCGTTCTGGGGCGGGTCAACCGGATATTCTCGCGCCGGGTCGATGTCGTGGCTTGTGGTACATGGCCGACGACTTTGCCCGAGGGGGTCGAGGGTGTGGCGGTTGGCAACCCGGTGCGCGCCGCGGTGCTGGAACGGGCGGGCGCGGGCTATATCCCGCCCGGCGAATATCCGATGTCGGTGCTGGTGATCGGCGGCTCGCAGGGCGCGCGCATCCTGAGCGACGTGGTGCCGCCTGCGATTGCGGCGCTGCCCGAAGCGATGCTGCGCAACATCAGGGTCAGCCATCAGGCGCGCGAGGAGGATGGCGGCCGGGTGGCGAGATATTATGCCGAAGCGGGGATCGACGCTGACGTAAAGCCGTTTTTCCGCGATGTACCGCGTCTGATGAGCGAGGCGCAGCTGATCATCAGCCGGGCGGGCGCGTCGAGTCTGGCGGATATCGCCGTGATCGGGCGGCCCGCGATCCTGATCCCCTATGCCGCCGCCGCCGGAGATCACCAGAGCGCCAATGCGCGCGGGCTGGTTGCGGCCGGCGGGGCGATCCTGATCCCGGAATCGCGGCTGGATGCGGGCAGCCTCTCGGAGCAGATCGCGGCCGTGCTGGGCAATCCGAAGGGGGCGGCAATGATGGCGCAGGCCGCTTTCGGGCAGGCGATGCCGGATGCACCGCAACATCTGGCCGATATGGTCGAAGAGTTGGCGAAGGGGGGCAAGAGCCGATGAATGCAGCCACCAAGCTGCCCACCGATGTGGGTCCGATTCATTTCGTGGGGATCGGCGGCATCGGCATGTCTGGAATTGCCGAGGTCCTGCTCAATCACGGCTATACCGTGCAGGGCTCGGATCTGAAAGCCACGCCGATCACCGAGCGGCTGGCGGGGATGGGCGCGCGGATCTTTGTCGGGCAGCGGGCCGAGAACCTTGACGGGGCCGAGGTGGTAGTGATCTCGTCCGCCATCAAGCCGGGCAATGCCGAGCTGGACGAGGCGCGCAGGCAGGGGATGCCGGTGGTGCGCCGGGCCGAGATGCTGGCCGAGCTGATGCGGCTCAAGTCCAACATCGCGGTGGCAGGCACGCATGGCAAGACCACCACTACGACGCTGGTGGCGGAACTGCTGGTCAAGGGCGGGATCGACCCCACGGTGATCAACGGCGGCGTGATCCATGCCTACGGCAGCAATGCGCGCATGGGGCAGGGCGAGTGGATGGTGGTTGAGGCCGACGAGAGCGATGGCACTTTCAACCGGCTGCCCGCGACCATCGCCATCGTCACCAATATCGACCCCGAGCATATGGAGCATTGGGGCGATTTCGACCGGCTGCGGCAGGGGTTTTACGATTTCGTCAGCAATATCCCGTTTTACGGTCTGGCGGTCTGTTGCACCGATCATCCCGAGGTACAGGCGCTGGTCGGGCGGATCACCGACCGCCGCGTGCTGACCTACGGATTCAACACGCAGGCCGATGTGCGGGCCGTGAACCTGCGGTATGATCGGGGCGTCGCGCATTTCGACATTGCGTTGCAGGCCGAAGGCAGGCTGATTGAGGGGTGCAGACTGCCGATGCCGGGCGATCACAATGTCAGCAACGCACTGAGCGCGGTGGCGGTGGCGCGGCATCTGGGCCTGAAGGCGGATCAGATCCGTGAGGCGCTGGCCAGTTTCGGTGGCGTCAACCGTCGCTTTACCCGTGTGGGCGAGGTGAACGGCGTCACCGTCATCGACGATTACGGCCATCATCCGGTCGAGATCGCGGCGGTGCTGCGCGCCGCGCGGCAAGCCTGCGAGGGCCGGGTGATCGCCGTGCATCAGCCGCATCGCTATACGCGGCTGCACGCGCTCTTCGACGACTTTTGCGCCTGTTTCAACGAGGCCGATGTGGTGGCGATCGCCGAGGTTTATGCCGCCGGGGAAGAGCCGATCGCAGGTGCGAGCCGGGACGATCTGGTGGCGGGACTCAAGCGTCACGGTCACAGGCATGCCGTGGCGATCGGCGACGAGGACGATCTGGAGCGGCTGGTGCGCGCCGAGGCGCGCCCCGGCGATATGGTCGTCTGTCTGGGGGCGGGCACGATCAGCGCATGGGCCAATGCCCTGCCGAGGCGTCTGAAGGGATAGCGTGGATGGCCGGAACCCTGAAATGCCGGATCGGTCTGGGATTGCTGACCGCTTGTGGCGTCGGGGGCATGGCGGGAACCGTATTGGCGGCGGGTTCTGGAGAAACGGCATGACGCTCTCGCTGGTTCTGGCCTGTCTCTGGGCGGTGGCGGCCAATCTGCTGGCGATGTTGCCGAGCCGCGACAATCACTGGCGCCGCGCCTATGCTCTGATTGCGGTGGGCGTGCCGATCCTGGGTTATGTAACCTGGCAGAACGGTCCATGGGTGGGGCTGATGGTGCTGGCGGCGGGGATGAGCGTGCTGCGCTGGCCGGTGATCTACCTGGGGCGATGGTTGCGACGGCGGCTCTGACAGGGCCGGGCTGAGGCGCATCCGGCTGGCCTTTGCGCCGGAGAACAGCGTTTCAGGGCGACGGCATTGCCGCCTATCTAGCGGTGCGATTTCCCCCCTACCCAAAACTTTGCGGCTGTCCTATAGTGGCTGTGGATAACTGGGCGCAAGACCCATGATCCGATAGGCAGACAGAAAAGGGGACCGGCAGATGCGCTGCCCGTTTTGCGGAAATATTGATACACAGGTCAAGGATTCACGCCCGGCAGAGGATCATGTCTCGATCCGGCGCAGGCGGTTCTGCCCGGCCTGTGGGGGGCGGTTCACAACCTATGAGCGTGTGCAGCTGCGTGATCTGGTGGTGATCAAGTCGAACGGTCGGCGCGAGGATTTCGACCGCGACAAGCTGGAACGCTCGATCCGGATCGCGTTGCAGAAGCGGCCCATCGACCCTGAGCGCATCGAGCAGATGATCAGCGGAATCGTGCGACGGCTGGAGAGCATGGGCGAGACCGATATCCCCTCGAAAACCGTGGGCGAGATCGTGATGGAGAGCCTCGCGCGGATCGACACCGTGGCCTATGTGCGCTTTGCCAGCGTCTACAAGAATTTTCAGGAGGCGGACGATTTCGACCGCTTTGTGAGTGAGTTGCGGCCCGAGGATGCGGCCGCCAATCCCAAACCGGACAGGTGAGCGGGACCGACAGGCGGTTCATGGCCCTGGCTCTGTCGCTGGGGCGGCGGGGCATGGGCCAATGTGCGCCCAACCCGGCGGTCGGCTGTGTGATCGTGCGGCAGGGGCGGATCGTCGGGCGGGGCTGGACCGCGCCGGGGGGGCGCCCGCATGCCGAGACGCAGGCGCTGGCGCAGGCCGGTGCGGCGGCACACGGCGCAACGGTCTATGTCAGTCTGGAACCTTGTTCGCATCATGGCAGGACCCCGCCCTGCGCCGAGGCGCTGATCAGGGCAGGTGTGGCGCGAGTGGTAGCGCCATTCGCAGACAACGACGCCCGTGTCGCCGGGCGCGGATTCGAGATGCTGCGCGCTGCCGGGATCGAGGTCACCACGAATGTGATGGCAGATGAGGCGGGCCGCGATCTGGCTGGGTTCGTGATGCGCAACGAGTTGGGGCGGCCCTGGGTCACGCTGAAGCTGGCGACGTCGTTTGACGGACGGATCGCCACGGCGACGGGGCACAGCAAATGGATCACCGGGCCAGAGGCGCGCCGGTTGGTGCATGGGCTGCGCGCGCGCCACGATGCGGTGATGGTGGGCGCGGGTACGGCGCGGGCGGATGATCCGACCCTGACGGTGCGCGACATGGGTGTCGCGCACCAGCCGGTGCGGGTGGTCGTTTCGCGCCGTCTTGATCTGCCGCTGATGTCCAATCTGGCGCGCACGGCGAGGGCGGTGCCGCTCTGGCTGTGCCACGGTGCGGAGGTGGATGCGGCGCTGGCCGAGGCGTGGCGCGGGATCGGCGCGCGGCTCTTGTGTTGCGATGTGGTGGCGGGGCAGGTCGAGGCGGGATCGGTGTTGCAGGCGTTGGGAGCGCAGGGGTTGACGCGGGTTTTTTGCGAGGGTGGCGGGTCGCTTGCCGCCTCGCTGATTGGGGCAGGGCTGGTGGATGAGCTGGTCGGCTTTACCGCCGGGCTGGCGATCGGGGCCGAGGGGCTGCCGGGGATCGGCGCGATGGGGCTGGCACGGCTGGACGAGGCGAGCCGGTTCCGGCTGGTCGAGACGCGGGCGGTGGGCGGCGATGTGATGCATCGCTGGCAGCGCGCCTGAGCCTGCGGCCCGGTGAAGCCGTCAGGCGTTGTCGCGCAGCGCGGTGAAGGCGGGCCAGGCGTCGGGGTCGGCCGCCGTCTTGTCCCGGCAGAATGCGTTGCAGAAGCCGAACACGCGGCCCTCGCTTTGCATCAGATGAGTGACAGGACGGCCGGAATAGGCGCAGGCGGCGTTTTCCGGCGTGCCCGTATCGATGCGCCGTGCCGGGCGCGGGGCGGGGCCGGGCCAGGGGATCGTGGCGTCGGGTCTGGCGTATTGCGCGAGCGTGGCCCCGCGCACCAGCCCCATGGCGCGCCAGCGGCGAAAGGCGGGGTCGGCGAGATGCGCCGCGACATAGGCGCGGGCGGCGTCAGACACAGGCAGGCCATAGCCTGCAATGCGCGCGGCGACAGGAGCAAAGAACACGTCCGCCGCGCTGTAATCGCCGCAGAGCCAGGGGCCGGAAGGGATGCAGGTGGCGCGGGCGTGGTTCCAGAGGGTTTCGATGCGCGCGAGATCGGCCAGCACGGCCTCGGACGGGGTGGCGCCGGCATAGGCGGTGCGCAGGTTCATCGGGCAGGCCGTGCGCAGGGCGGCAAAGCCCGAGTGCATCTCGGCGGCCAGCGTGCGGGCGGTGGCGCGGGCGCGCGGATCGACGGGCCAGATGCCCGCATCCGGGTGGCGGCTGGCCAGTTCCTCGGCGATGGCGAGGCTGTCGGAGACGATCGCCCCCTCGGGTGTGACCAGCGTGGGCACAGTGCGGGCCGGGGCGAGGACAAGGTCGACAAGTTGTTCGCCGACGCTGGCGCTGGCGTTGAAATCGAGCAGGCGTGTCCGGTAGGGCAGGCCGAATCGGTCGAGCAGCAGCCAGCCGCGCAGCGACCATGAGGAATAGGCGTAATCGCCCAGGATGAGATCGTATGTCATGGGGAGAGGGTATCGCGCGGCTGTGCGCCCGCCTAGCGGGATTTTGTGCGGCGGTGCATCACGGAAGGTGATTGATCGCGCGGGCCTGCCAGTTCTCCCCGGTCCAGTGCAGTTCGGTGACCGACAGGTTGTCGATGCGATGGGCGAAGGTTTCGTATGCTGTCAGGCGCAGCGCCGCCTGCACCTGAGTCAGGATCGCGCCCATATGGGCCACGGCGATGATGTCGCGCCGCGGATGGGCGGCGCGCAGGCGGGCGGCGGCGCGGGCGACGCGGGCCGAGACCTCGTGCCAGCTTTCGCCGTTGGGCGGGCGAATGTCGCCGGGTCGTTCCCAGAAGGCGCGCAGGCGGGTCTGGTCGGGGATCGTGTCGAAGGCCTGCAATTCCCATGCGCCGAAATGGATCTCGCGCAGGTCGGGGTCGTCGGGCAGGCGAAGGCGGTGCCCGGCGATGGCGTCGGCGGTGGCGCGGGCGCGGATCAGGTCGGAGGAGATGACCGGCGCATCGGCGGGCAGATGCGCGGACAGGCGGGCAAGGCGGGCGGTATCGCCGAGATCGGCGGGGATGTCGGACCAGCCGACCATGGATTTCGCATGGGTCGGTGCGTGGCGGACCCAGAAGATGCGACTCATGGCAGGTGCCCCTTGAGCACCTGAGGCAGGCCAGCGATCACGTTGACCACCAGATCGGCGCGCGCTGCGAGCCGCTGATTGATCCGCCCCTGCGCCTCGCGAAACCGGCGGGCGAGGGCGTTTTCGGGCACGACTGACAGGCCCACCTCGTTCGAGACCATCACGACGGGCGCGGCACAGGTGTCGAGCGCGGCAAAGAGGGCCTGTTGCGCCATGTCCGGATCGTGATCGGCAAGCAGGTGATTGCTGAGCCACATCGTGATACAATCAAGCAGAACCGCCTCTTGTCCGCTGGCCTGCCCGAGCGCGGGGGCAAGATCAAGCGGGGCCTCGATGGTGCGCCAGCCGGGGCCGCGCGTCTGGCGGTGCAGGGTCAGTTTGGCCTGCATTTCGTCGTCGAAGGCCTGGGCGGTGGCGAGATAGACCCGTGCGCGCCCGGACCCTGAGACCAGACCTTCGGCAAAGGCGGATTTGCCCGAGGCGGCACCGCCCAGAATGAGGGTCAGATGTGGCAGGTCGGGCACGGGCGTCTCCATTTTTGATCCGATCATGGGGATGATGCGTAGCACCCTGCGAGATGAGGAAAAAGGGCGCAGACAGACAACGCCGCCGATAGGGGGAAATTCAATGCCACTTGATGCTCCGCAGACGAGTTCGATGTCCCGCACGGCGATGAAGGCGGAGATGCTGGACGCTGAAACCGAACTTATGCTTGCCTATGCCTGGCGAGACCATCGGGACGAGGCGGCGCTGCACCGGCTGATCAACGCCTACATGCGGTTGGCGATCTCGATGGCCTCGAAATTCCGGCGCTATGGCGCGCCGATGAACGATCTCATTCAGGAGGCGGGACTGGGCCTGATGAAGGCCGCCGACAAGTTCGACCCGGACCGGGGTGTGCGGTTTTCGACCTATGCGGTCTGGTGGATCAAGGCGAGCATTCAGGATTACGTGATGCGCAACTGGTCGATGGTGCGAACGGGATCCACATCGAGCCAGAAATCTCTGTTTTTCAACATGCGCCGGGTACAGGCGCGGCTGGAGCGAGAGGCGATGGCCAATGGTGAGCGGCTGGACGGCTATCAGCTACGCGAGATGATCGCGCATGAGGTCGGCGTGCCGTTGCGCGATGTCGAGATGATGGAGGGGCGGTTGTCGGGTTCCGATTTCTCGCTCAACGCCACGCAGGCCTCCGAGGACGAGGGCCGAGAATGGATCGACACGCTGGAGGATGAGGGCGCGCGCGGCGATGAACGGGTCGAAAAGGATCACGACATGCGCGCGCTGCGCGAATGGCTGGGCGAGGCGATGTCGCGGCTCAACGAACGCGAGCGGTTCATCGTGCGCGAGCGCAAGCTACGCGACGCGCCGCGCACGCTGGAGTCGCTGGGTGAGGAGTTGAACCTGAGCAAGGAGCGGGTGCGGCAACTGGAGGCGGCGGCGTTCCAGAAGATGCGCAAGCATCTTGAACGCCATGGTCGAGAGGTGCAAAACCTGCTCGCATGAGCCTGCGATGTCTTGCATTCGTTGCTGTTCTGGGTGGTGCTGGCGCCGCTGTGGCGCAGGATGTCCTTATCCTGGGCGAAGTGCATGACAATCCGGTGCATCATGCGATGCAGGCAAAACGTGTGGCGGCGTTGCAACCCCGTGCGATCGTTTTCGAGATGCTGACCGAGGCACAGGCCACGCGGGTGATCCCCGAGGCGCGTGGCGATGCGTCGGCATTGGCCGAGGCGCTCGATTGGGACGACAGCGGCTGGCCCGCCTTTTCCATGTATTATCCGATATTTGCCGCCGCTCCGGAGGCGGTGATTTACGGCGCGCATGTGCCCCGCGAGGCGGCGCGGGGGGTGTTCGAAGGCGGATTGGCAGAGGTTTTTGGCGCAGAGGCGGCGCGTTATGGGCTGGACCGACCTCTATCTGCCAGTGAGCAGGCCGCGCGAGAGGCGATGCAAATGGCGGCGCATTGCGACGCACTGCCCGAGGATATCCTACCCGGCATGGTGGCGGTGCAGCGGTTGCGGGATGCGATGTTGGCACGCGCGGTGGTGCAGGCGGTGGAGGCCACCGGCGGGTCGGTGGCGGTGATCACCGGCAACGGCCATGCGCGGCGCGACTGGGGGGTGCCGTCCTATCTGGCGCAGGTCGCGCCCGATCTGGAAGTTCGCGTTCTGGGGCAGACCGAGGAGGGGCGGCCGCTTGACGGAGGGTTCGACGAGGTGGTCTCGGCCCCGGCGGTGGATCGGCCTGACCCCTGTGCTGCGTTTCGGTAGCGCGCCGCGCTCTTGCGCGCGCGCCGCGCCCGCCCTACTGTCGGCGCGGCCTGACAAGGAACGCACATGCTTGCCTCGAAACGCATTCTTCTGATCATCGGCGGCGGGATCGCGGCCTACAAGGTGCTTGATCTGATCCGCCGTCTGCGTGAGCGCGGGGCGACGGTGACGCCGGTGCTGACCCGTGCGGGGGCAGAGTTCGTGACGCCGCTGTCGGTCTCGGCGCTGGCGGGGCGCAAGGTGTACTCCGATCTCTTCGATCTGACGGACGAGGCGGAGATGGGGCATATCGAACTGAGCCGTTCCGCCGATCTGATCGTGGTGGCACCCGCCACGGCGGATCTGATGGCGAGGATGGCCGGCGGGCAGGCGGACGATCTGGCCTCGACGCTGCTGTTGGCGACCGATACGCCGGTGCTGATCGCGCCCGCGATGAATGTGCGGATGTGGCAGCATCCCGCGACACGGCGCAATATTGCGATGCTCAGGGGCGACGGGATCGGGTTTGTCGGCCCGAACGAGGGAGATATGGCCTGTGGCGAATTCGGTCCGGGGCGGATGGCCGAGGTGTCCGAGATCGTCGCGGGCATCGAGGCGGTGCTGAGTGCCGGGCCGTTGCAGGGCCGCCGGGTGCTGGTGACCTCTGGTCCCACCCATGAGCCTGTCGATCCGGTGCGCTATATCGCCAACCGCTCGTCCGGTGCGCAGGGTGCGGCGATCGCGCGGGCGCTGGCGGCGCTTGGGGCCGAGGTGGTGTTTGTCACCGGCCCCGCATCGGTGCCGCCGCCCGGAGGGGTGGCAGTGGTGTGCGTCGAGACCGCGCGCGAGATGCTGGCGGCGGTCGAGGCGGCATTGCCGGTGGAGGCGGCGGTGTTTGCCGCCGCCGTCGCCGATTGGCATGTGGCGGGGGCGAGCGCTCGCAAGCTGAAGAAAGACGCGGGCGGGCTGGCCAATCTGGAGTTTGCCGAGAACCCGGACATTCTGGCGCGTGTCGCAGGGATGAAAAAGGGCCGTCCGCGTCTGGTTGTGGGCTTTGCCGCCGAGACGGATAACGTTGTAGAGAACGCCACCGCCAAGCGGGCACGCAAGGGCTGTGACTGGATCCTGGCCAATGACGTGCGCCATGAGACCGGGATCATGGGGGGCGCGGAGAACGCGGTGACGCTGATCACCGGCGAGGGGGTCGAGACCTGGCCGCGCATGGGCAAGGATCAGGTGGCGCGGCAGCTGGCCGGGCGGATCGCCGCGGCGCTGGCCTGAGGATTTGAGTATTGCTGGCAGGATGAGGAAAGGCCGCGCATGGTGACTGTCGCGTTTCGATGGGAGGAAGGGGCGGATCGCGCGCTGGGCCTGCCAGCCTATGAGACCGCAGGGGCGGTGGGGGCCGATCTGCGGGCGAATTTTCCCGACCGGGGATCGGTGATGCTGGAGCCGGGCGCGCGGGCGCTGGTGCCCACGGGGCTGAGGCTGGCGGTGCCGGCGGGCTATGAGGTGCAGATCCGGCCGCGTTCCGGGCTGGCGTTGAAGCATGGGATCACCCTGCCCAACAGCCCCGGCACGATCGACAGCGATTATCGCGGCCCTCTGGGGGTGATTCTGCTGAATGCGGGCGGCGGGCCTTTCGAGATCGCGCATGGGGCGCGGATCGCGCAGATGGTGGTGGCGCCGGTGGTGCAGGCGCGGTTCGAGCTTGTCGAGCGGCTGGACGATACCGCGCGCGGCGCGGGCGGTTTCGGTTCCACGGGGCTTGGCTGATGCTGCTGGTGCTGGTCATGGCGGCGGCGCTCTGGGGCATCGGCGCGGCGTCGGGCACGCCCCGGCGGCTGCGCTGGGGGATGATCGCGGCGCTTTGGGCGGCGGTGGTGCTGGCGCATCTGCTGCTGCCCGCGGGACATGGCCTGCGCGTGGCCACCGGGGAAAGCCCGGCGCTCTGGCTGCTGCTGGGCGGGGCGGTGGCGGTCGTGCTGGTCTATCGGGCGGGGCTGCGGCGGTTGCGGGCGCGGGCCGGGCGGGGCGACGCCGTGGCGCCGGTGCGCAAGCCGTTGTTTTCGGAGGCGGAACTGTCGCGCTATGCCCGCCATATCGTGCTGCGCGAGATCGGTGGGCCGGGGCAGAAGGCGCTGAAGCAGGCGCGGGTGCTGGTCATCGGAGCGGGTGGGCTTGGTTCTCCGGCGCTGCTTTATCTGGCGGCGGCGGGGGTGGGCACGATTGGCGTCATCGACGATGACGCGGTCGAGAATTCCAATCTGCAACGGCAGGTGATCCACCGTGACGCCGATATCGGCCTGCCCAAGGTGCAATCGGCGATGCAGGCGATGCAGGCGCAGAATCCGGGCGTCGTGGTGCGACCCTATCAGCGGCGATTGACGCCCGAGATCGCGGACGATCTCTTTGTCGGGTATGATCTGATCCTTGATGGCACGGACAATTTCGAGACCCGCTATCTGGCCAATGCGACCGCCGTTGCGCAGGGCAAGCCGTTGATTTCAGGTGCTTTGTCGCAATGGGAGGGACAGCTGAGCGTGTTCGACCCGGCGCGCGGTGCGCCCTGTTACCGGTGCATTTTTCCCGAAGCCCCGGCGTCGGGGCTGGCGCCAAGCTGTGCCGAGGCGGGGGTGCTGGGGCCGCTGCCCGGTGTGGTGGGGGCGATGATGGCTGTCGAGGCGATCAAGCTGATTACCGGGGCGGGGCAGGTGCTGCGGGGTGAGATGCTGATTTACGACGCGTTATATGGCGAGAGCCGCAGGATCGGGCTGAGCCGCCGCGCGGATTGTCCCATATGTGGGGGAAAAGGAGAGAGTAATGGCCAACATGTTGCTGGCTGACTGGCAGACGCCGTTCGGTCTTGCGCCGTTCGAGGCGATTGACGATGCGGATTTCGTGCCTGCGTTCAAGATCGCCCTTGCCGAGGCGCGGGCAGAGGTCGAAGCGATTGCCGACAATCCCGAGGCGCCGAGCTTTGCCAATACGATCGAGGCGCTTGAGGCATCGGGCAAGCGTTTGGACCGGGTGCTGTCGGTTTTCTACACATTGGCCGGTGCTGACAGCAATCCCAAGCGGCAGGAATTGCAGCGTGACTTTGGTCCGAAACTTGCGGCGCATTTTTCGGAGGTATATGGAAATAAAGCGCTTTTTCGGAGGATTGAAAGCCTGTGGGCGGCGAAAGATACGCTTGGGTTGACACCGGAACAGGCGCGGCTTCTGATGTTGACGCATCGGGCGTTTCGCCGCGCGGGGGCGGCATTGACCGGACCCGAAGAGGCGCGGATGCGTGAAATCATGTCACGGCTGGCGGAGTTGGGCACCGCATTCACGCAGAACCTGCTGGCGGATGAGGCGGGGTGGCACATGGATCTGGGCGAGGCGGATCTGGAGGGGCTACCAGATTTTGTGGTCGATGCCGCCCGCGCGGCGGGGCGCGAGAGGGGGCTGGCGGGGCCGGTGATTACGCTGTCGCGGTCGCTGATCGTGCCGTTCCTGCAATTTTCACCGCGGCGCGATTTGCGAAAAAAAGCATTTGAATCATGGGTTTCGCGCGGCGCCATGGGTGGCGAGACCGACAATCGCGAGGTCGCGGCAGAGATTTTGCGGCTGCGGGCGGAGCGGGCGGCGCTTTTGGGGTATGAGAGCTTTGCGGCTTACAAGCTGGAAACCGAGATGGCCAAGACACCTGAAGCCGTGCGCGGCCTCTTGATGGCGGTCTGGGAACCGGCCCGCGCGCAGGCGGAACGGGATGCCGCAGGGCTGACGGAAATGATGCAAGCCGATGGAATCAATGGAGAATTGGAACCGTGGGATTGGCGCTACTATGCCGAGAAACGGCGGCAGGCGGAGCATGATCTGGATGAGGCGGCGCTGAAGCCGTATCTGTCGCTGGAGGGGATGATCGCAGCCGCATTCGGCTGTGCCAATCGGCTGTTCGGGCTGGAGTTTCGCCCGCTTGATATGGCGCTCTATCACCCCGATTGCCGGGCTTGGGAGGTGACGCGGAATGGTCATCATATCGCTGTTTTTATTGGAGATTACTTCGCGCGCGGTTCCAAGAGATCGGGTGCCTGGTGTTCTGCAATGCGTGGGCAGGCGAAGTGGCCAAGGGTGCAGGGGCCGGTGGTGATCAATGTCTGCAACTTTGCCAAGGGCGATCCGGCGCTGCTGAGCTATGACGATGCGCGCACTCTCTTTCACGAGTTTGGCCATGCCCTGCACCAGATGCTGTCGGACGTAAATTATGAAAGTATTTCAGGGACTTCCGTAGCGCGGGACTTTGTCGAACTGCCCTCGCAGCTCTATGAGCATTGGCTTGAAGTGCCCGAGGTGCTGGAGCGCTATGCCACCCATGTCGAGACCGGCGAGGCTATGCCACGGGAAATGCTGGAGAAATTGCTGAAGGCGGCAAATTTCGATCAGGGGTTTCAGACGGTGGAATATGTCGCCTCGGCGCTGGTCGATCTGGCGTTTCACGAGGCGGGCGCGCCTGAGGATGTTATGGTCAAGCAGTTGGAAATATTGGAAAATATTGACATGCCGAAGGCCATCACCATGCGCCATGCCAGCCCGCATTTCGCGCATGTGTTTTCCGGGGATGGGTATTCCAGTGGTTACTATAGCTATATGTGGTCCGAGGTGATGGATGCGGACGCATTCGCCAGTTTCGAGGAGGCTGGCGGCGCGTTTGATCCGGAGCGGGCCAAGGACTTGGAATCGCACATTCTTTCAAAGGGCGGGTCGGAGGATGCCGAAACGCTCTATTTGCGGTTCCGGGGCCGGATGCCGGGGGTTGAGGCGCTGCTCAGGGGGCGCGGGCTGGCGGCGTGACGTGTACAAGGCGCGCATCGCGTGCGCGGGTTTTGTACACAGGGCCGGAGGGGTTGGGGGCGCTGCCCCCGTCCCGGATTTCATCCGGGACTCCCCCGAGGTATTTTCGGGCCAGATGAAGCCCGGTTTCAGATCGTCTGGTCGTAGTCGCCCACCGAGGGTTCCGTGCGGATGACCGCGTCGAGACCGGCGAAGATGGCGCGCATTTCGGCGTCGCTGTCGCTGCTCTCGCAGACGACGACGAGGTTGGGGGTGTTGGACGAGGCGCGCACCAGACCCCATGAGCCGTTGTCGAGGATGACGCGGGCGCCGTTGACGGTGACGACCTCCTTGATGGCGCGTCCGGCGAGCGGTTCGCCTGCCCGGTGGCGTGCGACGAGTTTCGCCACGATGCGGTCGAGCACGGCGTATTTCTCGGTGTCGGCGCAGAAAGGCGACATGGTGGGGGTGCTGTAGGTCACGGGCAGCGCGCGGCGCAGGTCGGACATGGATTTGTCGGGGTTGCGGTCCATCAGTTTGCACAGTTCTACCGCGACGCGCAGGCCGCAGTCATAGCCGCGCCCGATGGGATGGGCGAGAAAGTAGTGCCCGGATTTCTCGAAGCCCGCGAGCGCACCCAGTTCCCTGACCCGGCGTTTCATGTGGCTGTGGCCGGTTTTCCAGTAATCGGCGGTAACGCCGTTCTTGATGAGTTCGGGGTCGGAGGCAAAAAGCCCGGTGGATTTCACGTCCGCGACGAAGGTGGCGTTGGGGTAGAGTTTCGAGAGGTCGCGCGCCATGATGACGCCGACCTTGTCGGCGAATATCTCCTCGCCCTCGTCATCCACCACGCCGCAGCGGTCGCCGTCACCGTCAAAGCCGAGCGCGAAGTCCGCGCCCGTGGCGCGCACCGTATCGGCCATGTCGTGCAGCATCTCCATCGCTTCGGGGTTGGGGTTGTAATGCGGGAAAGTGTAGTCGAGCCTGTTGTGCGAGGGGATCACCTCGACCCCGATGCGCTGGAAGAGGTCGGGGGCAAAGGCCGAGGCGGTGCCGTTGCCGGTGGCGCAGACGACGCGCAGTTTGCGGGTCATGCGGAAGTCGCCCGCGAGGTCGTCGAGATAGGCCTCGCGCATGCCATCGACAAATTCGTAGGCGCCGCCGGGGCGGGGTTGGCCGCGCCCCTCAAGCACGATGTCGCGCAGTTCGGCCATCTCGTCGGGGCCGTGGGTCAGCGGACGCTCGAACCCCATCTTGACGCCAGTCCAGCCATTGGGGTTGTGCGAGGCGGTGACCATGGCGACGGCGGGCGCATCGAGGTGGAACTGCGCGAAATAGGCCATGGGCGAGAGGGCGGGGCCGATGTCCCTGACATGGATGCCGGCCTGCATGAGGCCGAGAATGAGCGCGTTCTTGATCGAGAGGGAATAGTCGCGGTAGTCGTTGCCGACGGCGATCACCGGCGCGATGCCGCGCGCCTGCATTTGCGTGCCGAGGCCGAGGCCAAGGGCGGTGATGCCGGGCAGGTTGATCTGATCGGGGTATTTCCAGCGTGCGTCGTATTCGCGGAATCCGGTGGGTGCGATCATCGGGTCGCGGAGGAATTCCCAGGTGTTGGGGGTGACGGTCGGCAGGGGACGGGTCATCGGGAAACTCTTGTTGGTCAAAGGGTGATCGGGTTGGCCTTGGCCAGCCGGTCGAACTGCATCAGCGTCGAGATGAGCGCGGGCATCTGCGCCAGCGGGATCATGTTGGGCCCGTCCGAGGGGGCGTTGTCCGGGTCTTCGTGGGTTTCGATGAAAACCGAGGCGATGCCGAGCGATACGGCGGCGCGGGCCATGACGGGGGCGAATTCGCGCTGCCCGCCCGAAGAGCCGCCCCGTCCGCCCGGCTGTTGCACCGAATGGGTGGCGTCCATCACCACCGGATAGCCGGTGGCGGCCATCTGCGGCAGGGCGCGCATGTCGGCGACGAGGGTGTTGTAGCCGAACGAGGTGCCGCGTTCGGTCAGCAGGATGCGGGTGTTGCCGGTCGATTCGATCTTGGAGATGACGTTGGGCATGTCCCAGGGCGCGAGGAACTGGCCCTTTTTCACGTTGATCGCTGCGCCGGTTTCGCCGGCCGCAATCAGCAGGTCGGTCTGGCGGCAGAGGAAGGCGGGGATTTGCAGGACATCGGCCACCTCGGCCACGGGGGCGCATTGTTCGGGCAGGTGGATGTCGGTCAGCACCGGCAGGCCAATGGCATCCTTGACCGATTGCAGCACCTTGAGCCCCTCGTCGATACCCAATCCGCGCCGCCCCGAGAGCGAGGTGCGGTTGGCCTTGTCAAAGCTGCCCTTGAAGATCAGCCCCGCGCCAAACGCGCGGCAGGCCTCTGCCAGCGTGCCCGCGATCGTCTGGGCGTGACCCTCGGATTCAAGCTGGCACGGCCCCGCGATGAGCGTGAGCGGCTGGTCGTTGCCGAGGCACAACCCGTTCAGATCGACATGTTTCATCGTCAGGAGGACACCTGTTCGCGCAGGATGGAAGCGGTGAGCGATATCATCAGGTAGATACCAGAAAAGATCAGGAAAGCCAGTATCGTGTTCTCGAAGGCGCGCGGATAGGTGGAATCCTGCGAAGGCACCGGGCGCACGCTGACGGTCAGGTAGCGGACCTGCTTGTTGGCCTCGATCTCGGCCTGGCGCTTGGCCTCGAGCGCGGATTGCAGCACCATGTCGGCGGTGGCGAGATCGGCCTGCGCCATCTGGATCGCGGCGGTCTTGGAGGCGAGCGATGCCTCGCCCTCGGTGGCGTCGGTCAGGCGTTTTTTCTGCTTGTCGAGTTCGGCACTGAGTATGGCAATCTCGCTCTGGAGGGCGGCGACGCGGGCGGCGTTGGGGCGGCTGTTGTTCTGCTGGATGCTGAGTGCCAGTTCCTTTTCCTGGAGTTGCAGTTCGACGGTGGTGATCAGGCTGCGGATGCTGGCGATCTCGCCTTCGGGATCAAGGATGCTGCCCTCTTGCAGGGCGACCATCTGCGCCTGGGCGGCGCGGCGTTCGGCCTTGGCCCGCTCAAGGCTCTGGTCGGCGGTGCGCACGGCGTCCTGCCGCTTGTCCTGGCTGAGTTCGTCAACGCGTTCCTCGGCATATTCGATCAGGCGCTGCGAGAATTCGGTGCTGACGGCCGGGTCGGCGGTCGAGACCTCCATCCGGATCACGCCCTCTGTGGGGTCGTAGCCGAGTTTCACGTATTTGCGGTAGAGCTTGTAGATGGCTTCGTTGCTGGCGTCGGGGTCGAGGCGTTGCAGCGGGTCGATCCAGGGCTGGCTGAAATGGGCGTGAAAGCCAAGCTCGGCGTCGAGGCGCAGCATGGCGTCCTTGGATTCGAGATATTCCTGGGTGGCGATGGCATCCTGGCCAGTGGCGAACTGGCTGGGCAGGAGACTGCCCAGACCGCTGCCGCCCCCGCCGCCGCCATCCGCGGACAGGATGAGGAAGGCGGATTTGGTCGCATACATCGGCGTGGCGATGGCGTAAAAGTAATAGCCCACCACCAGCGTCGGCAGCATCACGAAGGCCGCGAGCCGCGAGAAGAGGAGCGCCAGCTTGCGGCGGCGGCGGCGGGCGATGTCGCGCTGGATCCCCATGATTTCCTCGGCGCGGCGTTCGGCGGGGCTGAGCGTCGTCGAGGGCAGTTGCGGGCGGTTCGCGGGGACGGTCTGGGGCAGTTGCACGCGCGGTTCGGGTGTTGTGGCGGCCTCGCCGTCGCGGGTGACGATTTCCAGAAGGTTGCTGCGTTCGAACGGGTCGATGCCGCGCGCCCGCAACAGCCGCACGGCGTCGAAATCCGAGGTGGGGGCGAGCCCGTGTTTCTGCGCCAGACGCCGGGCCATGCGCAATTCGCGCCCGGTGAGGCCCTCGCGGCGGATGTCGTCGATGCTCTGCCCGATCGGGGTCTCGCCCGCCGGGGCGGTCTGACCGGCGTCAAAGGCGTCGCTGCCGTTGGCGGCCTGCGCCATGTCGGGGGCCGCAACCTGAGCGGCGACGGCCATCTGCGGGGCCTCGGAGCGCCGGATGCGGAATTTTCTAGCCTTGGGTTTCATAGTCATAGAGCTCTTTTGCCTCTTCCAAGGTGTCGAACATATGGAGTTTGCCGCCCATCAGCACGGCTGCCGAACGGGCGAATTTCTCGAGTGTTCTGGGATCGTGTGAGACGATGATGACGGTGGTGGTGCGCAGCCGTTCGCGCAGGATTTCCCCGGCCTTGCGGTTGAATTCCACATCGGTCGAGCCGGGCATCCCCTCGTCGATGAGATACATGTCGAAATCGAGCGCCAGCATCAGCGCGAAGGTGAAACGCGCCTTCATGCCCGAGGAATAGGTGCCGAGCGGCTGGTCGAAATATTCGCCGAGGTTGCACAGCCAGCGGCAGTAAGCCTCGATGTAGTCGGGATCGAGCCCGTAGAGCCGGGCGATGTAGCGCGCGTTTTCCTGCGCCGAGAGGCGGCTGATCACGCCGCCCATGAAGCCAAGGGGGAAGGAGATGCGGCAGCCGCGCCTGATCTCGCCCTCGTCGGGTTTCTCAAGGCCGGCCATCATGTTGATCAGCGTGGTCTTGCCGGTGCCGTTGGGGGCGAGGATGCCGAGGCTGCGGCCAAGTTCGACGCGAAAGGATACCCGGTCTAGGATCACCTTGCGTTGCGTGCCCGTCCAGAAGGACTTGCTGACATTCTCGAATTCGAGCATCTGGTCGTCCCGGTTGTCCCTGCTCATTCGCGGTAGCGCGGAGATCTTAACGTCTCGTGAGCCTGATTTGGTTTTTCATTACTGTATTATGTCCGCTCTGGCAGCACCATTACAAACAATCTGGTCAACAATGTGCCCATTGTAGAACAATTCAGAGAAATCCGTCTGTTCTGTAGCGGGTTGGCGGGATGCAAGACGGCGGCGTTTCGGGTCGAGTTTGGCGCGGGGCGTGGCGAATGGGGCACGGGCGGGGCGGGTGTTTCGCCCGGTTCCGCGGCGGCGATTGCCCATGTCCCCGGCCTGCGCTAGGGACGGGGCGCAACAGTCTGCCAGAGAAGTGCCATGAGCCGGATTTGCCATATCGAACTGGATGACGCCAACCTGCCGCCGCCCACGCCCGAGATCGAGCAGGAGCGCAAGGTGGCGATGTATGACCTGATCGAGCAGAACAGCTTTGCCCTGCCGCTGCGCGACGACCGGGTGGTGCCGGAGGGGCCCTATCGTGTCGGGCTGGCGATCCGTGAGAAGCGGCTGGTGTTTGACATCCGCACCGAAGAGAACGCGCCGGCGGCCGAGTTTCATCTGTCGCTGAGCCCGTTCCGGCAGGTGGTCAAGGATTACTGGTCGATCTGCGAGAGCTATTTCGACGCGGTCAGGAACATGCCGCCGAGCCAGATCGAGACGATCGACATGGCGCGGCGCGGCATTCACAACGAGGGGGCGCGGGTTCTGGCCGAGCGTCTGGAGGGCAAGGCCGAGATCGACAATGACACCGCGCGGCGTCTGTTTACGCTAATTTGCGTGCTGCATTTCGGGGGCTGAGGGATGCCCGAGCCGCTGCCGCAGTCGGTGCTGTTCTGCTGCGACCACAACGCCGTCCGTTCGCCGATGGCCGAGGGGATCATGAAGAAGTTTTACGGCACCGGCACCTATGTGCAGTCGGCGGGCGTCAAGAGCGACATGGAGATCGACGGATTCAGCATCGCGGTCTGCCGCGAGATCGGGGTGGAACTGGATCGTCACCGGACCCGCAGTTTCGACGAGATGGAGCAATGGGGCGACGATCTGTCGTCGTTTGATCTGATCGTGGCGCTCAGCCCCGCGAGCCAGCGGCGGGCGCTGGAACTGACGCGGTTCTTTCATCTGGATGTCGTTTACTGGCCGATCATGGATCCTACCGGCCTTGCGCAGACGCGCGAGGCGCGGCTGGATGCCTATCGCAAGACCCGCGACCAGATCATCGGGCATTTGCAGGACCGTTGGGGGCCACCCCGGGAGGATTTATGAACGAGACCGTCAAAGCCTATTTCGATGCCTTCAACCGGGGCGATGTGCCCGGCATGCTGGCCTGTCTGAGCGAGGATGTGCGTCATCATGTGAACGAGGGGCAGGTCCGCGAGGGCAAGGATCTGTTTCGCGCGTTCTGCGAACACATGAGCCGGTGCTATCGTGAGGAACTGACCGACATGGTGATCTTCGAGGTCGAGGGTGGCCGCCGCGCGGCGGCGGAATATGTGGTGAACGGCACCTATCTGGCGACCGACGAGGGCCTGCCCGAGGCCAGGGGGCAGAGCTATCGCCTGCCTGCGGGGTCGTTTTTCACGCTGGAAAACGGGCTGATCACGCGCGTCGTGACCTATTACAACCTTGCGGACTGGGTGAAACAGGTCTCGGCATGATCCGGGTCGGGCGACTGACGGGTGATGCGCTGGTGCGCGCGCTGCCAGAGGTGGCGCGGCTGCGGATCGCGGTGTTTCGCGCCTTTCCCTATCTCTACGAGGGCGATGCCGCATATGAGGAGCGGTATCTGCAGGTCTATCGCGAGAGCGCCGATGCGATTCTGGTCGGGGCCTATGACGGCGCGCGTCTGGTGGGCGCGGCCACGGGCACCCCGATGGAGGATCACGCGGGCGATTTCGGCGCGGCCTTCGCGGGCACAGGCATTGCGCTGGAGCGGATCTTCTATTGCGCCGAGAGCGTGCTTTTGCCCGAGTATCGCGGGCAGGGGGTTGGGCACAGGTTCTTCGATCTGCGCGAGGCGCAGGCGCGGGCGCTGGGGCGGGATTTTGCCGCCTTCTGTTCGGTGATCCGGGCCGGGGACCACCCGGCGCGACCGGAAGGGTATGAGCCGCTCGATGCGTTCTGGCGCAAGCGCGGTTATGCGCCGGTCGAGGGGGCTGTGGCGCAGTTCCGGTGGAGGGAGATCGGTGCGGTGGATGAGTGCGCGCATGATCTGCAATTCTGGATGCGCGCGCTGTGATCACCGTCGCGGCGGAAAAAGCCACGGTTGCATCGGAAAATTCCACTTTTCTTCAGGTTTAACTGGCAGGCGTAATCAACTTTCTGTTATCGAGGGTCAGTTGGGGGGCGAGTGATTGGAGCGCCAGATATGAAACGCCCTTTCTTTATCGCTTTTTGGGCCGGTCTCGCCCTGTCTGCAATGCTTTCCAGCACCATGGCCGAGGCCGGAGAGCGGCAGCGCCTGGGCTATGGGCGCATTTTCAACAACGATCTTCTGGGCGACGGGCATGACCGCTGGCGCACCGGAAACATCGCGTCGAGCCGGGTGTGGGGACCGTCATGGCAGGGGCGGCTGCCGCAGGGTTTCGGGCAGATGCTGGAATTCCGCTTCAACGGCGAGATCATCGCGCCCGAGAACCTGTCCAATCCGGCACCGGGCGACCGGCCCTATGTGGGCGCGCTCAGCTTTGGCCTGCACACGCATTTCGAGCGGGGCGGGATCGACTATGCGATGGGCGCCGACCTGGTTGTGACCGGATCGCAGACCGGGCTGGATGATTTTCACGATTTCCTGCATGACGTGCTGGGCGGGCGCGATTTCGTCCCGCAGGTGCGCGACACGCAGCTGAGCAACGCCATTCGCCCCTCGGCGGTGATCGAGGCGGGGCGCGACTATGATCTGGGTGCCGTGCGCCTGCGCCCCTTTGCCGAGGCGCGGCTGGGGGTCGAGGATCTGATCCGGGTGGGTGCGGACATCACCTTTGGCGGGGTGGGCGAGGGCGAGTTGCTGGTGCGCGATCCGGTGACCGGACAGCGCTATCGCACCATCTATGAGCCGCATGCGGGCTATTCCTTTGTGATCGGTGGCGATGTCGCCTATGTCGGGGACAGTGACTATCTGCCGTCCCGCAGCGGTGTGAACGTGACCGAGGACCGCACGCGGCTGCGCGCCGGGCTGCACTGGGAAGGGCGGAACGGGACCGCGATCTATTACGGCGTCACCTGGCTGAGCGAGGAATTCGATGCGCAGCGCGAGGGGCAGTTCGTCGGATCCCTGCGCCTGCGGCTGCGGTTCTGACAAAAGCGAATCCGGGGGTTCCCAGGTTGATTCGGTTTTGCTAAACTCTGGTCAATAAAAAGAATTAAGAGGCAAGCAGGCAATGGGAACGGGCTATCGGGGCACGTTCGTCATCTCCTGGTCGCAAACGGAACTGGAGGGGCTGGCCGATGCGCCGCTACAGGCGCTGGCGGTTGGCAATACCTGGTCCTGGCGGGGTGAACCCGTGCGGGTGGACGGGCCGAACGATCTGTTGCGGCTGGACATGGCGGAAGGCGAGGCTGCGAACCGCAGGCGCGCGGCACGCATGGTGCGGCGTCTGGTGGGCGCGGCGATGGGTGACATGCATGATTGCGAGCCGCCGGAGGTGGCTGAACCGCTGACCGATCCGGGCTTTGTCGTGACCGACGGTCTGCGCAGCTATACGGTCACGGTGATCGAACCCGGACGCGGGGCACCGCCGCTTTTGATGTTTCACGATGACATTCCGCCGAAAGGCCGCGAGATGTGGGTGGTGCATCACGCGCTCGACGGGCTGTGCTGGGCCAAGCGCGGAACGCCGGAGGGCGGGGTGATCTGTTTCACGCAAGGCACGCGGATCGACACACCCGAGGGGCCGCGACGGGTGGAGGATCTGCGCGAGGGCGACCGGGTGCTGACCCGCGACAACGGCGCGCAGGAAATCCGGTGGATCGGCAGCCGCCGGATGAGCGGCGCGCGGCTCTTTGCGATGCCAGGGCTGAGACCCGTGCGGCTGCGCGCCGGTGCGCTGGGCATCGAGCGGCCCGATGCGGATCTGCTGGTCAGTCCCGAGCACCGGATGCTGGTCAGGGGCCGCGTGGCGCAGGCGCTGTTCAACACGCCCGAGGTGCTGGTGATGGCGCGTGATCTGGTCAATGACAGGACGGTCACGGTCGATCTGGCGGCGCGCGAGGTGACCTATATTCACCTGCTGTTGCCAAGCCATCAGATTCTGCGGGCCAACGGGCTGGAGACCGAGAGTTTTCACCCGGCAAGTGCGGCGCTCTCGACGCTGGATGCGGCGGACCGCGCGCGGCTCATGGCGTTCGATCCGGTGCTGGAGGCCGAACCGCATCACTATGGCGGCTATGCGCGGCGCTGTCTGAACGGGTCCGAGGCGGCGATCCTGCTGCATGAGGCGGCGTAGGGCGGGGGCGCTGCCCCCGTCGCGCGCTGCGCGGCGACTCCCCCGAGGTATTTTCGGTCTTATGTATCAAACGCACCAAGGCCACAAGAATGTGGCTAAGTTATTGTTATCTTATAGTCGGGATGGGCGTTCCAGTCATGGGAGGCGAAGCCGCCATTGTTTCGGATAGTCGGGTCAGTGTGAAAAATTATTGCCACGCAGAAATCATCGCATCGCCTGACGTCATCAAAAACATCGGTGAACTCAACCCTGCCGAAAACCGCAAGCAGCGTCTGGCTCTCAATCGCCTCAGAAATCACTTCCATTGGGATGACTGGGCTATCAATCCGTCTGGTTTCTCCAGGCCCCACCACGAGATTGATAGTGTTCCACGATCCACGATCCACCTTGAATTCTACCGGAGTGCTGAAGTCTGCCAGAAACTTAACTTGGCAGCAACCGAACACGATTCGTCCGGGACTATTCCCAGTGTTTTGAAACTGCGGGCGAACTACGAGATTAATGGGGTTGCCGTCCGTCCCGATACCATAGTGAAGGGTTGTGCCGCTGAAAGCGATGTATGCTTGCGTCTGCAATCGGCCCATTTTCTCCGTAATTTCGACGGAGCGGACAGCGGCTTGATTGGCCTGTCTGGTGAGTTGCAGCGTAACGCTCCGGCGGGGGCCGTCTGACTTCGGCTACGATCCGATAGTAAGTCCGACGTTATGTCCGACTTTATCAACCGCCCTCAAATCGAAGTTTTGTCTGCCGCCGATGGCGTTCGCCGTCGGCATTGGCCGGTTGAGGACAAGCTGCGCATTGTCGAGGAGAGTTTTGTCGGCCACGGGCAAGTGACGGCGACGGCGCGGCGGCATGGAGTTTGTCGATCGCTGTTGACGATCTGGCGTCGGCAGTATCGAAACGGTGAGCTTGGTGCTTCCCGCCCGGTGTCTTTCGCCCCGGTGACCGTGACGACGGATGTCTCGGCCTCTCAGCCCGGGCCGGTTGAGCCCCCTGATCCCCCACGGAACTCTCAGGTGGAGATTGCCCTGCCGAATGGCCGTCGACTTATCGTGCCCACCGGGGTCGAGCCTGAAGCGCTTGCGCGGATTCTGTCAGTGGTGGACGGGCAATGATCGCGTTTCCAACGGGCGTGAAGGTCTGGATCGCGGGTGGCGTCACCGACATGCGTCGCGGCATGAACACACTGGCGCTGCAGGTCCAGGAGGGGCTTGGACGCGATCCGCATGCGGGCGAGATATTCTGCTTCCGTGGCCGTCGCGGCGATCTGGTCAAGATTTTATGGCACGATGGGGTGGG
>NZ_FOAG01000007.1 GCF_900109455.1 Roseovarius azorensis | reverse complement strand
GCCGCCATGTATTCCCTGATCGGCACGGCAAAATTGAACGACATCGATCCGCAGGCCTGGCTCGCCGACGTCATCGCCCGCATCTCCGACATGTCGATCTCACGCCTGCACGAACTGCTGCCGTGGGAATGGAACCCCGAAACGCCCCAGGTCAAGGCAGCCTGACCGCGGCCCTCGGCGGATGTTTACATCTTAACCTTTGCCACGGAGCGCAAGCTTGAATGGCATTACATCGCGCCGGGCAAGCCCATGCAGAACGGCTTCGTCGAAAGTTTTAACGGGCGCATGCGCGATGAGCTTTTGAACGAGACCATGTTCCGGAACATGGCCCATGCCCGCGCCGTGATCCGGGCCTGGGTCGCTGACTTCAACGAAACACGCCCACATTCGGCACTTGGCTACCAGACGCCCAAGGCATTCGCCGAACACCTCACCACCGCAACCGACACCCGCGCTGCGCCATCTGAAAGCTCCGCGCGGATGTCGCTTGCTCCACCTGCGCCAAGCGGCGTATCAACTGATCTGATCCCCGCAAACTAGACCGTTTGAGGTTGGAGTTTTCCGCTACGATTTCCCGGCTGGGAGAGGAGCGGAATCACATGAAGGCATCGAAGTTTTCGGACGCGCAGAAGGCGTTCATCATCAGGCAGGGCGAAGAAGGCACGCCGGTCGCGGAGATCTGCCGCAAGGCGGGGATCAGCCAGGCGACCTACTTCAACTGGAAGAAGAAGTATGCCGGGTTGCTGCCGACCGAAATGAAGCGGCTGAAGCAACTCGAGGACGAGAACGGGCGGCTGAAGAAGATCGTCGCCGATCTGACCTTGGACCGCGAGATGTTGCAGGACGTTATCCGGCGAAAGATCTGAAGCCTGGTCGGCTGCGCGAGCTGGTTCGCGGGATGTGCAGCGATTGGGCGGTCTCGATCCGAACGGCGTGTGGGGCCATCGGATTTGATCGTTCGACGTTCCACTACAAGTCCCGCCGCGCTGATCAGGCTGCCGTCGAGAGGCGGATCAAGGAGATCTGCGAGACCCGGGTGCGCTACGGCTATCGCCGGGTTCATGTGCTCCTGGACCGTGAGGGCTGGGGCATCAACATCAAGAAAGTCTATCGCATTTACAGGGAGTTGGGCATGCAGCTGAGGAACAAGACCCCGAAACGGCGGGTGAAGGCCAAGCTGCGCGATGACCGTGCCGAAGCCGTCGGGCCGAACGATGTCTGGGCGATGGATTTTGTCCATGACCAGCTGGCGACGGGCAAGAAGCTTCGGGTGCTGACGGTCGTGGACACGTTCTCGCGATACGTGCCGGTACTCGACGCGCGGTTCAGCTATCGGGGTGAAGATGTTGTCGCCACTCTGGACCGGGTATGCCGAAGATCGGGCTATCCAAAGACGATCCGGGTCGATCAAGGCAGCGAGTTCATCTCCCGCGACATGGACCTCTGGGCTTATCAGCGCGGCGTCACGCTCGACTTCTCACGGCCTGGCAACCCGACGGACAATGCGTTCATCGAAGCGTTCAATGGCAGGTTCAGGGCGGAATGTCTGAACGCGCACTGGTTCTTGACGCTTGCAGATGCGGCCGAAAAGTTGGAGGCTTGGCGTAGATACTACAACGAGGAACGGCCACACGGCGCGATCGGCAACAAGGCCCCGATCACGCTAACGAAATCGGGGGACATCACCAGCCTGTCACCCTGATCGAAGCCGGAAAACTCTCGCCAAGGGCGGTCCAACGTTCGGGGTCGGACCACAACCCAAAGGGCTCCGGTTCCGAACGGATGAAAGTTCAGTGGCAGGTCAGCCTCTCGGACGGGCCGCAGAGCAAGTGTAGCGGAATTAAGGAAGAACTGACCCCATGGTGCCATTCTTTGTCGGCAGCTTAACTCCTAAAGCTACTAGAGGTTCAAGAGAAATATTGATGCCACACGGGCTTGTGTGTTCGCAACTTAGATAAGGCCAACCCTTGCAACCGTGAACTCACCAAACCGTCGCCGATTAACATCCAGGAGGTGGGCCTTCGATGCGCTCCGCGGCTATCAAGGATTTCAGTGTGGCCGTTCGGATCGTGCCAATGACGATTGTGCGGCCCACGACCAAAGCCGGCGTTCCTGGAAACGCGAAGCGTCGAACGAGCGTAGCACTCGTTCGGAGCTCTTGCGTCGTCGCTTCGCTTCCCATGTCCACAAGCAATCGTTCGGGATCGATGCCCGCAGATTCCGCCAACCCCCGAAGGTATGCATCGCTCGGCGCGAAGCTGGTTCGTTGCAGCCGTCTGTTGAATTCGCGCTGTGCACCCTGCCGACGCGCTGCGATCGCAGCACGCGCGAAAACACCCGATGAAGAACCGAGGATCGGCCACTCATGGTATCTGAGGTGCAGACGGCCGCCCGCCTCCATCTCGAGTAAATCCTCAGTGATGAGTTCGCAATTGGGACAGTTGTAATCAGAGAAGAACGCGACGGGTACCACCCCGGGCTGGAAGTTATTTTGGCCGAAGAGAGCCTCGCAAAAAGCTTCATCGGAAACCGTTAGATTGTTCACCGGATTTTCATCGGTCGTTTCCATGCCGACGAATGGATCGAATGCGGAAGACGTGGTTCCAATCAAGCTCAAGCGACGAAATCCAGGTGGATCGTCTACTTCAATGAAGTTGAGATCGCGCCCCGCCCGATCCAGAACCCAAGAGCCGCCACGTGCGAGCAAGATCGCAGCAACCCCCACCGATGCGAAGACGAGCAAGTCGCGACGCCGGGCAGCGCTGCGTGGAGGTTTACTTTCCGCCATAGTTGAGCACCCGACTTTCCGTCATCCGATCCGCCCAAGCACGGGAAACGCATCGAGCATCCAGTATGACAGCGCGCTCAGCTGTCCTGTCATCATCGCCAGTCCCATAAGGATCATCACGACGCCTGCAATCTGGTGGAGGCGGCGGCCAACCCGGCCGATGGCCCGCAACCGTCCCGCAATCTGATCGGTGAATCCGGCAACGATCAGAAACGGTATACCGAGGCCTGCGGAATAAACGGCAAGCAGCATAACGCCTTCGCCCATCGTGGCACTGGCGGCGCTCGCTGTCAGTATCGCGCCGAGGATCGGGCCGATGCAAGGCGTCCAGCCGAAACCGAAGGCAAGCCCAAGGACGTAGGACGCGGCAGGTTGGCCGCCGGGAATGTTGATATTGAAGCGGAAATCGCGTTCCATCACTGAAACACGCGCGGCCCCGATCATGAAAAGCCCGAAGACAATGATGATGCCGCCCCCAACGAGGTTGAGTTCATACCGCCACCGAAGAAGGGCCTGACCCAATGCTGTCGCGGATGCGCCAAGCCCCATGAAAATGGTGGAGAAGCCGAGGACAAAACATAGGCTCAGCCAGACCGCGCGCGACGGCGAGGCCGCAGCCGCCCCGCCTTCAGCGGCTGTGCGCCCGGCCACGTAGGAGACATAACCTGGCACAAGAGGCAGCACGCAGGGTGACAGAAACGATATTGTACCGGCCAAGAGGGCGGCGGTGAGGCCGAGAAGCGAGATATCTACCATGAACCACGTTTACCCCTGAATAGCTTGCGCAAGGGCACTCTTGTGGCAGCCCAATATGCCAGGGTCGGGACGATGATCCATTGCAGCAGGGGCGTGAGACCGGCATCGATGACGGGGACCACCGGCATGATATCGCGATACGCCCAGGCCGCCCGGATCACGATGTTCAGCCACTCGCTGAAGATCGTGTAGGAGACGCCCAGGGCCACGGTCAGAAGCAGGACGCGCCTTGCGCGCTCCGACGGCCACGCTTGCCCTCCGACGAGAAACAGGGCGAGCAAGAGCGTGCTCATGGTGATCAGCAGGTCTCCGCCTGTGCAATGCACGACCGCGAAAGCTATTTCTCCCCAGGTGCCTTCGACCCAGATCGTGTAGAGCGGGATATGTGCCATTTCCCAGATCAGGTGCCCGACAGCGGCATAGACGATGTATCGGCGGATGACGGACAGCCATCCGGTATCGCTTGTCTCAAAGGTTTCTGTGTTTGCTGTCATGCTGGGGGTCCGTTCTTCGATTAATGCGCGTTTGTCAGGCCGTTTACGTACAGGATCATGTTGATGTGCCGGAAAGCGGAACCCGCAAAGATCCCGGCATGGCGGTTGCCGCGCGCGATAACATGCACAAGCGGAGCCTCGGGATGGTCAGGTGCAATCGCGCGATACCGCTCGACCAGATCCTCCATCGGCTTTTCTGCGCGAGCAACGACCACGTTCTCGGCAATCGGTCCGGGAACCGGATCACTGGCGTCGGTCACCACAAGGAAGGTCACCATGTCCAGCATGGGAGATGAATTCACTCCGCCCCTCACCTTTTCAAGAAGTGCCTGCTGATCAGCACAAGGCAACCCGCAGTTGGACGGTACAAAACTAAGAACGACGACCTGATCGGAGAGGCTTTCCAAGTCCAACGATTCTCCGTCAGGGCAGAGAAGATCCAACGCAGGAAGTTCGTTGAGGTCAACGGCAGTGAAAGCAGGTTCTTTCTGTGCCATCACCTCGTCAAGACGGTCGCCAGGATGATCTGCGTAGGCCGGGCGGCCCGCGACGAGGGCTATCAGCAGGAGTATGTTTTTCATGGCTGTTACTCCTGCGGTCCCATTGCGCCCGGTCCGAGAACCGGAACGCTGACTTCCATTCGGGCACCCGATGCGAATGTCAGGATCAACGGCAAATCGGTGCCTTCTTCGAGTTTTTCCGACAGACCCATCAGCATCAGATGCATGCTGCCGGGCGCGAGGGTCACTGGTTCTCCGGAGGGCAGATCCAAGGCGTCGATCTTGACCATTCGGCTAACGCCATCGTCGCCGGTCTCGACGGCGTGAATGGTGACGTTTCCAGCGATGAGCGTGGTGATCGCAACCAGCTGATCACTCTGATTGCTCGTGAGCGTGAGATAGGCCGCAGCCGGACGCGAGGCGAGGATGCTCGCGCGCGCCCAACCGTCTGATATCGTTACATCGGCCGAAGCGAAGAACGGCCAGAGTGTCAGCCCGGTTGCGAGTATAGTGATCTTCATTTGGTAAGTTCCATCATTCATAATTTTCCGCGGATATCCTGCGCCAGAAGCTCGGGCAGTTGACGGCCTTCCTGATACACATCCTCGTAGCTTCCATTGGGACGCATCAGATAGATGTATCCGCCATGCGCCATGAAATAGCCGTCCGGCGCGCTGTCGTCCTCGGTCCGCTCGTACCATGTGCGGAAATTTCTGGTGGCCTCGGCAACCTGCGCTTCGGTTCCGGTCAGGCCGATCAGGCTCGGATGAAAGACTGATACATATTCAGCCATAACTGGCACAGTGTCGCGTTCCGGATCGACCGTGATGAAGATCGGCGCCACCTGGTCCGCATCTTTGCCGAGCAGGTCTAGCACGCTGGCCATATATGCCAGTGTCGTCGGGCAAACATCGGGGCAGTTGGTGAAACCGAAGAAAACAAGCTGCCAGCGGTCGGCGTAGTCAGCCTGTGTCACCTCTTGTCCGGTGTGATCTGTCAGTGAAAATTCGGAACGAATATCCGCCTCACCCGAATAGCGGACGGTCTTCGATCCGTTGCCGAGATAGTTATCCAAAGCCCAAAAGATCGCTAGCCCAGCGAGCGCAACAGCTATCGTGCTCCACAATATGGATCTCAGGAGCCGCGATTTCGGAGGGGTTTCACCGGGTTCAATCGACATCTTCGGCCTCCGAAATCAGCGCCTGAAGATCGGCCTTTTCCAACAATCCAGGAACAAGTGTTTCCCCGATCAGAAACGTCGGCGTGCCGGATATTCCAAGCTGCCGTGCGAGATCGTGAGACTTTGCGATATGGGCATCGACTTCAGGCGCGTCCATATCTGCCTGCAATTGGTCGTAGTCCAGCCTTGCCTGCTCAGCGGCCCTTCTTATAAAGACAGCATTGGCGCGCGGCTGCGCCATCAGGGCATCGTGGAAGGCCTCGAATCCGTTCTGTTTTATCGCGGCCAGCGACGCCCGAGCCGCTAGTACAGAGTCTGGCCCGAGAATCGGCCATTCCCGCATGATGATGCGCAAGTCCGGGTTCTCCTCTATCAATTCGAAAAGGACCGGGGCCGCGCGTCGGCAATAGGGGCAGTTGTAGTCGAAGAATTCGACAAGCACGATGTCGCCCTCAGGATTGCCCATCACGCCGGTGTTCGGGTCCGCCCGCAGGAGGTCGCCCACGCGCTGAAGCGCAGCCCGTTGTTCGGCCTGGGCTTGTGCCTGAGCCTCTTCCTGGAAAGTCAGGAGCGTATCCATCAGAACTTCGGGGTTCTCGCGGATGGTTTGCAGGATCAAGGCTTTGATGGCCTCTTGCTCAACCTGATCGAGCGGCGTCGATTGCTGGGCCAACGAAATCGTGGGCGTGGAAATCAGCGCCCAGAGGAAGACCGCAAACACGCGAAGGGCAGTTTTGAGTATCATCTATTTTTCCCTGTCAAATCGCCGGGGGCCTTGGCCCCCGGCGATGATTGATCAGCCCTTGTCGGTCGAAGGGGTGGTTTCATCCTCGGAGTTGTTCATGGCCTCCATCATCTCGGTGCAGGCCTCCATCATCGGGCCCATTTTCTGCATCATTTTCATCATGGGCGTCATGCCCTGCATGCCGGACATATCGCCGTCCATTCCGTGCTCACCGTCCATCATCTGGCCGGACGAACCGGTGTTGTCCTGGGCAACCACGCTGGTGGCCAACAAGGTAGTTACGGCGGTCGCCATGCTCAGTTTCTTGATAAGTGTCATCAGTTTCTCCTGAAGGTTTCTTGATAATTTCGGGTTCAGTCCCTCGGCAGGCCCGGCTCTACGGCCGCGCTCTTGTTGTCACATGATTTCGATTTGCACATTGCACAGGCACCCAGCCCGCACATCACGGCGCAGGGTGCCACGGCCAGGATCAGCGGGGCGGCTCCGATGGCCGTCACCCAGCCCCAGTTCAGGTAAAGCCCGGCACCGATAATCGCCATTGACGCAAGAATTAGGCCACGCTGTCCCAATTGCGGCCACCACGGGCGGGCCTCCGGTGTTTCAGTGTGAGGTGATGTTTCGGACATTGGTTAATCACTCCTTTCGTTGATGAGATTTTGGATTTGGGCCATGACTTCGGGACTGTCCCATTCAGCCGGCCCGACAAGTCGTCCGCGCTCGAAACCGTTGCGGTCGATCAGGATCGTGGTGGGAAGGCCCAGAGCACCGAGGGCAAGCATCGCCCGTGTGCTGTCGGCGAGGTACATTCCAAGATGGCGAATACCGATTTCCTCGTAGAAGCGGCGCACCACTTTTATTCCCGCGCGGTCGATGGACAGTGGCAGGACATGAAAATCGTCACCGCCCAGCTTTTCCTGCAAGGCGTCGAGCGTCGGCATCTCTTCGCGGCAGGGAACGCACCAGGTCGCCCAAATGTTCAGCAGGACCACCCTGCCTTGAAAATCCTCCAGCGTCAGATCGCGCCCCACCCCGTCCACGAAGGGCGGCGACAGCATCTCTCGCGGCTTGTCGTGGAGCGGCATTAATGGTCTGGCTTGAACCGGCCCTGCGAGGCCGAGCGCCGCCATGCCAGTCAACAATTCACGTCGGTTCATGATCCGGTTCCTTCCTGAAGGCGCCGCGCCACGGGAAGAATGTCTTCCTCCAGTGAGCGGCGGTTGAAGGGGCCGATATGCTTGTAGGCGATCCGGCCTTCGGCATCGATCACGAAGGTTTCCGGCAAGCCGTAGACGCCCCAATCGATGGACACGCGCCCGTTCCGGTCGGCGCCGATGCGGGTGTAAGGGTCACCAAGCTCGGCAAGAAAGCTCAAGGCTTCCTCGGGGCGGTCCTTGTAGTTGATTCCGAAAATCGCGACTTCGTCTCTGGCAGCCAGCTCGTTCAGGAGGGGCATCTCTACCCGGCACGGCACGCACCAGGACGCCCAGACGTTCACGATAGACACCGGCCCTTTGAGGTCGGCGGTCGACAGACCGTCGGTTCGTCCCACTATCGGCGGCAAATCGAATTCAGGCACCGCCTTGCCAATAAGTGGGGAAGGAAGAGTGTCGTTGCCATTGAACAGGCCCCAATAAAAACCTGCGCCGATGAGGGCGAAGATCGCAACTGGCAGCACGGTGACGAGGCGACCATTCCGGCGGCGAGGTTCCTCGGCCGCGCTCATAAATCACCCTTGTCGTTAGCGGAGACTTCCGCCTGGAATTGGCGCTGTCGATCCGGCCAGGTGCTCTTGATGTAAGAGAGAACATCGGCAATCTCGTCGCCGGTCAGGATGCCTTCGTACGCCGGCATATCGCTTTCGTAGCCAGGCACGACGGCACCGACTCCACCTTTGGTCACGATGAAGAGATTCCGGTCCGAATGGTGCCAGGTATGGCCGGTTTCGTCATGTGGCGGCGCGGGCATGCGCCCATTGTCCAGACGTCGCCGCCAATCAGGCTGTCCCTCCAGTTCGGCACCGTGACAGGATGCGCAATTCTCGGCATAGAGTGTCTCGCCTGCTGCGATGTCGGCTACAGTCACGGGCTCGCCGAGGAAGGAAAGCCCTTCCACCAAATCATCGTCACTTTCGGACTGCGCGAGGACAGCAAAGCCGATCGCAGATAGTGCGACGATGGCGGCACCGATTGTTGCGGTCCTTCTCATGTCGAACTCCTGAGGTATTTCACGAGTGCGACGAGGCTGAGTACCAGAACCGCGGCGACGAGCAGGAGCAAAAGCCCTCCACCGAACATCATCACCCCCATCATCGGGCCGGTCATCATGTCCATGCAGTTACTCATCGGAGTAAACGGTGATCCCGCCCTCGCCGAACGCATAGGTCTTGAGCGTACCGGTCTTTACTCGTGCCATGCCTGGCGCGTTCGAAGGCATGCCCGGCAAAGTAATGCCGGTGATGTCGGGCTTCTCCGTGACCAGCCTTTCCAGGATCTCCGAGGGCACCAGTCCACTGACATAATAGCCTTCGATCTCGGCCAGATGACAGCCGAGTCCCTGCTCGGGAACGCCGACTTCGATCGAGCGCTTATCAAAATCCCGATCGTCGATGCGTGTCACCTGATAGCCGTTCTCTTCCAGATAATTGGAGTAGGTGTCGCAGCAACCGCAGCCCGGATCGCGCCAAATCGTGATCTGCTTCGTTCCGTCTGACACGTCGGTACTTGCGGGACCGGTCGCGTCTTCGGTGCTTTGTGCTGAAGTCAGCGTCGTGAAAGTGAAGGTTCCGCCAACGCCAAGTACAGCAAGCGAAGCCAGGAAAATTCTTCTGTTCATGGGGTTCTCCATCATGCGACCGCGATTGCGGTCCAGGTTGCGCCGCCGTCGCGGCTGAGTTTCAGAGCGCCGTCGAGTATGGCGGCCACGTGATTTTTGTCCCTTGGGTGGACCGCGACGGTCCTCCCCTGCCCTTTTGCCTTGTGCGTCCAGACCACGCCGCCGTCCTGCGACGCCCACACCCCCGAAGGCAGTGCCGCGTAAAGTGTAGACGGTGCCGCAAGGGCGTTGGCCAGCGACAGGACCGGCTCATCCGTCGGCAGCGGCGCCTCGGCAGGTGGCGCATCGCCCGTCACCAGCGCGTCCATCGCATTGCCGGGCTGAACTTCCTGCCAGCGGCAGAAACAGTCCGGAACACGGGTCAGGCCTTTCTCAGTTCCTGCATAGATCCAGATGCCGCCCATCCCGGTTTCGAGATCGACCGATACCAGCGTCAGCGGGTCACGCTCGGCCGCGTCGAGCCAGGGTCGGTCCATCGCCAGGGCCCAGGTTGCGCCTGCATCCTCGCTCTTCCAAAGGCCGTCGCCGCGGATCGCGGCATAGATCATGTAGGGGTTTCCGGCGGCCACGGCCAGCGCGGTGACTTCGCCGGAGGCAAGCCCGTCACTTCGGGTGGTCCATGACGATCCGCCATCGCCGGACACGGCCACCCCTCCCCGCGCCAGTCCGGCAAGGAGACGTCCAGGACGCGCAGGATGCGTGGCGATTGAGGCGACCGGGGAAGGTGTTGGCCTCTCATGCCAACTGCGACCGTTATCGAGGCTGGCCCTCAGTGTTGCGCCTGCGATCAGCAGCGTGTCGCCATCGAAGGCGAGCGTTCGAATATCGGCCGCCCTGTCGGCCGCGCGCACCGCGTCGGGCAACACGAGCACTGCGGCTGCACCCATACCCAGTGCCAGGAAGTGGCGTCTGCCCGGCTCAAAATTCAGGGTTCTGTTTGTCATCTCTTGTCCTCCTCCGGGGCTCATGCGACACGGATCACGCCCATCATTCCCGCAGCCTGGTGCTCGAGAATGTGGCAGTGGAACATCCAGTCGCCGGGATTGTCGGCAACGAAGGCTATTTCGACCCGTTCGCGGGGTGCCATCAGCACCGTGTCCTGCCATTCCCTATGCGGCGTCGGCGCACCGTTTCGGCTGATCACGCGGAATGAGTGGCCGTGCAGATGAATCGGGTGATCGAAGGCGGTCGCGTTGGTCATTGCCAAGATGTGACTCGCGCCGAGATCCAGCGTCAGGAACGGGTCAAGCACATGTCCCTCGGCGGCTTTTCTGTTGACGAACCAGATGCCGCGCCCGTCATGCATCATGCCCATCATCCCGCCGCCCATCATGTCTCCACGCGGCTCCAGGCCCATCTCCCCCTCCACCATCATTCCCATCATCCCGCCGGTGAATGTCACCTCATGACGCTGCGCAGAACTCAGGTCTGGTTCGGCAATGGGATTGGCTGGCAATGCGATCGGCCAGTCGGGGGTGGCCTCGCGCAGGGCGACGTCGGCGTAGGAGAAATCGAGAATACGGAAATCGTTCCCGCGATAGGCACGGTCGACAAGCTGGCCTCGCGTACCTGGCTTGCCGGTACAATCCAAGATCACATCGGCGCGCATTGCGGGCCCGAGAACGACAACACCGTCCCGCGGCTCATGCGGCGTGACGGGTTGCCCATCCAGCGCGATGATGCGCGGTGCATGGTCCCCGAAATCGAGTGCGAAGATCCGAGCATTCGCGGCGTTGATCAGGCGGAGGCGGATCCGCTTCCCTGATGCCACGGCGAATGTCTCCGGCACACGACCGTTGATCGTCACGGTGTTGCCGAGGCGGCCCGCGTGACTCACGTCATGGGCATTGCCGAAATCGTCCGAAATCGATGCGTCGTCGGTCAGGCGCCAGTCGTCCAGCACCCAGGTAACGTCGCGGTCGATACGAGGGGGATTGGCCTCCTCGATAATAAGGGGACCGTAGAGACCGCGCCCGACCTGCTCGAAGCTGCGCTGATGTGGGTGATACCAGAAGGTGCCGGCATCGACTGCATCGAATTCATAGACGAACCTGTCGCCCGGGGCGATCGGCACCTGTGTAAGGTGCGGCACCCCGTCCATTGCGTTCGGAAGCCGGATACCATGCCAATGCACGGTGGTTTCCTCTGCAAGGTCGTTGGTAACCTCGACCTGCAGGCGTTCGCCTTGCCGGATGCGGATCTCGGGGCCCGGAACGTTGCCGTTGTAGCACCAGGCCGCGGTGTCGGGATGTGGCTCAGGAACAAGCCGTGTCCTTCCCGGTGCGGCCCGGAGCGAGAATCTCTGGGTGGCGGCTTCCGCCGCCCCCGGAAAAGGCAGAGTGGTGGACATGACACCCGCGAGCGACGAAGCGACAAAGGCGCGGCGCGTCACGGTAGGTTTGTATTTCAAAGACATCGGACTGGGGCTCTCTGATAATTCGGTCCTCCGCTGGAGCCAAAGCGGCAACTGCGGTTGGAAATACCCGCAACGCGGAGCGGCATTGCTCCGGCGTCACGGCATGACACTGCGACCGCGAAATCGCGGCGCGTGTCAGATCAGAGAAGGAATCTTGGAGGCTGTTTGGCAGGCGGACTGCTCAGACCGAGAAAATCCCGCGCGATCGGCAGTCCATGAGCGCTCGAAACTGCAAGTGGACCAAGTTCCGCCGACGCTTCCACGACGGCGGCGGCGGCCGCTGAGTTGCAGACGAAATCACATGCGACGCCCAAGGTTCCCGCCGTATCGTCATCACATGCCTCGCAGCCGACACCTGCCATTTCAGCTCCGGCTGCGATCATTTCAGATGCCATCCTGGCCGAACCGGCCGCATGCACAACCGAGCTTACCGCGAAGGCGGCAAGGACGGCTATCATGATGAGGCGGGCGACAAAGTGCATGCGGCTAATTTACCAGTGTTCAGAGGGTTGTTCCAGCGGGATGTTTTCGCGTCTCCGCGAGGTCGGAACGCGTCAGATCATCCATTATCGGGCAGTCGGGACGATTATCGCCATGACACCGAACGACAAGATCGCGAAGCGTCGCGCTCAGCGCCTGCAACTCCTCGATTTTCCGATCCACCCGCGCGAGATGGCTTTGTGCGATCGCCTTGACGTCGGCGCTGGACCGCTCGCGGTCCTCGTACAGCGATAACAGCGTGCGACATTCCTCGATGCTGAAACCCAACGACCGCGCCCGGCCGAGAAACGCCAGCTTGTGCAGATCCTGAACAGCGAAATCGCGGTACCCGTTTTCACGCCGCGACGGTTGCACGAGTCCGATATCCTCGTAGTACCGGATCGTTTTCGCCGGCAATCCGCTCTGTTCCGAAACATTTCCAATGTTCATGGCTGGCAATCCTCTCCTTGAAACATCAGATAGTCCTTCCACCTACTGGAAGGTCAAGGACGCTTGGCAATCTTTTTGTGACGCCCCTTCAAAAAATGAACCTGTCCCAACTCCCATAGTGTTCCTCGCTGCGCTTCCCACGCGGCAGGCTGAGCGCGATGAGAGCGATCCCGGCGAGGATACCGACAAGGCTGCCTGCCACCGTGCCTCCGCCCAGAAACCAAGGCGCGACAATGAGCCAGAGGCCGAAGAGGATGTTAAGGAACCGCAACGGGCCCGCGACCTCGGCCCAGGCGATGACCGCGGTGGTCAGGACCAGTGCGCCCAGCAGGTGATCGCTGTTCGCCATTGCTGCTTCGTTACCGAAAATCGCGCGCGACAACATTAGGAAGGCACCAATCGCCGCGCTCAGCCCGAGCGTCCATGGTACAGTGACGCCGCGTGCGCTTTGTCGGAAGAACTGCATCGGTTGCGCGTCGAAGCTCATTTCGTCCCCCGTCTTGCCGCCGGGCAGAGCATCGCCCCTGAAGAACGCGTGCCAGAACGGTCTGCCCCGGCGCGTATTCCAGACCATGAACTGCACCATCGCGACGATCTCATCAAGCGAGAACGGGATCATGATCAGCATGGCCAGCGCCGCCATCAGGCAGATTGTGCAGTAGGTGCCGATGGTGATCGGCTGGATGATGATGAAATAGATACTGACAACGCCGAGGGGCCCCACCACAATTCCGAAGAGTGCTACCATCCAGGGCATGGTGCGCCAGCGCAGGCGGCTTCCCATGACGCCCATGAAGGATCTAGAACATGTAGCTCATGGCGCCAAGCCCACCGTCAGCAATGCGCCAGGCCTTGGAGACATCCGAGGTGATGATGTATTCGGTGCCGTTCATCGCGACCGGCGAAGAAAAGAACGGCTCCCAAACACCGTCTATGTGGCCGAGCTGATAGGCCGACAGGATGCGCGACAGGATGAAGCCTACGACACCGAGCGCGATGATCGGCAGGCGCTGGACGTAGGTGGATGGGCAGTAGGTCCAGCCGGGCGGGATGTCGGTGTCGTCCATCATCCCCTCACGTGACATGCCTGGCATCATGGGAATCAGGATCGTCAGTGCGACTAATAGCGCACCGATAAGCGAGTCATTGGCATAGACGGCCGCATCCGGCGTCCAGAACACCAACGGCGCGGCCAGCAGCCAGACGCCGTTGATCGAGTGGCAGACAACGCAGTCCTTGGATGCAAAGAGCAGCTTGCCCTTGGCCGGATCCATCGGCGGTATCATGAGCCCGGGACTTATCATGCTCATCTGTTCGCCATGTGACTCGGCGATTGCTGCCGGTGCCGTCGAAAGCATTACAATCGCGGCAAGTACATTTACCTAGCTCTTCATCTTTTCCTCCCGGGTTTGCATCAATCGTATTGGGGGTCGTCGCTCCTTTTGGTCCGATAGCTGGGGATGAAAGCGGGAACACGGCTTGCATATCTGTCCCAGCTTTCGCCGAACCGTTCGCGGCTGTCGGCTTCTTCGGCACGCGCAAGGCGGGCGTACATCCAGACCAGCACCGGGAACATCGCGAGCGTCAGGATGGTTGGCCACTGCACTAGAAAGCCCAGGATGATGAGAACGAATCCCACGTATTGGGGGTGGCGAATGCGGGCATAGGGCCCTGTCGTGGCCAGCCGCCCCTGCCGTTGCGCCGACCAGAGATGGTGCCAGGCTACGGATATCAGCCAGAAGCCGCCTCCGATCAGTGCGAAACTCAGGATATGGAAGGGGCCGAAATGCGGGTTTGATTGCCAGCCGAACATCATTTCGGGCAGATGTCCGCTATCGTGGGCAAGCCAGTCGATATCCGGCCAAGTGGATTGCAGCCAGCCGGACAAGAGGAAGATCGTCAACGGAAACCCGTACATCTCGGTGAAAAGCGCCACGACGAAGGCGCTGAACGCCCCGAAACTCCGCCAGTCGCGTTTGGTCTGCGGCTTGAAGAAGCTAAAGGCGAAGATGATGAAGACCGCCGAATTGATGAACACCAGCAGCCAAAGGCCATATGCCGTTCCGGGTTCGGTCATGTCTTGTCACCCCCGGAGCCATGTCCGCCGTGACCGCCGTGCATGAAGAAGTGCATCCCAACGCAGAGCAGCAAAGGCAGCCAGATCAGCAATCCGCTGCCCAGGATGTGCGCCCGGTGCTCGTAGCCTAGAAGAAGGCCACCTACTGCCAGGGCGACGATCAGATAGATGCCGGCGCGTGACCGCCAGAACGAGGGGGGCGCGATCGGCTCGGAGTCTCCGTCCAAGCCGTCCAGTTTTTCCGGGTCTTCGTGGGCAACGTCAGAAACGAGCCTTGGATCTTCTTTCATCGAGTATTCTCCTGCCAGTCAATGCCGCTCGCGGTATCGGCGAGAGCGGTCTCCAGCGCCACGCGCGGCGAGATCCCGTCGAGCGGACGGATCGCGGCATCCAGCCGCCGGGCGGCGTTATAGCCCCGCGCCGCCGCCTCGGTCGGTGCCGAGCCGTAGGCACTTCGGTAGCGCGCGGCAAAGTTGTCCGTGTCGTCCTCGGTCGCCCAGCCGTTCGGAAGCGCGCCGGGACGCAGCACGACGCCGGCGAAAGCAAGCGATGCGGTGGCGGCGGATCCCTCCGGTTCCGGTCCGATCACGACCAGGACGTCGGGCGGCATCCGAGGCGTCCCGACCAACCCCGCGACCTGGCCTGCCGCTTCGGCGGGCAGCGGCAGGAGCTGCACGTCTACCCCGCCCAGATGGCCGTCTGATGTTTCGTCCGCATGCCCGTCCCGCTCATCCGCCGCCAACAGGAATCCGTTGACCGCCTCGGCGAGACGCGCCTCACGTTCTTCACCCGCCACCAGAAGCCCGGCGGTAAACTCATGCGCCGTCGCCATGTTCGCCGTGACGGTGAGCGCAAGAGCGGCCAGCGCGCCGTGAACGATGTCCGATCTCATATTCTTGCACCTCTCAGCCGCAGCGAATTGAGCACCACCGAGATCGATGAGGCGCTCATGGCGAAGGCGGCAAACATCGGGCTGATGAGGATGCCAAAGAACGGAAACAGCACCCCCGCCGCGACCGGCACGCCGGAGGCGTTGTAGATCAGCGCGAAGAAAAGGTTCTGGCGGATGTTGCGCATGGTGGCCCGGGCAAGCCGCCGCGCGCGCACGATCCCGTCGAGGTTGCCCTTGACCAGAGTGATGCCGGCACTTTCGATGGCCACATCGGCGCCAGTGCCCATGGCGATGCCGACATCGGCCTGTGCTAGGGCCGGTGCGTCGTTGACACCATCCCCGGCCATCGCGACCCTGCGGCCCTCTTTCTGCAGCTCCTTGATGATCCGCGCCTTGTCTTCGGGCAGCACATCGGCCCGGATCTCGTCGATGCCAAGACGTGCTCCGATGGCTTTGGCCGTGCGTTCGTTATCGCCGGTCGCCATGATGACGCGGAACCCCAGTTTATGCAGGTCCTTGATGGCGGCAGGTGTGGTCTCTTTCACCGGGTCGGCGACCCCGACAAGACCGGCGATCTCGCCATCCAGCACCACGAACATCACCGTCTCGCCCTCGTCACGGCGGGCATTTGCCTTGGCGGTCAGGTCGCCCGCCTCAAGCCCCAATTCGCGGATCATCGCCAGATTGCCGAGTGCGACCGCCTTGCCGTCCACCACGCCCTTGACGCCCTTGCCGGTGACCGCTTCGAAGTCGTCGGCATTAGCCATCTTCACACTTCGCTCCTCGGCACCCCTGACGATCGCTTCGGCAAGAGGGTGCTCCGATCCGCGCTCGAGCGATGCGGCGAGACGCAGGACCTCCGCCTCGTCGTGACCGCGCTCGGGCAGGACGGCGACAAGCTGTGGTTTGCCCATCGTCAGCGTCCCCGTCTTGTCGACGATCAGGGTATCGACCTTCTCGAACCGCTCCAGAGCCTCGGCGTTCTTTATAAGCACCCCGGCCTGGGCCCCCCGCCCCGTTGCCGTCATGATCGACATCGGAGTTGCAAGCCCAAGGGCACAGGGACAGGCGATGATCAGAACCGCAACGGCGGAGACGAGCGCATAGGACAGTGCAGGCGCCGGGCCCCAGAGCCCCCACGCGATGAAGGACAGAATTGCAACACCGATCACGGCCGGAACGAAATATCCCGCCACCTTGTCGGCATACTTCTGGATCGGTGCGCGCGATCGTTGCGCGTTGGAGACCATCTCGACGATCTGCGCCAGCATCGTGTCGGACCCGACCCGTGTCGCCTCCATCACCAGGCTGCCGGTGCCGTTGATCGTGGCACCGGTCAGCGGGTCGCCCTCCGTCTTCTCGACCGGCACGGGTTCACCGGAGATCATGCTTTCGTCGACCGAGGACCGGCCTTCCAGAACCACGCCATCTACCGGCACCTTGTCGCCGGGCCGCACGCGCAGCCGGTCGCCGACCTGTACATCCTCCAGCGGAATCTCCTCTTCGGACCCGTCGTCGCGGATGACCCTTGCGGTCTTGGCCGCCATGTCGAGCAGCGCGCGGATCGCCTTGCCGGTGCCTTCACGTGCGCGCAATTCCATCACCTGGCCAAGCAGCACCAGCGTGACGATCACCGCTGCCGCCTCGAAGTAGACGCCGACATGCCCTTCGGCGTCTCGAAATCCGTCGGGGAATATCCCTGGTGCTAGAACGGCAACGACGCTGAAGAGCCAGGCCGCCATCACGCCCATGCCGATCAGGGAGAACATGTTGAGGTTCATTGTCCGGAACGAATTCCAGCCCCGAACCAGAAACGGCCAGCCGCACCAAAGGACCACCGGGGTTCCGAGAACCAGCTCGATCCAGAGGGTTGCTCGCTCGCCGAAGATCTCGCGCACTCCCGGAAAGCCGAGATAGGGACCCATGGTGAGGATCAGAAGCGGAATGGTCAGGACCGTGCCGACCCAGAAACGTCGGGTAAAGTCGACAAGCTCCGGATTTGGACCGTCCGCCGCGATAGCAGCCGATTCAAGCTCCAGCCCCATGCCGCAGATCGGGCAGGATCCCGGCTCGGTCTGGCGCACGGTCGGGTGCATCGGACAGGTGTAGACCGCCCCATCATAGCCGTCGGGGATGGTATCGTATCTGCCGTCCGCCGGGGCAGTGCTTGCGTGGTGGTCGTGGGCATCGTGATCATGCCCGGTATGGGCGGCAACCTCCTCTTCGGGCACGAGATGCATACCGCATTTCGGGCAATCGCCCGGACCGTTCTGCCGCACCTCTGGATGCATCGGGCAGACGTACACGACGGTTTCGGTGTCGGATGTCGCACGGCTTGCTTGGTTGTTCATTCGGGTGTCCTCTCGGCGGGATTCGGATCCAACCTAACTGTTCCAGCAACTGGAAGGTCAAGGCCTGTCGCGACTGACCGGAGCGCTTCGGCCAGTACACTGGAAATTCCAATCGCATTCGATGGATGGGGTATGGTGTCGGTGGTAATAACCCTTGCCGCACCGGCTGACAGGATGGCGTCATGGGCGCCATCCGCAAAGACCGCGTGGATGGCCAGGCAGACAGGCGCATCGGTTCCGGAGGCAAGCAATCGCTCGACAGCCCGCGCCATCGTGTTCCCGGAGGACGCGATGTCGTCGAGGATCACCGGTTTTCCCTCCCGCAGAGCTACGCTTTCAGGCACGCTGACATCGACGCTGCGGTCGCCGGACCTCACCTTGCGCAAGACCTCATAGGGTCGTCCGGCCAGCCGGGCCACCTCGGCCACCCATTGCTGGCTTTCGCTGTCGGGACCCAGAAGAACGGCGTCTGGCAAGTTCGTCTCGATCCAGCTTGCCAACAGCGGGGCGGAGACGGCGCGTATCGCCGGCATCGGGAAGACATCCTCCAGTCGGCGGATGCGGTGCAGATGCGGATCGACGGTCACCAGCCAGTCGAAACTTTCCCCCAGGAATTGCGCGAACAGCGGCGCGCTGACCGCCTGCCCGGCTTCGAAACGGCGGTCCTGCCGCATGTAGCCGAGATAGGGGGCGATCAATCCGACGCCGCGCGCGCCCATCTCGCGGGCCGTCGCTGCGGCGAAGCGCAATGGCAGGGCAAGGCGGTCGGGATCGCGCAAAGTCGCCAGCAGCGCCACATCGGCGCCGTCCAGATCGCCGGGCAACGAGATCAGGCTTTCGCCATCGGGGAAGCGGTGCCAGTCGAGTTCGCTCAATTCCGCCCCCAGCGCGGGTGCCAGATCTTCGGCCAGCGGCCTCATCTCGGGAAACGGAACAAGGATCATGACATCTCCCCGGACAGCGTGAGCACGCCCGATTGGGACTCGGCATAGGCCAGGGCATAGGCCAGCTCCCCGGGTGTTTCGGCATGAAGTTCATAAAGCGGCTGGCCGCTGTCCACCCGGTCCCCAATCCGCACCAGCAACCGAATGCCAGCGCTCTTCTGACGCGGGGCACCGGCCAGCTTGGCGATGCGCGCGATCCGGCGGCTGTCCACGGCAGTCAACTGGCCCGCGTGCGGCGCGCATATGTCGATGCGCTGCTCGGCGGTTCCGGGTTCCCGGAAACCGCCCTGTGCGGCGCAGATTGCCATGAACTTTGCTTCCGCCGCGCCACTGTCCAGAAGTTGCTCTGCGCGGCCCCGCCCCTGCCCCGCCTCCTGCGCAAGGTCCAGAAGATGCCCGGCTAGGTCAAGCGCCCGCATGCGCAGGTCACCGGGCGCGTCCGGCGCGCGCCGCAGAACCGCCAGCACGTCCAGGGCTTCCAGCGCCGGTCCGATGCCGCGCCCAACAGGGGCCACGCCGTCACTGACATGCAGCGCCAGGTTCAGACCCAGCGCCTTGCCCACTGAAGACAGCCGGGTCCCGAGAGCTTCCGCCGCTCCGGCCGACCGCACCTTGGCGGTGGGTCCGACCGGGATGTCGATCAGGACATGCGTGGCACCGGCCGCCGCCTTTTTCGACAGCACACTCGCCACGAGCTGGCCAGTGGAGTCGAAATCAAGAGGGCGTTCGACACGGATGAAATGATCGTCGGCTGGGCTGAGGGCGAGCCCGCCACCCCAGACGATGCAGCCGCCCTCGGCTTCGACCACCCGGCGCAGCGCGGCGGCATCGAGAGCGACCGGTGCCATGGTCTCCATTGTGTCGGCCGTCCCCGCCGGCGAGGTGATCGCACGGCTCGACGTCTTGGGGATCAGATACCCCGCCGCCGCGACGATGGCGACGACGATCGGCGTCGTCCGATTGCCCGGCAATCCGCCGACGCAGTGTTTGTCGAGAACGGCCCGGTCCCCCCAGTCGAGCGTCTGCCCGGCATCCTTCATGGCGCGGGTCAGCGCCACGGTCTCGGCCTCGTCCAGCCTGTCGCCCGCACAGGCGGTGACGAATGCGGCAAGCTCGAGATCCGAAAGCCGATTGTCGAGAGTGTCGCTGACGATTCCTGCGAATCCGGCCTGATCCAGTCTTTCGCCATAGGCTTTCGCCCGGATCATCGACGCGGAAGCGGGCGGTTCAGGGTGCGAGAACGCGGCCCTGTCCCCCGCCTGCGCTTCAAGGGCCGCCCAGGCGGAAAAGGACAATGCTGCCTGGTCCACGGCAAGCCATGCCCCGCGGCCGACGACATTCAAGGTTGCGATGATCCACCGGTCCTTCAGGTCGATCCGTATTCGAGTCTGGGCCGCAAACCCCTCGGAGCGGCAGACATGGCAGTCTTCGTGCATGTAGACGACCGGCTGCCGGTAGGTGTCGATGCCGGAGGGGACAAGGGCAAGCGTATCGGTCATCGCGGCCGGTCCAGATAGACGGACTCGAGGTGTTCCGGGACACGCACGGGTCGCCCAAGCTCATGTTCGACGCGAAATCGCAGGGTGTCCGCTGCCAGAGGCTCTCCATGGGTCAGATAGGTCATCGTCGGGGCGGGACCGGCGGACATCCAGCGCAGGATTTCGTCGGCATCGGCGTGCCCGGAAAAGGACTGGAGCTGAACCACCTCGGCCTCGATGGGAAACTCTCGTCCGAAGATGCGCAAACTCCGGGCGCCCCCGGCCAGTGTTGCGCCACGCGTGCCACCGGCCTGAAAACCGGACAGCAGGATTGCGTTCCGCCGATCCCCGCCGAAGCTGGCCAGATGGTGCAGAATACGCCCGCCGGTCAACATTCCGCTGGCGGAGACGATGATCATCGGACCCTGGCGAGCATTCAGTTCCTTCGATTGTTCGACCGTGTTCACCCGCTTGGCGATCTCGAACATCGCGATGCAGTCTTCGCGGCTGACGTGATGTTCGTCGTGGTGCGCGTGATAGATTTCCGTCGCGTCCACCGCCATCGGACTGTTGAGAAACACCGGGACATAGGGAATGTCGCCCCGCCCCATCAAACGCGCGATATGCAGCATCAGGCCTTGCGCCCGTCCGACGGCGAAGGACGGGATCAGTACCGTGCCACCGCGGGCAAACGTGCGTATCAGGACCGGGGCCAGTTCGGCCTCGGGGTCGATGTCGGGATGGGACCGGTTGCCGTAGGTGGATTCGCAGACCAGCACGTCGGCCCCGCCGAATGGGTTCGGCGGTCGCATCAGCGGATCGGGATCATGGCCCAGATCGCCGCTGAAATGGACAATCTTGCCGCCAACTTCAAGCTGGATCTGGGCCGCCCCAAGAAGATGCCCCGCCGGAATGAAACTCGCCGCGATGCCGTCACCCAGCTCGACCCTCTGATCGAAGGGGTGAAGATCAAAGCGATCCAGCGCGGCCTTTGCATCCTTGAGCGTGTAAAGAGGCTTTGGGTTCTTATGTTTGGAATATCCCTTTCTGGCGGCATAGCGCGCCTCTTCTTCCTGGATATGCCCGCTGTCGGGCAGAATTAGCCCGCACAGTTCCGCCGTTGCCTCGGTGCAAATTATCCGCCCGCGAAACCCCGCCCGGATCAGCGCGGGCAGATATCCTGAATGGTCCAGATGGGCATGCGTCAACAACACGGTATCGATGGTATTGACGCGCACAGGGAACGGTTTGCGATTGCGTGCGCGTAGTTGTTTGAAGCCTTGGAACAGGCCGCAATCGACCAAGATGCGCCGTCCCATGCCTTCGATCAGATAGCGCGATCCTGTCACCGTTCCGGCGGCACCAAGGAAGCGCAGTTTCGGGCGTGCGGTCACGATCATGCCTCTGCTCCCCTGCCCGAGATGGCGTTGAACAGGCCGCCAAAGATCAGCGCGGCGTACCAGCCATACAGAAAGCTTTCGACCAGGCCGATGATGAAGCCCACCGGGGTCAGCCAGATGAAGCCCGGTAGCAGTCCGGACCAGACCTCGTACATCGCGTAGCCGGGGAAGATCAGATCGAACACGACGCAAACCACGTATGTCAGCGCCAGAAACAGGCTCAGCGCCCAACCCAGTGGCATGATGGGCAGATGCGCACGCCCTGTCTCGGTATTCCCGCCCATTACGCAGGCCCCGCACATCATGCGCAGGGCCAGGAAAAGGATCGCCGCGACTGTGGTGAAATAGATGATGGGCATCATGGCTTGCTCCTTTCTTGTCGATGATCAACTGGATGCACGAACACTCCTGCTGGATGGCACCGGCTCAGGATGGTCGCGACTGGCGCAAGACGCCCATCCTGCGAGGGATCGCCTCAGTTCTGGCCGCAGCAGCAGCCGGACTTGGCCGGTTTGACTTCGGCGATCTCCGCAACGCGCGGTTCGACCTTGGCTTGCGGATGCGCGCCGACCTTGCCACCGCAACATCCCGTCGGTTTCTGCGTGACCGTATCTTGTGTCTGAGAAGTTGAATGGGTGTCCATTTGGGCCTCCTTTTGTTTGCCTTCATCCAGTAGACGTTCACGGACGAAAAGCATTACAGGAATTGGAAATCCGCCAAGCTGTCCTGGTGACGGAGCTTTTGGATATGTCGACCGGAGACAGGCGAGCACATAGTTCGAGGGAGAAGACGGTGCCGACACGACTACCAAATCGACCTATCCCCGCGGAACTGGATCTGCTCGTCCTGTCGTTCATGGGTCATTTCACATGGGAGCTGTTGCAGGCGCCTCTGTTTTCGAGCCTAACCGACAAAGGCCATATCCCCGGCATCCTTATCTGCCTGAAAGCAACCTTGGGCGATCTCGGCATTGCACTTGCGGCCTTTTGGGCCGCCTCTGTTGCCGGTCGCGGCCGGGATTGGGCGGCGCATCCCGCGGTGGTTCCGGTGGCGGTTTATCTCTCAACCGGGCTTGCCATCACGATCGGCTTCGAATTTCTTAGCACCGAAATCCTAGACCGCTGGACCTACGCACCGGACATGCCGCGACTGCCGCTCTTTGGCACAGGTCTTTCACCGTTTCTGCAATGGCTGATCATACCAAGCCTGGTGCTATGGTATCTCAATCGACTTTCGTCGTTGAATGATCCTTCGCGAAGCAATCGCCGCCCTGAGTAACGTGAGCTTCATCTTGCCCGGAGCTTTGCTTCGGGCGACGGTGGTCAGATCCCGTAGGCCCAGGCCGGCAGTCGGCCCATGTTGACATCCACCATCCCGACACCGGGCACGTTTTCGACGGCGACGCGAATTGCATTCTCCTCGAAATCGCTGTCGGCGACACCCCAGACGGCGACATTCCCGTTTTCCACCGTGTAGTTGATCAGGTTGACCGCTGCACCGGGCACTTCTTTCAGAGCCTCGTCAATCTTCGCACGCAGCACGCGGTCGTCGTCCGACGGCTCAGGCAGCGCCTTGTCCTGAAGCGCCGACAGCGCATGAAGCAGGTTCGCCCGGCTGACAATGCCGACCACTTTATCGGATCGCACCACCGGCACTCGCTTGATCCGGTGCTTTTCCAGAAGACGCGCGATCGCGGCGACATTGGAATCCTCTTCGACCGAAACGATATCGCGGGTCATCACGTCCTTGACACGATCGCTTTTGAGCTCGATGAAATCCTGAGCGGAGCCGCGTGCCCCGTCCAGCAGCTCAAGCCACCACGACCGGCGCGGGCCGTCGGACTCGCGAACACGCCGCATGAGATCGCCTTCGCTGATAAGTCCCTTGAGGCCGCCCTCTGCGTCAACGACGGGCAGAGCGCTTACGTGGTGGTCGAGCATCAGGCGCACCGCGTCCTCGATTTGTCCTTCCAGCGGGACCGTGATCACGGATGTTGTCATGATATCCTTGGCTTGCATGTCATGGTCTCCTTCTTGGACTATTGGACGATTTCTCGGTCAGGTGCCGATGACGAGTTGCAGGTCATCGCCTAGGGTGTAGGGCGGTATATCGAGGTTGCGTGGCGCCGGCCCCTTCCGGATCCGCCCCGAAGTGTCGTAATGCGATCCGTGGCACGGGCAGAACCAACCGCCGAACTCGCCCACCGCCGACCCATCCTGGCCCAAGGGAATACAGCCGAGATGGGTGCAGACACCGATGACGATCAGCCATTCACCAGACGCATCCGCCGTGCGGTTTTCGTCGCGCGCGGGCACCTCGCCGGTCAGGTTCGGGTTTTCGCGCCCGCTATCGACGGGGTCGACAAGGTCGCCGATTTCGACAGCGCGGGCAGCCTCGATAGCCGCTAGAGACCGGCGCCAGACGAAGACCGGGCGGCCCCTCCACTTGACGGTAATGCGTTGGCCCGGTTCGACGCCGGAAAGATCGACCCTGACCGTACCGGAGGCGGTCACGTCGGCAGAGGGGTTCATCGAATCGATCAACGGCCAGACTGCGGCGCCGGTGGCAACGGCACCGGCCGACGCGGTTGCATAATACAAGAAATCGCGCCGCTCTGTTTCGGGCAGTTGGTCAGTATGGTCTCTGATCTGGCTCATCGTGAATTCTCCGATTTGGCGTTCAACGGGGCAGCAAAGACAGGGCTTTCGATATGAACGCCCGCATCGACATGCAGTACCTCGCCCGTGATGCCGCTTGTATAGTCACTGGCGAACAGCAAGGCGGCTCGGCCCACCTCGTCGGCCTCGATGTTGCGCTGCAGGGGTGCGGCACGCGCGGTCGCGTCCAGAAGTCCCGCAAAACCGGTCAATCCCGATGCCGCGCGAGTCAGCACCGGCCCTGCCGAAACTGCGTTCACGCGGATGTTCGATGGGCCGAGTTCGTGCGCCAGATAACGCACCGTAGCTTCGAGAGCCGCCTTCACCGGCCCCATCACGTTGTAGTTCTCCACCACACGTTCGCCACCGAGATAACTCAGCGTGATCAGGCTGCCTCCACCGCTCATCTGTGGTTCGGCCAGATGCGCCATCCGGATAAGAGAATGTACCGACACGTTCATCGCTTGGGCGAACCCTTCGGCCGAGCAATCGGTCAGCCGACCACGAAGATCGCCGGGCGGCACACTGCCCACGGCATGAAGGATGAAGTCCAGCTTTCCCCAGCGATACGCAATTGCGTCGAAGACAGCGTCAAGTTCGTGCGGAGCATTCACATTGCAGGGTAGGATAATCGGCGCTTCGAGCCGTGCGGCCAATGGTGCCACATGTGGTTTGGTTCGCTCATTGACATAAGTGATGGCCAACTCCGCACCCGCTTGGCGAAAATGCAGGGCGGCGGGCCAGGCAAGGCTGCGATCATTCGCGATGCCGACGACCAGGCCCTTCCGGCCGGACAGATCAAGCAGTTCCGCAGGATCGCAGCAGTCGTCGAAGTCAGGCATCTTCGGATGCTGCCTTGGTATCGGAAGACGCGGCCGTCTTCTTCTCATACGCACTATGACTTCTGCTCGTCTTGCCATCTTTGTGTCCGCCATGACCGAGCCCGAAAAGGTGCATCGCGGCCATTCCGCCGAAGAGGAGAACCAAGACCCAGTTCTCAGAAAGCCATTCCATATTCGGTCACTCCTTGTTTGATGCGGCGTCCGGATGGTTCGCCCGTGCAGGTGAGGTGATGATGGGGAAAGTGCCGAACATCACGCCGAAGACATGGGTGATCCATGCATCGCGCCCCTTGCGCCATGCGCCCAGAACCTCGCCGGTGCGCGCCGACAGCGCGCGTTCGGTGACAATCGCGGGGTGGTTTCCCGGCAAAGGGTCGCGCGTCTCGCGCAGTGTCTCGGCGGTGGATTTGACCAGCGCCATCCATGGGTTCACCCGTTCGGAAAACATCGTCCTGGTCCACCGCATGGGATGCAGGGCGCGCAGCGCCTCGGCGCTGGCCGGGCTGGTCGCGGCCCGCAGCCACGGGCTCACGAAAGTCGAATAGGCCGCCTCGTTGATCCGCGATATCTGCGCCACCTGTTCCAAGGCTGCATCGTCCGACGCAATGCCCAGATCGTCGACCTCGCGCGGCTCGAACCGCACCGCGAAATCGCCGCTCTCGCAGTCCGGGTCGCCCGACGGATTGTCGATCAACATCTCGTAAAGCCCCGGTGCCAGCGCCTCGACCTCGTCCAGGCTTTCCAGGATCGCCCGATGCTGAAGCTTCGCGATGGACCCCGAGACAAAGATGCCAAGGTGGCCGACATGCGGGTGCGTCATGTAGACGATGCGCTGCCCGGCTGCCTTGAGCGCATCGGTGTCGGGATAGAGCTTGGCGATCCACCCCATTGCCTGTTCGGGCGGCGTGATGTTGTCGCCCTCCGAGGCAAAGATGATGAGCGGATTGCTGATCCGCTTGAGGTCAACGGTGCAATGCGCGTCCAGTTGCATCTCGCCCTGCTCCAGCCGGTTGCCGATGAACAGGTTTTGCGTGATGCCGAGGATTTCCTCGCGGCTGAGCGTAAAGTAGCCATTCCACCAGCGTTCGAATTCCAAGAACCGTTCGCGTTCGGTGTCGGCACGGGCAAAGAGGGTCGCGTATTTGTCCCAGATGGCTTTCTCGGGTTGCAGGTTCTCGAAGTTTTGCGCCAGCCATGCCCCGTCGAAACGACCGTCGCCCAGATCGGAGATCATATGCGCGGCCCATGCCCCGCCCGACAGCGCTCCCATCATCCGCATCGGGCTGCTTGCCGCCTCGCCCGACCAATAGCTGAGCGGCGAGCCATTCAGCACCACGGGCCCGGTCAGACCCTCGCAATCCGCCGCCAGCAGCGTGGCCGCCCAACCGGCCTGACAATTGCCGTAAAGCACGGGCGCTTTATCCGGGTGACGGCGCGCGACCTCTGAGACGAAATCGCGCAGTGCATAGTGAACGTCGGCCAGCGTCTGACCCGGCATAGGCTCTGGAAAGAAGATCACGAAATAGACCGGATGGCCCTCGTGCATCGCCATCCCGACCTCGCTGTCGCGCTTGAACCCGCCGATGCCCGGCCCGTGCCCGGCGCGCGGATCAATGATGATCACCGGCGGCTTCGCCGCGTCAACGCAATCGTCCCAGCAATCGTCTCCGACCCGCGTGATCCTGAGCAGAGCGTAGTTGGCCGGTCGTTCGAATTTGCGCGTGTCGCGCACAAGCTCATAGTCGAAATCCAGCAGCGGCGGCATGCCCTGCCGCTCATGCGCGATCATGTTATCGGCGCGTTCGCGCAGCGTATCGAGGAACAGCACCCAGCGTTCGAAGGCGTCTTGAGCATAGGGAATGTGAACGCCTGTCCTCGCGACATCGGAGGCAGCTGTAGGGGGTTGCTCCCGCGCCATGGTCGCAAGCCGCAAGCTCTTATTCATCATCGGGTTCCTTCTGATTGGTAGTCTCAATGGAGGATCGTCCAGCGAGCATCACGTGCACGAGATCCTGCGCCAGATCCTTGCGCAGGCCAGCAAGAAGATAGGCCGCATCACCAAACCCGATGCTCAACGCCCGCGCTGCAAGTTCAGGAGGTTGTTTCATCCCTTCGACACGCTGGAACAACGCCCGCGCCATCGGGGCATCTGCGTACGCGGAGGTCTCAGCATATGCGCAGGTCATCCGCGCAAAAAAGTCGCGAAGATCGTCATCGGATGATGGCTGACGGGGGACCCCTGAGTTCCAATCCAACGTAGTCCGCGGCATGGTTTATCATCTCCTGTGGTTGTGCCTTCAGGTACGCTCACAGAAAAAGACGCTGGGTGGTGGAAATCGTTACAGATCCGACTTCGCTGCGATCAAGATACTTGCCCCTCTTCCTCGCAGTCGGTCTCGTGCTCGCCGTTCTCGCAGCCCTCAGGCGGACAATAACAATCGTCGCGGTCCTCTCGGCAGCATGCGCCGCAATGCTTCGTCAGCGCCTCTCGCAAGGCGGTGCGTGCCCTGTGGAGCCGGACACCAAGTGCGTTGCGGTTAAGTCCCAGATCGGCTGCCACGCTTTCGCGACCCTCTTCGCCGAAATCGATGCGTCGGATCAATTCGGCGTCGACCGGGCGCAGTTCGGAAATCAGCCCGCCATGGCAGGTGCACAGCCGCGCCATCTGCGTCGGCGCATCGGGAATCCATTCTTCGGGTTCGCGCGCCGCCGCCGCTGCCAGTCGGCTACGCCGGGTCCCTTTACGGTAGTGATCGTTCAACGTAGACCGCAGGATTGCATACAGCCAGGCATCCATTCGATCGACGTCTCGGAGTTGATCCTTGCGCGTAAGCACACGGACGGAGAAGTCTTGCAGCACATCCTCTGCTTCTGCGCGGTTGCCAAGCCGTTTGACCAGAAACCCCAGAAAGGCGCCACGTCCGTCCAGCAAAGCACGTTCCGTCGAAGCGTCGTGCCCCTGCGATTTACGACTGTCTTGCGCTGCCATGACGTCCCTGCCCTTTCCGCGTATTTTGCGCTTTCAAGCACAATAATGGTCTGATTGTTGCATCTTGCATTTTCAATGCGGGTGAGCGTTGACATGAATCAAGTGCTTCTTCGCCAGACGCGCCGATCTGGAAGACATGTGTTTTCTGTCCGTTTGCGGCGAGCTGGCTTTCGACGATGACGGCGATGGCCAACTTGTCGCAGTGCATCGTTCTAGTTTCAAAATTCCTTTCGGCGTGGCGGCATTAACCTTGTGGTCTGCCCTTCAGGTTGACGAACACAATGCCCAAAATGACCAGAGCAATGCCGGAAAATTGAACTACGGACAGAAGTTCCCCAAAAAACAAGGCGCCAATTGAAAGACCGAAGATCGGCACAAGAAAGCTGAACACAATCGCCCGGTTCAGCTCAACGTCCTCCAGCACGGAAAACCAGAGCCAGTACACCAGCGCTGAGCCGAACAGTGCCAGCCCCAGTAGAGATGCCGCGAATACCGCGTTCCATTGAATGGCGCCCTGATCCTCCAGCGCGAAGGATGCGATCGCGAGGGGCACGCTACCGATAAACAACTGTAACCCCATTGCAAAAAGACCGTCCACTTCGCCCGCGATGGATTTGATCGCCACGTTGCTGACGGTCACCCCCACTGCAGCCAGAACGATATAGGCGAAGCCGATGGCCGACCCCTCTTGCCCTCCATTAAGCAATTGCGGCAGCGCGATCACGAGGATTCCCATGAATCCAATCAGTAGACCGACCCAACCGACCTTCGGCAGCCTTTCGCCAAGCCATGCAACACCCAGTATCGCGGCCAGCAGCGGCTGAGCGTTTGCGATGACCGAGGCGAGGCCCGGAGATACGAATTCTGCTGCATGAAACATGCCCAGAAATCCCAAACTTGTCGCACCAATCCCGACGATCCCCAAGGTCAACCACGTGCGCCAACCGCGCGGGAATGGTCTGCGAAAAATCATGGCCAGACCCACCAAAGTTGCTCCGGCCAGAACTGCGCGCATTGTCGCAAAAGTCAGATGCGGCGCGTATTGCAGCCCCACAGTGATCAGCGGAAAGCACGCCGCCCACAGGAACATGGCCAAAACGATTTTGGTTATGACAGTTGGCGACATCGAGATTTCCTTTTCCAGGTCAGAAGTGGCAGAAATTGCGGAAATCTCCCGATTTACCAACTCAGGTGCGAAGCAGGTAGACGTTGCGGGAGCCGAAACCTTACGTGTGCCGGCCCCTTCTCGTTGCAGGCTGGAGTTCCAAGACTTCGAGCATGCGCGTACCCTATGAGACAACCGCAACCATTCAGTGAAACCGAAGTTTCCCGACGGTGCAACGTTTCCGATCCTTAGGCGTCTTATTCAGAAGAGGTGGATTATGAACCAGAACCACGATGGCGCGCATAGGCGGCAGCGATCCTTGGATCCGGAAATACATCTTCCCCGGCAGCTATCTGCCAACTTTGTCCGAAGCCATCGCGGCAGCAGAGCGGTCGGGGATGTGGGTCACGGATGTCGAGGTTCTGCGCTTGCATTACGCCGAAACACTGCGGCACTGGTCCGAACGTTTCGCCGCCGAACGCGAGACTGCGCGAAGGCTTTACGACGAACGGTTCAGCCGCATGTGGGAGTTCTATCTGGCCGTCTGCGAAATGGCGTTCCGGAATGGACGGTTGATGGTCTTCCAGATCCGGCTTGCCAAGCGCCGCGACACTGTCCCACTGACCCGCGATTACATCGCCGAAACTGAGACAGGTCAGATCGCCGGGAATATATCGTCCGACACAAACACGAGGAGAACATCATGACAGACGCAAAACGGATCAGAGTAGCCGTGAACGGATACGGCGTGATCGGCAAACGCGTGGCGGACGCGGTTTCCGTGCAAAAGGACATGGACCTGATCGGCGTGGCGGATGTCGTCGCCGACTGGCGGGCCCGCATGGCGATCTCGAAGGGCTTCGCGCTTTACTCGGCCGATCCGGATCGCGCCCCGGCCATGCGCGCAGGCGGTCTCGACGTGATCGGAGGGCTCGACGATCTGCTCGCCTCTGCCGACATCGTGGTGGACTGCACACCCAAAAAAGTCGCCGCGCGCAACGTCGAAACCTACCGCGAAAGAGGTATCCGGTTCATCGTTCATGGCGGCGAAAAGCACGAAGTGACCGGCCATTCCTTCGTCGCCGAAGCGAACTATGCAAGCACGATTGGGCGGGACAGTACCCGCGTCGTGTCCTGCAACACGACCTCGATCGTCCGCACCCTCACAGCGCTGAAAGATGCAGGGCTTTTGGGCTCAGCGCGCGGAACGCTTCTGCGGCGCGCCACAGACCCGTGGGAAAGCCATCTGGGCGGAATCATGAACACGCTTGTCCCCGAACCCGAGATTCCCAGCCATCAGGGCCCGGATGCACAAAGCGTCGACCCCGATCTCGATGTGATCACGATGGCCGTGAAGGTGCCGCAGACCCTTGCCCATCTGCACTACTGGTCGGTCAGGATGCCGCGCAAGGCCTCCAAGGACGAGGTGCTGGAAGCGTTCCGCGCCTCCTCCCGCATCGCGTTGATCCGGATGGCGGACGGGCTGGGCGCCCTTAACGCGGTCAAGGAGATGATGGCGGACTTCGGACGCCCCAACGACAGCCTCTACGAGGTGGCCCTGTGGGAAGACATGCTGAAGGTCGAGGGCGACGAGCTGTTCTATGCCTACATGGTCGATAACCAGGCCATCGTGATCCCCGAAACCATCGACGCGATCCGCGCCCTGACGGAAGCCGAGCGCGACGGATCGGTATCGATTGCGCGCACGAACGCGGCGCTTGAGGTCGGGACATTTACGGCGACCTGACAGCCCCCAGCAACAGGATCCAGACCTTTGCGGGCAGGACCGATCAGCCAGCCGCCATGCCCCCGTCGACGGGATATTGCGCTCCGGTGATGAATGCGGAATCATCGGAAGCGAGGAACAGGACCAGATTGGCGATATCGAGGCTTTCGCCGTATCGACCCAGCGGGATCGTTTCGGCAAGCTGTTGCTTCATCTCGTCGCCGTGGCCGGGATTGAACCCTTCCTCCAGCGACCGCATCATCCGCGTGTTGACCGGCGAGGGATGCACGGAGTTGACGCGCACGTTGTGCCTTGCGACCTCTATCGCGGCGGCGCGCGTCAAACCGACGACGGCATGTTTCGACGTGATGTAAGGTGCGACGTTCGGGCTGCCCTTGAGGCCCGCAATCGACGACATGTTGATCACGCTGCCGCATTTCTGCCCAGTCATCACCGGCAGGACATGCTGCAAACCAAGAAACGCGCCGCGCACATTTACCGCCATCACGCGGTCGAAATCCTCGATCTTCTGGTCGGCCAGCGGCGCGACCTTGCCTTCGATTCCGGCATTGTTGAAGAACACGTCGATGCGCCCGAACGTCTCGAGGGTCTGCGCGACGTATCTCTTGCAATCCTCGACCGAGGAGACGTCGGCTGCGATTGTCAGCAGGTCGTCCGGACTGCCCAGATCCCGCGCAGCATCCGACAGGTCGTCATCGTGGAGGTCCACAAGCGTGACCCTGGCGCCCTCACTCAAGAAGAGCCGGGCGGTTTCCAGACCGATACCCGCCGCGCCCCCGGTGATCAGGGCGACTTTATCTTTCAGACGTTTCATGGTTCGTCCTCCTTGGTTTCAGGTGTTTGCAATCATCGTCCCTGCGCGGCCCTCCAGCATGGCAAGCGCATCCTCGAGGCGGCCCACGGAGGCGAAGCGGTCGCGCCCCGAGACGAATGTCGCGGCGGCTGCCACCTTCGGTGCCATCGACCCGTCGGGCAGGTCAAGACGCGCTGCGTCCTCGGGTGACATTTGCCTTATCGCCGCCTGTGTATCAGTGCCGAAATCGCGGAACACGGCCGCCACATCAGTCAACAGCAGCAACGCGTCAGCACCGAGCTTGTGCGCCAGCAGAGCGGTGGCGTGATCCTTGTCGATCACCGCCTCGATTCCAATCAACGAACCGTCCGGCCGCCGCACGACCGGAATGCCGCCGCCGCCGGCGCAGATCAGCGTGACGTCATGACTGAGCAGCAGTTGCAACACCTTCAGGTCGGGAATGTCACTGGGCATCGGCGAAGGCACCACGCGCCGCCAATGCGCACCATCGGCGGCAATGCTCCAGCCGCGCGCTTCAGCAAGCCGCTCGGCTTCCGCCTTGTCATAGACCGGTCCGATGAACTTGGTCGGACGGTCAAAGGCAGGATCCCTGGGATCGACCTCGATCTGGGTCAAAAGCGTGGCGACCGCGCGGTCGTGACCGAGTGCATTTTCGAGCGCCTGTTCGATCATGTAGCCGATCATGCCATCGGTCTCGGCGCCCAGCACGTCGAGGGGAAACGACTCGTCGGGCTTGTAGGCCGCGCCCTGCAGCGCAAGCAGGCCGATCTGCGGGCCATTGCCGTGGGTGATGACCAGCTTGTGTCCGGCGCGGATGATCTGCGCCAGCGCATCTGCCGCACCGGCGACGTTGGTCCGCTGCGCCTCGGCGGTCAGCGGCTCTCCCCTGCGCAACAGGGCATTGCCCCCCAAGGCTGCGACAACCAGCATGGCGCTAAGATCCCAGCGTGGCGACGAGTACCGCCTTGATCGTGTGCAGCCGGTTCTCGGCCTGATCGAACACGATCGAGGCCGGGCTTTCGAACACCTCTTCCGTCACCTCCATCGCGGTGATGCCGAAAAGCTCGGCGATCTCGGCGCCGGTTTCGGTATCGGCGTTATGGAATGCGGGCAGGCAGTGCATGAACCTGGTGCGCGGATTGCCGGTCTTTGCCATGACCTCCGCATTGACCTGATAGGGCAAGAGCAGCTTGATGCGGTCCTCCCATTTGTCCTTGGACTCGCCCATCGACACCCACACATCGGTATATATGAAGTCGACTCCCTTGACGGCGGCGTCGATATCCTCGGTGATCGTGATCCGCGCACCGGTCTCCTCTGCAATGGCCTGCGCCTCGTCGCGGATCGCCTGCGTCGGCCAGCAGGCTTCAGGCGCACACAGACGCACATCCATGCCCATCTTGGCCCCTCCTATCAGCAGGCTGTCGCCCATGTTGTTATGGGCATCACCCAGGAAAGCGTAAGAGATCTGGCGCAGCGGCTTGTCGGAGTGTTCCTGCATGGTCAGGAAATCGGCAAGGATCTGCGTCGGGTGGAATTCGTCCGTCAGGCCGTTATAGACGGGCACGCCCGCGTATTTCGCCAATGTCTCGACAATGGGCTGGCCGAAGCCGCGGTACTCGATCGCGTCATAGACCCGGCCCAGCACGCGGGCGGTATCCTTGACCGTTTCCTTCTTGCCCAGATGCGAACCGGAGGGGCCGAGGTAAGTGACATGCGCGCCCTGGTCATGGGCGGCCACCTCGAACCCGACGCGGGTGCGGGTGCTGTCCTTTTCGAAGATCAACGCGATCTCCTTGCCGGTCAGGCGCGGGACTTCGGTGCCCGCATATTTGGCCGTCTTCAGGTCGGCGGAAAGCTTCAGCAGAAAGCCGATTTCCTGCGGGGTGAATTCGCGCAGCGTCAGGAAATGGCGGTTTCTAAGGTTGTAGGACATGGGGTTTCCTTGTCGTCGAAGGGTTCAGATGGCGTCGCGGATCGTCGGGCAACTCATGCAGTGGCTGCCGCCCCTGCCCCGGCCGAGTTCGGCACCGGGGATGGCCAGCACCTCGATCCCGGCCTCCTTGAGTGCGGCGTTGGTATCGTCGTTGCGGTCATAGCCGATGACGACGCCGGGGCGCAGCGCCAGCACGTTGTTGCCGTCGTTCCACTGTTCGCGTGATTGCTCGGCCGCATCAGAACCGCCGGTGGGCACCAGATGCAGTTTCTTGTGGCCCAGAATTTCAGCGGTGATCTCGAATATGTGGCGCGCATCCCGGCGGATATCGAGCGCAGCCTTGCCGGCACCCGGGCGCAGGTCATAGCAGGTGATCGCATCCGCCACCTCCTTGAAAGTGGTCACCACATCGCCCCCGCAATGGGTGAAAACGGTGTCCAGATGCATCGCCGCGCGCGAACTGGGCATCTGGCAGGCGATGACGCGCGTCACGTCGCCACCCTCGAACAACGCCTCGGCCAGTTGGCCCACCGCCTGTGGCGTCGATCGTTCGCCCATGCCGACCATGACGACGCCATGGCCGATCGGCATGATGTCCCCACCTTCGAGCGTTGCCGTTCCGAATTCCCGCGCCGGATCGCCGAACCAGACCCGCGCCTGCCCCGCGAACGTCGGGTGAAACCGATAGACCGCCGCCATCAGCAGCGTTTCGGGCCGCCGCGCGGCGAAATGCATTGGATTCAGGCTGACGCCGCCATAGACCCAAGCCGAATTGTCACGGGTAAAGATGAAGTTCGGCAGCGGCGGCAGCACGAAACCATGCAGGCCAAGGTAGCTGCCAAACATGCCGGAAGGCGTGAATGGCAGATCGTCCACCCTGATACCGCCCACAAGAAATCTCGCGAGATCGGCGCCGGAGAGAGACTCCATCCAGGCGCGCAGCTCGTCCCGCATCCCGACGCCGACGTCATTGCGGGAGATGCGGTGGTCGAGAACCCAGGCGCGTGCGTCCGACAGGTCGAGCGTTTCGCCCAGCAGCGCCATGGCGTCCAGCACCTCGATCCCCTCACCGCGCATAATACCGGCAAAGACGGCATGATCCTTTATCGCCTGTTTGACCCAAAACACATCGTCAAACAGTAGATCCTCGCGGTTGTCCGGCGTCAGGCGGCGATGCGCGAGACCGGGCGGAGAGACGATCACCTGCCGCAATGCGCCGGTTTCGGAATGAACACCCAATTTCGATTCAGACATTTGGGACGCCTCCTTTTTTCAATCAGAGAATGGCGGCCAGGCTGATCCCGGCCGAGATGAAGACAACGAGGATCAGCAGCAAGGGCCAGATGAAGACGAGCCAGCGGTCAAACGACACGCGCCCGATGGTTAGACCGCCGATCACCACCGCAGAGGTGGGAGTGATCAGGTTCACGAGCCCGCTTGCCGATTGATAGGCGGTCACCACGAGGTCACGGCCGACACCCGCGAAATCCCCCAACGGGGCAAGGATCGGCATCGACAGGACGGCCAGGCCGGACGACGACGGCACGAGAAAGCTCATCCCGATCTCGATCCAGAGCATCAGGTTGATGAACGCGACTTCCGGCAGGCCGCCGAGGGTATCGGCGGCACTATTCAGGATCGTGTCGGCAATCAGGCCCTGCTCCATGATCACCACGATGCCGCGCGCCAGACCGATCACCAGCGCAACTCCCAGAAGATCCTTCGCTCCGTCGACAAAGGACGACGTCAGCTTCTTCTCCCCCATGCGGGCGACCAGCCCGACGACGATGGCCATGCCGAAGAAGAGCGCGCCCATCCGAGCCATCCACCATCCCTGGCTGGAGACACCCCAAATCATCACCGCAAAGGTCGCAAAAAACAGGATCAGGACCAGCTTCTGAGTTCCGCTCAGCTTCGGCTCCTCGAACGTTGCATCCGTCTCGTTCAGAAAAAACTGCCGGTCGCTGTCGCGTTGCGCGGCGACGACGGACCGGGCCGGGTCGGCCTTGACCTTCGAGGCATAGCGCATGACGTAGGCCACGCAGATCGCGAGGCCGCCCAGCAGAAGGACCAGCCGCAGCGCGATACCATCCGTGAACGGGATGCCTGCCGCGTTAGACGCGATCACCGTGGCGAAGGGGTTGATCGTCGATCCCAGCGTGCCGATCCCGGCACCGATCAGGATGATCGCCACGCCGGTCACGGAATCGTACCCCGCTGCGATCACCACCGGGATCAGAAGCGCGTAAAAGGCCAGCGTTTCCTCGGCCATGCCATAGGTCGTACCGCCCAGGGCAAAGAGCGACATCAGGATTGGGATCATCCAGATCTCGCGCCCCTTCAGCCGCACCATCGCCGTCTGGATGCCGGTGTCGATGGCATTCGTGGCATTCACCACGCCCAGAAAGCCGCCTAGCAGCAGGACGAACAAAGCAACGTCGATCGCATTGGCGGCATAGCTGTCGGGATCGTAGAACCCGGCGACGGGCGCCAGCATCACATCGACAAAGCCCTGTGGATTGGGCTCGACCGTTTGATACGTACCCGGCACCGCGATCTCGCGGCCGACCTCTTCGTTCATGGCGCGGTCATATTGGCCCGCAGGGATAATCCAGGTCAGCGCCGCGACAACAATGATAAGCCCGAACAGGATGGAATAGGCGGTGGGAAACCGTGCCGCCATGCCCTTCCCGTCCGGTGTCTTGGTCGATGATGTGTCAGACATCTCAAGTCCCCCCCTTCAATGTGATTTCTGCGAGTGTCCGGCGTGAAGCGGCACCTGGCCTGCCTGCGCATCGCCCTGACCGCCGCCGCTGGCGGACCCACTATTGCCCGCACCAATACCTTCCAGCCGCGTTCGTTTCAGCAGCAGCGCGTTGACCGCCACCAGCGCGGAGCTGCCCGACATGGCAAGTGCTGCCACGGCGGGGCTGATGATCAACGGATAAAACACCCCTGCCGCCATCGGAAAGGCGACCACGTTGTACGCCACGGCCCAGAACAGGTTCTGGTGCATCTTGCGCAAGGTGGCGCGCGACAGCTCGATGGCCCCCACGACATCGTAGGGATCGCTTTTCATCAGCACGACATCGGCGCTTTCCATCGCTACATCCGTACCCGCACCGATGGCAAATCCGACATCGGCCTGGGTCAGCGCGGGCGCGTCGTTGACGCCGTCGCCGACCATGCCGACCTTCTTGCCCTGCGCCTGAAGCTCTTTCACCTTCTCGGCCTTCTGGCCCGGCAGCACGTCGGCCAGCACCATGTCGATGCCCAGCTCGCCCGCGATGCGGCGCGCCGTGCCTTCGTTGTCGCCGGTCAGCATCGCCACCTCGACGCCGCGTTCGCGCAGCTTGGCCACCGCGGCCATCGCACTTGGACGCGGCGCATCAGCGATGGCGATCAGGCCCAGCATCCGTCCGCCCTGCGCCACATGCACAACCGTGCGGCCCTCGCCCTTCAGGCGCTCGGCCTCCGCCGTCAGGGTGCCGACGTCGATACCCTCCTCGTCCATCAGGCGCCGATTGCCTACCAGCACGGTCTTGCCTGCGACTTCGGCGCGCGCGCCGCGGCCTTCGAGGTTGAGAAACTCGGCCATCTGCGGGACGTCGAGGTCCGCAGCGCGTTCGACAATGGCGAGCGCCAGCGGGTGGTCCGAGCCGCGATCGACGGCCGCCGCAGCCCGCAGCGCGTCATCCTCCGCGCCGCCTTCGGCGGCAACGACCTCGACCACGCGCGGTTCGCCCATCGTCAACGTGCCGGTCTTGTCGAAGACGATCACGTCAAGCTTGGTCGCGTCTTCCAGCGCACCGGCATTCTTGAACAGGATACCGTGCTGCGCCCCCAGCCCGGTGCCGACCATCACCGCCATCGGCGTCGCAAGCCCCAGCGCGTCAGGACAGGCGATTACGAAAACGGTGATCGTCAGCGTTAGCGCGAAGAGAAGCGGCTCGCCGATCCACCAGAACCACACCGCGAAGGTCGCAAGCCCGATCACGATGGCGATCAGGACCAACCATTGCGACGCGCGGTCGGCCAGAAGCTGGGCAGGGGCCTTGGAGTTCTGCGCCTCCTGCACCAGCTTGACGATCTGTGCCAGCGCGGTATCGGCACCGACCTTGGTGGCGCGGTAGCGGAAACTGCCGCTCTTGTTGATCGTGGCGCCGATCACGGTGTCGCCCACGGCCTTGTCCACCGGCATCGACTCGCCTGTCAGCATGGATTCGTCGACCAGCGACGTGCCTTCGACGACCTCGCCGTCCACGGGGATCTTGTTGCCGGGCCTGATCAGCACAATCTCGCCCTGCAGCACCTCGGAGGTGGGCACCTCGACCTCCTGCCCGTCGCGGATGACGGTCGCCATCGGCGGCGCAAGATCGAGAAGCGCCCGGATCGCCGCCGAGGCCCCTGCCCGCGCGCGCATCTCCAGCCAGTGCCCCAGCAGGATGAAGACCAGGAGCACCGCCACGGCCTCGTAGAACTGCACGCCGGGAAAGAAGAAGGTCGAGCCGACGCTGAACACATAGCCCGTGCCGACCGACAGCACGACCAGCACCGCCATGTTCAGGATGCCGTTGCGCAAGGCCCGCCAGGCGGCGACGAAGAACGGCCAGCTTGGCCAGATGATCGCGGCACTGCCCAGGAAGAACAGCCACAGGTCCAGCCGCAGACCGAAAGGCGGCGCGGGCGGCGTGAACATGCCCCCCATCGGCGAATAGATGAAGATCGGGACAGTGAACAGCAGCGCCACCCAGAAGCGGTTGCGCATGTCGCGGACCATCCCGGCCATGTCCATGCCGCCGCCATGGCCCATCTCATGCGCCATCGCGTCATGGCCGGCAGGGGCCTTTCCGCCATGCGCCGAATGGCCGTCATGGCCCGAGTGGTCCATCTTGCAGACATGGTTCGGAACCCGTTCGCCCGTGCAGTGGAAGCCGCAGGATTCGATCGCCTCGCGCAGCGCGTCCTCGCCCAGCACCGTCTCGTCATAGTGGACTGTCACGCTGGCCGAGGCCGGGTTCGCTTCGGCTCGGTGCACTCCGTCGAGGGCCGATAAATGACGTTCGACCGCGAGGTGATCGAGTTCCTCGAACAGCCCGCGGACTTCAAGGGTCAGTGTTCTCAATTTTGGCTCCTGTCGATTTTTCCTTGCGATCGGAAACGACCGTTTGGTGGATAGACGTTGCAAGCGGGCGATCGTTACAGAGGCGACTGAAAACATGCGGCCAAGACGGGTGGTGCATTCAACAGCCTCCGTCGGGGCAACGCGGTGTGCCAAAACCCACCGGGCCGTAATTATCACGGTCGTGTAGCGTCAAAGACATCGCGGGGCGTGGACCGATAAAAGGCCGTTGCACAGTTTCTGACACTCCTCGGAGAAAACCGGAAAGCGGAGGCTGGACAATGACGGGACAGGTACAACCAGGAGGCAAGACTCACAAATCTTTCGCCCTTGTGTTCAGTGGCGGCGGCGCCAGGGGTCTCTCTCATGCGGGTGTGTTACGCGCGCTTATCTCCCGAGGCTTTGTGCCGAGCGCAATCGTGGGGGTATCCATGGGTGCGGTTGCGGGCGCCACCTACGCCCTGAATGACAATTGGTTCGACGCACTGGTAGACATGGATACCAGCGGGTTTCCGGCAACTCCGGACTTTCGCCTACCCGGTCTGGTCGCAAGAATGAGGGGGCTTCGTACCGCTTTGCTTGCCGCTCGCGACATGTATTTTGGCTGGGGGGTTGGCGCGCCTACCGAGTCATGGGGCCGCAGCGTCCTGTCTGGCCTGACGCAGGGCAAAAACCTGGAAGATGGCCGCATCCCGGTGTTCGTCTGCGCAACCGACATGCTGACCGGTACACGTGTGGTCTTTGGCAAGGGGCGTGCCACGGATTACGTCTATGCCAGCGCGGCGCTTGCCGGGATATTGCCGCCCTTGGTCGATGGACCGCATGTGCTGATGGACGGGGCCTATGCCGACATAGCGCCGGTCGATGTTGCAAGGGCAACAGGCGCAGAGGTCGTGATCGCGGTGGACCCAAGTCAGCGCGAAAACGCGGTTGGCCCGAAAAACGGCATGCAGGCGATGCTGCGATCCATAGAAGTCTGCCAGTATGAACATGCACGGCTGCGGTTCGATCAGGCGGATCTGGTGATACGACCCGATTTCGGGCGCTCGATCGGCACACTGGAATTCGGGCTCAAACGTCGCTGCATCGCTGCCGGGGCCGTGGCCACGCGCCGCATATATGCAGAAATCGCGGAGTTGCTTGATCCCGGGCAGCCAAAGCGGCCGGCCGACCCGCTTAGGGGTTGAAAAGCCAGATCACTGCTTTGACGCGAACGGCGCGAACTGCCCTCTGCGTCAATTGGGAAATACCTTCGCAATCAGCCCCATCAGCGCCGTGACCAGCGGTCGCACAAAGCACGACCAACAGTGGGCCCGGCCCTCCTCTTTATCGCGGGCCTGATACATCTGCTCCACGATGCGCAGATAGAACGTCATCGCTAGCATGCTGTTGGGAATGCCAATCACCGCCAGCCACGGATAGCCTGTCTCGATTACCGCGCCGAACAGCAGCACCTTGCCAACAAATCCGAAGGGCGGTGGAATCCCGGTGAGCGAGAGCGGGAACGCGACCATTGCCACTCCGACCGCAGGCGCACACAACCGAAATTCTTGAAGTCTTCAAGATCGCGCCCCGCGACCATGGTCCCTGAAGGTGAGGCCAGTGGGTTGATGCCTAGCGCGAGGCGCTCGACAGCAAGTTATGGCCTGCGAAACGCGCGGCTTTGGTGGGCCTTGCTGGACCCTCGCGGTCCTAGATGCAGCCTCTTGGTCAGACCGGCCTGTCGGGGCGACACTGAACAGCGTCTCCAAGTCGTACTCGCAGGCTGGTCAGTGGCACAGACGGCGACTAGGATAATTCTAAGAACTTGCTACGCGGTATAGGTTTGGGCGACGGACGTTTTCAAACTGAAAGAAACGGAGAGAAGTTTCCATGTGCCTATCCGCCCAAGTCAGCTTTGCCGCCAGCGTGTTCCTTGTCGGCGGCGGGACTGCCATTTCGATTGTGGCATTGCAGCGCAACAAACGCTACCTGCCGCTTGCCCTGATGCCGCTTTTTGCCGGCCTTCAGCAATTCACGGAAGGTTTTGTCTGGGTCGGCATGAACGAAAATGATCCCCTGACGGTTTTATGGGGGGCCATGGGGTTCATCTTTTTCACTTGGTTCATCTGGCCAATTTGGGTGCCGTTCTCGGTCTACGTACTCGAGCCGGACGAGAGTTCCCGCAAGAGGCTGTTCCTGATCATGGCAGTGATCGGGCTGATTTTCGGTCTATTGCTTTACATCCCGCACGGGCTCGACAGCAGCATGGTCGTGGTCGAGATCAACAATCAGTCGCTGGCCTATGAAAAATCCATGTGGCTTGATTTCATGATGCCGCGCTGGTTGACCAACACGATCTACGTTACCCTTATCACCTTGCCCCCGGCACTGTCGCATTACAAGCATGTGCGCCATTTCGCCCTGACGCTGGTGGCGGTCATCGTGGTCGACATCGCCTTCCTGCAATACGCCTACATATCATTTTTCTGCCTGCTGGCGGGGCTGGCAACACTGCATCTGGTTTACATCATCCTTACCAACAAATGCGCCCGCGAATGCCCTGAACTGTTCGCCTGATCCCGTCGTATAGCTTTCCGTGTCGCAGTTTGATGGACTTACGGGATCGCTTCGTCGCTAGACAGGGCAATGGCAATCATCGGGGTCCTCCAGGCAGCAGGCTCCGCAATGGTGTTGGATCACCTCACGCAGAGCAGCGCGTGCTCTGTGCAGCCGAACGCCAAGGGCGTTGCGGTTCAACCCCATCTCGGCGGCCACCATTCCCCGATCCTCTTCACCGAAATCAATCCTCCGGATCAAATTGGCATCAATGGGACGAAGTTCGGCAAGCAGCCTGCTCGGGCAAGTGCATGGCTGCGCCATCTGCACCGGCGCATCGGCAACCAACTCTTGCGGTTCTCGTGCGACAGCCACGGCCAGCCGGCTGTGCCGTGTGGTCTTGCGGTAATGATCGTTCATGGTGGACCGCAGGATCGCGTATAACCAGGCATCCATCCGCTCGATATCGCGCAGTTGATCCTTACGTGCCAGCACACGGATACAGTACTCCTGCAGGACATCCTCGGCGTCGGCTCGGTTGCCAAGCCGTTTCACGAGAAACCCCAGAAACGCCCCACGCCCGTCCAGCAATGCGCGCTGGGTCGATGTTTCACTGATTTGTTCTTCCATATCGCTGTTCATTCGAGTTCCTCCTTTTCGTGGCTCCTTTCGATCACGCGACCGTATTCGGCCTCTGGTCGGCTGCGCTTCCGGAGCGTCTGAACGAGTACAGAATCAGAGCCAGTCCGGTCAGGATCATCGGTGCGGAAAGCACTTGACCCATCGTTAGCCCCCATTCGCCGAAATGAAGCGCGTGACCGATCGGATTTTCAGTGGTCACGAACTGCATGTCCGGCTGCCGGAACAGCTCCACGAAGCTCCTGGCAGAGCCGTACCCGATCAGAAATGCGCCGGTCAGGGCGCCGGGGGTCTTAAGCCAGCCGCGGTGCCAGGCGAGATAGAGTAGGAGCGTACCGAGCAGCAGTCCCTCCAGAAGCGCCTCGTAGAGCTGCGAAGGATGGCGGGCGCAGAGGCTGGTAATGCCTTCGCAGGCTTGCGCCGCATCGCCCGGGAAGATCACCGCCCATGGAACATCCGTCGGTCGACCCCAAAGCTCGTTGTTGGTGAAATTCGCAAGCCGCCCCAGAAACAGTCCCGGTGGGGTTGCCAACGCAAGCAAGTCAGCGGTGCTGAGCATGGGCGCATTCTGGCGCAGACAGAATGCCAGCGTGGCGATCGCAACACCTGCGAAACCGCCGTGGAAAGACATGCCGCCCTGCCATACCTTGAGGATTTCCAGGGGGTTGGCCAGGTAGTAGTCGGGCTGATAAAATAGCACGAAGCCCACGCGTCCGCCGACGATCACGCCCAGGATGATCCATGTCAGGAGGTTCTCGATCTGCTGGCGATCAAGTGGCGGCCTGGCCGATGGCCAGAGTGCCGAGCGACGAACAGCCGCCAGGCAGATGCGCCATCCGATGAGGATGCCGACGATATAGGCAAGCGCGTACCAGCGCAGCGCGAACGTGAAACTGCCGATCTCGATCGAGACCATGTCGGTTCCAATATCCGGAAACTGTATCGCCGCGGTCAGCATGGATGCGCCCTTTGTCTTTTTCGTTGAACCCGAAAACCGAAATGCCAATGGCGATTGTTCCATGGCGGCGGCGTCTGACGATGAAGTGCGTGTTGATCAGTCATGGGGCAACCCACGTCTTTGCCAGTCTCTGATACTAATGATGACAAGCGGCGTCAGGGTCAGTGCGCCCAGCCCGATTGCGGCCCAGGCAGCACGGGTAGTGTCTCCGCTGACGACTTCGCTCCCAAAATGCGCGAGCACGAAACTGGCGGGAATGATCCCGGCCAGGGTGGCCAGTCCGAAGCGCCAGAATTGCAGCCGGCTGAGCCCCGCGGCATAGCTGACGATATCGAATGAAACGAATGGCAGCAGCCGGCTGACAAAAACTGTGAGTGTCAGTACGTTCTGAGAGCCGAGCCAGCCAGCATCGACCCTATCACCGAACCATTGTCGCAACACGTCCCGACCCAAGAACCGGGCGAGCCCGAAGGCTGCAAGAGCGCCGAGTTCGGCGCCGAGAACGACGTAGACTGTTCCGAGGGTGTGGCCGTAAGCGGCGCCCGCAGCCAACGCGATGGGTGCACTTGGGATCGGCGTGGCCACGATTGCTGTCGTCATCAGTCCAACGATCACAATTGGCCCCCAGATGCCTGCAGCCATGACCCACGTAGATATCCTGTCGCCCTTCAGAGCGGTCAGGGTGTCGGATAAGGGTCCGAAGGCAAGGGCTAGCAAGACGACCGCAAAGGCCAGCGCGACGGCGGCCTTGAGGGTAGGTGGTATGGTATGGTCGCGGTTCATCTGCGCCTCATGTCAGGTTAGCGGCAAACAGAAAGATCGCCGCTGCGCTTTGCCTCGATCTCGGTTGCTCTGGTTTCGGCCCATTATACAGATTCCACTAACTGGAAGGTTAAGAGCGCCGCGAGAAAAATCAGACTGCGTCCAAAGCCGCCCGGAGCAAATCGCGGACTTGATCGGCGACCGCATCTAGGTCGGCGTTCTTTACCGCTTGCATCGACGCCACAGGGTCAATGGCGCTGATTTCGGTGTCTGCGTCTACTTGGCGCAGAATAACGTTACAGGGCAGCATCGCGCCGACGCGCGGCTCGATCTCGATGGCCTTGTGAGCCATGCCCGGATTGCAGGCGCCAAGGATGCGATAAGGCGGCATCTCCACGCCCAGCTTCTTTTGCATCGTCGCCTGCACGTCGATCTCGGTCAGTACGCCAAAGCCCTTCTCTGCCAAAGCATCGCGGACAAGCAATTCGGCGTCGTCTATGGCGACATCCTTCAATACGCGATCATAGGTATAAGCCATTTCGATTCTTCCTTTCGATTTTGCGGTGGTTGCTGGCCTTTGCTTGGACGTGGCAATCCCGAACGCGGTCTGGCTTTTGCGTCCGGATGCTTCGCGGGTCAGGCGTTTTGGAAATCGGCGCCAGTCAGAGCTGGCGCCGAACCGCTCAATTGTCGTTCATCATTGTTCCGTTGCTCATGCCCTGGCCATTGCCGGGCTGAACCGGCGGCTGTGCCATGTTCGACCGCATCATCTGTATCCGTTCCATCATTTCGGCGGGTGCCGCCATCTCTTCCGCCGTCACCGCGCCGTCACCGTCAGCATCGAGGTGCTGGAAGCGATCCACCATCATCTCGCGGATCATCGCGCTATGAAGGGTTTCGAACTCGGAAATCGAGAGCGATCCGTCGCCGTCGCTGTCGTATTCCGCGAGCTTGGCCTGCAGTTGCGAGCGCATCTCGTCGGGCGTGACCGTGCCATCGCCGTCGGCGTCGAACATCTGCATCATGTCCCCGCCCATCGGACCCATGCCACCCGTCGGGCCCATACCGCCCATCATGTTTCCATGCATGCGCTGCATCATGTCCATCATTCCGTCCATGCCCCCCATCATGCCCATCATGCCGGGGCCGCCGCTCTGCATCATGCCGGGCCCGGATCTGGCGCCGGGTTGCCCTGCATGTCCGTGATTGGCGTCAGCGAACGCGGCCCCGCCAAGAACGGTTGCGGCCAGGGTCATTGCAGCGAAGAAAGTATTGCGTTTCATTAGGTCACCTCGTGTCAGTGTTACGATAGCGAACATATGGCAGGTGATTGTCGCGACGGAATGCCGGGCACACCGGCGTTTTGTATCGGCGGGTCACAAACGCGGTGCCTGTTACATTTCGTGACAAATCTCTTCAGGAAAGCACCCCGCATTCGTCTAAAGGAAGGGTTATGAGCGAACAGCCGCACATTCTTGTTGTCGATGACCACCGCGAAATCCGCGATGCCGTAACGCGCTATCTCGAGAAGAACGGGATGCGCGCGACCTCGGCGCGCGATGCGGTCGACATGGATGCGAAGCTCGCCAACGGCCAATTCGACCTGATCGTTCTCGACGTCATGATGCCGGGAGAAGACGGTCTCTCCGTATGCCGGCGGCTGTCCGCCACCGGAGCCGTTCCGATTTTGATGCTGACGGCGCTTGGAGAGGAAACCGATCGGATCGTCGGCCTTGAAATCGGCGCGGACGACTACCTTGCGAAACCCTTCAACCCGCGCGAACTGATCGCCCGCATCAAGGCCATCCTGCGCCGCTCGACGAGATCCGAGCCCTACGCGGGCAGTCTGTCGGGTAGACGCATTGCGTTTGCGCATTGGGTCCTGGACACGGACAGTCGGGTGCTGTCAAGCGAGGACGGTGCACAAATCGATCTGACCAGCGCGGAATTCAAGCTGTTGACCGTCCTGCTGGAACGTCCTCGTTTTGTCCTGAGCCGCGATCAGCTGCTCGATCTGACGGCGGGCCGCGCGGCGTCAGTCTTTGACCGGACCATTGACAATCAGATCAGTCGGCTGCGCCGGAAGATCGAACTTGATGCGTCGCGCCCACGCATTGTCACGACGGTGCGCGGCGGCGGTTATTGTCTGGCCGCCGACGTCCACGAGTTGAGCTGATGCCGCGCGCCATCGACAGTCTTCGGCGGCAACTGGTCCTGCTGATCGTCGCGGCGCTTGCCGTCGCCCAGACGATCAGCCTGTGGCTGTTCGTCGACGAGCGTGGCCTCGCAGTGCGCGCCGCTCTGGGCTTCGAGGCGGCAGGCCGGGCCGCGAACGTCGCGCTCTTGCTCGAAGAGGCGCCGCAATCCTTGCAGCAGGCGATCCTGAGAGCGGCGAATTCTCCGTTAGTGCGTTTCGATCTTTCGGACATTCCCGCCGTAGACCATGCGAGCCATGCCGACGGCGGAGCCGTGGAGGCGCGCGTTCGTGGACTTCTTGGCGGAACGAAAGAGCGGGAAATCCGCGTGGAACTGCATGAGGTCGATCATGGCATCCTGCCGATGCCGCATCTCGCGCCGGAGATGGCCGAAATGCATCTGGCGATGATGCGGGGCGAACTTTCCGCGATCGAGATGCAACTGTCGATCGCCCTGATGGACGGTCAATGGCTGAATGTCGGAACACGGTTCGAGCGACCACCGTTGCAATGGCCGTGGGCGTCATTCGTCAGTTTCGGCATCACGGCGGCAATCATTCTGATCACGGCTTTCTGGTTTCTGCTGACCCGTCTGACGGGACCGCTTCTGCTGATCTCTCGCGCGGCTGACAAGCTTGGACGCGGGGAAGCCGTTGATCCATTGCCGCTGATCGGTCCGAGCGAGGTGCGCAGTCTCACCCAGGCGTTTAACATGATGCAGGCAAGGCTGACCCGCTTCGTCACAGACCGAACACGTCTTCTCGCCGCATTGGGTCATGATCTGCGCTCTCCGCTAACCGCCATGCGCGTCCGGGCCGAGATGGTCGAGGAAGACGAAACGCGCGAGAGCCTCATAGCCTCGGTCGAGGAAATGCAAGAGATGGTCGATGCAACGCTGGCCTTTGCACGGGGCATGGCCAGCACCGAAGCCTACGAGACGATCGAACTCGGCGCCTACTTGAAGCAGTTGCAGTTCGACATGATCGACGGCTTTACCCTGGATGCAGCCGATAGCTTGTGGGTGAGGTTGCGTCCGAAATCGGTGCGTCGTGCCCTGCGCAATATCATCGAGAATGCGTGTCGCTACGGCGGAGGAGCCGAGGTTACCTTCCGGCACGACGCCGAGCACGTCCACGTACTCGTAGCGGACAATGGTCCCGGTATCCCCGAAGCTGAACTCGAGCAGGTGTTTGAGCCGTTTTTCCGGCTCGAAAAATCCCGCTCGCGCGAAACCGGCGGAACCGGCCTTGGCCTGTCGATAGCACGAACAATCATCAGAGCCCACGGCGGCGAAGTGACTTTGGCGAACCGCGCCGAGGGCGGTCTGCTTGTGACTATCACGCTGCCGCTCGAAACAGAAACACAACAGGAAGAAAGGAACATATCATGAAAATCGTTATCCCCGTCGCCACCCCGTCAGCCCTGGTCTTGTCCACCGGATCCGCGTTTGCCGGTCCGTCGGATGGTTGGGGCGAGGGTTTCGGTCACATGATGTGGGGAGGTGGGTTCGGCATGGCTGGCGGCTTGATGATGCTGGTATTTTGGGGGGCGATCATCGCATTGATCGTGTTCGCCGTCCGTGGCTTTTCCACCGGATCGAGCCCAGCCAGCAAACCGGACGCGGCCGAGATTCTTCGTGAACGCTATGCAAAAGGCGAAATCGACGATGAGGAGTACGAACGTCGCAAGGCACATTTGAATAAATGAAAGGTTGCGCTTGGTTGACCGACACTGCGGAGCCGCAACAGCCTCCCGCCCCGGAACAGCCGCGCTGTCGTTGCGGCGGAAAGCGGCTGATTGAGTTCGTGCCTGGTGGACTTCTCTCCGGTTCTAACTGGTCTCGGGCCGCGATGGACCTCCGATTTGTCGCAAACTGTAACCCGGGCCCGTCTTGACACGGTGGGATACACAAATGGACGCCTCCCGGTCTTGCGGGTGCCGTCGGCTCCCGTACCTTCGTCACATACGGAAAACAGAATATGAAAGGAACAACCGATGAGACGTTTTCTTCTTTCAACGGCTGCCGTCCTGATCACGAGTGCCGCTGCGCAGGCGGACGTCTATATCCCTGAAGGTATGGGCGGAACGGTTCTGCATCTGGACAAGGACTTCAATGTCGTGGAGCGGATCAGCGGGCTCGACAACGTGCATGGGTTGGCAGGCGCTCCCAAGCGTGGTCTGCTGGTTGCCGGCAGCCTGTCCGAAGCCGATCCGGGCATGGTCGAAAAACCGGATACCATATCAGAAGAGGACCATGAAGCGCACCACGGTGGCGGCGACGCCTCGGCAGCGGACTCGGTAAGCCTGGTAACTCTGGTGGATGCAGAGAGCCATGAGATCCTGCGCCGGATCGAAGTGCCCGGCATCGTGCATCACGTCGAGGTTTCGGCAGACGAGCGTTATGCCGTGGTCACCCATCCGGCTCTCGATGCCGTCTCGGTCATCGACCTCGATACCGGCGAAGTGACATCGACCGTCGCCACCGGGCCGATCCCTGAATACGCCACTGCCGACCCGAAGACCGGCCGGTTCTTCGTCTCGAACGCGGGCAACGATACGGTCAGCGACGTCGACCCCGAAACCGGCATCGTGACGCGGAACTTCAGGCTGCAAGGCGCACCCAAGCACATGCTGATCGATGCGGATGCCCGACAGCTGATCGTCAGTGAGGCCGAGGCCGGCACAATCGCAATCATCGACGCCGACACCGGCGAAACGCTCGATCGGTTCGACATTGGTGGCGAATTGCATGGCGTCGCCGCCGACAACGGCACGGTCTGGTCGAGCGCCCGCGAGCGTGATCGCGTGGTGCGCTTCGATCGTACCACCGGCCAGCGCCTCGAGGCCGAGATCGGTGCCGAGCCCTACCATATGGCCCGGGTCGGTGACGCACTTGTCGTGAGCAGCGCCACAGAGGATGTCGTCTGGATTCTCGATCCGAGCACGCTGGAACTTCGTGAATCTATCGAGACCGCAAGCACCGGGCATCAGTTCGTGGAGATGAACTGATGCCATCACATAGTTAAAGGCGGGCACAGCGGCGCCAGTCCCTTCTGCTGGTTGACATTCCTGCGGTGGAAGCCGGGTAAACCATGATGAAATCGCAGCCCAGTAGGAGGTGATCGTGTTTCCAGAGATCGGACAATTTGCCCTCGCCCTCGCGCTTGGCACCGCGCTGGTGCAGAGCGTACTGCCTATGCTCGGTGCAGCCCGTGGCAATTCTCTGTGGATGCGTAGCGCGCGCAGTTCATCTATCGCGCAACTGGTTTTCATCGGCATCGCCTTCGCGGCGCTGATGCGGTCTTTCGTGGTCAGTGATTTCACCGTCAGGAACGTCTACGAGAACTCGCATTCGCTCAAGCCGATGCTCTTCAAGATCGCAGGCACGTGGGGCAGCCATGAAGGATCCCTTCTGCTCTGGGTTCTGATTTTGGCGGCCTTCGGTGCGGGCGTCGCGCTTTTCGGATCCAACATACCGGTTGCTCTGAAAGCCCGAACGCTGTCGGTGCAAGCATGGATCAGCACAGGCTTCCTGTCGTTTCTTTTGCTGACATCAAATCCGTTCGAGCGGGTGTTTCCGCCACCTCTGGACGGAAATGATCTGAATCCGCTCTTGCAGGATGTTGGCCTCGCGATGCATCCCCCGCTTTTGTATTTCGGCTATGTCGGGTTTTCCATTGTGTTCTCCTTTGCCGTGGCCGCGCTGATCGAGGGGCGGATCGACGCCGCATGGGCGCGGTGGGTCCGGCCATGGACACTGGCGGCGTGGATGAGCCTGACGGCCGGGATCGCCCTCGGGTCCTGGTGGGCCTACTATGAACTGGGCTGGGGCGGCTGGTGGTTCTGGGACCCCGTCGAGAACGTAAGCTTCATGCCCTGGCTTCTCGGCACCGCGCTTCTTCACTCGGCAATTGTCACCGAAAAGCGCGATGCCTTCAAAAGCTGGACGATACTTCTGGCGATCCTCACCTTTTCGCTCTCCCTTCTGGGTACGTTCATCGTGAGGTCGGGTCTTCTGACATCCGTTCATGCCTTCGCCGTCGACCCGGAACGTGGCCTCTACATCCTCGGGCTGCTCGGGGTCTCGATTGGAGGCTCGCTCACGCTCTACGCGTGGCGCGCACCTGCGATGGAGGGCGGCGGCCTGTTCACGCCCGTCAGCCGTGAAGCCGGACTGCTCATCAACAACCTGCTTCTGACGACGGCGACCGGCACCGTGTTGTTCGGAACGCTCTATCCGCTGTTCACTGAAGCACTCTCAGGCGACAAGGTCTCGGTTGGGCCGCCGTTCTTCAACGCAACCTTCATCCCGATGATGCTGCCATTGGTCGTGATGATGGGCATCGGACCTTTCCTGTCGTGGAAGCGCGCCGATTTGAAGGGTGTCTTTCAACGCCTCCGGTTCATTGCGGTGCTGGCGGGGCTTGCTGGGCTTGCCACTTGGTATGTCGCGCGGGGCGGGCCCGCCCTCGCCTACCTGTCAGTCGCGATCGCCGTATGGCTGCTCCTTGCAACGATGCGTGAATGGGCAGTTCGGATCAAGCTTTTGGACGTGCCCCTGACCGAAGCGATTCGGCGTGCGCGAAATCTGCCCCGCGCTGCCCATGGGATGACGTTGGCTCACGCCGGATTGGCGATTGCGATGCTCGGCTTTATCGGCTCCAGCGCCTGGAAATCGGAAGAGATTGTCTTCGTTCAGCCGGGTTCCGTCATTGAGATCGCGGACTTCGACGTCCGCTTCGATGATGTCGAACGCGTGCGCGGACCCAACTACATTGCCGATCGCGGCACGCTGACGGTCAGCCGGGAAGGTGAATTCGTGACGACGCTTTACCCCGAACGGCGCTCGTACCCTGTTGCGCAGAGCACAACGACCGAGTCGGCGATACGGTCCACGCTTGCGGGTGATCTCTATGCGTCTTTGGCCGAACCCGCTTCCGAGACAGCCGCCGAACAGGGCGCGTGGACGCTTCGCATCCTCTACGAGCCTCTCGTGAATTTCATCTGGATCGGCTCGGCGATGCTGGTTCTCGGGGGCGGCCTGTCCCTATCCGACAGGCGACTGCGCGTCGGTGCCCCGCGTCGGGCTTCGCGCAGCACGCCTGTTGCAACACCGGCGGAGTAAGACAACATGAAACGCGCCATCGCGACCCTTCCCATCCTGATTGCCTTGGTATTCGGGGCGTTCTTCCTCTGGGGGCTGAACCCCGATCGCGATCCGAACGCGATCCCGTCGGTCCTGATCTCGCAGCCGGCGCCGGACTTCGACTTGCCGGCTGTTGAAAGCATCGGCGTTCCGGGCCTGTCGCGCGAGGATCTGTTCGGGAACTCTGACCCCGTGGTGGTCAACGTCTTCGCCTCCTGGTGTGTGCCGTGTCGCGCCGAGCACGCCGTACTGACCCGAATGGTCGAACGGGACGGTGTCCGGCTTTTCGGCATCAACTACAAGGACAAGCCGGAAGACGCACGGGCCTGGCTGCAAAACCTCGGAAATCCCTACGAGCGGATCGGATCGGACCTGAGCGGCCGGGCCGGCATCGAATGGGGGATATCGGGCGTTCCCGAGACATTCATCGTCGCAGGCGATGATACGGTTCTCTACCGCTATGTCGGCCCGGTCGTGGGGGCTGAGGCTGAGGAGAAATTTGCCACGGCATTGGCGCAGGCCAGGACGCGGAACGGAGGCAACTCATGAAGTGGAAAAGTCTGGCAGCGACGATGATGTTGGCCGCCCTGCCCTTCACCGCCCAAGCCGTCGAACCCGACGAGATCCTGGACGACCCTGCATTGGAGGCGCGAGCGCGCGAAATCTCAAAGGATCTGCGCTGTGTCGTTTGTCAGAACCAGGACATCGACAGCTCGAACGCGGGGGTTGCACGCGATCTGCGGTTGCTGGTCCGCGAGCGGCTGGTGGCTGGCGATACCGATGCGGAGGTCATGGAGTTCGTTCGGGCGCGTTATGGCGACTACGTGTTACTGAAGCCTCCATTCAAACTGGAAACTTATGCGCTCTGGCTGGCTCCGGCGCTTCTTCTCCTGTTCGGAGCTGGCACTGTCATCGTCGTTTTGCGAAGCAGTCGAGCGCGGTCGGTCGCGGACAAGCTGAGCGATGATGATGAACGGATGGTCGCCGAAATCCTTACTGCCGAAAATGAGGTCAGCTCGTGATGCTTTCGGTTTTTTTGCGGTCCTCGCAATCTCCGCTATCGCAATGCTGCTCTATCCTTTGCGGAGGTCCGGGGCCGTCGGAACTGATCGGCGGACCGGGGCGATGGCCGTCCTTGCCGACCAGCTGCGTGAGGTCGACCGGGATGCCGACCGCGGCCTGATTTCGAACAACGAGGCCGAAGCCGCCCGGATCGAGATTAAACGGCGGCTTCTGAAACTCAGTCGCGGGCGCTCTGCCCAAGGCTGCTCTGAAACTGGCGGACACCGAACGTTGTGGGTCTCTGCCCTCATCGTTCCGCTGGTCGCAGGCCTTCTTTATTCACAATTCGGCTCTCCCGGATTTCCAGGCATGTCTTTCGCGGATCGGCAGGAAGAGCGTAGCGGACAGGCGCAAGTCATCGAATTGACCGGACGATTGCTGGAACGCCTTGAAAGCGATCCCGAAGGTGGCCCGACGGAAGGCTGGATGCTGCTCGGGCAGACCTACATGCGCATGGGCAGGTATGCCGATGCCGCCTCGGCAATGGGAACGGTGATCGCACGTGACGACGCATCTTCGGCGATGCTGTCGCAGTATGCCGAAGCCCTTATCGCGGCCGAGAACGGCATCGTGACGCCGAAGGCGCGGAACGCGATCCGGCGCGCCCGTGAAACGGATCCGTCAAATCCCGCAGCCACATACTACGAGGCGATCGCGCTCGATCAGGCCGGTGATAGCGACGAGGCGCACGACTTGTTGGTTTCTCGCTTGGAACAGGCTGCGGGTCCGGCCCCTTGGATGGAAATATTCATCGCGCAGGCCAACCGGATCGGCGAGATGATCGGCCGCGAGCCGGTGAACCTCGCCGCTTTTGCACCCATGGCAGGGGGTGCGCCCGGGCCGACTCGGGATGATGTCGCAACAGCATCCGAGATGAGCGATGCCGACAGGGCAGCCTTCATTCGCTCGATGGTGGATCGGCTGGCCGATCGTCTGGCCGAAGACCCAGATGATCTGGACGGGTGGCTGCGCCTTGGAAATGCGTATCGCGTGCTGGGCGAGATGGACAAGGCCCGCGAGGCATTCCTGTCGGCAGAGGAGTTCGCGTCGAACCTGGCCAGCGATGCCCCGCGAAGGGTTGCGATCCGAGACGTGTTGTCGGAATATTCGGACTAGGAGGAGGAAAGAAATGTGAAAAGACGACAGTTTGTTCGCGGTTCACTCACGGCCGTGGCACTAGGGTCCGGAACAACCGTCGCGGCGCATCCTCCGGAGCAGTTGCTCGAGTACGGCCTGCCGCCAGAGATGCTGCCCACGCGAGTTCCTATCGAATCGGGCTTCGCGCCCTTCGAGATTCATGTGATGCCGCATGAGTATGCGCTCTATCTGACTTTGCAGGAAAACACGGCGCTCCGTTATGTCGTCGGGATCGGTCGCCGGGGTCTCTACCATGCCGGTGAATTCTATGTTGGTGCAAAGAAGGAATGGCCGAGTTGGACACCGACGCCGGGCATGTTGCGCAGGGAGCCGGAGGTTTATTCCAGATGGAGAGAAGGGATGCCGGGAGGGCTGAACAATCCTCTAGGTTCGCGCGCTCTATATCTGTTTCAGCCAGGCCGTGGCGATACGTTCTTGAGAATTCACGGCACCAACGATCCGTCGACTTTGGCTCGACGAGTATCGAACGGCTGTGCCCGGCTGGTCAATGATCAGATGATCGACTTGTATGACCGTGTTCCCATGGACACGCGGGTGGTGCTTCACCCCAATGTCGTCTGATCCCGCGGTGTGTCCACTCCGTATGCAGGCACCTGTCCGGCATGGCCGCCGCCAGATTACTCTCCGGCTGTTTCGCGGCAGTCCGCCCCCATCCCTTCTCCGTCAACTCTTTGAACACTGCCTAAATTAACACGACTCCGGCAAGACGATGCCATCCGGGGCTGCGAGTCCATGGCCCCTCTGTGTCTGGGATCGAGGCGAATCATATACGGCTGACTACCGTACTCGAAAGATCGGGAGGAAGAATTTGGTCGGATATGACCGCAAGATACTCGGATATCCGGGCGCGTTGTTCTGCCGGATAGACGTCTTCGGGAGGCAAGCCCCCATGCTGTGCAAAAAGCATGATGTCGCGCGCGATCGGCGCCGCGGCGGTCGATCCACCACCCCCGTGCTCAACCACGACGGCCACCGCATATTGAGGTGCATCAAAAGGGGCGAATGCCACGAAAAGCGCGTGGTCGCGTCGGTTCCAGGGCAGATCATCCTGAGAACGGACTCCGGCAGCCCGCTCTGCCGCCGTAATCGAAAAGACCTGGCTCGATCCCGTCTTTCCGGCCATCGCCTTGGCGGTATCGGCTATGCGCGATCGATAGGCCGTCCCGCGTTGGTGGTTCGAGACCTCGAACATGCCCCGCCGGACGATGGCCAGTGCCTCGTCCGACAAACCGAGCGAGGCCCGCACAGGTTCGTCGCGGCTCGGACCACCGAACGGCCGCACCAGCCGGGGAAGCACAGCCCTGCCCGACGCCAGCCGCGCCACCATTGTCGCAAGCTGGATCGGTGAGGCGAGCGTGAAGCCTTGGCCAATCGAGGCGTTGATCGTGTCGCCAATCAACCAGTCCTGGCCATACCGCTCCTGCTTCCACGCGCTCGAAGGGTTGTTGCCATGCGCCATCCCGGAGAGCGGCAAATCATACTTCTGACCAAGGCCGAGCCGGTCATTCATCGCAAAGATGCCGTCGATGCCGATACGCTGCGCGATCTCGTAGAAATACACGTCGCAGGACTCGCGAAGTCCACGCACCATATCCACGCGCCCGTGGCCGCCGCGCTTCCAGCAATGGAACCTGCGGCCGGAGATTTCGACATATCCATTGCAGGTGACGGTCTCGTTCGGGTCCATGGCACCACTTTCGAGCGCGGCAAGCGCATTCGACATCTTGACGGTGGAGCCCGGCGGATAGGCGCCTTGAACGGTCTTGTCCGACAGCGGGCGGAATTGGTTGTCACGAAGGGCGCCGTAGTCACGGCTCGAGATCCCGCGGACAAACAGGTTCGGATCAAAGGACGGCGCCGACGTGCAACCGAGCAGATCGCCGTTTGTCACATCCATGACGATCGCGGCGGCGCTTTGCCCTTCCAGCCGCACCCGCATGAAGTTTTGCAGATGATGGTCAAGCGTGATCTGCAGGTCCGGCCCAGGGGTAGAGGGATCAAGAGCCAGTTCCCGCATCGTGCGACCGGATGCGCTGACTTCGACGCGCCGGACGCCTGGTAGGCCGCGCAGCGCGCGCTCATGAACGCGTTCGATGCCGATCTTGCCGACTTCAAGATCCGGCAGACGAAGGAGTGCTTCATCTCCGTCCTCGCCATTCTCCAATTCGTTCTCGGTGACCGGGCCTACATAGCCGACCTGATGCGCGAAATCCGGACCAAACGGATAGACTCGTGATAGGACTGCTTCCAGATGGATTCCCGGCAGAACCGGCGAGTTCACCGCAACGACCGACAATTCCTCCCAACTCACCCGATCTTTCACCGTGACGGGTGCAAATCCCGAAGCACGACCGATCTTGTCTCGAAGTCTCAAGACGGTTTCGTCGTCAAGACCAAGAAGGCGTCGCAGTTTCGCAAGCACATCCTCGACATCCTCGACTTCCTCCCGCATCAGTCCAATCCGGTAGGCCTGCTGGTTATCAGCCACGATTTTGCCGGACCGGTCGTGGATGCGGCCCCGGTCTGGACGGACGAGCCTCAGGCTGATCCGATTTTCCTCCGCCAACAGGTAGTATTGCTCGGCATCGCGGACACCGAATTGCCACGCCCGCTGGCCCAGAGCGCCGACGACCGTCGTCATGGCGCCACCCATCAGCAGCGCCCTTCGCGTCGTCGTCCTGGACAGCTTGGCAAGGTCACGCTCAGTTCGGCGCACGAACATAACCCTCCCTGGTGGATGGGGTTTCTCGCGTTCGGCCGGCGGTTCGTACGAAAGCAGCCGCTCGCAGAATGATCACGAATAGCACAAGACCCACGAACCATGGCCTGAGCGGGTTTGGCTCCGGGATCGCGCGATGGAAGCTCAGGAAATGCATGAAGAGGAAGTAAAAGACATGTGCAACCGTCAGCCACCAAAACGGAAGGACGCCCATTTGAAGGAATTTCCAGGCCGATACGCCAAGCCGGCGCATTGCGTGGTCGCTTGACGTTGCTGCGAGCAGGATCGCAAGTGCGAAGGCGGCAAGCCCAATGGCGTTAGCAAGCCCGAACCCGTGCTGGAACATCACATAGATCAGAAGGTCGGGATGCCATTCAAATCCGATGAGCCGCATGAGGTCCCATTCGACCCAGCCCACCAGAATGATAGCGGCATGGATGACGACCAAAAGGCAGGCTTGGATGCCAAGCTCGCGGCGGAACGGCAGCAGCCGGGTGACCGACCGCAGGAATCGGCTTAGCGGCCCCAGGCTAATGGTCAAGGCGATGAGGATAACCGAGGCATCCCCGAAAGCCCGGTTCCAGCGGTGCATCGGGCTCCATTCCGCGTGAACGGCAGCGAAGCCAAACACCAGCCCGGTTGCCAGAATTGCCACGATCACGTGTCGAGCCAACGCCCGCTTGGCCATATAGCTGATCGCCGTCCAAAGGTTTTGCAGCACGGTCACACTCATTCAGGTGCTTCCTGTGAAATGTTTCGCGCGATTGGAGGAAGTCCCTTCGCGACACCTTCAAGTTGATACGCATGCAATGCTCTGATAGCAGCGAATGCCATGATGATCACGCCTGCCGCCGCAAGATATGGCCGAAGCGGATCGAACCAGGCGAGCAGGGCAGGACCACCGAAAACCAGCATCAGAACCTTGTTGCAGATCGGGCAGGCGATCCCGAGAAAGCTTGCCATCCCTCCGGTCCCCGATGCGCACAGACGACAATGTGGAACCCAGAGCGCGGCGGTCACGCCGGCGAGTAACGCCGTCAATACGGTCGCCCCAAGCTCCCAGGGTCCGACGGGTGTCATACGGACAAAAAACGGGTTGACCCACACCGCCGTGACGGTTCCGAGACTGGTAAACATCAACAGTCCAATGGCGAAGCCACGAAGGATCCTGCGCGAATCGTCTGTCTGCTTCTCACCTGCTGAAGGGGCTCTATCGGGCATCGAATTCGACCTCCGCAAATTCCTCGCCGAAACCGACGCTAACCACCCAGCGTCCGGCCATTGGTAATTTGACTTTCGCCCGCCATCTGTCGGCTTCGACCGTTTCCAGAGGTGAATCGAAACCGTCCCTATGCAGGTAGACCATCGCAAAGTAGACTTCTGGACGCATGCCGGCCAACTCGGGCGCGTTAGCGTCAGGCACGAACTGGATCTCCAGACGGACGTCACGGTCGCCCGTCGCATAGACTTGGACATCAAGGCGACCGTCCGAGAGAGTTTCCGAAATCACCGCAGTTGGCTTTACCAGGTTGCCGGACGACGCCCCCGGCGTCGGTGTCCTCAGGGCTCCCCAGAGGAATATTCCAGTTATCGCAGTAACACCAAGGGCGATGAGGATCGTGACAAGTTTAGTTTTCATTGGACATTACCATCTGTGAATGATCCATGCCCGCCGCCATGGGGGTTCCGTCTGGCAGCGGCGCAGGTGCTGGCACGATGCCCGTGCCCTCGGGGTCGAGCAGGTAAGTCGCGATGGCCGCGCGGTCGGCATCGGTGATGTAGGAAGTCCCTTCGGCGACCACCTCTGCCATGCTACCGCCAAAGGCATCTCCATTCGGAAGTAGCCCGGAGTCGAGCGCATAGGCCAGATTGGGAACCGTCCAACCCCTTGCCAGCAGGTCGCCAACCAGGATGGACGGGGCCTTGCTGCCACCAGGCAAGCTGGCGTTTCCGGCGAAACGTTCGCCGTCTTTCAATCCCCCCGCCAGGTTCCGTCCGGTGTGGCAGGCCGCGCAATGGGCCGCGCCTTCCACCAGCACGCGACCGCGATTCCAGGGCGAAGATGTGCCCAAGAGCGCATCGGTTTCCGGGGCTTCAAAATATGCGAACCGCCACAGCTTCAGGCCCGAGCGGAAACTGAAGGGAAAACCCACATCATGGGGCGCTGCCGCTTCGGCGACCGGCGGAACGGAACGAAACGCCTCCCAGAGGTCGGCGATTTCCTGCTCAGTGAATCCGGCATAGAACGAGTAGGTGAACACCGGATAGTAGGGATCACCTTCCGGGGATACACCCTGGCGAATGGCTTTCGCAAAGTCCTGGATTGTCCAAAGCCCGATTCCTCCCTCTGGATGCGGTGTGATGTTAGGGGGAACAAAAGTGCCGAAAGGCGTGTCAAGCGGTGCGCCCCCGGCCAGGGCCAGACCCCCGGCGGCAGCATTGGTGTGGCAAGATACGCAACCGCTGGCGCGGGCGAGGTAGGCTCCGCGCGCGGCATCGCCCGTCGGAAAAGCGGCGGGTTCCGCGGTGCCAATAGGCCATAGTGCAAGCGCCCCTGCCCCTAGGCTTGCGGACAGGGCGGGGAATACCAGGCTAAGTCGGATCAGACCGCGCATCTTCAGCTCCGGCCCGCGCGAAACTGCGCATGACAGGACGAGCAGGTGCCGCTGATCCGATTGAAGAGGTCGTCCGCCGCAAGCTTTGTGAGGTCAAGGGCGGGTTCAGTGGGCTCGGCAACAGCACGGGATGCCGCAATTTCCCCAGGGTTCTCTGCGTATCCCATCAATTCGGCGATTGTGAACACCTTCTCCGCTGGTGGCGCAGGTTGCGCCGCCATTGCGGAGTGGTCCATTGCGGCCATGTTTTCCGCAGGTTGTAGGCCGTTCCGTGCAGCCGCTGACAACGCGTCGGCATAGATCTCAAGGTCTTCGGCCAGAGATTCGAAATCCTGCCAACTTTCCCAGATCTCCGACCTGGCGTAGGTAACGCCTTCAAGGCTGTCCTCCGGGAACAACGACAACATCTTTTCTCCCGCGTGGCTGGAGATCACGCGCGCGCCTTCCGAGACCGTGAAGGCGTCGTACGGCACAGTCCTTTGCATCATCGGGGCGAGTTCCGCCACGATGTCGCGTATTGCTGTCATCCCGTTCATGCGGTCCAGGACGACCCCGGTCGCACCCGTGTGCGCTGTTGCCGCCGCCGCCATTGCAGAAGCGGTAAGCGTAATTGTGATTTTTGCTCGAATTGCCATGTTATTGCCTGCCTATTGTTTTTGTATTGGGTCAAACGCCCCAAGCGACACTGAAGGCCGATTTCGGGCTGTTCACCTGCTCGGAACGAACATCAGGGATAGCTGAAAAGACGCGCAGGCATTGCCTGTAAGGCAGTGCAAGGCAGCATCGGGCAACGCCCCCCGGTCCGACAGATCAGGTCAGGTGTCGGGGAGGCGGCAAATCGATGGGAGGGCCATCAAATCGTAGCTGAGAACTTGCAAGCACTGGACCCAGGTAGAGCCCAAGCTCAGAAATGACAGGTGCCAGCGGAAGCGACGGGATCACGAAGCCCGAACAGATGAGGGCCGGATGACAGGACGGCTCCGTGTCCGGAGCTTTAGTGGGGCTGAGGATGGAGGTCTCAGAGTGATGGTCCGCAACTGCTGCGGCACCGGCGATCTGACCAATAGTCAAGCCAAGGAGCAGAGAAAAGGTTAGCATCAGCACGGACAGATACCGCTGCAGGTTGCGCGGAGCCGCGGCATTCCTTCGGGATGCGATGGTGCCGAACCGCGCAATCATTGCAGATGACTGATCCGTATTTCGACAGGTTCCATGTGGTCCAGGCACTCGGGCTCGGCCGTCAGCGATACTGACGTCGGATAGACAAACTTCCTTCCGTCGCTTGGCCGATGCTGACAAGCACGCGATGTCGGGGCCGAAATGGTGGCCCCAAGACCGAGAGAGTTCAAGCAATCCTGCCAGTCGCAGTCTCTCAAGAAGGAAGTTTTGTTAAGAAGGAGGATACCCGTCTCTTGCGAAGTGAAAACCATCCGACCCGTCGGGAAAGGCACGGCCGGCGCACAGGCAACGACTGACCCTCGACTGAATTGCATGCTCTGCTCCATTTTTTTCTCAGTCATGCATCCTTCCACCGCTGGAAGGTCAAGCCGCCTTGTTGACTGATTTCTATTTGGCCACCCTCATCGAGAGTTCCTTTGGCCGGGCCAAAGGGTGGAGGACCTGTTTCAAGGAGTTCTGTCCCAATACTACTTTACGGCGACCCGCCCTGATCCGGCCATAGTCAGTGCCTCGAGGACAGCCTCTGTCGACAGAAGTTCCTGCAAAACAACGCCTTCTGGCGCAGCGGGACCATACACGGCGTTGAACGGAATTCCGTAGCGCCCGAAGCTTTCCAGATAGCGCGAGATGGACTCGTCAGGACGCGTCCAATCCGCCTGCATGGCGACAATCCCGGGCTCACGCAGTCGCGACGCGACAGGCTCGCGGTCGAGAACCAGCGCCTTGTTCGCCTTGCATGTCAGACACCAATCGGCCGTCACGTCCACAAAAACGACCTGTCCGGTCGAGACAAGGCGCGCGATCTCGGACCTGTCGAACTTGGCCCAATCGGTTGCTGCCGATGTCACCGCGTTGCGGGCCTCGGATAGCAACCCGGCCAGAGCCAACGCGACCACGACCAGGATCGTAGCCCCCGGAATCCTCGCAATGCCCGGTATGCGTGGCATCGACAGCAGCGCCACAGCACCGAGGGTGGTCAACCCAATCCAGATGGCTGCCCTTTGGCCGGCCACGCCGCTCAGAACCCAGAAGAGCCAGGCCGCTGTGGCAGCGAGTGCTATACCCAGTTCGACCTTCAGAACGAGCATCCAGCGGCCCGGTCTGGGGAGGTGCTGGATAAGTTGCGGGAACGCCGCGACGGCGAGGTACGGAAGCGACAAGCCAACTCCGAGCGCGGTGAAGATCACCGCAATGTCGATGGCACGCCCAGCCAGCGCAAAGGCAGCTGCCGTGCCAAGGAAGGGTGCCGAACAGGGCGTGGCCAGAATGGCCGCGAAGGCGCCGGTTGCGAAGTCGCCGCCATAGCCCGTGCCACCGCCAGCGCGCGTCAGGCGGGTCTGCCATGAGGAGGGCAGCGTGATCTCGAAGAGGCCGAAGAGATTGGCCGAAAAGATCACGAGCACGACCAGCATCACGGCCAGGAAGACCGGGTTCTGGAACTGCAGGCCCCATCCGACCGTCAGCCCGAAACCCCGCGCGGCAATTGTCGCGCCGGCGAGAACCCACATGAACGCCAGGACGCCGAGTGCAGAGACGGCAAAACCGGTGCGGATTCGTGCCGGGGACAGACCGCCGGACTTGACGGCGGACGAGAGCTTTATGGACAGCACCGGCAGCACACAAGGCATCACGTTCAGGATCAGCCCACCGAGAAAGGCGATGAAGGCTATCCACGCCAGTTCGCCCATAGCTGGCACTACCACGGCGATGCTGAAAGGCGGAGCGGGCGCATCCCCGGACAGCACGGGATTCAGCGTGGCCGCGCGGGTGCCATCCGTGACCGTCACCTGCAATTCGGACGGGTCAGATGCAGCGGCCAGGATCGGCAGCCGCGCCCAGACCAGCCGCCCCCCTTCCCCCAACCGTATGTCGGGCTTGCCGAACGCAGTCCCCTCGCCCAGTTCGGGGAAGATATCGGGAGCTTCGAATGGCTCATCGCTTCTTGCGATCAGCGTCAGGGCCGTCTTTGCATCATCAAGATGGGCGGAGGTGATCCTGATTCGGGTGTCCATGCCATCATCGGGTACACGGGCCGCATAGGTCGAAATCAGCCTCGCTGCCTCGTTGTCGATCCCGCTGGCCCTAGGCAGAACCAGTGAGAGATCGAATTCCTGCGGAACGCAAACCGTCGAGCAGGTCAGCAGGCTAACGCGCGCGCGCAGCGCAACGGGCATTTCAGGTTCCGAAAGCACGATCCGGATCGGAAAGACGACCTCGTCGTGATAGCCGAAGTTCTCGATCCCGAAAGCCGTGAACCGCTCGGGCGCCGGCCAAAGAAACTCGGCCTCCGCGATATTCTCGGAGCCTGCCCAGTCGATCGACGGCGGAAGACCGACCTCACCCGGTGAGCGCCAGTAGGTCTTCCAGTCCTCGCCAAGTTGCAGATGGAGGCCGGCCGAGATCGACGTCGCGTCCGGATTGACGCCGTTCTCAGCAGTGATCAGGCGGGCCTCGACCGCGGGATTCCTGAAACTTTCCGATCCGGCAGCCACGACTGATGAAGTGGCAACAAGGCTTGCGAAGACGGCAGCAGCCAGCCAGCCGAAAACCCTGGAAACCCCCTGTTTCAATTTCGCTGACATACCGATGCCCAGCCTTCCTCGCGTTCTCTCGCGACCACATCCTGGATCGTTCGCTCGCTGATTTCCCCCTGGATCACGGTCCGACCAATCACCATTGCCGGCGTACCGATGAAATCAAAGATACGCGCAAGCGCGGCACTGTTCTCCAGGTCGAGAAGAACGCGTTCACCGTTCATGTCCGCAGTCAATTGCGCATGGTCGATTCCGATATCATCTGCAAGTGCTTGAAGGTATTCGGGTGTTGCCCGAAATGGGGATTTCATTAGGCGTTCGTGAAACGCGCGGTAAGCCCCTTGGTTTCTTGCCGCCAGAGCTGCCTTTGCGGCAAGTTTCGACGTCTCACCCAATAGCGGCAACTCGTGCCAAGCAACTCGTACCCCGCTACCTGGGCGCGCCTCGATGGCGGCGAGGCGCTTGGTCTGCACTCGGCAATAGGGGCAATAATAGTCCGAAAAGGACGCCACCGGAACAATTTCCCCGGCACCGCACCTATCGCCGTACAGACTGGCGCAGATGTTACTCCTCACCCTTGTCTCGGCATCCGCTTGATTATTTTCTGTTCGATCCTCCAAGCCGAAGAAAGGATCGAAACCTGCCGAGCTTTTTCCGGCTGTCAGCCGACGAAACCCGACCGGATCGTCGATCTCCTCAAAGACGAGATCTTCGCGCCGCAAACCGGGAACAATTCGAACGCCAGCATATAAAACAGCGAGCCCGGATACGATCAGAATTGGTCTTCGTGGCATAGGCATCATGATTTTACCGTGGCTACCTTCATTCTGCATTCAATCACGTCTTAATCTGACGTGGCACGTACCATGAAGCCCACTCGATCGCCTTGACAGTCGAGTACTGCCAGTCCGTTCGCTCCAGTCTCGGTTGACACACAGCCCTTGGGAATCTGGGCTTCGGTTCCGCTGGTTGACAGGCGTGTCGTGTCACTGGCCCTGCACTGCTTGATAGTCGCCGAACATCCGCCCAGCACAACAAGAAGGAGGACGACGGGAGCGCCTCGAAACAGTAATATGAGGGGTCTATTCGGCTGCAATTCTTGCGACTGCTCGATCTTCGGGCGCCTCGTGCTTGCTGTCAGCGTCGCTCGCCTTTCCATGACAGGATTTTCCCATAAAGCGATGCATGGCCAAATGGGCAACGACGCACAGGAGGAGCGGAGCGAAAGTGATCAGGCTGCCGGTCAGGCCTAAAGCCCGTCCCGCCATGAGATAGGCAATTATTGGCAGGAGCATGACTGCGCAGCATGCCCACATGCCGTACTTCATCAGCTTTTCCGATTCGGATTCGGCAGCATTGTTGTCTTCCATGATACCCTCGCTCCTTCTCTGGTAGCCTGCGTAGTTTCGCTACCGGCTTCCAGCGCGGGAAGGTCAATGTTACAATCCGATACAAAAAATCACTGTTTTGTCAGATCAATCCGGCTTGACCCTCCCGCGCTGGAAGGTGGTTTACGACCATCAAACAGGCGTAAAAAGGAGCAAGCAGGCAATGGCCGAGCAGGCATACATACTTATTGATCGACGCCGTTTTGTTGCGGTTGCGGCGGGAGGCATGGTTGCGTTGGCGGCACCGTCGATTCTCCGAGCCCAAGAAGCATCGTCAGTTCGGCGCAATGTGTCGTCCTTTCGTATGCACGATTGGCGGGATCATTTCGATACCCTGGGCAAAGGTATAATTATTTCGGATACAACCACGAAGGCGTTGCAGCATTGGACCGCCGATGGAGAAATGCGCATCTATCCGACATCTGTTCCCCAGACGGACGAGCTGACGAAACGAGGCTATACAGAGGTTGTCGAAAAACGCGAGAATCCGAGCTGGGCGCCGACGCCGTCGATGCGCGAGCGGAACCCCGAATGGCCAGCGCTCATCGCCGGCGGGGATCCGGACAATCCGCTAGGCACCCGCGCACTTTACCTGTCCTGGCAGTACTACCGGATCCATGGCACGCAGGATACGCGCAAGATCGGACGCAGATCTTCGAACGGTTGCATTGGTCTCTACAATGAACAGATCGAAGAAGTGTACGGGCGAGCGCCGATCGGCACGCAGGTGAAGTTGATTTGATCCGAGTAGGTGCGCGCGAGGTACTCTAAGGAATGAACAAAACACTCTTGGCGATTGCGGCATTTTTTCTGTTCGGTGGCCTTGCCGTCTATTGGAACACGACCCAATCCGATCAACAGTCGGCCGGTCACGCGATGGTGCCACCGGACACGAGCGAAGTTGCACAAGGAGCGCCGATCGTGGAAGTTGCGTTCCCGGCAGAACTGTCCGCAAACGCGCAGATCGGGAAACGTGTCTTCGAAGCTAAATGCGCAGCATGCCACGGTACCAATGCCGCTGGACAAAATGGGGTCGCGCCGCCGCTCGTTCACAAGATTTATGAGCCCAATCATCACTCTGACATGGCTTTCGTCCTGGCAGCTAAAAACGGGGTCAGATCGCATCATTGGAATTTCGGCAATATGCCTCCGGTAGAGGGTCTTACCGATGCCGATGTAAAGATGATCGCGCGCTTTGTCCGCGAACTCCAGGCAGAGAACGGCATTTTCTAGCGGTATGCTTGGTGGGTTTGATCCTTTCGTGCTCCTGCGTGCAGCGTTCCTATGTGTGCTCATTTTGCTTAGCGTCGGGTCGCAGCCTGCCGACGCGCAGGTGGACGATCCGACAGTTTCGGTCGCGGCGGACGCGTATGGTGTCGAGGAACATGAGGAGACACATTCTCATGTCGAAGAAGCCCGAGGGCATTGCCACCCGGGGCTGGATTGCGCAGTCACCGCCATGACAGTCGAACCGACTCAAGCACCTCAAGCGCTCGGCTTTGACGGCGACGGGTTCCGCTCCGACCACATCCGTCTCAACGGGCTCGGTCCTATCGATGAGCCACCGCCTCCAAGCGGGCTGGCCTTGCCCGAGTACGGAATAGTGCAGACTTGAAACCAAATAGACGGAGAAATGAGATGAAAATCACGACAACAGGCATCACGTCCCTTGCAGCAGGACTCCTCGCGGTCTCATCGACAACGGCCCTCGCCGACGCTGGCCACGGCACGGCACCCGATTTCGGCCGGACGGGAGACGAGCATCACGTGTCGCGCACGTACGAGGTGCGCATGGGCGAGATGTATTTCAAACCGGGAGCAATCCGCGTGATGCCGGGCGAGACCGTTCGCTTCATCGTCGTCAACGAAGGCGATGCGGTGCACGAATTCAATCTGGGCAACGAGGACGCGTGGGGATCGCACGCCGCCGAGATGAACCGGATGGTGGATGAGGGCATGATTGACTATGACGTGCTGCGTCACGGCAAGATGCGCGAGATGGGCATGATGCACGCGGACCCGAACGCGGTTCTGCTCGAGCCCGGCGAGCGCGCCGAGATCATCTGGACATTTCCGGACAAAGTGACTGAAGTCGGGATTGCCTGCAATGTGCCCGGGCATCGTGAATTCGGGATGGTTCAGGATATCATCTTCCGGGGCGAAGGCTGACAGCAGTTGGGAAGGGTCGCCCCTGCCGCCCTTCCCTGCTCATCGGAGGCGATATCCATGACGACACGGCGGGATTTTCTATTGAATGGCGTGGCATCGGCCTCGGCGCTAGCATTGCCGGTTACGGCGCGCGCTGTGACGCCACAGTTTGACGAATTGGTAGCCCGACAGGCTGCGGTCCAGCTCGCGCCACCGTCCTATCCGAAGACGGAAATCTGGGGTTATGACGGCGTGATGCCCGGCCCGGAATTGCGGATCGTGCAGGGCGCACGGGTTCAGCGAAGATTCCTGAACGAATTTCGACAGGTAAGCTCTGTCCACTGGCACGGAATCCGGATCGACAACGCGATGGACGGCGTCGCAGGGCTGACCCAGGCCGGGGTCGAACCGGGCGAGGGCTTCGATTACGACTTCGTTGCACCCGATGCCGGGACCTATTGGTACCACGCGCACAACAGGTCGGTCGAACAGGTCGCTCGCGGACTTTACGGCGCGCTGATCGTCGAGGAAGCCGAGGCTCCGGAGGTGGATCGCGAGGAAGTCCTGATCCTGGACGACTGGCTTCTCGATCCCGAGACCGCGCAGATCGATCCGGATTTCACATCCGCGGGTGCCCGCAGCCACGCCGGTCGCATGGGCAATTTCGTTGCGACCAACGGACGGTACGATCTTTCGATCGATGTGCTGCAGAACCAACGGCTTCGACTGCGTCTGATCAATGCGGCCAACGCACGAATTTTCGTCGTTGATGTCGCGGGGATGGAAGGCTGGACAGTTGCGCTGGACGGGATGCCACTGGAACAACCCCAAAGGCTTGAGGAACCCCTTATCCTCGGCCCCGGCCAACGCGCCGACCTGATCGTCGATGTTACCGCCGAATCCGGTGAAACGGCACATCTGGTGCGCGTCGATAATGAGGAAGGGGTATCTCAGGTGGCCTTTCCCGTGACCGGTCGGGCAACGACCGTACGCCGTGAAGCTCCGCCGGCCCTGCCAAGGAATGCAAAGATGGATGTTCCGGGCTTGCAAAATGCGGCTCCCGTTCGCCTGAACATCGAAGGCGGCGCGATGGGCAGGATGCAAACGGCGATCCTGGACGGCGAGCGGAAATCCTTCCGCGAACTGGTAGCGGCCAACGAGTACTGGGCCTTCAACGGCACCGTCGGAATGCCCGAAACACCGCTTGCCGATCTTGCTCGTGGGCAGACGGTCAAACTTGAGATCAACAATGACACGTCTTTCCCGCACGCCATGCATCTGCACGGGATGCATTTCCGCGAAATCGGCGAGGATGGCACCTTGGGGCCGCTCCGGGATACGATAACGATGTTCCGGGGGGAAACACGGACCGTCGCCTTTGTCGCCGACAATCCGGGCGACTGGCTGTTCCACTGCCATATGCTTAGCCACGCGGCCTCCGGTATGATGACCTGGATGCGGGTGACGTGATGCCAAGATACCTGATGCTGTCGGTGATTGCCCTGGGTGCTGCCGGAGCCGCTGGCTGGCTAATGACCACGGCCGGTGCGCAGAGAGAATCCACGCCGGAATCGATTGATATCGCACAGGGAGAGAATCTCTACATAGAAAACTGCGCCTCCTGCCACGGCGCCAATCTGGAAGGACAGCCAGACTGGCGGTCACCCGGACCCGATGGCCTTCTGCCTGCCCCCCCGCATGACGAAACCGGTCATACCTGGCATCATCCCGATGGCGTGCTGTTCGACTACACCAAGCTGGGCGGCAGGGCAGCACTCGCGCTTCAAGGGGTCGAGTTCGAAAGCGGCATGCCCGGGTTCGGCGACCAGCTGTCGGACGCCGAAATCTGGAACATCATCTCATATGTCAAATCAACTTGGCCCGAGCGTCAGCGCGCCGTTCAGGCCGAACGAAGTGCTGCCGCGGCAGCAGGAAGGTAATTGAAATGCGTCTTCTTCCGACCTTGCTAATGGCAACTGGACTGGCGATTGCACCCTTAGCGTCAATCGCCCAGGACCTGACTGACGAGCGGATCAAGGAGCTTGCCTTGCAAGCCATTCGAGAGAACCCGCAGATCATCATGGAAGCATTGCAGATCCTGGAGGCCGAGCAATCCGCCGCCCAGACTCAGGCGCAGGCCGAGGTATTGAACAACGAGCGCCAATTGCTCGAACGGGATTCGAACGCGCCTGTTCTCGGCAACCCGGACGGGGATGTGACCGTGGTCGAGTTCTTCGATTACAATTGCCCCTATTGCAAACGTGCCATGGCAGAAGTTCAGGGGCTTTTGGAAGGCGACGAGAACGTCAGGCTGGTCTATCGGGAATGGCCGATCCTTGGCGACGGGTCAGTATTCGCCGCCAAGGCCGCACTGGCCGCGCGTGAGCAGGGCAAGTACGAAGAGTTCCACTGGGCTCTGATGGGTATGCAGGAACGGGCAGATGAAGCTTCCGTCATGAGAATCGCCACTGATATCGGGTTGGATGTCGAGCGGCTACGTGCTGACATGGACACAGCCGAGATAGAGGAACACATTGCAACCTCCATGCGCCTGACGCAGGCGCTTGGATTCAATGGCACGCCGTCCTTTGTGATCGGGGACAACCTCGTGCCTGGTTTCGTCGAGGAAGAACAGCTCAGGACCATAGTCGAGAAGGTCCGCGAAGCGGCCGAATAGTGTGACCGCGCAGAGTCGGCGCCGATTGCTTCTCAGGGTGCGGCCGGCGCCGCCACATCGTATCCAGCATTGCGGATCGCTTCGGACACTGCGCGATCGCCGAGAAAACTTTCGACTGCAACGGTTCGTGTGCCAAGGTCGCATGCAACCTTAGCTGTCGGGTCGATTACCTTGATTGCCTTTTCGATTGCTGCGGTGCAATGCCCGCAACTCATGTCCGGAACATTGAAGCTGCTCATATTCGTCTCCTTCACTCTCGAAATCAGGTGAGTGCTTCCAGCGGGGAAGGTCAAGGGCGGAAAAAACATCCATAATCAGTTGACCTTCCAGCAAGGGGAAGCCTTATCTGTCACGCGAACGGCGAAGGAGATTCCAATGACGACCACACAAGATCTGCGGATCTCTGTAAAGAACATGAGCTGCGCCTCCTGCGTCGGTCGGGTAGAGCGCGCGCTTTCAGGCCTCGACGGCGTCAGCGACGTCAACGTCAACCTTGCGGCCGAGACCGTGACGTTCGAACTGGATCGCCCCGCCCGCATCCCCGACGTGACCAGAGCGCTGGACGCGGCCGGCTATCCGGCCCGGACGCAGACTGTCCGCCTGAACGTCTCGTCCATGTCCTGTGCCTCCTGTGTCGGCCGTGTCGACAAGGCCTTGGCGGCGGTGCCGGGGGTTCTGGACGTGAACGTCAATCTCGCGTCAGAGACCGCAACCGTGACCTATATCGAGGGCGCGGCGGAACTCTCTGATCTGCTAACAGCCGCCGGAGAGGCCGGCTACCCTGCCGAACCGGCGGACAGCGCCCTGCCCGAGGAGCGCAGCGCACGCAAGGAGGGCGAAGCGCGCGATCTGGCCCGAAAGACGGTCTTCGCGGCGACCCTGGCTTTGCCTGTCTTCCTGCTCGAGATGGGGGCCCATCTGGTGCCGGGGATGCACGAGATGATCGGCCGCACGATCGGGCACCAGACAAGCTGGACGATCCAGTTCGTGCTGACGACGATCGTGCTGTTCTGGCCAGGGCGCCACTTCTATACCAAAGGGTTTCCCGCGCTCTTGAAGGGCGCGCCCGACATGAACAGCCTCGTCGCCGTCGGCACCGGCGCGGCCTATCTCTTTTCCGTGACCGCGCTCTTCGCGCCCGCGTTGCTGCCCGAGGCGTCACGCGCCGTTTATTTCGAGGCGGCGGCGGTGATCGTCGTGCTGATCCTTCTGGGCCGCTGGATGGAGTCGCGCGCCAAGGGCCGCACCGGTGCCGCGATCCAGAAACTGCTCGGCCTTCAGGCCCGCACCGCGCGGGTTCTGGTCGATGGCGAGCCCCGGGCCGTTGCCATCGAGCGGATCCGCGTGGGTGACATACTTGTCGTGCGCCCCGGCGAACGCATCGCGGTGGATGGCGAGGTGACCGAAGGCAGTGCGCATGTGGATCAAAGCATGATCACCGGAGAACCGGTTCCGGTCGCCAAGGTCGAGGGCGATCCAGTGACCGGCGGCACCGTCAACGGCACCGGCAGCTTCCGGTTCCGCGCGACGCGCGTGGGAGCCGACACGACGCTGGCGCAGATCATCCGCATGGTGGAACAGGCGCAGGGCGCCAAGCTGCCAATCCAGGGGCTGGTGGACCGCATCACGCTTTGGTTCGTGCCGGCGGTGATGGCGCTGGCCGCCGTGACCGTTCTGGTCTGGCTGCTTGTCGGCCCCTCCCCTGCCCTATCCTACGCGCTGGTGGCGGGCGTGTCGGTGCTGATCATCGCCTGCCCCTGTGCCATGGGCCTTGCCACGCCAACCTCGATCATGGTGGGCACCGGGCGCGCGGCCGAGATGGGTGTGCTCTTTCGAAAGGGCGACGCGCTGCAGCAACTGACCTCGGTGGATGTCGTCGCGCTCGACAAGACCGGCACCGTGACCCAAGGCCGCCCCGAGCTGACCGACCTCGTTCTGGCCGACGGATTCGAGCGGGCCGAGATCCTGGCACTGGTCGCGGCGGTAGAGGCGCAGTCCGAGCATCCGATCGCCGAGGCAATCGTGCGGACGGCAAAGGCCGAGGGTGCTGCACGCTTCAATGTCGAGGGATTCACGTCATACGCCGGCTACGGCGTGCAAGCCACGGTCTCCGGACGCGAGGTGCTGGTCGGCGCGGACCGCCTGATGGCTCGCGAAGGGCTGAGCATCGAGGCGCTGGCGGACGCCGAGCGCCGCTTGGCCGAGCAGGGCCGGACGGCACTGTTCGCGGCGGTGGACGGGAAGGTCGCGGCGGTCTTCGGCGTGGCCGATCCGGTCAAGGCCGCCAGCGCCGCCGCCATCGCTGCGCTCCACGACCTGGGACTGAAGGTCGCGATGATCACCGGCGACAAGAAGGCGACGGCCGAGGCCATCGCGCGGGAAACCGGCATCGACCACGTGATCGCCGGCGTCCTGCCCGATGGCAAGGTGGCGGCGCTGGACGGGTTGCGCGGCGACGGCCAGCAGGTCGCCTTCGTCGGCGACGGCATCAACGACGCGCCAGCGCTGGCCCATGCCGATGTCGGCATCGCGATCGGCACCGGCACCGACGTTGCGATCGAATCCGCCGATGTCGTGCTGATGTCGGGCGATCTGCGCGGGGTGGTCAATGCCTTCGAGGTTTCCACCCGGACCATGCGCAACATCCGCCAGAACCTGTTCTGGGCCTTCGGCTACAACGTCGCCCTGATCCCGGTGGCCGCCGGCGTGCTCTTTCCGGCCTTCGGGCTGCTGCTGTCGCCGGTGCTGGCGGCCGGCGCCATGGCGCTCAGTTCCGTCTTCGTGCTGACAAACGCCCTGCGGTTGCGCCGGGTCCGTCCCATCATGGATGAAGCCAGAGCGTCAGATCGTGATGCGTCGGCTTCGCCATCCCCGACCCCTGTCGCCGCTGAATAAGGAGGACCAAAAATGAACATTGGAGATGTCGCCGCCCTTTCGGGCCTGCCGGCAAAGACGATCCGCTATTATGAGGATATCGGCCTCGTGAAGCCTCTGCGCAGTACGAATGGCTACCGCACATTTCGTGAAAGCGACGCGCATAAGCTCGCGTTTCTCGGCCGCTCCCGTGCGCTTGGCTTCAGCATAGAAGACTGCCGCAATCTCCTTGCTCTATATGAAGACGAAGAACGCGCCAGTGCAGAGGTCAAGGATATCGCAGAGCAGCATCTCGAACGGATCGACGACAAGATCGCGGAGCTGAAGAAAATGCGCGCGGCGCTGGCACATCTGGTGGACGCCTGTGCCGGGGATCACCGTCCGGATTGCCCAATCCTCGCCGATTTGGCAATTAACACAACGAAACACCGCGACGAAGAGCAATTCGAGAATACTGCATAGCCGGGTACGAGGGTTTGGCTTGGGCGATCCTCTTCGGTAGCGTCCGTCAAGGTTCTCTAATCGCCTTGGTCAAGTGCTGATCTACCTGTGTTTGGTCCTGCGCGCCGGGCTCTGAGATTCTCTCCGCGGTCACCGCTCGGGGCCGCATATTTGCGTTCAGGGTTGGAAGGATCGAAATGGTGTGCGGTCGGAACCGCAGTCGATGGAGCGATCTCTTCCTCGCCGCGCGTCCCGGCTGGACGCATTTCTAGACTCGATGGATCAGCGTCAATTTCGGCGGCGCTGTCACGACGTTATTACCTCCCGGTAGGGCGTATTGGTAGTCCACATGGCATGCAGGATGGGGCGCTGGAAACCAAGGAGGCAACGGTGTCGCTGCTGTTGTCATGGTTCTGTGCGGCTGTCGCGTTACCCTTAAATCTGAGACACGACGCGTTCGGGGATATTTTTTGCCCTTAATTGTGAGATTCGACAGCCACCGGGCCTATGCGTCTCACGCGCCGTTGCGCAATGAGATCAACCGCAGCAAGCAGACGTGGCTCCGTCTCGAAGGCGCGCAAGAGAGCAACCCTTGCATAGTCGTCGATGCGGGAGTTCGAGATGGCCGCTTTGACCAGCGGACGAGATCGGGCTGCATCAATGGCGGCAAGGCAAAAAAGCCTCACTTCCTGTCGATGGCTCTGAAGAGCGGACAACGGTTCCCGGCGGAAGGCCTTTAATGACATGGCAAAGGTGACCGCGCGCATTGCGCGCCGAAGTTGCTTGGAGCTGCGTAATCGCGCGGCGTATTCAAGCCGCGCGGCGCCGTTGCGCGCACGATTTATCAGCTTTTCGGGCATCTGTTCGCCACTGGGCTTGCCGAGCGTCGGCACAAGTCTCGTCCCGCAAACCTGGCAGTCGAATGCCCAGGCTCGCCTCCAATGCTTGAGCGAAAGGCCCCGCCGAGAGCATTCCTGACAAGATTGGAACGGGACGCGGGCCGTCAGCAGGGTCTCTAATGGCGTCATTATTGGAAAGGTCAAAGACTGCACGATATCGGGATCGGTTCGTGCGGCGTCGGAAATTTTATATGCCGCTGCCGCGTCGATGTTGAAGTCCAAGGACGTGCCATGAGTTGTATCGATTTCGATATGGGCCAGTAGTTCCGCGTCATCACAGTAGTTGGCCGCAGCCAGCCGAGACAACCAACCTGACAACAACTCATCTGGCAGAGGTGCGACAGTCTTGGGCAGCGGGCGCGGTTTCAAACCCCGGACTTCTCGAGCCGGCGATGGGCGTTCGCATGGCGCGACCAAACCGGGGTCCATTTTGCGATTGCGTCATCGGTGATGCATTCCTCACCTGTGACAATGGCGTCGATGGCAAGATCCTTGATCAGGGCGAAGATGCGCGAGGTCACCCCACCGGTCAGTGCAAGTATCTGCTTGAGCGACTTGACCTTCAGATTGGATTTCTTCTCGAGGGGCATTGCCGCAATGAGTGTTTGGATCATGTCCGAGAACTCGGCATCGTCGCGCCAGTTCGGCAGGTGATGTTCATCCAACCGCCTGGCAAGCTGGATATCACCACGGATGGCATCGACGGCCTCGCTGACCCCCAGGCAGACCAGTGACACTTCGAGTTCATTGCTGAGATACCGAAGAACATTGAGAAAGCGGCGCTGTTCGCGGTGGGTCCCGGCCAAGAGGTTGTGGACCTCGTCGATCATGATCATCCGCAGGCCAAGGTCGCGCAAAAGCGCAACAACACGGACTTCGAGGGAGGCCACATTTTGAGCGCGCGCGCTCAGTGCCGTGGCCGGTGCCCCGACGGACGCCAGGATGTGCAGATAGAACCGCCGTTCGTCGGGTGCTGGCGGTGCTTGTAACAGCAAGAGCGGCGTTCGCGTAATTCCCGATGCTGGGTCATATTCCGGTGCATATCTGCGCGACAGGTTGCGGGCGATCATCGTCTTGCCGATCCCGGACGCGCCATGCACAAGAAGCCCGGGCATACGGGTTTGCCTCGGCGCTTCGATCATACCCTGCAAACGGTCCAACACCTGTTCGGCCCGCGGAAAGCCGATCCAGATGTCTGATTGAATGAGGGCGATCCGACCGTCTTCCTCTGTTGTCCTTGCCCTCAATTCACCATCTCTCCACCTTGAACAATGGGCGTGATGTATCACCCGTATCGATCGCGCGCAGCCCTTCGGTTTTCGCGACAGCCGAGTTGGTGCCCTTCAATGCCCCTTTTCTTTCACGGGACCGGCGCTCAGCCTTGGTTAGTCCCCGGCTTTCAGCTTCGATCTGGCGTTGCTGTCGGATCAACTCACCGAGGACCAGTTCATTCGACCCGGACTTTCCGAGGGCGCGTGCCTTCTTCATGGCCTCGCGATATTCAAATAGAGACACAGGCGGCATTTCCAGATTTCTGTACCGGGCCTCGGCGTATCGGCCACCATCCAGTTCGACCCAGATCACCGAAAGATCGCGAGGGTCGTAGCGAACGACCACCTTCCCATCGCCGCGCCCAATGTGGCCTGCAAGAGCATCCGACCAGTACCGTATCTGGAACAGATGGATGCCGTCACGCCTGACCTTACGCAGTTCGCTCGGCAAGAAGCTCACCCGAAAAGCTTCCATCTCAAAGGGGATGTCGCCCATCATTTCCGCTGAGAGTGCCTCCCATTTGGCGACGGGCGTACAGCCAAGACTTGAATGAATGCTGTTGTTGTAGCGGCAGATTTCCAGAGCAAACCAGCGATCGAAGTCGCTTAAGGTCATCGTGGCCATGCCCTCGGCGTCATAGTCGCCCTTGGCCACGACCGAGGACTGCGTTGTTCCAGGCAACAGGTGCACGGCCCCCATCATCGTGCCGATCAATCGTTCGATGTGCCCTCCGAAATGAGGACTGCCTGGCGGCCGATAGACCAGATCGATCCCCCATTCCGCACATGCCGACCGAAAGGCATGCGACCGGAAATCGCGCCCGTTATCGACGTGGATGCTATGCGGTTTACCCTGCGCGGGCCAAGGAACATTGCACACCAATTCCGCCAGAAGTTCCGCTTTGGGGGCTACAGCCTGTGTCAGGCAAAGCGCCACTGACAGACGCGAAGGTGCCTCGAGAGAGGTGTAATATCCGGTCACCATCCGCGTTGCGACGTCGATCGCCAGCGTGACCCAAGGCCGCCCAATTGGTTGGCGTTCAAAACTGTCGACGAGAATGATGTCCGCAGGCGTATGGTCGATTTGCACGACCTCCAGTGGCCGGTTTGCCTTGTTGTCGCCTACGACCGGCGCAAATTTCTGGCGGGCCGCCTTTGCGCCTTCGCGTGCCTTGGCAATTGCGCGGGCGTCCATTGCATCCAGCCTGCGCTGAACCGTCCGACGCGTCGGCGGTTGCAAGCCCTGCTGCCAGCACGCGCTGCGGATTTCTGTCACGACGCGCGACAGGCTTGGACGTTCCCGCCGTAAGAAATAACGGCGAAGATGTTCTTCGATCACCGCTTCCACCTTGCCGGATATCAAGGTTGTACCAGTCGGGCGGCCCCGTTTCCGAGAAGCCAGCGCGCTGGTGCGCCCACCCTCTTCGGCCAGACGCTTTATCCAGCGCCAGACAGTCGCCCTGCTGACACCAAGCTCCCAAACGGCGTCATTGATGCCACTTTCCAGACTGCCAGTTCCTTTGAGATATGCCTGAACAAGCGGACGCAGTACAGCAGCCCTGCGCGCCTCTTCAGCACCAAGGGCAACTGACTCTTCGTCATCATTTTCCATCGACATTTGCCGCAAAAACCTGTGAACCCTGTCTCAGGTTTAAGGGCAAAAATATCGGAATTAAAGACAAAATCTCATATTTAAGGGCAAAGGGTGGCCGTTGATTTCGTTGGATTTCTCATCTCACAATTAAGGGCTACGCGACACGTGCTTTGAGACGATGTCGTTCCGAAAATCGCGCTGTGAGACGTATGGAATACCGCATCCGCGAGTTGGAACGCCAGCTCGGACCCAAGACACTCGGGGTCGAAATACCAAAGGAGACGCACCACAAATCCTGCTAAGAAAAACTAAGGTGGCGTGCGCTGTCGCAGTCGAAGGGATGTTCGCGAAGAGCGTCCTAGCCGAGAACCTGGGCGCCTTCCGCGGGAGGGCCCGATGTTCTGTGTTCGGGGCCGGTGCTCTTCATTGGTTGACAGAATATTGCCGAAAATCACGACTCTGTCTGACGTTAATCAGAACAATTAGCTGAATAAGGGCCAAATCACAGCGATGTTGGCACCTGATCGAAGGCCGCGACATCTTGAATCACATCCCGCGATAGTTCTCACAGGCCTCAACCCCCGCAGCGACGACATCGAGAAGCGCATCTACATCGGTCAATAGCGTGGTAATGCGCGGGCTGCTGATGCGGTAACGGACAAACCTGCCATTTCGATCGCTGGAAACAAGCCCGCACTCCAGCAAACATCGCAAGTGATTGGAGACGTTGGGTTGTGATAGACCCGTGCGGGCGACGAGTTCGTGAACGACCATCGGACCTTCTGACAAGACGTCCAGGATTGCCAACCGACTGGGGTCCGCGAAGCCGCGAAGCAACTTTGCGCGCTGTTCAATAGTGGCGGTCTTGCGGTCCACAGCAAACTGCGTCATATCATTTCTCACTGATGTATTAGTTCTCCATCCACTTTAGCAGGAGAGCCGCGATAATGGCCAACACAGAAAACACACAACTAGAAGTCTCTGCCGTCCGGTACCGGGTCTCCGGCATGGACTGCGCCAAGGATGCCGCACAGATCGAGCGGGCGGCGCATGCGGCCGGGGTCGCACCTAACGATGTCAAGGTGTCGGCCGCGACGCACATCATGACACTAAACGCCCCCGAAGTGCGTCTGCCGGACATCGAAAAGGCCGTGGCGGTGACCGGCTACGGCTTTGACCGGATCGAGGGCGATGGAGACATTCCGCCGAATCCGGCCCATCAGGACCCGGCCTACCGACGCGCGCTCTGGATCGTCGTGATCCTGAATGTTGGTTATGGCGTCCTTGAAATGATCGGTGGGTTCATCGCCGGGTCGCAGGCCGTGAAGGCGGATGCGCTTGATTTCGTCGGCGACGGCGCAATCACCTTCCTCGGCCTGCTGGCCATCGGCTGGAGCTTGGTCTGGCGTGCGCGCTCGGCCCTGGTTCAGGGCATTTTCCTCGGACTTCTCGGCCTTGGTGTCCTCGGCACAACCATCTTGCGGGTTTTCGAACAGACGACGCCAGATGCGGGCCTCATGGGCCTGCTCGGCATGATCGCTCTTGTCGTCAATGTCGTCTCCGTTCTGCCGCTTCTTCGATTCCGTAAGGGCGACGCGAACATGCGGGCCGTCTGGCTATTCTCGCGCAACGATGCCATCGGCAATGCGGCGGTTGTCATCGCCGCCGGTCTCGTGGCGTGGCTGGGCAGCGCGTGGCCCGACCTTATCGTCGCCTTTGGTATCGCCGGACTGTTCCTGCATTCGTCTTGGGCGATTATCCGCGACGCGCGGGCCGATCTGAAGGCGGCGGCATGAACACTCGCGTTCTCGGTGGGCTCTGCGCAATCGCTGCGCTCGGTCTCGATCAGGGCACCAAGGCTCTTGCCATGAACACCCCGGCGCTAGAGAACGGCGTCGAGCTTCTGCCCTTCCTCAATCTTGTTCGGGTTCTTAACGATGGAGTCAGTTTTGGCATACTCGGCGGGGTCGTACCGTGGTGGGGTCTGATCGCACTTGCTGCCGTGATCGTAGCATGGTTGCTGATCTGGCTGTGGAAGGCTCCGGACAGGCTGACAGGTGCGGCGCTCGGTCTGATCATCGGAGGCGCGCTTGGCAATATCCTCGACCGACTTCGCTATCAGGCCGTCCCTGACTTTCTCGACTTCCATTACGGGTCATACCACTGGCCATCCTTCAATCTCGCAGACGTAGCAATCTTCTGCGGCGCGGCCCTGCTGTTCTGGGACAGCTTCCGCTCTGCGAAGGACAAGCCTGGTCAGGGTCAACGCAAGGAAAACACAACGGGGATGTAATCCATGTTCAGCATACCATCTGCGAAAGGCTTTGACAGCACACTCACCCTGCTGCGAAATCCGTATGGGTTCATCTCTCAGACCTGCCGCGCGCTCGACACAGATTTGTTTGAAACCCGCATCCTCCTTCAAGAGACGATCTGCATGACCGGGTCGGCGGCTGCGAAAGTTTTCTATTCCGAGGATAAACTGGTTCGCCAAGGCTCGATGCCAAGCCGCATACAGAAGACCCTGCTGGGCGAAGGCGGCGTTCAGGGATTGGACGGCGCTGGCCACCAGCACCGCAAGAAGATGTTCATGTCGCTGATGGGGACCGAGCATATAGCCGCGCTTCAGGGAATGTCGCTTCACATGCTGGACAACTATGCGCCGGACTGGGAGGCGAGGAACGAAGTCGTTTTCTACGACGAAGTGCGCGAAATGCTCACGAGAGCCGTTTGCGCCTGGTGTGGGGTTCCGCTTACCGAGGCGGAGGTGGCGACTCGAACGGCGCAACTTACAGCGCTTTTTGAGGGCGCCGGTGCCATCGGCCCGAAACACTGGACTGCACGTCTGGCGCGTCACCGCCTGGAAAAATGGTCAGCACGGATGATTCAACAGGTGCATGAAGGCGAGCTTCAGCCGACGCAGGAAAGCGCCCTTCATGTCATCGCGACGTGGCGTGATCTCGACGGCGCGATGCTGCCCCCGAAAGTAGCCGCCGTGGAGTTGTTGAACGTCTTGCGCCCGACCGTGGCGGTGTCCGTTTTCATTGTTCAGACGGCGCACGCCTTGCACCGGTATCCGGAATGGCAGGAAAAACTGCGGAACGACGAAGGACTGCTCGAACCCTTCGTGCAGGAGGTCCGCCGCCTCTATCCGTTCTTCCCTGCGGTGGCGGCACTGATAGAAAGCGCTTTCGAGTGGCAAGGGTATCGCTTTCCGGAAGGGCGCAGGGTCCTGCTCGACCTCTGTGGCACGAACACCGATCCGCGTTCATGGGATGCGCCGCTTGAGTTCCGCCCCGAGCGGTTTCGGAGCCGCGCCGAAGACCCCTACGGCTTCATTCCACAGGGCGGCGGCGACCACTACACGAACCACCGCTGTCCGGGCGAGTGGATCGCGATCAGCCAGATGAAGGCGTTTTGCAGATATCTTGTGAACGACATCAAATACGATGTGCAGGATCAGGATTTGGAGCTGGGCACGGGAGAGCTGCCACCCCTGCCCGAGAACCGGTTCATCATGCGCAACGTCAGGCGTCGGCAGTAGCTTCGGCCTCGTCCGGATCGACAGACCGCGCGTCTTTCGTGGCCTCGAATGCCTCCCACGCAACGTAGGGCACGATCAGAAGCGCCGCGACCGGATCGGCCCACCACCAGCCCATCCATTGCGTCAGCCCAATCCCGGCTAAGACTACAACGGTCTGGTATTCGCAGATCAGGGTATCCTTGGCATCGTATTTCAGGGCAGGTGAATCGAGCCGCTTGCCGTAGCGATATTTGCCCCAAGCCAGCAGCGGATTGACGACCAAAGAGACAAACAGGATCGCAATCCCCCACCAGTTGAAGCCCGGTGCCTCCTGCGAGATGAAAGCGGACACCGCCTCGTAGAGGATTGCCGCGACGACGATCCAGAAAGCACAGGCGACGACATAGAGTGCGACTTTCTTGCGATGCAGGACCGTGCGCTTGTCAGCACCATTCTTCTCTCCCTTCAAGCGCCAGATCAGCGTTGCGGCCGAGGTGGCTTCGACCGTGCTGTCGAGACCCCAACTCACCAGAGCTGCGCTACCGGTCAGAAGTCCCACAGTGACGGATACGACGACCTCGATGACGTTGTAAACAAAGCTCGCGATCTCGACACGAATGCCGCGCGTCAGATTGGTTTGCCGGTTATCTTGTTGACTACTCATACCAACTCATCAACGCCGAACCTGCAGCAAAAGTTCGAGGCCAAATCGGTTAATTTGCCAACAGAATTGCGCCGGGCTAACAAAAGCCGATGTTGTTTTTCTCAAGTTTCCTCAGTAGAGCCGAGCTTGTCCATCATACATGAAAACAAAGGGTTTCGGCCCTTTCGCGTAGCCGGTGTCGAGGCGCTTCATGCGGAAGCCGTTCTGTTCGACCAGGGTGTCTGTCGGGCGGTCAAGGTGACAGTTTCCGGCACAACGTTTCCAGGCAGGCGTGAGCCAGCGCTGCCAACGCCGGACACCGGGTTCCGGCGCTGTTCCATGCCCGACGAAGCGGAAGACGCCATCAGGCTTGAGAACGCGCCGGATCTCAGTCAGCACCTTCTCCGGCTCCGACACGCTGCAGAGCGTCCAGGTGGCGACGACGCAGTCGACGCTGCGATCTTCCAGCGGCAATGCTTCGGCCACGCCCTCGATCATCTCCGTTGTCGGCGTCAAGCCCTGAGAAGCCTGCGCGGCGCGCTGAAGGAGTTCCGGTGAAGGGTCCACGCCGACGATCTGATCCACAGCGTCGGGGTAGAGCGCGAGGTTCAGGCCCGAGCCGATCCCGATCTCCAGAACGCGTCCCCTCGCACCGGAGACGGCGCGCTGTCGGTAGGGAAGAAGCTGGTCCTGACTCATGGTGAGATGAGTGAGGCCTGGGAGGATGTGTTTTTCGTAGAACCGCATGAGCTGTTACCCTATTCGTCCAAGAACCGGAAATGCATCAAGCATCCAGTATGACAGCGCGCTCAACTGTCCTGTTATCATAGCCACACCCACGAGGATCATCACGACGCCTGCAATCTGGTGGAGGCGACGGCCGATCCGGCCTATGGCCCGGAGGCGGCTCGCAATCTGATCAGTGAAACCGGCAACGATCAGAAACGGTTGTCGCTTTGCCTTTAAATCTGAGACATGGCGCTTTGAGCGTCGAGTTTTGTCCTTAACTGTGAGATTCGGCTGTCTTTGGTCCTGTGCTTCTGGCGCGCTGTTGCGCAACATGATCAACTGCGGCAAGCAGACGTGGCTCTCTCTCGAAGGCGCGCAACAGAGCAATTCTTACATAGTCGTCGGCACCGGCGCTGGATATGGCCGCTTTTATCAGCGGACGAGACTGGGCCGCAGCGATCGCCGCAAGGCAGAACAGCCTCACTTCCGGTCTGGGGCTCTGAAGAGCGAATAACGGATCCCCGCGGACGGCCTTGAGCGACATGCCAAAGGTGACCGCGCGCATCGCACGTCGAAGTAGGTTGGGGCGGTTTGACGTCGCTGCGTGCTCAAGCAGCCCTGCCCCGCAGCGCGCACGGTCTATCAGTTTTTCAGGCAACTTTTCGTCACCGGGCTTTGCGAGGCTCCGAACAAGTAGGGTCCCGCAAAATTGGCAATCAAATGCCCAGGATCGCCGCCAATGCCTGAGCGAGAGGCCGCGTCGGGAACACTCGGGGCAAGACTGGAAAGGAACTTGCGCTGTGAGCATCATCTCCATTTTCGTCATTGCCCTAAAAGTCATTGACTGCACGGTGTCGGGATCGACACGCGCAGCGATAGATATCTTTTCCGCATCGGCCGCCTCAACGTCGAAGTCCAGGGCGGCGCCATGTCGTGTATCGATCTCGATATGGGCCAGCAGTTCCGCGTCATTACAGTAGTTGGCCGCAGCCAGCCGAGACAACCAACCTGACAACAACTCGTCTGGCAGCGGCGCGACAGTCTTTGGCAGCGGGCGCGGCTTCACACCCGGGACTTCTCGAGCCGCCGCCCAGCGGACGCGTGACGCGACCAAACCGGCGTCCATTTTGCGATTGCGTCATCGGTGATGCATTCATCACCAGTGACAATGGCGTCGATGGAAAGATCCTTGATCAGGGCGAAGATGCGCGAGGTCACCCCACCGGTCAGTGCAAGCATCTGCTTGAGCGACTTGACCTTCAGATTGGATTTCTTCTCGAGGGGCATTGCCGCGATGAGTGTTTGAATCATGTCCGAGAACTCGGCATCGTCGCGCCAGTTTGGCAGGTGATGTTCGTCCAGCCGCCTGGCAAGCTGGAGATCACCACGGATGGCATCGACGGCCTCGCTGACCCCGAGGCATACCAGCGACACTTCGAGTTCATTGCTGAGATACCGCAGAACATTGAGAAAGCGGCGCTGTTCGCGGTGGGTCCCGGCCAAAAGATTGTGGACCTCGTCGATCATGATCATCCGCAGGCCAAGGTCGCGCAAGAGTGCGATGACACGGACTTCGAGGGAAGCCACATTTTGAGCGCGGGCGCTCAGTGCCGTCGCCGGGGCGCCGACGGCGGCCAAGATGTGCAGATAGAACCGCCGTTCGTCGGGTGCGGGCGGCGCTTGCAACAGCAGAAGCGGTGTGCGCGTGATGCCTGACGGCGGATCGTATTCTGGTGCGTACTTGCGCGACAGGTTTCGGGCGATCATCGTCTTTCCGATCCCGGACGCGCCATGCACAAGAAGGCCAGGCATACGGGTTTGCCTTGGCGCCTCGATCATACCCTGCAAACGGTCCAGCACTTGTTCGGCCCGCGGAAAGCCGATCCAAATGTCCGATTGAATGAGGGCGATCCGACCGTCTTCCTCAGTTGTCCCTGCCGTCAATTCACCATCTCTCTACCTTGAACAATGGGCGCGATGTATCACCCGTATCGATCGCGCGCAGCCCTTCGGTTGTCGCGACAGCCGAGTTGGCGCCCTCCAATGTCCCTTTTCTTTCACGGGATCGGCGTTCGGCCTTCGTGAGGCCCCGGCTTTCAGCTTCGATCTGGCGTTGCTGTCGGATCAGCTCAGCCAGGACCAGCTCATTGGACCCGGACTTGCCAAGTGCACGGGCCTTCCTCATGGCTTCGCGATATTCCCAGAGCGGCACGGGCGGAATTTCCAGGTTTCTGTAACGCGCCTCAACATATCGGCCATCGTCCAATTCGACCCAGATCATTGAGATATCGCGAGGGTCGTAGCGAACGACCACCTTCCCATCGCTGCGCCCAATGTGGCCTGCAAGAGCATCCGACCAGTACCGTATCTGAAACAGATGGATGCCGTCACGCCTGACCTTGCGCAATTCGCTCGGCAAGAAGCTCACCCGAAAGGCTTCCATCTCGAAGGGGATGTCGCCCATCATTTGCTCTGAGAGCGCCTCCCATTTGGCGACGGGCGTACAGCCAAGACTTGAATGAATGCTGTTGTTGTAGCGGCAGATTTCCAGGGCAAACCAGCGATCGAAGTCGCCTAAAGTCATCGTGGCCATGCCTTCGGCATCGTAGTCGCCCTTGGCCACGACCGAGGATTGCGTTGTTCCAGGCAACAGGTGCACGGCCCCCATCATCGTGCCGATCAATCGTTCGATGTGCCCTCCGAAATGAGGACTGCCTGGCGGCCGATAGACCAGATCGATCCCCCATTCCGCACATGCCGACCGAAAGGCATGCGACCGGAAATCGCGCCCGTTATCGACGTGGATGCTATGCGGTTTACCCTGCGCGGGCCAAGGAACATTGCACACCAATTCCGCCAGAAGTTCCGCCTTGGGGGCCACAGCCTGTGTCAGGCAAAGCGCCACTGACAGACGCGAAGGGGCCTCCAGAGAGGTGTAGTATCCAGTTACCATCCGCGTTGCGATGTCGATCGCCAGCGTGACCCAAGGCCGCCCAATTGGTTGGCGTTCAAAGCTGTCGACAAGAATGATGTCCGCCGGCGTATGATCAATTTGGACGATCTCCAGTGGCACACTGGCCTTGACCTCACCTGTGACCGGCGCAAATTTCTGGCGGGCCACCTTTGCGCCCTCTCGTGCTTTCGCAACTTCGCGGGCATCCATCGCATCCAGACGACGCTGAACCGTCCGCCGTGTCGGCGGCTGCAAGCCTTGTTGCCAGCACGCGCTGCGGATTTCTGTCACGACGCGCGACAGGCTCGAACGCTCCCGGCGCAAGAAATAACGGCGAAGATGTTCTTCGATCACCGCTTCAACTTTGCCGGATATCAAAGTTGTTCCAGTCGGGCGGCCCCGTTTCCGCGGCACCAGAGCGCTCGTGCGCCCACCCTCTTCGGCCAGCCGCTTTAACCAACGCCATACCGTAGCCCTGCTGACACCGAGTTCCCAAACGGCATCATTGATGCCACTTTCCAGACCGCCAGTACCTTTCAGATATGCCTGAACAAGCGGACGCAGCACTGCAGCCCTGCGCGCCTCTTCTGCACCAACGGCAACTGAGTCTTCGCCATCATTTTCCATCGATATCTGCCGCACAAGCCTGTGAACCCTGTCTCAGGTTTAAGGGCAAAAATATCGGAATTAAAGGCAAAATCTCATATTTAAGGGCAAAACACAGTCGTTGAATTCATTGAATTTCTCATCTCACAATTAAGGGCTACGCGACAACCGCCAAGAAAAACGCCTGATAACAAGGCGTTGATCCACCACTCAGATCGCGGATCTCAATATCTGTCGATCAAATACACCGAGCGGCTCATCGAAGTGGGTATCGATCCATCGGTCGGAACTGTGGGCGATTCCTATGACAATGCGCTTGCAGAATGTGTCATCGAGCTGTTCAAGACCGAGGTCATCAACCAGATCGGCCCATGGAAATCGATGCGCGAGGTCGAGTGGGAAACCCTCAAATGGGTGGATTGGTATAACAACCGCCGCCTGCTCGGCCCCATCGGATAGCCGGTTTCAGATTGCCTCGCAGCATCACATCACAGGGTGGCCGGATGTCCCGGAATCGGCGGCCGGATGATCCCGGAATACGCAATGGACACCCAATTTCGGTTCAGACATCCGGGATGCCTCCTTTTTTCAATCAAAGAATGGTGGCCAGACTGATCCCGGCCGAGATGAAAACGACGAGGATCAGCAGCAAGGGCCAGACGAAGACGACCCAGCGGTCGAAAGATACGCGTCCGATCGCCAGACCACTATGGCTTGCCGCGCCGAAAGATGAGCATCGCTATGGCGAAAAGAGGCGCGCCGATCGCCAGGAGCGCGAGCGCCTGCGGCCAAAGCTCGGACAGGCCTATCCCTTTCAGGAACACGCCGAGGATCACGTCCATGTAATGGCGCAGCGGGCTCCCGAGAGAGAGAGTCTGCAACAGCGCGGGCATGCTTTCAACGGGTGCAAGTGTCCCGGAGAGGAACATCAACGGGAACAAGCTGAAAAAGCTTAGCAAAAGGGCCTGCTGCAATGTTCGGCTCACGCTTGCGATCAGCACGCCCAGCGAAATCGCGCTCACAAGGAATACGGCAGTGAGCGCAAGGAAGAGAAGGATGCTGCCCCGCATGGGCACGCCGAACCACCAGACGATCAAGAGGCTCGGGAATATCGAGAGGAGCCCGATAACGAGTGTCGGGAAGGTCTTGGCGACGAAGAGCTCCGCCGTGCCGATCGGCGTCACCTGGAGCTGCTCGATAGTGCCGGTTTCTTTTTCGCGGACGATGGAGGCCGCTGGATGGATCACCCCCACCATCATGGCGGCAAGCGCAATCATGGAGAGCACCACGAATGAGGTGTAGGTCTGGTCAGGGTTGTACCAGACCCGGACGACCGGCTGGACACCCCCTCCGGACACCGCTGCGATTGTCGGAGCCGCCCGGAAACGGTTGACGATCTCAAGCGCATAACCGCGGGCCTGTGCCGCCATGTTAGAATTGGTCCCGTCAAGGATTACCTGCAAGGTAGGCGCGTCGCCCCGCGCCAGATCATGCTGGAAGCGTTCCGGGATGACGAGCGCAACACGGGCCCGGCCCGTCTGAAGCCAATCTGTCGCCGCAGGCGCGCTGGCGGGATACCCGGCGGGCGCGAACGCGTCTGTTACCATAAAGCTTTCGACCAGGGCGCGACTCGCTGATGTCTGATCGAGGTCGACGACGGCGAGCGGCATGTCATTGACTTCGAAGGACAGGGCGTAGGCGCAGATGACCACCTCGATCGTGTAAAGCCAGAGGATCAAGACCAGCATCACGCGGTCGCGCAGCAACTGAATCATCTCCTTTACAAGGAGGCCCGCAAGCCGCGTGCCCATCACACCACCTTCTTTCGAAACCGCCACACTGCGAGCGCGAAGATGATCGCCGTATAGGCGAAGAGAAGCAGGACCGAGGGCCAGAGTTCCGGCAACCCAGCGCCCTTGAGCACGACGCCCCGCGAGAAGTCCACGAAATATTGCACCGGGAACAGGCGCGTATAGAGCTGGAGGACATATGGCATGGTGAATATTGGGAACAGGAATCCCGAGAACAGAAACGACGGCATCAGCGTCACGATAAGCGCCAGTAACATGGCGACGAGTTGGCTATTGGTGACCGTGGAAACCAGGAGCCCAATGCCGACGGTGCAAAAGACATAGACGAGTCCCACCAGAAGCAGGAGGCCGATGCTGCCACGCAGCGGAACATCGAACCACAGGAAGCCCACGGCGATAACCATGACGATCTGAACAAAGGCAATAAGGCCATAGGGCACGAGCTTGCCGGTCAGATACTCAGCCGGCGTAAGTGGTGATGCGAAGATCTGCTGAATCGAACCGCTTTCCTTTTCACGGGTGATGGCAAGCGCCGTCAGAAGAGGTGGAAACGCCATCAAGATCACGCCGAACAAGCCTGGAATCACGAAAGTTACGCTGCGCAACGCCGGGTTATACCAGACGCGGGCCTCAACGTGGACGCTCGGGGACGCCTCACTATGAAAATCCGAGACGATGGCTGCTGCGTAGGCTGCGACGAGGTTGGCAGTGGCGGAATAAGTGCCGTCCACGAGCACCTGGACAGGTGCCGTTCCATCGCGGGCGAGGGTGTTCTGGAACTTCGGCGGGATAACGAGCGCGAGTTTGACTGTGCCACGCTGCAGCCCCTTCTCGACATCCCGATCATCAGTGAAATCCTGTGCGAGCTGGAAGTAGCCGCTCTGAATGAAACGATCGACCAGTGCCCGGCTGTCCGGGGACCGGTCCTGGTCGAAAACCCCCATGGGAACGTTGTCCACGTCGAGCGAGATCGCATAACCAAACAGGAAGAGCATCAGTAACGGCATGAGAAGGGCGATCACGACCGTGATGGGATCGCGAACTATCTCGGTCGTTTCCTTTTCAACAATAGCGGCTATACGGCTGAATTTCATCCTGCTTCCTCGATTGGCCGAACTGCCTGCGTGCGCTCCCGCTCGATATAGGCAAGAAACACGTCCTCGATCGTTTCCAGACCATCTTGCGGCAGGCCGGCGCGCAAGGCCGCGAGGTCGCCCGCCGCGATCAGGCGGCCCTCGTACATGAGCCCGAGGCGGTGGCAGTAGGCGGCCTCCTCCAGATAATGCGTCGTAACGAGCACAGCTGTGCCGGCCGCAGCCAGCGTGTTGACGAGACGCCAGAAGCGGGAACGCGCCTGGGGATCGACCCCGGAGGTCGGCTCGTCAAGGAACAGGACGGCCGGACGGTGCAGGATGCCGCAGGCGAGTGCAAGCCGCTGGCGCACGGGGCCGGAAAGGCCGGAGACACTTTCGTCCGCGAGGCCATGGAGCCCGGTGACGGCGCTTGCCCAGGCTATGGCCTCTCGGGCCGGGCGGCGCTTTATCCCGTAGGCGCTGGCGAAGAATGCAAGATTCTCATGCACGGTGAGATCGTGGTAAAGCGAGAAACGCTGGGACATGTAGCCGATACGCTGGCGCAAACGGCGCGGTTGCGAAGCAATGTCGATACCCACGACGCGCGCGGTCCCGCTCGAAGGCGGCAAAAGGCCGCAGAGCATGCGGATGAGTGTGGTCTTGCCGGCGCCGTTCGGGCCGAGCAGGCCGAAGATTTCTCCGGGGTTCACCTCGAAGGTGACATCGTCTACAGCGACAAAATCACCAAAGCGGCGGGTCAGCCGGCGCGTTTCCACACTCTGGGCCGGTTCGCGATGACCCTTCGAAGCGGCAAGCCGGGCGACTTCTGCAATGCCTGTCGGAACCTCGGTACGCTCGCCCTTGCGCAGGACAACGAAGACATCCTCCATCGAAGGCGTGGCCGGTTCCACCCGTCCGAGCTGTTCGAGCTGTTTGCGTAACTCGTTCGAAAGACCCTTGGCCGACTCCACAACAAAGCGGAGGTCCGTCGGCCGCCACTGGCTTCCCAGCATCTCCGGAGCCTCACTCAAGACATCCTCGACCGCGACCGGATTGTCCGTTTCCACCTGAAAGACAGCTCCCTGCGCGCGAGCACGCAGCGCGTCGGGCGTCCCTTGCGCGGTTATCGAACCGTGGTCGAGGAAAGCGACGTGATCGCACATTTCCGCCTCGTCCATGTAGGATGTTGCAAAGACAATCGTCGCACCCTCGTGCCGGAAGTCTTCCAGCATCCGCCAGAGTTCGCGGCGCGAGAGCGGGTCCACCCCAAGGCCGGGCTCGTCGAGGAGAAGCAGGGGCGGCTGATGAATCAGGTTGGTGCAGAGGGCGAGCTTCTTGCGCATGCCGCCCGACAGTGTGCCCTCCCGGCGATGAAGAAAGGGGGTGAGCGCGGCCATCGCGAGGAGGCGCTCGCTCCTTGCGGCGTACACAGCCCGAGGCACGGCGCGCACCTTGCCGGCGAAGGCCAGGTTCTCCGCGACGGTCAGGTGATCATAGAGCGTGAAGCCTTGCGCCATGTAGCCAATCCGGGACGTGACTTCGGAGGCTTGCCGTACTGTGTCGAAGCCGAGGACCCGGCAGTTGCCCTCACTCGGATCGAGAATGGCGGCCAAGAGTTGAAGGAGTGTCGTCTTGCCCGCCCCATCAGGCCCGACGAGACCAAAGATCTCGCCCCGCGCAATTCGCAGATCGATTGCACTGATGGCCCGAGCGTGGCCGAACCGCCGGCCCAGTCCCTCGGTTTCAATCATGTTGTCGCCCGCGCCGCTCATCGCCCCCGCCTCACTGCGGAACGAAGAGTTGCGGTGGCCATCGCGTGCCGGAATCCCAAAGTATCCAGGCATCAGCAGGCATGCCGGGCTTGAGCACACCATCAGGATTGCCAAGAACGAGCGTCAGGCCGAAAACCATGCGCGTCCGCTCCTCCGGCATGTGGATATCGCGGGGCGTGAACTGCGCCTGCTGATCGACCCGCGCAACCCGCCCTTCGAACAGACGGTCGGGAAAGGCGTCCACCCGAACGCGCGCGGAGGCGTCGAGCTTGACCTTGCCGATGTCCTTCTCGGGAATGAAAACCTTGAGTTCGATGCGAGAAAGGTCGGCCAGGATAGCCACCGTTCGACCTTGCTGGGCGAACTCTCCCACCTCTATCGTCTTCGCCAGAACGGTCCCGGAGACCGGTGTGAAAACGCGCGTCTTTTTCAGTTGGTTCGCCACAACGGCAAGCTCCTTGCGCGCGGCTTCGATCCGGCCTTCGGTGGCGCCGATCTCCGCTTCCAAAGCGCCAACCCGGCCCTGGGCATTCCGGAACGCGTTTTCCGCCTGCTCGACCCGCTGTGGCGTCACGGTACCCCGCCTGCCAAGTTCCCGGTAGCGGGAGAGCTCACGCTCGGCAATCTCATAGTGATGGCGCCAGACCTGCAGCTCGCGCTCCGCCTGTTCGCGCTCCCGCCGTCGCGCCTCGACCCCGGCCTCGGCTTGCTCTTTGCGCAGGATGAAATCGGCGTCATCGAGTCGAAGCAGGAGGTCGCCTTTGGTGACGGTTACACCTTCGTCAATCCCACTCTCGACGACACGGCCCGCGACCTCGACGGCCACCCGCACTTCCGTACCTTCGATGTGGCCGTTGCCGTAAAGCAACTGTTCAGGAAGCGGCGCTGGCCGCAAATAGAGGAACAAGCCATAAGAGCCGCCAGCAATGATGGCCAGCAACAGCGCGCTCAAGAGCCATGTATTTCTCACGCGGGCGTCCTCCTTCGTTCTCCTTGTTTATATCAGCGCCAGGGAATTGTTACTATGCGTGATCGTATTCCGTGTCGAACTCACTCACGGTTCCCGGCGCGATGTCTCCAGGAAGCGAAGAGGCACGACTTCCCATGCGCCACCAATCTGGGCCATGGCCGGGCTTTCCGTCCTGGCGCTTGCTGCCGGGCTGCTGATGGTCCGGGTATTCGCGGGGCCGTGAGGTGCAGGCGCACATGACGCCGGGGCGAATGTAACGCGCGAACATTGATCCAGATTAATACCTGCGCAATCGAAAGCCTTATGATAACATAGGGGCGAGGGGAGATTCCGGGTCGGCCATGACGGGACGACGCATCACCTTGTCCTTGAAGAAAGTGCTGTCGGCAAGATCGCCGGTGCTGCACTTTCTCATCGTTGTGGCCATGGTGGTTTCGGCGACGTTGGGCCAGATCCACAACGACGAGGCGTCGGTGTCATCCGACCTATTGTAGGCGCGTCGCTTGACCGGCATGTGGATAGGTCAGCGGCTCCTGCAAGCAGTCCGTCAGGTCACTGCATGTCGGGTGCCAGCTGTTCCGGCGCGGTGCTTCCGGCGACGCTGGAAGCGCCCCTGCCGATTGCGATACGATCCAGTTCGTATTCCGTCATACGTGAGAGACCCGCGACCGGCTCTGTTGCACAAATTCCGTGAGGGATTCATCTTGTGAATCCAGTGTGGTAGCTGGACTGCATGAGCAGACCCATCCCCCCGCCTACAAGACCAGGAACTGGACGGCCTATAACGAAGCGCTCAAGCGCCGTGGCTCGCTATCGATCTGGTTCGATCCCGCCATGACCTGGGAAGCCGCGCCCAACGGTAAGCGTGGTCGCCCGCCCGACTACAGCGGTGAGGAGGGTCGGAAACAGTCCGGGGGACTGCTTCCCGACGAACCCGATCCAGACCTACCTGACGATGAAAGTTCTGTTCGGCATGGCGCTCAGGCAGACGACCGGGTTTGTCGAGAGCCTTCTGCGCCTGATCGGCCTTGACTGGGCGGTGCCCGATTTCAGCACGCTGTCACGTCGCCAGAAAACCCTGACGTCTCGAACCAGTGGCGTTCGTGCCCTCACTCCCGCCCCGCAAGAACGTCAAATCCTAGAAACCCGACACCGTCGGCGCAGTCGACCGTAACGAAATCCTGCGGAGATCGAAGCGCGGCGGAAGGACCATCTGGCGACGATGGAGCGGCTATCACCGCCGAAGCCGCGTCGAAACAAAGATGCATTGCGTGAAGCAGCTCGGCCAACGCTTGAGCGCGAGGGGTTTTGACCGTCAAGTCGCTGAGTTCCAGGTCCGCGTCGCCATGCTGAACGGCTTCTCCGCGCTCGGCATACCCATCACAGAGGCCGCAGGATGAGTCTGCCCAGGGAAAGGGGCCCCTCGGCCATCAGCCGATTTGTGCAACAGAGTCGCAAAAGGTCGTCAAGGAGTCTGAGCTTTCCACCAAGGCTGAACAAGTATAGCCGAAAAGCGGTTACGCCGCCCCCGCAGTCAGCGCAGAAAGGCGCGGAACCGGTGCAGGGCGAAGGCGAACATCACCGACCCGATCAGCATCAGCGCCACAAGTTGCGGCCAGACCACGGACAGCCCGGCCCCGCGGAACAAGACCCCTTGTGCCAGCGCGATGAAATGCGTGTTGGGGGCCGCGAGCATGATGTATTGCACGGCTTGGGGCATCGACTCGCGCGGGGTGACGCCGCCCGACAGGATATCGAGCGGCAACAGCACCAGCAAAAGCAGCATGGCAAACTGCGGCATAGAGCCTGCGATGGTGGCCAGCAGGATGCCCATCGAGGTCGTTGCAAAAAGGTGCAACGCCGCGCCCACAAGATAGAGCGCAACCGATCCCCCGATCGGGATACCCATCCCCGCCTGAACCACCAGAGTGAGCGAAAGCGCCGTCGCCACCAGCACCACGCTGCCCATGCTGAGCACCTTGCTCGTCATGATCTCGGCGGCGGTCACGGGCATGACCAGCAGATGTTCCAACGTGCCGTGGTCGCGCTCACGGATCAGGGCGGCACCCGAAAGGATGATGGACAGCATGGTCACCGTACTGATGACCGAGGTCACCGCCCCGAACCAGGCCGGGTCGAGCGAGGGGTTGAAACGGGCCCGAACGGCCAGATCAACCGGCATCCCGACCGGGGCGGCATCGCGTGCCAGCCATCCGGCAATCTCCTGATTGACAATGGCGCTGATACTACCCGCCCCGGTAAAGGCCTGGCTGACCCGTGTCGCATCGACATTGAGCTGTAATTCGGGCCGGTTCCCGGCCAGCAGGTCGCGCTGGAACTCGGGCGGGATCACCAGCGAAAAGGTGTCGATCCCGGCATCCATCCGCGCATCCATTTGCGCGATGTCGATCTGGGCGGGCGGCATGAAATACGGCGGCAGGAACGCATCGGCCACCCGCCGCGACAGCGGCGAGGCGTCTTCGTCCACGATCCCGATCGTGGCGCTGTTGAGCGATTCGGGGATGGCGGTCGCGCTGACATAGACGTCGAGCGTGAAGGCATAGGCGACCAGCACCATCAGAAGCGGATCGCGCAACAGCCCGCGAATTTCCTTCAACGACAGTTGCAGAACATGCCTGAGCCGCATCGGTTATTTCTCCTGTTTGCGCACGAAGATGGCACCCAGCAGCACCACCACGGGCACAAGCGCCAGCATCGGCAGGAAAGACCCGCCCAGATCATCGAACCCCAGTGCCTTGGAAAAGGTCCCGCGCGAGATGGTGACGAAATGGCTGGTGGGATAGATTTCACCGATCACCCGACCCATGCCGTCCATTGACGCAACCGGATCGATGATGCCACCATATTGCATCGCCGGGATAAGCGTCGCCATGAAGGTGAAGAACAGCGCCGTGACCTGGCTTTGGGTGAAGGCGGAAATCAGCAGGCCCAGCCCGGTGGCCAGCACGACATAGATCAGCGCCCCGAGCGAAAGCGCGAGCAGGCTGCCCTTGACCGGCACCCCGAAGACCACCACCGCCAGCGCCAACAGCAAAAGGTAATTCATGAAACCCAGAACGACATAGGGCACCTGTTTGCCCAGCAGGAATTCCAGCCGTCGCGCCGGGGTGACATAAAGATTGACGATCGAACCCGTTTCCTTTTCGCGGGCCACGGACAGGACGGCCAGCGTGGCCGGAATCAGCATCAGCAACAGCGGGATCATCGCGGGCACCATGGCCGCCAGGCTCTCGACATCGGGGTTGTAGCGGTAGCGCACCTCAAGCGTGAAGTTACCCGCCACCGCTTGATCGCCAAAGACCTGACGCATCTGCTCGGTCAGCCAGTGGGCGTGCATCCCCTGGATATACCCGCGCACCGTATCGGCGCGCATCGGCATGGCCCCGTCGAACCACGCGCCAATGGCGACGGGGCGGCCGCGTTCAAGATCCGCGGCGAACCCCGGCGGAATTTCCAGAGCCAGACTGATTTCACCCGCCCGCATCCGGTAGTCAAGATCGGCATGATCGACAAGCGGCGGTTCCTCGTCAAAGTAACGCGACCCGGCCAGGTCGTTGACATAGGATTGGCTAAGGATGCTCCGATCGAAATCGAGTGCCGCGAATTTGAGGTTTTCGACATCCATGGACACGCCATAGCCCAGCACGATCATCAGGATCACGCTGCCGAGGCTGGCAAGCGTCAGGCGGATCGGATCGCGGCGCAACTCCAGCGACTCGCGCCATGAAAAGCTCAGCAGCCGCGCCAGGCTGAACCCCCCGCGCCGCCGCCGGGCGGAGGTGGCGGGCCCGGCGGAAAGCTCTTCTTTCATCTCGGGCGCAGGCGGGGTATCCTGATCCTGCGCGCGTTGCAGATGGTGGACAAAGGCATCGTCCAGCGTCTCTGCGCCGACCTCCTCGCGGATCGCTTCGGGCGTGTCGCTTACAAGCACGCGGCCCTGGTGCATCAGCGAAATCCTGTCGCAGCGCGTGGCCTCGGCCATGTAATGGGTGGAGATGAAGATCGTCACGCCATCGTTTCGGGACAGATCTATCAGCGATTGCCAGAAGATATCGCGCGCCACAGGGTCCACCCCCGATGTCGGCTCGTCTAGGATCAGGATTTCGGGGCGATGGATCAGCGCGACCGCCAGCGACAGGCGCTGACGAATACCCAGCGGCAGGCGCATCGGCAGGCTGTCGAGCACGTCTTCAAGATCGAACCGCTCAGCGAGTTCCGCGATCCGCGGCACGATCTCTGCGGATGTCATGTCGAAAAGCTGCCCGTGCAGATCAAGGTTCTGCCGCACCGTCAGCTCGGAATAAAGCGAGAAGGATTGCGTCATGTAGCCGATGCGCTTGCGGGTGGCCATGTCATGGGCATCGACCTTGCGACCGTAAATCTTCGTGGTGCCGTCACTCGGATCCAGCAGCCCGGTCAGCGCCTTCATGGTGGTGGTCTTGCCGCACCCGTTGGAGCCCAGAAAGCCGAAGATCTCGCCCCGCTTGATGCGAAAGCTCACCTGGTCCACAGCTGTGAAATCGCCAAACCGCACGGTAAGGTTCTCGGCCTCGATGACGTTTTCCCCGTCGGACGCCGGATCGCGCGGCGGGATGCTCAGGTCTTTGTGGCGGCTGCGGTTTTCCTCGGGCAGAAGTGCGATGAAGGCCGCATCCAGATCAGCGGCACCGGTGCGTTCCAGGATTTCGGCCGTGCTGCCGGTCGCCAGAACCTTGCCCGCGTCCATCGCCACCAGGTGATCGAAGCGCGCGGCCTCTTCCATATAGGCGCTCGACACCAGCAGGCTCATATGTGGGCGATCAGCGCGGATTCGGTCGATCAGGGCCCAGAATTCGCGCCGCGACAGCGGATCGACGCCGGTGGTCGGCTCATCAAGAACCAGAAGGTCGGGGTCGTGGATCAGCGCGCAGCACAGGCCCAGCTTCTGCTTCATCCCGCCCGAAAGCTTGGCCGCCGCGCGGTCGGCAAACGGGGCGAGACCGGTCGCCTTGAGCAGTTCGTCGATCCGCTGCGCGCGTTCCTGCGCGCCCTCGCCAAAAAGGCGCCCGAAAAAATCGACATTTTCGCGGACCGAAAGCGTCGGGTAAAGGTTCCGCCCCAGCCCCTGCGGCATATAGGCGATGCGCGGGGCGATGCGCGCGCGATGCCCGGCGCGGGCCATGTCGCCCCCCAGCACCTCGAGCCGCCCTTTCTGCATCCGCCGCGCCCCGACGATCAGCGCCAGAAGGCTCGACTTTCCCACGCCGTCCGGCCCGATGACGCCGACGGAACGGCCTGACGGCAGGTCGATCGAAACATCGTCCACGGCCCGGGTCTTGCCATAGCGGAGCGAGAGCCCCTCGGCACGCACCGCAGGCATGGAATCGGTCATTCCAGCACCTTGCCCTGCGCCGCCGCCGGCCAGGGCGCGGTCGGGTCAAGCCGCACCCAGGCGACGCCGGGAAGCCCGGTCTTGATCTGATCGAGATACCGCGCCAGCAGCTCCGGCGCGATCCTGGCCCGCACCCTGAACATCAGCTTCTCGCGCTCGATTTCCGTCTCGACCGTCTTGGGCGTGAACTGCGCCACGTCCGACACGAAGGAAACGCTGGCGGGGATGACGATGCCGGGTGCCGCATCCAGCAGCAAGCGCACCTCGGTTCCCAGCCCGATACGCCCCGCATCCGCCGTCGAAAGGAAAAACGTCATGTAAACGTCGTTGAGGTCCAGCATGTTGACAACGCGACCGCCGGCCCCCACGACTTCGCCCGCACGCGCGACGATATATTGCACCCGTCCGGCACGCGGCGCTTTCAATGTGCTGTCCTCAATCTGCACGTCGATTGCCTCGATCGTCGCCCGGGCCGCGGTCACCGAAGCTTCGGCCCCAATGACCGAGGCTTTCGCCGAAGAGACCCCGGCCCGCGCCGCCGCAAGCGACGCCTGTGCAGAGGCAACCGCCGCCGCGGCGCCAAAGGCATTGGCCCGATCGATCTCGAACTGCCGTTCGGATGTGATGCTGTTCTGCGTCAGAGACTCGGAGCGCTCATACTGGCGCCGCGCGACATCCTCCTCCGCGCGGCGCTGTTCCAGAACGGCCTCGGCCGCGCGCACTTCGGCCGCGCGCTGTTCGACAAGCAGCGTAGCGTTTTCCACGGCGATTTCGGCGCGGCGCAGTTCTGCCACCATCTGGTTGCGATTGGCCTGCAATTGCCGCGTGTCGAGCTCGGCCAGCAGCGCGCCCGCCGCGACGAGTTCCCCTTCGTTCACAAGCACGGTGTCAATCCGCCCGGGCAGCTTGGCCGCAACGTCGATTTCGACCGCTTCGATCCGCCCGTTGCCGCGCGCGAATCCTTCCGCGTCCGTATCGGAGCGGGTGCTTTGCCAGAGCAAAAAGCCGGATACGGCGACAGCGATGACGATCGCGGCTATGATAACGGGGCTGGGTTTTGCCACTGTATACTCGCTTGCTGTGATGATTCGGGCGTCCTTATTGTTCTTGCGACGCGCTTGAACCCTAGATCATCCGCATAGGGCTTCACAACCGGATTGAACGGCGCATCCCGTCACAGAACGACGTTGTCCACCCGTCCGAGCCGACCACTGGCAAAGTCATAGGACAGGCCCAGAAGGCCGAGAACGGTTTCGATTTCTGCTGCGTTTCTGGGCGCATAGACCATGACAGCGGTTGGCGGGATCATGCCCGCCGCGGCCATCGGATGCGGTTCTGCCCAGCCCAGATCAATGATTTTCGGCACTGCGTCCTCGGGCAGCATCATGTGCAGGCTGCCGTCCTGCGGTGGATGGACATGGGCGAATTCCCTGCCGACCATGAACGCCTCACGGCAACCGCATCCGCGCCCGTGTTCGAGGCAGAGCGCCTCTGCGCCCGGCACCGAGATCATCGAGGGCTGGCGGATGACAAAGGGAAAATCAAAGGCCCGTTCCCTGAACGCCCGAACCGTTGCGGCATCCGGGTTCTGGGAAATCTGGGTATGCGGGGCACAAGGCGTGGTCGCAGGCCTAGGCCCCTCGCGCGGCGGTATCTTCAGCATGACGGGGCCTCCTTGGGTGTCGTTTACGCCTGCCCGCTCAGTGCGGGCGTGTTGGCCAGCAGGAAATCGCGGACCGATTGTGGCTTTTGCCCGGTCAGCTTTTTCACGTCATCCGAGGCCACGTCGAGATTCCCCTTGGCAACGGCGACATCGAAGGAGGAGAAGACATTCGCCATGAACTCCGGCAGGCCGTGTTCCTTCATCGCCTCAACCAAGGCGTCGCGCGTGATCGGGACGTAGGGGATCTCCTTGCCGGCAACTTGGGACAGTATCGCGGCGATCTCGGCATGGCCGACGGCCTCGGGTCCGGTGATGTCGCGCAGGGTCGATCCGATCTCGGACAACAGGGCCGCTGCGGCGGCGCGGGCGCAATCGGCGCGCGTGACATAGCCCGCCTTGCCGTCACCCGCCGCCGCGTAAAGCGCCCCCGCGCCAATCGCCTGCGCCCCGCTCATCAGCAAGAGATCGGCGTAAAGACAGTTGCGCAGGATCGTGTGCGGGAGGCCGGTCTGCTTGATCAGCGCCTCGCTCTCGCGGTGATCGGCGGCAAAGGTGATCGGGCTGCTTTCATCTGGATTGGTGAGCGACGTATAGACGATATGCGTTACACCGGCCTCCTGCGCGGCGGCGATTGCATTGCGATGCGCGGCAAGCCGCTTGCCCGGCTCAAGGTCGTCCGTCGAGATGATCAGCAGCCGCCCGCCACCGGCAAAGGCCGCGCCAAGCGTGGCCGGATCATTGAAATCGCCCGCCCTGACCTCAACCCCGCGCGCGCGCAAATCGGCGAGCTTGTCGGGCGTGCGGGTGATGGCGACAACGGGATTCGCGCCCTTCGCAAGCAGGTTCTCGACGACCTGACGGCCAAGCTGACCGGAGGCGCCGGTGACGATGAAGGGGCCTTGGATGCTATCGGACATCTTGTGGTTCTCCTTTTGCGTTTTCTGTTCAACCGAAGCGGAAGGCGCTTTCGACAGCGCCAAGAACGTGATCCTCCAGCGTCTTGCGACCGATATCGTTGCCCGCCGCGCCCACCACGATATGCAGTGGGATCAGATGCTCTTCGCGCGGATGGGCATCGCGACCGCCCGGTGCGTCTGACCAGTGCACGAGCCTGCGGTTGCGTTCCTCGGGATCGGGACAGGTCATCACCTCGGTCAGCCAGGCGTCGAACGCGCCGCCAACGACGGGGCCGCGCGGCCCGCCACGCAGGCTTTGCATCAGCACGCCCATGTTGTGATAGGTGTTGCCGCTGCCGAGGATCAGCACGCCATCATCGCGCAGGGGGGCCAGGGCCTGACCGAGCGCAATGTGGCGCGCGGGGTCCAGATCGCTGGCAACCGACAGCTGGACGCAGGGAATGTCAGCCTCTGGAAAGGCGACCTTGAGTGGCACAAAGACGCCGTGGTCAAAACCCCGTGCGGCATCCTTCGCGGCGGCAAGACCGGCGGCGCGGATCAGGTCATGCACGCGATCGGCCAGCGCCGGATCGCCGGGGGCGGGCCAGGTCAACTCGTAGGTATGCGGCGGAAAACCGCCATAGTCGAACAGAAGCGGCGGGGTGGGACTTGTCTGCACGGTAAACGCGGGTTCCTCCCAGTGACCCGAGATCACCAGAAGCGCCCTGGGGCGCTCAGGCAGTGTGCCCGGAAGATTCTCCAGAAACTGCCGGTGTCGGTCCCATTCATCGGGCGGAGTCCAGTCCATGAAGAAGCAGGGGCCGCCCCCGTGGGGAATGAAGAGCGTGGGCTGGCGGGCCATGTCCGATTGTCCCTCCCGGTTGCCAAGGTAACCCTCGAGTGCCTGTATCAGGAGGTGTAATAGTTGAGTTATGGAAAAAATTAAAGTAGGGACGATAAAGTAACCATCTGGGAAGGAAGCGCACAGCGATGTCCAAAACGCCGCCACAGTGCCCGATGGATGCGATCCTGCGGCTGCTCATGGGGCCGTGGACCACCTACATCATCTGGGTCCTGAACGATCAGGGGCCGCAAAGGTTCGGGGTGCTGAAGCGCTCTGTGCCGGGGATATCGACCCGAATGCTGACCGAGCGTCTGCGGATGCTGCAAGGTGCCGGGGTCATCTGGCGCGAACAGGCCGAGACGATCCCGCCTGCGGTCACCTATGGCTTGACGCCACGCGGGAACGACCTGCGAAGCGTTCTGGACGCACTGGGAACTATCGCGGAACGCTGGAAAGCTGAGGGGGTGTTTCAGGACGATGACTTGGGCGCTGTTTGACTGCGCCAGCCCGAAAAACGCGTGCGTTTACCAGCTTTGGGCGGTGCCGATTCATGACGGTTGTGTTTGTGAGCTACGCAGCGCCGCTCGGCTTTTGCGAATGACAGTTGATGGACCTGTTGGACGCCTTTGAGCGCGGCCAGTCATGTTGCACTGTGCGTTCGTTATCACGTTTTGGAACCAGGTGATCGCCATGAGAGAAAGTAAAGTTGCCGATGTGCTTAGAGGGGCGAGGGAGGTCTTCTTGAAGTGCGGCTTCGAAGGCGCCAGTGTCGATGCCATTGCCGAACAAGCCAAGGTTTCGAAGGCGACCCTTTATGCGCATTTCCCAAGCAAAGACAGGCTTTTCTTAAGCGTTTTACAAGCTGAATGCGACAAACTTTCAGAAGAAATCTGTCGTCCGCTTTCAAGCTTGGGCGATGCACGAGGTGCCCTTGAAGAACTCTCGCGGCGCATGATCGGGCTGGTCATGGATGAGGGTTACATTCGTCTCCTTCGCGTTTGCATCGGCGCGGTTCCGGTTCTGCCGGAGGCAGGCGAAATATACATGGATGCAGGCCCGACGCGCGCCATCACACACGTCGCGCAAATACTCAAAGACTTGCACGAAACGAAATCACTGAACGTTGAAAACGTTCAAAACGCCGCCAGTCAGTTCATTCACCTGTCCATCTCCGGCGTCATCATGCCGCGATTGCTGGCCGTCGACCAGCCCGTCGATGCATCTGAGCATTCAAAGAGGGCGGTTGACGCTTTTCTGGGGGTATATGGCCGACGCAATGACTTATAGCGTGGGAGGCCCAACAGCTTGCCTTCTGGTGCTTCGACAGGTGCCATGCCGCGCCTCAAGGTGACGGATCCGGTTGAACACTTGACCCGGATGGTGCCGGACACTAGCTACCCACGCAGATGCACCGACCGGACGGTACAGTTTTGAGTGAACACATGACCCCAGCAGAAACCAGAAGCGCGTCTCGCAGGATACTGTCTGCTGCGCGCGTGATCGCCGCGCGTGCAGGTGCGGGAAAGATAACGATCGACGCGGTTGCAAAGGAGGCGGGCCTCAGCAAGGGGGGCGTGCTTTACAATTACCCGACAAAGAAGGCCCTGCTCTCGGGGCTGCTCGATGCGATGTTGGCCGAACACCGGGAGCTGCTGGAGAGCGTGCCGGAGCGGCACCCCGCGCGAACCCTGCGTGGTCATCTCGAAACGGTTCTGCAATCGCAAGAGGTGGATGATGACCTGTCGATGGCGATCCTCGCGACAGCGGCGTCAGATCCGCAACTGCTCGATCCGCTGCGGGGAGAATTGAGCGACGACATCGGGCGTATCCTGTCCGACACACAAGACCCGCAGGGTGCCATGGTGGTTTTTTGGGCGATTCAGGGGGTGCGCTTCCAGAAACTTCTCAAGCTGCCAGACGGCGGGGCGGATCTCCGTGGTCGCGTCATCGAAAGATTAAGGACCCTGATCGATGAACTCGAATAGAATGAAGCAGAGCTGGAAACGGATCGCATCGGTTACCGTGATCGCGGCTGCGGCGCTGCTGGTTTTGTCGGTGTTTCCGGCGCTCCGGACCGATGTCCGGGCCCAGACAACGACTGACGCGACAAAGCCTGCGGCCGAAACCAGCGAGGGGGCTGAACACGACCGGAAGGTCACAGTAGAAGTGACCCGAGCAACAAGTCGCACCGTCACGCGTGGCCGCACCGTTGCCGGGCGGGTCGCGCCAGCCCGCACCGTAGACATCGCTTTCCAGGTTTCTGGACAGGTCCTGCGCCTCGAGGTGGATCCGGGCGACAAGATCAGCGAAGGCGATCTGATCGCGGAACTCGATCCGGTCGATTTCGAACTTGCGGTGGATCGGGCGCGGGCCGCCTTTGACCTGGCGAAATCCGAGCTCGAGCGCGCGAAAAGCCTTGCCGAACGGGGGGTTGCGGCCGAAGCGCGCTTCGAAACGGCCAGCGCCGAATACGCGCAGGCCGAAGTTGCGCTGCGCGAGGCCGAGCGGCGCCTCTCACAGACGCAGATCATCGCGCCTTTCGATGCAATCGTGGCGCGCACCTTCATCGAGGAATATGTCAACGTCACCTCCGCGGCGCCGGTTGCGCGTCTTCAGGATGTCAGCGAGATGCGGATCATGATCTCTCTGCCGGAAGAATTGGCGGCGGTCGCACGCAGCGCACCCGACGCCTTCGATCTCGTGGCAAGTTTTCCAGCCGTGCCCGGCTACACGGCTCCGCTCATGCTTCGGTCTTTTGCAACCGATGCCGACCGCACGGCGCAGACCTACGATGTGGAATTTGCCATCCGGGGTGATGTCGACTCGCGTCTTCTGCCGGGGATGACGGCCAGGGTGCGTCTTTCAAATGCGGCGGCCGAAGCCAGTGCACAATCCGCCATGGTCCCCGTGTCGGCGATCGATACCTCTAGCCGAACCGAGCCTTCGGTCTGGATTTACGACGAAGAGTCGGGGCAGGTCACGCGCCGGACCGTGCGTCTGGGCCTTCCCGTCGATAACGAGATCGTGGTTCTGGAAGGTCTCCAAGGCGATGAACTGGTCGTCTCCGGCGGGTGGTGGCGGCTTCGCGACAATCAGACCGTGACGGTTGCGGGGCTCTGATCCCGCCCCCTTGACAGGACACGAACAGATCCATGGCATTCAGCATTTCCGGCGCAAGCATCCAGAGGCCCGTGGCGGTCTGGCTCCTCATCCTTTTTTGCCTTCTTGGCGGGTATTGGGGGCTGAACACCGTGGGCCGCCTTGAAGACCCGAGTTTCACGCTCAAGACCGCGCTAGTCTTCGTGCCGTATCCCGGCGCGACAGCAGTCGAGGTCGAGGAAGAGGTCTCTGACGTCATCGAAAACGCGCTGCAGCAGATGAAGCAGCTTGACCGGGTCGAATCCAAGTCGATGCCGGGCATGGCGCAAATCACCGTGGAGATCGAGGGCACATATGGCCCGGATGAGATTCCGCAGGTCTGGGACGAGATGCGCCTGCGCATCCGCGACGTGGAGGGTGACCTTCCGAAAGGCGCACGCGCGCCCATCGTCAACGATGATTTCGGCGATGTTTACGGCATGTTCTACGCGGTGAAAACCGAAGGTCTGACCCCGCGCGAAGAGCGGGATCTGGCTACGCGATTGCGGCTGGGGCTGGTGACCGTCGACGGTGTCGCCAAGGTCGAGGTTCAGGGCCTCACCGAAGAGGTGATCACGATCTCGATTCCATCCGCGCGCCTGACAGAGCTGGGCCTTCCGCCCAACCAGGTTCTGAGCGTGCTGAACGATGAGAACCTTGTCTTCGATAATGGCGAGATCACCGAGGGGCCGGCCCGGATAGGACTGTCCGTGCCGCCAGGTTACGTGACCCCCGAAGGGATCGAGGAGTTGCGGCTTGGCGCGGCCGGAGAGGTTGGGCAGGTCGCGATCCATAATATTGCCCGCGTCGCCCGCGACGAGGCGGAACAGCCCAGTCAGATCATCCGGCAGAACGGCACCGCGGCCTTCACCCTCGGGGTGTCGGCGCTGACGAACCGAAACGTGGTCGAAGTTGGCGCGGCAGTCTCGGCCCGGCTTGAGACGTTGAAGGCTGAGTTGCCGGAAGGTGTCGAAGTCACGCCGATCTACGAACAGCACGTCGTCGTTGATCAGGCCGTCTCCAGCTTTCTTCTGAGCCTTGCGATGTCGGTCGCCATCGTTGTCGGGGCGCTGATGCTGACAATGGGCTGGCGCGCGGGCCTCGTGGTGGGCGCGACGCTCGGGCTTACGGTTTTCGTGACACTGTTCTTCATGTCGGTCTTCGGGATCGCAATGGAACGGATCAGCCTTGGTGCCCTGATCATCGCGATGGGGATGCTGGTGGACAACGCCATCGTGATCACCGAGGGGATGGTGATCGGCATGGCGCGCGGCAAAAGCGCCGAAGACGCCGCCGCCGAAACCGAAACCTCGACCTCGATTCCGCTTCTTGGTGCGACCGTGATCGGGATCATGGCCTTTTCCGGGATTGGTCTGTCGCCGGATGCCACCGGCGAGTTTCTGTTCTCGCTCTTCGCGGTGATCACCATCTCGCTGCTGATGAGCTGGATTCTGGCCGTTACGGTCACGCCCTATCTCGGCAAGCTGCTGCTCAAGGCCCCCAAAAACACCTCGGACGATCCTTACAAGGGCGCGTTCTACGGGATCTATCGCGGGTTGCTCTGGATCGTGCTGCGCGCGCGTGTGCTGGTTGTGCTTATAATCGTGGGAATCACGGTTGTGTCGGTGATGGCCTTCGGACAGGTCAAGCAGGCGTTCTTTCCCGCGTCGAATACCCCGCTTTTCTATGTCGAATTCCAGATGCCGCAAGGGACCGACATCAACGTCACCGACCGTGAAATGAAACGGCTCGAGCAGTTGATCCTGTCTGAGGACAAGGTTACCGACGTGACGACCCTGGTGGGGCGTGGCGCAAGCCGCTTCATGCTGACCTACAGCCCGGAGCAGGCGGATGCCAGCTATGGCCAGCTGATCGTCCGGGTGGCCGACGCCGAGGCGATCCCGGCCATGGCAAGCCGGTTGAACCGCGATCTGCCCGCCGCATTTCCCAACGCGCTTGTCCGGGTCGAAGAACTCGTCTTCGGCCCGCCCTCCGGTGCCGATGTGGCAGTCCGCTTCTCCGGTCCCGATCCGGTCATTCTGCGCCAACTCGCCGATGATGCAACACGGATATACGAGGCCGCAGACACAATCACCAATTCACGCACCAATTGGCGGCAGCGCGAGATCCTGATCGAGCCGATCATTGACGAGTCGCGCATGCGGCTGGCCGGGACCACGCGCGGCGCGATCGCCGATACCATCCGCTATGGAACCTCGGGCTTGCGAGTCGGTGAATTGCGCGAAGGCGACGAGGTCATTCCAATCCACCTGCGGCTGGCCGCCAACGAACGCGACGGGGTTGACCGCGTTCGTGACCTGTCGGCCTGGTCCGATGGGGCTGGCGCCTACGTTCCCATGGCCAACCTTGTGGAACGGTTCGAGCCGCGCCTCGTCGAGGCGCTGATTCACCGGCGCAACCGCGAACGTACCATCACTGCCCTTGGCGGCGCACGGGCGGATCTCACCGCCGATGAGGCCTTCAAAAGCGTGCGGGCCGAGATCGAGGCCCTCCCGCTTCCCGATGGCTACAGCATGGAGTGGGGCGGCCAGTATGAAAGTTCAACCGACGCCCAGACCAGCCTTGGCAAACAGCTTCCCCTCGGCTTCCTTGTCATGCTGACAATCTCCATCCTGATGTTCAACAAGGTGCGCCAGCCGCTCATCCTTTGGCTTGTCGTGCCGATGTCCGTGACGGGCATGGTGCTCGGGTTGCTCTTCACCGGCCTGCCTTTCACCTTCACGGCTCTGCTCGGCTTCCTGTCGCTTTCGGGAATGCTGATGAAGAACGCGATCGTTCTGGTCGAAGAGATCGACGTTCAGCGCGCAGAGGGTGTGGCGGATTACAAGGCAGTGATTGACGGTTCGGTCAGCCGTCTACGCCCTGTGGTGCTCGCCGCCGGCACGACGATCTTCGGCATGATACCGCTGCTGCCGGATGCGTTTTTCGCGTCTATGGCGGTGACGATCATGGGTGGCCTCGCGTTTGCCTCGGTGCTGACCCTTGTCGCCGTGCCGGTGCTTTACGCACTTCTTTTCCGCATCCGTCCACCAAAAGAAGAAAGCACCGACTCGAAAACCGGAACAGCCTCTGGTTGAAGTGGTTCATGCTTCAAGTAGGTAGGATCACCCCTTGAACAAAATGCCCTTGTAGAGTAGCGCCAGCTTCTAAATCGTTGCGAAGGCAGGCGATATTTTCTTTAGACCATCAACATTTCTTGCTTGCGCGAAGGTCATGTGTGGATGTATATGGACCCCGCCTAATTGCAACGGTCTGTTTGGCTCTGGATCGAAAGTCGCGATTGCTGATGTATATCCGGCTTCTTAGGGCGGCCTGATAGATCATCGCCGCGAGCCCCGATGGATTTCCGCTTGCTTCTCCCTCATCGCCCCTAAGGCATTGGTGCTGACCTTGCCGATCCACACATCAGGTTCAAGAAGCAACGGGCGTGACCCTTCTCCATCTCCTGGCAGATGTTGCAATATTCCTTTCAGTCCTCCTTGACTTGGTCGCTCGTAGTCTGGCTCAGACGGTGTGTCCCCGCCTGTATTCCTGATCGTTTGACAGAAGCGACCAAACGATCCGTGCGTTCTTGTTTGCCAAGGCGACCGCGACGACATTCGGATGACGCCTTTCCCGCATCCGGTTGATCCACTGGCTTCGCGTGTCGGTTTTTCCGGCCGAGCGGCCCAGTACCGCGCGCGCACCGTGGATCAACATCGTCCGCAAGTACCTGTCGCCCCGTTTGCTTATGCCGAACAGCCGCGCTTTTCCGCCGCTTGAATGCTGCTTTGGCACCAGGCCCAACCAAGCAGCAAACTGGCGGCCATTTCTGAAGCAGGATTTATCGCCGACCGCGGCGACGAGCGCCGTTGCGGTAATCGGACCAATCCCCTCGATTTGGCTGATACGCTGACACATTTCATTGGAGCGGTAGAGGCTTTTAATCCGCTGATTGTAGCCCGCGAGGCGCGCATCCAGTTCGGCCAGCTCCTCCCGGATGTCGCGCAGCATCTCGACAAAGAGCCCACCAAAGCCTCCCGACTGACCGTCCGCAATTTCACTAAGGGTGCGCCGAATGCGGTTGATATCTCGCGGCACCACGACACCGTGCTCCCCAAGCAAACCTCGGACCTGGTTCACAAGCCGGGTACGATTTGCAACCACACGTTGGCGGATACGGTGGACCGCTTGGATTTCCAGCTGCTCCGGCGACTTCGGCGGTACAAACCGCATCGACGGCCTGCCAACCGCCTCGCAAATAGCTTCAGCGTCATTGCGGTCATTCTTGTTCGACTTGACATACGGCTTCACGAACTGAGGCGAGATCAACCGGACCTCGTGCCCCAGATCAGTCAGAACACGCGCCCAATAGTGCGATCCGCAACAAGCCTCCATCCCGACAACGCAAGGCTCAAGCTCAGCGAAGAACTGCGCAACGGCTTCGCGTCTCAGAGTCTTTCGAAGCACAACATTTTCGTCGTTGTCGACGGCGTGAACTTCAAAAACGTACTTGGCCAGATCAAGGCCGATCCTTTTGATTTCCATGGCATGCACCCTCCTGTTTGCCTTTCCAAGATACACCGCCCGAGGTCGGCGGGGTCCATACCATTGCTCCTGCATAGCAAGACATTTTTGATCTGATTTGTGCATTTGTCAGAAGCAGTCATGTGTCCGGCCTGTTTGTGCGGTTTTGACCGCTGGCCCTGATGGGTTCCGCAAACCAAGTCCCTTACAGCTTAGCGGGCTATGTCGCCCGGGACCTTCGGCGGGGTGTCTTGGTTTTGGCGGCAGACTTATGCACCATCATCTCGCGGGTCTTGCTAACTCGTTGTGCTTCCTCCTTTAGGCCGTGTGCGGCGTATATGGTTCGTTGCGGGTCAGAACGGCCCAGACGATCCGAGCGGTCTTGTTGGCCATGGCGACAGTCGCCAAGCGCGCAGGTTTCCTCTCCAGCAGCGATATCAGCCACTTACTTGCGCGTTCTGGGTACGACTTGGTCTGTCGGACGAGCGATGTCATGCCAACAACGAGTAATGATCGTAAGTATTGATCACCCATTTTTGTAATGCGACCAAGCTTCTCTTTGCCGCCGCTGGATTTGTTCGCAGGCGTCAGGCCGAGCCATGCTGCAAACTCGCGGCCATTGCTGAACTGATGACCATCCCCAATGCTGGCGATGATTGCCGAGGCAGTCACAGCGCCGACGCCCGGTATGGTGCGCAACAAGCGGACCCGCGCATCTTCCTTGGCGACCAGCTTAAGACTACAGTTGCGGATGGAGGCGACGTTTCCGATGAGCGATGGCGGCGGCGGTTTGGTGTTCGCGGCGCCATCGCGACCAATCCCAGATGAAGGCGACGGTCAGTATTGGCCGCAGCAAGAGGCGAGCGATCAGGTGACGGATTTCCGCTGTGGTCAGGGTATTTCGAAGCCTGAAGATCACGCTGCTTCCGGCTGACCCCGCGGACTCGTTTTGTTCGGTTTGCTGAATGCCGTGCGACGCTGATCAGCGCTGAGGTGTGAGAGAAACGCGGCAGCGGCCATCACCAGACGCATGTGTCGATGCCATCCGTGCCAGGAGCGGGCCTCGCAATGATCAAGACCGAGATCATCCTTGGCGCGCAGGAAGCATTCCTCGATGGTCCAGCGCAATCCGGCGGCAGCCGCCAGTTCCGGTAGCGTCGCATCCGAGCGGGCATAAGCGAAGTAATACGCGATGGCCTGCGGGTCACGCAGGCTGCGACGGGCAAGCAGCCAACGGGAAAACCCTGTCCCGGCCGTATGGTTGATTGGCACCCGAACCCAGTCATAGAGCCTGTGTCCCTTGGCACCTTCGCCCGCGCTGAGCGCCTGCCAATCCTCGGGTGGCAGCTCTGCGATCATTGTGGCGGGGTCGGTCTGAACGAGGTGCCACTCCTCGAGAAACCGCAAGCTGTGGGTCGAACGCACGGCCAGAACATAAGGCTGCTCACGTGTCTCCAGCATCCGGCGAAACCGGGAATCGGACCCGTAGACCGCATCGGCCAGCACGAAGGCACAGGGCGTGCCCTCGTCCAGCAGGTTTGCTATCATCTCGCTTGCCATGGCGGGTTTGGTGGCGAAGGCCACGTCTTCCGGCACATGCGCCTTGGCGCGGCGGTCGGGGTCATTTGCCCAGGCTTTGGGAAGATAAAGCCGCCGATCAATCAACGCATGGCCCCAGCGGCTGGCATAGCTCGCGAACACGCCGATCTGGCAGTTCTCGATCCGCCCCGCCGTGCCGGAATACTGCCGAGCGACGCCGACGGAATGTGTACCCTTTTTCAGAAACCCGGTCTCATCCACGACCAGCACGCCGTCCGGGTCGCCAAGCGCCTCAATCGCATAGCTCCGAACCCGCTCGCAGAGCGTATCTGCCGACCAGGATGACCTGCCCAGCAAAGACTGGATCCGATAGGGTCGCGCCAACCCAGCCTCTTCCGCAAGCATCCAGCCCGTCTTGCGCTCCACACCGGACAAAAGGCCGTCAATGAACACCCCAGCGGAGCCAATTTGCTCGGAACGTTTGAACACAGGGGCGATGAATTCTTTCAAGCCAGCAAGCGCATGCGACCAATCCGAAACGCAGCCCGCCCAATCCGAAACAGTCATGACACATCCTCCCATCTTTGGGAAAGATGAATCAGAAATCTACAACAAGCGCAACTGTAGTACTAAGCACCGTGTCATCGCTGACCCCAAGGCCCAAACGGTGCAAGAGCCGCTCGGCAGGCCGCCCGCCGGTCGCATGCCCAAGATGACTGACAATCTCCCCGACACGCGAGGTGCGCCGCGCAAACGGACGCGCAACCGAGGCGATCTGGTCCGAGAACGTCCGGCGCGGACAAGCGGGCGCCAAACATCGCCAGCGGCAAACCCAGAGAGCCACCGTAACCCCGTCTCCATGGGCGGGATAATCCTGCAGCCGCCGACGCCGCCAGCCGTGACGACGTCGCGAATGCAATCCACAGTCTGGGCAGATGCCATTTGGTGCCAGATTGCCGGATACAATCCACCCCCCGGAATCACTTCGCTCAACACTTTGAACCAAAACTTCGCTCCCGGGCGACCAGTGCTTCTTCGAACTCACGCCTATCCCTCCTGAATCATCCCGTTTCAGGATAGTGGCGCCACACAGATTGAGGCAGAACCAGGTTCGGTGCAAATGGACTTATCTGTACCGCGCAGTTGATCGCAACGGGCAACCCCTTGATTTTATGCTGTCAGAACGCCGAAATACTTCTGCTGCACGGCGGTTCTTTAAGTGTGCAGTTGGTACAAATGGCATCCCCGATCGCATTGCCATCGACAAAAGCGGTGCCAATTCGGCTGGCCAGCAAAGTCTCAATGTTATCCTCAGATTCACGGGAACTGGCCGGATCATCGGGATCGTTCAATCAGTTTCAAATCGGGCTCTAAGCTCGACTTTGTGCATTAGGCCCCATCGGAAGGTTTCTTCGTAGAACCACGCTAAGGAAGAACTTTCAGCGAACACAATCAGGTTCCCCAGTCTCTGGCTGGCCTGATGTTCAGTGGTCGCGCAATTTTGCGGTCTGCGGCTCCAGAATGCCAATCGAAGTCGCCGGATAGAATGACGTGCTCCCACCCGAGGGGCGATGTGTGAGGAAGCAGCTTGACGTCGTAGATCTGGGTGGTCTGCGCGAGGTGGCTGGCGGCCTTGTCCATGTAGATCGTATTCCAGAACGTGATGGCGGCGATGACGAGGTTGAGCGCCATGGCCCGCTTCTGTTGGGCGGCATCAGAGCGATCATGAATGCGCCCTTGTGAGTGGGCAAAGACGGCCCGAGCCAGCGAGTGTCGCGCTTCACCCTTGTTGAGGCCTGCGTGGCATTCCATGCGCAGGTCGGCGTTTTCGATCCAGTCGAGCATGAAGAGCGTGCGCTCGATCCGGCCGATTTCACCCAAGGCAAGGTAGAGCCGGTTTTGCTGGCGGTACGCTCCAAGCTTGCGCAGGATTTCAGACGGTTTGAGAGACTTGTCGCGGATGCTGGCGGCGAGACGCATGATGTCACCCCAATGCTGCCGGATCACTTCTTCGTTGATGGGCTTCCCGATGAGGGATGACAGGGTGGGCCACGCCTTCGCGCTTCCGAAGCATGCCAGCCGCCGGTCGGGAAAGTCGCGCAAGCGCGGGGCGAATGTCATCCCCAAGAGATGGAACAGGGCGAAGACGTGGTCCGATACGCCACCGGTATCTGTGTAATGCACAAGAGGGTCGAAGCTGGCCGGATTGCTCAGGAGGCCATCAAGCACGAAGGGGGCTTCGCCTGCGGTCGCCCCGATGACACTGGAATGGAACGATCCGTACTGACCCGACAAGAAGGAGTAGATCTTCAGGCCGGGATCGGGTCCGTATTTGGCGTTGATGAGCCCACTGCCACGATTGGCAGCGAAGAACTGCCCATCCGATGAGCTGTGCTCCACCGCGCCCCAGTGCTGCGCAAAGGGCAGGCCATGATGGGCGTCGACGATACGGCCCAAGGCATCCGCGAATGTCTCCGGCCGAAGGTACCATGTCTGCGCCCAGGTCAGCTGCGCATGGCTGACGCGCGATGAGGCATGCGCCATCCGCTCGAGACCAAGATTGGTGGCCCCGGCCAGGATCGTGGCCAGAACGGCGGCGGGTTCATCGTGCTGCTTGCCAGACCGCAGGTCGGTGAAGGCATCAAGGAACCCGGTCTGCGCATTCACCTCCCAGAGCAACTCCGTGATGCGGATGCGCGGCATCACGGCATCGATCGCCCGTTCCAAACGCATCGCTGCGGGCGGTGTGACCGCGTCATGCGGCGTAATCTTCAACCGCCCGTGTTCAATGCGGACACCAGGGAGCGCATTGCGCTTCAGGGCGCGGTCAACTTGCTCAAGGCGTTTCGCCAGCGTAGCCCGCCGGTCAGACAACCATGCGTCTGGATCGGTTTCGAATCCCGCGTCCCGCATGATGATTTCGGCTTTGTCCCGGGGCTTCAGGTAGCTGTCGAACCGGCGATAATCACGACTGCCGTCAACCCAGACATCCCCGGCGCGCAGGCGCTCTCGCAAGGTTGACACAACCGCAGTCTCGTACACGCGCCGTTGTGGCTGACCATCCTGAATGATCAGCGATGGCCAATGCTTGGCCGCGAACGGCATGGGAGGATCGTCGGGCAACTTGCGTTTGCCTGTGCGGTTTTGGTCGCGCAGCAAGGCAATTGCCTCCTTGAGGTCATCCCCCGCATCGGTGGCATTGAACTCGAACGCTTCAAGGAAGGCCGGGGCAAACTTGCGCATATAGGCATAGCGCTCAGCCGCCAGAGCGAGCGGATCACTGGTTGCCAGCTCTCCAAAGCCAGCGATTTCGTCACGCTTGCCCAAGAGCGTTTCCCACCCGACATCCGCATCCAACGCAGCAAAGGGATCTTGCCCCAAATCTTGTGCGCGGGCCATGGCATCAATGGACGCGCCGAAGAGCTGCATCAGCTTGCCAACCTTGGTCTTGCCCATACGCCAGACCTCCTCCTGGCGATTGCGGGATCTTGAGAAGAGCTGGCCGGTCAGTCGCTCGAACATGGCGATCGTCGCATCGGTGAGCGTGATGGATAAATCCGCCATCTGCGCCGCGACCGTAGCGATCCGCCGCCGTTCACCAAAATCGTTCAGCAAGCTCACAGGCGCCACAGCGCCCTCGCGCGCGAACTTGAGCAGCCGGTCAGGGTGGAGGCCGTGCCCAAGGTTTGGCGGCATGTTCAGCGATCGCAGATATTTCAGGCGATCCAGAAGCGCGGTCATGCTGGCCGGGCTGGCGGAATGCGGATAGCCACGCAGCCACGTGAGCCGCGTTTGCCCAACAGATGGATCGTTGACCAAGAGCGCCTGCAACTGGACACGTTGACCCGGAGAGAGAGCATCAAACAGCGCTGCGGCAGCCTCGCGCCGGGCGCGTGCCCGCCCTTTCAGGGCAAGACGCTCAAGCGTGTCCACGCTCGGTAACACCAGATGCTGCTTGCGCAGCTCCGCAACCAGCGTCTCAACAATCTTCACGCCGTGATCCGTCGCGAAGGCCGCCATCGTGGCGATATCCTCCGCTTGCTGCACATGTTCAGGTCCGAAAGGGGAAAGCCCCAAGTGGCGCATCGCGAGGGCATGATGTTCGTGCCGCGTATTCCGCCTGATGGCATAATCGTCGAGAGTACAGGCCTCCACCTGAAGCTGTTCAGCAAGCCAAGCGATCAGTTCCGCTGGCGGCATGATGCCGTCGCTCCACCCGAAGCCCGGGTAGCGCAGCAGACAAATATGCACCGCGACACCAAGGAGGTTTTCGGCGCGACGTCGGGTACGGATCAGGTCAATGTCGTCCCGGCTCAGCAGATAATGGCGGATCAAAGCATCAGGATCCGTCAGCACCTCGAAGAGGTCTGCATGCGCGCGGGAAAAAAGTAGTCGGCGGGCCATAAAGTGTCCTCAAAACGTAGTTGCAAGTTTGAAGACCTCGAATATTATAGAGACCAATAAAAAGACAGATTTGCTGCGCCAATTCAGGATCACAGCGATCACGTGAAGTCAGGCTACAAAACGGTCGTTTGGGAGACACCATGCCACGCACCGGCGACATCCTCGGATACGCAAGGGTCTCAACCGCCGACCAAGACCTGTCCGGCCAAAAAGACCGACTGCTGCAACACGGTGCCATTCGCGTGTTCGAAGACGTGATCTCCGGCAAGACGTTCAACCGGCCCGGTCTGGCGGCCTTGCTTGATCAGGCCAGGCCCAACGATACTCTCGCTGTCATCCGCCTAGATCGCTTGGGCCGCTCGCTCAAAGAGCTTCTGGAATCCGTCGATGACCTCAAGGCCAGAGAGATCAATCTGATCAGCCTTGAGGAGCGGATCGACACGACATCCGCCGCTGGCGAACTCGTATTCCACGTCTTCGGGGCCATTGCGCATTTCGAGCGCCGCCTGATCTCAGAGCGCACCAAAGACGGCCTGATCAACGCTCGAAAGCATGGCCGCACCCCGGGGCGGCCGCCATTGCAGCCCGAGACAATCTCAGCCCTTCAAGATCTCGTCAGCGCCGGAAAATCCGTCGCCCAGGCCGCAAAACACCTCGGCATAGGCAGATCAACAGCTTACAAGGTGATCAGAAACACCACGCCATAAGCCATGTTTATGCTTCGTTCTTCCTTAGCGTGGTTCTACGAAGAAACCTTCCGATGGGGCCTCGTTGCCGAGACGGAACAGTTGCTTGCTGCCGCCGGTGGAGAAGCCGCGCCACTGGGGGCCGCGTTCTTCCCAACCGATCAGTTGCCTGGTTTGGTCGACATGCGCCGTCCAGATGCTGCCGCTCGGCCCCTCGCGCAGCAGGCCTTGTGCGATAGCGGCCTGCAGAATGGATACTGGGATCGCACGCTCATCTGCCAGATATCGCCAGGCGCGAGACCCGATGGTTGGAGGTCGTCGGCGCCGCCATCGGTCGGTGATCGAAAGTGGAATGCCTGTGCGCTTCGGGCAATTCCAGGACGGCGTGGCCGGAACATAGCCGACGAGACTGCGAACCGCCTCGACGGCCGCCGGAAAGGCGATACCGGCCAGGTGACCGGCGAGGGTGAAGACGTCGCCCTTGGCATCCGAGAGTGGATCGAACCAGCCCCTGCCATTGTGGATGACGATGATGATCTCGCCTGCCCCGCGCCGGTACTTCACGGCGCGTGTGGTGCTCTCCTTGACGTCCACCGTCCAGCCCTCGCGCTCGAGCACGGCGGCGCAGGGCACCTTGTCTCGCAATGTCTCGATTTCATGCTGCTCCATGGGTCAATCCCGCCGGCGCCGCGGGGCGTCCGGCCCTTTCCTTGTCCAGATCTGTTTGTCTACCTTTCCGGCAGGCCTCGAGGTCGGCCGCGAAGCCGGAAGGCCGCAGGGGCGCACCGGCTTGCCGGGGCGGCGCAGCCTCCCTTGCGGGCTTCCCGGCGCAAGCGGCAAAACCTCGTCCCAATAAGGGCTCGTGGCGTCCCGCCACCAGCAGGGAAAGGACGATGCGACGCGCAACCCGGCCTTCAGACGGCCGGGCGCTTGGCGCGCGAGGAAGGCCGGCTCAATGAGCCGGCCGACCGCCCTGGTAGGGATCGTATTCGAAGAGCGGCTCGATTTCGGCGTCGTCGAGTTCGTCGGCGGGCATGACGCCGTATTCGTCGTCGACCTTGAAGAGAATAACCGGCACCATCAGGGTGCGGGCGAGGTTCCAGGCATGGTTCTGTGCGAGTGAAAGATCGTGCGACATTGAAGGGCTCCGTCCATGGGCGGGGCCGATCCCCGCTCTGGTGCCCGTCGGGTCCGGGGCCCGGCCGCAATCACCGCGCAGGCGAAGCCGCAGCGGCCGCACGCTCGCGTAGCGGACCCCTTGTGGGTTGATTGGAGGAGGACGGACCTGGACCAGGAAGCCAGCACAGCAAGCGGGGGCGGACCTGCGCGTGGATGGATCCGCACCCAGTCGCATCCTTCCCGGTAGCAGAGAGCCATTGCAGAGACCGGGCTTGACGTGCCCTCAGTATTGTCGCGGCGACCCGCCTCTTCGTGTCATGGCTCAGGATCCGAATGAACTCGATGACGAAGTTCGTGATCGACAATCGACCGGACGACGTCGATATCCATCTCGGCCGACGGTTCTATCCGCGCCACCTCGGCAGCTACCTTTGCCCAGTGGAGGAACTGGCCGTCTTCGATCGCGCGGGATGTTGCGGCAAGCCGTTGTGCCTCATAATAGGCAGTCGGGCCGTGGAGACGGACGAGGCGCCTGGCGTCTTCCCGCCATCGGCGACGGATCGCACGCCGCCTCTCTACCCACGCCAAAATCGCCCTCAGCATCTCAGAAGCACTCCCCCCAACTGCACGAATGCCCCTGCCCGCGTCAGGGATGGACGCCCGGAGGGTGAAGACCCGCACCGCGGGGCTTCAGCTTCGCCGACAGTCCGGTTCCGGAGGAAGACGCCCCACCCCTCGAAAGATTTTGAAGTTCACGCTATCCTTACCGGATGTGCAATGCCTATGAGCAACACGTTCGCTGGGTTGAATACTGCCAGATGATGCAGGCGTTGGAGCTGGAGATACCAACGCAACAGACAGAACTCGATCTGCCCCAGGCGGACGATATCAGGATCAACGATATGGGACCGGTCATGCGTGCGGCCGGCGACATGATCGAACTCGTCCAGATGAACTTCAGCTTCCCGCCATCGGGGCCCAGGGGTGGGCCGGTCTTCAATTTTAGATCGGAAGGGCGAGACTTCGCCGACAGCAAGCGCTGCCTGATCCCGGCATCGGGATTCTACGAATTCACCGGCAAGAAGTACCCCAAAACCAAACATCGCTTCAGCCTGATCGGAGCCCCCTTCATGGCCATCGCCGGGCTATGGCGTGAGGCCCAGGGCAATCACCCAGCCTCCTTCACGATGCTGACGACGAGTCCAGGGCCGGACGTCGCGCCCTACCATGATCGTCAGGTGGTCGTGCTCCAGCCAGATAACTGGGCGGACTGGCTCCGTTTAACCAAGCCGCAGGGCGAACTGCTCAAGCCCACCGGCCGAGGCCTTCCCTGCAATTGCAGTTAATTTGAGAATCCCGCAGCCCATATTCTCATGATTAAATGGTCAACCCGAACCAAACCGGCGCATTCTTTCGGTTAACTGCTAAGCGACAGCAGGGGAACAACTTCGACATTGTCGATCAGTCGTGTGTTGCCGAGCCAGGCGGCCACCAGCAGACGCGCGGGACAGTAAAGTGCGTTCAAAGGCCGAAGATCGGCGTCTGCTCGCAATTCCAGATATTCCACCTCCCGGTAGCCTGCCGAAAGGATGGCAGCGCGCGCCTCAGCCAGTGTCAGGCTGACCGGCGCTCCGTTGGCGATCTGTCCGGCTGCTGTGTGCAGAATCGACGCGAGCTTCGGTGCAGCCAGTCGCTCCGCCAGTGAGAGCCGGACGTTGCGCGAAGAGAGCGCCAGCCCGTCTTCTTCGCGGACTGTCGGACAGCCGATGACGGTGATCGGAATGTCCAGATCCCGCGCCATGCGGCGAACCACATGAAGCTGCTGGAAATCCTTCTCGCCGAAAAACGCGAGATCGGCTCCGGTCTGCAGGAACAGTTTGGCGACGACGGTGGCGACGCCATCGAAATGACCCGGCCGAAACGCGCCGCACAGGCCCTCGCTGACGCCGCCGACCGAAACCGCGGTGGCAAAACCCTCCGGATAGATTTCAGCAGCGTCCGGCGCGTAAAGCAGATGCGCACCCAGTGGCGCCAGCTTTGCAGCGTCCTCCACCTCGGTACGCGGATAGGCGGCAAGATCGGCTGCGCTGTTGAACTGCTTTGGATTGACGAACAGCGTCACGATCACCCGGTCGGCCTTTTCGAGCGCGGCACGCACCAGGCTGAGATGCCCTTCATGCAAGGCACCCATAGTGGGCACCACAGCAATGCTGGCTGCTTCGCGACGCCATCCCGCAACGATCGTGCGAAGATCCGCCACGGCCCTGACAATCGGAACATTCATGCCGCTTCTCCACCCTTGATCGTTTTGGGCTGATCGCGAAAGACATGCTCTGCACCTGGAAAGCGCCGCTCGCGCACTTCGTTTGCGTAGGCTGCGATCGCGGCTTGTGCCCGCTCCCCGAGTTCAGCGTAGCGCTTGACGAATTTCGGCCGGAAGTCCGTGAACATGCCAAGCATGTCGTCGACCACCAGGATTTGGCCGTCACAGGCTGACGAGGCGCCGATACCGATGGTGGGGATGGCAATGTCGGCGGTAATCCTGCGAGCGAGCGCTTCCGGCACCTTCTCCAGCACAACGGCAAACGCGCCGGCTTTTGAAACCGCGTCGGCATCGCGCAAGATGCGTTCCGCATCGTTGCCACGCCCCTGCACCTTGTAGCCGCCAAAAGTATTGACTGCCTGTGGTGTCAGGCCGACATGCGCCATCACCGGAATGCCGCGCGCGACCAGGAACTGGATCGTCTCCGCCATACTCTCGCCGCCCTCGAGCTTGACGGCGGCGCAGCCGGTCTCGGCCATCAGCCGGGCGGCATTGCGAAAGGCCTGTTCGGGCCCTTCCTCATAGGACCCGAACGGCATGTCCACAACCATCAGTGCCCGCTCGATGCCACGGCGCACCGCTTGTGCGTGCATGATCATCATGTCGAGCGTGACGCCCAGCGTGGACGGCAAGCCGTGCAGCACCATGCCAACGCTGTCACCGACAAGCACGATATCGCAGGTGGTATCGACAAGCCTCGCCATCGGTGTCGTGTAGGCAGTGAGACAAACCAGCGGCGTCCCACCCTTGTGTGACACGATATCGGGGGGCGTCAGGGCCTTCACTTCACCTGTCGCGCTCATGGCATTCCTTCCCTTACGTTAACCGCCTGAGGGCGTTTGGCACAATTTTGTGCAGATGCGAAGAACAAAAACTTCATGTCGCCGGAGACGTTGACGGCTGGTCGGGGGCAGTCCACGTTCGTCGGAAGTTGAACCAATCAGCCTCGACGGAGGCTTCGGACACAAGCCGTACGCAATGGAAGATACTCCCTCCAAAAACACTGAGGAGAACCAGAAAACGGGACCAGGGCCACGAAGTGAACGTGGATCTGATTGCGGTGCTTGTTCTGACCCCTACAACAGCGCCATTCCGGGTAAACTGGAGCGTGGGGTAGCTTCTGCGATTGCTGGGCCCGGGGACGGCAAGCAGACTGATTGCTGACAAGCTGACGGCGTCTTGGAGATGTCTCCCTGGTGCCGGTATTCTGACCGCACAGTGAGGAGCGTTGCCGACCTCCTTCCCTAGCTAGACGTGGACGAAGAAGCCTTCAGCGCGGCGATCTCTTCTTCATTCCGAAACAGGGCAACCTCATAGCGAACGGAGGACGTTCCGAGCCTGGCGACGCGGATACCGGCCGTTACCTTATCGGGGAAAGCAAGTTCAGAAAAATAGCGGCACCCGGTTTCGACGACGAGCCCAATCTGGTCGCCGCCATGGATGTCCAGCAGGCCCTCGCCGATCAGCCAGCCATTCACCGCAGTGTCGAACAGCGAATAATGCACCGCATTTGTTCATGTCACCATAGATGTCGTTATCCATCCAGCCGTGGTGATTGTGCGAAACGCGTTGTAGGCATTGCGCGACGTGGGTGAAGACCGCTCGCTCATCGTCTCACCATGCCGCGCGATAGATGGCGAGCGCATCCGGCTCCGAGACATTGCGCGGATTGTTGACCAACAACCGCTGCTGCTTCATCGCATCCGCCGCCATCTTTTTCAGATGCTCTTCGCCGATGCCGACATCCCGCAGGCGCGGCTGCAGGCCAAGTCTTTTCGATAGCGAGGCCAGTTCCTCAATGAACGCCGCGCAGCGCCCCTGCACACCTTCCTCTTGTGCGAGACGTGGGAAAGCGTCCGTGGCGATCTCGGCGTAGAGATGGGCGGCGTCGGGCGCGTTGAAGCACAGGACATGCGGCAGGACAAGTGCGTTCGAGAGGCCGTGCGGGACATGGAACGTCCCCCCGATCGGATAGGCAAGCGCGTGGACGGCGGCCACCGGCGAATTGGCGAAGGCTTGACCGGCGAGCATGGAGCCGAGCAACATCGCCCCCCTCGCCTCGACATCCTTACCGTCAAGCACCGCTTTTTCGATGCTGGCGCCGATGAGTTGCAGGGCCTGTCTGGCCAGCATCTTCGACAGCGGATTGTTGTTGGCGTTCTTCGAGGCATAGGCTTCGATTGCGTGCACCATCGCGTCGACGCCGGTGGCTGCGGTGATTGCCGGCGGCAGGCCCAGCGTTAGTTCCGGATCGAGCACCGCAATGTCCGGCAGGATGATAGCGCTGGACACGCCGCGCTTCTCCTCGTCACCGACGGTAATGATTGAAACCGGGGTGACTTCCGAGCCTGTTCCTGCCGTGGTGGGCGCCAGCACCAGAGGCAGGCGCGGTCCCTTCGCCTGCGCCACGCCCCAGGCGCCGTCGATGTCTTCGCCGGAGCCGAGAAGAAGTGCGGCCACTTTCGCCACGTCGAGCGACGAGCCGCCGCCGAAGCCTGCGACGCCGGTCGCGCCGGCTGAACGACCATTTTCCACCGCCTTCATCACGGTCGCCAGCGAAGGATCGGCTTCAACGGAATCGAAAATCGCAACCGACGCTCCGACGCTTTCCAGTGAGGCGATGGCTGCGTCGCACAGGCCGAGTTTGCGCAGGCCGGGATCGGTCACGAACAGCACCGTCGGGCCCAGCCGTTTGCCTGCGATCGCGCCGAAGCGCTTGGCCGAACCGGCTTCGAAGACGATCGAGGGGGTCGTATTGAAGGTGAAGGCTTGCATCGGGCGAATTCCTCTAGAGTCAGACGGCCGGAACGACTGGCTTTTCGACCAGATCACGCGTGTTCAAACTGATGCCGCCGCAGTTTACGCTGCTGCAGTTGCAGCAGCGCGCGGTGGAGGCGCATGCCGGCCGTCTGGTCCACAAGCAGAATTTTCGCCGGCTGATCGAACAGCAGGAACTGGTGGTTGATCCGCTATCACGGCTTCCTAGGAGGCCCGTGGGAACATCTCTTGCTCTAGTTCAGGCGCCGACCTCGTAGTATCGCAGAGTGCATTATTTGGCAGATCCCGAGCATGCTTCGACCTCACGAAGCGTTCCGGCTGCACGAGCTGCTTCTTCCCTGAGTAATTGGCGCCGCCAGTACCTGCCTGGCAATCGCGGCAGGTGTTATTCGACTCTCGCGCGGCCGAGCGAGGCAAGGTCGCCCCGGCGGGATCGTTCCAGCGGCCTGCGCCATGGGCGAAGCCGTCACGGCGCGGGCACCTCGGGGCTGGTAAGCGGACCGGCATTAGCCCGTCAGGCCAGCGTATAGGCCGTTTTGACGGTCGTGTAGAACTCGGCGGCGTAGCGGCCCTGTTCGCGAGGGCCGAAGCTCGATGCCTTGCGGCCGCCGAACGGCACATGGAAGTCGACGCCGCCAGTGGGCAGATTGACAAAAATCATGCCGGCGTCGGCATTGCGCTTATAGTGCGTCGCATGTTTCAGGCTGGCCGTGCAGATCCCCGAGGACAGGCCGAATGCCGTATCGTTCGCGGTCTCCAGCGCCTCTTCATAATTCTTGACACGAATTACCGCCGCGACGGGACCAAAAATCTCTTCGCGGCTGATGCGCATATTATTGGTTGCCTCGGTGAACAAGGCAGGCTGCAAGAAGAAGCCGGGCGTCTCACGGTTCAGCCTTTCGCCTCCACACACCAGCTTAGCGCCCTCCTCACGGCCAATGGCGATATACTTCTCGTCCTGACTGAGTTGGTTCTCGTCCACCACCGGACCGATCTGCGTTCCCGGCTTGAGCGCGTCGTCGACGACGAGGCTCCTAAGCTTTTCGGTAACTGCCGAGACAAAACGATCGTGGATGCCTTCGGTGACGATCAGCCGTGAGGAAGCCGTGCAGCGCTGGCCAGTTAAGAAGTATGCACCGTTGACGGCGCAGTCGACCGCCACGTTGAGGTCCGCATCATCGAGCACGACCAGCGGATTCTTACCGCCCATCTCGAGTTGGAACTTCCTGCCGTGTTCGACGCAGGAGGCCGCCACACGCCGGCCGGTCTCCACTGAGCCTGTGAAGCTTATCGCATCTACGTCGGGGCTATCGAGCATGGTCTGGCCGACGACCGAACCACGGCCCATTACGAGATTGAGTACGCCCTTTGGCAGCCCGGCGCGGTGGAGAATGTCAACCAGCTCCCAAGCGCAGCCAGGGGTGAGATCAGCCGGCTTGAATACCACAGTGTTGCCGTAGCAGAGCGCCGGCGCAATTTTCCACGCCGGAATGGCGATTGGGAAGTTCCACGGCGTGATGATAGCGATCACGCCGACCGGCTCACGCGTCACATCCACCACGACACCCCGACGCACAGAGGGCAACGTTTCGCCGGCCAGCCGTAGCGTTTCGCCCGCGAAGTAATCGAAAACCTGGGCCGCACGAATCGTTTCGCCGACTGCTTCGGCCAACGATTTGCCTTCCTCGCGCGACAAAAGTCGGCCGAGTTCGTCCTTGCGGGCGAGAATTTCGTCTGCCGCCTTGCGCAACACCGCGTGACGCTCCAAAGGGCTCGTGCGCGACCATGTCGGGAACGTACGTTTAGCGGCGGCGATCGCGGCTTGGGAGTCAGCTCGAGTAGCACGCGCATAGGTGCCGACGACTTCGTTGGTGTTGGAGGGGTTAATGTTCGGCGCGGCTTCGCCTTCGACCCAAGCTCCATCGATCAGGTTAGCATGCAAGGTTGTCATGGCGAGGCGGGTTCTCCATATCGAGTTTTTTGCGGGATTGCGGACCTTGTCGGAGATACTATATGGGTCGGACTCATGGTCCAGAGCGCTTCGGAAGGAAGTGTCGAACCGACAGCTCAAACTATCTAGAGATATTTCTTCAAGTCGTTCTTCTTTATCTTTCCATTCGGAGCGACCGGCAAATCGTGCATAACGATAATCTGTTGCGGCAGCTTATACTGGGCAAGGCGGCTCTTCAGAAAGGACTTAATCTCATCCACCTCGCACTGCCGTTCAGGCAACATTTCAACGAAGGCAATAATTTCCTCATTTCCCTCAACAGGACGTCCGAGCACGGCGGAATTTAGAATGCTGGGATGTGCATTCAGGGCGGCTTCGACTTCCGGAGGATAGACATTGAAGCCGGAGCGAATGATCAATTCCTTTGATCGGCCTTGAATAACCAGTTCGCCGCGTTCGTTGCGACTGACGATATCGCCTGTGTGAAGATAGCCATCCTCGTCGATAACTTCGGCGGTCGCTTTCGGCTGGCGATAGTATCCCAACATCACATTGGGGCCCCGGACCAGCAATTCTCCCGGCTTTCCCTCTGGGACATCGAGACCGTCAGGCCCGACGATCCGGATCTCGACCCCTTCTATCGGTGGACCAATATGGATGTCGTCGGTGCCAATCGAATAGTGAGACCGGCTGATCGTCGGCGACGTTTCAGTCAATCCGTATCCGTTCTGTAAGACCACGCCGAACAGCCGTTCGACATTTTTACGCAGTGACAGGTCGAGCGGCGCGGTGCCCGTGTAGACGTACCGGAGGTTATTTGGCGTGAGCTTTTCGCCCGTCTGTTCAACATGTGCCACCACCCGTGTCAGCATGGCTGGAACGGCGTTGAAAACCGTCAACTCTCCGCTGCGAACAGCATCTAGGGCCTCCTGTAGTGAAAATCGTGGCATAATTTTCATACGCGCGCCAGCGTACAACATGCCTTGCATCAACACGAGCCCGTACGAATGAGATATCGGCATGACACACAGGGCGACATCATCGGGAGCGAGAGACTGTGTTCGTCTTCCCCTGCTTGAGACGAAAATCAAATTGCGATGGCTAAGCATGACGCCCTTAGGGCGCCCCGTGGTCCCGGTAGTATAGATCAGAACGGCGACTTGCTCTGCGGATCCTTCGTGAACTTCTTCCGGCTGGCTGTTCTCATTTAACGGACCAACCGTTACGGCGCCGATATCAGTAAAGAGCCGAACATCAGCATTGCCGTCGTCCGCATTTTGTGCAGACAAGTTGGAATCGGTGCGAAATATACGCCGCGGCTGGCAATCCTCTTCAATAAGGGCAAGTTCATGCTTGCTGAGCCGGGCATTCGCTAGCACCGCCCATGCATCCAACCGGCTTGCTGCATACATTAGAACCACAGCCCTGATCGAGTTTTCGCAGATGATCATCACCCGATCACCCTGCCGAACCCCGAGTTGTCGCATTTCATCAGAGACAGCTGCGACCGTGTCGATCAGCCGGCGGAAGGACCAATCAATCCCGTTTTCATCTGTAAAGGCGATACGGGAGTCGCCGAACGTTGCCCCTTCCTCCAAGATCATATGAATGCGACGAGGCAGCTCGGCCAAAAAATCCATCTCAATTTCCCCAAATCCTGATAGCCTGCGCGGCAATTGGTATATCCAATTTGGTCATCCAATTTACTGGCTGTCAAGTAGATAGTGGATCCATCAGCCGAGTTCGTGGTCACGTATTGGGCGATTTCAAACGGCATTTCGGCCGCGCAAAATTTCCAAGATCCTGCGCCAGCCCCATAGGGACCGCCCTGCATCAACTGCCCCTACGCGGCCTCAGGCGCGACGAATAGACCGCCGCGCCTGAGGCCTGGGAGGATTTTGTGTGATTGTTACGAACTGCCGTTCTTTCCGAACATATTCTTCCAAGCGTCGGTGCCCGGCTTCGCTTCCCACTGCTTGCTGTCGGACAATGTGTCTATGCCCGCACGAACCCCCGGACGGTCTTTGATCGCCTGGTACCAACGATCAATGTTCGGGTACTCCGACAGGTCGCGTCGATGCAATTTCCGCGTGCGAACCCAAGGGAATGTGCTGATGTCAGCGATAGAATACTCGCCGGCGAGATATTCATATTCGGCAAGGCGCTTCTCGAGAATGTTGTATATTCGACCAACTTCCCGGTCGTAACGTTCGATGGCGTAATCGATCTTCTCAGTCGCATACACCATGAAATGATGTGCTTGGCCCAGCATTGGGCCCATCGTGGTATTCTGAAACACAAGCCACTTTAGCGTATCGTATCGTTTTTCCGGGTCCTGAGAAAGGAACTTTCCGGACTTTTCCGCAAGATAGAGTAGAACAACCGCCGATTCAAAAACAGCGTAAGGCTTGTTGTGCGGGCCATCGTGGTCAACGATGGCCGGCACTTTGTTGTTTGGATTGATCTTCAGGAATTCCGGCTCAAATTGCTTTCCTGCGGTTATATCAACCGGAATAACACGGTACTCCAAGTCCAGCTCTGCAAGCATTATAGCGGCTTTATACCCGTTGGGGGTTGGCCAGAAGTATAGATCAATCATCGCTGAAGAACCCCTATCCGACGATCTTGAGCCCTGTGGGCTTGTCGACGATCAGCCCAGGATTCAACATCCACTTCGGGTCCAGCTCGGTCTTGGCGGCTGCCAGCACACGGCGGAACAACGGATCGACTTCTTTGTCGTACCAAGGACGGAACGATTTGCCGACAGCATGATGGTGCGTGATGGTGGCGCCGAGCTCTATTAGGGCGTCCGACGCCACGTCGTGGAGCATCGAATAGGCTTCGAGGCTGTTGGCATGTGTCGAAGGAGCCATGATCGAGTAGTATGGAGCCGGACCGTCCGGATACAGGAAGGAGAACCTGCGGCAGACGATGCCACCGCCAAGATGTTCCTTCTGGGCCGTTCGCACGCGACGCATGATCTCGGTATCGACTTCTTCGAACCGATCCCAAGTATAGGCGGTTTCGAACGTGAAGCTCACGATTCCCATCGCAGCGCGCGTATGCATCAGCCGGGGCAGATACCTGAACTGGTGCCGCCAGTTACCCTGCGGCCCGCTGCGGCTGGTTTCCAGCGCGTTGTCTGCTGTTCCCGCGCGCTGCTTCACGACGCCACCGAAGTCCTTGCAGATTTCGAGACCACGCTCCAGCCATGCGTCCACCGGATGGTCGGCGGATTCGAAGCCCAGCAGCAAGACGGAATCGGTGCCGTCTCCAGCGCCGTAGAATTTGGCGTCCTGCTCGTCGAGATAGCGAGCGTTCGCCGGGAACAGTCCCGCTTGGGTGATTTGACGGACGGCCTTGGCACCCTCATAGAACGACTTGAAGGAGATCGATGCATTCGCACGGAATTTCACACGCCCCTGCAGACGCATCCATGCATCAGTGATGATGCCCATCGTGCCTTCAGACCCGATGAACATGCGATCCGGATTTGGTCCCGCACCTGAGGCAGGCAGCCGGCGATTCTGGATCGTCCCCGCTGGCGTGACGACGCGCAGGCTTTCCACCATGTCGTCGATATGCGTGAGATGGGTCGCATAGTGACCGGACGACCGGGTTGCGATCCAGCCGCCCAGCGATGAGAATTCCCACGATTGCGGAATATGGCGCAGGGTGAGGCCGTGCGGCTTCAGTTGTTCTTCCAGAGCCGGCCCGAGAATGCCTGCCTGGATCCGCGCGCAGCGTGACACAGGGTCGATTTCGAGAATCTGGTTGAGGTTGCCCAGGTCAATAACGACCACGCCGGGAAAGGCGTCGCGCTCGGGACCCCAGAAGCCTCCTGTGACGCTCGATCCACCGCCATACGGTATGCATGCATAGCCGTTTTCGCCACACCAGTCGAAGATGGCGGCAATATCTTCTTCGTCGCGCGGATAGGCCACGACGTCCGGAGCCTTCTTGAAATCGCGCCGGTAGATAAGGGTCATGTCCTTAAAACCCTTACCGTAGGTATGGACAACTCTGTCCCACTTTTCCGTGGTGCAGAAATCTTCCAGCGTTCGCGGGATCTTTATGCGCGACGGATAAAGTTCAATCTCATCAAGGGTCGGGTCCGAGAGAACTTCGATATCCTTAATCCCAAGCCGCTGCTCCACGCGGTCTCGCATGGTACGGATTTCGTCCTGGGAGTTATCTTCACCTTCATATCCCCACGACCAGAATTTCCTTCGCGTGCCATAGTAGCCGCTCTTTTCCTTCGCCACGGCGCTTCCTCCTTCGAGATTTTCGACGTCCAACCATCCAGGTGCGCATCGTTTGGGAAAACATCGCGATCTGGTTTGACCAATTTGGCATATCCAGTTTTCTCAGTCAATGGCTCTCGGAGCAGATCACGCTCCGAACTGCGCCACCGCTATAGTCGCGACCTCGCTTAAGGTCGCCATTGGGGGCGCACACGCTTCCACCGCCATGGCCGTGATCGGGCCAATTCCCGGCGTGGTCCGAAGGTGGGTGTATCCTCCCCGCGTGGGGCTTCACGGCGAAGGATTTCTCCAGCTCTCCAATCTTCGCGGCTCAACCGGTCGACCTGCTCGAGGTACGCGACCAAGGTCGAGGACCAGTTGGGGCATCGCTGGTTCGGCGGCATCAATCGCGGCAGCTAAGGTTTTCAGGTGAGCCGGACCTTGTGGTGCGATGATGCCGCGTTCGGCAAGATGCCCGCGCAAAGCGTCGATCAGCTGCGTCCGCTGGCGCACCTGCACCGACCAGACCAGATACGCCAGCTGAACGTACTCAAGCATCCCTTCGGGCGTGACGGTTTATGTTGCGAGCACGCCGGTCGACTTCCGCAAAGGGGCCGCGCTGTCGGTGAAGGCGGCCTGAATAGAAGCGGCCAATAACTAAAGGAGGTCCCACCCCGCCAATTGCAGCCAATGGCAGGAGATGGCGAAACGGTCACCCCGTCGCTTCCAGAACCTGATGTGTGGACCGGCATGGCGTTAACCAATGTCATCGGGGCTTTGAGGTGGAAGCGGCGAAAACCCATCAACCCATCGAGGCTCGCGGCGAAGACGTTGTCCAGCCGCATCACGCAGCCGGATATACATCAGCAGTTGTGACCATCGATCCTGATCCAGCCGACTGTTGCAATTGGGCGGGGTCCATATACATCCGCACATGGAGCCTCCGAGATCCTGTGGCTATTCAGAGTGCTGCGGTTGACTCAGAGCACTTCGATTAGGAAATGCGTGGCTCGACAGAGGCATGTGCTAATATGTCCTCGTGAATGCTGATCGACATAAATTGCTGATAAATCGACGAATTGTTCTCACGAGTGAAAATGGATGAGTTGAAGGCTGCTGGAAGTTGCCAGCAGCTGAGACGTCCAAATAGCTTATCGCAACGCCTTCGAATCCATCGTTGACTATTATCCACACGCGGTTAGAGGGGCTGTTCATGTGATTAGCCGTTATTAGCTTTCATGGTAGCAAAGATGAGAGCTGCGAGCACCCCTAAGACCGAAGTTCGACCGCCTCAGCATGGTCTTCCCAGCGCATTGAGGTGAAGCAAGAAGAGTCCGACTGACTACACAAATGCATTATCGAACGCAGCGCTTGGTCGGTGTCCGCATCGTGACAAGTTCTTCCGCCGCTGTTGGATGAAGAGCCATTGTTGCATCAAAGTCCTCCTTTACGGCTTTCATTCTTATCGCAATCGCAACTGCCTGGATGATCTCCGCCGCGCCTGATCCGACAATATGGCAGCCGACAACCCTCCCGGAATCTGCATCTACGACGAGCTTCATCATCATTCGTTCGGAGCTGTGGGAGAGGGCGACCTTCATGGGCCGAAAATCCGTTTTGTAGATGTCCACCCTTTCAAACAGGGCACAGGCTTGTGCCTCTGATAGCCCAACGGATCCGACTTCCGGACGCGAGAAAACCGCAGTCGGGATATCCGCATAGTCGACCTGCGTGGGACGCTCGCCAAATACCGAATCTGCAAAGGCCTGGCCCTCGCGCACCGCTACAGGGGTAAGGTTTACGCGGTTTGTCACGTCGCCGACCGCGTAGATATGGGGCACATTGGTCTGCGAGTTCTCGTTGACCGCGACGCCGCCGCTGTCAGGGCTTAGCGCAACGCCAGAATTCTGGAGATTTAGGTCCTGCGTGTTGGGCTTTCGTCCAATCGCAAACATGACTTGGTCTGCGACGAGCTGTTCAGCGTTTGAAAGACTAGCTTTCAATAGCCCGCTGCTTTCGTCAATCCTGTCAACCCTGTTGATCCAGCAGGAGGTGACGACCAGAATTCCCTGCTCCTCCAGAGCACGACGAACATGTGCCCTTACGTCTTCATCAAAACCGCGCAGGATGTTGTCGCTGCGACAAACCAAGGTCACTTTCGAACCGAGACCGGCGAATATGCATGCGAACTCAACCGCAATGTAGCCCCCTCCTTGAATTAGGATCCGCTGCGGCAGTTCACGAAGCTCAAAGACCTTGTCGGACGAGATGACATGCTCGATGCCAGGTATTGCCTCCCCGTGGTTCGGCGTGCTGCCAGTGGCAATAAGTATATTTCGAGCGCGCACCGTCTCCCCATTGGCAAGACGCAAGGTGCGTGCGTCTTGGAACGTTGCGCGCTCTTTCACTAGGCGCGCTCCCGAACGTTCGATCGTCGACGTATATGCCATCTCGAGACGGGCGACTTCCCTGTTTCTGTTTGCCGTCAATACTCCCCAATCGAATTTTGCTGGGGGGACCGACCATCCGAAGCCAGCCGCGTTCCCGATCTCTTTCTGGAGATCTGAAGCGTAGACCATAAGCTTTTTTGGTACGCAGCCACGGATAACGCAGGTGCCGCCGACCCGATCTCCTTCAGCAACGATGACCTTGGCTCCATAGCTAGCAGCGACCCGTGCGGCGCGGACCCCGCCTGAACCACCACCAATTACTGCCAAGTCAACATCAAAATCGGCCATCGTACCCTGCGAGTTCAAAAAATTTGCGAAAACAGCCTGGGCGCTTTTCGCACCGCTACAGCGTTCCTCGGACGATAAACGGAGGCTTTCAGGAGGAGGGCGCGTGGCGCCCGTGCGCAAGCATCTCCCCAGCGATCGGGTGATCACGCGAAACGCTTTCGCCGTGGATGAGTTCGTCAGCGATTTTTTCGGCGATCGCCATAATCGGCAGGTTCGTATTGCCGCTTAGAAGCGTTGGCATCACCGAACCGTCGATCACCCGTACACCATCAACACCGCGGACTTTCATGCTCGGGTCCACGACCGATGCATCGTCAGCGCCCATGCGACAGGTCCCTACGGGGTGATACACCGTCTCGGCCCGCGCTCGCAGGAAAGCCTCCTGCTCGGAGAGATTGCCGAACACTTCCGCATCCAACGGACGTTTTATGAAGTTCTTGAGTGGTCCGCGCATCATCATATCGCACATATCGCGCGTGCCATCTCTCAGGCTCTCGAGGTCTGCACGTTCGGAAGCAAGACGCGGGTCGATCGCCGGTGGAACGGCGGGGTCTCCGCTTCGCAATCTTACCGTACCGCGACTTTGTGGCCTGAGCTGACATACGCGAACAGCGAAACCGTGAGCGATACGCTCGCCGGCCGGCGGATTGCGGAGGACGTTGGCAAAGTGTGCCTGCCACTCCGGCAACGGAGATGATCGGTCAGGGCCCCAAAACGCTCCCGCCTCCACGGCCTGCGAAGCGGCCGGACCATCGCCTTTGAGAATATACCGAGCGCCGGCCATGCCGCCCCTCAGGAGGCCCATATAGGGGGTCAACGTCGTCGGTTGCGATGACTCGAAGCGAACCGCGAGGTCCAGGTGGTCCTGAAGATTCTCGCCCACGCCCGGAAGATCGTGAACGGGTTTGATGCCGAAAGACTTCATATGATCAGCAGGCCCAATACCAGACAGCATCAAAAGCTGCGGCGATCCGATCGCGCCTGCCGTCAGCAGAACCTCTCGATCGCAGTTGATCGTCTTCTCGCGGCCGTTCTGGACCAGGACGATGCCACGGGCACCACCTCTTTCAACGTTAATGCGACGAACATGACTATTGGAGAGGATGGTGAGGTTCGGGCGTCCCTTGGCGCGTTCCAGGTACTTGAATGAGCCGGACCGCTTTCCATTTGCTATCGTAAGTTCGTAGAAACCTGCGCCTATCTGCGAGGGTCCATTGAATCCATGGTTCTCTGGTAAACCGGCGGCGAGGAGGCTGTCGACAAACGCCTGGGCGGTCGGGCGCCGTGGCCCGTAGGAAAGCTTAATGGGCCCGGTGTGCCCACGCGTTCCATTATCAGGTTCAGCGACCAGGCTCGCATCCTCAATCCTGCGCAAATAGGGGAGCATCGCGGCAAAGCTCCACTGAGGCATGCCCCGAGACGCCCACGAATCGTAGTCCCACGGGTTGCAGCGCATAGCGATCATGGAATTGATCGATGACGACCCTCCTATGACCTTCCCTCTGGGGATATAGATCCGGCGATTGTCTAGATGTTGCTGCGGCTCAGTCCAAAACCGCCAGTTGTATCGACCGCTCGTATAGAGAACCTTGATTCCGGCGGGCATATCGACAAACATCGACTTCCCCCCGCCCGCCTCAATCAGCAATACGCTCACATTAGCGTCTTCACTCAGGCGAGTTGCCAGAACACATCCGGCCGAACCTGCACCAACGATAATATAGTCGTAGCTCGCCATAAACCTTCTCCCGATGGTGATGCTTTTGGAATCCAGATCAAAACGCGACCGATCTTCCGCCGCTTTTTGACGGGATCATCCCTTCACCGCACCCGCTGACAGCCCGGCGACGAAGTACCGATAGCAAAAGATAAATATTACAAACAAAGGCAGAGCTATCAGCGAAGCGCCGGCCAAGACTTCACCCCAACGCAAATCATGCGCGCCGAGCAACGACTGCAGAGCAACGGGGAGCGTCTTTCTTTGGTCGCTCATAATAAGTATCAGCGCGAACACATAGTCGGCCCAAGAGAGAAGGAACGAGAAGATGGCGACAGTGATGAGCCCGGGAGCGGACAATGGCAAGACGACCTTGATGAACGCTTCGAACTGAGAACAGCCGTCAACCATCGCAGCCTCCTCAAGGTCAAACGGCATTGACTTGAAGAAACCCCAGAGCAACCACACCGCCAGCGGCAGCGAAATTGCGAGATGGGCGATCAACAGCCCCCACAGTGTGTCGGTGAGGCCGATCGTTCGGAAAGCTGCCGCCATTGGGATGGCCAGCATGAGGGGTGGGAACATGTAGGCAAAAAGCATCGATGCAACGAGCATAGTCTTGCCCCGAAAGCGCAGCCGGGTGGCGCCGTAAGCGACAAATGCCGACAGCACGAGGGAGACGGTAATCGTCGCAACCGCCATCAGAGCGCTGTTCAGAAAATTGACGATATAATTCGTCTGCCGGAAGAGGGAGACGTAAGACGTCAGGTCCGGCGGCCAGAAAACGAGAGATGTATCGAGAAAAAGGCGTTCCGCGGGCCTTAGGCTCGAAATGATCATCCAGTATATCGGAAAGAGTGAATAAAGACAGATAACGAGTACGGTTGCATAAAGGGCAATTTTTGCCGATAGCTTTTTGAATGGTTTCCAGAAAGTGCTTTCCTGAACCTTGCTCCCGTGTTGCAGCGACGATCTCGGACGAATCGGTTCGCGCTCAGGTATCTGGCGACTGGAATCAACGGGCAATCGCTCTACATGGCTCTTCATTTCTTATCGCCCTTGCTTTGCATCATCGATGGGGAACAGGCGCAGATAGATGAGAATGACGCCTGAGAGCAGGAGGAAGGAGATCGTTGCCACAGCGGCGCCCCCGCCCAGGTTGTACTCAATAAACGACTTCCGATAGGCTAAGGTAGGCAAGGTCTCTGTCTGGTTGAGCGGCCCGCCTTTTGTCAAAAGCCATATCAGATCGAACTTGTTGAACATCCAGATGCCACGCAGAAGGATGACCACGATCAGAACCGAGCGTAAGCCTGGTATCGTGATGTGCCAGAATTGCGTCCAAGCACCGGCGCCATCGACGCGAGCAGCTTCGTAAAGTTGCGTTGGGATCGTCTGCAAACCAGCTAGAACGCAGGTTACGACAAAAGGTGTCCACAACCACACACTGACGAGTATGATTGTGCCTTTGGCCGTGAAGGCATGAGAACTCCAATCGAGCATTCCAACACCGATGGATGCCAGAGCGGTCTTTACCAATCCGTAGTTTGGCTCGAGAATCCATTGGGCCACTAGGCAGGCGACAACTGTCGGCAGGAAGTAGGGAAGAATAGCGATCGAACGTGCAATGGTCTGGCCAACAAAGCGCTTGTTAAGCACCATCGCTATTCCAACGCCCAGAACTACCTGCAGGACAATCGACGAAAGCGCGATTGTGAGGCCGTTCGTCAACGAATTCCAGAAAAGAGGATCTTGCAATACCTTGATGTAGTTGCTCAGGCCGACCCACTCGGGTTCGCTCATAAACGAACGGGCCGAATAGAATGATAGCATAACCGCGTAAATCAACGGGCCGCCAATAATAAATGCGAGCAAGGAGATACTGCCAATAAACAATGCAACAATTCGCCGGTCCTGAACCATAAGAATCATCCCTTGAACGAACGATCGGGGCGGCAGCGGAGGCCGCCCCGATCTGCAGTTAGATGACGGAGCGAATGCGTTGCGCAGTCGCGGCGACGCAATCAGCCGACGAGGCGTTGCCGAGGACTTTCTGCTGGAGCATTTCCGGCATGACATTCGCGTTGAATACGTTACAAGCACGCATGTCGATCGAAGGACCGCTGGTGTCGATTGCCATGATCTTGATGTTGTCGCCTTCAATGTAGGACTTCATCGTCATCATCGTATTCCAATGCTTCTTGATCATGGGATGGCTCTTCCAACGCTCGTTCTCATAGATGTCCAGGCGCGCCGGATGGTTGTTCATCCATGCTGAAAGCAGCCAATCGACGTAATGCTCTTCTGCAAACCACTGAAGGAACTTAATCGCCTCCTCGCTTTGGTTCGACTTCCCTACGCAGAAGCCGTCAAAAGCATATGAAAGTGCCTTTTGACCGGTACTACCAGGCGAGGGGAATATTCCGTACTTATCGGCGAGTTCTGGGTTAGTCGTTTCAAGCGCTTCGACCAACCGACCAGAATAGACACTGTGTGCCGCCTTTCCGGTGGCGAAGAGACTCATTAGTTGAGCATAACTCACGGCGTTCATGCCGGGCGGCATCGTCTTGTACAACTCGCCGTAGAAATCCAAGAAGCGCGTGGCACGATCAGCGTTCTCGCCCTGGTCGAAAACGACATTCCAGTCTTTGTCAAAGAGCTCCGCGCCTTCGGCGAACATATTGCCGAAGCTCGCCCAGTTGGTCGAGCTGTCGCTTGCAAGAGGTATGACACAGCCGCCGACGTCAACATTTCCACCATTAACGACTGTAAGCGCTTGGCAGTTCTTCAAGAAGTCGTCCCACGTCTCCGGTATCTTCAGACCTTTCTGGGCATAGAGGTCTTTCCGGTAATAATTTACGACGAGGTTGTAATCGAACGGATAGTACCAGTTCTCACCTTGATACTCCCATGCGGCCTTCTTGCCCCAGTCATACTTTTTGACCAGGTCGGTCACCGGGACGATGGCGCCGGCGTGAATATACTCCAAGATTCCAGCGATGAACCCGGAAGTCATGATGTCATAGGGCTGGCCGGCAGCGACCGCCGCCATCACTTTTTGCATCGTGCCGCTAATGGGGCTCGAATCGACGATTATCTTGACGCCGAATTTGCTTTCGTAGTCGTCGCACGCTTTTTTCAGGGCTGCCTGACTAGCGACCGAAGTTTCGTTGTTGAGAAACCGAAGCGTGACGCCGGACTGGGCCCGCACCACCGCAGGCGCCGCGAGGCTTGCTGCTCCGACGGCGGCAGCGGATTTAAGAAAGTTGCGGCGGGTCATGCCGGACAAGCCTACCGCCATTCTCACTCTACCTGGAATGTAAATGCTCATTTCCTGCTCCTCCCTTGTTAACTTGTCAGTTCAAGCCAAATGCCAAGAATTAACGTCGCCGGTATCGAGTATAGCGTTGACCCTCCTTTATGACGCTCCAGAGGTGCTATCGTTAGGACGCGACACAGAGCTCCTACTGAAGTCCGGTGACGCCCTCCACGGTCCAGGGGCGCAGTATCAGCCTGACCCGCCGCTCTCGCAGGGGGCCATTACGCATTTTCCATTACGCCGATTTTGCCGCCCGTTTGCGCCATCCGCAGCGACGCACCGCTAATGGAGTCGAACAGGTGAAGCCGCTCACTCGGGAAGGCGATAGGGAGTTTGTCACCGGCGCGGATTTCATCACGACGCTGGAGGACGGCACGCATCTTATGGCCGGCCAGCGTGCCCATGAGATAAGTCTGCGCTCCGATCTGCTCGACCAAGTTCACGGTCATCTCAAGCGGCGAGCCGTTAGAGATGACGAGGTGCTCGGGCCGGATTCCAAGCGTCACGTTCTGTCCGCTCCTGGCGAAGGTCTTTTCTGGTATGCCTACCGAAAGGTCTCCCGATCGCACCTCGAGCCGCCCGCTTGCGTCGGACAACTGCCCGTCGATCAGGTTCATTTCGGGCGAACCGATAAACCCGGCTACGAACGTGTTTGCAGGCCGATCGTAGAGTTCGAGAGGCTTCCCAGCCTGTTGGATCAGGCCATCGCGCATGATCACGATACGGTCTCCAAGCGTCATTGCTTCGACCTGGTCATGTGTCACGAAGATCATCGTTGCCCCGAGACGGGCATGGAGCGTCGCGATTTCTTCCCGCATCTTGACGCGCAGCTTCGCATCCAGATTGGAAAGCGGCTCGTCCAGAAGGAAAACATCGGGGTCCCGCACGAGCGCACGCCCGAGTGCCACACGCTGCATCTGCCCGCCCGACAGCTGTCGCGGTTTGCGGTGGAGCAGGGATTCGAGGTCTAGGCTGGCCGCTGCAGCCCTCACGCGCCGGTCGATCTCCTGCTTCGCTTCACCGCGCACCCGTAGGCCGAACGCCATGTTGTCGTAGACCGACTTCTGCGGATACAGCGCATAGTTCTGAAAGACCATCGCAACATTGCGATCTTTCGGTGGCAGACCGGTGACATCCCGCCCGCCGATCGTGATGGTGCCCGACGTGGTGTCGTCGAGGCCAGCGATCATCCGCAGTGTCGTCGATTTTCCGCATCCCGAAGGACCGACAAAAACAACGAGCTCGCCGTCTTCTACCTCTAGGGAGAATTTATTAACGGCCCAAGGGCCCTGGTCGCCACCAAACGACTTGGAGACATTTTGGAGCGATATTCGCGCCATGCAGCAAAACCTCCCTAAACGTGATCCCCAGTGCGGGCATCGCAGGCCGCCCTCCCGGCGGCCTTGTTGTAGACCAATTTGTATAGACCAGATTCGCAGTTTCGTCAATGTCTGCGACGTGGATTTGATATTGCCCCGGATGGGTGGGCGCCAAAATTGGATTGACCAATCTGGTAACTCCAGTTACGCATTACCCACAGCTTCTGTAAAGAAGCTATTAATCTCGAATGTGGGTTGTTGATATGGCAGGACCGTTAAGCGGATACCAAATTCTCGATTTATCGAGGATTCTTGCGGGCCCTTGGCTCGGGCAGCTCTTGGCCGATCTAGGGGCGACGGTTTGGAAAATCGAACGCCCGTTCACCGGCGACGACACTCGCCACTGGGGGCCACCGCATCTTGATGGAACAACCGAGAGTGCCTACTTCCTGAGCGCCAATCGCGGCAAGCACTCGATTTGCGTGGACATCGCCACGCAAGCAGGCGCGGACATCGTTCGATCTCTGGTCAGGAAGACCGACGTTCTCATAGAGAACTATAAAGTCGGCGACATGAAACGGTATGGGCTAGACTATGAAGCGCTCCGGCTCATAAAGCCGGACATCGTGTACTGCTCCATTACGGGATACGGCCAGACCGGCCCGATGAAAAACGTAGCCGGATACGACATGGCCATCCAAGCCATATCCGGGCTGATGAGCATCACGGGCGAGGCGGACGACAAGCCCGGCGGCGGCCCTCAGAAGGTCGGCGTCCCGATTTCCGATCTCCTCACTGGAATGTATAGCGCAACAGGTGTGCTGTCGGCGTTGTTGCATCGCGAGCGGACGGGCGAGGGCCAGCATATCGACATGGCGCTTCTTGATGTCCAGCTTGCCGCTCTGGCCAACCAGAACTTGAACTATCTGACCACGGGGAAGCCGCCGCGCCGATATGGAAACGCCCATCCGAACATCGTGCCCTATCAGGTGTTCAAATCGAGCAACGGATCATTCGTGCTTGCGGTGGGGAACGACCAGCAGTTCAGGAAGTTCTGCACGGCGTCCCGGCTGCAAGTGCTCTGCGACGACCCCCGTTTCACCACAAACACGGATCGCTTGGAAAACCGCGACGCTCTGATCCCGATCGTGGCCGAACGCCTTGCCCAGGAACCAACCGAGCACTGGATCGCGCTTCTCGAACCCATCGGCGTACCATGCGCATCGATCAACCGACTCGACCAGGCATTCGTGCATCCGCAGGTCGTCCATCGCGAATTGCAGATCAATCTTCCCCACACCACGGGCAAGACCGTGCCGCTCGTGGCCAATCCGATCAAATTCTCTCAGACAGAAATTGAGTACACCATCAGCCCCCCCATGCTTGGGGAGCATACGAAGCACATCCTCAATTCAATCCTCAACATCGGCGACGATGAAATATCGCGACTTGAGAAGGACAAGATTATCTATTGCGGATGATTCAGGGCCGGCTGCGTGCGCTCCGGATTCGGTCTCAGCCGTTCGACGCGCCAAGGTCATCGCGGGCGAGCCGCCGCAGCGAATATCGCGCTTCCCCTTCGCTCCGGATTCTCGCGCGGCGCGCGGGAAATAGCTGTGATGCTCGTGAGTCTGCTTGTCGCGAGCCTGCGCATCTCGTGTGCCTTCGATGAAGGCGAGCGCGAAGGAGCGTCCGGTTATTCACTGCTTTCGGTCAGACGGAATTGAGCCAATGTCCAGCATCGCCATGCCCGTTCCCGACGCCGCGATCATCGCCCATAAGCCCGAGATCGTCGCCGCGTTGAGTACCGTCCTGCCCGCGGACGCGATCGTCTCGGACCCGGAGGAAACCCAGGCATATGAATGCGACGCGTTTGACGGCGTACCGATGTCCGCTGCTCGCCGTGGTTCTGCCTCGCACCACCGAGGAGGTAGCGGCGGCGATGAGAATTTGCCACAATCTGCGGGTTCCGGTTATCCCGCGCGGTGCGGAGACATCGTTGGCAGGCGGCGCACTTCCGACGGCCGATAGCGTGGTGCGGGATGTTCGCGAGATTGATACCGCAAACCGATTCATCAGGGTTCAGACCGGCGTCACGAACCTTTCCGTCAGCGCAGAGCTGGAAGTGGAAGGGTTTTTCTATGCACCGAACCCGCGAAACGATACGCGCCTGTGGGGGCGCCATAACGGAGCTTTGGACATGGCAAATCGAATCGAAGTCGGCGGGTTGCAGGTCGATCGCGGGCTCTACGATTTCGTCAACAAGCGCGCGATGCCGGGCACCGGCATCAAGCTCGCAGAGTTCTGGGCCGGCTTCGCCAAGATCGTTCGCGACCTCGCTCCGAAGAACCGGGCGCTGCTCGAAAAGCGCGACGAGATTCAGGAGAAGATCGACGCCTGGCATCGCGAAAATGGCGCGCCGTCCGACATGGCGGCCTACAAGGCTTTCCTCAAGGAGATCGGCTACCTGCTGGACGAAGGTCCGGATTTCAAGGTCACCACCGAAAACGTCGATCCGGAGATCGCCACCGTCGCCGGTCCGCAACTCGTCGTGCCGGTGATGAATGCCCGTTATGCGCTGAATGCCGCCAACGCGCGCTGGGGTTCGCTCTATGATGCACTCTACGGCACCGATGCCATTCCCGAGACCGACGGCGCCGAAAAGGGCAATGGCTACAATCCCAAGCGCGGCGAGAAAGTCATCGCGTGGGCGCGAGCATTCTTAGATGACAGCGTGCCGTTGAAGACAGACAGCTGGTCAAACATGACCAGTTCTCAAATTAAAGATGGTCAGTTTCGACTGATGACGGGCTCCTCGGAGGGTGGGTTGCGCGATCCCTCACAATTCGCGGGGTACCTAGGTGACGTCGACAATCCGTCTTCGTTGCTCTTATCGAGAAACGGCCTTCACATCGAAATCATCCTTGATGATCAACACGTCATCGGAAGCCAAGACGAGGCTGGAATTTCAGACGTTATTCTGGAATCGGCCATTACCACCATCCAGGACTGCGAGGACTCGGTCGCCGCGGTCGACGCCGAGGATAAGGTCGCCGTCTACCGCAACTGGCTCGGCCTGATGAAGGGCGATTTAGAGGAAGAGGTCTCGAAGAGCGGCAAGACGTTCACGCGCAAGCTCAATCCTGACCGCGACTATACGGCACCCGACGGAAGCAAACTGACTCTGCCCGGCCGCTCGCTGATGCTGGTGCGCAATGTCGGCCACCTGATGACCAACCCGGCGATCCTCGACCGCGACGGCAATGAGGTTCCGGAAGGCATCATGGACGCGATGATCACCAGCCTGATCGCGCTGCACGATGTCGGCCCTAATGGCCGCCGCGCCAATTCGCGGACAGGCTCGGTCTATATCGTCAAGCCGAAGATGCACGGGCCGGAGGAGGTGTCGTTCGCTGTCGAGCTTTTCGGCCGCGTCGAACAGGCGCTCGGCATGCAGCCCAACACGCTGAAGATGGGCATCATGGATGAGGAACGCCGCACCACGGTCAACCTCAAGGAATGCATCCGTGCAGCCCGCGAACGCGTCGTCTTCATCAACACCGGCTTCCTCGACCGCACCGGCGACGAGATCCACACCTCGATGGAAGCCGGCCCGATGATCCGCAAGGGCGACATGAAGCAGGCGGCGTGGATTTCCGCCTATGAAGCGTGGAATGTCGACACCGGCCTGGAGTGCGGGCTTGCCGGTCATGCCCAGATCGGCAAGGGCATGTGGGCGATGCCCGACCTGATGGCGGCGATGCTGGTTGAGAAGATCGCTCACCCGAAGGCCGGCGCCAACACCGCCTGGGTGCCGTCGCCGACAGCCGCGACGCTGCATGCGACGCACTACCACAAGGTCGATGTGCACGCCGTGCAGGAAGGTTTCAAAAACCGCCCGAAGGCCAAGCTCGACGACATCCTGTCGATCCCCGTCGCCCTGCGGCCGAACTGGACGCCCGAAGAGATCCAGAAGGAACTCGACAACAACGCCCAGGGCATCCTGGGTTATGTCGTGCGCTGGATCGACCAGGGTGTCGGCTGCTCGAAAGTGCCGGACATCAACGATGTCGGCCTGATGGAGGATCGCGCCACGCTGCGCATCTCCTCGCAGCACATCGCCAATTGGCTGCATCATGGCGTTTGTACGCGCGATCAGGTGATGGAGACGATGAAGCGCATGGCGGCGGTCGTCGACCGGCAGAACGAGGGCGACCCGCTTTATCGGCCGATGGCCCCGGATTTCGAGAATTCGATCGCCTTCCAGGCCGCGTGTGATCTGGTGCTGCAGGGCCGCGCCCAGCCGAACGGCTATACCGAGCCGGTTCTGCACGCCCGCCGGTTGGAGCTGAAGGCCAGTGGGGCAGGCGAGAACGTTCTCGGAACGGGATAAAACAATGAATACCATCACGTTGAATGTCGCCAATCGCATCATCGAATCCGCGCTGGATCGGGGGCGGGAGCTCAACCTGAAGCCGCTCTCGGTCGCGGTGCTCGATGCAGGCGGCCACCTCATCGCATTCCAGAAGCAGGATGGTTCTTCCATGCTCCGCTTCGAGATCGCCTTTGGCAAAGCCTATGGCGCGCTGGCGGTCGGCTCGGGCTCCCGCTGGCTGAACGCGGCCGCCGCCGAGCGTGTTCATTTTGTCCAAGCCCTGTCCGGCGTTTCCGGCGGGAAGATCGTGCCGGTTCCCGGTGGTGTCCTGATACGCGGGGAAGCGGGCGAAACCCTCGGTGCTGTCGGAATCTCCGGCGATACATCGGACAACGACGAAATCTGCGCGGCGCACGCTGTCGAACAGGTAGGCCTGGCCGCGGACAAGGGCTAACCCCATTTCCAAGCAAAAGCGTGAAACGGCTTTTGCGTGCGGAATGTGCTTGGAAGCGGGTTTTGCCGATGAACTTTGCGGCAGGCTGGCCTCAAGTCGGTGAGCGGGCTGCACCTTCGCTCTACTCTTCGCAGGTGAGGAGAGAGACGCATGTTCACCCTCACTATAGACACCGCCGACATGTCATCGACATCGGCAAGGCCCCGCAGAACATGGTCATGGCAATGATCGACGCGGCGCTGGTCCCGGCGGGTATCCGCACGACCGAACTTTGACCCCTACTTCGAAGATAGATGGAGTTAATGATGCAGGCTTCGGGTGCTTTCTGGAACCGTTCGCCAGCGCCGGTCTACTTCACCGGTTCATAGAGCGCATCCAGATTTTGGCTGAAGCGCGCTTGACGAGAGCAAAGTAGTTGTCGCATGAATGGCAATGACACGTTCCTGATCGTGGACCTGTTCGGCACCGGTTAGCTGGTCATGGCGAGCACGACGCCGATCCCGGACAACGGCCAAGCCTGACGCACCGAAGCCCTTACGCTCCAACGATTTCGCTGATCTGCACGATGGGTGCGATGTCCGTATAGTTGGCGACGTCCGCGACGATCTCCGCGCGGTGTGGGCCGAACGCCTCCCGGAATGTCCCCAGGCTCGGTGAGTAGATGTGGCACGCTGCGACGAACTCCGGCGCGCTTCCAGGTTCGCGGCCCGTTAGGCCCTTCTCGATCTCGTAGCGCAGGCAGGCATCGCCCATTCGTTCTCTGATCAGTGGCAGGTGGCTGGCACAGTAGTAATCGTGGTCGAACTTCGAGCCGCCATGGGCCGGATAGTAGACGCTCATCTTGATCATGGTCGGGCTCCTACCTGAACGCCTCTCCGAGCGTTCCGGGGGCATTTATAGGTCACCGACCCATGAATTGCATCTAGATTTTAGCTGAAATGAGTTTGACGAGAGCAAGGTAGTTTCGACCTGCGTCTCGAGGGTGCGGTGGCGATAGAGGAAGGCCCTGAACGGCGGACGGCGTTTACGGCTAGGCCATCGGCTTGGTGTTGGCCGGGCGCCGCGCTTGGCCATCTCTACGCGCAAGGCATGCCGTGGGGAGTTTAATGAACGGGTGGCTTAACCATCGGGCATATGGCAGCTTCAGCGCGGAGCCGGATTAACCAATTTGGTAGACCGGCTAGGGTTTCACTGGTACTTTGGGTTCGAGTTGCCAAGCAACGCGTATGATTTATGACCCTTCCGTATCGGGATGGACCTGGTTGGGATGGACTGACGGCTGGAAAAAAGACCGAAAAATGCTTGAGAAGACGGAAAGCGATAGGATTGCCGGTGTCCCGAACGTTGTAGGGAAAATACTCTCATTCATTGATGAGCGTCGCTATGAGCCGAACGAACGATTGCCGTCGGAACGTGACTTTGCCGACAGGTTCAATGTCAGTCGCGGGGCGGTTCGCGAGGCTTTGGCCGCTCTCGAGTCGATGCGTGTGATTGAGCGAAGGCCTAACTCTGGGATCTATCTTAGAAATTCTGAGGAAAGTAGCATCGAGGCCCTCGTTCTTCGTGCGTCTTCTGGCCTGCCGTTTCAGCCTGAAGAGACTAAGGACGTGTTTGAAGTGCGAAGTATTCTGGAGCTGCAGGGCGTACGGATTTCCTGCGATAGAAGGCGGGATCAGGACGTAGATCGGCTGAGGGAAATCCTCTACAAAACGAAGCTTGCAATTGATAGCAAAAAGACAATTGAGGCTGAGGATGAAGCGTTCCATCTTGGAATCGTCGCTTCAACACAGAATAGAGTACTGCTTCGCACGGTGAAATTATTTTATGAATTCTCAAAACAGCGTCGCATAATATACTTTTCAGATTACTCACGGGGCACGCAAGCTTACGACGATCATTGTGAGATACTTGAAGCCATTGAGGCTCGTCGAACCGATTTGGCAGTGGGAATGATGGACCGACACTTGTCCCGAGCCCTGGCCACATGGCAGACTCTCCACGCGGCGCCGGAACAAACTACCAAATAGTGCAATCGACCCCAAGGTGCCGAAGCGTAATGAACCGAGGGACGATACCTCGATGCCGACCAGACCGACTGACTCAGTGCGCCTTCGAGCGCGTGAATCTGATTAGGCGATCGGCTGCGAAAATGCGCCGGCCAGTGACCCTAGGTACTGGAACATTCAAGAGTTTGATACAGCTGCTCTTTGTGAGATTCGCAGGGTCACAATCGTGCCTTCTGAGATCCCTAGGACAACACTCATCTTCGCAATGAAATCAGCACGACAAATCCTGCTCGACGCGGGGTCACTGGCCGGCGCATTTTCACACTCGGAGATCTCCCCCGGCGCGCCAGAGACCAGAGTGACGACCCCCGGCGGTCACGCCGGCATCGACGAAGGCGCCAAGGAGCTCGGCAGGCGCCGCCGGCGGCGGTGCCGGCGCCTTCGATGATCGAGCAGCCGGCGGCGAGCGCCGCGGAGAGCTTGCGCACTGTTTGATTGACGGGAAGTTCCAGGGCGTGAACGCGGCCACCGGACCGACCGGCAGCTTTGAGCGTCATCTGCATGGCTCTTCGCGCGCGCGCCGGAATCACCTGGCCGCAAGTGCGGCGCGCCTCCTCAGCGAACCAATCGATGATGTCGGCGCCGCCATCACTTCGCCCTTGGCCTCTGCCAAAGGTTTGCCTTGCTCGCGCGTCAGGAGCCAGGCGATGCGATCTCCGCGCTCTCGCAGCAAGCCGGCGGCCTTGCACATCAGCTTAGACCGATCAAACGCCGAGGTTGAGCTTCAGAGTTTGAAGCCGCGATCGGCGGCGGCCAGCGCGGCGTCGAGATCCGGCGCGCGGTATGTGCAACCGAGCCGATCGTCTCCTCGGTCGCCGGATCAATAACCGGAATAGTCCGGCATTCGCGACCCTCACGCCATTCGCCATCAATAAAGAGCTTCGTATCGGGATATACCAGCGCCGCATTGGGCATCTTTGATTGCTTTCGTTGTAAGGATGCCCGCGCCGCCGAAGCAGACACGGGCTGTCCTGGGGGACAAACTTGAAAGGCGACTAGAATCCCCGTCCGCGTCTGGTGGAGCGATTGTCACGTGCGTGTCTTGCGTTCCCTTATCTGTTTTGACGGCCTGCAGAACCGGGTGCGCCGGTGACGATGCTGCTCGACAGCCTTGTGCCTCACGCTGCTCGTTCGCGAAGTTGATAGATCGCGATGTGCTGGCAGTGGGCGATCAACTTCCGGCCGTTCGCAACAACAACGGCATCTACTTCCACGAAACGGTTGCCCTTCTTTTCGTAGTTCGCGGTAACGCGTGCCCGCGCGACCAACTCTTCATCGCAAGCAGCTGTGGACAGCATCTGCATGCGGCTGCCGAGATGAATCCACGGCCCCAGTAAAGCGTTCTCCATCAAGACCCGGTTCATAACCCGCTGCACCATACCGGGATGCACCAACCCTTCGCGAGCATAGATTGGATCGGTTTCGCGTACTTCCGCCCGATAGTCCGCTCCAGATTGGCCCGGCCAGGAGCGCGGCGCCGTTCCGAGCCATTTGCCGACCTGGTAAGACCTGAGATCGACCGGCCCCCGCACCGCAACCGGCGCAGTCTCGGGATAATCGCCAACGGAGATCGGGGGTGGCGCGTCCGGCAGCGAGGCACTGCCGGCAGCTCGAACGTCGCTGCCGTTGAGCGCAATCGCTAGGCCTTCGTCTGAAGGCTCGGACGTAACCACCACGGTTTCGCCATCGTAAACCGGCTTCGCGAAGCGCACCTCCATCAGGCCGCGCTCGAGGAAGGCTCGTCCCCACTTCGCCACCGGAACGTGGACCATATACGCAAAGACATCGACGCCTGGCACCAGGCCGCCGCTGAAGCCATATTTTTGCGCCACCGCATCATCGTGCATCCTGTTTTCGGAGTGCGTGGCGCTGTTGAACGCCTGGACGCGATAGGGCGGCTCAGCCATTTGACTTCCTAACATAGCATTGCTGACGGACATCAATACGGCGCTAAAAGCGTCTGATTGCCGGATGATCCCGGATGAGATCGAGAGTCGTTTTTGATCCATTGCTTCATGTCGGTCCCAAACTGCTTCAGGCAAATTTCCGGCAATTTGATGGCACCATCAGTCTCGCCCAGCAGCGAATAGGTGCAAGCGACATTGTAGCGGACAAGGTTGTCATCGAGGTGGCGCGGCCTTCACCTTTATCAGTTTCGCATACACGTTGTGAAATCGCGCCGAACAGTAACCCCAAGCACCAGCATGCTCAAGTGTCTGATTCAGCTGCTCTTTCCCAGATTTTCGAAGGGTTGCGATTTGCGCCTTCTTAGATCCTTGGACAATTCTAATTTTCGCAATGAAATCAGGTCGATAAATCCTGCTCGACGCGGGGTTACTGTTCGGTGCGATTTCACACTCAATCACCACGACCGAGCATTCGATGCCAAAGCGGGCAGCCGAAATCCTCGAATTCCGTAAGGTCGCTCAGCAGTCCTGGCGATCACACCGACATCTACTGTTCGCTTTCAGTTTCTGACAATCGAGCAGGCCATCCTGTCGTGTCCGTTCGACACGGGCATTGCCCTCGTGCCGCTGCATCCGCCCGACAAAGCGGCATGCTTCGGTGCTGATTCAAACGCAGTCTGTAATGCTATTTTAACCATAATCAGCGAGATTGGGATTCGCGCCAGGTAACGAGTACGCAAATCAGGCAACACGGCGGGCGGCATCCCGCTCCTGGCCGCCCGCGCGTTGCCCCTGAATCGATGCTTTATGAAAACTTCTTCGAATCCGTGGGATACCGACAGCGCCCATATCGAGGCGCTGATCAAGGTCGTCGAAAAAGACGGGCTGTCCCACAGTATGGCGATGGGAGAATTGCTGAGGGCGCTGCACAGTCTCTCCCAGACCCTCAGCGATCACCAAACCGCTCCAAAGCGAACTGCCCCGCCAGACGACGCATCGGCATAGACCGGCCTTGTTCGCACGAGCAAATTCGCTTTCGTGCTGGTCGTCAGGAAGACACGGGACAGCATCAGAATCTTCCTGGAAGCCCGCCGACCAGGTCAAGCAGCAGGGTTTCGTGACATCCTGTTCTCGCCGCGACGCTATGCCGGCGGCACCAAGTTGGTGCTATTTCCGGCCAGCCTGCTTGACGGCAACGCCATGTAGGTTCACCGGTCATCGCCTGTCGCACGATCAGTCGTCATGGTCATGAGTTCTCATCGGCGGGCGCAGGAAAACCAGGATGATCCGTTCATCACATCGCGTCGTCGACGAGACCGACGCTCGGCTGCTCGTCCTCGCCATCATCTTCACCGCCCGCAATCCCCATCGGAATATCCCCTGCCAGCAGCTTCTCCTTCGACAGCAACCCGGCGTCTTCGAGCGCCTCGAAATCCGGCAGGTCGCGCAGCGTGTCGAGGCCGAACTCCAACAGGAATTCTTTGGTCGTCACGTAGGTGTAGGGCGCGCCGGGCGTCGGGCTGCGCGGGCCGGACGCAATCAGCTTCGCGCCGCGCAGATGACCAATAAAATCACGACTGATCTCCTTGCCGAAGAAAGACGACAACTCGGCGCGGGTGATCGGCTGGAAATACGCCACGCACATCAGCACCAGCACCTCGGATTGCGTGAGATCCATCGCCTTCTCACTGCCGCCCATAGCGGCGCGGATGGCGTCGGCATAGGTCGGCCGGGTCAAATGTTTCCAGCCGCCGGCGACGGCGACCAGGTCGTAAGGCCGCCCGCGCAGCTCCTCGCGAATGTCGTCGATCAAGAGATCGAGGTTGCAATCCGCGCCAACCACCCGCGCGAGGACACTACGTGTCACCGGCTCGCTGGCGGCAAAAATGGTTGCCTCAACGCGCTGCATCCATTCGCGCCAGCGCGCCTCCGGCGGCAGGTGATCCAGCTCCCGGTCAAGCAACGGTCGTTGCCCATCCCCATTGTCTCGCCGAGTTTTGGTCGAACGAGCCGCCATCGTCACAGTCCGTAGGTGCGGAAGGTCGGGCGACCGGACAGCTCACGCACGGCACCCAGGACAAGAAGCCGGTCGAACAGGCGGCGTAGCCCCCGGTCACTCATCTTTTTGTCCATTTTTTTGTCCCCGCGCGAGGCCATGAGCGCGTCTTCGTTCAACAACCGGTCGACGATCGCGTCCGCTCCCTTGGCCCTGAGTTTCGGCGCGACGGCCAGCAGTTTTTCGGCACGGCGGCCGAGCTCAGCAAAAAGATCGATGGCGCGCAGCGCCGCCCGCGCCTGTGCCGCCAGCAGTTTTTTGGCACGCTCCGGCTCTGTCTCAGGGCCCGCTGCCGCCATACCGGTCGCCGCCCGACGTGAATGCCCGGCACGCATGCCAAAAAAAGCAGCTTCGGTGCCCAGCAGCGGTATTGCATGCGGCCACGCCAGCCGCTGCGCCAGCAGACCGTCGGCGAGCCAGGCGCCGAAAGCCGGCCCAAAACCATAGCGTTCGGCGGCCACAAAAGCACCGGTCAGCATCCCGACCGTCTCTGCCCCGCCGCCGATCTGACCGAGTTCCCCCACCAGAGCGCTGACCACCTCTTCATCCGGGGCGTAGCCGAGTTCTTCCAACACCGCGCCGATGCTCCGCTCGGTCAGCAGTTTCTCGGCAGGCGTGTCGACCAACCGGCGCCAGGCGAGCAGCAAAAGCCCGGCCGGGCCAACGGACAAAAAATCGCCGGGGCGTGTCAGCAGCACGGCGTCGCGCAATGCCAAAGAATCCTCGACGCGGCCGGCCTGTCGTGCCGTCACCGCGGCCGCGACAAGCGCCAGGCGCTGCCGCCAGACCCCGGCCCACCGTTCCTGCCGGCGGACTACCGCATCGAGGGCGCCGATAGCAGCACCGGCAGCAAGCGCGACCTCCTCAACTTCCTTTCCCGCAACGCTTTGCGCATCCGGGATTGCCCGGCGCAGCCAGGCCGGGACCAGGGCCACCGGAGCGACGGCCACCGCGTCAAGAAGCTTGCCGGGGTGGCGCGAGAGGAGTTTGGGCCGCAGAATCATCGAAAAGCAGGATGAATCACGGCGGCGCTTTTGACAACGATAATATGCCTAAAGCGCCCTGCCTGTCGGCAAACAATAATGAATGATAAGTTTGCATTATCGGACATTAAAATATATGCTGGAAAGCAGTTCAATTTCATTGCTGGATTCACTGGAAAATGGCCTCAGAGGACGAAAAGCCGACTTCATCAAACTCTGATGCAATTCATAATGCTCAGGGCGACGCGAGAAATCAAGAAAAAAGCGATGGGATCGCCCTGCCCTCCCATGTCGCGGGGTCCGGCAGCCTTGATCGCCTGGTCGACACCGCCCGCGACTATGCCCGCGCTGCCGCGTCCGACAACACGCTGACGGCCTACGCGAAGGATTGGGCGCATTTCACGCGCTGGTGCCGGATGAAGGGCACCGAGCCTCTACCGCCGTCTCCCGAGATGATTGGGCTCTACCTGGCCGATCTGGCGTCCGGTTCGGCCCCCTCCCCTGCCCTATCAGTTTCGACAATCGACCGCCGTTTGTCCGGCCTTGCCTGGAATTACGCGCAACGCGGTTTCACCCTCGATCGAATGAACCGTCACATCGCAACTGTGCTGGCCGGGATCAAACGCAGGCACGCGCGCCCGCCGCTGCAGAAGGAGGCGCTCCTGGCCGAGGATATTCTCGCGATGGTCGCCACCCTTCCTTTCGACCTGCGTGGGCTCAGGGATCGGGCGATCTTGCTGATCGGATATGCCGGTGGTCTGCGCCGGTCCGAAATCGTCAGTCTCGACGTCCACAAGGACGACACTCCCGGCAGCGGCGGCTGGATCGAGATCTTCGACAAAGGCACCCTGCTCACCCTGAACGGCAAGACCGGCTGGCGCGAGGTCGAGATCGGGCGCGGCTCGTCAGATCAGACCTGTCCCGTCCATGCGCTGGAACAATGGCTGCATTTCTCGAAGATCGACTTCGGGCCGGTCTTTGTCCGCACCTCGCGCGACGGCAAGCGCGCGTTGGAGGCGCGGCTCAATGACAAGCATGTTGCGCGACTTATCAAGCGCACCGTGCTGGACACGAGCATCCGGTCAGACCTGCCCGAGAAAGAACGGCTGGCGCTGTTTTCGAGGCACAGCTTACGTGCCGGCCTGGCCTCTTCGGCCGAGGTCGACGAGCGCTATGTCCAGAAGCAGCTCGGCCACGCCTCGGCCGAGATGACCCGCCGCTATCAACGTCGCCGTGATCGGTTCCGGGTGAACCTGACCAAAGCGGCGGGGTTGTGACCCCCCTGCCCTACCACAGGGCATTCAGCCTAGAACGGATTCTCCAACGCAGCACCGGTCGGCGCAAAGTCACTGATATTCCCGGTCACGACGATAGCGCCATGACGTAGCGCCGACGCGGCGATCATCAGATCAGCACCGGTATGGCCGATCTCGGCTGAGAGCCGTCCCCAGATGCGTGCATCCTCGGCCTCAAAAGCAAGCAGCCGGTCCGAGAATAGCAAGACCGTCCGATCGAGCCACGTGCGGAGATCGCTGGCAAACATAGGGTCGCGGGTCTCCTGCTGGCGAATGCCGCGCTCAATTTCGCCCAGCGTGATGACACTCAGAAAAAGTTCCTGCTCAGCCTTGCCGCGCAACCAGGCCGCCACTTGGGGAGCTCGATCCGGGCGGCGCACGGCCGAGATGACGTTAGTGTCGAGAATGTACATCAGAAGCTTACATCACGCGGTGCGGCCGAGGCGCGAGTGATATCCCCACCGGGAAATGCCATCAGATGTTCTGCAAAGCTCTCGCGCGCCTTCACCGCACCCTCCAGGAGCCGGTGGTACTCATCTGAAGAAAGGACGACCACCGCTGGCTTGCCTCGGCGCGTCACCTCTTGCGGCGTGCCGGCAAGTGCTGCGTCAACAACCGCGCTGAACTTGTTTTTTGCATCCTGAACAGTCCACATCATTTTTCACCTAGCTAGCTATCTGTCTAGATAAATAGCGTCTCAACTTGCTCATGTCAAGACGCACCCAACCCAAAGGGTAGAGTAGTTAAGGTGGGTTGGGAAAACCAATCGGCCCGCACCCGCAGGCAAATGGTCGTTTATTTGCGATATCTTAAATTGCAAACGGCCCGTTTTCATGCCCCTGATTGGCTATGCCCGCGTTTCCACAGAGGATCAGACCCCCCTGCCCCAGTCTGAGGCCCTACAAGCCGCAGGATGCGTCGAAATCTTCGAAGAGCACGCGTCTGGCGGCAATCGCGCGCGTCCGGTGCTTGCGCGGGTGCTCGAACGCGTCCAGAGCGGCGACACGCTGGTTGTCGTACGGATCGACCGGCTTGCGCGGTCTTTGTCGCACTTGCTGGAGGTGATTGAGCGGCTGGAGGGCAAAGGAGCCTTCTTCCGCTCCCTCCAAGACCCGATCGACACTGCATCGCCGCAAGGCAAGTTTACGTTGCAGGTTTTGGGCGCTGCTGCCGAATTCGAACGCGCCCTAATCCGCGAGCGCACCAAGGCCGGGCTGGCCTCTGCGCGCGCCAAAGGTCGCGTTGGTGGCAATCCTGGGCTAAGCGCCAAGGATCCCGCCGCGCTGCGCAAGGTGCGGCTGGCGCGACAGGACGGCTACATGGAGCGCCTGAACGAGACCGCGCAAGATTGGGTGCCCCATGTGCGCCGCTTGCGCCCCGATATGGCTTGGGAAGACGTCCTGCGGATTATCAATGGCCCCCTGCCCCCAGATCGCCATTGGACCCAAAGCCGCCTGCTCCGCGCCGTGAAAGCATATGTGCGCGACGGCTTTCTGCCCGCTGAAGTGCTTGGACGCGCTGGACGTCGCGAAACCGACGATCGCCTGCCCGCGATTGTCGCGGCAATCAAAGGTGCTGACCCCGAGATCACCTTGCAGGCAATCTGCTACCAACTGGAATCCATGCGTGAGCGCACCCCTCGCGGTCGCACCAGCTGGCAGCCTTCCTCAGTCAGAATGCTGTTGGAACGGGCGGAGCGACTTGGGTTGCTGGTCAGGCAAATGGATTGACGACGCGCAGCCGATCTTCGACTAGCAATCCGTCGTGCATGTCCTCAGTCCATAACGTCGTGCACCCAGCGAGCAGCGCGGCAGACACGATCATCGCGTCATAGACCGATAACTGGTATTTCTCCGCCAACGCGCGACCCACTTGATGGGTTTGAATCGTGAGGTCCTCGACAGGGCATAAGGACTTAATACCCTCAAGAAACGCTCCGGTATCTTCCCAACTGAGACCAGCTTTCCGCCGGCAATTTACCATCGCTTCGTTCAGGACTTGGACGCTGATCCGGGGTCCCTGCCCCAGAATTTCCTCTGCCCTCTCAGCCTTTGGACCATCGTCGAGCAGGTAGAGCACAACATTCGTATCTGCGAATTCAGCGCTCATGCGCGGCGTCGCGGCCTAGACGCGCGTCCTTGGGCAGTTTTCCGCGAAAACGCCTTAGCCCCTGTAGGACTTCATCAGCGCGAGGTTGGCGTCTCACACGAATGGTTCCATCGTCCTTTACCAGGTCGACCTGATCGCCTTCCTTTAAGCCGAGTTCCCGCACCAGATCTGCGGGCAGCCGGACGGCAAGGGAGTTTCCCCATTTGGCAACTTGCATCTTGTCCTCTCAGGCATGGATAAACATCCAAATATGTATATCCAAAACTACCAAAAGGCAAGCTTTGGTGCGTTCAAAAGCCATTTCGGACACCTCCGAAAAGAGTTCTGCCCTGTCCCTTTTCGTGAGATGCGGTGCGTTACACCATGCAGTAGGACACCAAACAGCCTTGTGTTCGGTGAGGACTCGCCCACTAGATGTGGAAAAACCTTGCGCGAATCCGACTCTTGCGCCAATAGTCACGGAAGCGAGGCAAAAAACGTCAATTTCCGTGAACACGCCAAAGACGCGATGTCTCGGAAGCGAGAGGGCAGATGGATAATACCTTTGAGCATGAGGATCTCAATGCGGTGATCCGCCAGCATTCGGAATGGCTGGCGAACCAGTTGCATTCGCAACGTGAGAGCCTGTTTCCACCCGATGCCGAGAAGACCATGCGCAAATTCACCTCTGGTGAGGCTGCGGCGCTGCTCGGCGTCAACGATTCCTATCTTCGCAAACTCAATCTAGATGGCAAAGGGCCTTCTCCCGAACTGACCGCCGGCAACCGTCGTCTTTACTCGGCGCAGGACATCCAGGCGCTGCGTTTGCTCCTTGAAAAAACCGCTCGCAAGCCGGGTGATTACGTTCCCGGACGACGAGAAGGTGATCATCTTCAGGTCATCGGCGTGATGAATTTCAAGGGCGGCTCCGGAAAAACAACAACCTCTGCCCATCTCGCTCAACGGCTTGCCCTGCGCGGATATCGTGTGCTGGGCATTGATCTCGACCCACAAGCTTCCTTCACCGCGCTGCACGGCGTTCAGCCGGAATTGGACCTCGAAGATGGCGGCACTCTCTACGATGCGATCCGCTATGAGGACCCAGAGCCGATCCGGTCGGTCATTCGCAAGACCTATATCCCCAATCTGGACCTGATTCCCGGAAACCTCGAACTGATGGAGTTCGAGCACGATACCCCGCGCGCGCTGGCTCAGGGCAATGCAGGACTTTTCTTCTTCCGCGTGAAAGAGGCGTTGGCCCAGGTCGACGAGGACTACGACGTGGTCGTCATTGATTGCCCACCGCAGCTAGGATTTCTGACCATGTCCGCACTGTCCGCGGCCACGGGCGTTTTGGTGACGATCCACCCGGAAATGCTTGATGTGATGTCCATGTCGCAGTTCCTCCGCATGACAGCCGACCTCATGGACGTGATCGCTGAGAGCGGCGCCGACATGTCTCATGACTGGATGCGCTATGTTTTGACCCGCTACGAGCCGCAGGATGCGCCGCAGAACCGCATCGTGGCTTTCCTGCGAACAATGTACGGCGAAGCCGTGCTGAATTCGCCCATGTTGAAGTCTACAGCCATCTCCGATGCAGGCCTGACCAAGCAGACGCTCTACGAGGTGGAACGCAGCGCGTTCACCCGTTCCACCTATGATCGCGCACTCGAGAGCTTGAACACGCTGAATGACGAGATCGCCGACCTGATCCAGAAGACTTGGGGGCGCCTATGAGCAGCAGCAAGAAGAAACGGATGTCCATGCTCGACAGTCTCGCGTCGGCCGGAGCTCCCTCCCCTGCCCCGCAGTCCAGCGCCGTCACGCCAATGATGAGCTCTAACCGCGCCCTACGGTCCGCGCGCGATGCTGTCGATGGTCATCACGTTTGGGAGCTGGATCCGACGAACATCGTGGATGACCGCATGGAGGATCGCCTCGACCCGGCGGATGTTCTGGACCTGCGCGATGCGATTGAGGCGAACGGTCAAACCGTTCCGATCCTTGTGCGCCGTGCCCCCGATGACCCCGACCGCTACCTGCTGGTCTACGGACGTAGGCGGTTGGAGGCGATACGCCAGTCCGAAAAGGTGACCAAGATCCGCGCTCTCGTCGCCAATCTGGATGATGACAGTGCTTTGCGCGCGCAGATTTCCGAAAATATGGGTCGACGTGATCTGTCCTACATTGAGAAGGCGCTTTTCGCCAAGGATCTCGTGGCATCCGGCTTCGGAACACAATCACAGGTGGCAGAAATCTTGACCGTCACGAAATCTGCGGTCTCCATGGCCATCGCCATCGTAGACATCGTCGGCTCAGATTTAATTCGCGCCATTGGGCCAGCCCACGGCATAGGTCGGCCTCGCTGGGACGCTCTGGGCCGCGCCATCGACGAGAACGGCCTCGATCGCGAGCGCCTCAGTCAGATTGCAGAGGAGGCGCGTGGAAAGGGTGTCGAGTCTACAGTTGTGGATGATTCCGTATCCACTGATGACCCTTCCGTCCAGGCGTTTGAAGCGGTGGCTAAAGCCGTAGCGAAGGCGCTCAAACCTGAGAAGGTCCCCTCCCCTGCCCCGTCCTCCAGTGTCCCGCTGAAGATCGGTGGCAAGCGCGGCGGCACGGTCAAACGCACTGCCAAGGGCCTGTCGATCGAGCTGGCAAGCGGAGACTTCGCCGATTGGGTTGAGACGCAAGTGCATGACATGATTGAAGACCTTCACGATCGCTGGAAGCAGCGGTCGGAAGACTGAGGAAGAGCAGAAATCAAAGAAGGAGGCACGAAAAGGCAAAAGAAAAGGTCCCGCAAAGCGACCACTCCACGAGACCCTAACTTGTTTCTAGCACCTCCAAGGTAGTGTCCGGAGTCATTTTCCGCAAGTCCAAAGTGATTCGCGGGCCGGGAAATTTTTGTCTTCGTGAATGATAAAATGGACTACACGCCCGTAACGCCGTTTCGGCGAACGATAGATGCTGCCATTCTAAAACATCAGGCAGCGGCGCAGGAAGACCTGCCCCCAGCCGGCGCCAACAAGTGGGAGGTCCTGAGGGAGCTAGCTACCGCTCGAGTCGCATTCGGCTTGTCCGATCGGGATTTGACGGTGCTTCAGGCACTGGTCAGCTTTCACCAAGCGACGATTCTCGGAGGCAATGACTGCGAGTTGATTGTACATCCGTCCAACAAGGCGATTTGCGAGCGCCTGAACGGCATGCCCTGCTCGACGATGCGGCGCCACCTTTCCAACCTTGTCCAGACTGGCTTTGTCGTCCGGCGCGATAGCCCCAATGGGAAGCGCTATGCCCGCCGCTACGGCGACGAAAAGGTTGCGTTCGGGTTCGACCTCTCTCCGCTTGTTCGACGCTTCCAGGAGGTCTGTGAGGCCGCCGAGGCCGTCCGGGCCGCTGAGGAGCGTTACAAGCGCCTACGTGCCACTGTGAGCCTCATGCGGCGTGACCTAGCGGGGCTGGCCGAGTACGGGCGCGCACTTCGTCCGGATCAGGGCGTCTGGGACCAATTCTCTGATCTTGCGGCCCTAACGGCCCGAGATCTTCGTAGAAAACTAGAAATGGAAGATCTTAGGCGCATCGAAGACGCTTTGGGGGTGGCTTTGGACCACGCCCGAAACCTTCTAGATGGCCGTGAAGCAGAAGATATGAGCACCAATGACGCTGCTTTTGAGCAGCACCATCAGAATTCAAATAAAGACTCTTATGAACTTGAACCTCGCTTAGAAAAAGCGCGGGGCGGAGGCGCTGTGCGTGAAAACCGAGAAGTCGCCGATAGCCCTCTGTGTTCTGAAGATGAGGCTAACTCAACCTCGACTACTGACGACCAACTGATGCCGAACATACCGCTTGGTTTGGTCCTCGCCTCTTGTCAGGAATTCAAAGCGTATTCCGAGCAGCCTGTGCGCCATTGGCACGATTTGGTCCGGGTGGCTGACATGGTCAGACCCATGATGGGTATTTCGCCTTCCGCCTGGGACGAGGCAAAACGCTATATGGGGCCCGAAGAGGCGTCTGTTGTCGTTGTTGCAATGCTTGAACGCTTTGCAGATATCCGATCACCTGGAGGCTACTTGAGAACCCTATCTTCAAAGGCGGCGATCGGGGAATTCTCCTGTGGTCCGATGATCATGGCCTTGATGCGGCGGGATGCTGCATGATGAGTTCACAGCTGTGAACTCGGCTGACAAGAAGGATAGCTCGGGATGGTTCACAGCTGTGAACTTATTTCCAACACGGAAAGAGGCTGCGCTTGCGGACTTGGCCCGAAACAGGGTGCTGCAGTTACCAGTCACACGGGAAGGTCACCATCACCAAAAAAGGTTTAGAAAGAGCCTCTCTCGATAGTCCAGTGGAAACGCTAACCCCAGCGGCGTCTTCGGAGACGCGGAGGTCAGTTAACCGGCGGCGGTGAGTTTGCGGAGCGAATTGCGTGCCGTTCGCTCGGACGTCTTGAGCATAATCTGCGCGTCTCCTCGTTCCAATGAGCCATGCCGAAGAACCGCCGAGATCAGCTCCGGAGCGCGCTTGTCATCGATGGTATCAGCAACAAGACGTCGATACCTTTGGTCCAATCCACAGAGATCGAACAATCTTGCTGAGAGGGTGATCTGGTCGAGCGTCACCTTTAGGAGCCATTCATTGAACGTCTTCAGTGCCGCCTTTGAAAAATTCCCCGTCCGTCGCGGCCTCCGCGGCGTGAACTGTCAGCCAGATTCGTCAAACGTTTGTACTCGCCCCGATCGGTTAACCTGCGGGCCAGCCCACGTGATAAGGGCCATGGCATGAGACATCAGTCTGCTGACACGACCGTTGCCATCCGGGAAAGGGTGGATGTAGTTCAACCGGTGATGTGCAGACGCGATCGCGATGATCCGTCCGCTCGAAGACCGCGCCGCAATTCGAAACCGTTTGTCAAAGTGATCCATGAACGCCGCAACGCGCGACGATGATGGAGGTAGGTGGCGCCCGACCGCGGCTTCCCGATCGTCATCCTGGCGCATGCGTCCCGGAGCGATGGGCTTCTGTGTGCCGTCGGGATGTTCGATGACCCGAAACTCATCCGGCATCTCGTCGTAGAAGCTCTTATGGACCCAAGTCAGGAATTCCACGGATGTGGGGCGGGGCAGGGTGCCTATGCGATGCATCTCATCGATGGCCCGTTGAACGATGACGTGCGCCCGGGCCTCAAGGGCGAGAGGACGGGTTTCTTCCTCAAGTTCGGCTGCGCTGTCAGGATGCAACCCAAGTCCCAGCCCGGTGGCTTACCTCTGGATGTGGACCGAAAGGTCTGCCAGTTCTGTAGGAATATGCTCCTCGAAGAAGCAGGGTTCGATCCTGGCGGGCGTTTCTAGCCTTTTGCCGATCTTCTGCGCTTTCTAAGTAATTGAAATTTCGACATTTTACTTGATTAAGGGCAGGGTTCTGCCGATATGCGTTGCCGATCTTGAATTGCTGCATGAAATCAATGGCTTTGGCAGATGTGCCGGGCTTTCAGTTTTGTTGTGTGCCCAAAGGGATCGGGGAAAGGGAAAGTGTTCTTCGGGTTTTATGACTGACGGATCAGGGCCTTTAGGGCCGCTCAGCTGGGTCCGGGGCGGATTCCGGTCTGTCTTTCCTGATGAAGGGCATTCCCATGCAAACAGGTGTCTTGCGCGTGCTGCGCGCGACCGCTGTCTCTTGGTGGCGGCACAAGGAACTGCGACGAACTGGCCAGCTAGAATTGGCACGGCGGCTCGAACGCCAGACCGTCCTGCGTGATCTCGGCTATCTCAGGCAGGCGGCGACGCTGCCGAATGCCCATGTGATCTGCGGAGAGGGCGGGACATTCATCCATCTCGGTTGGACCACCGTTTCGACCTTCGCGCCGATCGAGCGCTTTCCCTTGGCCACTCTTGCGGTCGCACGAGGGACCCCGTTCATCGATATCCGAACCGTCACCGATGTTATCACCGTCGCGAACCTGCCGCGGGTGGCGCGGGACGGATCGGTCGACCCTGAACCCTGGGGTCCTGGCAAGTCCGTCTCGCTGACCACCTACATCGACATGGTCGAAGGGCTCGGCGCCAGGATCATCAACGATCCGCGACCCCGTCAGTCAATCTGATCACCATTTCCTCTCACCAAAACTCGAAAGGAGGCCAGCCATGGCCCGATCCCGCACGCCCAAATTCGATGCCTCCGAGGTCATCACAAACGAAATCATCCGCATCATCGAGCGCGGCGTCCTTCCATGGCGCAAGCCCTGGACGGCTGGCGGCAGCTCTCGCCCCCTGCGCGTGGGCGGTGAACCCTACCAAGGAGTGAACAACTTCCTGCTGACGATGCGGACCGTGATGGCGGGCCACAGCTCTCCCTTCTGGATGACGCTGCCGCAGGCCAATGCTTTGGATGCAAAGGTCCGCAAGGGCGAAAAGTCCTCCGTGGTGGTCTATTACGGCCAGAGCCGGAAACAGGACGAGGCGTCTGGAGACGCCGACGAGGCCGATGGGGATGAGGCCCGCGTCTTCCGCTTCCAGAAATCCTACCGCGTGTTCAATGCCTGTCAGATTGAGGGCTTGCCCAAGAGCTTCTATCCGGACCCCGAGCCAGCATTTGAACATCCGCCGTCCGAGCCCATCCCGCATATGCAGGCGTTTTTTGATGCCATCGACATCACGACCGTCTTCACGGGCACGGAAGCCTATTATCTGCCGCCTGTAGACAAGGTGTTCATGCCATCCATTTCCAGGTTCGAGAACCCGCGGAATTTCTACGGGGTCTGGGCCCATGAGCTGGCCCATGCCACCAAGGCGCGCCATCGGCTGAACCGCGACTACGGCCTCTCGCGCTTCGGCAACACGGCCTATGCCCGCGAAGAGATCGTCGCCGAGCTGACCTCGGTGTTCCTTGGCCAGACGCTCGGCTTTACGGCCCATACGCTCGAGATGAACGCGGCATATCTCTACAATTGGTTGCGCGTTCTGCGCTCGGACAAGGGCGCCATCTTCAAGCACGCCGCTGACGCGCAGCGCGCCTGCGACTACCTGATTGCACGATCGGAGGCGGGCAGGGCAGGGGAGGTCGACCAGGCCGCTTGAGGGGATGTGTGTCGGCAAAGGGAAAGCAGGCTTTGAGAAGGGTGTTTCAACTTCACAGAGGAATGCCCCATGACCATCACCGCACAACCCCAGACAGACAGCCCTGATCCGAGTGTGATCGCCGCGCAGAACGACGCGTTTCGCAAGCTCGCGTGCCTCGGAATTCCGCCCGCGCAGCCCATCCAGGGCCGGATGCATGTCACCCGCTCGCTCATGGAGGTCGGTGACGGCTTCATGGCCGAGGCGGTGAAGGCGACCGGGGAGTTTGAGACCTTCGAGCCCGAGAACGATCCCGAGGGATGGCATGATTTCGGGGCGGTCGAGATCCGCGGCGAGACGGTGTTCTGGAAACTGGATTTGTATGAAGCGGATTCCGACTTCCGGTACGGGGCCGAGGCCCCGGACAATCCTGCGACCACCATGCGCGTGCTGACCATCATGATGGCGCACGACTGGTAGGGGAGGGGACACCTCCTTCTGACGTCTCAAACTCAAGGCTCACTGACCCCTCAAAGGGAAAGTGGGCCTTTTTTCGTGGTGATCCCCGGATCCGGGGATTGGTCACGCGCGAGGCGCGGGCCACACCTCACCAACCGAGAAGGATATCCTATGACCGCAAGTTTCAAACCTACCACCGTTGCCATCGGCGATCTGACTGCCCACCCCGCCAATGTGCGCAGCAACTCGCCCGAAACCTATGACTCCGAGAACATCGCACATCTGAAAGCCAGCATCGCGGTGCTGGGCCTCTTGCAGCCGCTCCTCGTCCAGAAGCTCGACGGCAAATACGCTGTCCTCGCTGGTGGCCGACGCCATGCCGCCCTGAAGGAACTGGTCGCGGACAAGAGCGAGAAGGGGTTCACCGCGAAGACCAAGGTGGACTGCCGCCTTGTGCCGGAAGACTGCGATGTCACCACGGCGCTATCGCTTGCCGAGAACATCACGCAAGCGCCGATGAACGCCATCGACGAGTTCGAGGCCTTCGCTCGGATGATGGAAGTCGACGGCCAGACGCCCGAGACCATCGCAAAAACCTTCGGCACTACCGTCGCCGCTGTGAAAGGCCGCTTGCGCTACGGGCTGATCCACCCCGACATCCGCGCCGCGGCCCGGGCCAAGACGATCACACTCGATACGATGAAGGCCTTTGCCGAGCATCCCAGCCAGGAGGTGCAGCGCGACGTCTTCGAGGCACTCACCAAAGAAGACAGCTATCTGCAGGCCTACACCGTCCGTCAGGCGCTCAAGTCCCGCGGCGTGCAGGTCAGCGACGATATCGGGGCCTTCGTGCGTGAGGACTATGAGGCCCGCGGCGGAGCTATCGCAGCCGATCTGCTGGAAGAGCATTCCGTGCTCGAGGATGCGGCGCTGGTCGAGACCATCCTGCTCGAGAAACTCGGCGCCGCTGCCGAAGAGGCCCGTATGAGGCTGGGGTTTGCCTGGGCCGATGCGATGGTGCGCTATGACTACGCGACCATGGCCGACTATGGCCGCGTCTATCCCGGCCCGATCGAGCCTGATGAGGCTGCGCAAAAGCGCATCGATGAGATCACCGCCGAACTCGAGAAACTGCAGCTCGAGATGGAGGATGAGGGGCTCGAGGACGGTGCCTACAACGCGCTTTGCGAGCGCGTGGACGCTCTGGAAGAGGAAGCCCGCGATCTGCAGGAGGCTTACAGCACCGAGGATCTCACCCGTGCAGGCGTGGTCGCGTCCTGGTCGGGCGGGCAGGTGACCCTCCATGTTGGCCTCGTCCGCCCGGAAGACACCGTCAAAGAGGAGGGCGCACGCGGCTCCTCGGCTGGCCCGACCGGGGAAGAAGCCCCGGACGCCGGCGAAATCACCTACCCGGCCTCACTGGCCGAGGACCTCAAGACCGAGCGAGCCATGGCCCTTGGCGCCGCAATGGTGCTGCATCCGGAGGCCACGCTCGATCTGACGCTCTTCAAGCTGGTGAGCGACGTTCTGGCCAGCGGAATGAGTGTCACGCAGGCGATCAAGGTCGAGGCCCGCAAGGAATATCGCAGCCATGCCAAGATGGACGAGATTGACGAGACCTCGCTTGAGCAGGTGGCGGCGGCGCATGATGCGCTTGACCTTTCGTGGCTCGATGACACCCGCGCGCCCGCCGATCAGTTCGCGGCGTTTCGCGCGCTCCAGGCAGGGGAGAAGGCCAAGCTCGTCGCCTTTGCAACCGCCAGCACCACGCAGTCCTGCTTCGCGCGGGACCAGCAGCGCGACAGCCTGATGCATGACTTCGAGATCGAGATCATGCCCGATATCCGCGCCCACTGGACGCCGAACGCGGCGCTCTTCAACCGCTTTAAAAAGGCGTGGCTCCTGCAGATCCTCGGTGAGGATCTGGGTCTCGCCCAGGAGGCGGTGACGCTGGCCTCGTCGAGCAAGAAGGAGATCGTGGCCTTCTGCGACAAGCTCTTCGCTGAACCCTTCGCCACGCTCACGGACGCGCAGCGCGCCGCGGTGGCCGCCTGGTGCCCACCGATGATGCAGACCGCCGGTGTCGCCTTTGCGGAGGCGGAGCCCGCTGCGGAAACCCCGGAGCCTGACAGCGAGGTCGCGCAAGCGGCCTGAGCCATCACGCGACCCGCGCGTAGACCATGCCGCCCGCGCGGGTCGACCCTCCCACACTCAACCGAAAGACGTCCCCATGGCTATTCTCAAGTTTTCTGCCTCCGCTGTTGCGGCGCAAATCGCGCATGCGCGCGCCTGCAAGACCTTCCTGCCCAACTGGAACGGGCCCGTGGACAGGCCCGCCCTGATCCTCATCGTCGGCAATGGTGTGCATCTGCGCTCGAACGGTATCGATGGCACGACCACCCGTATCGTCACCACCGAACAGGCCGATCCCTCGTTCGCCTTCGCCGACGGCATGAACCCGTTTCGGGACAGCGACTGGATGGCGCAGCGCCGCATGGCGTTTCGCGATCTGACCGGCCAGTTCTACACCGACATCCTGGATGACGTGCAGGTGCTCATCGACCGGGGGCGAGGGGCCATCCGGCTCGCCACCGATGGCCACAGCATCCGCGTCCTCAAACGCCGGGCCTCGGATTATCTCATCGGCGGGACCTACGAAGTGCCCTCGGGCCTCGGCGGCACCTTCCGGGTCATCCTCAAGGATGCCTGCGACACCTTCGCGATCGTGCAGAACTGCGGCAATTGCGAGGATTTCGACGCCATGCAGCCCTACCGCGTGCCGCTCGATGCGCTGATGGAAATCGATGACCGGAGGGCGGCGTGATGGGTTGGCTCTTCTACACCGACGGCCGCGTCCAGACCTACGCGGATGAGAAAGCGGAGATTGCTCGGCTGTGCACCTTCGAGGGCGAAAGGCGCAAGACGGAACTGGTCAAAGCCTGCAAGGTGGGTTCGACTTGGTACGCGGCGGCAAAGGTCACAAATATCGACGGCACCCCTGTCGAAGACACGACCTATGTCACCGATGCGGATGGCTCCATCACGTTCGGGGCTGTCTTCCTCACCCGACACGATGACGGCTGCTGGGGCTACAAAGACATGGAGGAAAGCGCGGGACCGGTCGAATCCCGCGCGCCACTGAGCCTATTGGCCCTGCTGTCCGAGCTGAAAGACCCAGACAGCTATGCTCATGCCTGGCGCCAGCGCTGCCAGGACTGGGCTGCGATCCCGGACTACGAGGAAGGCGACAAGATCAAGCTCGCAGCACCTGTGACGCTCACCGATGGCAGTACCTGCCAGATTGTCACCGCGACCCACTACAGGCGCGGGCGGCAAAAGCGCCGCTGCTACCGCATCGAGGAAACCGGCGGGCTCGTGCGCCTGTCGAAAGCCTCGCTCGCGGGCTCGGAGCTGCTCAGCTCCGCGAAAGGTGCTGCCAGCCCGGTGCTGGCAGAGTATCTCGCGGGGCGAGAATAGGTGCTGCGCCGGACGGTTCATCGGCCTGCCCGGCGACAGCAGATCCTGCGGCTTATCTTGACATGGCAATGCAAATGCATTACCTATCGCAAGCAGCAAAGACCCCCATTCTTTCAGGAGACTGCCATGACAGCGCTCGCACAAGATGTCTCGAAACTCACGGATCGGTATCAGACGACCGTGCCGGCGGGTGTGCGCAAACAGCTCAAGCTGGGCAAGGGCGACCAGATTCGTTACTGCACCGAGCCGAGTGGCAGGGTCTATATCGAGCCCGTGCGCAGCGACGAGGAAGATCCCGTGCTCGGAGCCTTTCTCGATTTTGTCGAGGCCGATATCAAGGCGCATCCGGATCGCATTCGGGCGTTCGATGGGGCTTTGCATGACCGTCTTGCAGCACTGGTCGGAGACGTTGACGTCGATCTCGATGCGCCGCTATCGCTCGAGGATGAATGAGCGGCGATAGCGTGCCCGCAGGGGCGCCCCTTGTCGTAAACGGATGGTCGATTTATGCGCATCCGCTCTTTCTGGATCAGCTCGAAGGGCTGATTGAAGAGGTCGAGGCGCGTAAGGCACGCGATCCTAAGACCTGGCGCAAGAAAAACCCGACGAAACGGCTGGCCGCCATCTTCAAGCTGGTCACCGAGGCCATACCGGCAGATCCGGGTGCCGCCGCCTTCCGGCAAGGCGGCACACTCGGCGATCACCGCAAGCACTGGTTCAGGGCGAAATTCTTCCAGCAGTATCGGTTGTTCTACCGCTTCAACAGCGATGCGAAGGTCATTGTGGTGGCCTGGGTGAACGACGATAAGACCCTGCGCGCCTACGGCAGCAAGACGGATGCCTATGCGACGTTCAAAGGGATGCTGGAGGATGGAAATCCACCTGACAATTTCGACGCGCTCTTGAAAGAAGCTGCGGCGGCGGACAAGCGGTTCGAGACGTCTCTTGAAGCGGCGCCCGATCGGTAAGTGGCCCGGTTAGCTGTGAACCTTACGGCCTTCCCGTTTACGGCACCACTGTGGGTGATGTAGCATCGACCCATAGCATAGTCGGAGAAAGCGCATTGGACCCAACGGGTAAGGAACAGCTGCACCTCGGTCTCGAGGAGCATTTCCGTGGCCGCTGAAGCAAATGCGTATGACGCGTGGTTTCGCGCGCAGGTACAGGCCGCGCTGGAGGATGCACGCACGGGAACATCTCAGGTTCAGGTGATGCAGGCCGCACAGGCATTGATTGATGCGAAGCGGCAGGTCGAACCCAAGTCCTGACCAAGCCTTGGAGGTCAGCGCGGTCTGACCCCCGTCACCCTGAAAAGCGAAAGATGCCGTAATGGGGCTTTCGGCGAATCGAGCACGTTTCGCTTGTTTGTCAGCATGATCTGAAGTGCCGTTGCCCTTGATGCGCCTGCAGCGCGTCTACGAGGTCGTATGTTTCCATGCGCCTCAATTCCTAAGAATAGAAGGGCAACGACATGAATGTATTTATCGGATTGGATGTATCTCTGGCAAGCACGGCGATTTGTGTGCTGGGGCCGCAAGGGAAGGTTGTTGAGGAGTTGGAGGCAGCCAGCGAGCCTGAGGCGCTGGTGCGTGCGATGACGTCATTACCTTACGCGGTCGACGCGATTGGGCTCGAAGCCGGACCACTGTCCCAATGGCTGAGCAAGGGCATCGAAGAGGCTGGTTTTGATGTGGTTTTGATGGAAACGCGGTTGGTGAAGGCCGCCTTGAAAGCCATGCCGATCAAAACTGACCGGCGCGATGCTCAGGGGATTGCGCGGTTGCTTCAAATGGGATGGTACAGGCCCGTACACCGCAAATCCGTGTCCTCTCAGGAAATCCGCGCGTTGCTGACGGCGCGCAAGTCCGTTCAGCAGGGCATCATCAACCTTGAGCTTTCCATGCGGGGTGTTTTGCGGAACTTTGGCCTGAAGCTGGGGCATGTCACCCGGATCAGGTACGAGGCCCGGGTGAGGGAACTGGTTGAGCAGAATGAAATCCTGTCGGCGTCGACAGAGGCCCTCTTGCGCGCGCGTGCGACGTTGCGCGCCGAGTTGGCTGAATTGGATGCGACAATCGCGGATCTGGCAAAACAAGACGACGTTTGCCGTCTGATGATGACGATGCCGGGCGTCGGTCGGATCGTCGCCCTGACGGTCAAATCCGCGATCGACGATCCGACCCGCTTTGCGCGATCGAAGGATGTTGGTCCGTGGGTGGGGCTGACGCCGAGGCGCACTCAATCCGGAGAGATGGACATTGTCGGGCAAATTACTCGAGCCGGCGACCGGGCCCTTCGAACGGCCTTGTATCAAGCGGCGATGATCTTGATGCACCGTGGGTCACCAAACTGGCTCCAGGCCTGGGCGCTCAGAGTGGCCCATCGGCGTGGATCGAAACGGGCCTTGATTGCACTTGCGCGGCGCATTGGCGTTGTTTTGCACCGCATGTGGCGAGACGGCACACCATTCCGCCATGCGCAGAGCCACCCGGCAACGGTCTGAGTAAAACAATTCCAGAACTTGATCGGACGGAGGAACGCACTGCACCTGACGACAGGTACGACGAGGTCCCTTGCCGGGACGTGGTTCCTGGAGATGCCGGAAGCCCGCAAGTTATCGGCTAACGCTGAATACGCGTAAAAGATAGGTACCCAGGGACCAGATTTGGACCAGGCATAGAGTGGCAGCCATGAGGCTGACTACGGACGGAAGAGCGAAGCCCGGACAGGGGGGTGTCCTTCAGTCCTGACGTGCGGGTGCAGTGAAAAAGAAAAAGAAAAAGTAAGCTTCTGAAATTGTGCCTTCAAACTCGGTGAAGAATGAGATCTTCGCCGAGATTTTTGACTTGCCCGAAACCCTTGACAGAGGCTCGCCCCATTACGGAAGCGGGCTTTTTGTCCTTTGGAACTCAGACCCTGATCCAAAGGAAAATCCGCATGACCAAGCCCAAACCGGCAAACTCGGCTCTCTCAATCTCAACCGCTGACCTAGTCTCTGCCCTCAAGCAGATCGGCACGGAGGTCGACAACCAACCCCTGCGCAGCTCAGCGCTCGCGCGCATCATGCGCGAGACGTTCCATGGCAGCGATGCCGGGGGCGCCTGGGACTGGCGCATGGCCTATGACCTGATGCAGGCCGCGGCCATCCAGATGCTGCTACGTGGGGACGGCGCGGCAGGCGACATCGCCGCTGCAAAGTTGCTCGCCTCGCGGCTCTTGACGGAAACCCGCCGGTCAGAGCAGCAGATTCGGCTGCAGCAGTTTTCCACGCCGCTGGCATTCGCGGCAATGGTCGTGCGGGCGGCTGCCATTCGCAAGGGCGAGACCGTGCTGGAGCCGTCGGCTGGCACCGGTGCCCTGGCTGCGTTCGCGGCACGGGCTGGTGCCACACTTCTGCTCAACGAGATCGACCCCTTTCGCCAGCGCCTCCTGCGCGCCCTCTTCGGCAGCGAGGTGTCGGGCCATGATGGGGAACATATCGACGATCTGCTGCAGACGCCTGTTCTACCCGACGTCGTGGTAATGAATCCGCCTTTCGCCTCCTCGGTGGATCGATCCCGGGACAAGCACATCGCCGCCAAACATCTCATCGCGACGGCAAAGCGCCTGGCACCCGGCGGGCGGCTGGTGGCGATCATGCCGCCGGGATTCACGCCCGAACGCGATGCCGCGCATTGGTCCCGCGCCTGCGGTTTGCTCACGCCGCGCTTGGCGTTGGCGATGCCAGGGCAGGTCTACCGCAAGCTCGGCACCTCTGTGGAAACCCAGCTGATGGTCTTCGACAAGGTGCAGGAAGACGGCGAGATGATCCGCGCCAGTGTCCGGGACTTAGATGAAGCCCTTCCTTTTGTCGACGCCGTGGCCGTAACCCGGCCCGTGATGCGCCCCGTACAACAGGCAGCGGCGATCCCTCACGGGCGGCCGACCGTTCCATCCTCTCCTCCGCGCAAGACCGCCGCCGCGCCTGTCGCCGCCTCCAAACCCCGGGCCAATGCCGTTGTCCCGCTAGTGTTCACGAGCCTTGATATCCCGCGCGACAACACGCCCATCTCGGACATCTATGCGCGCTACCGTCCGCAACGGATCGAGATTGCGGGTGCGCAGGAACATCCCACGCCGCTCGTTGAAAGCATCGCCATGGCCTCGGTTGCCCCGCCCATGCCCTCAAATACGGGCCGTGATGACCTGCGCCTGCCCGCACGGTTGGTCGAGGAGGGAGATCTCTCCGAGGCGCAGCTCGAGACCATCATCATGGCCCATGATGCCCATGGGCGCGACCTGCCGGGACGGTTTACCATCGATGACGACCAGACCAAGCTGACGCGCGCAGATGATGACCCGGAAGCACGGAGCTATCGCCTCGGCTATTTCCTTGGGGACGGCACGGGGTGCGGCAAGGGCCGCGAATGCGCGGGGCTCATCCTCGTGAACTGGCTGGCCGGGCGCAGGAAGGCAATCTGGGTTTCCAAATCTGCCACGCTCATCGAGGACGCGATCCGTGACTGGACCGATCTCGGTGGCTCGCCTGCCGACATTCAGCCGCTTTCCAAATGGAAACCGGACCAACCCATCCCGATGGGCGACGGGATCCTCTTTGTCACCTACGCCACGCTGCGCTCGGCGGGCAAATGCGGCACCACGCGACTGAGCCAGATCCTCGAGTGGATGGGCGAAGACTTCGATGGCGTGCTGGCTTTTGATGAGGCCCATGCCATGCAGAATGCCGCCGGGTCCGAGCAGGGCAGGGGGATCAAACCCTCCCAGCAGGGCCTTGCTGGCCTGCGGCTGCAACTGGCAGCACCCCGCGCTCGCGTCTTCTACATCTCGGCCACGGGTGCCACGAGCGTGCACAACCTGGCCTATGCCGCGCGTCTCGGTCTCTGGGGGCAGGGCCCCGAATACCCCTTCCCGAGCCGCGAGAGTTTCGTGTCGGCGATGGAAGCCGGCGGCGTGGCGGCCATGGAGGTGGTCGCACGCGATCTCAAGACATTAGGGCTCTACACGGCCCGCGCCCTCAGCTTCGATGGCGTGGAGTATGACGTGCTTGAGCACGCGCTCACCCCGGCCCAGATCGAGATCTACGACGCCTATGCGGGCGCGTTTCGGACGATCCACCACAATCTCGAGGCGGCGCTGACGGCGACTGGCTTCAATGACGCCTCTGGCGAGACCAATGCGTCGGTCGCACGCGCCTCGGCCAAGTCCCGCTTCGAGAGCACAAAGCAGCGCTTCTTCAACCATCTCCTGATGGGCATGAAGGCGCCGACCATCATCCGCGCGATTGAGGACGATCTGGCGGCGGGCAAGGCTTGCGTCATCCAGGTGGTCTCGACTGGCGAGAGCCTGCTGAAACGTCGGCTTGAGACGATGGACGCGGAGGACGAGCTGGTCGAGGGCGCGCTAACGCCGCGCGACTACGTCCTGGGCTATCTCGAACAAGCCTTCCCGATTCACGCGCAAAAGCTGGTCGAGATCGACGGCAATATGGTGGCGGAACCTTTGTGGGACGAGACCGGCGCGCTGGTCGTCTCGCGCGAGGCGCTCGCCCTGCGCGATGCGGCCATGATGGAGTTGATGACGCTGGCCCCGATCCCCTCGGCGCTCGATCAGATCCTCTGGGCTTTTGGCGACGAGGCCGTCGCCGAAGTGACCGGAAGGTCGATCCGACCGCTCAAGGCCGAGGATGGTCATCTCTTCATCGAAAAGCGCGCCGCCAGCAGCAATTCCTCCGAGACCCAAGCCTTCATGGACGGCGAAAAGGATATCCTGATCTTCTCCGATGCAGGCGGCACGGGCCGATCCTATCACGCGGCGCAAACGGCGAAGAACCAGAAACGGCGCCGGCACTACCTGTTGGAGCCCGGCTGGCGCGCAGATGCGGCCATCCAGGGGCTCGGCCGCACGCATCGCTCTGCCCAGGTCAGCGCGCCCTTCTTCCGGGTCTGCACCTCCGATGTGCATGGCGAGAAACGCTTCACCTCAACTATAGCCAAACGCCTCGACCAGCTGGGGGCCTTGACGAAGGGCCAGCGCGAGACCGGCTCGCAAGGCATGTTCCGCGAGGAGGATAATCTCGAAAGCCCGATCGCGCGGGCGGCACTGCGCGGGTATTTTGCCGATCTTGCCGCCGGGCGGGCCGAGGCGATGAGCTACGAGAGCTTCACCGACTGGACAGCCCTGCGGCTGATCGACAAGGACGGGGTGCTTCTTGAGGAGCTTCCGCCGATCCAGCGGTTTCTGAACCGGGTGCTGGCGCTGCCCATTCACTTGCAGAACGCGCTTTTTGCCGAGTTCATGGCGAGAATATCTGATCAGATCGAACGGGCGCGCGCGGCGGGCACGCTCGATCTCGGCGTGGAAACCCTACGCGGCGAAAAGATCGAACAGGTCTCCACCGAGGATCTCTGGACCTGCCCGAAATCCGGCGCCGTGACGCGGATCATCGGGCTTGAGGTGACCGACCCTGTCCATGTGCTGTCAGCAGATGACGCCCTCTCGCGCAATCCGGATAAGACCACGATGGTCAACCGTGCTTTGGGGCGCGCGGCGCTCATCTCGGCGCGCCCCATGCAGATGTATGACGAGGACATTGTCACGCTGATGCGCAAGGTGGTGCGGCCAAACGGGTCGAGCTATCTGGAGGAGACGCGGTTCGCGTCCTCGGCCTGGGAAGAGATTGGCAAGCCTGAGTTCGCAAGGCTTTGGGATGCCGAGGCTGCGTCCCTGCCCAAGACCACCACGACCAAGCTCTACCTGCTGACCGGGCTGTTGCTGCCGATCTGGAAGGACATTCCGACCACCAATGAGCGCATCTACCGCGTCACGCCGGACGGGGCGACGCCGATGATCGGGCGCACGCTGAGCGAGGAAGGAGCGGTCGCGCTGCGCGCCCGCTTCCTCGTCTCCAACCCGCAAACGCCGCAGGAGATGCTGACCGCCGCCCTCGGGACCACCGCACCTGTCGATCTGGGTCGGGGTCTGTCCCTGACCCGTCGCCGTGTCGCAGGCGAGATGCGCCTTGAGTTGGGCGGTGCGGACAAGGGCATGATCGACGGCCTCAAGGCCATGGGGTGCTTCACCGAGATCATCGCCTTCCAGCTGCGGGTGTTCCTGCCGCATGGGGACGGGATCGACACGGGAAGCATTCTGGCCCGGATCGTGGGGCAGCAGCCAGACGCCGCTTCAGTGGCAGCAGAATAGGCAATGGGGGGGGAAGAACATGACACTCGATGACATCAAGGCCGCCATTGATGCCGGCCAGACCGTGCATTGGGCCAATACCGGCTACCGCGTGCACAAGGACAGGCTCGGTCAGTACCTCATCACCTATGTGCCGAACGGCAGCTGCATCGGCCTGACCGACCGGGAAGGGCAACGGTTGAACGGCAAAGAGGCGGGGTTTTTCATCGCGCGACCGGAGGACGGCGCGGAAAATCCGGGCAGCCAATCAAGACCAGACGGGCAGGGGAGGGGCGTAGCACCCGGAGGCGCGGGGGCATTCCCACTCGGACGGCAGCTCTGACCCGTGGGCGGGGCTGAAAGGAAAGCAGGCTTTCTGATTTGTGATCCCTCAAGGGGTCGAGAAAGCAATCCCGGATGCGATGGCAAGAACGTCAGGCACCGGCCAATCGAAAAGGAACCATCCCATGTTCGCAGGAACCCTCACCCGCAATGTCGAGACCGCAGCCGCCGAGTACACCGGCATGATCCACTCGACGCGCTTTGACATCGCCATCCAGCTTGAAACCCGTCCGAAGATGTCCGCGCGCAGCCCGGATTTTGACGTGACGGCAGTCAACAAATCGGGCCGCAAGGTGCGCATCGGTACGGCCTGGAACGAGACCGGTAATACCAGCGGCAACCCTTACATTTCGATGCAGCTTGATGTCGGCCTCGGCCCCTTCCGGGTCAACGCGGTGCAGACGAAAGAGGCGCGCGCGGCCCAGAGCGGCGAATTCGAGATCATCCCGCTGGTCTCGAACGGCCTGATGAAATCCGGCTCGATCTCGGGCGAGCTCACCGCCATGGACGCTGACAACGCCTTCACCGGCTACATCGCCAACATGATGTTCGATCTGGAGTTCATGCTGATCGAGAACAGCTACAAGACCGAGGAGACCCACCCCGACTACCGGATCGAGGTAAGCTCGCCCCGGGGCACGCCGATCCGCGTCGGCTCGGCCTGGATGGCGAAAAGCAGCCGCACGGGCAATGACTACCTGTCGCTGCTGATCAACACGCCCGATGGCGACCTGCGCGTGAACGCCGTGCAGAACGAAGAACAGCGCGGCGGGCAGACTTTCTCAATCATTCCGTTCATCGACAGCGGCGAGCAGCCGCGGGATGCGGGCGCGGGGCTGTCGCTGGTGGCCTGATCAACGCGCGAGACTAGACGATGCGCAACGAAAGGGGAGCCGTGGGACCACGGTTCCCCTTCTTGTTTTCTTGGAACGTGCGAAAGCGAAGAGCTGCAACACAAGAAGTGGATCGTTCGGAAGCCATTGAGGTTGTCTGTATCATGTATGACACGTCCAGCTTAGCGTGCAAAATCGATCAAAGTTCGCCTCCAATAACCAGCTTCAGTTTTGGTTTCGGGCGCTGGTCTGGCGGTTTCAGGCCGTGCATCTCCGCCAACTCAGTTGGGAAAGTTCTTAAAGCATCAGCCAACTCGTCGAACGAGTATCCCAAATCCTCCGTGTGCAATTCCAAGAGCTGAGTTGATAGATAACCCTGTTCATGCTCAATACTAAACTCATCAGGCTCTCGCGTTCGATAGCCGTAGTAACTCATCTTCTTGTACAAAGACGTCGCAGCTTGATCGGTTATCGCGTTCAGCGCTTTAGCGCGGTAGATCAATGCTGCCATTGCCACACGCCATTTCAGCTTCAATTGCCCAAGTCTTGGAATGGTCAACGGTTTCTTCAGATCTGGTAGCACTCCTTTGGCAGGAGTGAGCAACTCAGCGGCAAATTCGTTGGCTTCCTTTTCCATCGCGTCGTACGGGAAGGGATGCAAGATCACATGGCCGTATTCATGGGCAAGGCTAAACCGCTTCCGATCGGCGGGCCGGTCTTCGTTTAGAACCACCACCGGTTTCATTCCTGGGGGCCTAATGGTTACGCCGTCAATGTCGGCGCCGCCAAAATTGCCTTGAACCACGAACACACCGGTAGCTTCAATGTACTTGACGAGATTCGGCAAAGGTCCATCGTCCAACTGCCACGACTTTCGGACCTTTTGAGCCGCTTCGGCTGCAGAAGTAACGGCACGGGCGTGTTCGCTTACGCTCGACTTGTCATCCACAACCTCAAACTGAAGCAATGGAAACTGGGGCTCCAAGTCGACGGCTTCAAGCATTCTGCGCAAGTGCAGTACAAGATGATTTGCTAGCGCGACGACCGCACCTTGATCTTTCGCAGAAACCGCCGACTTCTTGCGGAAGGCCGCGCCGTGGATACTGAGGGGTGTTTTGTAAAGCGGCTCCTGCTCAAAGAAAAAACTCACCGGGAATCCTAAAAAGCGCGCAATCGACTGAATCTCTTCATGCGACAGCACGTCCTTTGTACCGTTTTCGACTCTGGAGATCGCCGCCTGTGCGACCCCGGTCTCTGCGGCCAAGTCCTTTTGAGTTTTCCGTCGTCTCTTACGAGCTAGAAGCAGCATCCCCCCGTTTATCTGTTTTGATGCCATCTTCTTTCTTGTCTCCCTCGGGTCTTTTTACCTTCAATGTTGCGCCACGCGGACCCTGCTCTGGTCCGATATCTGCGGATGCCTTGGGCGCCCCTTCGGCAGGGCGGTGCATCTCAATCATTCGCTGATCTACACCGTCCGCAAATTTCAAGTACGCTCGCGACACCGATACGCCGGTGCCGCTGAGATGACACGCTACAAAAAGTAGCAGTCTCTCGGGCGCGTCTATGTCAAATTCGATAAGCGACGGTTGACGTTCAATGTCGCATACGGCGGGTTCCGAGAATGCAAACTGGTGTTTCGATTTTGTCGTTCCGCCACGTGGACCCGACAGATGCAACTCTAGGCTGACGGGGAAGGTTTCGTTGCCCGACTTCACGTGCCCGGAAATCTTGTTGCACTGTCCATTACGACAGTATCTAACTTCAAGCCCGTCTTTCTCGATCCCAGCCTCCTGAGCTGCTGCCGGAAGAGCTGAGTTCAAGACTGATCCTATTGCGCGAGGGCACTCAATATTTATGTGCGGTACGCTTGCGAGTGATGCCAGCGAATTTTCAAGCTCGCTCAAAAGGCCCCAAATCGATGTTTCCAACTGGTCGCGCGCTGCCTGCAGTGCGTTGTCTCGGTTCAAGTTTCTATGCCTTTTGCTGTTTGGTTCTTTGCGCCTCGCACCCTACATCACACACTCTAAGTGCTTTGTCCAGAAAATATTCAATAAATATTCAGGTGGCGAATATTTTTCAACGCGTCTCTGGGTGGGTCGTTAGGATGGGAGTAGTTGAAATTTTACTCCACACATGCTATCTACATCTCAGACAGAAACCTGTCGGCGACCCGTCATGCTGTGTGCAGGGCGAGCGTCGCGGCGACCCGAACCGCAGATGGTTCGGTTGCAAGCCGCTCCTAAAAACCGCCCTCAGGGCGGTTTTTCTGATTCAAAGGACCCGGATTCCGTAGTTCTCATGTAGCCCCTTTGCATTCTCTTCGCCCTTGTGGATCCACGTGCGCGCATAGGCGATTACGTCAGCGAGTTGGAGAAGGCGCGATGCTGCGGAATCGATCTGGCTGATGCGATTCACCGCCTTGAAACGCCCGTCATGCAGGCACGCCTCCGAAATCATCCGCTGGCATTCGGGGTCCGTGTTGTGGTGGTTCAGATCGAGGATGAGTTCCACATTGCCGACGCCCTGGCCGCGAATCCGGTTCAGCTTCCGGAATTGCCCGACGGCGACCTTGACGGTCTCGATGACATTCCCGGCGTAGATCGCTGGCGCAGTGCCCTCGGTGACCGTTCCCAGCCTATTCATCAGAATCATGCCCTCGGGCCGGTCAGTCTGTGCGAAGCGCGCCAGAAGACTTTGCAGGTATTCACGACTCAGATTCGCCGCATGCAGCTCGTTCGCATTCGGCTCCAGCAAATCACTCAAGGATTTATCCGCGCGTCCGCACTCCCGCGCCCAAGCCATCACGCATCCGAGCGCGAAGCCGGGTTCGCCGGCGGTTCCGCATTCGTCGATGAAACAAAGGATGCGCTTATTCTGTGCCGCCATCGCCCTTGGCCTTTCTGGCGCGGGCGCTTGCCCTGGCACGCGGCGTCTCGGTCAGGGCCCGAGCTTCCTCCCGCTCCTTCCGTTCCTCCTCGAAATCCGGTTCGAGCTTCTTCAGCTTGTTGATCAGCCCGGTCAGGTGGTACCGGTTCGGGCCGTAGTCACCGGCGCTCGTCTTCCACTGTTCGCGCGTGACGAGCCCGGCTTCTTCGAGCGCCTTAATGTTGATCCTGATCGTCTGCTCCGTGATGCCGATGCGCTTTGCAAGATCGCGCTTCGTCGGGAAAGGCGGACGGAGCGGATCGTAGTAGTAACCGAGAAGCTGGACGATGATGGTCAGCTGGGTTGGGGTGATCCCCAGCCGGTTTTGCGCGCGCAGCAGGATATTTGGAACGCCGGTATACCCATGCGAATAGACCTTCGGTCCGAAGATGCGTTCGGTCGAGGATTTTTCCGGCGCCTTCTTGCGCGCCTTGCTTGTTTTGATTGTCTTTGCCATTGCGGGCCTCCTTGTCATTCGATTTACGGAGGCTTGGGCGTCTTCTCAATGGCTTGGCCGGGCCTTCGAATGGTGGAATTTCCACCCCACCCGAATATCGGTACTCCGCTACTCCCGAACTCGCGGTTATTGGAACACGGTGCTTAGGTGTACGATATCCCGCCACAGGTGAATATGGAAAGCCACCATACCCGTGGGGTGGAAAACCTGTCAACGTGAGGTGGCAGGTTTTGCGCTCTTTTCGCCCGTTGGATCCCGACCCTAGGGGTAGTTGCCCGGCCAATACGGGTCAACCTTCATTCCGGCGGGCGCGTCACCGTCAATGTAAATTCCGTTGTGCCCGCCGACCGTGTCCACGATCGCGTCCGAGATCGTCAATTTCATATCGGGAACCCAGAGTCTGTCTTTCACGGTCACGATGTAGATCGCGCCGGCTTTGGAGTCGCACCAGATGGTTTCTATGCGCCGCGACATAAGCTCGGGCATGGCATCGACAATGCGTTTCATATCCTCCAGCTCACGAAGGACCGCCCATCTGCTCTCAAGCTGCACTCCCTTGTAGGTGAAACCAGACACTGGTGCCTTCTGCCCGGCCTCCGCCCAGTCTATCTCATTTTGCCGTTGAAGTGCTTCCGACAGTTCAGGGGGCATTTCGATGTCATCAACCATTGCTCGGTCTCCTTTTTGTTCCCATCTTGTTCCTTGCCGACGGATTGAGCAACTGAAACATTATGGGGCTTGCAGACTTACGAATTTCGCAGTTTTGAACATACCGCCCGATGCCTGTCGGCCTCCCCAGCTCGGCTTCGCGTGTCGCAGGGGAGAACGGCCCTTCGGTCCGTCGCGCATTCGGCCATGCGGCCTCACCGCGGCGTTGCACCCGGCGTCCCGGTTTGCCCGCCTCGCGAGCACGTCCCTCCCCGGTCGCTCCGCCGGATTGCGCTCTGGTCTGTTTTGCGGGGCAAAACGATCCCGCCGCTCCATCCGTCTCACGCGTCCGGTCGGGCCGTTTGCCTGCTCGGGTCGGGCAAACCTACCGTCAAACCACACACACATGAGCGCGGAAGCATATCCTCCGGATGGCCCCCAAATCAGCCCGCGTCAAGGATCGCAAAACTTTTCGGCGGGGGCGGGGCATGTGGCGCGGGATGGTCCCGTGCGTGAGGGCGCGCATGTGTCCGGTGTTGCGCGCAGAAAACTTTTGCGCCCGGCAAGCCGGCGGCTGCGCCGTCCCTGACCCGGGCAGATTCGGAAACCAAGCATTCGGCCATGCCCCCACACTCACGTGGTGGCCTAGGAACCGAACACTGGAGACCAGACATGGCTTACGACACCGCAAACACCTACGAGACGATCGAACTTTTCGGGCTGACCGAGAAGGACGCGCAGCTGCCGATCCCGGAAGATCACATCCTGACCGACCACATCATCCGCGAGAGCTTCGAGGCTCTGCTCGGTCAATTGCGAAATACCGGGCTCGAGGCGGAAATCGAACCGCTGGCCCATGGGCTCGCCACGATCCTGCAGCGCCGCAAGGTGGCGCTTGGCAAGGAGGTCGACCGCACCGCCGACAAGATCGGTGCGCTGGCAAAATCCCACGACGGATCGGAGATCGCCGAGACCGCGCTCGAAGAGGCGCAGGCGCGCTTTGTGCAGCTGCGTGAGATTGTCAGCGCCATCGAGGTGATGAGCGAAGCGGCGGCGGAATGCTACGAGATCGAGACCGGTCACGCCTTCATCCCGGCAGCCGGGTCGCGCGCAAGCGTCCGGGCGCAAGAGACTGGCGCGGTCTTCGAGGCGCGGCAACTGCTGGAGCAGCACGACCGTGAAACCGCCGAGAAGTCGAAAGTCGAGGGGGTTCCCCTGATCGTCTCAGGCGCAACCGACTGGACAGATGTCGATGTGATCTTCAACACGCTCGACAAGGTTCGCGAACGGATCAAGCAGAACCGCAACCAGGAAATCTTCCTCTGCCACAAGGGTGGCAAGCACGGGGCGGAGATGATTGCGGCCCGGTGGGCCCGGGCACGCGGGATCGCGCAGGCGCGCTTCGATCCGCGCTGGTCCGCGCACGGGCGGGCGGCACCGTTCAAGTGCAACGACGAAATGCTGGACGACAAGTTCGCGGCGACGGGGGTTGTCCTCTTCGGCGGCAACGGGGTCGCGCTTAACCTCGGGCAGAAGGCGGAAGCGAAAGGCCTGACGGTCATGCGGGTTGCTGACCCGGCTAAGAAGACCGCGGAGACTTGAACATAGAGGGTCGCCTTCGGGCGGCCCTTTCACCGTTTTCCCAGATGTGTGTGAACAACGGCGGCGTCGCAGTGAACTCCAGCAATGGGAGTCGAATGCCTAGGCAGCCGACTCATAAAACTCGATCCACAGCCTGACCGATGCCAATTTGATCATCGACAGGAAATTGCGTGACGTCTTCTCGTATCGGGTTGCGATACGGCGGAACGAGGCTTTCAGCCTACCAAAGAAACGCTCGATTTTGTTGCGTTCCCGGTAGATTTCAGCATCAAATTCGGCGGGTAGTTTGCGGTTGGCCTTGGGAGGGATCACGTCGATAGCGCCCTGTTCCCAGATCAAGTCTCTGATCCAGTCTGCGTCATATGCTTTGTCCGCGAGCACATGTTGGCCAGGTTGCAAATTGTCCAGTAGCGCCTTGCACGGCGGCGCGTCATGAGCTTGGCCGGGTGTCAATTCATATCGGATCGGCAGCCCATCCTGATTGGTAAGTGCATGTATTTTCGTGCCTAATCCGCCCCGTGAGCGACCTAAACAGCGGCGCGGGTCTTTTTTTGAGAGTCGTGGCGGAATGATGCGCGCGCACGCTGGTCCCGTCGACCATTACTGTGTCCACGTTATGCGCGTCGGCGATGGCGTCCATGATCCGATCCCAGTGGCCCGCATAGCTCCACCGGTTGAAGCGATTATAGACCGTTGTCGGTGGGCCATATTCGCTGGGCAGATCGGCCCAAGGGATGCCGGTGCGCAGGACGTAGAAAATGCCGTTGATCACGCGGCGGTCATCCACCCGCTTCTTGCCGCGCGTTTTGTTAGGTAAGACAGCTTTGATGAATTCCCATTCCAGATCGCTCATGTCTGATCGCGCCACTTGCACCCTCCCGCCCGTTGTTTGGACGAAATGAATCACAAACTTATGCTCCTAAACAAGAATTAATGGGTGTGCTGCCTAGGTGTTTGTAGTCCGTCCAATCTGGTTTCGGAAATCGCTGGATGGTATCTCGATGCAATTACAGCTTAATGTGGCCGTGCGGCAGAAGACATTTGTTGCACAGATCAACACCCGCCCAGGTTTTTCCTAGATGCCTTTTTCTCCGGAACGCACCAAAGAGATTCAATCACGCATTGATGCGCGCTTGCGATCCGGGCAGGCAAACGATTGGGAGATGTCTTTTCTCACGAACATGGCTGAGCGGTTTCAGCGGTATGGGACGCAGACGCGCCTGAGCAAAGCGCAGTATGCGAGCCTGCACAAAGTCTTGAAACTGGAACGGGAAAAACCGGCCCAGACAAAGTCAGCGGCTGAAGACAAGACGTCTAAACCAGCACCAAGGCGCAGTACCAGAACCGGTCAGGCAAGACCCCGTCCGGTCTCCGTGACCCGCGCGATCAATGCACCTCGGCGTGCCGTGCGCAAGGCTCAACGCCAAATCATGGTTCCGTTGGTGATCGCTGTCGGATTCTTCGCATTGGTTGGATCATTGTTTGAATCATCGAACACGCGATCCACACCTTACAGTCCGTCAGCCGTTCCCTCATCGCAAACTGCCGACGCCGCTTACGTCTATGTGACAGGGACACGCGTCAATCAACGTGCTGGTCCGTCTACTTCCAATGCCGTGATGGGTGTCTTGAGCGAAGGAACCCGCGTCGAAATTCTGCGCGAAGATGGGCAGTGGACCCAGATTCGATCCAATTTTGGTATGGGCTGGATGGCGACCCGTTTCTTGTCGCCAGTCGCGCCGCCAACAGAGCGACCCGCCTCACAGGACCGGTCGCTTCGCGCCAGCGATGTGCGGATCATTGACGGTGATACGATCGATGTTCGAGGCCTGAGAGCGAACGTGCGTCTCGTTGGATTTAACGCGCCTGAGACATGGAGACCCGCCTGCACTGCAGAGCGTGAGGTCGGGGAGCGCGCGACTGCGCGTCTAGGTCAATTGGTGCGGGGTGCGACATCAATTGAGTTTGAGCGCGTGGCCTGTTCCTGCCGGCCCGGGACGGAGGGTACGGATCAGTGCAACTTCGGGCGGTTCTGCGGCTCGTTGTTCGTTGACGGTCGGGACGTCGGCAGCACGCTCATTGCTGAAGGTCTGGCCGTGCCGTACCGATGTGGACGCACCAGCTGTCCCCCACGCCCTCAACCCTGGTGCCGATAGCAGACGCGCCCAACCGACCCAGACGACGAACCTTCGCGCGCGGCGGAACGCTGACCTGCCACATGGTGAGCGTGACGGATCGATATCCAGATGCATTGGATCAGAACGAACCTAGCCATCTTCGATCACGATCGACGGGTTCGATGGCGGCTTCAAAGTGGTGGCACAAATTTGGGTCTCTCCTTTTTGCTCATAGATGTGGATCGCACGGGGTCGGCCCGTGCGTGCCCTCCGCTGACGCTCCGGCAAGTACAAATACGGCTTCCACGGCGGGGCCGCGGACCCTCCGCATTTGCGCTTGCGACCGGGCCTCTTGCCCCCGTGCCGGGTGATCCCCATCGCAAAAAGGAGTAACCCAAATGACCAATCACTACGTCGCCACCGTCCCCGTCAAGTTCACCGAAACCGATGGCCAGGAGCGCACCCGTTTTCAGCGCGTGGGCGCGATGTTCCGCAACACCCGCAACGGGGATGGATCGGAGTTCTTCAGCCTCAAGCTCGACTTCCCGGTCGCGGTCTCGGAGCTGGTGATGTTCCCACCGAGCGCGAAAGATCCCCAGGACTAAATCCTCCGACGAAGATGGGCCGCCCCGGGACGATCTTGGGGCGGCCCGATCCCTGTTCCAGGGATGCCGGTCCCTGCGCGTTCAACGGTCGCACTCCGCCCGGAATGACCAGGCCGCGACAGACCGGCCAGTCAGCCTCAAGGGGGCCATCCACAAAAACCTATCGGCCAGGGCCTCTCGGTTTTTGCGGCAGAGATTTGGGGGCCCAAATCTGGCCCTCCTTGACCCTGCCTGTCCGCCCTATCGGTGGAGTTTGCGCCCGCCCGCGGTTCCGTCCGAACACTTGGCGTTCGGCCAGACCCTCGGGCGGGCTGGCGGACGGGACCCCTAGGGCAGGTTGGTTGCCCGGTGGTGAGGGCGGCAGAGCCGCGTCCCTGCGGGCCGCGGCGTGAAGCGGACACCAAGGCTGCCTGAGACTGAATGCAACGTAAGTATATAATTGACAGTTAGGTATATTATCGTAAGGTAGGGGCAGCCTTGGTGGAAGGTGGCAGGAAATAGGGGGTCTTTCTTCGCATGCCGCGCTCAAAACGTCTCTCAGATGCGGACCGTATGGAGATCGTTCGCAAGGCTGCGGAAGGTGTGACCACATCGGCCCTTGCGGAGCGGTTCGGCGTGTCGCCGCGGTCGATCCAGTACACGCTCAAAGCCGATGTCGAGCGCCAGGTGGATGCCGCGATCCCGGTCGCCGCGGTCAGTGTGAAGGTCACGGCTGCGGAGCTTGCGGCGCTCGACGAGGTGCTGGCCGAGGCCGGGATCGAGAGCCGGGCCGAGGGGCTGCGGCGGCTCATTCAGGCCGCAGGCGGGGTGTTCGTTCCGGACGCGCAGATGGCAGCAGAGATGGCGCGCTACCGCGCCTCTCTGCACGAGGTTGGCAATGGGGTCGCGCAGATCGCTAAGCAGATGACGCGGGCAAACCGGATGGGGCAGGGGGCCGTGGGAGGCACGAGTGCCGAGTTCACGGAACTGCGTCTTGCGCAGATGCGCGGGCTGGCGAGGTTCATTCTGGATTCTGCAGACGAGATCGATCTGCTCCTGCGCCGCCGTCGAGACGCGATGCAGCTGGAGGCCACGGCCGCGTTGAGGGAGTTTGCCCATGCGGCTGAATGATGCCGTCCATGCTGTCACGGGCGAGGTCTTCCGGGACGGCTGGAGCCGCGTCCGGGGCTCGATGCAGGGGCTGCATGTGGCAAAGCAGAAACAGCTGATGCGCGCGGCAGCAGGGCATCGGCCGGCGGTCTTCAAGGCGATCCGGGGCGGCGGCACGCATACCAAATCGCAGCTCGCAAACCAGCTCGATTACCTCACCACCAAATCCACCCATATCGTGGACAGTAGCGGGTTCCTGGATGGCAAGTCCAAGCTTGAGGCGGGTGACATCAAGGACCTGACCGAGCGCTTTGCCAAGCGCTGGGATGCGGGCTTCAAGCCCAAGCTGGGCCAGACCACCCATATGCTCATGTCCTTCCCCATCGGCACGCGCGGCGAGGACGTGCGCGACATCGCGACGGATGTGGCCGAGCGGTTCTTCCAGACTGATGAGGGGCATTTCGACTACATCATCGCGGTGCATGAGGACCGCGATCACCCCCATGCGCATCTGGTGCTGAACCGCCGCTCGCAAGAAGGCGAGTTCTTCTTCTTGGGGCGCAACCATCGCTTCAACTATGACGACTTCCGCCTCGCCATGGTCGAGGAGGCGGAAAAGTACGGCGTGCGCCTGGAGGCCACGCGCCGGGTGGATCGCGGCGTTGTGCATTACCCAGCCCCTACCCGCGAGGTTTACGCGGCGAAAGAAGAGGGGCGCGCGCCCCGCGAGCGGGAACGTGTGGGGGCCGACCTGACCCGGACGCTGGCGGAGATCGCCAACACCAGAACCGTCTACCATTCGCTTGCCGCAGAGGCCTCCCGGGAGGCCCGGGAAGACATCGCCGCGGCACTCTTCCGCGCGGGCGAGGTGCTGGCGCATGGCGGACAGGTGGACCGAACAGGAGATGTGTATATGGCCGAGGATCAGAGTTTCGAGGATCTGAGAAGCCTCTATGCGGAGAAGCTCGCGCGGGTGCAGGGCATGATCGCAGAGAAGTCTGACGCGGAACGTCCGGCGCTGGAAAAACGCCTCATCGAGATCCAGACGCAGGTCCAGCACATGCGGCCTCTCGGATTGCGATCATCCACGCTGTCAGAAACCCCCTCGGAGGGCGGGATCTATTCCGAAGCCAATATTGACGCCAGCCAGCGCGAGCGACTGGCCGAGCCCGACCTGAGATCGCGCATTGACGCGGCCCTGCGGGGCACCGGGATCAGCACATCGGAAGTGGTGGCCCGGATCGAGACTGGGGCGTCAAATGCAGCGCTCGAGCATCAATGGATCGCCGATGATCTCTCCAAGGTGGCCGAGGCGCGCGATCTGAACCTCGAGCGCCGCGCCGATCTGGAACAGGCGCGCGACATTCTCAACGATGTGCATGTCGAATTCGGCACGCTTCTGGAACGGGAGAACGTGCTGCGCCGGGATGGCGTCGTGGAAGCGGTCAGCGAGCGGTTCCACTATCATGAGGGCGCGGTGCGGGCGATGGAAGGGACAATCCGTCAGGAGATGCGCGCAGAGGGCCTGACCGCGCAGCAGATCGAGGACCGGGACTGGGAGGTTGTCTCCAGGGCGGAGCGCCGGATCGAGACGGAGCAGCGCACGTATCTCGAAGCACACCCGGACCTGCTTGCACGCCCAAGCGATGTGATCGACCGGTCTGAACCCTATGGGGAGACCATCACTGATGCGGCCCGCGCCAGCGAGATCACCCGCGAGGTCGACCGCATCATGGAGGGACGCGACGTCCGCACGTCCGTTGCAGATGCTGTCACGGATGAATTCAGGGAGCGCTATCCGGACATGCCGTCCCACCTCGCCCGCGGGCTCGGCGCGACCTATGCCGCCGTCGTCGAGATACGCGACACGGAGGTCATCAATCAGGTCCGCCGCGAAACCGAGATGCGCGAGGGGCTTGGGGTTGCCGCGCGCGACGACATCCTCGCGGCCCGCGATGAAACTGCGCCGCAGTCTGACCGTGCCGACCGCCTCGCAGACGAGATTGCGCGTGTTCTGGACCATGAGCGGGCCGGGGAGTTCTCCGCGCCCTTCGAGACCGAGGCGGAGCGGGACGCCTTCCGTGGCGAGATCGCGCGGGTGCTGGACGTTCGCCAACTCGACCGGCTCACATCTGGCGATGCCGATGCGCTGGACAAGGTTCTCGAGGACCGCCTCGACCGGCTCTATGTCGCCAAGGTCTACCTGCAATCGGATGCAGCGACGGCCAATACGGAGGCCTTGCGCCAGGTGGTCGATGATCTTGCCGACACCGAATATGAAAAACACCGCGCGACAGACGTGGATGGCGAGACCGAGCGGGGTCAGGTCCATTGAGCGCCTCCATGGGAAAAGCGCGGATCGCCACAGGGGTCTTTCTGGTAACGCTGGTGACCGGGGCCATGGGCTATACCATCGCCTCGGCGGTGCTGACCTACCAGGATCTCGGCTTCGGGGCCGAGATCGACTTTGCCTACATCGCGCAGAATTATCTGGCGATCCTGGATCGCCGCCCGGAGGACGCGCAACTTATTCACCTGATCATCGGCAGCTTTGCCGCCGCCGGCATGATGCTGAGCCTCGCCCTCTCGGGATCGGCTCTGACACGCTTTGGCCAGACCCATTGGCAGACCGCGCGCGAGATGAAGGCCAATGGCTTCTTCGGGGCGCCCGGGACCGGGTTCATCCTCGGCAAGCTGGGGCCGCCGGGCTCCCGCGCCAATTACATCTGCTCCAAGGTCTTCCCCCATGCGCTGATCGTGGCGCCCACGGGCCGCGGCAAGACCACGGGCTTCGTCATTCCGAACCTGCTGACCTGGCAAGGCTCCGCCGTGACGCTCGATGTGAAGGGCGAGTGCTTTGAGGCCACGGCCCGGCATCGCGCAGCCCAAGGCGACAATGTCTATCGCTTTGCCCCCACCGATTGGGAGGGCAAGCGCACGCATCGCTACAACCCGCTCCTGCGCATCTTTGAGCTGAAAGATCCCGCGCGCCAGCAGATGGAATTGCAGCTCCTGGCGACGCTCTTTTTGCAGAGCGACAATGACCGGGTGCAGGGCCTCCTCAAGGGCGGCATCGATCTCTTCGTGGCGGCGGGGCTTTTGGCCTTCCAGCGCAAGCGCCCGACCTTGGGCGAGATCTACCGCATCGCGGCCTCGGGCGGGAACAAGCAAAAGGAGTATTTCGCGCGGGGCCACGAGGTCGACAACCGGGCGGCCAAGCTGATCTTCACGCGGCTGGCCTCCACCAACAACGATACGCTGACCTCCTACGTCTCGCTCCTGATGACCTCGGGGCTCGATCAATGGCAGAACCCGGCCATCGATGAGGCGACGGCGGTGTCGGACTTTGATTTCCGAACGATCCGCAAGAAACCCTTTTCGGTCTACCTCGTGGTCCAGCCGCTGATGGTGAAACCATTGGCACCACTGATCCGGCTCTTCTTTTCCGATCTCCTCTCCGCCATGCAGGAAAAGGATCCCGGGCCAGACGAGCCGTGGCCAGTGATGATCATGCTCGACGAGTTCAATCGCCTCGGCAAAATGCCCATCGTGGTCGAAAGCATCGAGACACTGCGCACCTATCGTGGTCACCTCGCCGTGGTCACCCAAACCATCCCCGCCCTCGATGAAATCTACGGCGAGAACACCCGCCGCGCCCTGCAAGGCAATGCCGGTGTGAAGCTCTACCTGACGCCTTCGGATGAAAAAACCGTCGAAGAGCTGAGCAAGGCGGTTGGCAAGACCACGAAGACCGTCATCACGCGATCCCAGTCCATCGGCAAGAACCCCTTCGAGGGCCGCAGCCAATCCACCCGGACCGAAGAAAGTTCTCTCCTGCCCGAGGATGAGGCGCGCCGCCTACCGCTCGACGAGATCGTCATGGTCATCGATGCCCAGATGCCGGTCCGCGCGAAGCGGATCCAATATTTTGACGATCGGCTGTTCAAGGCGATCCACGCGGCGCAATCAGGCGAGTTGCCGTTTCCGAAGCCGGGGGGAGGGGGGTCGCAGGGCAATCTGCCGCTGAGTATGCGCGCCATGCCGATGACTCCGCGGTCGGATGGGCCAGGGGGAACAGAAGCCGATGTGGAAACCGCACGCCAAGATGTTGGCAGTCAAACGTTAGAGCAAACTGACGTCGCCCCAAGAAAGACCGCGCCGGCTGTTCAAGCCGTTATCGCTGAGGAGCAGCGACAGATAGAGATGGATTTTGGGGGCCAGAATGCAGATGCCGAGGCAGCGGGCGAAGGCGATGAGGCGCAGTTGCGCTCCGCTGTCGATGGCTTGGACGATATGGAAGCGATGCTGCGAGAAGGGAATGGCGAAAAGCTGTTCACGCAGTAGGGTGGCGGGCATGATTTTCTGCAACGCCGGCGGGAAGCAGTTCTCTGATCGCGGTTTTGTCAACGGCATGGTTCTGTTGTCCGCCGGGGTAGTGGTTCTCTCCGAGGTCGGGCAGTGCCGCTTCACGATGGCGTCCGGGACTGATCGTCTGGAGTGTCATTCACGAGATTGATGCGGTTTGCGTCACTTCGACCGCTTTACGCGAGATCGATCTGCCTCCGTCCCGGAGGACGCCGAACCAGCCTGTCCTCAGGCGGGTGTTCTGTTTGTCAGGTTGCGGACTCCCTTTTGCACCGGGAACCCTTCCAGCCTTTAACGGGTCCAGGCGAGTGACGGCTCCGAAAGCAGATCAGCGCCATACGCTGTAGGATCCGGGACGGCAAGGGGATTACTGACCCACTCGGATCAGCGATTCGACCCCTCTCAGGGGTTTAAGACACATACAGGGGTATATTGAGCAAACCATCGGCGCACAGCTTAGAGCCCTGTCTTTGCATCAAGGGTTTGCATAGTGCAGTGAAGTGATGCAATATGCATATTGCCCGAGGTTTCTTTCGTGCTAGACTAGAACATTAAGAGAACGTATACCATGAGCGGTGCAAAGAAGGGACAGAGGATCACAGTATCACTGTCGGACTCCGACCATGCAGCGCTTTCCGCTCTTGCTGAGCGGCATGACGTTTCACTGTCCTGGATCACCCGGAAGGCGATAATTGACTTCCTCGAACGGCACGAAAACGAAGAGCTACAGCTTCCCCTTGGGCTTGGGCGGGCTGCCGGAGGACGACATGGATAAAACCTATACAGCGATTGACCTCTTTTGCGGCGCAGGCGGCCTAACTGAAGGGCTGCGTCAGGCGGGTTTCCATGTTCTCGCAGGAAACGACTTCGACGAAGCCGCCGGTCGAACCTTCGAGGCAACCCACCGGGAAGCCAAGTTTCTGCCCGGTCCCGTGCAAGACATCAGCGCCGGAGCGCTCTTAAAGGCGGCGGGTCTAAGAAAGGGCGAACTGGATTGCCTGGTTGGCGGGCCACCGTGTCAGGCATTCAGCGTCTATAACCATCAGCGGGGTATGCACGACGAGCGGAGCCAGCTTTTCCGCGAGTATTTACGACTCGTCGAAGGACTAAACCCCCGCTGGGTTGTGATGGAAAACGTGACCGGCATCACTTCGGCCGGTGATGGCGAAGCCGTGCAAGCGATCCTAAGAGGCTTCAAACAACTCGGTTATCACGTGGAGCACAAGGTTTTACGCGCCGAGGACTACGGCGTACCGCAAGAACGCCGCCGCGTTGTCTTTATCGGCAACCGCGAAGGAATCCCCATCGTGTGGCCGGAAAAAACACACGGCGAGGGATTGAAGCCCTTTACAACGATCCGGGACGCCATTGGCGACCTTCCGGCCCTCAAGAATGGCGAAGATAAGGGCATCCAGCCCTATGCCTGCGAAACAGCCGGAGAATATCAGGAAATGCTGCGCGGTGGCTCTAACGCCGTGCTCAACCATTCCGCACCGCGTCTTGCGCCGATCAACATCGAACGTATGAAGCACATCCCCGCAGGCGGGAGCTGGCGCGACGTGCCTTACGATCTCTTGCCTGCCGGGATGAAGAAAGCCCGCCGGTGCGATCATACAAAACGCTACGGCCGCATGACCTGGGACGGTCTGTCCTGCACGGTCCTCACCAAATGCGATTTGCATTGGGGCGCATATATCCACCCTGAGCAGGACCGTGTTATCACCGTGCGCGAAGCCGCACGCATCCAGTCCTTCCCGGACTGGTTCAAATTTGAGGGATCGCGCACGGAGCAATATGTGCAGGTCGGAAACGCCGTGCCGCCGCTTCTAGGACGCCGGATCGGTCATTGTATTCAAGCCGCTGAGGAATTTGTGTACGCTACCCCTATCGCCGCAGCAGAATAGCGGCAAAAGGGGGCAGGTTTTGAGCATTGATCCAACAAACAGCATAGCAGAAATTCTTGGGGAACCGGCGAGGATAGGCTTCGATCCAGCATCGAAAAACTACCAATGCCCCTATATCGGACAAACCTGCACCAAGCGTAGCACTGCCTCGGAATACCCTTATCCCGTCTGCACACTCAAAAAACGTGACGGAGCACCCGTTTGTGTATGCCCGAAGCGCTTTTACGAGATCGACTTTCTGCAAGAAGTTGTTCAGCACGCATGGCCAGGACAAAAGCCGGTCAACCCCCGGATCGCCCGCGAAGTCCAGATGAAAGACTTTGGCAACGTCGATTTTGTGATTGCCGATACGGCGGACGGCAAGAATATTGGGCAGTTTCTTTCTGTCGAGTTGCAAGCGATCGACATTACCGGCAGCGTCCGGGACGCCTACGATGCGATTTTGGCCGGTCAGATGCTCGACACCAAGAAAAGCTACGGCTTCAACTGGAAGAATGTCTACAAGCGGTACATCAACCAGCTAATCAGCAAAGGCTACTATCACCACCATTGGGGCACCAAGATTGTCGCAGTGATCCAGGACGAGGTTTATAACTACGTCTGCAATGACGCTGATTTCATGCGGACGGCGGATATCTCCTCGCAGAATGTGAATATCATCTTCATGTCTTACCGGTTCGAGGATAACGGGGCAGGGGGCTATAAACCGGTGCTCGACAAGGTAGAAGGCACCCATCATTCCAATCTACAGAACGCCGTGCTCTACAAATCGGCACCTTCGCGTGCCGAGTTCTGCAAGAAGATCGCGGCCGCACTCTCCCGGTAATGGCTGACCGCTTGGACGCGGAGCAGCGCAGCGCCAACATGCGCGCGATCTGCTCAAAGGGTATGAAGCCGGAAATGATCGTCCGGCAGCTCGTGCATAGCATGGGCTACCGCTACCGGCTCCACCGGAAAGACCTGCCCGCCAAACCTGATCTTGTGTTCGGCCCGCGTCGCAAAGTGACCTTCGTGAACGGATGCTTTTGGCACCAGCACGGCGATCCGGCCTGCAAGCTGGCCCATGCTCCGAAATCCAGACTCGACTACTGGCAACCAAAGCTCAGCCGGAACCAGGAGCGGGACGCCGTAAACCAGGCAGAGCTTGAAAGCCGGGGATGGAAGGTGCTGACGATCTGGGAATGCGAGACGCGGCGGTAATTCCGCCACGATTTAGCCGCCCGGCTAGATGGGTTTATTCGGCCTGACTAATGTTCTTCTTTTGTGCCATCCGGAGATATGCTATATCTCGTGAAAGCTCTAGAATCTGGCGCAGGATATAGAAGGAAAGGCAAATATGGCACGCTACTACGTGAACAAACAGGCTCAGGCTAATGGCGATCATGAAGTTCACAAGGAAAATGATTGCCCGACTCCCGCAGCCCCGCACAATCGGCAGCCGCTTGGCGAACACAGCACCTGCGCCAGTGCGGTGCGAGCCGCGCGGAGTTACTATAGCCGAGTGAATGGCTGCGCGCATTGCTCGCCTGCCTGTCACACCAGCTAAACCCATTGCAGAGGGACTAGAAGTATGGCGAAGAAATCAGGTGGCGGTCACTATCGCAGCGCGATCAGTGGCCGCTACGTAACCAGCGGCCATGGGAAGCGCAGCCCCGACACAACGGTTTTCGAAAAGACCGGCGGCGGTTCGACCGGTTCGGCACGTAGTGCCAAGACCGGGCGTTTTGTGACCGGGGCTGCGTCCAAGCGGAACCCGAAGACGACCGTCAGGGAATCCTGATGCCATTGCAAGAATTGATAAACCGGTTCAATGAGTGAAGAAGATAGAAACGAGAGTATCCGTATCGCTCACCTGACAATGTTGCAGGGCGTCATTTCCCGGATGGGATCAAACTCGTTCACGCTCAAGGCGCTCTCCGCAACCTTTGGCAGTGCTGCCGTAGCCATCATGGCTTATGCCGACAAACCGTCCCCATTCTACGCGGTAGCTGCCGTTCTGCCGATCCTGATATTCTGGCTAATGGATGCACAATATCTTCGATACGAACGCGCCTACCGAAGCCTTTTCAACCGAGTTCGGAAAGGGGAGGAAATCGAGCCCTATGACCTTGATGCGTCCCCGTTCATGGATAGGCCGTGGGCTGTCCTCAAGATCGCGATTTCATGGTCCGTAAGCTGCTTCTACCTCGCTATATTTCTGGCGTTGGCATTCATTTCATTTTTGATCGCGGCGGAGGGATAGTTGACAGGTTTGTTGAGTTCGACAGGAGTCTCCATCCAAAAAAGGCGTGTATTCTTCTCGTTTCATTACCAGAACGATATCTGGCGCGTGAACCAGGTTCGGAACTCGTGGCGCTATCAGCATGAGCAGCAACGTGTTGCGGAGGGCTTCTTTGATGGGAGTATCTGGGAACGGTCCCAGAGGACAGGGCCAGATTCGCTTAAGAACCTCATTCGCGAGGGTATGAAGAACACTTCCGTTACCTGTGTACTGGCTGGTTCTGAGACGTATAATCGCCGGTGGGTGCGCTACGAGATTGCCCGTAGCATCGTAAAGGGGAACGGCCTGATGGTTGTCCGAATCCATAGTGTAAAGAACCAGGCTGGATTTACAGCACGTCAGGGGCCGAATCCATTGGACTATATGGGGACCTACCGTACAAGCGACGGTCGGATTCTCTTGGCCGAGAAGAAGAATGGAAAGTGGGTTCAGTATAGCGACTACACGCTGGCTGTGACCCTTCCTTCCGCATGGCGCAAGCCGGTTTCAACCAATGTCGTCTCGCTTAGCTCTTGCGCTCGTACATATTGCTACGTTGCCAATAGTGGCCGACAGAATTTTGCGACTTGGGTTCGTCATGCAGCGCAGAAAACTGGGAATTAGTGATGATTAGGCAGTCAACTATAAGAAATTATGCCACCCGTGCACCGATCCGGAAATCGGATCGAATCGTTGAAGAAGCGCGCAAGGCGGGGCGTCAGACGGCTTTTCTTTCACACAGTCACCGTGATGCTGAGATCGCAAAGGGTGTCCAGGCCTTTCTGCAAGAGCACGGTTGGGAAGTTTACATAGACTGGGAAGACCTATCCATGCCTTCTCGACCCAGCCGGGAGACAGCCAACAAGATCAAGCGCAGGATAGAGCAATTAGATTGGATGCTTTATCTTGCCACAGCCAACTCGGCGGCCAGCCGATGGTGTCCGTGGGAGATCGGTTATGCTGATGGTGTAAAAGGCGTTGATCGCGTCGTGATTATTCCAACGCAAGACAACCAAGGTAACAACTACGGCAATGAGTACCTAGACTTGTACCAGCATGTCGATACGGCCCAAAGTGGAGGATACGGGCTTTTCCGGCCAACTGACAAGCGAGGTGTCTTGCTTGAAAATGTTACTCGCTAATTCTTCAACGCCCGCCCGCCCGCCGGCCGTTGTCGTGTCGATGCTTTCGGTGATCGAGGCGAAGCCGACACCGCGCTTGCCGAGATCATCGAGCAGGCTAACCGGGTGGAGTAGGGAACGCCCAGCCGGTCGAGCTTCCAGACGACCAGCACATCCCCCCTCAGAAAGCGCGTCTAGCGCCTCAGAGAGCCCGGGGCGGCGCGCTTGCCCGCCCGATATGCCGTGGTCTTCAAACACCTGGTTACAGCCCGCGCCTTCCAGCGCGGCTCTTTGCAGGCTTAGGTTCTGTTCATCCGTGGATACGCGGGCATAGTCGATCTTCATGCCGAAGATTATGCCGCACCTTTTCGCGCGGTTTTAGCGCTAATGATTCCAAGGGCTTAGGAAGGTGTAGAAAAGACGCGCAAAAAGAGCCGTTTTTGGCCAAACGCCCCACGCTACCTAGGATCAACCGCTTAGCTAGGACAAAAACCCCCGGCAAAACCTTTATGGTTTTGGCAGGATTTTGTCGGTGTCGCTTTACCGCCTTCCGAGCCGACCTAGTCTGGAAAGCTGTGCCATCATTCGGGCTCCTGTGCCGGTCCCGTCGCCGGGAGGAGCAGCGGTTGGTCCGCCTGCAGTATTGGGTCGACTTGGCAACGCTTGCACACCAAAGAATTGTCGCGCGCGCAGGGCTGCATATTCCGCGCCAGTCGCACCTCCGATGGCGTACCGGTTGTAGACTTGTTGGCTGCCTGCGAGCCCTCGGGCAAAGGCATAGCTGCCTCCGAACCCGGCTGAGAGCGCTGGCATCATGATGTTTCCAGAGATCGCCCGAACAAGGAATGGCGTTGCTATGATGAATCCCTTTGCCATCAGCACCATCATGAAGAACGGAATGAGCGCGCCGATGTTGGAGGCCCCTTCCGGATCGCCCAACTCAGCAAGAAGCGCACGCGAGACGCCCGTGATGGTCGCGAACACGCCGGCAACAACGATCGGGTACATTGCGAAGGAAATCAGCGCCGAAAGCCAGCGCGCGAAATAATCCTTGGTCACTTCAAAGAGGGTCAGGAAGATCATGACCGGTGCAATCCCGATCAACAGAGCGATCATCAGCCGTGACGCGACGACGATGAACGCCGCCAAACCACCGAGGATCGAGAGTAACAAAACCCCAAGGGTGTCCAACAGGGCACCGGCCATCCAGTTCAGTTCAGACCCCGCGGCATTCAGATAGTCCCCGAGTGCCGCGATCAGATCATCAAACTCCTCTGCAAAGGTGCCGGATGGGCCGGGTGACCCGCCACCGACAGAGGCCACGAGCGATCCGGCAATGCTGTCGATCCCGTTCAGGATCGCCGTAGCAAGGATGTTGAACTGTACCCAGTTGGTTGCAAATGCGCCTATCAGTCCGATCTTCACGGCGAGCCAAAACGCCGTGCGCCCGTCCATGGCACGATACTGGTAGATCGTGTTGATGAAAACCAGAATGACAACGAGCGTGGTGCTGAGGACGAGCATCGTTCCGACTGTTGCGGCGACTGCGCCAAATTGCGTCTCGGCAGCGGTATTGAGATAGCCTTCAGCCGTTTCCACGAAGTAAGTGACGACACTCATGGAACCCTACCAGTTTCCAGCGGCTTCGCAGAATGGCATGGCTTCGCGTCGCAGCTCATTTGCCTGCCGTCGGTATTCTGACGTCGCTTCCACGATGTCCCAGTATTCAGATGCGGCGAAATGCTCGACGAAGACGCCTTCCGCTTCCTCCCAGGATGGATACCGCGTCGGACATTCACAGCTTTGGGCTTCAACGATCCGTTGCATGCTGTGCGCACGATAGATTTGTTGGATCAGGAGCCGTTTGTGGGACTCGCGCACGTCGATGTCTTGCATCCACTGTGGCTCTGTAGGCTGGTCGGGACAGACATCTGGCTGATTGTCGAGCGTTGGGATCAGGTTCCGTTCAGCGACGACAGCGGTTGTGCCGAGAACGACGAGCAGGCCTCCAACTGCAATGGCTCGCATCATTCTGATGCTGCCTTTGTCCCAACAGTTTCACGCTTCAAGAACGTGATGTAGCCGTAGTCACCCGCCTCGGCGGTGATGACTTCCCACCCGTCCGCGCCGCGCTCATTCAAGGCGTTTCGCATCGCGTCGTAGTCCTTTTGTTTTTTCACCTGAAAGAACAAGATATCATATTCAAAAGTCTTCATGGGGAAGTTCCAATCTCAATTGCGCCGGGGAGGTAGAATTCGGTGATGCCGCGTTTGCCGTCATGGCGACCGACCTGGATGATCACGTCGATGGAATTCTCGATGTACTGGATCATGTCGGCATAGGTTATCGGGATCTCGGTTTTCAGTGCTGCGATCGCAAGCCGCTGCACGGCCAGTTGCGGTGTTTCGGCATGCAGCGTGGTCATGGACCCGCCGTGGCCGGTGTTGATGGCTTCCAGAAAGGTCATGGCCTCCTTGCCGCGCACTTCGCCCAGGATGATCCGGTCGGGGCGCATGCGCAGCGTGGCGGTGAGAAGCACATCGGCGGTCTGGAATTCCGCGTCGCGATTGGCGATGAGGGTCACTGCATTTGGCTGGGTCGGCAGCAGCTCGGCGGCTTCTTCGATGGTCACGATGCGTTCCTCGGATGGCACGTGAGATAGGATCTTGCGCGCGGCCACGGTCTTGCCGGTGGAGGTGCCGCCCGAGACGATCATGTTGAGTTTGTTCTCGACGCAGAAGGCGAGCGCGTCATCGATCAAACCCGCGGCCACCACGGCGCGCAAGGCGCGCTTTTTTTCGACGCGCAGGTCTTCGAGCTTGCGCTCTTTTCCGTAGAGGAAATCGAGTGCGATGCCCTCGAGTGGCAGGCTCGAGAAGAACCGCAGGCTGATCGACATGGCCGAGAGCACGGCGGGCGGGGTGATGACCTGTGCGCGGATCGGGCGCCCCTTGTAGGTGATCGAGACCGAGACGATGGGGCGGTCCTTGCTCATCGTGGTATTGGCCGAGGAGGCGATCTGGTTGCCGAGGTCCCTGACCTGAACGCCCGTAAGCCTCTGGTCCAGCGCGCGCATGAAGTGATCGCCCTGGAATTCGCCCCAGCAGGTTCCGTCTGGGTTGATGCAGATCTCGATGACATCGCCGCGGGCGGCGGCGTCGATCCGGTCGAGCGAGGTTTCGAGATAGCTCAGCGACATGGGCTCAGAATATCTCCAGATCGCGGTCGACCATGACCGTGACGCGGACGCCCTGGTCGACATAGATGACGGGGCCGATTGAGAGATAGTCGCCGATGACGCTGTCCGTCGCATCTGCCAGATCATCGCCCACGTCTTCGAGAACGTCGGCGGCAGTCTCATCCTGGACCTCGGATGCGGCGGCACTGGGTGCGGCGGAAATCAGCGAGATCAGGGCGGCCGACCCGAAACGCTCGGCAAAGCGCGTGTCTATGAGGCCGGTGACGCCAGAACGGCCCAGTTCATCACCTCCGAAGGAGCTGATCTGGACGGTCTGGCCCGCGGGCAGGATGATCCGGTCCCAGGCAATCGTGACGCGGCGCTGCGCGATATCGACGCCGGCGCGGTAGCGCCCGATGAGGCGGGATCCGCGGGGGATCAAGAGGCGCGCGCCATCGACGCTGTAGACATCCTCGGAAACCACGGCACGGGTCTGGCCGGGCAGGGAGCTGTCAAGGGCAGTTTCCATGACGGCCTGGATCATGGTGCCCTGGATGATGGTGTTGGAGGGATTGGCGATCACCTCGGCCTGCGTCACCGTCGAGGGCAGCGCCCCGTTCAGCACGAAATCCGTCACCTCACCAAAAGTGCGTTCGGTCAGAGCCGTTTCATTCGCTCCGGACGTGCCGCCAAACGCGATGGTGGGCGAGGCGATGCGCCGCTCCTGGAAGGCGCGTTCTTCCGCTGCGCGGCGCTCCAGCTCGGCCATGCGCCGGGCTTCTTCCTCGCGGCGCAGTCGCTCTTCTTCGCGCGCGCGCAGCTCATCCTCCGTAGGGCCCGCTGGGGCGGGTTGGGGCCGGCTGGCCTCGAGTTGGGCCAGTTCCAGATCCATGCGTAATTGCTCAAAGTTGCGATCCCGGGCCGTCAGTTCGTCCTGGAACCGTTGCTGTGCGGCTTCCGAGGCGGCTTGCAGCGCAGCGATCTGAGCGGTCAGCGCGTCGATCGCCTCTGCGGCGGCGGTGTCTTCCTCGACGACCGGTTCAGGGGCGTTGCGCAACTCCTCGATCTGGGCCTGCAGGGCGGTGATCTGCGCCAGAAGCTCCGCGTTGGGCTCGACGGGGTCTGGTCCGACGAACACAACCTCGGGCTCGGGCGGGGCCAAGGTCTCGATGGCGCCAAAGCCGTCCCCCTCGTTTTGGAAGACGTCCGGGGTAGCCGTCGGCAAGGCTTCCTCTTCGTCGGGCTGTGAGAGGAGATAAAGCAGGGCACCACCTGCGCCGATGACGAGGACCACGATCAGCGCGAGAAGGGGCGACCGGCGCTGCGCCGCTATGGGGGCGCGGGCACTGCCTTTCTCCAGGGCGGCGAGGCGCTTTTCCAGCTCAGTGTTCTCGGTATCGCTCATGAGCCCACCCCCGCAGGTGGTGTGGCCTCGATACAGACCACCTCGTCACCGATCCGCAGGACCCACTGCCTGTTAACCCCCGAGACCCGGATCACGCCATCTTCGGTGGCTTGCGTGTTGACTGTCCGTTCGCGGCCATTCGTGTAGCGGAAGATCGCCGGCACCGGCGCGTTTCGCGGAAATTCGAAATACGTAAACGTCCCGTCATCCCAGACACGGGTAGGGGTGAACTCGGTCCGAGCGCTGGCCCCGTAATTGTAGTTCGGCGCTTGGGACGCGATGGCCCGGGTCGGGCGCGCATTGTCCTCCGGATAGCGGAACTGCACCACGTAGAAGGTTGGGCTGCGGACCTCCTGGACGTTGAAGTAATAGCTGCGGCGGTTGGTATAGACGGTCACATTGGTATGGACGCCACGCGCGACGGGCTTGATCGCGAAGGCCTGACCGCCGGGCACGCCGTCGATCTCGAAGCCCTCCGTGTCGCCAGCGATGATCGAACGGATGCTTTCACCTTCGCCGAACTCGACGGTGGTCACATGGGTGAGCGAGACGTTGAGGCGATAGACCTGACCTTCTTGAAAAGTGGCCAATCGCACCCGGTTGTCATTGGGGCCACCGCGCGGGATGGCCTCGGCGAAGGCGAGGCCGGGCAGCAGCACAAGCACAATTGTTACGAGGGCCTTCCTAAGCAAACTAATTCTCCAATCTGTCGGAGCGGATGGAATATTCGAGGACGGTGAAGCCGAATGGATTGGTCCAGACCTCATCGATGGAGCGGCGGGTCTCCGGGCGGAACTCGAAGAGAAGCGTCGCAGTGAAGAGGCCGGTCTGGGTGCCGTTAATGGACGTCAGGCGCTTGCGCAGGCGGACCGTCGCGCGGTTGGTTCCGATCCGGTTGATGCTGAGGATTTCCACGTCGAGCCGGGCATTTGGGCCATAGACCGTCGGTGGGTAATTCTCGTTGGCGCTGTTCCAGATCTGGCGCAGCCCGCTCTCGGCGGCCCCGTCCGAGCGGCGCAGGACGCTGCGGATGCGCAGATCGTTGTCGAGCTGGTTATAGACCTCCCGGTCGGCCACATAGCGGAACACCTCCGCCTCGATGATCGCCTGGTTGGCGGTCACCGAGGAGGCGCCCACCGAGGCTTCGGGGAGTGCAAAGCCGGTGGCGGGATCATAGGGGACAACGACGGGGGGCGGGTCGACATCGAGGATCGAGACAGCCGCGGCACTCAGACAGCCGATGATACCGAAGACAAGGCCCATCAGGCCAAGGCGTTGCCAGAGCCGTTCGCGGCGCAGGGCACCGTAGACCAGTTCTTCCTCGATGATTTCTTGTTCAGTCGCCACCATTCATGCCCCCGCGATTACTCGGCCCGCAGGTCCGGCAAGGTGAAATCCATGAAGCGCTGCTCTTCGGCGATGGTGGCGGCATCGATCACGCCGCCTGCGCCATCGCCCACGGTCTGGATGGCTTCGAGCTGCCACATGGCGACCAGCGCAATTGCGAGCTCCGCTGTCACGCGCGTGTTGAGATCGATGCTTTCTTTGAGTTCGTCCATATCGTCGATGAGCCCGACAAGGCGGTCGACCCGCTCGAGCGATTGGCCGGCATCCTCATAGCTGTTCTGGGCGGCGGCTGAGACGAGTGCGCCGGTTGTTGCCTGCGTGGCCACACGGTTGGCCCCGGGATTGCCGCTGGTGGCCATTTCCGAGAGGGTGTCCTCGTCAAAGCCGAGGTCTGCCAGCACCCGGTCCATCTGGGTTTCGATTTCGCCTGCGCCGGAGCCCGAGAGGCCCGAGAAATCCCCAGTCTTGATCGCCTCAATCGTGGCGAGGATGTCCCCGAACTCCTGGTCGAGCAGACCGTTCAACTCGTCTTCCATTTCCGTCCGGATGATTTCGGGAAGCTCGGCAAGTCGGGTGAGCGCTTCATAGGTTCTTTGCAGCTCCGCGAGTTGATCCGTGAGTGTGGCAAGCTGTTCGCGGAGCTGCGTCAGCTGCTCGTTTTGCAGGATCTCGTCTTCGATCATCTGCCGCAGCTGCTGGATGTTTTGCGCGATGTTCTGGGTGTCGACGACCGGTACACCTTGTGCTGCGGCAGGGGGTAGGGCGCTGAACTGCAAGCCAACGCCAAGTGTCGTGGCCAAAGCTGTCCTCAAGAGCAGATGTCCCATCATTCAATCTCCCTGATCGTAAAATCCATGAACGCGCCTTCGGCCATGCGGGCGCTGGCCTGGGCCAGCTCTTCGGCGGAGAGCACGCGCGTGCGGGCGGCCTGCAGCCGGACGCGGGCAGCCACGAGGCGCACGAGTTCGGCGCGGGCATAGGTGTTGAGTGCGATGCTCTCCTGCACGTCCTCGGTTTCGGAAATCCGTTCGACGATATCCGCAATACGCAGGGCGGCTTGCCTGATCGCGGCGGGTGAGTTGTTGCCATAGAAGGCCGCGCCATGACCCGTGATTGAGAGGTTGGCATTGGCCAGAAGCGCGGGGTCGATCGTGCCAAGCGCGTCGATCCCGCCGATACGGCTCAGATAGAGGTTATAGCGTTCAGGGATGACCGACACGTAGTGCTGGGTCTCGCGGAAGGGTGGCACGCCGCCATACTCGAAAACCCGGCCTGGTCCGGCGTTATAGGCCGCGAGCGCGTTGATGATATTGCCATCGAATGTGTTGAGCTGGGTCGCGAGATAGCGCGCGCCGCCATGCACCTGCAGGTAAGGGCTGTCATAGTATTCCGGGTTAATGCCCAGATCGCTGGCCGTGCCTGGCATGATCTGGGTAAGGCCAAAGGCACCGACCGGCGAGCGGGCGCCGATGGTGAAGCGGCTTTCCTGCCAGATGAGGGCCTGCAGAAGGGCGCGCCATTGAATCGGTGAAAGGCCCGCGCGGCCAACACCCGCAAAGCCGCTGGTCTCCTGGGCCACGCGGATGATGAGCTGCTCGATGTTTTCCGCCGCATCCCCGAAGATCTGCGCACCGCCGGGATTGGGATCGATGTCGGCATTGCCATAGACGGCTTCCACGGCGCGGTCGGGATCGCCGCTGCCGCTTTCCAGCCCCGAGACCATGGCGGGCAGGCCCTGACCGCCGAAGCTGGTCTGGGCATCGAGGATGCGTCGGAGGGTTTCCAGCTGCTCCCGTTCGATCTCGGCGATGAGTTCGCGCACTGCAAGCTTGTCGGCCTGAACAGCCAAGTCTGCCTCGCGATCGCCGGTCTCGACGATGTCACGCGCGGTCAGCCCACTGTCATTGGTCGGCACGCCTTGAGACAAGGCGAGACCGGGCAGCAGGCAAAGTGCCAGGATATGAGGCAGGCTAGACTTCAATGTCGCCCTCCGGGGTGCCAAGGGGTGTGAAAGTGCAATCCGGAGCAATGGGTGTTGTCGAGGCCAAGAACGTGAAGCAATTGGCCTGCGGTTCCTGATACTGGGCGCAGGAGGCCAAAGCGCCGAGCGCGGTGAGAAGCAACAAAATGCGAATCATGAGAGTCTCCAGAAGTCCGGGCGGTCGCGGTAATCGGCGCCGACGAACGCCTCGCCTTTCTCCATGCCGCCGAGGATGGTGAGATTGGGCCCGAGAGCACTGAGATCGGCATCGACCACGATCGAGCCCTGATCGTCGCGGATCAGCGCCAAGCGGCTGTTGCTGCCCGTGTTGAGAAGGACGTCGAGCTCCTTCTCCGTGAGGTTCAGCATGGCGTAATCCGCAGGCTGCGCGCGGATATTGGGGAGCAGGATCTGCGTCGGAACGGCTTCGACGATGGTCTTGCCGGTCCGGGTGCGCTCAAGCTGGCTTGCATATTGCGTCATCATCACCGCGACGGTGTTCTGCTTGCGCGCGGTCACCAGCCAGTTCGACAGCCGCTCGGCGAAATACGCGTTATCGAGGGCCTTCCAGGCCTCGTCGATCACGATGATGGTGGGGCGGCGGTCCTCGATCTCGCGCTCGACCCGGCGGAAAAGATAGGAGAGAACCGCCATCCGCTCCTTGTCGGCCTCGCTGTCGAGAATGCCGGTCAGATCGAAGCCCACCACATCGCCTTTGAGCGAGAACGTGTCCTCGAGGCTCTGCCCGAAGATCCAGCCATAGCGGCCGTCCTCAGACCATTCGAGCAGGCGCTGGTGCAGATCGCCGCCATCATCGGTGGACACAAAAAGCGATGCGAAATCCCGCCAGTTCCGCAGGGCCGGGTTTGTGGCCTGCGCGTTCTGGCGCACGACTTCCTGGATGCGATTGGTCTGGGCAGGAGTGAGCGGCTTGTCGGCGCGGTAGAGCAGGGTGGCAAGCCAGTCCGAGAGCCAGGCGGTGCCGCGCGCATCGGTCTCGGTCCAGAGCGGGTTGAGGCCCGTGGGCTGACCGGCGTTCAGGGAAGCGTAGCGCCCGCCATTGGCGCGGACCGCCATCTCCATACCAAGACGGTAATCGAAGACGAAGATCCGCGCGCCTGCGCGACGGGCTTGCGTCATCAGAAAGGCGGACAGCACCGATTTGCCCGACCCGGGCCGACCCATGATCAGGGTATGCCCGCTGGTCGGTTCTTTGTCCGGGCTGCCCTGCTCGTGGTAGGAAAACCGGTAGGCGCTCTGCTCCGGCGTGGGCAAATAAGTGACGACCCGGCCCCATGGGGTTTTCGCGGCGGGTTTGCCGAGCTGTGTCCGGTGAAAGGCCGCAAAATCCGCGAAGTTGCGATTGGTGACGGCGCTGGCGCGCACGCGCTTGGGCTGGTTGCCGGGGTGCTGGCTGAGGTAATGCGCCTTGGCCGCGACCCGCTCGCCAATCATCTTCACGCCTTCGGTTGCGGCGGCGTTCACGATCTCGGCGCTGAGGGTCTGCAGCTCTTCGAGCGTGTCGCAAAAGAGCGTCACGACCATGTGATGCTCGCCGAAGCTTTGGCGCTTGGCCTCGAGATCATCGGCGGCGATGTCGAGGGCTTCCAGGAGCGAGAGGGCTGCGTCCTGGCTGGCCTGCATCTGGCGCTTTTGCCGCTTGATGCGGCCCGCCATAAGGTTCGAATTGATCGGCGTGAAGGAATGCGTGACGATCATGTCGACTGGCAGGCTCAGCATGTCGAACATGGTGCAGGAGGTGCCTTCGGAATATTCCCCGATGGTGAAACTCTTGCCGTAGCGATGGCCCACGACGCCCTCGGAAAGCTCGAAATGGTCGCCGTGAAACGTCACGCGGGTATTGGCGACGTTGACGGACAGAAAGCCGTAGGTGTTGGCTGGGTAGAGCGGCAGCTCGGTGCCCATGTTGAGGGCCCCCAGAAACCCGACCAATTCTCCCGTAGCGGCCGATAGGAGGCGCGGTTTGAGTTCGGCGAGCCCGGAGAGAAAGACGTTCACGGCCTCGCCCAGGCGCTGCAGGCGTTTGCGGGTCTCCTCTCTCAGCCGGTCCGGCGCGCTGTGGCTGAGGAACGGCAGGAGGCTTTTCGGGGGTGGGCGGTGAATGACGGTGAGCGTCAGCGTCTTGTCGCGCAGCCCGCTGGTCTCGAGTTTTGCGCGCCAGCGCCGGTCCACCTCGCCTGCGAAGCTGTCCTCACGGATCGGGTCGAGATCCGGTTTGATGACCTTGGAGACCTTGTGGACGTAATAGCTGAATTCCGGCCCGAGCTGCGCGACGATGCGGGCAAATAGCGCCGTCAGTTTGTCGAGATAGGCATCGTCGGTCGTGTAGCTGTTGATCCCCTCGAGCCGGATGCAGCGGAAGAGTTCGTTCACCCGGGTCCGCACGGTCTGGTCGTCAACGAGGCTCACATAGGGCAGCATATGCGCGAGGCGGGTCTCGCGCGCATACCAGTCCGGCGTCATTGTGCGGGCATCGAGCGCATCATCACGGGCGTCATCACGGGGCATAGCTGTCCCCGCCATGGATGGACCTGTTGCGCGTGGGCGGTGTCTCCTGCAGGGCTGTCATCATCACGTCGATGAAGCGCGGGTCCCAATCTGCGGCCTTCCACAGCACCGGATAGAGCAGGGCCGCGACAGCCAGCACCGCGATGTGCTGGACCCAGACGAACAAGAGCACCGAACCGAAGAGCCAGACCATCGCATACATGATGGGCAGGCCCAGAAGCTTGGGCGGGCGCACGAGACCCAGGAAGAGGGGAGATCGATCGGCCAAGGAACCTGCCTCTCAAGGGGCGCTGAAAACGGCGGCGACGATAGTCGGGGCGGCGGCGACACCGGCGATGCCCACCAGGACCCAGAGCGCCTGGCGCAGATCGATGATGTTGAAGAACCAGCTCAGGAAGACGCCGAGGACCGCGAGTGTGGCGATTACGACGCCGAGCGGGCCGGTCAGCGCATCGACAATGCCCTGCAACAAGCTTTGGATCGGGGAGAGATCGATGCTTTGGGCAAGGGCGGGCTCGGCAATGAGCAGGAATAGCGCCAGTGAGGCGACAAAGAGGTTTGAAATCTGTTTCATGAATTTGATCCTTCCAATCGGGCCACGACAGCCATGACGCGGGCCACGTGGTTCTGGGTTTCTCGGTAAGGGGGAATGCCACCGTGTTGGCGCACGGCGTCGGGACCGGCGTTGTAGGCCGCCAGCGCCAGGCGCGGATCGCCGAAGCGCTCCAGCATCATCGCGAGGTAGCGGGCCGAGCCGTCGAGGTTCTGCAGCGGATCACGCGGGTCGACGCCCAGATCACGCGCCGTCGCTGGCATCAATTGACCCAGGCCAATGGCACCTGCACTTGAAATCGCATCCTGCCGGTAGGCGCTCTCAACCTCGATATTGGCCCGATAGAGAGCCAGCCAATCCGTCACGGAAAGCCCCGCGCGACGCAGGCCGGGATGGCCGGCATAGCGCAAGGCCGTGGTCTGAATCCCGGAGAGGACATCGGCGCGGGGCAGGGGAGTCGGGCGGGCAAGGGCCGCGACTTGGACGCCCTCTTGCTCGGCCTCTACCTCACCGAAGATCGCGATCCCATCGGAGGCCGAACCCTGACCAATGCCGTCATTGTAGTTCCGGGCAAAACTGTTCTGAGACCGGGATGGGGTCAGAGAGCCGTCGCTCTCCATGACCAGGACCATTTGCGCGGAGGCTGGCGCGGCCACCAGCCAGAGACAGACGAGGCTAGGTGTCAGCGCCCTTGTCTGATGGGGCTTTGTCTGACGGCGCAAGTTTGTGCGTACGGCTTGTCCCCGCCTCAAGCGGCAGGTCGACATGCGCAAAACCAAGGCCAATGAAGAAGGACACCACGCCGGTGATCGTCTTGAACTCGCGGATCTTGATATCGTTATACGTGGTCCGTGTGCGGGCGGTGACCAGGAGCTTTTCCACGCCCTCGTCCGAGACAACGCGCATGACCCAGACCCCGTAATAGCTCGGGCCCTTCTTGTGTGCCGATTCCTGGCACAGGATTTCAGCGCGATAGCCGCTTTCCACGAGCTCGCGGAACCTGGCTTCCGTAACCACATTTGGTGCTTCGATGTCCCAGTTCATGGCCCGGCTCACGCTTTCTCCAAAGACGCAACCCAAGGCATTCCTACTTGATGCCCAGAGTTACGATAGTATACTATCAACCGCAAGATGTAATATCGTGCTTTGGCTGTAGTTTGGTCACGCAAACACTAGGCACGGCCAATGCCCACGATCAAGGAGATAACAGGTTTGAGAAACCCAAGGTTGACAGGCCTGCTCCGATTGCAAGCTCTGGCCCTTCTGGCCTGTGTCCCCGGGCCGGGTTTCGCGGCGTCCTGTCTCGCACCGGCCCGTCCCTTCCTCCCAAGCGATTCGCCGGCGGTACTGAATTACGCCGACCTGATCCGTGGCGACTTCGAAGATTACATCCAGGATATCCAGTGCTACTTCCGTTGCCTCGACGAGGAGCGCGCCCGTGCGTTCGAGGAAGCGCGTGAGGTCAGCGAAGACTATGGCCGTTTCCTGCAATTGTTGGGGGATTGATGGGTCACTCAGGGTGCATTGGACTTATCGCCCTTGGAAAGACGACACTGATACCGCCCTCATGTATCCACTTTTTAGATAACAGATTTTATCCGCTAGCGACGTCACGAAAGGTATGTGACGCGTGGCAAAGACAATCAGAAGCAAAGGACAGGTGGCACTCTGCCGGGCGTTGGTCGACGCCCGGACCAAGGCAGGCCTTGGTCAGGAGGACTTGGCGGCTAAGCTCAATTGCCACCAATCCCTCGTGGCGCGTATTGAAAGCGGCCAGCGCCGGATCGACGTCGTCGAACTGGTTGTCCTGGCCCGCGCCATCGGTTTTGACGCGTCGGAGGTTCTGGCGATCGTCGCGGCCGCCACGGAGCCCGACCACAGGATTTGAACAAGATAATTGATCGGCGACAAGGGTCTACCCGCGTTCTGATTTGCGGGCAAATCTCAGCCACTGACCTGTCTGCGATTCCTATCGCGAGGTGATAGCCGTCCTTCCGAAACCCCAAGCCGAGACGAGTTACAACACAATAGGGGAAAGTTGGTAAACAGTGAACGAAGATGAGGTTGAAGGCATCGCGGTTGCGCGACTGGTCGGAGCAGACGGGTGCAAAGTTGTGGGGTGGGTGTATCGTTGGAATACAGGCGTGCTGGCCGTGCGGTGGGAGGACGGCCCGCAAAGGGTCTCAGGCTGCGCGCCTGATCTCAATGACGCGGAGAAGCGCGAGATCGATTTCGACGGTTTGGCCCGTATTCCGGTCCGCGGCAATGATCAGGGCTAGTTTTAACGCAGTCCCAGGTGACCGTGGGCGGTATTGCACGGTACCGTTATCTGCCCGCAAGCATGCCGGTCAAAGGCAGCTGGAAACCCATTGTGGCGCAAGCTTGGCGTCCAGATGGAGTCGTTTATGACTGGGGGCGTAATAGCAGACCAAACTTACCGGTAATCTGCAGCGAAGGTGCCTGAAGAGTCCTTGTCGGGCCCCTATCTCGCCGGTCGCTAGCGCCTTGGATGCCGCAGTGTAGCTCGTCATTATTGCCATTCGCCGCGACCTCAAAATCCAACTGCGAGCGAACTCACGCTGTGCAGGACAAAGTGTAAATTCACTGTAGCTGCTCCAATGATCGCCTTGATCATTCAGTGTTGATCGCCGTCAGAATGACTTCAATGTTCGAACTTGCTTTATAAGGGATGGGTCACGAGGGCATTTGATCCGACGACAGGGCGGCAGACGACAGGGCGGCACATGCGGGTCGACCCGCTGGAGCAGATCCCATAGCGCAGCGCAGTACCAGTGACCACCCGATTATAATGGGGGCTTTACTCAAACCAGATGTTCCGCGAATGTTCTTGCCTCTCTTCCTGATTCCCGGGTGATCCGATGTGCAACCTCTATTCCCAGACCAAGAGCCAGGACGCGATGCGGCATGTCTTTGACGACATGATCGAGGAGGATGAGGCGTTCGAGGATGCGACAGGCAACCTGCCACCGATGGCGGGTATATATCCCGACCATGCCGCACCGATCATCCGGCGTGGCGAGGGCGATTGGCAGCTGACCAGGGCACGCTGGGGCATGCCAACATGGAGTGCCCCCACTGAAGTGGTCCACCAACTGGGATAGTATTATCACGGGTGGACTTCACCCCGTCTTTGGTCCGGGCTTCATGCGACCTTTCGGGCTGGTTTCAGTTGGGCCGCAAAGGCGCTCGGTGTCAAGTTTCCGAGCGCCGAGTGCGGCCGTTCTTCGTTGTAGTCGATCCTCCAGTCATTGATGCGGTGGCGGGCATCAGCCATCGAAAGGAACCATGAAGTGTTCAGGCATTCCTGACGCAACCGGCTGTTGAACGCCTCGATGAAGGCATTGTCCGTGGGCTTTCCGGGGCGGGAGAAGTCGAGCTCGACCTTGTTCAGGTAGGCCCACTGGTCGAGCAGCCGCCCGGCAAACTCGGGCCCATTGTCGACCCGTATGCTCCGCGGTTTGCCCCGGCTCCGGGCGATCCGGTCGAGTTCCTCGACAACCTGGTAGGCCCGGAAGTTCGTCCTCGCAACGGTCGCGAGAGCCTCTCTCGTATGGCAGTCCACGATGGTCAGGATCCGGAACGGCCGGCCGTCGAAGAGCTTGTCCGACATAAAGTCCATGGCCCAGACATCGTTCAGGGCATCGGCCTCGGAGCGTCCCGACCGATAGCGGCACGCGCGCCGGCGCCTGGGGTTCCGCGTTCGGATCGAAAGGCCTTCCTCGCTGTAGAGCCGGTAGGTACGCTTGTGGTTCACGTGCCAGCCCTCCCGCTGGAGCAGGACGTGCAGCCGCCGGTAACCGTAACGCACCCGCGCTTCCGCCAGTTCCTTGATCCGCATTCGGAGCTCCACGGCGGGATCCCGCCGAGACCGATATCTGTGGGAAGCCCGCCCAAAGCCCATGGCCCGGCACGTCCGACGTTCCGACAACGCGAAAACCTCCTGGTAATGACGGATGACTTCGCGGCGACAGACGGGCTTCACCACTTTTTTCGCAGGGCGTCCTGCAGCATGGTCTTGTCCAGCGTCAGATCGGCAACCAGGCGCTTCAGCTTCGTGTTCTCGTCCTCGAGCTGCTTCAGACGTCTGATCTCGGACACGCCCATCCCGGCGTAGACCTTCTTCCATCGGTAGAACGTGGCTTCCGCCACGCCCATCTTGCGGCAGATCTCGCCGACGGTCGTGCCGGCCTCCGCCTGCCTCAGCGCGAACGCAATCTGCTCGTCGGTGAATCGTTTCTTCGGCATCTGGACACTCCTCTCGCTTCCGAAGTGTGCCCGAAAATTCGCCATCAGAACGGACCAGTTTCAGGGGTCAAGACCAGGGAACAGGTGGGGACAATCATTACATAGCGGATTGGACAACGCTCTCTATCGCCAAAGCCACCCTAAAGGCACGCCTGTCATCGAAAGGCCGTGATACCACCTGGAGCCCAACCGGGAGGCCATTGTCGTCAAGTCCTATCGGCACAGATAGGGCAGGCAATTGGCCCAACATGTTGAAATGCGGCGTAGCAACCCAGTCGTAGTCACTGTCGAGCTCAACACCGTTGATTGTCATGCGTGTCCAGGGCCTTTGTTCAGCACCGACGCGATTGGTAAGGACGACAGGGCAAATCAGCGCATCAAACTTGTAGATCACGTCCGATAACTTCGAATACAATTGGCTCTTGGTTTCGATTGCTCTGGAAAACACGGAAACATCACAGTTACGGGCAGTATCTCCAATCCATGTGATGTAATCGCATACATCCATCCCGTGTTTATCGAGCATATTACCAAGCTTGGTCGCAACCAAGCCGATAGCGTAAGCTTTGGCGTCGTCGATCACATTGCTGGGCCAGTCGATATCTGGTTCTTCAACGACAATACCGACGCTCCGCATTTGCTTGATCGTTGCCTGGATCACGGCCAGGATACTGGATGTTGGTGCTGTTTTACCCAATCCTGTTGAAAAAGCTAGCCTCAGGCCCGCGACGCCAGGATTGACTAAAGGTAACTCCACACGTTCACTTAATGAGCCAATGTCGGATGGATGCATGCCACTAATGACGTTCTGGAGCAAAGCGCAATCACGAACGTTTCGCGCTAGCGGTCCAATAACGTTGTAGGGATCTTGTCCTTCAACAGGATCAGGAATCCTGCCGGTTGGTGGTTTGTAACCTACGACACCGCATAAGGCGGCTGGCACTCGGATGGAACCGGCGCTGTCCGCCCCGATCGCGAGCGTACTTGTACCTGCAGCGAGGCTCGCAGCGGCGCCGCCGGATGAACCTCCTGGTGTCAAGTCTGGGTTCCAGGGGTTGCGCGTCACACCCCATAACCGCGTTGCGGTGATCCAGCCGAAAGCCAGCTCAGACGTTGTGGTTCGGGCATGGATTATTCCACCTGCATTTCGAATGCGTGTGACTACCGGATGGTCGCGCGTCGCTAGGTTGTCGCGATATACGATGCTCCCGTAGGTGGTGTGTGCCCCTTTTTGGTCAAGCACATCCTTGATTGTGACTCCCAGGCCTTCAAGCGGTCGCAGATCGTCGACGCGCGCGAGATAGCGTTGCTCTGCAAGCCTTGCTGCTTCCATTGCGGTGTCAAAGAATGTTTCTGTGAAGGCGTTGATAACAGGTTCGACCTCGTTTGCGCGAGCAATCTGAGCGCTCAACAGCTCGACAGGGGACAAACTGCCCGAACGGAACAGATCAAGTGCTTCGTGGGCATTTAGCCGGCAAAGTGGATCTTCGGTGGCAAACGTCAGTTCTGGCCGATTCATCGGATGTTCCGCTTCACGCGGTGCTGCATGTTTCGACCTGCTTGCCCGATCAAGCGGTCTGTGATTATCGAAAGGAATGCGATACCAAGACCCGCGATGATCCCCTCACCTGGTTGTACTTTTGAAATGGCAACGAGCGTGTCGTGCTCAAGTCCGCGAGTGCCGACGAGCGCAGTAATTACCAACATGCTGAAGGCAAACATGATAGTTTGATTGATGCCAAGCATGAAATCCGGGAGAGCAAGAGGCAGCTGGACATGCCATAGCTTTTGCCGCGCGGTGCAGCCAGACATGTCCGCGACTTCAACGCTTGAAGCCGCAATATTGCGAATACCCTGCTTTGCGTATCGTATGCCTGGCGGTAAGGAATATGCTACGATAGCAATAAGCCCGGCAAATTCGCCCACGCCCACAAGCATCACGACAGGTATCAGGTAGACGAAGCTTGGCATGGTTTGCAGCGTGTCGATGACGGGCGTCACAATGCGGTCAGCCGTGTCGTTCAGTCCCGCCCAAACACCGATTGGAAGCGCGAGTATCAACGTGACAATCACGGATAACCCCACAAGGTACAAGGAGACCATTGCTCCTTCCCAGTAGCCCGTTATGGCTATGAAACATAGCAACCCCAGGCTCATCAGCGCCAGCCGCGTCCCTCCTATTATGAAGGAGACTGCTGAAACGACTGCAACGAAACCTGTCCACGGCACGCTCAATAGAAAGGTTTTGACTGGTCGCATAACATATCCGATTAGCGTTTCGCGTACGGCTTTGATCTGAGGGTAGAATGTGTCGCTGATCCATAGGATGCCGTCGTTCCAAAAGCTGCCGGTTGAGATAGTAAGCCGGTCAGGATAGGTCTGTAGCGCGGGAAAGACCCAAGTCAAAAAACATGCTGCCAGAGTGAACACTAGCGTTGCCGCAACAAGTACATGCCGCTCCCAGAACGATTTCGCGTTACCGTGCACATGGTTCGGTCGCCGCACAGCAATTGCCCGTGAAATTTGATCGAGAGCGATTGCCAATAGTGTGATAGCTATTCCCGCCTCAACTGCGTCACCAATCTTTAGTGATTTGAGTCCTTGATAGACCTTCCCTCCCAAGCCGCCCGCACCGATGACCGACGCGATAATCACCATTGCAAATGTGAGCATTATGACCTGGTTGAGTCCTATGAGTAGGTTTTGCCGCGCGGCGGGTACCATGACGAGCCACATTTTCTGTCGACGGTTGCAGCCACCCATGGTGCCGAAATCGCTGATATTGGTCGGTACCCGTTGCAACGCGAGGGTCGTGACACGCGCCATTGGGGGCATCGCGTAAATCACCGTCGCAATCATTGCGGCCACGGGATTGAAACCGAAAAGTAGCAACACTGGGACGAGATATGAAAATGTCGGAATGGTCTGCATAACATCATAGACAGGGACAAGTACGGCATTTGCGCGTGCGCTACGATAGCCCCAGACGCCCAATAGCAGTCCCAGAACGAAACTGACTAGAACGGCAATCACCACCGATGAGAGTGTCAGCATCGCTGGCTCCCAAAGGTCGAATATCAGAAAGTAGGTTAGCGTTATGAACGAGACTGCTGCGACGCGTCGGCCTCCTGCCCACCAAGCGAATACGGTCAGTCCAAAAACGACAGCCGGCCAGGGCATTGATGGGATGAAGGTAATTTCGCCGTTTGCGTGGTAGAAGGTAAATCCCTCTGAAAGTATGCCCTGCAAAGCGAGCATCGGGATTTCCAACACATCTGCAAAGCTGCGCGTCACTTCAGAAAGTGTGATCCCATTGATGGCAGCGTCATTAACCAGATACTTTATCGCTTGCGTAATTTTGCTGGCGATGTTCCATTCCCAATTTTCTGGGTAATAGCGCAGCCAGTTTCCGTGATCTGTTAACAGCCAGACCAGCGCGGCGAATAGAATCGACATTGATAGAATAAGTGCGTTCGTACTCTGGGAGCTCTGGCGCAAACGATTTTGTGCGGCAACATCGGTCACGTTTCCGCCTCCTTGTTCATAAGCACTGCGGCAACTTTAGGCGCGTCTATTGTTCCAATAATCTGGCCATCTTCATCGGTCACCGGTACTGGATCGCGATAGCTGAGAACCCTTTGGGCAATGTCGCCAACGAGCGCGTCCGCTGAGACCGGTTCGATCAACAAGCCTTTGTTTGCTGGCCCCATGACCGTACGAACACGCACCACTTTGCTGCGTGGGATGTTCTTTGTGAATTCGGTAACATACGGAGTTGCAGGCCGCGTGATAAGTTCTTCGGGCGTGCCGATTTGAACGACGCAGCCCCCTTCCATAATAGCGATCCGATCGGCAAGGCGCACGGCTTCGTCGAAATCGTGGGTTACAAAGACAATTGACTTTTGCAGTAGGTTTTGAAGCCGGAGGAATTCATTCTGCATCTCCGTCCGGATAATGGGGTCGAGCGCCGAAAACGGCTCATCTAAGAACCAGATCTCAGGTTCGGTCATAAGACTGCGTGCGATGCCCACACGTTGTTGTTGCCCGCCAGACAACTCATGCGGCCAATGATTTCCTCGTCCTGACAGGCCAACCAGATCCATCATCTCCCGTGCCTTGGAATGGCGTAGCGTCTTGGAAATGCCCTGAACGCGCAGCGGAAACGCGATGTTGTCCAGGACTGTCAGGTGCGGCAATAGAGCAAAGTCCTGAAAGACCATGCCCATCTTGTGACGCCTGATCTCTATCATTTCCTCGTATGACGCGGTCTTGAGATCCGTCCCGGCTACCTTGAGTGAGCCGAGTGTCGGCTCTATTAGTCCCGTCATACAGCGAAGAATCGTGGACTTTCCCGAACCAGAGAGGCCCATGATGACGAAAATCTCACCTTTGCGCACGTCAAAGGTCACGTCGCGCGCGGCGGATATCGTTCCGGTCTCTTTCAGAATTTCAGTTGAAATGTTCTGGCCATATCTCGCAGCAAGGGCTTCGGCCCTGTCACCATAGAGTTTCCAGACCGAACAGCATTCGATCAGCGCTTCGCGATCCGTAGTCGATGGGTGCGGCGTCATCCGTTCAATTAATCCTGTTGCTTGATGGGCGCCGACATGTGGCAAGATCGGTCTGGTCGCTCCTGCGACCAGACCTCCAATGGCCTTGGGAAGCGAGAACTAGTTGATCCAACTTTCCCAAGTAGCTTTGTTCTCGGACATCCAGGTATCAACCGCTGCATCGAGTGATGCGCCATCTACGTCTATGCTTTTCAGGACGCTGGCAGCTTGTGCATCGGTCAGCTCAAACCTGTCTATGATCGCCTTGGCTTCAGGCTCTTCGCTGAGAAACTCGGAATTTGCGAAAATCCAGAGTGAACCGACCTGTACGTTGCAATCGTGCGTGGCGTCAGGGTTCACTCCCCACGAGGCATCGCTCACACATTCCTCAGTGTATTCGGGGAACGCCACAAATTCGCCCTCGTCGCTCATGAAGTACCAATGCGGAGTATATCCCCAACCAATCACTGGCTCGCCACGCTGAGCGGAAGTTGAAATGGTCGCGACCAGCGCGGCAGCGCTACCCGATGCGATTGGTTCCACGTTTATGCCAAATGCATTTGCCATTTCCTCTACCGGCATAATCCAGTCGGCGGGTCCTTCGATGAAGCGAGCTTTGGGTGCTGTTTCGGCAGTAGCAAGCGCATCGATGCAGGCGGGTTGCGTTAACGCCTTCCAGTCCGGAAGGCCGGGACAGTGTTCCTTGAGTGACACTGGGTACCACCAACCCTCAGCTGAACTCACACCCGTCTTGCCGGCATTCACGGCCTTGCCACTTTCCGTCGAGCCTTCACAAAGTTCCATGGTCGATTGCCAGCAGACTGCGAACTCCAAATCACCTGTCTGAATGCCTGAGAAGCTTGCAGTATAGTCGGCCTGAACATACTCAACACGATAGCCCGCACTGGCGAGCGTTTCCCCCAGGATTTTGGAGATCACATCAGTAGAAGTATCGCTGACGATGGGTATTACAACAGGAGTGGTCCTGTCTGTGGCCAGTGCGTTTGACGCGGGTAGCGCCGCCAGAACTGCCAAGAGTGCCGCGCGCGACTTAGTAATTGTTTTCATTACTTATCTCCTTGTTGATCGAAGTCTCCGCACAGCCTGGCGTCCATTTTCATGAGGCCTCGGGCGTCATACTTCCGCATGGTTAATCGAGAAAAGTTTTCAGCGATCGAAGTGTTGCAGATAAACTGAGAGTGCAGAAGTCGCGTTTTGCATCTAAAATAGAGACAGAGTGCGACAACTTTTCTACTAGAAATGAGACCAAGATCGTCCAACAAACCCATGGTCACCAGGCTTGTTAACGTTAACTGTGGCTTGTCTGATCTCTTCAGAAATGGCTGGATCGTCCACATCGAATAAACCGGACGATTTCAGAGTTTCGCGGATATTGATTTGTTCTCCAAGCGGTTCCCAGACAACGTGATAACACGCAATGTCTCGCGCCGCGGAACTGCTTATCCCCAGACTAAGGCCCGTTAGAACTGACGCCTGATCACGCAGTGCCGGATAGAGTAGTGTGGTCCAGATCATTTGGCCGGCGTTAACTTCACGTTCGTGTACGAAAATCCGCTCTCCCGTGTGAAACGCAATCCCAGTATACTTTAGCGTCCTGCGTGCTCGATGCTTAACTGAAGCATAGTTTTCGATGTTCTTTACGTAGATGAAGCCACGCTCACGATGCATACGCATAAGCGAACACTGGATTTTTCCAGGAAATTCAATTGGGCGATAATAGCAATGATAATAGCCTGTGAAGGGTGTCATCGCCTTAAGATTGTTGGGATTGATACGGTAAAGTTTGGCGACGTATTCGCCAAATGGGTCAGCCTCATGCTCAAGCGGCCTGCGGATTGCCATCAGGTCACGAAAACTACCGGGATCCATGAGTACTTCATGCTCCTCCACACCGAAATGATTACAGATCTTCAGCATGTTACGCCTGGAAGGTCGGCTCTGGCCGTTAAGATAACGATGAAACTGTTGACGATTGATGGCTAGCCGTTCGCAAACATCGGAAATTGACCTCGAATAGCTGCACAGAAGATGTAGGTTCTCAGTGAAGTTGTCTGGGCGCATGATGAACAGGTTTCCGATTATAGTGCCTTTACTGAGCTACCTTACTTTACCAGTCTCACAAACCATCTCGGATTTTATGGAACATGTTTGATTGCAGTTGGTCAGCTACGGCCTGGATTTCCGAATCTGCGTATCCATCGTCAAATGATTTGGAATGGATTGACTGATTTTTATATGAATGGCAGCGGCCAAGCCGTTTGATGTTAGGCTGCTCGGCTCTGATAGATCAAGCGCCGGATCTGGATGGTTTGTTCTCAGTGTTATTCGTTCTGCCAGAATTGTGGGTTTGCGGTTCAAGTGGACGCTTGTGCCGTTAATCCTTAGTGATCTCAACTCAACGCTAGCTCAACCCACTGACGCAGCCGCTTGATCTGGGCCGTTCAGGTGTAGGATACAATTCCGCTTCTTGCTGTTGATGGCTTTGCGGTCAAGACGTGCTCGAATAAATTGAGATGTTAAAGATACTTGACCGTCTCGCGACAAGTGTCGTGCGACCGTGTCGTCGCTGACTTGAATACCCAAATGGTGCAACAGCCGTTCTATAGTCTACTCGCCTGTCGCATGCCTCAGAGGGCTGACAATCTCTATGTGGGTCCAGCATGTTGAAATCGCCGTAGCAGGTTACTGCTTTGGAATTGGCGTCGTCGTGGGCGTCCGCGGGTCGGTGGCAATCATGCGATTTGCCAGCCGATAGGCGTTGGTCGACGTAGCGCTGTGGATGCAGCTGGTGACTTCCTGCTCACCGTGCTGCCTGACGCGCCACAACGGCCAATGCGAATTCAACCAGATAATCGTTCAGCGCGCGTGATGCGTCTGTTGCGGCCTCGGCATTGC